>NZ_CP043311.1:600000-1964238 GCF_008807375.1 Pseudomonas lalkuanensis | reverse complement strand
CGAGGGAAAATGCAGTGCTCATGTTGATCTCCTGAATAATCAGCAAGTATTTCGAGAGCGGGACCCGACTTCGGCGTCCCGCAGCAACCTAGATATGGACGCTCGAAAACATTTCAAGACCCCGAGGAAAAACTCATGAAAGTCATGCTGATCACCGGCGCCAGCCGGGGCATCGGCGCCGCCACGGCGCGCCTCGCCGCGCAGCGCGGCTACGCCCTGGGAATCAACTATCGGCAGCAGCGGGACTCGGCCGAAGCGCTGGTGCGTGAAATCGAGGCCGCTGGCGGCCGCGCCCTGGCCCTCTGCGCGGATGTCGGCGACGAAGCCCAGGTACTGGCGATGTTCGAACGACTTGACCAGGCATACGGGCGGCTGGACGTGCTGGTCAACAACGCCGGCATGCTGGAACGCCAGATGCGCCTGGAAGACATGGACGTCGCCCGTTTCGAGCGGGTTTTGCGGGCCAACGTGACCGGCAGCTTCCTCTGCGCACGGGAAGCCATCAAGCGCATGTCCACCCGCCATGGCGGACAGGGCGGCGCCATCGTCAACCTGTCCTCCATCGCCGCGCGCATCGGCGCGCCCAACGAATACATCGACTACGCGGCCGCCAAGGGCGCCGTCGACAGCATGACCCTGGGCCTGGCCAAGGAACTGGCGACGGAGGGGATTCGGGTCAACGCGGTGCGTCCCGGCGTGATCCGCACCGAGATCCACGCCAGCGGCGGCGAGCCGGACCGGGTCCGGCGGGTGAGCCAGTCGGTGCCCATGGGGCGTGGCGGCGAAGCCGAGGAAGTCGCCAGCGCGATCCTCTGGCTGGCCAGCGAAGAGGCGTCCTACACCAGCGGGGCATTTCTGGATGTAGCGGGCGGGCGCTAGCGCCCCGCCCCCACGGGAAGTTCAGACCGCTTCAGCCCATTCCCGGCTCAGGTCAGGCACCCAAAGCAGCGAATCGATCCGCGCGCAGTCGTTTTCACGGCGCACCTCGGCGAACAGCGCGACCGCCTCGGGGTAGCTGCGGGTAAGCATACCCAGCCACTGCTTCAGGCGGCCGGGCGCATAACGCGGCGCCAACTTCCTGCGGGCCTGGCGCCAGAAGTCCTGGAGCAAGGGCTGGAGTTCGGTCCAGGTCATTTCCTGCACCGGCTCGCCGCCGCGCGCGGCGGCGATCTGCCGGGCGAGGTCGGGACGGGATACCAGGCCCCGGCCAAGCATGATGTCTTCCACACCACTCACTTCGCGGCAGCGACGCCAGTCATCCAGGGTCCAGACTTCGCCGTTGGCGAATACCGGCACCTTGACCGCTTCCTGCACCCGCGCCACCCACTCCCAATGCGCAGGCGGCTTGTAACCTTCGACCTTGGTTCGCGCATGCACCACGATCTGCTGGGCACCAGCGTCGGCCAGGGCCCGCGCGCAATCCAGGGCGCCGTCAGGGCTTTCGAAGCCAAGGCGCATCTTCGCGGTCACCGGAATGTCCGCCGGCACGGCGCGGCGCACCTCGCGAACGATCGCATGCAGAAGCTCAGGCTCCTTGAGCAGCACGGCACCGCCACGGGACTTGTTCACCGTTTTGGCCGGGCAACCGAAATTGAGGTCGACCACCGGGGCTCCGAGCTCACAGGCAAACGCCGCGTTGTCGCCCAGGCAGACCGGGTCGGAACCGAGCAATTGCACGCGCATGGGCGTGCCGGCGCGGGTGCGGGCGCCATCGGCCAGTTCAGGGGCCAGCTTCTCGAAGGTGCTGGCCGCCAACAGGCGATCGCAGACCCGGATGAATTCGGTCACACACCAGTCGATGCCGCCGACACGGGTCAGCACATCGCGAAGGATCTCGTCGACCAGCCCCTCCATCGGGGCCAGGGCGATTTGCATGGGGGAAAGGCTCACAGGAAAAAGGCGCGTAGTTTACGCAGCATGACGGACGGCGAATATCCCGGGGAGCGTACGACGGGACTGGTGGTCGAAATTTCACCGTTTCAGTGCAGGAGAACTGCCCGGATGAATTCGCTCGTACCCGTCCTCGCCGCACTCATGCTGGCCACTACTGCGGTTTTCGCTGCCAGCGAGGCGATACTGGCGCCGCCGCAATCGGTGCCAGAGGCCTTCGGCGAGTTGCTGATCAGCCGAGACGTGAACGCCCCGAACGCCTGCGATATCGAACTTTACGTACAGAACGAGCTGGTGGCGCGGGTCGCGCCGGGCCAGTCCGTGAGCATTCCGGTCCCCGCTGGCGAAGTGAGCCTGCGGGTTGCGCAGCACGGCTCCAGTCACTGCGCAGGTCAGTTCGTCGGCACCTCCCAGTCAGCGATCATCGAGCCCGGCGAGGTCCGCCATCTGCGCATCGTGCAGGTCGAGCACGAGGTATTCCTCGCGCCCGCGGCGGACTGACGCTCAGAGCTCCAGAGGGAACGGCGGCTGCAGCGCTCTGCCGTAACCTTCGACGAACTCGCTCGGCATCCGCTTGGGCCGGCCGGAGGACAGCTCGATGCAGACGAAGGTGGTCTTCGCCCGCAGCAGCGTGGCGCCATCCTCCGGCCGAACCAGCTGGAAGCGCCGGTCCATCTTCAGTTTCTGATCCGACTCGACGATCCAGGTCCCCATCTGCAGCTCCTGGTCTTCGTAGGCGGCGGCGAGGTAATCGATCTCATGCCGGAGCACCGCCATCGCGCGATCCAGACGGCGATATTCGGCAAGGTCCAGCCCCAGGCTCTGGGAGTGGCGCCAGGCGCAGCGTTCCAGCCAGCTGACGTAGACCGCGTTGTTGGCATGGCCGAGGCCATCGATGTCGTCGGCACCGACCTTGATGTCGATGACGAACGGGTTGGACATGTCCCAGGTCATGAATGGTGCTCCAGGCTGCTGGCCAGTTCGCGGGCTTCACTGGCGAGTTGGGTGATCTGGTCCCAGGCGCGGGCGCGGATCAGGCTCGACGGCGCGATCCAGGTACCGCCCACGCAAGCCACGTTGGGCAGGCGCAGGAAGCTCAGCAGGTTATCCGGCGTCACCCCGCCGGTGGGGCAGAAGCGGATGCCGGTGAACGGGCCCTTGAGGGTTTTCAGCATCTTCACGCTGCCATTGCCATTGGCCGGGAACAGCTTCAGCGAACGGTAGCCGTACTCCAGCGCCAGCAGCACCTCCGACGGCGTCATCACACCGGGCAGGTACGGCAGACCGGAATCATCGGCAGCCGCCGCGAGACGCTCGGTGCAACCGGGGCTGACGGCGAAGTGCGCTCCGGCGTCCCGCGCTTCGAGGAACTGTTCGGTATGGATCAGGGTGCCGGCGCCCACCAGCAGGTCCGGGAACTCCTTGCGGATCGCCGATAGCGCATCGAGCGCGCGCGGCGTGCGCAGGGTCACTTCCAGCACTTCGATGCCGCCGGCGCTGAGCGCCCCGGCAAGATCCAGTGCCAGCCCGGTATCTTCGATCACCAGCACGGGCAGAACCGGTCGCGCCCGCTGCAGCACCACATCCATCGTCAGGCTCATGTCAGTTCTCCACGTTGCAAAGTTCCCGGCCCCGCGCCGAAGCCGACAGCGCCGGGCCGATGAACCTTGGAAGTAGAGCACTGACGGCGGGTCACCCGCCAGCCCCGCCGAGGCTCAACGCAGGGCTCGCGAAGCGCTGGAAGGCTCGCGAACCTGCGCCAGCAACCCGAGCACGGCACTGATCAGCCGGGGATCGGACAACAGGCGCTGATGTCCACCCAGCTCCAGGCGCAGCAACTGGCTGTCGAACCAGGCATCGTGAATGATCTGGGCGTCTCCAGCGGGTACCACCGGATCGTCGGCGGCGTGCACCACCAGCCCCGGGATATCCAATTGGTAGCGCTGCACGTCGAGACTCGCCGCGGGAATCCCCGCATGGGCCTCCACCTGGCTGACGAAATGCGCCCGCGCCCTGGGTGGCAGCCCCATGTAACGGGCGAAGCTGCGCAGCGGCCCGAGGATACGGCTGGGCGCTGAAATGCTCACCAACGCACGCGCCTGCAGACCCATCTGGCTGGCCAGCAAGGCACTGGCGCCACCCATGGAGTGCCCGATCACCGCATGCAAGGGCGGCAGCTCACCCGCCGCCTCCAGCAAGGCCCGGGCGAATAGCACGACATTGGCTTCACGCCCCGGCGAGCGGCCGTGGGCCGGCGCATCCAGCGCCACCACACCGTAACCGGCATCCACCAGAGCCTGGATCAGGCTGGCGAACTGGGTTGGGCGCCCTTCCCAGCCATGCATCAGCAGGACGGTCGGGCCACTGCCCCAGCGCAGCGCGGAAAGACCGAAGCGCAGGGTGATGCGTTCGGAGCTGCCGAGCATCGGCATCTCCCAATCCCGCGGAGGCAGGTTGCGGGGCGTCATGAACTGACGACGCATGCGCCGGGCGATGACCCGCGGGGCCAGGCGGCCGAGGGTGGCGTTGATGCCACGGATGAGGCTCAGGCTATTCATGATCAGGCTCCTCAGATGACCGCCGACTTGGCGGCGCGCAGCACGCGGTCAGACAGGTCTCCCTCACCCAGGGCGCGAGCCAGGGCCAGGCCACCCACCATCAGGGCGATGTCGGCGAGGGCCATGTCGGCCTCTTCCGGGCTGTCGCACATCGCTGCACTGAGCACTTCCAGATGCTCGACCAGCAGTGTCCGGTAAGCCTCTGGAAGCTTCGGTACCGCACCCAGGGAGCTGGGCAGCGGACAACCGGAGCGTGTGGCATCCCGGTGCTTGCGCGACAGATAGAAACCGGCTGCAAGAGCACGGCGTTCCGGCGCGGGCAGACTCGAATCAATCAACGCCATGAGGTCCCGGCGCTTGCGCAGCAATTGCTCGAACACCTCCAGCATCAGCGCGTCCTTGCTGGCGAAATGGGCGTAGAAGCCCCCAACCGTGAGTCCGGCGGCACCCATCACATCAGCCACGCCCGGCTCCTGCGGGCCCTGCTGCAACATGGCTGAAGCGGCGGCCTGCAGGATGCGCTCGCGGGTCTGGGCTTTCTTGTCGCTCATGGCGGCTTCCTCATTTGAATTACAGCCATAATATTATTTGCGTAATACAATTTGGCAAGCCGCCTGCGAGACCATTCGTCGGAGCTGGAAATTTTCGGGCGGAAAAACAAAAGGGCCACCCCAAGTTGGAATGACCCTTGAAAAGCCCGCAGAGCGGGAAATTGAAAGTGGCGTCCCCTAGGGGACTCGAACCCCTGTTACCGCCGTGAAAGGGCGGTGTCCTAGGCCACTAGACGAAGGGGACATAACCTTCGAACAGCAGGGCCAGCGCTAGGCTGGCCCTGTGTGATGCGCAAAGCATCGATTTGGTGGAGCTAGACGGGATCGAACCGTCGACCTCTTGCATGCCATGCAAGCGCTCTCCCAGCTGAGCTATAGCCCCGAATTGCTTCGGCTGCACCGGCCCGGCCGATGCTGCTGGAAAGTGGCGTCCCCTAGGGGACTCGAACCCCTGTTACCGCCGTGAAAGGGCGGTGTCCTAGGCCACTAGACGAAGGGGACAAAACCTTCTGACAACAGGGCCAGCTCTCAAGCTGGCCCTCGTGATGCGTGGCGCATCGTATTTGGTGGAGCTAGACGGGATCGAACCGTCGACCTCTTGCATGCCATGCAAGCGCTCTCCCAGCTGAGCTATAGCCCCGAACTGCTTCGGCCGTACCGGCATGACCGATACTGCTGGAAAATGGCGTCCCCTAGGGGACTCGAACCCCTGTTACCGCCGTGAAAGGGCGGTGTCCTAGGCCACTAGACGAAGGGGACGAAACCTTCATGCCTTTTCGCGACCCACTCTTGAAGGAGTGGTGGAGCTAGACGGGATCGAACCGTCGACCTCTTGCATGCCATGCAAGCGCTCTCCCAGCTGAGCTATAGCCCCGTCGCGAGGACGGGGCGCATATTAGGGGCGCCCCCTCCCGCTGTCAACAATATTTTTTCTACGAACCGAACTTTTTTATCTGGAAGAACAAACACTTACCCGACCTCGGCCAACGCGGGCCCTGACCCGCACCGACCGAAGGGCCATCAGGCGATGGCCGCGAGCAGTTTCTCCCACTCCTTGGTTTCCTTCTTCGACACACCACCGAGCAACTCGATGGCCTGGCGCAGCCGGAAGCGGCTGAGGTCGGCACCAAGGATTTCCATAGCATCCAGCACGGAGACCGAGCTGGCCTGGCCGGTGATGGCCGGGAACATCAGCGGCATGACATCACGCAGCTTGAGCTCCAGGCTCTCGGCCACTGCCTGAATGCAACCGGTGATGCGGTCCTTCTCCCACTGGCGCAGGGACTCCAGCTTCCACAGCACGAGCTGCATGACCTGGCGAACCTGGTCCGGACTCAGCTTCTTGTGCTCGAACAGCCTGGCATCCAGCGGCACGGCGCCGGAGAAGAAGAACCCCGCCAGCGGGGCGATCTGGCTGAAGGTTTCCACCCTGCCCTGCACGTGCGGCGCTATGCGCATCAGGTATTCGGGGTTGAGTGCCCACTTCTGCACTTCGGCGGCGAAGCGCTCCACCGGAAGCTCACGAATCCACTGGCCGTTCAGCCAGGACAGCTTCTCCAGATCGAAGATCGGCCCCCCCAGCGAGATACGCGACAGATCGAAGTGCTCGACCATCTCCGCCAGGGAGAACTTCTCGCGCTCGTCCGGCATGGACCAGCCCATGCGGCCCAGATAGTTGAGCATCGCCTCGGGGAGGAAGCCCATGCGCTCGTAGAAGGTGATGGAGGTGGGGTTCTTGCGCTTGGACAGCTTGCTCTTGTCCGGATTGCGAAGCAGCGGCATGTAGCAGAGCTTGGGCTGCTCCCAGCCGAAATACTCGTAGAGTTTGATCAGCTTGGGCGCCGAGGGCAGCCACTCTTCGCCACGCAGCACGTGGGTGATGCCCATCAGGTGGTCGTCCACCACGTTGGCAAGGAAGTAGGTGGGCAGGCCGTCGGTCTTCATCAGGACCTGCATGTCCATGCGATCCCAGGGAATTTCCACGTCGCCGCGGAGCATGTCCGGCACCACGCAGACGCCTTCGCTCGGCACCTTCATGCGCACTACGTGAGGCTCGCCGGCGGCGATCCGCTTGTCGGCCTCGTCCTTGGACAGGTGCATGCAGTGGCCGTCGTAGCGCGGGGTTTCCTTGCGCTCGGTCTGCTCGGCGCGCAGCTTGTCCAGCCGCTCGGCGGTGCAGAAACAGGGGAACGCATGCCCCTTGTCCACCAGCTCCTGGGAGTACTTCTTGTAGATCTCGCCACGCTCGCTCTGGCGATAGGGGCCGTGCGGGCCGCCGACGTCGGGGCCTTCGTCCCACTCGATACCGAGCCAACGCAGGGCGTCGAAGATCTGCTGCTCGGACTCACGGGTGGAGCGCAGTTGGTCGGTGTCTTCGATGCGCAGGATGAACTGACCGCCGTGCTGGCGCGCGAAACACAGGTTGAACAGGGCAATGTAGGCAGTGCCCACGTGCGGGTCGCCGGTGGGCGACGGCGCGATACGGGTACGGACGGTGGTCATGGATTGTTCTCGAAACAGAGGGACGATCAAAGGCGCGATCTTATCAGGCTGGCCGCCGCGGGCTCCAGCAAGTGACCTTCCTGAACCGGCAGGCTGCGCATCAGGAAGTCGAGGAAGGCCTTGACCTTCATCGCCTGGAAGCGCCTCGACGGATACACAGCATAGATCTCGCCACTGGGCAGACGCGCCTCAGGCAGGAGTTCGATCAGCTCGCCTCGCCGCACGGCGGGCTCGGTGAACATCAGGGGCAGCGCAGCGATGCCGGCGCCAGCCAGTACCGCTTCCCGGGCGAAGGTGATGTTGTTGCAATAGAGCACGCGCTGGCAGGGCACGCTTTCCCCCTGCAGCATCCAGTAGCGCTGGGAATCCTGCGGCAGCAGCACGGCGCGATGGCCGGCCAGTGCCTCTACCGTACGCGGAGTGCCGTGAGCTGCCAGATAGGCCGGACTGGCGCAAAGGCGCCGGGCGCTCTCGAAAAGCTTGCGGGCGATCAGCGTGGAATCCTGGGGCTGGCCGATCATGATGGCGATATCCACGCCCTCCTCCAGCGGATCGACGTTTCGCGAGGTGATCTCCACCTCGGCGGTGATCTGCGGATACTGGCGCATGAAACTGCCCAGCACCTTGCCGAGGAACAGCTGACCAAACTCGATGGGCGCCGTCACCCGCAGCAGGCCGGACGGTTCCTGCTGCAGTTGCATCACCGCCTGCTCGGCCTCGGCGAAGTCCAGCATGATCTGCCGGCAGCGCTCGTAATAGGCCAGCCCCACTTCGGTCAGGCGCAGCTTGCGAGTGGTGCGATTGAGCAGGCGGACGCCAAGTCGTTCTTCAAGCAGGGCTATGCGCCGGCTGACGGTGGATTTCTGCATGCCCAGGCTCTGCGCGGCCTGGGTGAAGCTGTGGCACTCGACCACGCGGGTGAAGATCAGCGCATCATCCAGCCCCATGATTGTTCCCTATAAGCAACAAAGTTTCTGAATTGTACTGTCTATTTGCGAGGACGGAACACTGCTAGATTCGCAACATTCTGCAAAGACTTCGAGCCCGGTTTTCATATGCCTGCAAAATTGCAACGCCGCCTGTTCATCTTCATCGCCCTGGTGGCACTGGTCATCGCCGGCTTCTTTGCCCACTGGCTGCTGATCGGCCGCTTCGTCGAGTCCACCGACAACGCTTATGTCCAGGGTGAAATCACTCGCATCTCCAGCCAACTGGGCGCCCGAATCGACGAAGTCCTGGTCACCGACAACCAGCAAGTGAAGAAGGGCGACCTGCTGGTACGCCTCGAAGCCGACGACTTCAAACTGGCCCTGGAACGTGCCCGCGCCCAGCTCGCGACCCGTGAGGCGGAACTGACCCAGGCACAGAGCAAGCTGATCCAGCAGTCCAGCCTGATCGCCGCCAGCCAGGCCGACGTGGCAGCCAGCCAGGCAACCCTTGGCCGCACCCAGATCGACCTGTCCCGCGCCCAGACCCTGCGCAAGCCCGGCTACATCTCGGAAGAGCGAGTCACCACCCTGTCCGCCGACTCCCGCGTGGCACGTTCGCAGGTCGCCAAGGCCGAGGCCGACCTCAAGGCCCAGCGCCAGCAGATCGATGCCCTAAATGCCGAGGTCAAGCGCCTGGAAGCGCAGATCGCCACTGCCCGCGCCGAAGTGGCCCAGGCCGAAATCAACCTCGGGCGCACCGAGATCCGCTCCCCTGTGGACGGCCGCGTCGGACAGCGCGCCGCGCGCAACGGCCAGTACGTCCAGGTCGGCGCCCACCTGCTGTCCCTTGTGCCGGACAGCGACATCTGGGTCCAGGCCAACTTCAAGGAGACCCAGATCGAGCGCATGGTGCCTGGCCAGACCGCCGAACTGGTGTTCGACAGCTTCCCCGACACTCCGATCGAAGCCCGTGTGGACAGCCTGTTCGCGGCGTCCGGCGCCCAGTTCAGTCTGCTGCCGCCGGACAACGCCACCGGCAACTTCACCAAGGTGGTACAGCGCATTCCGGTGAAACTGACCTTCACCGCCGACAACCCGCTCCAGGGCCGTATCCGTCCCGGCATGTCCGTTCTGGTCAAGGTACACCTGAAGGCCGAGAACCATGGCGGCTGATGCACTGGTTCGCCCTAGCGGCGAACCCACCCGGCGCGACTGGATCGCCGTGATGAGCGCCATGCTCGGCGCCTTCATGGCGGTCCTCGACATCCAGATCACCAACTCCTCGCTCAAGGACATCCAGGGGGCGCTCTCCGCCACCCTGGAAGAGGGTTCGTGGATTTCCACTTCCTACCTGGTGGCGGAAATCATCATGATTCCCCTCACCGCCTGGCTGGTGCAGCTGCTCTCCGCGCGACGCCTGGCGGTCTGGGTCTCCATCGGCTTCCTGATTTCCTCCCTGCTCTGCTCCCTGGCCTGGAGCCTGGAGAGCATGATCGTGTTCCGCGCCATGCAGGGTTTCACCGGTGGCGCGCTGATCCCGCTGGCCTTCACCCTCACACTGATCAAGCTGCCGGAACACCATCGCGCCAAGGGCATGGCGTTGTTCGCCATCACCGCTACCTTCGCCCCGTCCATCGGTCCGACCCTGGGTGGCTGGCTGACGGAGAACTTCGGTTGGGAATACATCTTCTACATCAACGTGCCGCCGGGCCTGCTGATGATTGCCGGCCTGATGTACGGGCTGGAAAAGAAAGCCCCGCACTGGGAGCTGCTGAAGCGCACCGACTACGCAGGCATCGTCACCCTCGGCCTAGGGCTGGGCTGCCTGCAAGTATTCCTCGAGGAAGGGCACCGCAAGGACTGGCTGGAGTCCCAGCTGATCGTCGGCCTGGGCAGCGTCGCCCTGGTGAGCCTGATTCTCTTTGTCATCCTCCAGGTCTCGCGCCCCAACCCGCTGATCAATCTGGGCATCCTGAAGAACCGCAACTTCGGCCTGTCGAGCATTTCCAGCGTCGGCCTCGGCATGGGCCTGTACGGCTCCATCTATGTGCTGCCGCTGTACCTGGCACAAATCCAGGGCTACAACGCGCTGCAGATCGGCGAAGTGATCATGTGGATGGGCGTTCCGCAGCTGTTCCTGATTCCGCTGGTACCCAAGCTGATGAAGGTGATTCCGCCCAAGTTCCTCTGTGCGCTGGGCTTCGGTCTGTTCGGCTATGCCAGTTTCGCCTCGGGCATTCTCAACCCGGACTTCGCCGGACCACAGTTCAACCAGATCCAGATCATCCGCGCTCTCGGCCAGCCGCTGGTGATGGTAACGGTGTCGCTGATCGCCACCGCCTACATCCAGCCCCAGGACGCAGGCTCGGCCTCCAGCCTGTTCAACATCCTGCGCAACCTCGGCGGCGCCATCGGCATCGCCCTGCTCGCCACCCTGCTGGATGCACGCGCCAAGGTCTACTTCGACTACCTGCGCGAATCCCTGGTCCCAAGCAACCCGCAAGTCGCCGAGCGCCTGGCTCTGCTGAGCGAGAAGCTTGGCAGCGAACAGGCAGCCCTCGGCAAGCTCAGCGAGATCGCCCACCAGCAGGCCAGCATCATGGCCTACAATGACGCCTTCCATTTCATCGGCATCGCCCTCGGCGTCAGCATGCTGGCCGTGCTGCTCACCCGCGCCCTGCCCGCCGGTTCTACCGGCGACACCAGCGCCGCCGCCCACTAATCCCGCGCCGGACAACCGGCGCGATTCGTTTCAGGCTGTACATGTCTTCCCACGCCTCGACCCGCCGCACCCTTCTGCTGATCGGTGCCTTCGCCATGATTTACATCGGCTGGGGCACCACCTACCTGGCCAACCATTTCCTCCTCCGCGAACTGCCGCCCTTCGTCATCGCCACCCTGCGCTTCCTGTTCGCCGGCATCCTGGCCCTGGGCTGGGTGCTCGCCAGCGGCAAGGCCCAGGTCCAGCGCAGTGACCTGGGCGGCGCGCTGATCGGCGGCGTAATGCTGATTGCCGTGGGACAGGGAGCGCTGATCTACGCCAACCAATTCCTGCCGACCGGCATGCTGGCCATGCTCTACACCACGCTGCCCCTCTGGAGCGTCGCCCTGGAATGGCTACTGGATCAACGCCCACCGCTGTGGATCCTCTGCGGCCTGGCCCTGGCGAGCGGCGGCATCGTGATGCTGATGGGAAATGGCCTTGGCAGCGACGCCGGCTTCGAGCAATGGTTCGCCGGCGGCCTGGTCGTGCTGGCCACCCTGCTCTGGGCGATCGGCGCCTGGCTGCTGCGCCAGCGCCCCCCCTTCCGCTCCAGTTGGATGGGCCTCAGCCTGCAGATGCTGACCGGCACAGTGATCCTGGCAATCTTCGGCCTCTGGCGCGGAGATTGGCACGGCGTTGAGCTCGCCAACGTAAGCTTCGACGCCTGGCTGTGGATGGCCTACCTGGTGATTCCCGTCAGCCTGGGCGTCTACCCCGCGTACTTCTGGCTGTTGCGCGAAGTGAAGCCGAGCCTGGTGTCCACTTTCGCCTTCGTGAACCCTGTCGTGGCACTTCTGCTGGGGTTCCTGATCCTGGGCGAACGGCTGGAGGTCGCCGCCCTGCTGGCCTGTCTGGCGACCCTCATAGGGGTGGTGATGATCATTTTCGGCAGACGCTGAAGCCCCATGAAAAAGGCGCCCTCCGGCGCCTTTTTCTTAGAGATTTATCAGCCGCTCGCGCAGCTTCTGGATCTCGTCGCGCATTTGCGCCGCGGCTTCGAACTCCAGGTCGCGAGCCAGTTGGAACATTTTCTCTTCCATCTGGCGAATGCGCTTGGTGATCTCGCTGGGCGAACGCAACTCGGCCTCGTAGCGCGCACTCTCCTCGGCCGCCTTGGCCATGGCCTTGCGCTTGTTGCTGCGCGAGCCGGGCACGGTGGCACCTTCGAGGATGTCCTGGATATCCTTCTTCACGCCCTTCGGCACGATGCCATGGGCTTCGTTGAAGGCCATCTGCTTGTTACGCCGCCGCTCGGTCTCACCCAGGGCACGCTGCATGGAGCCAGTGACGTTATCCGCGTAGAGGATCGCCTTGCCATTCAGGTTTCGCGCCGCCCGGCCAATGGTCTGGATCAGCGAGCGCTCGGAACGCAGGAAGCCTTCCTTGTCGGCGTCCAGAATGGCGACCAGCGACACCTCCGGCATGTCCAGGCCTTCACGGAGCAGGTTGATACCGACCAGCACGTCGAACGTGCCAATACGCAGGTCACGAATGATCTCCACGCGCTCCACGGTATCGATGTCCGAGTGCAGGTAACGCACCCTGACGTCGTGATCGGCCAGGTAGTCGGTGAGGTCCTCGGCCATGCGCTTGGTCAGGGTGGTGACCAGCACCCGCTCCTCGACTGCCACGCGCTTGCGGATTTCCGAGAGCAGATCATCGACCTGGGTAGTGGCCGGGCGCACTTCGACTTCCGGATCCACCAGGCCGGTGGGCCGCACCACCTGCTCGATCACCCGGCCAGAGTGCTCGCCTTCGTAAGGGCCGGGCGTTGCCGACACGAAGATGGTCTGCGGACTGATCGCCTCCCACTCGTCAAAACGCAACGGACGGTTATCCAGCGCCGACGGCAGGCGGAAGCCGTATTCCACCAGGGTTTCCTTGCGCGAGCGGTCCCCCTTGAACATGGCGCCAACCTGGGGAACGGTGACGTGGGATTCGTCGATGACCAGCAGGGCATTGGCCGGCAGGTAATCGTAGAGCGTCGGCGGTGCCTCGCCCGGCGCGCGACCAGAAAGATAGCGGGAATAGTTCTCGATGCCGTTGCAGTAACCCAGCTCGAGGATCATCTCCAGGTCGAAACGCGTGCGCTGCTCAAGGCGCTGCGCCTCCACCAGCTTGTTGGCGGATCGCAGCTGCTCCAGGCGCTCCTTCAGCTCCTCCTTGATCTGATCCACCGCACCCAGCAGGACCTCGCGGGGCGTCACGTAGTGGCTCTTCGGGTAGAAGGTGAAGCGCGGCAACTTGCGAATCACTTCGCCGGTCAGCGGATCGAAGGCCGCCAGGCTTTCCACCTCATCATCGAACAGCTCGACGCGAATGGCCTCCAGATCGGATTCCGCCGGAAAGATATCGATGACATCGCCCCGAACACGGAAAGTGGCACGGGCGAAATCCATGTCATTGCGGGTGTACTGCAGTTCAGCCAGGCGCCGCAGCAGGGTGCGTTGGTCGATGCGGTCGCCGCGATCGATGTGCAACACCATCTTCAGGTAGGACGCGGGATCGCCCAGGCCGTAGATGGAGGAAACGGTGGCAACGATGATGGCATCGGGCCGCTCCAGCAGGGCCTTGGTAGCCGACAAGCGCATCTGTTCGATGTGGTCGTTGATTGAGGCGTCCTTCTCGATATAGGTATCGGAGGACGGCACGTAGGCTTCCGGCTGGTAGTAGTCGTAGTACGAAACGAAATACTCGACCGAGTTGTTCGGGAAGAAGGCTCGGAACTCGCCGTAAAGCTGGGCAGCCAATGTCTTGTTGGGCGCCAGGACCAGCGTGGGACGCTGAACCTGGGAAATGACGTTGGCGATGCTGAAGGTCTTCCCCGACCCCGTCACACCCAGCAGGGTCTGGTGCGAAAGGCCAGCTTCCAGCCCTTCCACCATCTGGCGAATGGCCTCCGGCTGGTCGCCGGCGGGCTTGAAGCGGGTGACAAGCTGGAACTCCGACATGCTGACCTCGACTTTTGATGTGACACCTGCGCAGAACGGGCGTCATACCTGGCGGAAAGCTTGCGAGCGATGTCGCCGCAAGCCGTCTGGGCCGCTATAATACCGGCCCGATTGCGCAACCCCTAGCGCACATCGTTCGGGGTTACGTCCCATCCTCACCTTCCTCCTCCGAGCTGCCGCATCATGAGTCTGTTTTCTGCCGTCGAAATGGCTCCGCGCGACCCCATCCTGGGTCTCAACGAAGCGTTCAACGCCGACACCCGTGCCAACAAGGTCAATCTGGGCGTGGGCGTTTACTACAACGAGCAAGGTCGTATCCCGCTCCTGCGCGCTGTAGCTGAAGCGGAAAAGGCCCGCATCGAAGCGCACGCCCCGCGCGGTTACCTGCCGATCGAAGGCATCGCCGCCTACGATCAGGCCGTGCAGAAGCTGCTGTTCGGTGCCGATTCCGAACTGCTGGCCCAGGGCCGTGTGGTAACTACCCAGGCCGTAGGTGGCACCGGCGCCCTGAAGACCGGCGCCGACTTCCTCAAGCGCCTGCTGCCCAACGCAGTGGTCGCCATCAGCGACCCGAGCTGGGAAAACCATCGCGCCTTGTTCGAATCCGCCGGCTTCCCGGTGCAGAACTACCGTTACTACGATGCCGCCACCAATGGCGTGAATCGTGCCGGCCTGCTGGAAGACCTCAGAGCCCTGCCCACCCGCTCCATCGTGGTCCTGCACGCCTGCTGCCACAACCCCACCGGCGTAGACCTGGAGCTGGACGACTGGAAAGCCGTCCTGGAAGTCCTGCGTGAGCGCGAGCACGTGCCGTTCCTCGATATCGCCTACCAGGGCTTCGGCTCCGGTATCGATGAAGACGCCTTCGCAGTGCGCCTGTTCGCCCAGTCTGGCCTGCAGTTCTTCGTATCCAGCTCCTTCTCCAAGTCCTTCTCCCTGTACGGTGAGCGCGTTGGCGCCCTGTCCGTGGTGACCAGCTCGAAGGAAGAAGCCGGCCGCGTGCTCTCCCAGGTCAAGCGCGTAATCCGCACCAACTATTCCAACCCGCCGACCCACGGTGCCACCGTGGTGGCTTCGGTGCTGAACAGCCCGGAACTGCGTGCAATGTGGGAAGAGGAACTGGGCGAAATGCGCACCCGCATCCACAGCATGCGCCTGGCCATGGTCGAGCAACTGGCTGCCCAGGGCGCCAAGCGCGACTTCAGCTTTGTAGCTCGCCAGCGCGGCATGTTCTCCTACTCCGGCCTCACCGCCGAGCAGGTGGAGCGCCTGAAGAACGAGTTCGGTATCTACGCCGTCAGCACCGGCCGCATCTGCGTTGCCGCACTGAACAACAGCAACCTGGAAAGCGTGACCCGCGCCATCACCCAGGTCCTCTGAAAAGAATTGGGAGAAGCTCAGGCAAATGCTTGACTTCTCCTTTCTAATCAGTAAGATACGCCGCATCAGATCCGCGATAGCTCAGTCGGTAGAGCAAATGACTGTTAATCATTGGGTCCCTGGTTCGAGTCCAGGTCGCGGAGCCAAATTGAAAGTCCTCGGCAAATGCCGGGGGCTTTTTCTTTGGGCGCTGAACTCTCACCAGGGACTTCGTCCCAGGTTATTCGGTCCTACGTCCCTCACCCCTTCGGGGCCGCGCTGAAGCGCGTTCGGCATTCGCCGTCGAGTCCAGGTCGCGGAGCCAAATTGAAAGCCCTCGGCAAATGCCGGGGGCTTTTTCTTTGTACCCAAGAAATCCCGCTCTCAAAGCGTCGTAACGCCCAATCGCGTCAACCAGACAGCCACAAAAAAGCCGGCCTTGATAGGCCGGCTTTCCTGGTATCACTCGTCAATCACTCCGTTGTCAGTTTGTCGCGGCTCTTCTCCAGCGTCTTGACGCCGATACCCTTGACTTCCAGCAGGTCGTCCACCGAGGAGAATGGTCCGTTTTCCTCACGATACTGCACGATCGCCCGGGCCTTCGTCGCGCCAATACCAATCATCTGACCCTGCAACGCGGCCTCATCTGCCGTATTGATGTTCAGCTTGCCAGAGTCGGTGGAAGCACTTGCGACTGCCGCCGCCGGCTCGTTTTTCGCTGCGGTAGCAACTTGGGCATAGCCGATGCAGAGTGAACAGAGAACCAGAAGCAACGGGGCGAGTCGAACGCGAAACATCATGAACACTCCTTGTCATCAGTAAGGGGAAGGGCGGCTCTTCATAAACCGCCCGAACCAAACTAATTCCTGGAGCTGGAGGGCTCAATCCGACGTTGCTGATGAATCCAGTCAACAATTTCCTCTTCGGGGGTGTAACCGTTGACAGTTTCGCGTAGGAGCTGGCGCACACGGACGTAGTCGTCGCCCTCGACAGCGCTGAACAACTCGGAAAGCACTCGTCTGAAGGAATCCCAGGGCAGGTGCTCTTCATTGGCCCGCATGATCATCGGGTGCTCGGTAGGGCTTACGTTGTCGCCAATGAGGAGTTCTTCGTACAGCTTCTCGCCCGGCCGCAGCCCCGTGAACTCAATGGCAATATCGCCATTGGGGTTGCGCTCGGAGCGAACCGTCAGACCGGACAGATGGATCATCTTCTCGGCCAACTCGGCGATCTTCACTGGCTGCCCCATATCCAGCACGAACACGTCCCCGCCCTGCCCCATCGAGCCGGCCTGGATAACCAATTGGGCAGCCTCCGGAATCGTCATGAAGTAGCGGGTGATATTGGGATGGGTCACCGTAACCGGCCCCCCACGCCTGATCTGCTCGCGGAACAGCGGAATGACAGAGCCGGAGGAGCCAAGGACATTGCCGAATCGAACCATGGTGAAGCGGGTCTTGTTGACACGATGAACGGCCTCACTGTCGCCAAACAGTACTGGCGCGGATTCCTTGCTGAGAGCCTGCAGGACCATTTCGGACAGGCGCTTCGTGCTCCCCATGACGTTGGTCGGGCGAACAGCCTTGTCCGTGGAGATCAATACGAAGTTCTCGACACCGACCTGCACCGCAGCCTGGGCGGTGTACAAGGTTCCCATCACGTTGTTGAGCACACCCTCTGCCACGTTGTGCTCGACCATCGGCACGTGTTTGTAGGCAGCAGCGTGATAGACAGTATCCACCTTCCAGGTTCGCATGACGTCTATGAGGCGACCCAGATTGCGGACGGACCCCAGGATCGGAACCAACTTGATGCTCAGCGACTCGCGAAGGATTCGCCCCTCGAGTTCGATCTGGATGTTGTAGAGATTGAATTCGCTGTGCTCGAAGAGCAGGAGCGTTTTCGCGCCACACCCCATGATCTGCCGGCAAAGCTCGGAACCAATGGAACCCCCGGCACCAGTCACCATCACAACATTCCCGCGGATGCAGCGCTCGAAGAGCTCCTGTCGCGGCGGAACCGAATCACGCCCCAGCAGGTCTGCAATATCCACTTCCTGAATGTCATCGACTTTCACGCGCCCGCTGGCCAGGTCCATGAAACCCGGAACACTGCGCACATGCAGGGGGAAACTTTCGAGCTCCTCAAGAATCTCCCTACGCCGCCCACGCGACACGGACGGTATAGCCAGCAACACCTCTTCGGCCCCTGTCTGCTCGATCATCTGCTGGATATGCTTCGGCTTATACACCTGCAATCCCGCTATCACCCGCGTAGCAATGTCGCTGTCATCATCGATGAATGCGACCGGGCGCATGGCCCTACCCATCCGCAAAGCGGCAACCAGTTGATTCCCCGCTGCGCCGGCGCCATAAATCGCTACCTTTGGCAAAGAGTCAGACTTGTTGATGAAAGGCACCTGTTGGCTCGCCACATACCAGTCGCCCATGAAGTACTGACGAATAGCCAAGCGAAGGCCTCCAATCAGTATCATGCTGAGCCACCAGTAATTGAATACGATTGATCGCGGCACGACCGCAGTAGCATCCCGATACCAATATACGATCAATGAGAGTACCAGGGATGAGAGACTCACCGCTTTGAATATGGCGATGAGTGCGTCATTACCGAAATAGCGCATCACTGCGCGGTACATTCCAAACTTGATAAACACTGGGATTGCGACGAGTGGAGCAGCCAGAAATAGCCAAGCATGTCGAGTGAAAGCGTCCAACGGCTCGTCTATACCCAACCTAACAATGAATGCTAGCCATAAGGCCACAAACACCAAAACAATGTCGGTGGCCACCTGGAGCAACCGCTTGTATCGGCGCGGTAAACCTAATAGCCATACGCGCAGCATGTCCGTCATCCCTTCCAGCACTCCGGTTCTTTCTCAGAACACTTGAACAATAACAGATCCTTCAATTTAGTTCTCGCCTTTCGTTACGTCGAGAAGTTCATCTCTGAAGAATCGCAATCTCCAATGATTTGCTGATCACTCCCGACTGATTCTATCTGCCAAATACACTCACCATTCTTCATCTACTTAGATGGCACTACCTAGCCACCCCTAGAGGAAGACAGTTTTCAATTCGGGAAGGGTGACAAACTGCGACGACCTTCATTCCTTCTCCCCAGCTCGATAGCGAATAGCCAGCACATGGAGCGGGAGGTACGCCAGCACCACTCCCACAAGACCATCCAACGTTCCTACCGCAACCCACAGCGAAATAGGAAGCAACCAGAACAAATTGATTCCCGCTACAGCCAGAGTAACTGGAAGGTGTTTCCCTAGTTTGCGTGCAGCGTATTGATACGCGTGACTGCGGTGCGCTTCATAAACCTTATCCCCCCGCAGCAAGCGACGCATCAGGGTCCAGGTGGAGTCCACCACGAATACACCAAGCAGAATGATCCAACTCCAAAGCAGATCAGGAGAAACCCAAGCTGCCTGGATGGACAGCAGGCCCAGAGAAATTCCAAGGAATCCGCTACCCGCGTCGCCCATGAAGATCCGTGCTGGCGGGAAGTTCCAATACAGAAAACCCGCGGTTGCCAATCCGAGCAGCAGCGGGACAATTGCCAGGTCAGCTCGTCCCACCAGCCAATAGAGCATTGCGCCACCCAAGCAGGTACAGACGGCTTCGACGGAAGCTATGCCATCAATCCCATCCATGAAGTTATAGAGATTCAACAGCCACACAAGATAGATCGTTGCAACGACATTCCCGAACCAACCCGGATCAATCAAGGTACCGAAGATGACGAACTGCGGAAGCCCCCCGAACCACCACAGAGCCCAGACCGCGGCGGAAAAATGGCCTAACAGCCGCCAACGAGCAGGAACGTGGCCGTGATCGTCGAGAAATCCAACCATTGCCACCAGCAGTCCCGCTCCAAGCAGCGCAACAACTACAGGCCAAGTGAGAATTGACATCCATCCCAGAATAGGAAGTACCGCCAGAAACGCGAGCACGATAGCCACTCCTCCCCCGCGAGGAGTAGGCACTGCGTGGGAGCTACGGGAATTGGGTACGTCCAGCAGGCTACGGGATAGGGCGTACTTACGCAGCACGCCAGTCATGACGAGCGAAACACCAACGACTGCCAGCAATAACCACAAGATGATCATTTGAGTCGATTATCCAGAAAATGCTTAGCGGTCTGGTTCAGCGCCTGCTCGACGCTGACTGGAGGAGACCAACTGAGCAATTCACGAGTCTTACTGATATCCACTTGAAGGGATCCGCAAAGCCTCTGTGCCAATGCCTTACGACCGAGCAATCTGGCAGCGATGCTTAACAGATGTTCAGGTATCGGCAGCAAGCGCGCTGGCCTTCCCAGCGATGCTCCCATTCGCCGGAGTAGTTGGGTAGTGGAAAGATCCTCTCCATCGCTGACCAGAAACGTCTGGTTCGCCGCACCGGGATGCCGAACGCACGCGAGGATCAAGTCCACCAAATTGTCCAGTGCGACGAGGCTACGTCGATTATTGATAGCACCGAACGGCAGCGGAATGCCCTTGTATAGCCAGCGCATCATGCTCAGGAAATTGGCTCTTACCCCAGGGCCATACACCAAAGGCGGACGGATAATCACTATTTCCATACCGGTTTCAGAGGCTAGGTCTTTCAAGGCCTGCTCCGCTTCCATCTTTGAAACGCCATAGGGGTCGCTGGGTGCCGGCTTGGCATCCGCGATAAAGGGAGAGCCAGATGAAGTCCACTCACCATTTACCTTGATCGAACTTAAAAAGATGAAACGCCGCACACCAGCTGCCGCAGATTGGCGAGCCAGACACATGGTTCCGTCGACATTGACCTTGCGAAATTCAGCTAGCGGGTCATCCGAACGTTCGTTCATGACATGCACGCGCGCAGCTGCATGAATGACGACATCGACGCCGCTCAAGGCAGGCCGCCAATCAGCTTCGGCATCCAGAGACGGAACCAGTCTTGACTTCACCTCAGGCGAGAGATCTGATAGAGGCCTCCGAGTTGCGACTGTCAACTGGAAATCAGCCGCCATGGAGATACGCACCAATAGCGCAGAACCAATGAAGCCAGAGGCGCCAGTCAATAAGATACGCATAACGCTGCCCAATACACCATCAGGGTTTCGACCAAACAGTTCTATTAATGTAGTCAGTGTAACTGAGCAATATTCGCAGAACCTGTTTTGAGACCGCCCCCCCTTGATAATCAGGGACGATAGGAATAATTCGACGATCCCGGGTGTACTGCTTCGTGACGACGCTAACTGCTTCCAGTACCCGATCCGCTTTCAGACCGCTCATGATCAACGTACCCTCATCCATGCCCTCAGGCCTTTCGTGGGCATTTCGAATCGTTATCGCAGGCAAGTTCAGGAGTGATGCCTCCTCGGTAATAGTTCCGCTATCAGACAATACACAGAATGCAGACATCTGAAGCTTGATGTAGTCAAGGAATCCATAAGGCTTGACAAAGCGAACCAGAGGATGGTCGAACCCTTCTTCCATAGCCTCCAAGCGCTTGCGAGTCCGCGGATGAGTGGAAACCACCACTGGAAACTGATAAGTATCTGCTAGCACCCTCAATGTACACAACAAATCCTGAAGATTCTCAACCGAATCAACGTTCTCTTCTCGATGAGTGCTGACGAGAAAGAAGTTTCCATCTGCCAACTCTTCACGAACCAAAACATCGGAAGCAAGGATACTTTCCATATAGTAATCCAGCACTTCCTCCATGTGCGATCCAGTCTTTATGATCGTCTCAGGTCGAATACCTTCAGCAATTAAATAGCGGCGCGCGTGCTCAGTAAGCACCATATTAATATCGCTCAGGTGGTCCAGCACCTTGCGATTCAATTCTTCCGGGACTCGCTGATCAAAGCAGCGGTTTCCCGCCTCCATATGAAATACCGGGATCTTTCGCCGCTTGGCCGCAACCACTGCCAAGCACGTATTGGTATCACCATAAAGAAGCAGAGCATCAGGCTTCTCAAGAGCCAGAATATCGTCAGCTCTGGAAATTACGTCGCCGATTACCTTCGCAGCTGACCCACCTGTAACACCAAGAAAGTGATCAGGTCGCCTGATTGCCAGTTCATCAAAGAAGACTTGATTCAACTCATAATCATAATTCTGCCCAGAATGCACAAGCACATGATCAATATGTTCATCTAGCTCAGCGATTACCCGACTAAGCTTTATCAACTCAGGCCGTGTGCCAACCAATGTCATTACCTTAAGCATTGAGCTCATCCTGGATATAATCGAGCTTAAGAAGAACCTCGCAAATCTCTTCAACTGCCAATCGCTCAGTATTGTGAGAGGTATAATCATCCAATGCAGATATCTCCGCCTCCCCCTCAACAAAGTACTTTTTGTAGTTGAGGTCACGATTATCTGCAGGAATTCTATAATATCGCCCCATATCCTCAGCCTTTGCCATTTCCTCTCTGGAAATTAGCGACTCATACAGCTTTTCACCATGGCGAGTACCAATTACCTTGATAGCCGAATCGCTAGAGAAAAGCCTCTTGAGTGCGGCCGCAAGGTCGGCAACCGTTGCAGCCGGAGCTTTCTGGACAAAAATATCGCCTTGCTGCGCGTGCTCAAACGCATGCAAAACGAGATCGACCGAGTCCTCGAGAGACATGAGAAAGCGAGTCATATTCGGGTCGGTTACCGTCATGGGCTCGGATTTCTTTATCTGGGAAACGAACAACGGGATTACCGAACCACGAGACGCCATAACGTTACCGTAACGAGTCGAGCAAAGAACCGGCCCACCCGCTGGGATAATTCGAGATTTGGCAACCACCAACTTTTCCGCCATGGCCTTAGAAATCCCCATAGCATTGATAGGATATACAGCCTTGTCCGTACTTAGTATTACAACTCGTTTTACTCCAGAAGCAATTGCTGCATTCAGCACATTCTCAGTGCCAAGCACATTGGTCCTAACTGCCTCCATAGGATAAAACTCACAAGAGGGCACCTGCTTTAGTGCGGCGGCGTGAAATATGTAGTCCACCCCTATCATAGCTTGAGAGAGACTATCGTAATCCCTCACATCACCTATATAGAACTTGACCTTGTCGTTAGCGAGGTCAATTCGCATGTCCTCTTGCTTCTTTTCGTCCCGACTGAATACACGAATCTCTTTCACATTTGTATCGAGAAAACGCCTCAGGACGGTATTACCAAAAGAACCTGTACCACCAGTAATTAGTAGAACCTTGCCATCAAACATGATTACATATTCCGATCAATATCGTTCAAACATAATAGTGACGAGCTCACGCCAAGCCGGCGGCTTGAACCCTGTCGCAACTCTAAATCTAGAAGAATCCAGCGATCTATCAATTTTCAGCGTATCATCTGGAACGATGGTAATCTCCTTGCCATAAACTTCAGAAATAATATTAAGCAAGGAGTACTTATCGATAGCATCAGCCGAAACATGGTAGAGACCGTTCAGCCCCGGGTTAGGCAGTACATATTTCTCAATCAAATCCGCCAACACTACTGTAGGCAACCCTGAGAAGACAGCCTTTCTAAACCCCTTGACCTCACCATATTGACTAAGAAACCAGTCTACAAGCGAATAGTTAGAGTTCAGTTCATGTCCAATTATTGAAGTCCTGAGAGTAATGACCTCTGGGCGATCATGTATTTCCCCAATGTACTTTGACTTACCATAGAGGTCTTGTGCATCAGAAACATCGGACTCAAGATAGTTTCCGATCCTTCCGGAAAATACACAATCAGTACTAATATGCACCAACCTAGCACGAATCAGCGCGCATAGATTCGCCAGGCGATGCGGTAACATTGCATTGATCGGCAATGCAGATAGCGGGTCCTTCGCATCTGCCAGTTGCTTAATAAGCCCAACACAATTAACCACCACATCCGGCCTCACTACAGCCAGCACACGAACAAGAGATTCATGCTCTAGGACATCAACCCCATCGATCAGTCGCGCGTGACAATTAGCATCGAAATACCTCTTGCCAGCCGTCGAGCGCAGCGTGCCGTATACTTCGTGACGACCGCTTCCGGACAGCACATTAAACATCGCACTACCGAGCATGCCAGTAACACCGAGAATCAGGATCTTCATTTCGCTTCAGTCCTTACTGACCCGCGAAGCCAAGATGCTAATAAGGTTCTTGGCCTGATGGGTCATCTCAAAGTTTTCCAAAAAGTATTGCCGTCCATTTTTTCCCATTTCATCCAAGATATCGGCCGGCATTGAGTAGAGCTTTTCAATAGTCTCAGCCAGTTGGTTAGGATCTTCGGCAGCGCATGCCAGACCGGCCTGAGACTCCAGCACAACCCGGGCCCCTTCTCCATTCATACAAGCAATTATAGGCTTACCAGAAGCCAGATAGGCTTGCACTTTACCCGGAATTGTATAAGAAAGGATTTCCTCATAGCGCAACGATACGATCAAAGCTGAGGCGCGCGAAAATATGTGTTCCATCTGCGAGATCGGAAAACGTCCCGGAGCAACAACGTTGTTCAACCCCAAGCGCGCCACCTCCTCCGTTACAAAATCGGACATACTACCGCTACCGACTAGAACGAGCTTGAAGTTATCCAGATGCTGAAGCTGTGCTGCAGCTGCAATAAGTGTCTCGACTGCTTGGGCCTTACCTATATTTCCTGCGAACACTACGCAGAAATTTTCATCTAGATGCTTTATCAACTCCGAGGGCAATTCATTTTCCGCAGATGAATGAATTTCCCCATCATCAATGGAGTTTGGATAATAAACCACCTTCGAAAGCTCTGAATATTTTGAGACCGGGCCAATAAACGCCTTGGACTGTACCAACAGCGTATCAGCCTTGGAATATATCCATCTCACTCCCAGTGAGGCCCAAGCAAGAAGAAATCTATTTTTTATGAAGCCAGTGGCAGATAGGCTTTCCGGCCATAGATCCTGCACCCAGATTGCAAGATGGGACTTCGTGCGCGACTTAAGGAATATGGCGGGAATAGCCGAGGTCAAGGGCGAGGGCGCAAACACAATGGTCACATCGAAGCGACGATCACGTAGCAACCCTGGCAAATGCTTGATACCAGACAAGACGAAGGAAAAGTAATTAAGAAAAAGATTCACAGCTCCACCATGACGCCTAGCACGCAATGGGATTCTTATAATCTCAAGCCCTTTCCAATTTTCCCGCAACACCCCTTCTTCCGTATAACCTGGAAACACTTGACCATCCGGGTAGTTAGGCTTCCCAGTCGCAATAGTGACCTCGCAACCTTGCTCATGAAGATTCCGGCTCAATGCATTTATAATAAAAAACTCAGGCCAAAAGTACTGAGTTACAATGAGTATTTTCATCAAGCGCCCTGAGCTAAATTCGCTATCTTGGGTTCACAAAAACCATTTCCACTTTACTTTTATAAAATCCCAACAAACTGGCCACCGTGGTCACACTTCATATAAGCTAATATACATGTCAATACCACGGGACGGTAGAATGCCAAAAAGCAAGAATCAAAGATCAATAAAGTCCGGAGCATTCCCCTGATTCTTGGCCCATTCGTAAGCAGCTAAGTACTTCTCTCCTATATTTTTCCATGAGTACCGTGCCATGGCAAATTGGCTAGCAGCCTTCCCCATCTCCCGCTTGCGGGATGGGGACAGTTCCATCGCCTGCGATAATGCATTGGTCAACTGATTCACATCATTCTTAACTATCCAACCGTACCCCCGCTCGCGAAGATGTCCCCAAGGGGTAGCGTCGGTGGTAATTACTGGAAGCCCTGCCAGCATGGCTTCTGCCACTACGATACCGAAGTTCTCACTGTATGACGGCAAGACGAAAACATCAGCAGACCGATAGACCTGCCACTTACCATCACCATAAACCGGCCCTAGCACCCGAACGCTGGATTCCAGTGAGAGTTCACGAATACAGGCATTGACCTTCTCCTCGTACCCCGGCTCCGCATTCCCATACAAATGCAATTGATATCCATTAAGGTTAGGCACTTGAGCCCACGCCTCCAACAGATCCATGATGCCTTTCACGGGGGCCAAGCGTGAAAGAAAGAGGACGATCTTCTCACGAGTTCCATCTGCATAGCCCGGATCAAACCCTGCAGGAACATCAACTCCGTTCTCTATGACCGCGACAGGATTGGCTATCTCCAACCGCCTGATGCTTCCCAACTCCCGCTCAGAATTGACGATCAACAGCCTGGCCTTGGACAGGATTCGCCTCTGATAGAGGTGCCAAGCGAGGACTTTCTTCAGCCTCTTGTGGGCCATGGCCCAAGGTTCCAGCATCCCATGAGGACTCATGATCAACGGAACAGACCGGTCGAGAAAGAACTTGCTTGCACGCCACTCGAATGGCGTCCACAGGCCATGAATGTGGGCAAGTGCCGCTGCAGAAACAGAAACTTCCCGCCCCAGTAGTTCGGCCTTAACACCGATGCAAATGGTGTTTTCTGGCGGCAATTCAGGCATATATCCAACAAGCAAGCTCGAGTTGCCGTAGCTGCGGAGCAACTCGCGATGCAATGGCAGCACTGCTTGTGTCACTCCCCCACCGGTATTCCGAGCATCCCTAATTAAATTAAAAACCTGGACACCAGAGGCCCCATAAGCATTATTCAATTAAAACCTGCCAAGGTCTTTCTAAAAATGAAGAACTGGGAAAGCATGAGGAGTACTGCCGAAACGAAAAGTAATAGAAGCGACTCAACATTAGACAACATCGGTGATATTTTCTCGTACACCACATTAAAAAACAGAAACGCGACGACACAGCTTACGGTAGCCAGAAACATAGTTTTCGCTGCAGATTGAATATACTGCAATCGAGACACTACGTAGATACAAGTCACTATGAAAGACAGCACGTTATACCCAAGCCAAACCCAGGCAGCTCCGGCGACGCCATAGCGACCAACCAAATAAAAAAGAGCCATGGCCATTATGGGCGCCAGCACCAGATTCAGGTTAAGCGAAAAAGCTGTCAAGCCATGTGCCAACTGAAGTGCAAATGGAACTATCAACAGCGACTGAATGGCGGTACCCAGAAACAAAGGCGAGAGCAAGGGAGCAATATTCGATATTATTTCATCGGAAAAGAACAGCTCTAACACTGAGGCAGAGTAACAAAAAACAAAAAGAGAGGCCAATAAGAGAGTAATGATCAACGCACATGAACTGGCCGTGTAGATTCTAAGAATACGAACCTGCTCACCCGCACTGACCAAGGCGGAGAATTTCGGGTAGATAACCGGATACAACGCAGAGGAAAATATGTAGGGTAGACTTGCAAGGCTAGCGGCGAGCGTATAATAGCCATACCCAGTCAAATCAATCATCTTACTCAGATAAATTTTGTCGATCTGAACAACAACAATAGATGAAATAGAGACAAAAAAAACCCCCAACTGGAATCTACCATCACGAAATACGGAGCCAAATGAAGGTCTAAATATAAAAACCCTTTCGCTTGAGCGCAAGCAAACTACAACCAAAGCAACTACATAAAAGAGATGAACAAGGAATTGCGCCTCAAAGAACCGGTTCAGCTCACTGGAATCAATCTCAAAAGCATAAACAAATAAAACAACACCTAGAGTTCTAGAAATAGAATAAACTGAAAACAAAATACCATTTATAACAAGCATCTCGCGAGCCACCAGATAAGCTTGCAGTATTAGAGAGATGAATCCAAGAAATACCACCCCGCCCATCCACTCTACACAACGGACAACAAGATCAAATTCAAGCCCCTGAATAACCAACCACTCTTCTGAAATATCCCTTGCAAAAAAATAGACCCCACCACCGAAAAACATTCCTAAGATTCCAAATATCAGAAAATGAGCGGAGAGCGAAGCGCTTGATAGGGAGAGATAACGCACCGGCGCATATGAATGAAATCTTTTCATACTCGATAGCTTCCTGGTGAATGCGCTTGTCATTCCCCCATCCAAAGCCATTAATATCATTTGCAACATCACAAAAAAACCTATAAGACCAACCGATTCCATGCCAAGGAATTTTGTATATAGGGGAAGTGCCAGAAAGTTTGAGATTGCGTAAGAAAGCTTACTGACCAAGCTCGCAAAAAGAGACAGCCGCATTTGACTCATGTTGCAAGCCTATTTTCTACGATGTGTTGCTGATCAAGTCGTCGCAAGCTAAGCAGAACACAGATCGAGAACGCAAAGAGGGCTTCATAAGAAGATACTCCAGTGACATTCTCAAACAGACCATAGATCAAGGTCATTGCAACTCCAAGCTTAATTCTCTTGCCGATCAACCTATTCTCGACTGGAGTCTGCAAGAAAAAAAGCGAGATCAAAAACAAATACAACAAGAGCCCTGTAAATCCATACTCGATCCAAATAGACAGGATCCAGCTATGGTTCCCCCACTCAGACCTCGGCCACTGGACGACTTCAAGATAGGTGGTAAATCCTCCTGGCCCATCCCCGAGAACCGGCGAGCTTTGGACTATATTCCTACCTTGGTCCCACAACTCAACTCTTGCGAGGAGAGAGGGGAAAAATCCATCCTTCAGCAGCGCAAGCGCACCTTCCATGTTAAAAATGAACAGAAGGAAAACGGAAAAACAAATTACAGCCAGAGGCAGTACAAGTGCCGTAACCGTAAAACGGACAATCCCATATGCGAACAAAAATGTAAGCACAGAGAATACTGCACCAAACCGGGACATGGTCAATAAAACTGAAGAGAAAATAAACAAGGAACTCCAGAGCCGACTTTTTTCAACGGTAAAAGCCAGAAAGAACACCAAATAAACCGCAAGAAAGTTTGAATCCCCCAGTGGCAAACTCATATGAGATTTTAACTCATAGAACCCCCCTCCCTTGAGAAACACTTGGAGGATTCCATATAAAAACTTACACCAAACCAGCCCCCCAAGAAGTATTCCAGCATTCCGAATGGAGACTGAGAGTTTAGGACTATATGAAACGCCTTTGAAACACAGCAGCACTACCCCACCAACCCCAACAGGAATCAAGCTTGCAACATGCCTTCCCCAAGACGTTTGTGGGTTATAAGCTGAAGAAACTAAACCCAAGAAAAGCAAGAACCCGTAAACCAACAAGAACAAAGTCGATCGCGTATCACTTCGCCTGAAAACCTCAACGACCAGAACCGGTAAAACGACGAATAGGGCAAGCGGTAACGTAACCGAACTAGCACCTAACCAGATCTTGAGATTTCCGAGGACGAGAAAATAAGGAAAAAATAAAAACAAAGACTTCTGAAATGAAGTCTTTGTTGTTTTGTATTCCGCTATTGCTCCATGCACAAACGCACCTATTCCTTGAACACCGGATCATTACCCAATAGTTGTTCAGCCTTGAGCCTAGCATACCGAACATTCTCATACGGGCCGTACGCTTTCATCCCATTGTTCGGTAACGGATGAAGCATACGTTTAATTTTTCCTACCAGACGCTCAAAGAAAAATCCCAACCGAGCAAGTCTTACTGCTTCTGAGGAGTATCTTCTCCCCTCAACACCGAACAGGTATGTTTCAGCCTGCTCAATTGGCGCTCGAAAATCCGAGTGCCGCGCCTTGCATACTGCAATTAACCGACTCAAGTTGAAATCAACAAGTAACTCAGGAGCGCGAAAACTCAAAGTTTCCCAAGCTGCGTGCGCCCAAACGGTTTCAACACTGAAAAAGAATGGAAGTTCTTTTGGCCAAGTCAGATTTTTGAATGGCCGCATGTGCGGATCATTCTTGATGTCCCCTTTGTGCCTGTTAACGGCACTACGCCCTGTATTGCTACCCCCTGACGCCCCCGGGATCGTGAAAGGAAAATCAACTACATAAAAGTGCGTACTCACGAGCGCAAGCCCCAACGAGGCAGATATGTCAGGGCTCGTTCCATAGAACACCAAACCGGTGCTTTTCCTAAGTTCGTCCAGTAGCGTTTTTCTAACTAACCCATGATAGAGCTTAGGTAGACCTTCTGTCCCTTGACAAGCATTATCCAACGAGATCTTTAGTGCCTGAGCCGAATTTTTCTTTACTATTTTCCTACTGATTTTCCCAAGATAGAGTTTTCCAGCATGAGCGCGCCCATAGAATCGGGTCTTGAAGTCAGGCCATGAATACATCGCCTTTATTTCAGGAGTGAGAATATCAATTCCCATTCTATCTGCAAATTTTGCCGCCAAAATAATTTGACTGGAAACACTATCATCGTCGCCAATCAGACAAACAAACTCACCGGAAGCCAACGCAATCGCCTTCTCGTGATTCTGCGTCATCGACAGTGATTCTCCCCAATGAACGTAGCGTAGTCGATCATCAGAAACAGAAACTGCCCACGCTTTCAACTCACAGCTATCGTCACTGGTGTCATGAACAACAACTTCAAACTCGTTCGAATTAGTCTCGAGAATGCTCTTTACACACTCTATCGCATATTTCGATCTATTATGCGTAGGTATTACAATACTTAAAAGACGACGCTCGCCCATTACAAACGCCCACGCTTAATCAGAAAATGAGCCAACGCAAGGAAAGCGCCAAGCCCAACCCCAAAAATGAATCCACATAGCACTACAACAAACTTCCTAGGACCTGATGATATTTCGGAAGAAGCAACTCTACCATCCATATTGAAGATAGTTATATCTTCCACATTCACGTCTCTCACACTAAGAACCTCAAGTTCTTCCTGCAAGGTCCTCAGTGCCGGAATGTATGGATCGTCAGACACCCTGTTTTCCAAAACGTGCAGTTCGGCTTTCAAGACCTCAACGCCTTTCAAATACATCATGCTATCAACCATGGCGCCCGCTGCCTCGCTCGCAGAAAAAGATGCACCCTGCAGAACCGGCATCTTCACCAATTTTATTGATTCAGCAATACTCAGAGCCTCCTGCAACCGATGGATCTGATCAATTCGTCTCAGTTTCGCAATTTTGCGTAGCGCAGCCATCTCCAGCTTTATGCTTTTCCTTTTGACGTCAAACTCTTCATTGGAGTTTCCGACAACTTCCTTCTTGGCTAAAGAATCAACAACGTCCAAAAAACCTTTTGCGTGCTTAACTATCGACTCGGGGCTCTCGCCAGAAACAACCAGAACCAACCGCTCCGGCAGCGGTTCCACTGAAAATGAAACCCTATCAACGGAATCAACCACTCCGGTTTTCCGCCCAGTTTCAGATATTGTCTTATAATATTCCTGACGTGCGTAAGCCGACACTAGATTCTTCTTTAGTAAAGAAAAAACCTTATCACTAGTGTAAGGAGCAAACTCAGTACCCACTCCCCGACCCACATTAAGTGAGGAAATTTGGAGCTCTGTCGGTGGCAAAAGAGTGGCCCTGGCCTGATAAATCGGCTTCCCGCTAGAGGCATACAAAACAGAAACAATAGTGCACGTGGCAGTAACAAGGGCCACCCAAAGCTTTCGCTCCCAGAATGCACAGAAAATAGTCAATAGGCCAATTTCGTCCTGAACCATTTTCCCTTGGCAGTCGTTGCTCACAGAAACTCCTAAAAAGCAAAAAAACAAATAAAATGGTTAATTATCTTAGAATCAAATTACCCAGCCTCATACACTGGACTCTTGTAAACTCAGCTATCACTCATCTAGCGATGGTACAACTCGTGAAAACTAAAAAGAGAACACCGACACTATCAGTGTCCTGCTAAACTGTTAGATTGAAAACTCGAGATGCGGACATGCGGATGCTCGGCGCAACTCGCCTCTGCCCGCCTTACAAGAATCTAGCAACTATTCGGGTTCGTTGACCCTGTCTCGGAGTTCCTTCCCAGGCTTGAAATGCGGTACAAATTTACCGTCCAACCTGACTGACTCACCTGTCTTGGGATTACGTCCGACGCGCGGTGCGCGGAAATGAAGGGAAAAACTACCGAAGCCACGAATCTCGATCCGATCTCCTGTGGCCAATGCCTGGGACATCTGCTCGAGCATGGTCTTGATGGCAAGCTCGACATCCTTGGACGAAAGCTGGCCCTGATGAGTGACGATTCGTTCGATCAACTCCGACTTGGTCATGGTTTTCCCTTCTAATTCAAGCGGCTAGATCAGCTCATTGAGTTTTTAGCACGCCAGGAAGGCTTTGAACAGCCCAAAGCCGGAAGGGAAATCGCAGAAAACAAAAAGGGCGGCCTAGGCCGCCCTTTTTGCTGATGGAGCAGGGTAATTAACCCTGGTTCTCCATCTGAGCACGGATCAGGTCACCAATGGTGGTCGGGCCGGTGGACTCGACTTCCTGCTTGCGCAGTTCCTTCATGGCGTCCTTCTCGTCATCAACGTCCTTGGACTTGATGGAGAGGCTGATTACGCGGCTCTTGCGGTCGATGCTGATGATCTTGGCTTCGACTTCTTCGCCTTCCTTCAGCACGTTACGAGCGTCTTCAACGCGGTCACGGCTGATTTCGGAAGCCTTCAGAACACCTTCGATCTCGCCGCCGAGGCTGATTACAGCGCCCTTGGCGTCAACTTCTTTCACGGTGCCGCGAACGATGCTGCCCTTCTCGTGCATGGAGGCGTAGCTGGAGAACGGATCGTCTTCCAGTTGCTTGATGCCCAGGGAGATGCGCTCACGCTCCGGATCAACGGAGAGGATGACGGTTTCCAGCTCGTCGCCCTTCTTGAAGCGGCGTACGGCTTCTTCGCCAACTTCGTTCCAGGAGATGTCGGACAGGTGAACCAGACCATCGATACCGCCTTCCAGGCCGATGAAGATACCGAAATCGGTGATCGACTTGATGGTGCCGGAGATCTTGTCGCCCTTGTTGAAGCGGCTGGAGAAGTCTTCCCACGGGTTGGACTTGCACTGCTTGATGCCCAGGGAGATACGACGACGCTCTTCGTCGATGTCCAGAACCTGAACTTCCACTTCGTCGCCAACCTGAACGACTTTCGACGGGTGGATGTTCTTGTTGGTCCAGTCCATTTCGGAAACGTGCACCAGGCCTTCCACGCCCTCTTCCAGCTCGGCGAAGCAGCCGTAGTCGGTGAGGTTGGTTACACGGGCGGTCACGCGAGTGCCTTCCGGGTAACGAGCCTTGATGGCAACCCATGGGTCTTCGCCCAGTTGCTTCAGGCCCAGGGAAACGCGGTTGCGCTCGCGGTCGAACTTCAGGACCTTCACGTCGATCTCGTCACCAACGTTGACGATCTCGGACGGATGCTTGATGCGCTTCCAGGCCATGTCGGTGATGTGCAGCAGGCCGTCTACGCCGCCCAGGTCAACGAACGCACCGTAGTCGGTGAGGTTCTTGACGATACCTTTGACTTGCTGGCCTTCCTGCAGGGATTCCAGCAGAGCTTCGCGCTCGGCGCTGTTCTCGGCTTCCAGGACGCTGCGACGGGAAACGACAACGTTGTTGCGCTTCTGGTCCAGCTTGATGACCTTGAACTCGAGTTCCTTGCCTTCCAGGTGGGTGGTGTCGCGTACGGGACGCACGTCGACCAGGGAGCCCGGCAGGAACGCGCGGATGCCGCTGACGTCGACGGTGAAACCGCCCTTGACCTTGCCATTGATAACGCCCTTGACCACTTCTTCGGCGTTGAAGGCGGCTTCCAGAACCAGCCAGGACTCGGCGCGCTTGGCTTTCTCGCGGGACAGCTTGGTTTCACCGAAGCCGTCTTCCACTGCGTCAAGCGCTACGTGGACCTCGTCACCCACTTTGATGGTCAGTTCGCCTTGTTCGTTGAAGAACTGCTCGACCGGGATGACGCCCTCGGATTTCAGGCCAGCATGGACGGTGACCCAGTCACCATCAATGTCGACCACGATGCCGGTGATGATGGCACCGGGCTGCATGTCGAGGGATTTCAGGCTTTCTTCAAAAAGTTCTGCAAAGCTTTCGCTCATGTTCATACCTGTAGTCAAAGGCCAGGAAAGGCCCTATTCCGCACTCCAGCCAATGCGGTCAAGTCATCAATAGAAGCAACGAGGATCGAAGCTGGTATCCTGCGCCACCCCGGTTGCGACGCTTCCCACAAATGCGAAAAGCGACGCGAATCTCGGTGTTGACATTGGCATTTTCAACCTCCGGACGGAGGAATCGAGCCAACATAAGGGCTGGAATGGTAGCAATGGGGTAGACGCCCGTCAATCGCGCATCCCGCCCCATTCCAGAGGGTCGGCAGTCTACGCCGAACCGCCTTCACCCTGCAGATGAAGCGCCAGACGGCGCAGCATCGCATCGCATCCGGCCAGTTGCTCGCGGCTGATGAATTCGTCCGGCTTGTGCCCCTGCTCCATGCTTCCCGGACCACATACCACAGTGGGAATGCCCGCTTGCTCGAACAAACCGCCCTCGGTACCGAAGGCCACCGTGCCGAACTCCGTTGAACCGCTGAGCAGTGCGAGCAGTCGCGCGGCCTCGCTGTCCGGCGAAGTGGCCAGCCCCGGATAGGCGCTCAACGGCTTCAGGCTGATACCCGTTTCCGGCTGGACGGCGCGCATCCGCGGCGCCAGTTCGGTCTCCGCGTAAGCTTGCAGCTCATCCACCACCTGCCGGGCATCGAAGTCCGGCAGTGCACGCACCTCGAAATCGAACTCGCACTCCGCCGGTACGATGTTCAGGGCACGCCCGCCCTTGATGGTCCCGGTCTGGACTGTGGAAAACGGTGGATCGAAACGCTCGTCATGACGCTCGGGGCGCGCCAGTTCCGCGCCGATATCCCCCAGCTTGCCGATCAGCCGCGCCGCGTATTCGATGGCATTGACGCCATAGGGCGCATAGGCGGAATGACAGGCGGCGCCCTGGACCTGGCAGCGCACCGCCAGCTTGCCCTTGTGGCCCAGCACCGGTTTCAGCTCGGTAGGCTCACCGATCAGGCACAGGCGCGGCTTGTGGGGCCGCCGCTCCAGCTCCGCCAGCATAGGACGCACGCCCAGGCAGCCCACCTCCTCGTCATAGGAGAAGGCCAGATGAACCGGCAGCGTCAGCGGTCTCCCCAGAAAGGCAGGCACCGCGGCCAGCACTGATGCGATGAAGCCCTTCATATCCGCTGTACCGCGCCCATATAGCCGCCCTTCTCTCTCCGTCAGCTGGAAAGGCTCTACCGTCCATGACTGCCCATCCACCGGCACCACGTCCGTATGCCCGGAAAGCACGACGCCACCCCGGTCGCGAGGACCGATGGTGGCGAACAGGTTGGCCTTGGTGCGTTCCGGGTTATGAAAGAGCTCGCACTCCACCCCCAGCCCGGCGAGGTAGTCCCGGATGAACGCGATCAGCTCGAGGTTGGAGTCACGACTGACCGTCGCAAAGCCGATCAGCCGCTCGAGCAACTCGCGACTGGACGACTCACTCATCGCCCGGCACCCCGTAGCTGGGCGCGGCGGTCGGATTCAGCGCCCGGGTCAGGTAGTCCTGCATCTGCGGCCGATATGCCTGCCATAGGGTATCCAGTTGCCCGATGGGATCCTCTTCCGCCCAGTCGACGCGAAGGTCGATGATCGGCCAGGTGAGGTCCCCCATCACTTTCAGCGCCGCCGAATGCACGGGACCGGCTTCACCACCGGCCGCCATCGCGGCACGCATGGCCGCCAGCAGACGATCGGCCAGCACGCCGGGCGTTGCTTCGAAGGCCTGCACCATGACCTGGATCACCTGAGTGCCGGACAGCAGGTTCCCGGCAGCGACGCATTGCTCACCGGCTACCGCGTTGTGGACCCCCAGTGCCTCGCTGCCGCTGAACAGCGCAGTGCGACCCTGGGCGTCGATCACGGTCACCTGCCGGTACTGGCTCCAGCCGTTGGTGCTGAGTGCCCGGTCGAGAGCGGCCGCCGGTTCCAGTTGCTGCGAGTCGAGCAGGTCGAGGATCTGCGGCCCCAGGGCCGGCAGGGTGACGTTCTGGGTCGCGACCGCGCCGACCCCGGCCCGCACCCAGGGGCAACGGGCGCCAACGGCGATGCTGGAAGAACTGATGGCGATGCCGAGCTGCCCGGTTTCGGGGCAGCGACCGATAATGGAGAACGTCATGACCCTGCTCCTTATACCTGCTCCGGCTGCCAGTCGTCCGGAATCACCGCGATGACGTCGATCTCCATGAGCCACTGGGGCTGACCGAGTGCCGATACCACCAATCCGGTGGAGATGGGGAACACGCCCTTCAGCCACTTGCCGACTTCCTGGTAGACGGGCTCGCGATAGCGCGGATCGATCAGGTAGGTGGTGGTCTTGACGATGTGGGAAAGGTCGCTGCCAGCCTCTTCCAGCAGTTGCTTGACGTTCTTCATCGCCTGCTCGGTCTGGGCGCGCGGGTCGCCGAGGCCCACCAGCCGTCCCTCGAAATCGGTGCCGACCTGACCGCGAACATAGACCGTATTGCCGGCGCGCACTGCTTGGCACAGGTCGTTGTTCAGGGTCTGGTTCGGGTAGGTGTCTTTTGTATTGAACATGCGGATGCGGGTATGGGTAGGCATCTACTGGCTTCCTTTGAATAGTGCGTTGAGGGTGCGAATCGGGGCGCGCATGCGGGACTGATCCTTCAATCAGTCCTCGGCCTGGCGCTGCGCGGCGTCGCGATAGGCGAGGTATTTGCGCTGCGTGGCGATGTGGTCGGCGATGTGCTTGGCGTCGTGCCAGACCCCCCAGATGAAGGTGGAGCCGCGACGGGACAGCCAGGGCAGCCCGAGGAAATACACGCCAGGCTCGCTGGAAACACCGCGCTGATGCTTTGGCTTGCCGTTCGCGTCGAAGGCGTTGACCTGCAGCCAGCTGAAATCTACGGAATAGCCGGTGGCCCAGATGATCGAAGTGACGCCAGCCTCGGCGAGGTCGAGGTCCAGAATCGGATTGGCCACGCATTCCGGTTCCGGGAAGGTCTTGCGAGCTTCGGGTTCTTCCGGAAGGTCGAGACCATTGCGGGCGATGTAGGCATCCGCAGCATCCAGCAGCGACAGGTAGTTTTCGTCGCCGCGAGCGAGGTTTTCCGCAAGATCGGCCTGAAAGGTCACCACACCGTCATTGAAGGATTTCGTCAGGCCGACCAGCGTCATGCCCTCCTGGGCCAGTTCGCGGAAATCGACTGTCTTGCCGCCGCGGGCACCGCTCACCGCAATGGTGACGTGCTCCTTGCCCGGCCTGGCCGCCTCGGCATCCCACTCGCCAAGAACGCCCAGCCACCAGCAGAAATCACGGTTGCGGTAGGCGCGCGGAGGACGATCATGCGGCCCGACCGACAGGTAGACCTTCCGGCCGGCGCGCATCAGTTCATCTGCGATCTGCACCCCCGACGAGCCCGCACCCACTACCAGGACGGCGCCCTCAGGCATCTGCTCCGGATTGCGGTACTGGGCGGAGTGGATCTGCATGAGCCGATCATCCTTGGGCGCGATCGGCGGAATGACCGGACGCTGGAAGGGGCCGGTGGCAGATACCACGCGGCGGGCCTGGATCACACCTTCGGAGGTTTCGATCGTGAAGCCCGGGCGATCGGAATTGCGAACCACGCTCTTCACTTCCACCCCAGTGCGGATGGGGGCGTCGAATTTCTTCGCATAGGCCTCGAAGTACGCCGCAACCTGCTCCTTCGGGGCGAAGGCGTCAGGGTCGAGGCCTTCGAATTCCAGCCCGGGGAAGCGGTCGTGCCAGGCCGGGCCATTGGCCACCAGCGAATCCCAACGCCCCGTGCGCCAGGCTTCGGCAATGCGGTTGCGCTCGAGAACCAGGTGGGGCACGCCGAGCTTGCTAAGGTGCTCGCTCATGGCCACGCCGGCCTGGCCGGCACCGACAACAAGCGTATCTATTTCCATTTGTTCAACCGTCACGCCCATGTGCTTTTGAAAGGCGGCTTGGTTCAGGTCGGTCATGGCTTGCCTCCTCTGACTCTGATCTTTGTTGTTCTGCTGATGCGGCTATTTGTTGGGGTTGGCCGCATTCTGTTCAGAGGCAGGGATTCGCGAAATTATGATTTTTGTAGTCGCTGGCTAGGAAAAAGCTGCACGCGCGGAAAACCCCAGGGACCGCGCGGCACAAGGCTTCAGATATAGATTTTTTAGCGTCAGGCACGACATATTTGATGGCCCTGCGCGCGCCTGGCACCGGCTGGCTCGACTGATTCTCTCGACTAGGCCCCGGCGCGCTGCACCACTGGCGCCACCTCGCTGCTGAACACCTGCAACACCACGACACCCGCAACCAGCAACAGTGCACCCAGCGCCTTGCCCGGATTCAGCGGTCGCTCCGTCAGCCCCATCAGACCGAAGTGATCCAGGGCCAGGGACGCCAGCATCTGCCCTGCCACCGCCGCCGCTACGAAACCGCTCACCCCCAGCTTGGGCGCAAGGATCAACGCCAGGGAAATGAAGCAGACACCATAGGTGCCGCCGCTCCACACCCAGATCGGCGCCTTGGCGGCAAAGGCGAAGGACGGCATCGGCACACGCAGCGCCAGCAACAGCGGCAGCAACACAGCGATGCTCACCAGCAAAGACACCAGCGTCGCCCAGAGCGGATGCCCCAGACCCCGGCCCAACAGGGCATTGGTGCCGGCCTGAAGTGGCACTACGGCCCCGGCGCCCAGGGCCAGCAACAGCAGAAGAAGCGTTTGGATCGATGGCATGACAGGTACTCCAGGAAACTTTTCCTGGACTCTATGCAATCCATGAAACAGATTTAAATTCTGTTTTTATCTATAGAACATGCAGCAAATGAATGATCTTCGCCGCATCGACCTGAACCTGCTGGTCATCCTCGACGCCCTACTGGCCGAGCAGCACGTCACCCGCGCCGCCGAACGCCTGCACCTCAGCCAACCGGCGGTCAGCCACGCCCTGGGACGCTTGCGCGACCTGCTCGCCGATCCATTGCTGGTTCGCGTTGGCGGCGGTCTGACGCCCACCCCACGCGCCCTGGAATTGCAGCGCCCACTGGCCGAGGCCCTGGGAAGGGTCCAGGCGCTGCTGGCTCCCCAAGGCTTCGATCCCGGCACTGCCCAGCGCAGCTTTCGCCTGGCCATGTCCGATTACGGCGCCGCCAGCCTGCTGCCGACCCTGACCCGCGCCCTGCGCGAGCAGGCGCCCGGAATCGACCTGGAAATCAGCCAGGGCAGCCGCGAGACCATGCTGGAACAACTGCAGAATGGCGAGATCGACCTGGCCGCCGGGGTTTTCCCGGAACTGCCCGACAACCTGCGCAGCACCAGCCTGTTCGAGGAAGGCTTCGCCTGCCTGGTGGACCGCAACAGCCTGCCCGCGCAAGAGCTCGACCTCGCCAGCTACCTGGCGCGCCCCCATGTGCTGGTCGAGATGAGCGGCGGTGGCGCCGCCGAGATCGAGCGCGCACTGACCCGCATCCGCGAGCGCCGCCGCATTGCCGTGCGCCTGCCCCACTGGAGCGTGGCCCCGCAATTGATCGCCGGCACCGACCTCATCCTCACCGTTGCCAGTCGCGTCCTGCGCCGGATCGACATGGATCACCTGGCCGTGGTGCCGCCACCGTTCGAGCTGCCGGGGATCACCTTCGATCTGGCCTGGCACCAACGCACCCTTGGCGACCCGGCGCTGGACTGGCTGCGTGGCCAAGTGCAGGTCGCGGCCGCCTGACCCATTGATCGAAATCCATTTGCCGGTGCCCGGCCGCGCCTGATATCTGTATAAATCCACAGTAAAAGCCCAATCCGCCCTCCTCCCATGCCCGCAGCCCTCGAAGACCCTTTCTATTACCTGAACAACTTCCACACCCTGCTGGACTGGATTCGCGAACGTTACAGCGACCTGCTGGATGCCGAGGAGCAGGCCTTCATCGAGGATTTCCACGCCCTGCCCCGCGCCTCCCAGGCGCTGCTGGTACGCATGGTGATGCGCAAAGGCACGCTGTTTCGCGCCAGCAAGCTGAACTACGCCGAAATCGGCGAAACCCGCGCTGCGGCGGAACCCCTGGTGGCCCTGGGTTGGGTGGATGACGCGCCGGAACTCGAACTGCCGCAACTCTTCGGCCTGCTCACCCTGGGCGAAGTGGACGCCTGCTTCGGCAAGGCACCGGGACGCAAGGCCGAGCGGCTGGAAGCCCTGATGTGCGAACACGTCGAACCCCGTACCTTCGCCGCCTGGTACCCGGCAAGCGGCGACTGCGTGTACGCCCTCGGCCTGATGGATGTCTGCGACCGCCTGCGCCTGATGTTCTTCGGCAACCTCTATCAGGACTGGTCCGAATTCGTCCTCGCCGACCTCGGTATCTACCAGTACGAAAAAGTGGAGATCGACGCCTCGGCACGGGGCTTCCGCGAGCGCGCCGACCTGGACTACTACCTGCAACTGCACCGCTGGCGGGAGCGCTTCGAAGCCGGCGAAGCACTGGACCAATTGTTCCCCGAACTCCCCTTGCAACCCCACTCGAATCCCTGGCTGGATGCGCGTCGGCGCAAGCTGCTGTTCCAGGTCGGCCAGCAATGCGAGCGCAGCGAACTGCTGGAAGCCGCCCTGGGTCTGTACGGCCTGTGCGACTACCCGGGCGCACGGGTACGGCGAATCCGCGTTCTGGAGCGACTGGACGCCAATGCAGAAGCCTTCGACCTCGCGCAGCACGCCTGCGCAGGGCCCGAGAGCGAAGAGGAAGAGCAGCACCTTGGCCGTATCCTGCCGCGCCTGCGACGCAAGCTGGGCCTGCCCAAGGAGTCGCCAGCCACCAGGTCCCCCGTGCAGCGCATCGACCTGGTACTGCCGCAGCCACCGGAGCCGCTCTCGGTGGAGCACGCTGTGCTGCTGCACTTGCACGAAGACGGCGCGCCCGTGCACTACGTGGAGAACACCCTGTTCAATTCGCTGTTCGGCCTGCTCTGCTGGGACGCCATCTTCGCCGCGCTTCCCGGTGCCTTCTTCCACCCATTCCACAACGGCCCGGCGGACCTGCTCAGCCCCGACTTCCATGCACGCCGCGCCGAACTGTTCGACGCCTGCCTGGCGCAACTGGACAGCGGCGCCTACCAGGCCAGCATCCGTCGGACCTACGCCACCAAGCAGGGGCTGCTATCGCCCTTCGTCCATTGGGGCAACCTGGATGAAACCCTGCTCGAGCAGGCCCTTGCCTGCCTGCCGGCGGCACAGCTGAGAGCCTGCTTCCAGCGCATCCTCGCGGACATCAAGTCCAATCGCGCCGGCCTCCCGGACCTGATCCAGTTCTGGCCTGAAGAACGACGCTTTCGCCTGATCGAAGTGAAAGGCCCAGGCGACCGCCTGCAGGACAACCAGCTACGCTGGCTGGAGTTCTGCGCCCAGCACGGGATTCCCGTGGAAGTCTGCTACGTGCAATGGGCGGACGCCTGACCATGACGTATAGCGTCGCCGTGCGCGCGCTCTGCGAGTTCACCGCCAAGGGCGGCGACCTCGACCTGCGTTTCACCCCGGCCCCCACCGCACAGGAAGGCATCGTCGGTCACGCCCTGGTAGCCGCTCGCCGCGGCGAGGGCTACCAGACGGAAGTCGCCCTGAGCGGTGAGTACGGGCCGTTGCGTGTTCGCGGCCGCGCCGACGGCTATGACCCGGCGCTGACGCGCCTGGAAGAAGTGAAGACCTACCGTGGTGATCTCCAGCGCATGCCGGACAACCATCGGCAGCTTCACTGGGCACAGGTGAAGGTCTATGGCTGGCTGCTCTGTCAGCAGAACGGCCTGTCGGAGATCGAACTGGCACTGGTGTATTTCGACATCGGCAGCCAGAAAGAAACCCTGCTCACCGAGCGTCATCGAGCAGAAGACTTGCGCCAGTTCTTCGAAGAGCAGTGCCTGCGCTTCATTGCCTGGGCCGAACAGGAACTCGCCCACGCCGGTGCACGCAACACCGCCCTCGAAGCCCTCGGCTTCCCCCACGCGCAGTTCCGCCACGGCCAGCGCCAGCTCGCCGAAGCGGTGTACAAGGCCGTCAGCACCGGCTGCTGCCTGATGGCCCAGGCGCCCACCGGCATCGGCAAGACCCTGGGCACGTTGTTCCCCCTGCTCAAGGCCGTGCCGCGCCAGGGGCTGGACAAGGTCTTCTTCCTCGCCGCGAAAACACCCGGTCGGCAATTGGCCCTGGATGCTCTGGCGCAAACCCGTGCAGAGCCGCTGCGAGTGCTGGAACTGGTGGCCCGCGACAAGGCCTGCGAGCACCCGGAAAACGCCTGCCACGGCGAGTCCTGCCCACTGGCCCGAGGCTTCTACGAACGCCTGCCTGCCGCCCGCAAGGCGGCAGCGGAACGCCGCTGGCTGGACCGCGAAGCCATTCGCGAGGTCGCCCTCGCCCATCAGGTCTGCCCGTACTACCTGGCCCAGGAAATGGCACGCTGGAGCGACGTGGTGGTGGGTGACTACAACTACTACTTCGACTCCAGTGCCCTGCTCCACGGCCTGGCCAGCGCCAACCAGTGGCGCGTGGCGGTGCTGGTGGACGAAGCCCACAACCTCGTCGAACGGGCACGCAAGATGTACTCGGCCGAACTCGACCAACTCAGCCTCAAAGCCCTGCGCAAGGCTGCGCCGACGGTTCTGAAGAAGCCCCTGGAGCGGGTCGGTCGCGCCTGGAGCGAGCTGAACAAGGAGCAGGTCGAGGACTACCGCGCCTACGACGCCCCTCCACAGAAGCTGTTGAATGCGCTGCAGGGCGCGGTCGTGGCCATCACCGACTACCTCACCGACAACCCCACTGCCATGGACGTCGCGCTGCAGGACTTCTACTTCGGGGCCATGCAGTTCGGTCGCATGGCCGAGCAGTTCGACAGGCATTCCCTGTTCGATATAGGCAAACGCCCCGGCAAGGCGGGCAGCAGCCTGTCGCGCCTGTGCCTGCGCAACCTCGTGCCGGCCACCTTCCTCGCCCCACGCTTCGCCGCCAGCCGCTCCACCGTGCTGTTCTCCGCCACCCTCAACCCGAGCCGCTACTACAGCGACCTGCTGGGCCTGGCGCACAACACGCCCTGGCTGGAAGTGGACTCGCCCTTCCGCACCGATCAGCTTCAGGTACGGGTTGCGGCCAATGTATCCACGCGCTACCGGCACCGCAGCGCCTCGCTTGGTCCCATCGCCGAACTGATGGCCCGGCAATTCACGGAACGCCCGGGAAACTACCTGGCCTTCTTCAGCAGCTACGACTATTTGCAGCAGGCAGCCGAGCGCTTTGCCCGCGAGCACCCGCAGGTGCCCATCTGGTTACAGGGGCGGCAGATGGACGAAGCCGCGCGCCAGGCTTTCATCCAGCGCTTCGAGGCCGGTGGCCGGGGAATCGGTTTCGCCGTGCTCGGCGGCGCCTTCGGCGAAGGCATCGACCTGCCCGGAGAGCGCCTTATCGGTGCCTTTGTCGCCACCCTTGGCCTGCCGCAGCTGAATGCGGTGAACGAACAACTGAAGCTGCGCATGGGCACGCTGTTCGGCGCCGGCTACGACTACACCTACCTCTATCCCGGGATGCAGAAGGTGGTGCAGGCGGCTGGTCGGGTCATCCGCACCACCGAGGACCGGGGCGTGGTGCACCTGATCGACGACCGCTTCGCGCGGCCGGAGGTCCAGCGACTCCTGCCATCCTGGTGGAGCATCGATTCCCTGTAGGGGTGAAATCATTGGCCAGGTCTGCCGGTGGTACCCAATAGGGTGGGCTTCAACCCTCCATCTCGTGGTCAGCGTGGGCTAAAGCCAACCCCACAAGACTCCGAGCCCCGACCTGCCCCTCTTGGCAACGGCTAACAGAGACAGAGCCAATTCATTCGCCAAGCCGGCAGAAGGCCTGCCCTGATCCATTGAGGACGCTACGCGCCCCTTGGCAAATGAACTCGCCCCTACAGAACCCCCTACACCGCCCCCACCGCTTGCAGCACGCTGGCGCCGGTGAAGAGGAACAGCACCTGCTCCTCTGCCTCCGCGCGGATCGCCGCCCGGCGATCCGGCTCGCCGATGTAGTCCAGGGACATCTGGAACAGGTTGCGGCTGATCAGGCGCGCGACGCGCCGCACCACCGGTTCCGAGACCAGCGCCGGCAGCAGTTTGTATTCGCGCACGTCCTCGGCCATGTCGGCGGCGAAGCCCTCCATCACCTCCTGAAGCGCCTCGCGCAGTACCGGGGATGCGCCGTGCAATTCGCGCACGCCGATGATGAAGGCCTCGGTGTTGCCATCGACGAAGTCGAAGAACAGCTGCACCGTCTCATGGCAGACGCGCCGGCCGCGGCCCAGGTCGATGCCCATCAGCTTCGGCAACACACCGCCGTCGCCCTGCACGGCGCGCAGCGCCGCTTCCCGGCGCAGGTCACGCAAGGGCTGGCGCAACTGGGTGGAGATGCTGCGGATGATGGCCAGCCCCAGGTCATCCACATCCTTGAAGTGACGGTAGAAGGTATTGGGGTTCAGCCCGGCCTCCCGCGCCAGTTCGCGCAACCCCAGGCTGCCCAGGCTGCGACTCTGGGAACCCAGGCGCAGCGCGGCTTCCATGAGCAGGCGCTTGCCGGGGGCATCGGGAGCTCGTTCTGGCGACTGGAGCTCGTCGCCGCTGGCGGAATTCATCTCTGGCCCTACCTAAGGTTGGTTGTGACGACGCTGGATTGCCGGCGAGTATACAGATGTCTACCTTGGTATACAGCTGTATACGCCGAAACAAACAAGAACAGGAGCCCGGCCAATGACTGCGTCACCCCGACCCTCTGCCCGCCATTGCAAGATCGCCATCATAGGTTCCGGCTTCTCCGGCCTCGGCATGGCGATCCGCCTGAAGCAGAAAGGCGAGAACGATTTCCTCATGTTCGAGAAGGAGCCCGGCATCGGCGGCACCTGGCGAGTGAACAACTACCCGGGCTGTGGCTGCGACGTGCAATCCCATCTCTATTCCTTCTCCTTCGAGCCGAACCCGAACTGGACGCGGATGTTCGCCAAGCAGGAAGAGATCAAGGCCTACCTGGAAGGCTGCTGGGAAAAGTACCGCCTGCAGGACAAGACCCTGCTGGGCACCGAGATCACCCGCCTGGCCTGGAACGACGTGGACGAGCTGTGGCAGATCGAAGACGCCGCCGGCAACCGCTACAGCGCGCAGTTCGTGGTCTCCGGCATGGGCGCCCTGTCCACCCCGTCGATCCCGCCGCTGAACGGCCTGAGTAACTTCAAGGGCGAAACCTTCCATTCCCAGCAGTGGAATCACGACTACGACCTCACCGGCAAACGCGTCGCCGTGGTCGGTACCGGCGCTTCCAGCATCCAGTTCGTGCCGCAGATCCAGAAGCAGGTCGCCCAGCTCGACCTCTACCAGCGCACCGCGCCCTGGATCATGCCCAAGCCGGACCGCGCCATCAGCGAGGGCGAGCGCTCCCGCTTCAAGCGCTTCCCCTTCCTGCAGCAACTCTGGCGCGGCGCCATCTACACCGTCCTCGAAAGCCGCGTGATTGGCTTCGCCCTGACGCCGAAGGTGATGAAGCTCGCCGAATGGGTCGCCAGGGGTTACATCAAGCGCAAGATCAAGGACCCGGTCCTGCGCGCCAAGGTCACGCCCGACTACACCATGGGCTGCAAGCGTGTGCTGATCTCCAACGACTATTACCCGGCGCTGACCCAGCCCAACGTCGACGTGATCACCGACGGCATCCAGGAAATCCGCAAGAACAGCATCGTCACCGCCGACGGCAAGGAACGCGAGATCGACGCCATCATCTTCGGCACGGGCTTCACCCCCAGCGACCCGCTGCCCCGTGGCGTGGTCTTCGGCCGTAACGGTGTCGACCTGCTGGACACCTGGCCGCAAGGTCCGGAAGCCTACAAGGGCACCCTGACCGCGGGCTTCCCCAACCTGTTCTTCCTCATGGGACCGAACACGGGCCTGGGCCACAACTCCATGGTCTACATGATCGAATCGCAGATCCATTACGTGCTCGGCGCCCTGGACCTGCTCGATGCCCGCCGCCTGCGCAGCCTGGAGGTCAAGCGTGACGTGCAGGACAAGTTCAACGGCAAGCTCCAGGGCAGCCTGGGCAAGACCGTGTGGAATGCCGGCGGCTGCATGAGCTGGTACCTGCACCCGGTAAGCGGCCGTAACTGCACCGTCTGGCCCGGCTTCACCTGGCGCTTCCGCCTGCTGACCCGCAACTTCGACCCGGCGGCCTATCACTTCAGCCGCAGCGTGCCGGTGCACACCGCCCAGGGCCCGCTGCAAATGTCCACCCAGGAGGTGCCGGCATGAAATCCTTCGAGAACAAAGTCGCTGCAGTCACCGGTGCCGGCTCCGGCATCGGCCGCGCCCTGGCCTGTGCCCTCGCCCGCCAGGGCTGCCACCTGGCCCTGGCCGACGTGAACACCGACGGCCTGGCGGAAACCGCCGCCATGGCGCGCAAGCTGGGTGTGCAAGTCACCGAAACCCGCGTCGATGTCGCCAACCGCGACGCCGTTCACGCCTGGGCCGAACAGGTGGTGCTGGACCATGGCCGGGTCAACCTGGTCTTCAACAACGCCGGCGTCGCCCACGCCGGCACGGTGGATGGCAGCGACTACTCGGAATACGAGTGGATCATGAACATCAACTTCTGGGGCGTGGTGTACGGCACCAAGGCCTTCCTGCCCCACCTCAAGGCCAGCGGCGAAGGTCATGTGGTCAACGTTTCCAGCGTGTTCGGCCTGTTTGCCCAGCCGGGCATGAGCGCCTACAACGCCACCAAGTTCGCCGTACGCGGTTTCACCGAGTCGCTGCGCCAGGAACTGGACATGGAAGGCTGCGGCGTTTCCGCCAGCTGCGTGCACCCCGGCGGCATCCGCACCAACATCGCCAAGACCGCGCGGATGAACGACAGCCTGGCCAAGGTCACCGGCCAGGAATCCAGCCGTGCCCGCCAGCAGTTCAACGACCAGTTGCTGCGGACCAGCCCGGACAAGGCCGCCGCGGTGATCCTGCGTGGCGTGCTGCGCGACAGCCGCCGCATCCTCATCGGCGCCGATGCCTGGGCGCTGGATGGCATGCAGCGTCTGCTGCCCACCCTCTACCAGCGCCTGGTCACCACCTCCATGCGCCTGGCGGCGAAGTTCGCGCCCAAGCCGAGGGCGGTGGAAGTGTCCAAGGCAACTGATTGACCCGAGGGGCTGCTTCGCAGCCCTTTCGCGAAGCAGGACGCAGTACTGCCGTAGGTTGGGCAGAGGAACGAAGCCCAACGCTCACTAGCACGCCCCTCTCTCAAGATGACTACAAGGTCACTCGTTCGGAAATCCGAACGACAGTCGGAGCGCATATTCGGAAGCCCGGACACGGCGCCAATCAAGATAGCCTTCTATCGACATAAAATCCTTAAATATCAACAAGTTGAATAAATAATCAGGTCACCATACAGCTGGCACGCATTCTGCCAATACAGATCCCGACGGACGCGATCTCCTGCTCGCGCCGATAAGAACAAACAACATCGAGGACTGTCGTTCATGCGTATGCTCCCCAAGGTTCTGGCCACCGCTATCGCAGCAACCCTGATTTCCGCTCCGGCCTTCGCCGCCGAGCTGACCGGTACCCTGAAGAAGATCAAGGAGACCGGCACCATCACCCTCGGTCACCGTGACGCTTCCATCCCCTTCTCCTACCTCGGCACCGAGCCGGGCAAGCCCATCGGCTACTCCCATGACATCCAGCTGAAAGTGGTCGAGGCCATCAAGCAGGAGCTGGGTATGCCCGAGCTGAAGGTCCGCTACAACCTGGTGACCTCCCAGACCCGTATCCCGCTGGTGCAGAACGGCACCGTGGACCTGGAGTGCGGCTCCACCACCAACAACCTGGAGCGCCAGAAGCAGGTCGGCTTCTCCGTGGGCATCTTCGAAGTGGGCACCCGCCTGCTGTCCAAGAAGAGCGCCAGCATCAACGAGTTCGACGACCTGAAAGGCAAGAACGTGGTGACCACCGCCGGCACCACCTCCGAGCGCCTGCTCAAGTCCATGAACGCCGAGAAGCAGATGGGCATGAACATCATCTCGGCCAAGGACCACGGCGAGTCCTTCCTGATGCTGGAGTCGGGCCGCGCCGTGGCCTTCATGATGGACGACGCCCTGCTCTACGGCGAAATGGCCAAGGCCAAGAAGCCCGATGACTGGGTCGTGACCGGCAAGCCGCAGTCCTTCGAAATCTACGGCTGCATGGTTCGCAAGGACGACGAAGCCTTCAAGAAAGTGGTCGACAAGGCCATCGCCGACACCTTCGCCTCCGGCGAGATCAACGGCATCTACGACAAGTGGTTCACCCAGCCCATCCCGCCGAAGGGCCTGAACCTGAACTTCCCCATGAGCGAAGAGCTGAAGAAGCTGGTCGCCAGCCCCACCGACAAGTCGGCTGAAGAAATCTGACGCCTTGCTCCTCTCTCCTTCCGGGAGAGGGGCCGGGGGTGAGGGTGGTGGGCTCCGTGCAATGTCATGCAGCCTTCCCCCCAGCCCTCTCCCAGAAGGAGAGGGCGTTTCCCCCTTCCACTGCCTTCAACCGCAGACAGATCGACCTGATAGGGGACAACCCTGATGAATTACAACTGGGACTGGGGCGTGTTCTTCAAGTCCACCGGGATCGGCAGCGAAATCTACCTGGACTGGTTCGTCACCGGCCTGGGCTGGACCATCGCCATCGCCCTGGCGGGCTGGATCATCGCCTTACTGCTGGGCTCGCTGCTCGGCGTGATGCGCACCGTACCGAACCGCTGGGTTTCCGGCTTCGCTACCGTCTACGTGGAAGTGTTCCGCAACGTGCCGCTGCTGGTGCAGCTGTTCCTCTGGTATTTCCTGGTGCCGGACCTGCTGCCCGAACCGCTGGAAATCTGGTTCAAGCAGGACCTCAACCCGGCCACCTCGGCCTACCTGAGCGTGGTGGTGTGCCTCGGCCTGTTCACCGCCTCCCGCGTCTGCGAGCAAGTGCGCACCGGTATCCAGGCCCTGCCCAAGGGTCAGCTCGGCGCCGCCCGCGCCATGGGCTTCCGCCTGCCGCAGATCTACCGCTACGTGCTGCTGCCCCAGGCCTTCCGCATCATCATTCCGCCGCTCACCAGCGAGTTCCTGAACATCTTCAAGAACTCCTCCGTGGCGTCGCTGATCGGCCTGATGGAGCTGCTGGCGCAGACCAAGCAGACCGCCGAGTTCTCCGCGAACCTGTTCGAAGCCTTCACCCTGGCCACCCTGATCTACTTCACCCTGAACATGAGCCTGATGCTGTTCATGCGCCTGGTGGAGAAGAAGGTCGCGGTGCCCGGCCTGATCTCCGTAGGGGGTAAATGATGGATTTCTCCGCAATCATCCCCGCCCTGCCGGGCCTGGCCGACGGCCTGCTGATGACCTTCAAGCTGATGGTGCTCGGCGTGTTCGGCGGCGTGGCCCTGGGCACCGTCCTGGCCCTGATGCGCCTGTCGCACAACCCGCTGCTGTCGAAGATCGCCGGGCTGTACGTCAACTACTTCCGTTCCATCCCGCTGCTGCTGGTGATCACCTGGTTCTACTTCGCGGTGCCTTTCCTGCTGCGGGCCATCACAGGTGAAGACACGCCGGTGGGCGCTTTCACCTCGTGCCTGGTGGCCTTCATGATGTTCGAGGCGGCGTACTTCTGCGAAATCGTCCGCGCCGGCATCCAGGCCATACCGAAAGGCCAGATGGGGGCGGCCTCGGCGCTCGGCATGACCTACGGCCAGAGCATGCGCCTAATCATCCTGCCCCAGGCCTTCCGCAAGATGACCCCGCTGCTGCTGCAGCAGAGCATCATCCTGTTCCAGGACACCTCGCTGGTTTACACCGTGGGCCTGATGGACTTCCTCAACGCCGCCCGCTCCCGTGGCGACATCATCGGCCAGCCCCACGAGTTCCTCATCTTCGCCGGCCTGGTCTACTTCAGCGTCAGCTTCATCGCTTCCCAGCTGGTCAAACTCCTGCAGAAAAGGTTAGCCGTATGATTTCCATCAAGAACGTCAACAAGTGGTACGGGGACTTCCAGGTGCTGACCGACTGCAGCACCGAGGTGAAGAAAGGCGAAGTAGTGGTGGTGTGCGGCCCGTCCGGCTCCGGCAAGTCCACCCTGATCAAGTGCGTGAACGCCCTGGAACCCTTCCAGAAGGGCGACATCGTGGTCGACGGCACCTCCATCGCCGACAAGGCCACCAACCTGCCCAGGCTGCGTTCCCGCGTCGGCATGGTGTTCCAGCACTTCGAGCTGTTCCCGCACCTGTCCATCACCGAGAACCTGACCATCGCCCAGACCAGGGTGCTCGGCCGCAACAAGGACGAAGCCCTGGACAAAGGCCTGAAGCTGCTCGACCGCGTCGGCCTCAAGGCCCACGCCCACAAGCACCCCGGCCAGCTCTCCGGTGGCCAGCAGCAGCGCGTCGCCATCGCCCGCGCCCTGGCCATGGACCCGGTGGTGATGCTGTTCGACGAACCCACCTCAGCGCTGGACCCGGAAATGGTCAACGAAGTGCTGGATGTGATGGTCGAGCTGGCCCAGGAAGGCATGACCATGATGTGCGTGACCCACGAGATGGGCTTCGCACGCAAGGTGGCCGACCGCGTGATCTTCATGGACCGCGGGCAGATCGTCGAAGACTGCGCCAAGGACGAGTTCTTCGGTGACGTCAACGCCCGTTCCGACCGCGCCCAGCAGTTCCTCGCCAAGATCCTCCAGCACTGATCCACCTCCCCCGCCGCCCGGCTCCCGCGCTGGGCGGCGACTGGCACGGCCCGGATGTCTATGATGCAATGCCCCACCGCCAGCTTCCGCGCCATGCCGCCAGCCCTGACCGTGAAACCGCGTCTTTCCCGCCACCTGCTGCTGTTCCTGCTGCTGCTCCTGTGCATGGCGGGCTTCGGCTACATCGGCTTTCACCTGAGTGAGGAAGCCGGCATCCGCCAGTTGCGGGTCAACGGCGAGCGCCAGCTGGAACTCCACGCCCGCGCCGTGGAAAGCGAGATCAACCGCTATACCTACCTGCCCAGCCTGCTGGAGCTCGAATCCAGCGTCAGCCACCTGCTGCTCAACCCCACCCCCTACCGGCGCAACCTGGTCAACGACTACCTCGAAGGCCTTAACCGCCGCAGCGGAGCCCGCGCCATCTACCTGCTGGACACCAATGGTCGCGTGCTGGCCACCAGCAACTGGCGCGATGCCGACAGCTACCTGGGCGAAGACCTGGCCTTCCGCGCCTACTTCCAGGAGGCCGTGCAGGGCCGCCCCGGCCGCTTCTACGGCATCGGCAGCACCACCGGCGAGGCCGGTTACTACCTGGCCCACGGCCTGCGCTACCAGGGCCGGATCATTGGCGTCGCGGTGGTCAAGGTGAAGCTCGAAGCCCTGCAGGAACGCTGGGAAAAGGCCCGCCTGCAAGCCTTCGTCAGTGATGAGAACGGCATCATCATCCTCTCCAGCGATCCGGCCCTGCGCATGAAGGCGGTACGGCCGCTTTCCGCCGAAGACAAGGAACGCCTGGCCCGCAGCCTGCAGTACTACTGGTGGGCGCTGAACGAATGGGAGCCACGCAGCCGCGAGGTACTGGGCGAAGGCCTGGAAGCCATCAGCTTCGCCGCCAGTGGCCCGCAGGGCGAGGCGGAAGGCGACGTCGCCTACCTGGCGCAGACCCGCCCCCTGAACGACACGCCCTGGCACTTCACGCTGCTCTCACCGCTGGCCGACCTGCGCCGCGAAGCGGTAATCCAGGGCATGCTCGCCGCCGTCGGCTTCGCCCTGCTGGCCTTCCTGCTGATCGCCTGGAACGAGCGCCGCAAGGTTATCGCCACGCGCCTGGCCGCCCGTGAAGCGCTGCTGGCGGCCAACAACGAACTGGAACGCAAGATCGCCGAACGCACCCAGGACCTGCGCGCCAGCAACAGCCGCCTGCTGGCGGAAATCCGCGAGCGCAAACAGACCGAAGACAACCTGCGCAAGGCCCAGGACCGCCTGGTCCAGGCCGGCAAGCTGGCGGTAATCGGGCAGATGTCCACCAGCATCGCCCACGAACTCAACCAGCCCCTGGCCGCCCTGCGCACCCTGTCCGGCAACGCCATGCGCTTCCTCGAACGCGGCGCCCTGGACACCGCCACCACCAACCTTTCCGCCATCAACGAACTGGTGGACCGCATGGGTCGCATCACCGCCAGCCTGCGGGCCTTCGCGCGACGCTCCGACGACCACGGGCAAGCGCGCCTGGGCAAGGCGGTGGACGCAGCCCTGTTCCTCCTCAACGCCCGCCTGGAACGCTCGCCGCTGGGGCTGCACCGGGAAGTCGACGACGTGCTCCTGGCCATCGACCAGACCCGCCTGGAGCAGATCCTGGTCAACCTCATCACCAACGCACTGGACGCCATGAGCGGCCAGACCGACTGCCAGCTCTGGCTCAGCGGCCGGGCCGACGGCGGCGTCTATCGCCTGCAGGTGCGCGACAACGGCCCCGGCATCGACCCGGAGAACCGCGTGCACCTGTTCGAGCCCTTCTTCACCACCAAGCCCGGCGAGCACGGGCTCGGCCTGGGCCTGACCCTCTCCGCCAGCCTTGCCACCGCCGCCGGCGGCAGCCTCGCGGCGCACCACCCCGACAGCGGCGGTACCACCTTCGAGCTCAGCCTGCCACTGCTGGAAAGCCCCGATTCGAACGCGAGCCCCCGACCATGACCGAGCCGCTCAACGTCCTCATCGTCGAAGACGATCCCCATGTCCTGCTCGGCTGCCAGCAGGCCCTGGCCCTGGAAGACATCCCCAGCGTCGGCGTCGGCAGTGCCGAAGAAGCCCTGGACAAGGTGGGCGAGGACTTCGCCGGTATCGTCATCAGCGACATCCGCCTGCCGGGCATGGATGGCCTGACCCTGCTGGAGCGCCTCAAGGCCCGCGACCGCCAGTTGCCGGTGGTGCTGATCACCGGCCACGGCGACATCAGCATGGCGGTGGGCGCCATGCGCAGCGGCGCCTATGACTTCATGGAGAAGCCGTTCTCTCCCGAGCGACTGGTGGACGTCACCCGCCGCGCCCTGGAGAAGCGCCGCCTGGACCGCGAAGTCAGCAGCCTGCGCCGTCAGCTGGCCAGCCGCCAGTCCCTGGAGCAGCGCATCATCGGCCGCTCGCCGGCCATCCAGGCCCTGCGCGAACTCATCGCCAACGTCGCCGACACCTCGGCCAACGTGCTGATCGAAGGCGAGACCGGCACCGGCAAGGAACTGGTCGCCCGCTGCCTGCACGATTCCAGTCGGCGCCACACGCACGAGTTCGTTGCCCTCAACTGCGGCGGCCTGCCGGAGAACCTGTTCGACAGCGAGATCTTCGGCCATGAAGCCCATGCCTTCACCGGTGCCGGCAAGCGGCGCATCGGCAAGATCGAGCATGCCCACCAGGGCACCCTGTTCCTCGATGAGATCGAGAGCATGCCGATCAACCTGCAGATCAAGTTCCTCCGCGTGCTGCAGGAGCAGACCCTGGAGCGCCTGGGCTCCAACCAGCCGATTCCGGTGGACTGCCGGGTGATCGCCGCCACCAAGTTCGACCTGAACGAAGAAGGCAAGGCCGGGCGCTTCCGCAGCGACCTCTACTACCGCCTCAACGTGGTCACCCTGGAACTGCCACCGCTGCGCGACCGCCGCGAAGACATCCTGCTGCTGTTCGAGCACTTCCTGCAGCTGGCCTCCCTGCGCTTCGATCGCGCCGCGCCGGAGCTGGACAACGCCACCGTCTCCGCCCTGATGGCCCACGACTGGCCCGGTAACGTGCGCGAACTGCGCAACGTGGCCGAACGCTTCGCCCTCGGCCTGCCGGTATTCAAGAAAAGCGGCCAGACCCCGGACGGCAACGAACCGCGCTTCGCCGAGGCGGTGGAAGCCTTCGAAAAATCCCTCCTCAGCGCCGCCCTCGAACGCCACGGCGGCAACCTCAGCCAGGCCTGCATCGCCCTCGGCATGGCCAAGACCACGCTGTTCGACAAGGTGAAGAAGTACGGGCTGTGAGCGCCTGCCCCAAACCCTGTGGGAGCGAATTCATTCGCGATGCGGACCAACGGACCGCGGCGCGGCCCTTCGCGAATGAATTCGCTCCTAGAAGAAACACTGCCCTGCCAATTACCGTGCAACAGCTGACGCCAGCGCCCCGCTCTCCCATGGTCTAAAACCACCAGACCACCCCACACGAACCACCACCATGTCCCTCCTGCACCGCGCCATCCATGCCAGGCCCGGTGAACTGGCTCCGGCCCTGGCCGCCTTCGCCCTGCTGCTGTGCCTGTTCGGCGGCTACTTCATGCTGCGCCCGGTGCGCGAGTCCATGGGCATCGCCGGGGGTGTGGAGAACCTGCAGTGGCTGTTCAGCGCCACCTTCATCGCCATGCTGCTGGCCGTGCCGGCCTACGGCTGGCTGAACGCGCGGGTGCCACGGCGAATCTTCCTCGACTGCGTCTACCTGTTCTTCGTCGGCAACCTGCTGGGCTTCGCCTGGCTGCTCTGGCGCACACCTGACCCACTGTGGGCGGCGCGGGCCTTCTACGTCTGGCTGTCGGTCTACAACCTGTTCGTGGTGTCCCTGGCCTGGAGCCTGCTGGCCGACGTGTTCGACCGTCGCCAGGCCAAACGGTTGTTCCCTTCCATCGCCGCTGGCGCCAGCCTCGGCGGGCTGATCGGCCCGCTCGCGGGCGGCCTGCTGGTGAGCGATCTGGGAACCGTCGGACTGCTGATACTGGCCGCCATACTGCTGCTGCCCACCCTGGCCCTGCGCCGCGTGCTGATGGACTGGCGAGGAAGCGGCGGTGCCGGGCGGCCCGGCGCGGAAAGCGAGCCACCGGAACGACCAGTGCCCGGCAACCCCTTTGCCGGCATCAGCCAGGTGCTGGGCTCGCGCTACCTGCTGGGCATCTGTGCCTTCGTCCTGCTGCTGTCCTGCACCAGCACCTTTCTCTACTTCGAACAGGCGCGGCTGGTGGCGGCGCTGTTTCCGGACAGTCACCAGCAAGTGCGCGTCTTCGCCCTGATCGACTTCACCGTGCAGGCCCTGTCCCTCGCCTGCCAGTTGTTCATCGCGGGGCGCGTGGCGCAGCGCTTCGGCGTTGGCGCGCTGCTGGCGGTGGTGCCGCTGCTGGTGGCCCTGGGCTTTCTCGGCCTGGCGCTACTGCCGCAATTCGCCGTGCTGGCATCGGTGATGGTGCTGCGCCGGGTCGGCGAATACGCCTTCGTGCGGCCGGGTCGGGAAATGCTCTTCGTCCCCCTCGGCGCCCAGGAGAAGTACCGGGCGAAGAACTTCATCGATACCGTGGTCTATCGCGGTGGCGACGCCCTGAGCGCCTGGCTCAATGCACTGCTCACCGGCATTGGCCTGGCCTCCTTCGCAGTGGCGCTGGTGGGCGCGGGCGTGGCCCTGGCCTGGTCCGCACTGGGCTGGCGCCTCGGCCGCCGACACGAGCACACTGGGTCCTCGTCACCCGCACAGGAGACCGAGCCATGAGAACCGGCATCACCCGCGCCGAATTCCTTCGCCTGAGTGCTGGCACCGCGCTCCTGGCCATGAGCCCCTTCGGCCTCGGCGCCGACATGGGCCAGCAGCCCGTGCGCCGCCGCGCCATTCCCTCCAGCGGCGAGCAGCTGCCAGTGATCGGTGTCGGCACCTACCGCGGATTCGATATCTCCCGCGACGCCGGCGCGGCCTGGGAGGATTGTCGCAAGGTGCTGGACGCACTCTTCGCCGCCGGTGGTTCGGTGATCGACAGCTCGCCCATGTATGGCCAGGCAGAAGAAGTGGTGGGTGGCCTGCTGAACGAGCTCAAGGCCCAGGACCGGGCCTTCGTTGCCACCAAGGTCTGGACCCAGGGTCGCCAGAGCGGCGTCGAGCAGATGCGGCATTCCATGCGCCTGCTGCGGCGCCAGCGCGTCGACCTGATGCAGGTGCACAACCTGGTGGACTGGCAGGAACACCTCAGGACCCTGCGGCAGTGGAAGGAGGAAGGCCGCATCCGCTACCTGGGCGTCACCCATTACACCTCCAGTGCCTATGACGAACTGGAGCGGGTGCTGCGCGCCGAGAAGCTGGACTTCCTGCAGATCGACTACGCCCTCAACGACCGCGATGCCGAAGAACGCATCCTGCCCCTGGCACAGGAGCGCGGCGTGGCGGTGCTGATCAACCGACCTTTCGGCGGTGGCAACCTGCTGCGCAACCTGCTGCAGCAACCGCTGCCGGAGTGGGCCAGCGAGTACGGTTGCACAAGCTGGCCGCAACTCCTGCTGAAGTTCTGCCTGAGCCATCCGGCGGTGACCTGCGTGATCCCCGGAACGGGAAACCCCCGCCACATGCTGGACAACCTCCAGGCGGGACGGGGGAAAGAGCCAGATCAAGCGCTACGCAAGATGTTGATCCGTCTCTTGTAGGGTGGAAATCGCTCTTCATTTCCACCATCGGTGCCAACCCGGTCTATGCGTTTTCGTAGGAGCGAGCTCTGCTCACGAAGCCTCGCACTGAACGTTCGCGAGCAGAGCTCGCTCCTACAACCCTTCCTCAGGCCGAGAACCCGCCATCGATCATCAGGTTCGCCCCGGTGATGTAACCCGACTCCGGGCCGGCCAGGTAGGCCACGAAGCTGGCGATTTCCTCCGCCTTGCCATAGCGCGGCAGGGCCATGAGCTGCTTGAGGGAGTCGGCGAAATCGCCGTGATCCGGGTTCATGTCGGTATCCACCGGGCCGGGCTGCACGTTGTTGACCGTGATACCGCGCGGGCCGAGGTCGCGGGCCAGGCCCTTGGTGAAACCGGCCACCGCCGCCTTGCTCAAGGCATAGACCGAACCACCGGCGAAGGGCATGCGTTCGGCATTGGTACTGCCGATGGTGATGATGCGACCGCCCTCGCCCATCACGCGGGCGGCTTCCTGGCTGGCGATCACCACGCTGCGCACGTTCACGTCCAGCGTGCGATCGAGGTCCTCGATGCTGAATTCTTCGATGGGCGCCACGGCCAGTACGCCGGCGTTGTTCACCAGGATGTCGAGACGGCCGAAGGTATCCACGGTGTGGTGGATGGCGGCACGGATGGCCTGCTCGTCGCGGCTGTCGGCCTGGATGGCGATGGCGCGACCGCCCGCGGCTTCGATGGTCTGCACCACGTCCAGCGCGCCGGCGGCGGAAGCGACGTAGGTCAGGGCGACGGAGGCGCCGTCACGGGCCAGGCGCAGGGCGACGGCGGCACCGATGCCACGGGAACCGCCCTGGATGAATGCGACTTTGCCTTCGAGGGTTTTGCTGGTGCTCATTCGAGGTCTCCTGAAACGGGGAAGTGGGTGGAAGACGGCCCCAGTATTCACCTCGCATTCAAAACCGATAAGCTGGCAATCGCTATATTCAGTCGATACCAAAGGTTTACGGAGAGCCCATGGAAACCCTCAGCAGCATCGAGTCCTTCGTACGCGCCGCCGAGGCTGGCAGCTTCGCCGAAGCCGCGCGGCGCCTGGGCCTGACGCCCGCAGCGGTGGGCAAGAACGTGGCCAGGCTGGAGTCCAGCCTGGGTGTCCGCCTGTTCCTGCGCAGCACCCGGCGCCTGACCCTGACCGAAGCGGGAGAGCGCTTCCTGACGGAGGTGAGTGGTGGCCTGGCGACCATCCAGGGCGCCGTGGCCAATCTGGCCACCAGCCAGGGCCAGCCGGCGGGCACCCTCAAGGTGAGCATGGGCGTTGCCTTCGGCCGCGACTACATCCTGCCGCACCTTTCCGACTTCCTCGCCCGTTACCCGGCGATAGTCCCCGACTGGCACTTCGACAATCGCCCGGTGGACCTGATCGGCGAAGGTTTCGACGCGGCCATCGGCGGCGGTTTCGAGCTGCCGCCCGGGGTGATCGCCCGGCAACTGGCGCCGGGCCACCGAGTGCTGCTGGCGTCGAAGGACTACCTGGCCCGGCACCCGGCCATCGAATCACCGGACGACCTGGCGCGGCACGATGGCATCCTCATCCGCTCCCCCCAGACCGGCCGCGTGCGCAACTGGCCGCTGCGTTCCCGCGACGACCGCCAGGCCACCTTCGAACTTAAGCTGCGCATGGCCATGAGCGACCCGGAAGCGGCCTGCCATGCGGCGATGCAGGGGCTGGGCGTGACCCTGGTCAGCACCGTGCACGCCCTGCCCCACCTGCAACGCGGAGCGCTGCAGCGGGTGCTGCCGGACTGGTACGTGGAGACCGGCAGCCTGTCCCTCTACTTCAGCGCGCAGAAGCTGCTGCCGGCCAAGACCCGCGTATTCATCGACTTCATCGTCGAACGCTTCCGCGAGCAGAAGCTGGCGGAGAAATTCAGCGCCAACTGGCGGCCCTGATTGCACGGATGACCATCGTCGATGGGTTTCGCAAGTCGTAGGGACGGTCAGAGGTGTTCGCTCTTGGCCGCCACATGCAGGTTGCGCCCGGCACCGAGGCCAAACGCCGTGGCGGCCAGGCCGATCACCACGAAGATGATCCCCACCGCGCTCCAGCCCTCGGTCAGGTCATGCACCACGCCCACCATCAGCGGGCCCATGGCGGCCAGGGTGTAACCCACGCCCTGGGCCATGCCGGAAAGGTTGGCGGCCACCTGGGCATCCCGCGAGCGCAGCACGATCAGGGCCAGGGCGATGCTGAAGGTGCCGCCCTGCCCCAGGCCGAGCACCCCGGCCCAGCCCCAGATACCGGACAGCGGCGCATAGAGCATGCCCAGCAGGCCAGCCAGGGTCAGGCCCATCACCAGCACCACGGCGGCGCGCTGGTCGCGGCCACGGGTGGCCAGCCAGGGCGCGCCGAGGGCGCTGATCAGCTGAACCATTACCGACCCGGACAGCACCAGCCCCGCTTCCACCGCGGAGAGGCCACGGTCGATCAGGATCGACGGCAGCCAGCCGAACACGATGTAGGCCAGGGACGATTGCAGACCCATGTAGAGGGTCACCTGCCAGGCCAGCGGATCGCGCCACAGGCCGGTCACCTTGTAGGCCTGGCGGTGGGCGTGCTGGGCCTGGCGGGTCTGGGGCAGCCAGATCAGCGCGGCGAGGATGGCCGGCAATGCCCAGAAGGCCAACGCCGGCTGCCAGGCATGGTCCATCAATTCGGCCATCGGCACCGTGGCGCCGGCGGCCAGCGCCGCGCCCAGGCACAGGGCCATGGTGTAGACCCCGGTCATCAAGCCGGCGACATGGGGAAAGTCGCGTTTGACGATGCCGGGCAGCAGCACGCCGATGATGCCGATGCTCGCCCCCGCCACCAGGCTGCCGAAGAACAGCCCCGCTACCGGGAACAGGCTGCGCAGCACGATGCCGCCGGCCAGGGTGAGGAGAATCAGCAGCACCGTGCGCTCGCTGCCCAGGCGCCGCGCCAGGATGGGCGCCAGCGGCGCGAACAGGCCGAGGCAAAGCACCGGCAAGGTGGTCAGCAGGCCGGCGCCGGTAGCCGACAGGCCCGTGGCCTCGCGCACCATGTTCAGCATCGGCGCCAGGCTGGACAGCGCCGGGCGCAGGTTCAGCGCCACCATCACCAGCCCCGCCAGCAGCAGCCAGGAACTGCCACGCAGCACATGGGGTTGGGGTTCGTCGTCGGCTTCGGCGTCGATCAGCAGCTCTTCCGCCGTGCAGGCCGGCTTGGGGTCATCCATCGGGATCGGGGCGTTCATGCAAGGCAGCTCCAATGAGGGGGCAAAGTCAGATCAGCAACGCACGGTTGGCCGCTGCGGCGGCGTCCGCGTCTTGTCGTTCGATGGCATCGAGAAGGTCACGGTGCAGATCGAAACTCGGCTGCGGCCGTTCGGGGTCGGAGATGGTGCGTTCCAGGCCAACGCGAATCACCTGGGAGAAGTAGCGGTACAGCTGGCTCAACACCGGGTTATGGGCGCTGTCCACCACCCGCTGGTGGAAGGCCAGGTCGTGGACGATGTAGTCCTCCAGGTCCTCATGGCCGGAACGCGCGGCGGACGCGGCCAGGGCCACGCGCAGGTCCACGAGGTCATCCTCGGTACGACGCGAGGCCGCCAGACGCGAGGCCTCGATCTCGATCATCCCCCGTGCTTCCAGCGCCTGCTCCACCGAACTGCGCGCCAGCGCCTGCATGGCGGCCAGTGGGTCGGCACAGGCGCGCACATAAGTGCCGTCGCCCTGGCGCACGTCCAGCACGCCGGAGAAAGTCAGCACCCGCACCGCCTCGCGCACGGTGTTGCGGCTGATTCCGATGATCTCGGCCAGTTCGGGTTCCGGCGGTAGGCGCTGGCCCAGAGGCCAGGTGCCGTTGTCGATGCGCTGGCGAATCTGCTCCAGGGCAATATCCACCAGGGAGCGCTTGAGGGCGGGTGCGGACATGGCAAACATCCAATCATCCGATGAATTTTGAGAAGGCCAAGGTTAGCCTGCTCACTATCTCCCCGCAATCGCGGCATCCTTGCGGTTGAGGCAATAGTCATTATCTACGAGGATGATTTTTCGCCCTCCCGGTCGGTTGGTAGCCTGCACGCACTCACCCATGCACACCGGGGACACCCATGAAACACGCACACATCCTTGCGCTGTCCGTAATGGCGCTGATCCTCGCCGGCTGTGCCAGCCAACCGGAACCCGAGCAACGCCCCTACACGGACGCCGAAGTGAAGCAGTTCGCCCTCGAAATGCTCAGCCGCGCCGGCCTGCCCTACGACGACTACGAGAAAGTCCGCCAGGCCCTCATCCACCCCAAGGTTCCGGAGGCGGGGAAAGACCTGCCCAAGGAACTGCCGCGCAAGGGCTGACGCAAGTCCACGTTCCACGAACGTGGATGTTTACCCGCTGAGCGGATGCAAGAACGCCGCACTCACAAGGTGCGGCGTTTCTCCTTGCGACGAAGCGAATCAGACTGGCAGCGAAGCGCCCAGCCGATTGATTTCCACCGTCACGTGCGCCAGCTCCTCATGGATGGCGAGCGCCTGCCGCACGCAGTCGGCATCCACCGCCCCTGTCGTGGCCAGGGTGAGGACGCAGGCATAGCGGTCCTTGCCGACCCGCCACACATGCAGATCGGTAATGGTGGGTGCCGCCGGCAACGCAGCAATCACCTGGCGGACCTCTTCCACCACCGGCGCGTCCATCTCCGCGTCCAGCAGCACCCGGGCGCTGTCGCGCAGAAGCCCCTTGGCCCAACGTGCCACCAGCACGGCGCCCACCAGGCCCATAACCGGGTCGAGCCAGGCCGCACCCCAGAATTTGCCTGCCAGCAGGGCAACGATGGCGAGCACCGAGGTCGCGGCATCGGCGACCACGTGCAAATAGGCCGAACGCAGGTTGAGGTCTTGGTGATGGTGGGCGTGATGGTGATGAGCATGGCCGTGACCATGATCGTGGTGATGGTGGTCGTGGTCATCGCGCAGCAGCCAGGCACAGAGCAGGTTCACCAGCAACCCCAGAACCGCGATGGCGATGGCTTCGTCGTAGTGGATCGGCCCCGGCGACAGCAGGCGCTCCACCGACTGGAACACCATCAGCCCCGCCACCCCCAGCAGCAGGATGGCGCTGGAATAGCCGCCCAGTATCTCCACCTTCCAGGTCCCGAAGGCGAAGCGACGATCGTGGGCCAGGTTGCGCGCGGCGGCATAGGCGAACAGCGAAAGGCCAAGCGCCAGCGCGTGGGAGCTCATGTGCCAGCCATCGGCCAGCAGCGCCATGGAGTTGAAGAACCAGCCACCGGCGATCTCGGCCAGCATCATCACCGCGGTAATCCACATCACCAGGCGCGTCTTGCGCTCAGCCGACAGGTTGCTCTGGTGGAATTGGTGGGAGTGCACCCAGTGTTCCGGGTTGCGCGTGGTCATGCCAATCATGCTCCAGAAAATTTGAATTAGCCGAGACCGCACAGGATAGTGGCTGCGCTGCCATGCGGGGCATACCCCTTGCACCTGTCTGACCGTAGGGTGCACCACCTGTACCGACTCCAAGGTCAACCCACCGCCGCAAACCGCCGGTGCGCACGGCGCACCCTACCGGCCCGGCCTCGACAACACTCTTACGAGGCGCGCTTGCGCCACACGCTCGCCAGCCAGGGCTGCTGCTCCCGTGGCAGGCCAGCTGGGCGGTAGTAGTGTTCCAGGGCGTCGAAGCCCGCCTCTTCCAGCAGTGCCTTCCAGCTCTGGTAGTCGTGCCAGGAACCGTAGCGGCTGCCATTCCAGCCTTCGTCGTTCTCGCCACGGGGATTGGAGCTGAAGAGCACGCCGCCGGGCTTCAGGGTGCCACAGAGCTGGCGCAGGACGCGGGGCAGTTCCTGGCGCGGGACGTGGAACAGGCTGGCGTTGGCGAAGATGCCGTCGAAGCGCGCGGCGGGCAGGTCGAGGTTGAGGAAATCCTGGTGCCAGACCTCGCAAGCGGAATCGGCACGAGCCATGACGACGAAGCTTTCCGCACCGTCCAGGCCGATGGCCTGGTGGCCGAGCCGGGTGAAGGTGCGCAGGTCGCGGCCAGGGCCGCAGCCGAAGTCGAGGATGGTGAAAGGCGCTTCACCCCGGATATGCCGCAACAGCGCCTCGATGTTCTGGCTCACATCGTGGTCGCGGGTGCCTTCGCGGAATCCTTCGGCATTGCGATTGTAGTCGTCGAGGGTGGTGGCCGTGATGCTGGCGAGGTCTTCAGGCTGCAGGGGCATGGGCTGCTCTGTGCGGTGCGTTGCAGGAAGGTGAATTCTACTCCTCGCGTGCCGGCAACAACGCCGGACGCCGCCTATCTTTCTGGAAACGTTTTCCCAAGAAGGATTCGGCAATGGCGGCTTCCGGCAAGAAAATGGGCCTGACCGGGCTAACGACCCTGGTGGCGGTGAACATGATGGGCTCGGGCATCATCATGCTGCCCTCCAGCATGGCGCAGCTAGGGGCGATCTCCCTGTTGTCCTGGGTGATCACCGCGGTGGGTTCCATGGCCATCGCGTACTGCTTCGCCCAGTGCGGGATTTTCTGCGCACGTTCCGGCGGGATGTCCGCCTACACGGAAGAAGCCCACGGCAAGTCGGCCTTCTTCCTCTGCTCCTATCTCTACTTTCTCTCCCTGGCCATCGGCAATGTGGCCATCGCCATTTCCGCCGTGGGCTATCTCACGCCCTTCATCCCCTGGCTGGGCACCGGCGCCGTGCCGCTGTTCGTTGGCGCCGTCGTGCTGATCTGGCTGACCACCCTGGCTAATTTCGGCGGGCCGAAGATCACCGGGCACATCGGTTCGATCACGGTCTGGGGCGTGATCATCCCGGTAGCCGGGCTGTCGGTGATCGGCTGGTTCTGGTTCGATACCAACATCTTCGCCGCCGCCTGGAACCCCAACGGAATCGCCATGAGCGACGCCATTACCCAGAGCATTCCGCTCACCCTCTGGGCGTTCCTCGGCATGGAGTCGGCGGCGCAGAACTCCGACGCCGTGGAGAACCCCAAGCGCAACGTGCCCCTGGCCTGCCTGCTGGGCACCCTGGGCGCGGCGGTGATCTACGTGCTGTCTACCTCGGTGATCATGGGCATCGTGCCCAACCCCGAGCTGGCCAACTCCAGCGCGCCCTTCGCCTTCGTCTACGCGAAGATGTTCAATCCGCTGGTGGGCGATGTGATCATGGCGCTGGCGGTGATGGCCTGCGTCGGCTCGCTGCTGGGCTGGCAGTTCACCCTGGCGCAGACCGCCAAGGTCACCGCCGACCAGCATATGTTCCCGGCGCTGTTCGCCAGGGTCACCCTGCTGGGTGCGCCCATCGCCGGGCTGGTGGCCAATGCCATGCTGCAGAGTGCGATGGCGGTGTCGACCATTTCGCCCAATGCCTCGGAACAGTTCGGCAAGCTGGTGAACCTGGCGGCGGTGACCAACATCGTCCCCTACATCACTTCGCTGTCGGCGCTGCTGGTGATCATGCAGAAAGCCGGGGTGACGGGTTACCCGCACCACCGCAACGTCGTAGTGCTGATCATCGCCATGGCCTACAGCTTCTATGCGCTCTACGCCTCAGGGACCGAGGCGGTGTTCGGCGGCATGATCGTCACCGCGGTGGGTTACCTGATGTTCGGCTATATCGCCGACCGCTTCCTCGAAGAACGCGCCGCGCAGGTCCGCGCCCTCGGCCTGGAGGACAAAGCATGAGCCCGAAAGCGCTGGCCTCGCTGCCCCTGCTGCTGACCCTGCTGCTGCCGTCACTGGCCCCGGCCCAGACCCTGGACCGCATCCGCGCCAGCGGCACCTTCACCCTCGGCTACCTGCCGGACCAGCCGCCCTTCTCGTCCGCCGAGGGTGAAGGGGCATCCGGCTACACCATCGACCTCTGCCAGAAAGTCGCCGACCAGATCCGCGGCCAGCCGGGACTGGCCTCGGTCAAGGTGCGCTTCGTGCCCCTGGCGCCAGACAAGGCGCTGGACGTGGTGCATGACGGCGGCGTCGACCTGCTTTGCAGCCCCATGGTGGAAACCCTGAAACGCCGCCAGAACGTGTCCTTCTCCCTGCCTGTGTACACCGCCGGGATCGGCGTCGTGGTGCGCAAGGAAGCCCCCATTTCCCTGGTGAAGGTGCTCAACGGCGAGGTGGAGCAGACCGGCCCTACCTGGCGCGCCACCCTGAATCGCGGCCTGGCCGCCCACAGCTTCGCGGTGCAGGGCGGCACACTGGTGGAGACCTGGGCACGGGAGAAACTGCGCCTGCTGAAGGTGCTGGTGACCCTGGAAACCGTGACCAGCCCGGCCGAAGGCGTGGATCAGGTGGCCAGCGGCAAGGTGGATGCCTTCTTCGCCGACCAGATGATCCTGCGCAGCCTGGTGGCGCGGGATGCCGCCAACGCCGGCCTCGTCGTCCTGGAGCGACGTTTCGAGTTCGAGCCGGTGGCCCTGGCCATGGCCCGTGACGACGAGGACTTCCGCCTGGTGGTGGATACCGCGCTGAGCCAGGTCTATCGATCCGGCGCCATCGTGCCGCTCTACAGCCAGTACTTCGGCGCCCCCGGCGAACTGGACCAGACCCTGTTCAAGGTGTATTCGCGTCCCTGAGGGCAGAGAATTCGAGCGCAAGCGACGGAGTGCCCCGGCGCTTGCGCCTGCCTATGCTCGGCGCCCACCACAGAACAGGGGCACGGACATGAAAGCCATCGACAGCCTGGACTGGCCACGTATCGAGGCGGACCTCGACCGCGACGGCTGGGCCCTGGTCCGCCAACTGCTGGATCCGCGGGAATGCGCGGCGCTGGCCGACCTCTATGGCGAGCAGGCGCGTTTCCGCTCGCGCATCCGCATGGCCAACCACGGTTACGGCCAGGGCGAATACCAGTACTTCGACTACCCGCTGCCGCCGCTGGTGGCCACACTGCGCACCCGCCTTTACCCGCGTCTGGCGCCGCTGGCCAACCTCTGGCACGAGCGCCTGGGCCTGGAAGGCAGCTTTCCCGCCGAACACGCCGATTTCCTCGAGCACTGCCACGCCGCCGGCCAGCTGCGCCCTACCCCGCTGCTGCTGCGCTATGTCGAAGGCGATTACAACTGCCTGCACCAGGACCTCTATGGCGAGCAGGTCTTCCCGCTGCAACTGGCGGTGCTGCTGTCCGAGCCCGGCCGCGACTTCGAGGGCGGCGAGTTCGTCATCACCGAGCAGCGCCCGCGCATGCAATCGCGGGTGCAGGTGGTGCCCCTGGGCCTCGGCGATGGCGTGCTGTTCGCGGTGAACTTCCGCCCGGCGCAGGGCCTGCGCGGCTACCACAGGGTCCGCCTGCGCCACGGCGTCAGCCAGCTGCGGGGCGGCAGGCGACATACCCTGGGGGTGATCTTCCATGACGCGCTCTGAACGAATTCGACCGCAAGAGTCGGGATGCACGCCCCCGGCTGGCCGCATACTCTCTGCCATGACCGAACGGAAAGCGGAGAGCGCCATGAAGCCCGCAGCCACGACCACCATCGAACAGGACCCGCGCTGGGCCGCCGTGCAGGCACGGGACCCGGCCGCCGACCGGCAGTTCGTCTACGCGGTGAAGACCACCGGCATCTACTGCCGCCCCAGCAGCCCGACCCGCCTGCCGCGTCCGGAGAACGTGGAGTTCTTCGACAGCGCCGAGCAGGCCGAGGCAGCCGGCTATCGCCCCAGCCGTCGCGCCGCAGCCAGCATGACCCACGTGGCCGAGCAGCACGCGGCGCTGGTTGCAGCCGCCTGCCGGCAGATCGAAAGCGCCGAGGAACTACCCGGCCTGGAAGCCCTGGCCGAATCGGCGGGCATGAGTGCCTCGCATTTCCACCGGGTGTTCAAGGCGGTCACCGGATTGACCCCAAAGGCCTACACCCGCGCCCGCCGCGCCCGCAAGGTGCGTGACCAGTTGGGTCCGGGCGCCTCGGTGACCGAGGTGATCTACGACGCCGGCTTCAACTCCAACAGCCGCTTCTACGCCGACTCGGCCCAGGTGCTGGGCATGAAGCCGGCCGACTACCGCGCCGGCGGTGCCAACAACGAGATCCGCTTTGCCCTGGGCGAATGCTCCCTGGGCCACTTCCTGGTGGCGCAGAGCGGCGTCGGTGTTTGCGCCATCCTCCTGGGCGATGACCCGGATGCGCTGCTGCGAGACCTGCAGGACAAGTTTCCCCGCGCACGCCTGATCGGCGGCGACAGCTGCTTCGAGCAGTTGGTGGCCAAGGTCATCGGCTTCATCGAAGCACCCAGGCTGGGCCTGGACCTGCCGCTGGACGTACGCGGCACGGCCTTCCAGGAACGGGTCTGGCAGGCTCTGCGGGAGATTCCCCCAGGCAGTACCGCGAGCTATGCGGAAATCGCCGAGCGCATCGGCTCGCCCCGCGCGGTACGCGCCGTGGCGCAGGCCTGCGCAGCCAACAGCCTGGCAGTGGCCATCCCCTGCCATCGGGTGGTCCGCAGCGACGGCAACCTCTCCGGCTACCGCTGGGGTGTGGAACGCAAGCGCCGCCTGCTGGAGCTCGAGGCCGGGGGGTGAAAGCCTGGACCCTGCTGGGAGCAGACGGGAGGCCATACCCCAGCCCCGCTCCCGGAACCCTGGGTGGGCACCGCACGTCGCGCATCTACGGCCGCCTCGACTGCCCCACCGCCCTGCGCGCCATCGCACGGGGCGGCTATGTGAAGGAGCGGGTGTTCTTTCTCGATGCAGCGACCGCGCAAGCAGCGGGATATCGGCCTTGTGCGCGGTGCATGAAAGACGCATATCGGGAGTGGAAGGCTCATCGCGAATGAATTCGCTCCCACGATTTCAGAAAAGCGATCCCGTCCCGCGTCGCCTGATGGCAGGTTCTGAGCCCCCACAAGCTACTGCGCAACCACCACGGTTCCGCCTTCCCGCGCCGCTTGGGCGATGGCTTCCACGACCCGCAGGTTCTGCAGGCCATCGCGCACACTCACCAGCGGCTCGGCCTCGCCACGGATGACCTGGCAGAAATGCTCCAGCTGGCGCGCCAGCGGGTCTTCGCGCACCAGGTCGGCCACCTCGCAGTTGAAGGGCTTCCACCAGGAGCGGTCCTCCGGCTGGTCGTAGCACTTCAGCCGCATGGTGGGCACGGCCAGGGAACCGCCGGTGCCGGCGATGAGGTAGCAGTCTTCGTCGTCGTAGCTGGGGTAGTCGCGATTCTCCCGGGAGGTCTGCTCCCAGCTGCGGGCCGAAGCGGCGGTGTCCGAGAGCAGGAAGCTGCCCAGGGCGCCGCTGGCGAAGCGCAGGCTGATGGACACCGTGTCCTCCACCGGGAAACCCCGGGTGGCGCTGGAGGCCAGGGCCTGTACGGCGACTATCTCGCCGCACAGCGAGCGCAGGTTGCCGATTTCGTGGATCAGGTTGATCAGCACCGGCCCGCCGCCTGCCTGGCGGCGCCAGGGCGCGGCGTCGAAGTAATCGTCCGGTTTGTAGAACAGCGCACTGCCCATCACTGCCACCAGGTTACCGAGGCGCCCCTCGCGAATGATGGCCCGCGCCCGTTCGAGGATCGGGCTGTGGGCACGGTGGTGACCCACCAGCAGCGGCACCTTAGAGCCCTGCGCGGCCGCCAGCAGGCGCTCGCCTGCTTCCAGCGTATGGGCCACCGGCTTCTCTATCAGCGCCGGCACACCGGCTTGCAGGCAGGTCAGTGCCTGTTCCACATGCAACTGGTTGGGCGTGGCGAGGATGATGCCGTCGGGGCGTCCAGTTTCGAAAATCGCCTCAAGCGAGGGGAACAGCGGCAGGCCGGCGCGCTGCGCCACGGCTTCGGCGGCGGGAGCCGGGTCCACCAGGCCGACGGGGTCGCAGGGGGCGCTGGCCTGGAGGAGTTCGAGGTGGCGCTGGCCGATCAGGCCGGCGCCGGCAATGGCGATGCGGAGTCTGCTCATGTCGTTCGATCGATTCCGGTGGGGGAAGGTCGATCGAGAGACTAATATTCACTATCCAACCGATAATCAGCCCCAATGAAAAATCAGAATGCGCTTTTAGCGAATAATGACCCCTTCCTCCGCGACCTCCTGCTGTTCTGCACCGTGGCGCGGCGCTCCAGCTTCGTCGCCGGCGCGACCGAGCTGGGTATCTCGCCCGCCCATGTCAGCAAGCGCATCGCGATGCTGGAGGAAACCCTCGGGGTCAAGCTGTTCAATCGCACCACCCGGCGAGTGAACATCACCGCTGATGGCGAGGCGGCCTTCCTCTGGGCGCAGAAGATCCTCGAAGACGTGGAAGGCATGGTGGAGGCGCTCTCGGGCCTGAAGGGCGAACCGCGCGGCGTGCTGCGCCTGGCCACCAGCCTGCGCCTGGGGCGGGATTACGTGTCGCCGGTGCTGTCGTTGCTGCGCCAGCGTCATCCGGGACTGGAAGTCTGGCTGGAACTGCTGGACCGGCGGGTGGACCTGATCGGCGAGAACTTCGACATCGACCTGCGCGTGGGCGAGGTGCACGAGCCGCACCTGATCGCCCACAAGATCGCCGAGAGCTACCGCATGCTCTGCGCCGCGCCGTCCTACCTGGCGCGACGCGGGCAGCCGCGTACCCTGGCGGACCTCGCGCAACACGACTGCCTGCTGTTCCGCGAGCGCGAACTGGGGTTCGGCGTCTGGCGCCTGTCCGGCCCGAATGGCGAGGAAACGGTGAAAGTCACCGGCCCCATGGCCTCCAATCACAGCGACGTGGTGCGCCAGTGGGCCCACGAGGGCCACGGGGTGATCATGGCCTCGGTCTGGGATGCCGCCCCGAGTATCCGCGCCGGCAAGCTGGTACGCGTGCTGCCGGCCTACCAGCAGAGCGCCGATGTCTGGGCGGTGACGGCCGCGCGAGCCTCGGGTTCGGCCAAGGTGAAACTCTGCATCGACTTCCTCAAGGAGCAGCTCGCCGAGGGGCCCCACGCGCTGGAGACCCGCCTCTGAGCGGGTCGACAAGCCCGCCAACCTTGGCTAGACCTCCAGGCATATGGTCCCGCCTGTTGCGGGGCAGTCCCTGGCAGGAAGCACCAACGTGACGCTGAGTCCCCTGGATACCCTTCTCCTGGCCGCCCTCGCCCTGCTGCTCGGACGCCTGGTCAACCGCCTGGTCCCCTTGCTGTCCCGCTACAACATCCCCGAACCCATCACCGGCGGCCTGCTGTTCGCCATCGCCCTGGCCATTGCCGGAGCGGCCAGCGACTTCAGTGTGGAATTCGACACCACCATGAAACCCGCCCTGCTGCTGGCGTTCTTCTCCGCGGTGGGGCTGTCGGCGGACCTGGGCATGCTCAAGCACGGCGGCAAGCGCCTGCTGATGTTCGTCATCGCCCTGATCCCCTTCCTGTTCCTGCAGAACATCCTCGGAATACTGGTGGCCTGGGGCCTGGACATGCACCCGCTGATGGGACTGGTGGGCGGCACCATCACCCTGGTCGGCGGTCATGGCACCGGGGCGGCCTATGCCGAGCGCTTCGCCGAGGTGAACAACCTGCAGGCGATCATGGAGCTGTCGATGACCTCCGCCACCCTTGGCCTGGTGGCCGGCGGCATCATCGGCGGGCCGCTGGCGCAATGGCTGATCAAGCGCCACCGACTGGCGGGGAGTGGCGCCACCGGCGAACACCACGAGATCACCGGTGAAACGGCCCCGCCGGTCACCGCGAGCAACTTCCTCAATGTGCTGGCGGCCACCATGGCGGCCCTGGTAGGCGGCCAGTTCCTGGCGGGGATGTTCGGCGAAGGCGCCGTGACCCTGCCGAGCTTCCTCTGGTGCCTGCTGCTGGGCGTGCTGATCCGCAACGTCCTGCCGGTGGCGGGCGTGAGGTTGAACGACGGCGCCATCGACCTGATGGCGTCGGTCACGCTGTCGCTGTTCCTGGTGATCACCATGATGGCGCTGAGCCTGGGCCACGTGGCCAGCGTGGCCGGGCCGCTGCTGGTGATGCTGATCGCCCAGTCGGCGCTGGCCATGGTCTACGGCGCCTGGGTGGTCTACCGCTTCACCGGCCGCGACTACGAAAGCGCCGTGCTATCGGCCGCCTTCTGCGGCTTCGCCATTGGCGCCACGGCCACCGCCGTCGCCAATATGCAGGCCATCGCCCACAAGTACGGCCCGGCGCCGGAGGCCTTCATCGTCGCGCCCCTGGTGGGCGCCTTCCTGATCGACCTGCTCAACGCACTGGTACTCACGGGCTTTCTCGCATTGCCGGGAATGGGAGGTTGACCATGCTGCGTGCCCTCCTCATCGCCCTCCTCGCCCTGGCCGTCACCGCCTGCTCCCGTGGCCCCGACCAGGCGACCCTGGAAACCGAGGTGCAGCAACGCCTGAAGCAGGCCTTCGGCAGCAGCGTGCTCAGCCTTGCCGAGTTGAAGCGGCGCGGTTCTGCCAGGGACGCCAACGCGCCGGAAGGCGAGAAACGCCTGGTGATCTACTTCGACAGCACCCTGAAAGTGGAGCGTGACCAGGACTTCGGCTCCTGGGATTCCCCCGGCGTCGCCAGCCTGATCAGCGCCCTCGGCGCCGGGCCACGCGGGATGTCCGGCATCCGCAATGAAGGCAACCGGCAAGGCGACCTGCTGAGCGCCCACGGCAGCCTGATCTACCGCGAGACGGACAGCGGCTGGGTGGCCGTCGTACCCCAGGGCTTCAAGGCGCCGCCAGCGCCCGAGACCATAGAGCCCGGCGTCGGCCAGACCCGCGAACAACTGGTGGCAGCCATCGGCACCGCGCTGAACCTCGCACCGGGCGGCACCGGGACGAAGGAGCGCGCCATCATCGCCGACGAGTTGAGCCGCTCGCTGAACAATATCCAGGGCCGCCTGAGCCGGCTGCAGGAGGGTTATCCGTTGGCGGGTGGCCCGGCGGCCGGCCAGTACGCGCGACTGGCCCAGGCCATGGCCAGCCTGATGCGGCCGAAGGGCCTGCAACTGACGCCGCTGACCACCGAAGGCGGCCTCGACAACCTGCGCATGCTGCGCCGGGGCGACGTGGTGGTGGCCCTGTCCCAGAGCGACATGGCGCAGTTGGCGGTGAGCGGCAGCGGCCCCTTCACGGAGGTCGGCCCCTACACCGGGCTGCGCGCCCTGGCCAGCCTCTATCCCGAGCCCGTGCATGTGCTGGTGCGCGGCGACAGCCCCATCCATGACCTGGCGGGACTGCGCGGCAAGCGGGTCAACCTCGGCCAGCCGGGCTCGGCCTCGCGGGATACCGCTGTCGCCGTGCTGGCGGCCCATGGCATCGGCACGGCGGACCTCGCGGAAACCACCAGCCTGGACCTGCAGCAGGCGCTGACCGCCATCCGTGACGGCAAGCTGGATGCCACCCTGCAGGTAATAGGCGCTCCCGCCGACAGCATTCGCGCCGCCAGCGAGGCCATGCAGCTGCGACTGCTGCCGCTGGAGGAGTTGGCCATCCGCCAACTGGAAACCAGCCGCCCCGGCACCTTCGCCGCCCAGGTGGCTGCCGCGACCTATCCCAACCAGACGGCGCCAGTGCCCACCATTGCCGTGAGCGCGCTCCTGCTGTGCGACGAACAACTGAGTGCAGGCGAAGCCGAACAGCTTGTGCAACAACTGTTCGCGCCAGACAACGACTGGCTGGCAGCTGGCAGTATCCAGGGCGAGCAGCTGTCCAAAGCCAACGCCCGGCGCGGGCTGGCGATTACGCTGCACGAAGGGGCGTTGAAGGCGTTGGAGAAGCCCTGACTGTCCGTGCCCTCCTGTGGAGGCGAATTCCTCCGCCAAACGGCCAGAGGAGCCGCCGCTGTGGGAGCGAATTCATTCGCGAAATGCCGGACTACGGCACGTAGTCACTCTCCATCACATCCCGATACGCCGTGGCGAAGGCTTTCCAGTCTTCATCGGGCATGGGTTTGCGGTGCTGCTTGAACAGCTCGAAATCGTGCTTGGACGCACTGTAGGCCGTCAGGCGGTGGTTGCTTTTGGCCAGGCCCAGCAAGGCGATCTCCACCTTCCTGTCCCGCTCGCCGCTGACCTTGACGAAGATGTTCTTCGGGTACAGCCGGCCATGCTCCCAGCCTGCCCGGTGCATGCGGCCGATGGTGTTGGCCAGTTGCTGGATCATCTGCTGGCGCAGGTCGGCGGCTTCCGGCTGGGCGTACCACTCTTCGAGGCTGATGAAGCCATCGAGGCTCTCGGTCACCAGCAGCGCCTGCCATTCGGTGTCGGTCTTGCGCGCGGCGCTGAACACCACCTTGGGCACACGGATACCCAGTTGGGCCAGGGCCTGCAGCACCTTCATCTCATGCAGGATGGTGGGCTCGCCGAAGGGATGGACCAGATCGCGGTGGAAGTGGTTGATCTGCCGCTTGCTGTACAGCACCTGGCCATCCGGGCCGTGCAGGCGCTGGATGCCGCTTTCGCCACTCAGGAGCTGGTCCTGGGAATCGAACCACTCGCCGTAGGTATCCCACCACTTGTCGAAGCTGCCTTCCGAAGCGCCGTTGTCGTGCCTGAACCACTGGGTGTTCATGAGAGCACCTCCTCGTGAAGCACCATCGCTCCACCGGGCTACTGCCGAGGCAACCCGACAAGGGCCGCCGCCTGGGACCGGGATAGGCCCCTGGATTCACGTTAGCGCCCTTTTGCCAACTTTGCCGGCGCGTTCCCAGACACCTGGGGGTCGAATCCAGACAACTCCCGGCACAGCGTTAGACCTATGGTGACGGACCTTTCATCAGATCGTTTGGAGCTGAAATGTCCGACTTCATCACCGTTCTGCGCGAAACCTGCCCCACCCCCGTGCTGGATGCCACCAAGTGGAAGCGCATCGGCGGCGATCCGCACACCGTGAACCTCAATGCCTACCTGTCGAAGGACGGCAGCAAGATCATGGGTACCTGGATCTGCACCCCCGGCAAGTTCGAGGTGAACTACGAGAAGTGGGAGTACTGCCACTTCCTGGATGGCTACTGCATCATCACGCCCGAAGGCGAAGCGCCCAAGCACCTGAAGGCTGGCGATGTGTTCGTGATCGAGCCGGGCATGAAGGGCACCTGGGAAGTGGTGGAGACGGTGCGCAAGTACTTCGTATTCGCCTGACCTGTGGGAGCGAACCCACGCGAAACAAAAAGGCCGGGCATTTGCCCGGCCTTTTCCATTCACGTTACCGATCAGGCCTTGTAACGATCCGCCGCCGACGAGCGCGACAGGTTCGGCGCCATGTGGAAGCGCGCGGCGGTGAAGCGGTCCCAGTCTTCTTTTTCCGGCAGCGAGGGAATGGTCACCAGCTCGCCCTGGTCCAGGCCGGCCAGCGCGGCGTCCACCATTTCGCCCACGTCCATGAGGATTTCCTGCGGGATGTTCTCGATGCCGGTGCCCGAGCGTTCCCAGATCTCGGTACGGGTCGCGCCCGGCAGTACCACCTGCACGCGCACACCCTTGTCCTTCACTTCCGCATTCAGCGACTGGCTGAGGTTCAACACGAAGGCCTTGGTACCGCTGTAAGTGCCGTTGAACATTTCCGGTGCCAGCGCCAGCACCGAGGCGATGTTGATGATGGTGCCGCGCCCCTGGGCGACGAAGTTGGCGGCAGCGGCGGCGGCCAGGTGGGTCACGGCCACCACGTTGAGCTGGATCATCGCGTCGAAGCGGTCCAGGTCGGTGTCCAGCAAGCTGCCGCTGATGGCCACACCGGCGTTGTTCACCAGCACGCTGATGGCGGCGTCGCTGCGCAGGCGCTGGGCCACGCGGGTCAGGTCGGCCCGGTCGGTCAGGTCGGCCTTCAGCACTTCCACCTTCACGCCCGCCTGCTCGCGCAGCTGGGCGGCCAGGGCCTCCAGGCGGTTCTGGTCACGGGCGACCAGCAGCAGGTCATGGCCCCGTTCGGCCAGGCGCTTGGCATAGGTGGCGCCGATGCCGGTGGATGCGCCAGTGATCAGGGCAACGCCTTGGTGCTTCTGTTCGCTCATGGTTCTGTCTCCAGGGAAAGGGCTTGGGGTTCCAAGCGATGGGCTTAAATTACACTCGTAATATTACGAGTGCAATATATCTTCACCAACCATTCGTCGTCAGGTCCCTATGGTGCTGATTTGCTGTGGGGGCGATTTCAATCGGCAAGGGTTGCGAAGCAACCCCGGGGGGGGCAGACCTTCGGCCTGCTTGGCGAATGAGTTCGCCCCTACAGGAAGTTGGTCGCACAAAGAATGCGGGCAATAAAAAACGGCGCGCGGGCAGCAATCCCGAGCGCCGTAAAACTGCCTAGCAGCTGTGGTGTCGGACCGCCGGCCCTGGTCGCCGGCAGTCCGTAGTGGGGCTGGAAACAGCCCCGACTTCCGCGCGGTGATTACCACCGCGATGTGCTTTCAGTTCAGCAGCACTGCCGCCATCCGGTCGATCGCCTGGCGCTGGAATGCACGGAACTCGGCATTGGGCTGCTGCCCTTCCAGCATCGGCAGGAAGGGGTCTTCGACTGCCGTCCGCACCCCGGCCAACTCTTCGATTACCGCATGGCCGCAGAACGGTACGTAGGCCTCCGCATAGCCCCCTTCGTGAACCAGCACCAGCCGCCCGCCACAGAGCCGGTCGGCCGCCTCCCGCAAAATGGCCGTCATCGCGCGGAACGATTCGCTGTGCAGCAGCATCCGCGCCAGCGGGTCCACGCCGTTGGCGTCGAAGCCGCAGGCGACCACTATCAGCTCCGGTTCGAAACGCTCCAGCGCCGGCACGATGACTCGCTCCATGGCGTAGCGGTAGGCGTCGTCGCCGCTGCCCGGGAACAACGGCAGGTTGAGGTTGTATCCAAGCCCGGTGCCGGTGCCCCGCTCCGCCACTGCGCCCTGACCGACAGGGAAGCAGTTGTCCTGGTGGATCGACAGGGTCAGCACATCGTCGCGGCCGTAGAAGATCGATTGGGTTCCGTTGCCGTGGTGTACATCCCAGTCCAGTACGGCCACCCGGCCGACACCGTGGCGGGCCTTGGCGGTTTCCACGGCGACAGCAATGTTCGCCAGGTAGCAGAACCCCATGCCGCGATCCGCCAGGCAGTGGTGGCCCGGCGGGCGCGACAGGGCATAGGCGTTGTCCAGCTCGCCACGCAGTACGGCATCTACGGCGGCAATGGCCAGCCCTGCCGACTGCCGGGCAATTTCATAGGTACCCGGCCCGACGGCAGCCTCCTCGCCCAGCTCACCGTGGCCAGCGTCACTCATGGCCTTGAAGCGCTCCAGGTACTGGGCCGGATGGACCCGCAGCAGGTCCTCCTTGGCTGCCATCGGCGCGCTGGATAGCACCAGTCGGTCACTCAGTCCGGACACGTCCATCAGGCTTTTCAGCCGGCGCTTGGTCTCCGGCGATTCGGCATGGCCGGAACCGCTTGGCGGCTGCAGCCACCCCCCCACCGGCAGCACCAGGCTATGCAGCCCGGCAGCGTGCCAGAAACAGCGCTCGTCGAAGAAAAATCCGCTACGACGGGTCATCAGGCACCTCCTTGAGCGGTCTGGGCCAGGGCACGGGTCCGGCCACCGAGGCGGCAGGCCAGGTAGTAAACCGGCGAGATCACACCCAGGCCAACGATCCAGGAAATATCGGCACCGTCCATGGCGCGTGCCACCGGGCCGGTATAGAGGGCGGTGGACATGAAGGGGATCTGCACGATGATGCCGAGCACGTAGCAGTTGACCGCCGTCCAATTGCAGCGACCGTAAAGGCCACCATCACGACGGAAGAACGACGGCAGGTCGTAGCGGCCGTGGGCCACCAGGTAGTAGTCCACCAGGTTGATGGCGCTCCAGGGCACCAGCACGTACAGCAGGAGGAGAATGAAGTTGGTGTAGTTGACCATGAAATCGTCCTGCCCCAGCAGCGCCAACGCCAGCGAGCCCGAGAACAGGATCAGCGAGATGAGGATGCGTGCACCGGCCCCGGCCGACCAGGACGGCACGAGGGTCTGCCCCACGGTGATGGTGGACAGGGCACCGCAGTACAGGTTCATGGCGTTGGTAGCAGCGATGCCGATGGAGAGCACCGCCACCAGCAAGGCACTGAGGCCGCCGGTGGCCTCGATCAGGCCACCCACCACGTCATCGCCGTCGATACTCAGGGCCACCATCACCCCCAGCAGCATGGGCAGAAGCGAGCCCAGGCAGCAGCCCCAGTAACTGGACCAGAAGGCGCTACGCGAACCCGTGGCTTCCGGCAGGTAACGGGAGTAGTCGGACACGTAGGGCGCATAAGCCAGTTGCCAGAGCGCAGCCACCGACAGGGTGCCGAGAAATCCGGCCAGGGAGGTTTCATTGCGCTCAAGGAAGTCCGCCGGCAGGCCGTGGCCGAACACCAGCCAGACGAAGGCAAGCAACAATACCGCGCCGGAAAGATAGGTCATGACGCGGGTGTAGGCGTGGATCAGGCGATAGCCCACCGACGCCGCCACCAGGCTGATGAAGCCCACCAGAAGGATGCCGACGTTGGTGTTGACGGCCGGGAAACGACCGTGCAGCGACTGGCCACCCAGCACCAGGTTCGAGGCGAAGAAGCCGAGGTACATCACGACGACGAGGGCCACCACCAGCAGGGAGCCGAAGGAGCCGAACTGGCCGCGGGTCTGCACCATCTGGGGCACGCCGAGTTGTGGCCCCTGGGCCGAGTGCAGGGCCATGAACACGCCCCCCACCAGGTTGCCCAGTACCAGCGCTGCCAGTGCGGAAAAGAAGGGCAGTTTGAACACGGTCACCGCGAGGGCGCCGGTAATTACGGTCAACAGGATCAGGTTGCAGCCGAACCAGATGGTGAACAGGTCCCGTGGGCGCCCATGGCGCTCCTCGGCGGAGATCGGCTGGATCGTACTCAGTTCCAGCGCCGGAGCCTGTGGATTGTCATTGTTATGCATGCCAGGTCTCGCACTCGTTTATTGGGGATGAGCGCCGCCCCGGCAGTCCGGAGCAAACCGAAGCACCGCCGTCGTCAGCGCAGATCCGGGAATGGCTGCCCCGGTCCAGATCCGGACCGGGGCAGTCGACAGGGACTTAGAAGCGTCCCAGTTCCTGCGCGGTGCGATCCACCGCGATTTTCGTCTTGCTCACCAGCTCGTCGATCTCGCCGCGAGTGGCTACCAGCGCCGGCGCCATGATCATGCGGCCGAGGGTGGAGCGGATGATCAGGCCTTCCTCGAAGCCGATGGTGCGGCAACGCCAGGCGATGTCGTTCTCGTTCTCGAAGCGCTTGCGGGTGGCCTTGTCCTCGGCCAGCTGCAGCGCGGCGACGAAGCCGGTGCCCTGGATATCGCCCACCAGCGGGTGGTTGCCGAAGACTTCACGCAGGCACTGCTGCAGGTAAGGGCCGGTGTCGTTCTTCACCTGGGTGACCACACCTTCGTCACGCAGCGCCTTGAGGTTGGCGATGGCCACGGCCGCCGCCACCGGGTGCCCGGAGTAAGTCAGGCCGTGAGCGAACACACCGCCCTGCTCCACCAGGGCTTCGGCCATGCGCTTGCTGAGGATCAGGCCACCCATGGGGATGTAGCCGGAGGTCAGGCCCTTGGCGATGGACAGGGTGTCCGGCTCGAAGCCGAAGTGCTGGTGGGCGAACCACTCGCCGGTGCGACCGAAGCCGCCGATCACTTCGTCAGCGCACAGCAGCACGTCGTACTTGCGGCAGATGCGCTGGATTTCCGGCCAGTAGGTTTCCGGCGGGAAGATCATGCCGCCCGCGCCCTGGAAGGGTTCGGCGACGAACGCGGCCACCTTGTCGGCGCCCAGTTCGAGGATTTTCTCCTCCAGCTGGCGGGCGGCACGCAGGCCGAACTCCTGCGGAGTCAGGTCGCCGCCGTTGGCGAAGTAGTACGGCTCGTCGATGTGCGCGATGTCCGGCAGCATGCCGCCCATTTCGTGCATGAACTTCATCCCGCCAAGCGCCGTGGCGCCCAGGGTGGAGCCGTGGTAGCCGTTCCAGCGGCCGATCATGATCTTCTTCTCGGGCTTGCCGAGGATCTGCCAGTAGCGGCGCACGGTGCGGATCAGCACCTCGTTCGCCTCGGAGCCGGAGTTGGTGTAGATGGCGTGGCTGTAGTGCCCCGGCAGCAGGCTGAACAGCAGTTCCGACAGTTCGACCACGGCCGGGTGGGTGGTGTGGAAGAACATGTTGTAGTACGGCAGCTGCTCCAGCTGGCGGGTAGCGGCAGCGGTGAGGTCCTTGCGGCCGTAGCCGAGGTTGGTGCACCACAGGCCGGACATGCCGTCGAGGTAGCGCTTGCCGTCGTTGTCCCAGAGGTGGAGGCGCTCGCCGCCAACGATCACCCGCGGCCCTTCGGCGTTCAGCGCCTTCTGGTCGAGGAAGGCATGGATGTGGTGGGCCGCATCGGATGCCTGGTAGTCACGGGTTTCGCGTTGGGCCTGGAATTGAGCGTTCATTGTTAGGGGTCTCCTCGTCCCGGTATTCAGTGGTACCGATGCTGGCTGAAGCTGCCGGGCAGCGAAATTACTAAATTTGTCTTCGGGCTATACGAAAAAGCTGCCCTGCCCGCCAGACGCCCTGGCGCCAGGCACCTGGCGGGGTGCAAGGCCGGCGGGCAGAGGCACGGGCGACGAACTGCACGCCGCCCGGCCAGTGGCCTCAGTGAGGCTTGTCCAGTTCGTTGTGCAGCAGCCCGAGGATCTCCCGCTTCATCTCGATGAACTGGCGCTCCATCACCATGTCCATGTCCCGCGGGCGCGGCATGGGCACCTCCATCTCGCGCTTGATCCGCCCCGGCCGCGCACCCATCACGTAGACCCGGTCGCCCAGCAGGATGGCCTCGTCTATGTCGTGCGTGACGAACACCACGGTCTTCTTGCTGTGCTCCCAGACCCTTAGCAGCAATTGCTGCATCTGCATGCGGGTCTGGCTGTCGAGGGCGCCGAAGGGCTCGTCCATCAGCAGGATCTGCGGGTCGTTGGCCAGGGCCCGGGCGATGGCCACCCGCTGCATCATGCCGCCGGAGAGCTGCTTGGGATAACGGTCGGCGAACTGCGTCAGGCCTACCTCGTTGAGGTAGAAGTCGACGATCTCCTCCCGCTCGGCACTGACCATGCCCTTGCGCTTCAAACCGAACTCGATGTTCTGCCGCACGCTGAGCCAGGGGAACAACGTGTAGCTCTGGAACACCATGCCACGGTCGGCGCCCGGCCCTTCCACCCGCTTGCCACCGACGCAGATGCTGCCCGAGGTGGGTTCGGCCAGGCCGGCGGTGAGGTAGAGCAGGCTCGACTTGCCGCAGCCGGATGGCCCCACCAGCACGGCGAACTGCTGGTCCGGAACGCTGAGCGAAACGTTCTCCAGGGCGGTGAAGGTCTGCCCGTCCGGTGTGCTGTAGCGCAGGCAGACCTGCTCCACCCGCAACCGGTCCTGCTGGTTGCCGGTTGCCGCCTGATTGACGGCCGCATCTCTGTGCATTGCGGTTACTGAGCCCATGAAGCCACCTTCAGTCGGAGCAGACGGAACAGCTGATCGGTCACCAGGCCGAGCAGGCCGATGATGGCGATGGCGAGGAAGATCACGTCCACCTGGAAGCCGCGCATGGCCTTCAGGCTGATGTATCCCAGGCCGCTGCTGGCGGCGACCAGTTCGGCCACCACCAGGTAGGTCCAGGCCCAACCCATGGTCACCCGCAGGGTATCCAGCACGCCGGGCAAGGATGCCGGGCCGAGGACGTGGAAGATCACGTCGCGGCGGTTCGAGCCGAGGGTGTAGGAGGCGTTGATCAGGTCCTTGGAAACGCCCTTGGACACGTCCGCGATCATCACCAGTTGCTGGAAGAACACGCCGAAGATGATCACCGTCACCCGCTGCTCCAGGCCGATGCCGATCCAGAGGATGAACAGCGGCACGAAGGAGGTCACCGGCAGGTAGCGGATGAAGTTCACCAAGGGTTCGAGGAACGCCTGGACGATGCGGAAACTGCCCATCAGGAGCCCCAGCGGCACCGCCACCAGGGACGACAGGATGAAGCCGATCAGCACCACTTCGACGCTGGCCAGCACGTGTTTGCCGAGGGTGCCGTCGGCGGCCAGTCGCCCGGCTGCCTCCAGTACCGCGCCCGGTGTCGGCAGGAACATCGACGGCACCAGCCCGCCGTAGGACAGCCCGGCCCACAGGCCGAGCACCAGCAGCCAGCCGAGGGTGCTGGCACTCAGTATCAGCCGCGCCGGCAGGTCGACCTTGGGGGTCAGACAGCGGCTGAGCCAGTTCTGCTTGGAAGTCATATCGGCTCTCCGCTCAGGGGGTGACGAACCGGGTATCGACCAGGTCGTCGTAGCTGACGGCAAAGGGCTTGCCCTGCAGGCTGCTCCAGGTTTCGTTGGCCAGGCGGATCACCTCCTGGATCTGCCCCGGCTTGCCGGGCGTGCCCAGCAGCGTCTCACTCATGGCCTGGTCGTAGAAACGCACGCCCTTGGCGGCGTTGGCCAGCTCGGCCGGGTCGGAGAGATAGCCGCCGACACCCTTGGCCATGATTTCGTGGGCCTTCTCGGGGTTGTCGCGGGTGAACTGCACAGCCTTGTACAGGCCCTTGACCAGCGCCTTCACATCCTCCGGCTGCTTCTCGATCACATCGCAGGACAGGGCCACGACGTCGACGATCACGCCAGGCGTCTCGGTGCTGTCGATCAGCACCTTGCCCTCGCCCTTCTGGCGCACCATCGACAGGTGCGGCTCCCAGGTCACGGCGGCGGGCACGCGACCGGCGATGAAGGCGGTCGCGGCGTCGTCCGCGGTCATGTTCTGCACGTCCAGGTCAGCCATGCTCATGCCGTTGCGCTTGAGCAGGTAGGACAGCCAGAACTGCGAGACGGAGCCTTCGTTGACCGCCACCGACTGGCCCTTCAACTCCTTCAGGCTGGTGACCTTGTCGCTCACCAGCACGCCGTCGCCGCCATAGCTGTCGTCGAGCGCGGCCACGGCCTTGAAGCAGAATTCGCCAGAGCGGTACTTGAGCACTTCGTCGATGGTCGATGCCGAGCCGGAGAGCTGGCCGGACGCCTGGGCGGCCATGTACATCGAGGCCTCTTCCATGGTGGTCAGTTCGACGTCCAGGCCCTGCTCCTTGAAGAAGCCGAGATCGCGGGCCAGGTACAGGGTGCCGTAGCCGACCCAGGTGGTATGGCCGATGGACAGGGTGCCGGCCTGCGCGCCAGTGACGACGCCTGCGGCCAGGGCGGTGCAGCAAAGGGGTTTGGTGATGTGTCGCAGCGAGGCTTTGAACATGGAACAGTCTCCCGCAGCCTGATGGCTTTGCTTGTTGTTGGATTGCAGGGCAGTTGCTGGCCAGAAGGCCAAGGTCGTTCCACTGCGCCGGCCTCTGGCGGGCCGGCGGCAGGCAGGGGCCCGGCACGCTGCCGGGCGGGATCGGGGCCGGACCGGCCCCGGGTGAATCGGTCACAGGGTCAGTGGGTGCCCTCCAGGGCTTCGGGGCGGAACAGGTCCTTGCGCATCACGACCTTGATCCAGACCAGCGCGATCACCGACACCAGCCCCAGCACGACGCCGGCGATGCCGAAGATCTTTCCGGTCATGTCCGGGCTCGGCGAGGCGTACCAGATGGCGTAGAGCATCCCGGCGATGCCGAAGAGCTGCGGCAGCGGATAGAACGGCGTCTTGAACGGGCGGGCGATGGCCGGATAGCGGCGGCGCAGGGCAATGACATCCAGGTGGACGATGATGTAGGCCAGCAGCCAGGCCAGCGCGGCGGCCAGCAGGAGCAGGTTGACCGAAGCGGCGTCCTGCCCCAGCACCAGGATCGGCAGGCCGGTGATGGCTGACACGAACAGCACCGACACCCAGGGGGTACGGGCGCGCGGGCTGAGGCGCTTGAAGATGGGGAAGGCCTGGCCGTTCTGCGCCATGCCGTAAAGCATGCGCGGAATGGACGCGAGCGAGGAGTTCAGGGTGCTGAAGGTGGCGGTCACCGAGGCGATCACCAGGAACAGCTCACCGGCCTTGCCGAACACCTTGGTGGCGAACAGATAGTGCGGCAGTGCGTCGGTGGTCAGCGCTTCCTGCGGCACCATGAACAGCGCACCCAGGCAGTAGAGGCCGATGGTGAGGAAGATCACCGTCAGGCCGATCATCATCGAGCGCGGGATGTTGCGTTCCGGCCGTTTGGTTTCCTCCACCAGCGGGCAGACGAACTCGGCGCCGACGAAACCCCACACAGCCAGCGCGGTGAGGGTCAGCACCCCGGCGCCCATGGGGTTCCAGTCGCCCTGGATCACGGTGCTGGCGGTGTCGCTCGGCGCACCTTCGACGATGGCGGCGATGCCCAGCAACAGCAGCACGAACACCATCACCACCGCCAGCGCGGTCTGCAGCTTGGCGAAGATGTCGATGCCCATCAGGTTGAGGATGGTGAACAGGCCGAGCACGCCGAATGCGATGCTGAAAGGCGGGAACACGCCGGGGTAGATCTTGCCGACGATCAGGTCGAGCAGCAGCAGTTCCGCCGACAGCGCGAACATGGCCACTACCACGTAGCCGGAGAAGGTCGCGAGGATGGCCGGGAAGTGCCCCAATGCCACTTCGGTGTAGCTGGAAAGACCGCCAGCGCGGGGAATCATCAGCGACAGTTCGGAGAAGGAACACGCGTAACTCAGGGCCAGCAGGTAGGCCAGCCCCAGCGGCACGATGAAGCCCAGGCCGGAGAAACCGGCACCTTGCAGCATCAGCACCATCACCCCCTGGGACACCACCAGGCCGATGGCGACGGACAGCAGCGCCCCCAGACCCAGCACCCGGCGGAAACCACCCGCCTCCGCCTGCCCATGGGCAGGAACGGACACACTTGCGCTCATGACACTCTCCAATCTTGTATTTGTTATGCGCCCGCCCGGCCGTGGATGCCGGCGGGCCTGGCAGTACCGGAAACGGCGGCGCCGTTCCCGTCAGTCACGCCGCTCCCGGCCGCCACGCGTGGCGGCCAAGGGGCGCGAATTTCAGCGTGCCGCCCAGGCGTTGAAGCGTTCTTCCAGCTCCTCGCCGTGGTTGACCCAGAACTCGGCGCTGACCAGCTGCGCCTCGGCCAGGTTGGCCGGTGCGGTGGGCAGTTGTGCCTGGGTTGCGGCGGGCAAGGCGGCCAGGGCGTCCTTGTGGACCGGGCCGTAGGGGATCTGGCTGGAGAAGGTCTTCTGGGTTTCCGCCTGGCTGGCGAAAGCGATGAAGCGTTCGGCGAGCGCCTTGTTCGGGCTGCCGCGGACGATGGCCCAGTGGTCCGGGTCGTAGAGGTTGCCGTTCCAGACGATGGCGAGCTTCGAACCTTCCTTCTGCGCGGCAGCGATGCGGCCGTTGTAGGCAGCGGACATCACCACGTCACCGGCCACCAGCCATTGCGGCGGCTGGGCGCCGGCTTCCCACCACTGGATGTGCGGCTTGATCTCATCCAGCTTGCGGAAGGCACGCGCCACGCCATCCGGGGTTTCCAGTACCTTGTAGAGGTCTTCGCGCTTCACCCCGTCGGCCAGCAGTGCCGCCTCAAGGGTGTACTTGGCTCCCTTGCGCAGGCCGCGCTTGCCGGGGAAACGCGAGACATCCCAGAAGTCCGCCCAGGAGCTGGGCGCACTGGCCAGTTTGTCGGCGTTGTAGGCCAGCACCATGGACCAGACGTAGCTGGCCACGCCGCACTCGCTGACCGTGCCGGGCATGTAGCTGGCGGACTGGCCGAGCACGGCCGGGTCCATGCGCTCGAACAGCCCTTCCTCGCAACCGCGCAGCAGTTCGGGGCTTTCCACTTCCACCACGTCCCAGGTGACCTGGCCGATGTCCACCATGGCTTTCACCTTGGACAGCTCGCCGTTGTACTCGCCAGCCACCACCTTGCCGGCGCCGCTCTGTTCGAAGGGTTTGAAATAGGCCTCTTCCTGCGCGGCCTTGGTGGCGCCGCCGAAGGAGATCACGGTGAGGTTGGAGGACTCGGCCAGGGCTGGCGCGCTGGCAGCGGCCAGCAGGGCGATACCGAGGGTGGCACGGATGCACGGTAAGGACTTGAGCATGGAAACTCCCTCACTACTTGTAAGTTGTGGTCAGTTGCTGAGGCAGTCATGAGCCCGCGCGTGGCACCACGCGGCAGGATGTGTTTCTTGTTATGGGCGGTCGCGCACTGCAGTGGCACGCGGCCGGTTGAACAGGTTGTTTAACGAAGCTGGAACCAGGTGGTTTTCAGCTGGCTGTACTTGTCGAAGGAATGCAGCGAGAGGTCGCGGCCGAAGCCGGACTGCTTGCCGCCGCCGAAGGGCACGGAGACGTCCAGGGCGTCTACCGTGTTCACCGATACCGTTCCCGCCTTGAGCGCACGGGCGACCCTGTGGGCGCGGTGCAGATCGTCGCTCCACACCGAAGCGGCCAGGCCGTAGATGCTGTCATTGGCCAGACGCAGGGCTTCTTCTTCGGTATCGAAGGCACTGACGGCCAGCACCGGTCCGAACACTTCGTCTCGCGCCAACTGCATATCGCTGTGCACGTCGGCGAAGACGGTGGGTTCGACGAAGTTGCTGGAGCCGTTGAAGGTCAGGCGGCGACCACCTGCGAGCAGCCGCGCGCCCTCGCCTTGCGCCCCTTCGATGAAGGTCATGACGCGGGCGGTCTGCCCGGCATCGACAATGGCGCCGGCACGGCTGGCCGGGTCCAGCGGATCACCCGGCATCCAGTCGCGGGACTTGGCCAGCAGGCGCTCGATGAATTCGTCCTGGATGGAGCGTTGCACGTAGAGGCGTGAGTTGGCCGAGCAGACTTCGCCCTGGTTGAAGAAGATGCCGAAGGCGGCCTTCTCGGCGGCGAGGTCCAGGTCGCGGCAATCCTCGAAGATCAGGTTCGGGCTCTTGCCGCCGCATTCCAGCCAGACCTGCTTGAGGTTCGACTGCGCCGAGTACTGCATGAAGTATTTGCCCACCTGGGTGGAACCGGTGAACACCAGGCAATCCACGTCGGGGTGCAGGCCGAGGGCCTTGCCGGCGTGCTCGCCCAGGCCCGGCACCACGTTCAGCACGCCTTCCGGCAGGCCCGCTTCCAGCGCCAGTTCGGCCAGGCGCAAGGCGGAGAACGGCGACTGCTCGGCGGGCTTGAGCACCACGCTGTTGCCGGCGGCCAGAGCCGGCGCCAACTTCCAGGCCGCCATGTCGAGGGGGAAGTTCCAGGGCACCACGGCGGCGACCACGCCCAGCGCTTCGCGGGTGATGGTGGCCAGGGCGTTTGGCGCGGTGGGAGCGACCTGGTCGTAGAGCTTGTCCAGCGCCTCGCCGTACCAGGCGAACACATGGGCCGCGCCCGGTACGTCGATGTTGTAGGCATCCATCACCGGCTTGCCCATGTTCAGCGAGTCCAGCAGGGCCAGCTCCTCGCGGTGGGCGAGCATCAGCTCGGAGAGGCGCAGCAGCACTTTCTTGCGTTCCACCGGTGCCATGCGTGCCCAGGGGCCTTCGTTGAAGGCGCGGCGCGCAGTAGCGACCGCCAGGTCCACCTCGGCCTCGCCACAGGCGGCGACGCGGGCCAGCAACTGGTTGGTGGCCGGGTTGATCGAGTCGAAGGTTGCGCCAGAGGCGGCGGACACCTGGCGACCGCCGATCAGCGCCTTGTCAGTGAATGCTTGCCGGGCAGCTCGCTGCTGCCAATAGCCGAGATCGAACACGCTGCACTCCCAGATCGACCGTCTGCGCGGTCACGTTGTTATTCGGGTCGAGGCAGATGGTGCGCCAGCTTCCGGCAGAGGAAAATTATTAAAAATATGCTCGAGTCATATGAAAAAACTCGGCAGCTCGTGCGGCCTCGCAGGTGCCGCCTGCGGTAAGGTTCACCCCATAACGACAAGCACAGAGAGCCCCCTCGCGCGTGCGCAGGCGGCCAACGACAGAGGTGCCCGTGGCTACCTATACCTTGCGACAACTGAAGTATTTCGTGACGACCGTGGAGGCCGGCAGCGTGGCCGAGGCCTCACGCAAGCTGTACATCGCCCAGCCGTCCATCTCCACCGCCATCAAGGGCCTGGAAGAGAGCTTCGGCGTGCAGCTGTTCATCCGCCACCACGCCCAGGGCGTGTCGCTGACGCCCAGCGGCACACGCTTCTACGAGAAGGCCCAGGAGCTGCTGCGGGTAGCCCGCGAGTTCGAACAGAACGCCCTTGCCGACAACGACATCGTCGCCGGGCAGATCGACATCGGTTGCTTCGAGACCGTCGCCCCGCTCTACCTGCCCCAGCTCATCGCCGGCTTCCGCGAGCAGTATCCCGGCGTGGACATCCGCATCCGCGACGGCGAGCAGCAGGAGCTGGTCCAGGGCCTGACCGCCGGCACCTTCGACCTGGCCTTCCTCTACGAACACGACCTGGACAGCACCATCGCCACCGAACCGCTGATGCCGCCGCAAAAGCCGTACGCCCTGCTGCCGGAGAACCACCGCTTCGCCAGCCAGGCCCAGGTGTCCCTGCGCGACCTCTGCCTGGAGCCGATGATCCTTCTGGACGTGCAGCCGAGCCGAACCTACTTCGTCAGCCTGTTCCACGAGCTGGGCCTGACGCCCAACATCGTGTTCAGCTCGCCGTCGATCGAGATGGTGCGCGGCATGGTCGGCCAGGGCTTCGGCTTCTCCCTGCTGGTCACCCGTCCCCATTCGGAGTGCACCTACGACGGCAAGAAGGTGGTCACCGTCGACATCGCCGAACCCGTCGCCACCTCCGGCCTGGTCGCCGCCCGCCTCAAGCGCGGCCAGCTCACCAAGCCAGCGCAGCTGTTCGTGGACTTCTGCCGCGAACGCCTGGCCCGGAAGACCCACGACGTCCCGTAGGTTGATCAGAGCGCAGCGAGGCCCAACGACTTTGCAGGATGTGGTTGAGCAATACGGTCCCTATCGGCCTTGATCGATGGGTATCGCAAGCTCCACCCATCCTGCGAGCAGCGCCAACGCCTGCAAGAGAGGCGCAGGCTCAGCCATTGCGCAATGGAATCCGCTGCGGGCGCCTTTCCCGGGCGAGCCTGCGGGCGGTGTCCACGAAGGGCGTGACGATCAGGCCGTAGATCGTCAGGTAGCGCTCGCGGTCCTGTTCCCCGGTGCCGAAGCGGACTGCCTCGGGCTTCGAAGTGGTGACGTAGAGGGTGCCGAACATCCAGTCCCAGAGCGACAGGTTGGTACCGAAGTTCTTGTTGAAGTGCCGGGGCGCGTCGCTGTGGTGAATCTGATGCTGGGCCGGGCTGTTCAACACATGCTCGACCAACGGCCCGAACGACAGCCAGACATGGCTGTGACGCAGGTTCGCCGCCAGGCCATTGAAGATGAACACCAGATAGGTCACGCCGAACAGGGTGTAGCGGCTGACCTCCCCGCCGCAGGCGTACCAGAAGACTCCGGCATAGAGACCGAGAAGAATGCCAACGGCCAGCTTCTCGACGATCTTTTCCAGGAAGTGCACCCGGCTCGCGGTCGCCGGCACCAGCACGGGCGCCGAATGATGAACCTTGTGGAACGCCCAGAGCCAGCGGGAATGGAAAGCCCGATGAGCCCAGTAATGCGTGAAATCCTTCAGCAGGAACACCCCCAGCCCGTAGAGCAGGGAGAGCGAAAGGTTCTGGCCGAGCTGCGGACGCGCGCCCCACAGGTTGCTGAAGAAGGCGATGTAATCCCCGGATTTCAGGATGTACGGGTCCACCAGGCCAACGATGGGCACGACCAGCGCAACCTTCAGGATCGCGCGCACGAAGTAGTAGCGGTAATCCAGCCAGGCCGAGCGGTGGAAATACACCCGGCTCCCGCCGATGAACTGCCAGAACGAACGCGCGTCCGTGAGCCCCCGATGCCTCCGGTAGCGGAACAGGCCGTAGGCGATGCTGTAGGACAGGAGAAGAAACAGAACGCCGAGACGGCCGTTCAGGTCGAAGATCCCGAGAAACTGCTCGGCGACCGGCTCGATGACCAGTTCGGTCAGGCGCTCATAGGCAAGCGAGAGAACGTCCATGAACGACTGACCTTCGGGGATGGGATTGGGTATTTGGAATCGTGTGGTAATTGCGAAGCATTTATACCCGATACCGCCTACAGAAGTGGAGCTTTCGTAGACGAAATGGAGCCAAGGCGAGTCGGGAGGTTGGGCTGAGCCCGGAATCGGTGCACGTGGTGTTCAGCCGGGTAGCGGCGTTGCGTGAACTCCTTCGCCGCGTCGTGCGGGTCTTTGTCGTTGTGGGAGAGAATTCATTCGCGATTGAAATCCTTCCCACATTGAGCGGTCCGCAACCCTCTCACGGCTCCCGCACTACCGCCGCCTCGCCGATGGCATAGAAATGGCCGCCGGCGATGTAGTGCAGGCTGCGCCAGCGCGCGTCGGCCTGTTCGAACTGCCAGTGGCCGTCCTTGAACACACGGGTATCGGCCCAGGCGCCGACCACCTCACCGATGAACAGGTCGTAGGCCTGCTGGTTGTGGGGTTCGGGGATCAGTTTGCAGATCAGCCAGGCAGAGCTGCCCTCCACCAGGGGCACGTCGAAGCCCTCCATGCGGAACAACTCGACGCCGCTCTGCGCCAGCTTGTCCGGTAGCTCATTGAGGCTGCGGGTGCCGACCTTGTAGGTGAGCTCCAGTTGGCCGAGGTTGGGCACCTGAAGGGCAAAGTAGCCACTCTTTTCCACCAGCGCGCGGGTGCGGGTGGCCTTGTCCAGCACCACGGTCACCTTCGGTGGCGAGAAGTCCAGGGCGCAGGACCAGGCGGCGGCCATGACATTGTCGACGCCGTCGTGGCTGGCGGATACCAGCACGGTGGGGCCGTGATTCAGCACGCGATAGGCGCGGTCCAGCGCCACCGGCGCGATGTGTTCGTTCATGGATAACCTCGTTCGGGAAGGTGCCGACTGCATGCCGCAGCCTGCTCGGGCAGTGCGCGAATTATGCGGATTGCAGGGCGCGCTCACCACACGCGGCATCCATCCGAGTCCGGCGCCCCACCCCGTCGCTCAGCCTTCGATACCACTGTCCCGCCAGTACGCCTTCAAGTGCTCGATGAACACCTTCACCTTGCGCGTATTGCGCCGGTGGGTGAGGTAGAGCACGTAGACCTGCGGACCGAAGCCGCTGGGCTCGCGCCAGTATTCGGGCATTACTTCCACCAGTTCGCCGCTTGCGAGGTAAGGAGCGGCGCTCCATTGCGGAATGAATTGCAGGCCCAGGCCATCCAGCAGGCAGGCCAGCAGGAAGTCGTAGTTGTCGCTGGCCAGGCGCGGCACCGGTTGGCTGAGACGGATGCGCTGGTCGCCCTTGGTCACCCACCAGAAATGCCGGTTGAGCAGCGGGTGGCGAAAGATCAGCCAGTCGTGCTGCAGGTAGTTTTCCAGGGTCACGTCCCCGCCTCGCTGCGCCAGATAGCGGGGGCTGGCGCAGAGGGTGATGCGGTTTTCCACCAGGGGCTGGGCGATCACGCCGGGCAGGTCGGTGGGCCCGTCGCGCAGGGCCAGGTCGTAGCCGCCATCCACCAGATCCACATAGGTGTCCGAGAGGTCCACCTCCAGGTGCACATGCGGGTATTCGCGCAGGAAACGGCAACACACGGCATTGAGGAAGGCCGGGCCGAAGGATGGCGGCGCCGTGATGCGCAGGCTGCCGCGCAACTCGTGCTGCAACTGTTCGACGCCCTCGCCGGCCAGTTGCAGCTGCATCAGCGCCTGGCGGGCGCCCTCCAGGTAGATGTGCCCGGCCTCGGTGAGGGACATCCGACGAGTGGTGCGCTCGAACAGCTTGGTGCCCAGCCCCTCTTCCAGTTGCGCCACGGCCTTGGTCAGGGACGACGGCGTGGTGCCGAGCTGCTCGGCGGCGCGGCTGAAATTGCCCTGTTCGGCGGCGGCCACGAACATGCCCAGCGCGGTCAATCGGTCCATTTTTATTTCCACTTCAGAAAAGAAGTTATGCCGCCCCCGGCGTTATTCCCGGCGCGGCGACTGGGTAGTCTTCGCCTCAGACCAACAAGAATCAAGGCCAACACCCCATGAAGCCGATCGTCTCCCTGGCGCTCTCAGTCGCCCTCGCCTTTTCTTCCATGGAAACTATGGCAGCCGCCGATCTCATCCTGCACAACGCCAAGGTCTACACCGCCGAACCGGGCCAGCCGCTGCAACAGGCGGTCGCCATCGAGAACGGCAAGATCGTCGCCGTGGGTTCCGATGCCGAGGTGCTGTCACTCAAGCAGGCGGATACCCGATTGCTCGACCTGGGCGGCAAGGTGCTGATGCCCGGCTTCATCGACTCCCACGCCCACGTGGTCAAGGGCGGCCTGCAGATGCACCAGGCCAACCTCAATGGCGAGGAGCTCCCGCTGGACGAACTGGAGCAGCGCCTGCGCCAGTGGCGTGAAGATGGCAAGGCCAAGCGCGGCGACTTTCTGGTGGTCGGTGGTGTACCCACCAGCTACTGGGACCAGCTCGATGCCTTCGAGCAGCGCTTCAATGCCGGCGAGTGGGCCGACACGCCCATCCTCTTCGCCGGCTGGGACTACCACACCGGCTGGGCCAACCGCGCCATGCTTGAACGCGCCGGTATCGACGCCGCCAGGGTGAAGTCGCTCAAGGGCGAAGAACTGGCCACCATCGGCCACCACGAGAACGGCCAGCCCAACGGCTTTCTGGTGGACGCGGGCCTCTACGCCGCCCAGGAGCTGATCCCCCTGCCCTCCCAGGCCGAATTGCTGACCGCCGCCCGCGATGCCCTGCACTATTACAACAGCCTGGGGATCACCGCCTGGATGGACCCGCTGGCCAACGAGATTCCCGGCGGCCCCATCGACAACAGCTCCGTCGGCGTGCTGCCCACCTACAAGGCGATGGCCGACTCCGGCGAGCTCAGCGCCCACGTCGCCGCCCTGCTGATGGCCGACTCGAAGGCCACATCCAGGGACCTGGACGAGCTGGACAAGGTGCGCCGGCAGTTCCAGGACGTGCCCAACCTCACCCTGCCGGGCATCAAGGTATTCGCCGATGGCGTGGCGGAGCACCCGGCACAGAGCGCGGCGATGCTGGAGCCCTACAAGAACTCCCGAAAGAGCGGCGAGCTGCTGTTCGACCCGGTCCGGTTCGGCGAACTGGTGAATGCGGCGGACGCCCGCGGCTGGCTGGTGCATGTCCATGCCATCGGCGACCGCGCGGTGCGCGAATCCCTCAACGGCATCGAGCAGGCGCGCACGGCCCGCAACAGCGGCATCCCCCACTCCATCACCCATCTGCAGATGGTCAACCCGAAGGAGTTCGCCCGCTTCAAGCCGCTGGATGTGATCGCCTCCATGCAGCTCTACTGGGCCAGCGCCGACGAGCTCAGCGTCGATCTCGTCCAGCCCTACGTCAGCGCCATGGCCTTCCAGTACCAGTACCCGGCCCGCTCGCTGTTGAAGAACGGCGCCACCATCGCCGGCGCCAGCGACTGGCCCATCACCACCCCGGAACCCTGGAAAGCGATCTACCAGGCGATCAGCCGCAAAGGACCTAAAGGTGTGCTGAACGCGACCGAGGAGATCGACCGCGAGACCATGTTCCAGGCCTACACCCTGAACGCCGCCCGCGCCATGCGCCTGGACGATCGCATCGGTTCGCTCAAGCCCGGCAAGCAGGCCGACCTGATCCTGCTCGATCGCGACGTGTTCCAGGTCGAGCCCGAAGCCCTGCGCGACACCCAGGTATTGAAGACCTGGTTCGCCGGACGCGACGTCTACACCCGCAACCGCTGACTCCGCTTCTCCCGTCCCGGGGCCTCGTCCCGAGGCGCCGGGCCGCTTCACGCCCATAACAATCCAATGCTGAACAGGTAACTCGCAGTGAAAGTCCATACCTTCGTCACCGACACCCAGAACCCGCAGATTCGTGGCCGGCAGATCGGTGAACGGTGGGCGGAGCAGATCCGGCAGACCGTATCGCTCTACCTCGATTTCTTCTCCCAGGTGGATGTCGATCCAGCCACGGTGCGCAGCATCGGCGAAGCCAGCCTCGGCGCCCTCGAAGCCTGGAGCCCGTCCCTGGCCCTGGAAGTGGTCGCCACCGCCGAAGCTGCCGGCCTGCCGCTGTGGCAACTGGCGGCGCTTAATGCACGTACGGAAATCCTCGCGGTGATGCCCACGCCGCCCGAAGGCGAGTGCTCCACCGCCGTGTTCGCCCCTCCGGGTGCCAATGCCCCGCGCACCATCCAGACCTGGGACTGGCACGACGCCCTCGTGCCCCACGGCATGATGCTGCAACTCACCGGCAGCGCCGGCCTGGGCGTCAAGCTGTTCACCGAGTTCGGCATGCTCGGCAAGATCGGCGTGAACAGCGCTGGCCTGGGCTTGCACTTCAACATCCTCCACCACGCCAGCGACGACGACAGCGCCGGCGTGCCGGTGCATGCCATCGCCCGCCGCCTGCTGGAAGAAGCCCGCAGCGTGGACGACGCCATCGCCCTTGCCCGCTCCGCACGGGTGAGCGCCTCCACCGTGCTGACCGTTTTCTCCCGTCACGACGCATCGCCCCGCGCCGCGAGCATCGAGCTGTCCCGCCACGCGACTGCCGTGGTGCTGCCGCGCGAAGACGGCTGGATCACCCACACCAACCACTTCCTCGCACCTGAACTGGTACCCGGCGAACGCACCCTGGATGTCTCCACCACCTACGCCCGCCTGGACCACGTCAACGGCAACCTCGACGCCATGACCGGCAAGACCCTGGCCTCGCGCGCCGGCGCCATGTGCGGCGAGCCGGGCGAGCAGGCCCCCATCTGCTTCCATCCGGACCTGAGCCTGCCGCCGAAAGAGCGCTGGGAAACCCTGCTCACCATCGGCATCGACACCGAGGCGTTCGAACTCGAATACGCCGAGGGCAACCCGGTGGTGCTGGCCCGCTCGGGCAGCGTGCGCTTCTGACCGCAACGGCGGCAGGCAGCCACCTGCCGCCAGCAGCTCCCTCCAACAACGACAAGACGAGCAAAGGCAAATGGCAAATCAACCTTCCCCGGCAACGGGATCGCAATCGGCGCTCCGGACCTTCTTCGTCTCGGGTCTGGGCACCGCCCTGGAGTTCTACGACTTCGTCATCTATGGCGTCGCCGCCGCCCTGGTCTTCCCCCAGGTATTCTTCCCCGACCTGGACCCGCTCACCGCCACGCTGGTCGCCTTCGGCGCGTTCGGCGTGGGCTTCTTCGCCCGTCCGCTGGGCGGCATGGTGTTCGGCCATTTCGGCGACAAGGCTGGCCGCCAGAAAGCGCTGGTGGTCACCCTGCTGCTGATGGGTTTCAGCACCCTGGCCATCGGCTGCCTGCCTTCCCACGAGAGCATCGGTGCTGCGGCGCCTGTCCTGCTGGTGCTGCTGCGCCTGGTGCAGGGCTTCGCCGCCGGCGGTGAATGGGGTGGCGCGGCCCTCTTCGGCATCGAATCCGCCCCGGCCGGAAAGCGCGGCCTCTGGGGCAGCTTCACCAGCATGGGCATCGGCATCGGCGGCATCCTCGGTTCCGCCGTGTTCGCCATCGTCAGCGCCGCCTACGACGACAACCTGGCCGACTTCGCCTGGCGCATCCCCTTCTGGCTCGGCGGTGTCCTGGTGCTGATCGGCCTCTACGCGCGCCTGTCGAATCCCGCCAGCAAGCCACTGCAACCGCAAGAGAACACCCGCCTGCCCCTGGTTGCCGCCCTGCGCTCGCGCCCTCGCGAGATGCTGCTGTGCACCGGCATCGCCTTCGGCTACGTGACCATCGCCTATATCGGCAGCACCTTCTTCCTCGCCTACGCCACGCAAATGGGCTACGGCAGCACCGAAGCACTGCTGTTCGACGTGTCCCTGTCCGTTGCCATCGTCATCAGCGCCCCGCTGTTCGCCAGCCTCTCCGACCGCCTGGGCCGGCGCACCGTGATGATTCTCGGCGCCTTGCTGATGGCCGTCGGCTTCTTCGTCTTCTTCACCCTGGTGGGCCGCCACAGCCTACCCATCGCCTGCATGGCGTACGTCATGGTCGGCGCATTGATGGGCGCGACCCAGGGCCCGATCCCCGCCTTCCTCGCCGAACAGTTCCCGCGCCACATGCGCTACTCCGGCATGTCCGCCGCCTACCAGATAGGCGCGGCCTTTGGTGGCGGCACGGCGTCCAGCCTGGCCACGGCGATTCTCATCGCCACCGGCAGCCCGTTTGGCGTGGCCGCCTATGGCGCTGCTGCGCTGGCGCTGGTGGCGGTGTGCTCGTTCCTGCTGAGGGAGACGGCGCATCTGGGGATGAAGGAGATCGATGCGGATTCTGGAGTCGAGACGGGTGCGGAGATTCTGCGCTCGGTATGAGTGATCTGAAGGAAGCGATTCTTGTCCAAACGAAAACGGGCCCTCAGGGCCCGTTTTGCTTCTTGGGCGTCGAATGACCGTCTATCTTCGGCGTCAGCGCCAACGCGACCGACCGGTCGAAGTCTGTCGCAATTGGATCGGCGGGCATCGTCCACGCACAAGAAGCGGTTCACCGGCCACGCGACCATTACGGGGCTCTGACTGTCGCTCGCACGGCAGGTTTCACACTTACAAGAAAAAGCACGCAATGCTTGAGGAGGCCCATGCGCAAGACACCCAAATCACCCGTCGACAAGGTCGTTTTCTGGGGGGCTGTCGTGATATCGGCCTCGTTGGTCGCTGGAGGAGCACTCTGGCCCAAGGCCTTGTCGACTGCGGCGCAGGCTCTGCTGGACAAGATCATCGACTGGTTCGGCTGGAGCTTCGTCCTCTCCACCGCCTTCTTTCTGGGCTTCGCCCTGTTCCTGGCATTCAGCCGCTTCGGCCGGATCAGACTGGGCAAGGACGATGAACAACCCGAGTTCAGTACGTCGTCGTGGATCGCGATGATGTTCAGCGTCGGCATGGGCATCGGGCTCATGTTCTGGGGCGTGGCCGAGCCCATCACACACTTTTCGACAATTCCGCCCGAACTGGCGCCGGCGCACTCCCGGGAAGCGGCCAAGATCGCAATGGGATACGCCTACTTCCATTGGGCATTCCACCCCTGGGCGATCTACGCCATCGTCGGTCTGGTCATCGCCTACTTCTCGTTCCGCAAGGGACTGCCCAACCTGATCTCCAGTGCCTTTACACCGCTGATTGGCGAGGCGGGCGTGCGCGGGCCACTGGGCAAGTCGATCGACATACTGGCGGTCCTGGCCACGCTCTTCGGCACCGCCACCTCGCTCGGCCTGGGTGCGCAGCAGATCAACAGTGGCCTGAACTACCTCTGGAACACCGGCGAATCGAACAACATTGCGTTGGCGATCATCGTGGTGATGACGGTGTTCTTCATCCTTTCCGCCATTTCCGGCGTGGGCAAGGGGGTGCAGTTCCTGAGCAACCTGAACATGGTGGTCGCGGTGGTGCTGCTGTTGTTCCTGGCGGCAGTGGGCCCGAGCGTCTTCATCGTCAATACGCTGGTCGCTTCGATAGGCGAATACCTCCAGGAACTGGTGCCGATGTCGTTCCGCACCGCGGCGTTCAGCGATGGCAAGTGGCTCGCCGGCTGGACCATCTTCTACTGGGCCTGGTGGATTTCCTGGGCGCCGTTCGTGGGCACCTTCATCGCGCGCATTTCGCGCGGCCGCACCATTCGCGAGTTCGTGATCGGCGTGATCGTCATTCCCAGCGGGGTGACGATGGTGTGGTTCGCGATCATGGGCGGCTCGGCGCTGTACTCGGAGCTGGCCGGTGCGGGCGGCATCGCCACGGCCGTGAAGGACCAGGGACCGGCGGTGGCGCTGTTCATGCTGCTGGCCCAGTATCCGGCCGCGGCGCTGACCTCATTTGCGGCCATTCTGCTGGTGGGCGTGTTCTTCATCTCCGGGGCAGATGCGGGCTCCATCGTCATGGGCATGCTCTGCGCCCACGGCAACCTGAAGCCGCCGAGCTGGCTGGTGGCGCTGTGGGGCGTGTTGACCAGCGCAGCCGCCTCCGTGCTGCTGGTGATGGGTGGCCTCAATGCACTGCAGACCGCCGCCATCATCTTCGCCGCGCCGTTCCTGCTGGTGATGGTGGGATTGTGCGTATCGCTGTGCAAGGCGCTGATGAATGACCAGCCGATTGGCGTCGCGCACAACTCGCTTGCTGCTCTGCGCAATCCGGTGCGTGCCGCTGCGGATTGAGGTTCCAGGGTGCTGCTTCACGGCGGCACCTGTTTCCTCGCTATCGCTGAACAGCCGGTGCGCACGGCTCACCTCGCGCCATTCAGAACAGGTGCTGGATCCCAGGGTGCGCTGCGCGCACTGATTGCGCGAAACGACCGATACGACCTCCCCGCTCCACAAACAAAAACGCCGCAGTCGGTGACTGCGGCGTTTTCGTCGAACCGGGACTTCAGTCGTCCAGGCCGAGGGCGGCGAAGGCTTCGAGGATCTTGTCCTGAACTTCGTCGATGCTGAGGCTGGTGGAATCCAGAATGATCGCATCCTCGGCCGGCTTCAGCGGGGCCACGGAACGCTGGCTGTCACGCTCGTCGCGTTCCTGGATTTCCGTCAGCAGGGCAGCCTGGTCGGCTTCCATGCCCTTGCCCTTGAGCTGCAGGTAGCGGCGGCGGGCGCGCTCTTCGGCGCTGGCGGTGAGGAATATCTTCAGCTGCGCCTGCGGGAACACCACGGTGCCCATATCGCGGCCGTCGGCCACCAGGCCGGGGGCTTCGAGGAAAGCACGCTGGCGTTGCAGCAGGGCTTCACGCACGGCGGGCAGCGCGGCGACCTGGGAGGCGCCGGCACCGACCTGCTCGGAGCGAATCACGTCGGTGACGTCTTCACCTTCCAGCACGATGCTCTGGCCGCCACCGGCCTTCGCGTTGAACTGCACGTCCAGGTGCGCCGCCAGGACCTTGAGGGATTCCTCGTTGGTCAGGTCGACACCGTGGTTACGCGCGGCGAAGGCCAGCAGGCGGTACAGCGCGCCGGAGTCCAGCAGATGCCAGCCCAGGCGCTTGGCCAGACGGCCAGCGACGGTGCCCTTGCCGGAACCGCTGGGTCCGTCGATGGCGATTACGGGCAGGTTGGCGTTCATGCCTTGCCCTCTTCCGCGACACGGATGCCGGACTGGGCCGCGAGGCCGAGGAAATTCGGGAAGGAAGTTGCAACGTTGGCGCAATCGTGGATGCGGATCGGCGCGCTGGCACGCAGCGACGCCACGCTGAAGGACATGGCGATACGGTGGTCGCCGTGGCTCCAGACTTCGCCGCCGCCCATGGGGCCGCCTTCGATGACGATGCCGTCCGGGGTCGGCTCGGCCTTCACGCCCAGGGCAAGCAGGCCGTCGGCCATGACCTGGATGCGGTCGGATTCCTTCACCCGCAGTTCTTCTGCGCCACGCAGCACGGTGCGACCTTCGGCACAGGCAGCGGCGACGAAGAGCACGGGGAACTCGTCGATGGCCAGCGGAACCAGGTCTTCAGGGATATCGATGCCCTTCAGCTTGGCCGCACGTACACGAATATCGGCCACCGGCTCGCCGCCCACTTCACGCTGGTTTTCCAGGGTGATGTCGCCGCCCATCAGCTTGAGGATGTCGATCACGCCGGTACGGGTCGGGTTGATGCCGACGTGTTCCAGCACCAGTTCGGAGCCTTCGGCGATGCTCGCGGCCACCAGGAAGAAGGCAGCAGAGGAGATGTCGGCCGGCACTTCGATGCGACAGGCGGAAAGCTTGTGGCCACTTTCAACGGTGGCGGTATTGCCGTCAACCTTCACCGGATAGCCGAAGCCTTGCAGCATGCGCTCGGTGTGATCGCGGGTCGGGGCCGGCTCGGTCACGGAGGTTTCACCGGCGGCGTAGAGGCCGGCCAGCAGCAGGCAGGACTTCACCTGGGCACTGGCCATGGGCATTTCGTAGCTCATGCCGGTCAGGCGCTGGCCCCCACGGATGGTCAGCGGCGGACGACCTTCAGCGCCGGTCTCGATCACCGCGCCCATTTCGCGCAGGGGCTTGGCCACGCGATTCATCGGGCGCTTGGACAGGGAGGCGTCGCCAGTCAGGGTGGTATCGAACGGCTGGGCCGCCAGCAGGCCGCTGAGCAGGCGCATGGAGGTGCCGGAGTTACCGAGGTACAGCGGGCCGGGCGGCGGTTTCAGACCGTGCAGACCAACGCCGTGGATGGTCACGCGGCCGTGGTGCGGCCCTTCGATGACCACCCCCATGTCGCGGAAGGCCTGCAGGGTCGCCAGGGCGTCTTCGCCTTCGAGGAAGCCTTCCACCTCGGTGGTCCCGATGGCCAGGGAGCCGAGCATGATGGAACGGTGCGAGATGGACTTGTCGCCCGGAACGCGAACACGGCCGGCGAGTTTGCCACCCGGCTGAGCCAGGTAAATCAGATCGTTATTGTGCATGGCGTCCACATAGGCCCTGCGGGCCAGGATTTTGCTGAAATGCTCGCGGGCGAAGCGGGCGCGAGTGAACACGCCCAGCAATTCATGCCCGTCCCCTGCGTCGACCGCGCCGCGCAGGGCGTCGAGGTCATCGCGAAATGCGTCCAGTATGCGCAGCACGGCGTCGCGGTTGGCGAGGAAGATGTCGTGCCACATTACCGGGTCGCTGCCGGCGATACGCGTGAAGTCACGGAATCCACCAGCGGCATAACGGAAGATATCCAGATTCTCGCTGCGCTTGGCCAGCGAGTCGACCAGCCCGAATGCCAGCAGGTGCGGCAGGTGGCTGGTGGCAGCGAGCACCTCATCGTGATGCTCGACGTCCATATGTTCCACATCAGCACCGAGGGCTCGCCAGAGCTGGTCGACGCACTGCAGGGCAGATGGATCGGTGTTTCCCACCGGGGTGAGGATGACCTTGTGGCGGCGGAACAGGCTGGCGTTGGCGGCTTCCACCCCGCTCTTCTCCGATCCGGCGATGGGATGGCCGGGTACGAAACGCGCCGGCATGCCATCGAACACCCGGCGCGCGGCGCGAACGACATTGCCCTTGGCGCTGCCGACGTCAGTCAGCACGGCGTCGCCCAGGTCAAGGATGGCAAGTTCGGCGAGGAGTTTTTCCATGGCGAGGATGGGCACGGCCAGCTGGATCACATCGGCACCGTGGCAGGCCACTGCGAGGTCACTCTCGCAACGGTCGACCACGCCTGTCTCGACAGCGATACGGCAGGACTCGTGGTCCCTGTCCACACCCACCACTTCGGCGAACAGGCCCTTCTCGCGCAGCCCCTTGGCGAAGGAGCCACCGATCAGGCCGAGGCCGATCACCACCAGGCGCCCGAAGATAGGGGCGCCCTGTTGCACGGTCATGACATCAGCCACGGCCGAGCACCTTGGCCAGCGCTTCCAGGCAGCGGGCGTTCTCGGCCGGCAGGCCGATGGAGACGCGCAGGAAAGTCGGCATGCCGTAACCAGCCACCGGGCGCAGGATCACGCCTTCGGCGAGCATGCCCTGGTTGATCGGGGAGGCATCGCGGCCGAAGTCGACAGCGATGAAGTTGCCCTTGGAGGGAATCCAGGTCAGCCCCAGGGCGCGGAAGCCCTCTTCCAGCTGGGCCATGCCGGCATCGTTGACACGGCGGCTTTCGGCCAGGTACTCGGCGTCATCCAGGGCGGCGCAGGCGGCGGCCAGGGCCAGGCTGTTGACGTTGAAGGGCTGGCGCACGCGGTTCAGCACGTCGGCCACCCGGGCGCTGGACAGGCCGTAGCCCACGCGCAGCGAAGCCAGGCCATAGGCCTTGGAGAAGGTACGGGACACCAGCAGGTTCGGATAACGGGCCAGATAGTGAAGGCCGTCGGGGAGCTCTTCACCCTCGGCGTATTCGATGTAGGCCTCGTCCAGGACCACCAGTACATTTTCCGGGACCCTGGCGAGGAAGTCTTCCAGCGCGGCCGGGCCGAACCAGGTGCCGGTGGGATTGTTCGGGTTGGCGATGAACACGACGCGGGTGTCGGCGTCGATGGCCGCCAGCATGGCCGGCAGGTCATGGCCGAAGTCCTTGGCCGGGACCACCTTGCCGGCAGCGCCCACGGCCTGGGTGGCGATGGGGTACACGGCGAAGGCGTGCTCGCTGAACACGGCGTTCAGGCCGGGAGCCAGGTAGGCACGGGCCACCAGGTCGAGAATGTCGTTGGAGCCGTTGCCCAGGGTGACCTGGGCCGGGGTCACGCCACAGCGCTCGGCCAGGCGACGTTTGAGCTCGAAGCCGTTGCCGTCCGGGTAGCGGGTCAGTTCGGCAAGTTCGTTGCGGATCGCTTCGAGGGCCTTGGGGCTCGGACCGAGGGGGTTCTCATTGCTGGCCAGCTTGACGATGCCGGCCGGGTCGAGGTCCAGCTCACGGGCCAGCTCGTCCACCGGCTTGCCGGGCACGTAGGGCGAAAGTTTCTGCACGCCCGGTTGGGCAAGGGCGAGGAAGTCACAGCTCATGGGTTCAGCCTCAACTACGGGCTAGGGGCCACCGTGGCGCGCCCCAACCCTGGCTGGAGCGCGGCGGCCCGTCGCGAATTCAAAGCACCGCTTTGGGGTAGGAACCCAGCACCTTCAGGGCAACGGCTTCCTGGTTGATCTTCTCCAGCACGTCCTTGATCAGCGGATCGCGGTGGTGGCCTACGAAGTCGATGAAGAACACGTAGGTCCACTTACCACTGCGGGACGGGCGGGTCTCGATGCGGGTCAGGTCGATGCCGTTGTTGTGGAACGGCACCAGGAGTTCGTGCAGGGCGCCCGGCTTGTTGCGCATGGAGACGATGATGGAGGTCTTGTCGTCGCCGGTGGGCGGCACTTCCTGGCTGCCGATGATGAGGAAGCGGGTGGAGTTGTCCGGACGATCCTCGATTTTCTCGCACAGCTTGGTCAGGCCGTAGAGGTTGGCCGCCATGTCGCCGGCAATGGCCGCCGAGTTCCACTCGCTCTTCACCCGCTTGGCGGCGTCGGCGTTGCTGGACACCGCCACGCGCTCGACATTCGGGTAGTGGGCGTCCAGCCACTTGCGGCACTGGGCCAGGGACTGGGCGTGGGAGTAGATGCGGGTGATGTTGTCGGTCTTGGTGTTCTCGCCCACCAGCAAGTGGTGGTGGATGCGCAGTTCCACCTCGCCGCAGATCACCATGTCGTGCTCGAGGAAGCTGTCGAGGGTGTGGTTGACCGCACCCTCGGTGGAGTTCTCCACCGGCACCACGCCGAAGTTGACCGCACCGGCGGCCACTTCGCGGAACACTTCGTCGATGGCGGCCATGGGGGAGCTGATCACCGCATGGCCGAAATGCTTGAGCGCCGCGGCCTGGGTGAAGGTGCCTTCCGGCCCAAGGTAGGCGACCTTGAGCGGCTGCTCCAGGGCCAGGCAGGAGGACATGATTTCGCGGAACAGCCGCGCCATCTCTTCGTTGTCCAGCGGGCCCTGGTTGCGTTCCATGATGCGCTTGAGGATCCAGGCCTCACGCTCGGGACGGTAGAAGATCGGCTTCTCGCCCTCGGGCAGGGAGGCCATCTTCACACGGGCCACGTCCTGGGCGCAGCGAGCACGCTCGCTGATCAGCTCGAGGATCTTCTCATCGAGGCTGTCGATGCGCAGGCGCAGCGCCTTGAGTTCTTGCTCGGAGATTACATCCGTCATCAGCCATGCTCCTTCTCGAACTCCGCCATGTAGGCCACCAGGGCTTCGACAGCATCGAGGCCGACGGCGTTGTAGATGGAAGCGCGCATGCCGCCCACGGAGCGATGGCCCTTGAGATTCAGCAGGCCACGGGCGTCGGCACCAGCCAGGAACGGCTTGTCCAGGCGCTCATCGGCGAGGCGGAACGGCACGTTCATCCAGGAGCGGGCGTTGTGGGCGATGGGGTTGGTGTAGAACTCGCTCTTGTCGATGTAGCCGTAGAGCAGTTCCTTCTTCGCCTTGTTGCGCTGCTCCATGGCCTCGACACCGCCCTGCTCCTTCAGCCACTCGAAGACGAGGCCGGAGAGGTACCAGGAGAAGGTGGCCGGGGTGTTGTACATGGAGCCGTTATCAGCGGCGATCTTGTAATTCAGCATGGTCGGGCAATTGGCGCGGGCACGGCCGAGCAGGTCTTCGCGGACGATGACCACCACCAGGCCGCTCGGGCCGATGTTCTTCTGTGCGCCAGCGTAGATCAGGCCGAAACGGGATACATCCAGCGGCCGGGAGAGGATGTCGGAAGACATGTCCACCACCAGCGGTACGTCGCCCACTTCCGGAATCCAGTCGAACTGCAGGCCGCCGATGGTTTCGTTGGAGGCGTAGTGCAGGTAGGCGGCGTCTTTCGACAGCTGCCACTCGTTCTGGCCGGGGATGGCGAAGTAGTCGTAGCCCTTGGCGCTGGCGGCGACGTTGACGCGGCCGAAGCGGCTCGCTTCGTCGATGCTCTTCTTCGACCAGATGCCGGTGTCGATGTAGTCGGCGACGCCGTTCTCGGGCAGGAGGTTCAGCGGAATCTCGGCGAACTGCTGGCTGGCGCCGCCCTGGAGGAACAGCACCTTGTAGTTCGAGGGAATGGACAGGAGGTCGCGCAGGTCCTGCTCGGCCTTTTCGGCGATGGCGACGTACTCATCGCTGCGGTGGCTCATTTCCATGACGGACAGGCCTTTGCCCTGCCAGTCGAGGAGTTCCGCCTGGGCGCGTTGCAGAACAGCTTCCGGAAGCGCGGCGGGGCCGGCGCAGAAGTTAAAGGCTCGCTTGCTCACATCCATTCTCACTGGGTAGCGCGGGGGCACCAGTGCCCCCGCCGATTGTCATCTACCGAATGGACAGGCCGCCGACGGCCTGCCCGTTTTTACAATTATTACTCTTCAGTCACCGGCTGGGCGTCGTCCTGCGCAACGTCGCTGGCCTCGGCATCGGCCACGGCGTCAACGCCCGCCTCTTCCCCTTCCAGCTCTTCGTCCTCGTCACCGCCGGACGGCTCCTGGACGCGTTCCAGGCCCACCAGGGTTTCATCCTTGGCCAGCTTGATCAGGGTCACGCCCTGAGTGTTACGGCTGGAGCTGGAGACTTCGTCCACGCGCGTCCGCACCAGGGTGCCCTGATCGGAAATCAGCATGATTTCCTCGCCGTCCTGCACCTGTACGGCGCCGACCAGCTTGCCGTTGCGCTCGTTGGTGACCATGGCGATCACGCCCTGGCCGCCGCGGCCACGACGCGGATAGTCTTCCAGCGGGGTGCGCTTGCCGTAGCCGCGCTCGGAGGCAGAGAGGATCTGCGCGCCCGCTTCCGGGATCAGCATGGAGATCAGGCTCTGGCCTTCCGGCAGACGCATGCCACGCACGCCACGGGCGGTACGGCCCATGGTGCGGACGTGTTTTTCCTTGAAGCGAATGACCTTGCCACCGTCGGAGAAAAGCATGACTTCCTTGGCGCCGTCGGTGATGGCGGCGGCGATCAGGGTGTCGCCCTCTTCCAGTTTCAGGGCAATCAGGCCGGCGGTACGCGGCTTGCTGAACTGCACCAGCGGAGTCTTCTTCACAGTACCGAAGGCGGTAGCCATGAAGATGTAGGCGCCGGTGGGCTCGTCCTGCTCGTCGTCAAGGTCGGCGCCTTCATCGTCACCGGTTTCGGCTTCGATCACTTCGCCTTCGATCACCACGCCTTCGTTCTCTTCCAGGTCCTCGTCGGCGCCTGCGCTCTGCTGCAGGGCCTCCAGGTCGATCTGGAGCATGGCGGTGATACGCTCGCCCTCATCCAGCGGCAGCAGGTTGACCAGCGGGCGGCCGCGCGCGGTACGCGAGGCTTCCGGGATTTCGAAGGTGCGCAGCCAGTAGACCTTGCCCTTGCTGGAGAACAGCAGGAGGGTGGCGTGGCTGTTGGCGACCAGCAGGTGTTCGATGTAGTCCTCGTCCTTCACGCCAGTGGCGGACTTGCCCTTGCCGCCGCGACGCTGGGCCTGGTAGGCAGCCAGCGGCTGGGACTTGGCGTAGCCGCCGTGGGAGATGGTGACGACGCGCTCTTCTTCGGTGATCAGGTCGGCGATGGTCAGGTCCACCTGGGACGCGACGATCTCGGTGCGGCGGGCGTCGCCGAACTCGGCCTTCACCTTTTCCAGTTCCTCGCGAATGACTTCCATCAGGCGCTCGGGGCTGGTGAGGATGCGGATCAGCTCACCGATCAGGGTGAGGATTTCCTGGTACTCGGCCAGCAGCTTCTCGTGTTCCAGGCCGGTCAGGCGGTGCAGGCGCAGCTCCAGGATGGCCTGGGCCTGCTCGGGGGACAGGTAATACTTGCCGTCACGCAGGCCGTATTGCGGGTCCAGGTCTTCCGGACGGCAGGAATCGGCGCCAGCGCGCTCGACCATGGCTTCCACGGCGCTGGATTCCCAGGCGGTGGCGATCAGGCGTTCCTTGGCCTCGGCCGGGGTCGGCGAGGTCTTGATCAGCTCGATCACCGGGTCGATGTTGGACAGCGCGACGGCCTGGCCTTCGAGGATGTGGCCACGTTCACGGGCCTTGCGCAGCTCGTAGACGGTACGGCGGGTCACCACTTCGCGGCGGTGACGAATGAACACTTCGAGCATGTCCTTCAGGTTCAGCGTGCGCGGCTGGCCATCCACCAGGGCCACGACGTTGATACCGAAGACGCTCTGCATCTGGGTCTGGGAATAGAGGTTGTTCAGCACCACCTCGCCCACTTCGCCACGACGCAGCTCGATCACCACGCGCATGCCGTCCTTGTCGGACTCGTCGCGCAGTTCTGTGATGCCTTCGATCTTCTTCTCTTTCACCAGCTCGGCGATCTTCTCGATCAGACGCGCCTTGTTCAGCTGGTAGGGCAGCTCAGTGACGATGATCTGCTGGCGACCACCGCCCTTCTCCATGTCTTCGATTTCGGCGCGGGCGCGTATATAGATGCGGCCTCGACCGGTACGGTACGCCTCGATGATGCCGGCGCGACCGTTGATGATGCCCGCGGTGGGGAAGTCCGGGCCCGGGATGTACTGCATCAGTTCATCGACCGTCAGCTCGGCGTTATCCATCAGCGCCAGGCAGCCATCGATGACTTCACCGAGGTTGTGCGGCGGGATGTTGGTGGCCATGCCCACGGCGATACCGCTGGAACCGTTGACCAGCAGGTTCGGGATCTTGGTCGGCATGACCGCGGGAATCTGTTCGGTGCCGTCGTAGTTGGGCACCCAGTCCACGGTTTCCTTGTCCAGGTCGGCCAGCAGCTCATGGGCCAGCTTGGCCATGCGCACTTCGGTGTATCGCATGGCTGCGGCGTTGTCGCCGTCCACCGAACCGAAGTTGCCCTGGCCGTCCACCAGCATGTAGCGCAGCGAGAAAGGCTGGGCCATGCGGACGATGGTGTCGTAGACCGCGGTATCACCGTGCGGGTGGTACTTACCGATCACGTCACCCACCACACGGGCGGACTTCTTGTAGGGTTTGTTCCAGTCGTTGCCCAGTTCGCTCATCGCGTAGAGCACGCGACGGTGTACCGGCTTCAGGCCGTCGCGCGCATCCGGCAAGGCGCGCCCGACGATCACGCTCATCGCGTAGTCGAGGTAGGACTGTTTCAGCTCGTCTTCGATATTGACCGGGAGGATTTCTTTGGCCAGTTCGCCCATGAGAAGCCTGGTTCCTTTTTCTGATGAAACTCCGCCCCTCTCATCCTGAGCGGCGCGAAGCTCGTCACTGCGGCCAGATGCTGCAGCGACTCACGACAAATCAACGAGTTAAGCCAAGGATCTGTGCAATTGGGCCGCCTCGATGGAGGGGCGGCAATAACTGCCGGAGCTTACCACAGTCACCGCCTTGCACCTACCCCGCCGGGCGCCCCGCCGGCAGGGTGAAAATGCCGCACCAGCGCTATCAATGGAGGCGCTTGCGGCACATCAATTGCGCCATCTTGGCGGCGTCGGGACGCTCCACCACGCCCTTCTCGGTCACGATGGCATCGATCAGGTCCGCCGGAGTCACATCGAATACCGGGTTCACCGCATGGACTTCCGCCGCGACACGACGGCCGCCCAGGTCCAGCAGTTCGGAACCGTCACGCTCCTCGATCGGGATATCGTCACCGCTTTCCAGGGACATATCGATAGTGGAGCTGGGCGCCACCACCATGAAGCGCACGCCGTGGTGCATGGCGTTGACCGCCAGCTGGTAGGTACCGATCTTGTTGGCCACGTCGCCGTTGGCGGTGATGCGATCGGCACCGACTATCACCCAGGTGATCCCGGCGGTCTTCATCAGGTGGGCAGCGGCGGCGTCGGCGTTGAGGCTCACAGGCACGCCTTCGTTGGCCAGCTCCCAGGCGGTCAGGCGCGCGCCCTGGAGCCAGGGGCGGGTTTCGTCGGCATAGACACGCTCCACCAGGCCATCCAGGTGGGCGGCGCGGATCACGCCGAGGGCTGTCCCGAAGCCGCCGGTAGCCAGGGCGCCGGTGTTGCAGTGGGTCAGCAGCGCCTGGGGGCTGCCCTGGTGCTTGCGGATCAGCTCCATGCCGAGCTGGGCCATGGTCAGGTTGGCTTCGCGGTCGCTCTCATGAATGGAGACAGCCTCAGCCTCCAGAGCCTGCAGCGGCGTCTCGCCATCACGCACCCGTTCCAGGCGCTCGCGCATGCGGTTCAGCGCCCAGAACAGATTGACCGCCGTCGGCCGGGATTCGGACAGCACCTTGAAATCGGCCTCCAGCGCCGCGCGCCAGTCGCCGCCAGCGGCGATACGCGCCCGAGCGCCCAGCACCACACCATAGGCGGCACTGATACCGATGGCCGGCGCACCGCGCACTACCATCTGACGGATGGCCTGGGCCACGCCTTCGGCAGAGTCGTAGGACAGCCAGGTTTCCTCGGCCGGAAGCAGGCGCTGATCGAGCAGATGAAGCATGCCGTCACGCCAGTCGATTGCCTTGACCTTCTCGGCTGCTAACAATTGTTCACGCATCGACCACCTCGCCACCCGTAACTCGCGGAAAAACCGCAGATTATAGCGAGCCGGAGCCCTTCTGGCTCGGGTATACTGCCGCCACTTCAATCTGCGCCCAGGATGCGCCGCCATGCCCAGTTCCAACGCCCCGCTCGACCTGCTCCTGCTCCCGTCATGGATAGTCCCGGTGGAACCAGCCGGCGTAGTGCTGCGGGATCACGCGCTGGGTATCCGCGACGGTCGTATCGCCCTGCTCGCCCCGCGAGACGTGGCGCTGCGCGCCGAAGCCCGCGAGCGCCGCGAACTGCCGGGCATGCTGCTGGCCCCCGGCTTGATCAACGCCCACGGCCACGCCGCGATGACCCTGTTCCGCGGCCTGGCCGACGACCTGCCGCTGATGACCTGGCTACAGGAGCACATCTGGCCTGCCGAGGCCAAGTGGGTCAACGAGGCATTTGTTCGCGACGGCACCGAACTGGCCGTGGCCGAGCAGATCAAGAGCGGCATCAGCTGCTTCTCCGACATGTATTTCTTCCCGGCACAGGCCAGCGCCGTCATCCATGCGGCCGGCATCAAGGCGCAACTGGCGATTCCGGTGCTGGACTTCCCCATTCCCGGCGCCGTCGACTCTGCCGAAGCCATTCGCCGCGGCGTCGAGCTGTTCAGCGACCTCAAGCACCATCCACGCATCAAGGTCGCCTTCGGCCCCCACGCCCCGTACAGCGTCAGCGATGACAAGCTGGAAAACATCCGCGTGCTGGCAGAGGAGCTGGACACCGGCATTCATATGCACGTCCAGGAAACCGCCTTCGAAGTCCAGCAGAGCCTGGAGCTGCGCGGCGAGCGCCCGATGGCGCGCCTCTCCCGCCTCGGCCTGCTGGGCCCGCGTTTCCAGGCCGTGCACATGACCCAGGTGGACGACGCCGACCTGGCCCTGCTGGTGGAAAGCAACAGCAACGTGATCCATTGCCCCGAATCCAACCTCAAGCTGGCCAGCGGCTTCTGCCCGGTGGAACGCCTGTGGCAGGCCGGCGTGAACGTCGCCGTCGGCACCGATGGCGCAGCCAGCAACAATGACCTGGACCTGCTCGGCGAAACCCGTACCGCCGCCCTCCTGGCCAAGGCCGTATCCGGCTCGGCCAGCGCCCTGGATGCCCATCGCGCCCTGCGCATGGCCACCCTCAATGGCGCGCGAGCCCTTGGTATCGACCAGGACACCGGCTCCCTGGAACCGGGCAAGGCCGCCGACCTGGTAGCCTTCGACCTTTCCGGGCTGGCCCAGCAACCGGTCTACGACCCGGTTTCCCAACTCATCTATGCCACCGGGCGCGATTCGGTGCGGCACCTCTGGGTCGACGGCAGGCAACTGCTGGACGACGGCCGCCTGACGCGCCTGGACGAGGAGCGCCTGGGCGCCACTGCCCGCGCCTGGGGCGATCGCATCGCCGGCCGCTGAATTCTGTTTCGAGGACATTCCATGACCAACGTCGATCACGTCGAAATCGCCAAGTTCGAGGCCCTCGCCCACCGCTGGTGGGACCGCGAGAGCGAGTTCAAGCCCCTCCACGACATCAACCCGCTGCGGGTCAACTGGATTGACGAACGCGTCAGGCTGGCCGGCAAGAAAGTGCTGGACGTCGGCTGCGGCGGCGGCATTCTCAGCGAGTCCATGGCCCAGCGCGGCGCCACCGTAACCGGCATCGACATGGGTGAAGCCCCTCTGGCGGTCGCCCAGCTGCATCAACTGGAATCCGGCGTGCCGGTAGAGTATCGCCGCATCACCGCCGAAGCCCTGGCCGCTGAAATGCCCGGCCAATTCGACGTGGTGACCTGCATGGAAATGCTCGAACACGTACCGGACCCTGCCTCGGTGATTCGCGCCTGCTACACCCTGGTCAAGCCGGGCGGACAGGTATTCTTCTCCACCATCAACCGCAATCCCAAGGCTTATCTCTTCGCCATCGTCGGTGCCGAGTACGTGATGCGTCTGCTGCCGCGCGGCACCCACGACTTCAAGAAGTTCATCCGCCCCTCCGAGCTGGGCGCCTGGAGCCGCGCCGCCGGCCTGCAGGTGAAAGACATCATAGGCCTGACCTACAACCCGCTGACCAAGCACTACAAGCTGGAAGCCGACGTAGACGTCAATTACATGATCCAGACCCTGCGCGAGGAGTGACCGGCATGCGACTTCAAGCGGTACTTTTCGACATGGACGGCACCCTGCTCGACTCGGCGCCGGACTTCATCGCCATCTGCCAGGCCATGCGCGCCGACCGCGGCCTTCCGCCTCAGGATGAGAAGGCGATTCGCGACGTGGTTTCCGGCGGAGCCCGCGCCATGGTCGCCACCGCCTTCGAAATGGATCCGGAAGCGCCTGAATTCGAGCCGCTGCGCCTGGAGTTCCTGGAGCGCTACCAGAACCACTGCGCCGTGCTCACCCGCCCCTTCGACGGCATCGACGAACTGCTGGCGGACATCGAGCAGGCCAAGCTGATCTGGGGCGTGGTGACCAACAAGCCGGTTCGCTACGCCGAACCCATCATGGAGCAACTCGGCCTCGCCGGCCGCTCCGCTGTACTGATCTGCCCGGACCACGTGAAGAACAGCAAGCCGGACCCGGAAATGCTGCTGCTGGCCTGCAGCCAGCTGAACCTGGACCCGGCCAGCGTGCTCTTCGTCGGTGACGACCTGCGCGACATCGAGTCCGGACGCGCCGCAGGCACCCGCACCGCGGCGGTCAGCTACGGCTACATCCATCCCAGCGACAACCCCGCTCACTGGGGTGCCGACGTGGTGGTCCACCATCCGCTCGAACTGCGTGCCGTGCTCGACCGCGCGCTGTGCAGCTGCTGATACCGGCAGCGCCCCGAAGGAGACTCAAATGTTCCAGTATTCCGCCCGCCCCGACCTGCTCAAGGACCGGGTGATCCTCATCACCGGTGCCGGCCGAGGCATCGGCGCCGCCGCCGCCAGGACCTTCGCCGCCCACGGTGCCACCGTGCTGCTGCTGGGCAAGACCGAAGCCAGCCTGAACGCTGTTTACGACGAGATAGAAGCCGCCGGCCATCCGCAGGCCGCCGTCATCCCCTTCAACCTGGAAACCGCCCAGCCGCACCAGTACGACGAGCTGGCGGCGACCCTGGAAGCGGAGTTCGGGCGCATCGACGGCGTACTGCACAACGCGTCCATCCTCGGCCCGCGCACGCCCCTCGAGCAGCTTTCCGGCGATAACTTCATGCGCGTCATGCAGGTCAACGTCAACGCCGTGTTCATGCTGACCAGCACCCTGCTGCCGCTGCTGAAGCTGTCCAAGGATGCCTCGGTGGTGTTCACCTCCAGCAGCGTTGGTCGCAAGGGCCGTGCCTACTGGGGCGCCTACGCGGTATCCAAGTTCGCCACCGAAGGCCTGATGCAGGTCCTGGCCGACGAAGTGGACGGCATTGCCAGCGTGCGCGCCAACAGCGTGAACCCCGGCGCCACCCGTACCAGCATGCGCGCGCAGGCCTATCCGGGTGAAAACCCCGAAAACAATCCGGAACCCGCCGCAATCATGCCTGTCTACCTCTATCTCATGGGGCCGGACAGCGCTGGTGTGAACGGCCAGGCTTTCGACGCACAATGACCTCCCTCCGCGGCGGTCATCCGACCGCCGCAGCCTCCGCCAGTTTTCCGGCGGCTTCTCCCTGTGAACGGCATCACATTGCCATTATTTCGCCATCAAACCGGCAAAGGCTTGCCGCGAGAGCTGGCGCCAGCAATCTAACTCATTGAAATTAAAGCGATTGCAAGGGATCGCGAACTCCTGGCACGGAAATAGCTCTATGCCTGGTGTCGTCGCATTTTGCGTCAGAGGTTCAACTCAATGGTTCCTCCCATCCAGACCAATACCATCGATTTCGACGCGGCCAAGCTGCAGCGCCTCGGCTTCTCCGGCAAGCGCCAGCCCAAGCTGCGCCCCATCAGCCTGGCGGAGCTGCGTCGTCAGCTGACCCTGCAACTGCAAACCAGTCTGGAGGTGGAGCGCATCGTCAGTCTGTTCTTCAGCGAGGTTCAGCGCCTGGTGCCCCTGGACGCCCTGGGCTACCAGCACCAGAGCAGCGACCTGCGCCTGGAGTACGGCAGCCGTTCGAACCATTCCGCCGGCTATCGCCTGACCCACGAAGGCGAGTACCTGGGCGAACTGATCTTCCGCCGCAACCAGCGCTTCGACGAGCACGAGCTGAACCAGTTGGAATCCCTGCTCGCCACCCTGCTCTTCCCGCTGCGCAACGCCTTGCTCTACCGCGCCGCCATCCAGAGCGCCCTGCGCGATCCGTTGACCGACACCGGCAACCGCATCGCCATGGAGCAGACCCTGCAGCGCGAAGTCGACCTCGCTCGGCGTAACCTGCAACCGATGTCGGTTCTGATGCTGGACATCGACCACTTCAAGCGCATCAACGACGAGTTCGGCCACGGCACCGGCGACGAAGTCCTGAAGGCGGTAGCCAATACCCTCAAGACCCGCCTGCGCAACGTCGACATGGTGTTCCGCTTCGGCGGTGAGGAATTCCTCGTGCTGCTCTCCGGCACCTGCCGAGAAGCCGCCGCCCTGGTAGGCGAACGCCTGCGCATGGGCATCCTCGAACTGCAGCACCTGGTGCAGGGCCGCCCGCTGGACCTGTCCATCAGCCTCGGTTGCGCCACCCTGCTGCCGGCGGAATCGGTGGAAAGCCTGCTGCGCCGGGCGGACAACGCCCTGTACGTGGCCAAGCGCGAAGGCCGCAACCGCCTGTCCATGGCGGGGTAAGCGCCGCCACAGCCCATTGTCGGGGCGATTTCAATCGCGAATGAATTCGCTCTCACAGAACTAAAAAGAAGGGGCTCATACGAGCCCCTTCTTCATTTCACCTGCTATCAGCGCTTGCGACCGAACCCCGGACGCTGGCCTTCGCCGCCGGCCGGGCCGCTGCGCTTGTGCTGCGGACGCTGGGGCTTGCGAGCCGGACGATCGGCCAGTTCGACGGCCGGACGCTCGCCCTGGGGCTTGGCCGGGCGCTTCTTGTTCACGTCGCGCGGACGATCGGCAACCGGCGTGCCGCGCGGAGCACGGGCTGGACGCTCGTCACCCTCGCGACGCGGGCCACGAGCCGGACGCTCGTCACCCTCACGACGCTGACCGCGTGCAGGACGCTCATCGCCCTCGCGACGCGGGCCGCGAGCCGGACGCTCATCACCTTCACGGCGCTGGCCACGGGCCGGGCGCTCGTCGCCTTCGCGACGCGGACCACGAACCGGACGCTCATCGCCCTCACGACGCTGGCCACGTGCAGGACGCTCATCACCCTCGTGGCGCGGACCACGGGCGGGGCGCTCGTCACCTTCGCGACGCGGAGCCCGGGCGCCCGTCGGCTTCGGCGACTTGCGCTGCAGACGGTCGAGCTTCTCGCGGAACTTGCCCTTCATGGCCGGCAGGGCCACAGGCTTGAGACCGACTTCGGCACTAAGGATGTCCACCTCGGTCTGGCTCATTTCGCGCCAGCGCCCCATGGTCAGGTCGGAAGTGATGAACACCGGACCGAAGCGCACGCGCTTCAGGCGGCTGACCACCAGCCCCTGGGACTCCCACAGGCGGCGCACTTCACGGTTGCGGCCTTCCATCACCACGCAGTGGTACCAATGGTTGAGGCCGTCGCCGCCGGGTGCTTCCTGGATGTCGGTGAACTTCGCCGGGCCGTCTTCCAGCATCACGCCGTGCTTGAGATTCTCGAGCATTTCCTCGGTGACCTCGCCACGCACGCGCACCGCGTACTCGCGGTCCATCTCGAAGGAGGGGTGCATCAGGCGGTTGGCCAGTTCACCATCGGTGGTGAACAGCAGCAGGCCGGTGGTGTTGATATCCAGGCGGCCGACGTTGATCCAGCGGCCAACCTTCGCACGCGGCAGGCGCTCGAAAACGGTAGGACGGCCTTCCGGATCGTCGCGGGTGCAGACTTCGCCTTCCGGCTTGTTGTAGATCAGCACGCGACGGACGCTTTCGGCTTCCTCTTCGCGCTTGAGCAGACGGCCGTCGACGCTGATGGCGTCATGGCTGTCGACGCGCTGGCCCAGGGTGGCGGGCTCGCCGTTGACCTTCACTCGGCCTTCCGTGATCCAGGCCTCGATATCGCGGCGAGAAGCCAGCCCCATGCGGGCCAGGACCTTCTGCAGCTTCTCCCCTGCGGGGCTGTATTCGACTTCACTCATCTGGGCACCTCCCGGTGTAGCAGTAAAAAGGCCGCGCATCATACGCGGCCACTGGCACTCAGGCTAGTTGAGCAATGCCCGGACGTCAGCCTGGCCGCTGACCGGTGGCGCTCAATGCAGGGTTTCGTCCGGCAGCGACTCGTCGTCTTCTTCCGCGGCGACCTCGGCTGCATCGTCATCCTCGGCGAGCAGCAGGTCGTCGAAGTCGGTCTTCAGGCCTTCTTCCATGATGTCCAGTTCGGCCAGCAGGCTGCGGAAGCTGGTTTCTTCACGCGGTTCGGCGGGCAGCTCGGCATCGGCCCGCGCCTGCAGCCCTTCCGGCACCGGCTCTTCGCCATCTTCCAGGGCCAGCACCGGCTCCGGCTCGAGCTCGCGCAGGGCTGCCAGTGGCGGAAGTTCTTCCAGGCTCTTCAGGTTGAAGTGGTCGAGGAAGGCGCGAGTGGTGGCGAACATGGCCGGCTTGCCGGGCACATCGCGGTAGCCGACCACGCGAATCCACTCGCGCTCCAGCAGCGTCTTGACGATCTGGCTGTTGACCGCCACGCCACGGATGTCTTCGATCTCGCCACGGGTAATGGGCTGGCGGTAAGCCACCAGTGCCAGGGTTTCCAGCATGGCGCGGGAGTAGCGCTGCGGGCGCTCCTCCCAGAGCCGCCCGACCCAGGGGGAAAAGCGCTCGCGCACTTGCAGGCGGTAACCGGAAGCTACCTCGCGCAGCTCGAATGCACGCTTTTCACAACTTTTGCCCAGGATGGCCAGAGCGGAACGGATCACCGACAACTCGGGACGCTCGGCCTCTTCGAAGAGTTCAGCCAAGCGCTCCAGCGACAGGGGTTTTCCGGATGCCAGGAGAAAGGCTTCCAGCAGCGAGGCGAGTTCCTTGGGATCGTTGAGGTTCATCTACTCGGCCCTGGCGCGTACATGGATGGGGGCAAAGGGTTCATTCTGCACCAGTTCCACCAACTGTTCCTTGATCAGCTCGAGCACCGCCATGAAGGTAACGACCACGCCAAGACGCCCCTCCTCCACCGTGAACAGGGCGACGAAGGGCACGAACGCGCCGCCCTTCAGCCGTTCCAGCACCTCACTCATGCGCTCGCGGGTGGACAGCGCCTCGCGGGTCACCTGGTGGCTCTCGAACATATCGGCACGGCGCAGCACTTCGGCCATGGACAGCAATACTTCTTCCAGCGCCACGTCCGGCAGCAGTTTGCGCGCCCGCGCGTCCGGAGCATCCAGGCGCGGCACGATCAGGTCGCGCCCAACCCGCGGCAGTTCGTCGATGCCTTCGGCGGCGGCCTTGAAGCGCTCGTACTCCTGCAGGCGGCGGATCAGCTCGGCGCGCGGGTCCTCTTCCTCTTCTTGCGCCTCGTTCGAGCGCGGCAGCAGCATGCGCGACTTGATCTCGGCCAGCATGGCGGCCATCACCAGGTATTCGGCGGCAAGCTCCAGGCGCACCGACTTCATCAGCTCGACATAAGCCATGTACTGGTGGGTGATGGCGGCCACGGGGATGTCGAGGATGTCGATGTTCTGCTTGCGGATCAGATAGAGCAGCAGGTCGAGCGGGCCTTCGAAGGCTTCGAGGAACACTTCCAGCGCATCCGGCGGGATATAGAGGTCCTGCGGCAACTCGGTCACCGCCTGGCCGTAGACCAGGGCGAAAGGCAGCTCCTGCTGGGCGCCCGCCTGGGGATCCGGCGACTCGGTTGGCGGTGTTTCGTGCATCAGGGTCTCTCGATCAGGCCTGCCGGCAAAGACCGGCCGGCGGGAAAGCGGGCAAATTAGCACCATGTGCCAGACTAAAAAAGTACGACGCAGCACCCCTGGTCAGGTTTGGAGCAAAGCGCTCAAGGAGGTTCAAATGAAACTCGTCACCCTGATGTTCAGTGCCGTCCTCATGTTCCTCTTCCTCACCCTGGTGCCGGCGACAACGGCACAGGCGGGAATGATTGGCACCGACGAAGCGGTCTCCGCCCAGCAGCAATCCGGAGATCGAGCCCGAATCGATGCCTTTCTGAGCAAATCCGAGGTTCAGGACCAGATGCGCGCGATGGGCGTGGATATCGCCACGGCCCGCGCCAGGGTACAGGCACTGACCAACGAGGAAGCCGCCCAGCTGGCGCAGAAGATGAATGTAGCGCCCGCGGGCGGGAACATCAGCAGCACCGACTTCATCATCATCCTGCTGGTGATCATCCTGGTGGCGATCCTGCTTTAGGCGGCGCCCTCAGTCCTCGTCCAGGAAGGGCTGCGGGTCGCCGCAGCCCACACGCAGCACTTCGGGCTTGCCTTCGGAGAGGTTGATCACGGTGGAAGCCGCCATCCCCCCATGGCCGCCATCGATGATCAGGTCCACCTGATGCTCGAGGATTTGCCGCATCTCGTACGGGTCGCTCATGGGCAGGTCTTCGCCCGGAAGGATCAGGCTGGTGCTCATCAGGGGCGCGCCCAACTGCTCCAACAGCGCCAGGGCGATGGGGTGGTCCGGCACCCGCATGCCGATGGTTCGCCGCTTCGGGTGCATCAGCATGCGCGGGACTTCGCGCGTGGCGCTGAGAATGAAGGTGTAGGGGCCGGGCGTATGCGCCTTGATCAGGCGAAACGCGGCGGTATCCACCTTGGCGAACACACCGATCTCCGACAGATCCCGGCACACCAGGGTGAAGTTGTGCTTCTCATCCAGCCGGCGCAGTCGGCGAATGCGTTCGACCGCGCCCTTGTCGCCAATCAGGCAACCCAGGGCGTAGGACGAGTCGGTGGGATAGACGATCACCCCGCCCGCCTTGACGATCTCCACGGCCTGCTTGATCAGGCGCGGCTGTGGATTCTCCGGATGAATCTGGAAAAATTGACTCACGACGTCTCCCTGTTCAGAGGGCAGCAGTAGGGCTGTGTGCATGGCGGAAGCGCCCCCAGATCGGCGGCAGGTCATCCGGCAAGGGTCGGTACATACCCAGATCCGACCAATCGCAGGGTGCATGGAAGTCACTACCGGCACTGACCAGCATGCCGAATTCTCGCGCCAGCACAGCCAGGCTTCCCACCTGGTCCGCAGGCTGCAGGCCGTTCACCACTTCCAGTGCGTGACCGCCAGCCTGAATGAAATCTGCCACCAACCGGCGCCGCTTGGCCCCGGTGAAGTTGTACTGCCAGGGGTGCGCCAGGCTGATCCAGGCGCCCGCGGCACGCAGGGTATCCACGGCTTCGGCCAGGGTCGGCCAATGCTGCTTCACGTCCCCCAGCTTTCCAGCGCCCAGCCATTTGCGGAAAGCGTCGGCGCGATCGCTGACATAACCCGCGCGAACGAGGAACTCGGCGAAGTGCGGGCGCGCCGGCGCGTTGCCGCTGTCCCCCAGCTCCTTCTGCACTGCCCTCGCGCCTTCCAGAGCGCCCGGCATGCCCTTGGCGGCCAGGCGCCGGGCGATTTCCTCGGCACGCGACCAGCGCCCTTGATGCAGGCTGCCGATGGCCTCGACCAGGGCCGGTGCGTCAGTGGCAAAGGCGTAACCCAGCACATGGATGGTGGCGCCACCCCAGGTGCAGGACAGCTCGATGCCGTTGATCAGCTGCATGTCCAGCGCTTCGGCCGCTGCACGGGCTTCGTCGAGGCCTTCCACGGTGTCGTGGTCGGTCAGCGCGAGCACGCGCACGCCGCGCTCATGGGCACGGGCGACCAGGGCCGCGGGGGCCAGGGCACCGTCTGAGGCCGTACTGTGGCAATGCAGGTCGATCTGCATGGGGTCTGCTTTCGCTAGGGGAATGGTTTGTTATTATGCCGCCACATCCCGCTTCTGGCTGCCGCCGTGAAACAATTCATCGACTTCATCCCGCTTATCCTTTTCTTTATCGTCTACAAATTGGAACCACGCGCCGTCGAGCTGGCCGGGCATACCTATATGCTAGGCGGTATTTTCAGCGCCACAGCGGTTCTGATCATCAGCTCGGCGATCGTCTACGGCGCCATCTTCCTGCTCCAGCGCCGCCTTGAAAAAGGCCAGTGGCTGACCCTCGTGGCCTGCCTAGTATTCGGCGGCATGACCCTGGCGTTCCACAGCGAAACCTTCCTCAAATGGAAAGCGCCGGTGGTGAACTGGCTCTTTGCCCTGGCCTTCGCCGGCAGCCACTTCATCGGCGACAAGCCCCTGATCCAGCGCATGATGGGCCACGCCCTGAGCCTGCCGCCGGCCGTCTGGGTACGCCTGAACCTGGCCTGGATCGTGTTTTTCCTCGTCTGCGGCTTCGCCAACCTGTTCGTGGCCTTCACCTTCCACGAGTTCTGGGTGGACTTCAAAGTCTTCGGCAGCCTCGGCATGACCGTGCTCTTCCTGGTCGGTCAGGGCGTCTACCTGGCCCGCCATATCCACGACGGCGAAACCGAAAAGCCCCAACAGTAAGGATTGCCATGCTCTACGCCATCATCGCCACCGACGTTGCCGGTTCCCTGGAAAACCGCCTCGCCGCCCGCCCCGCGCACCTCGCCCGCCTGGAGCAGTTGAAAGCCGAAGGCCGCATCGTGCTGGCCGGCCCACACCCGGCAGTGGACAGCAATGATCCGGGCAGCGCCGGCTTTACCGGCAGCCTGATCGTCGCCGAGTTCGAATCCCTGGAGGCGGCCAGGGCCTGGGCCGACGCCGACCCCTACCGCGCCGCCGGCGTCTACGCCGACGTGGTGGTCAAGCCGTTCAAGCAGGTCCTCCCCTAAGGCACTACTCTCCAGCCGTCCCACGCCAGGAAAAAGGAGTTCCCATGCACGTCGGTCGATTGCCCCTGCTGTTAACCGCCGCGCTGCTCTGCAGCCTGGCCCAGGCTGAAGAACCCCAACCTACGGCGCCGACGGCGGAAATCGCTCCGGCGCTTGAGGATGCACCCGCCGCGCCGGCGCCGGCCAGCGACGCCCTGGTCGCCCAACTCGACCAGCTCAAGCGCCAGCTCGAAGACAGCGAGCGCCAGCGCAGCGAGCTGAACAACCGGCTGGAAGCCGCCAGCGGCGAGCGTGAGAATGCCCAGCTCGCTCGCCTGCGCCAGGAAAACCAGCGCCTCAAGTTGCAGCTCAAGGAAGCTCAGGCTTCCCAGGCTCCGCGCCTGCTGAGCGAACAGCAGACCTGGTTCGCGGTGGGCGGCGGCGTCGCCCTGCTCTCCCTGTTTACCGGCCTGATCGCCCGTGGTGGGCGACGCCAGCGCCGTCAATGGATCAACTGACCCGCACCATGAGTGAACTGCTGCTTATCGACGACGACCAGGAACTCTGCGAGCTCCTGATCAGCTGGCTCAGCCAGGAAGGCTTCCACGTCCGCGCCTGCCATGACGGCCATTCGGCGCGCGCCGCCCTGGCCGAGCACGCCCCGTCGGCAGTGGTGCTCGACGTGATGCTGCCCGACGGCAGTGGCCTGGAGCTGCTCAAGCAACTGCGCAGCGACCATCCCGAGCTGCCGGTGCTCATGCTTTCCGCCCGTGGCGAACCCCTGGACCGCATCCTCGGCCTGGAACTGGGTGCCGACGACTACCTGGCCAAGCCCTGCGATCCCCGCGAGCTCACTGCGCGGCTGCGCGCCGTGCTGCGCCGCAGCCAGCCGCCACAGCCTTCCAGCCAGTTGGAGCTGGGTGACCTCTGCTACAGCCCGGTGCGCGGCATCGTCACCGTCGGCAGCCACGAAATCAGCCTGACCCTGTCCGAAGGCCGCCTGCTCGAAGCCCTGCTGCGCCAGCCCGGCGAACCGCTGGACAAGCAGCAACTGGCGCAGTTGGCCCTGGGCCGCAAACTGACCCTCTACGACCGCAGCCTGGACATGCACGTCAGCAACCTGCGCAAGAAGCTCGGCCCCCATGCCGACGGTCGCCCGCGCATCCTGGCCCTGCGCAGCCGCGGCTATTACTACAGCGCGTAGGCCGGCACCGTCTTTACCGAGGCTTTACCCAGCCCTGACCGCCCTTGACCTTGCCATCCCTAGACTGGGCACATCCGGCAACCGGCCGGAATCGAGACTAGGAGAACCACCATGCGCAAGACCCTCACCGCCCTGCTGCTCGCCGCTACCCTGCCGGCCATGGCCATGGCCATGCCGGAAGGCGGCCCGCGCCACGAGCGCGGTTTCGGTGGCCACATGTTCAGGGAGCTGAACCTGACCGAGGAACAGCGCCACGAGATCGGCAGACTGATGCGCGACCAGATGAAGGCCCGCCACGACATCACCGAGCGTTACCTGGACAAACTGCCGGCCGCCGAGAAGAAAGCCATGCAGGACGAACTCAAGGCCGCCGAAACCAGGAACCGCGACGCCATCCGCGCCAAGCTGAAGCCCGAGCAGCAGAAAGCCTTCGACGACATCCAGAAGAAGATGGAAGAACGCCGCGCCGAACGCGCCGAGTTCGAAGCCTGGAAAGCCGAGAAGGACAAGAAGGCCCAATAATCGCCGGGCGGCCGCGGCCGCTGGCATCCATCCCGACACCCACCAGGTCATCCCCTCCCGGCCTGGTGGGTTTTGCCGTTCAGGAGCTACTCCGTGCGTTCACTCTTCTGGCGAATTCTGGCGACCCTGTGGCTGGCCCTGGCCCTGGTGGCCGGCCTGTCCATCCTGCTGGGTCGTGCCCTGAACCAGGATGCCTGGATCCTCAGCCATCACCCAACCCTCCAGGGTTTGGCCGAACGCCTGGTGCAACGCTATGAAGAACAGGGGCCGAAGGACACCCAGCGCTACCTGGAGCATTTCCGCCATCGCGCACGCATCGACATACAGATCCTCAATGACACCGGCCAACCCGTGGTCGAAGGTACGTTCCCACCCCGTGCCGCGGCCTTCGAAGCCCGCCATAAGAACCCACGCCGCCTGCCCTGGCGTCGCCTGACCGAGGAATTCACCAGCCCGACCAGCGGCGAGTCCTATCTGCTCATCTACCGCATCCCCTACCCTGAGCTGGATGCCTGGCATCGTGGCAGTCTGCTCTGGCCCATGAGTGCGCTGGGCATCGCCCTGGTGGTGCTGACCCTGTTCAGCCTCGCGCTGACCCTTTCCATCACACGGCCACTGGATCGCCTGCGTCGCGCCGTCCACGACCTCGGCCAGACCGCCTACCAGCAAGACAGCCTCGCCCGCCTGGCGCGGCGCCGGGATGAACTGGGCGTCCTGGCCGGTGACTTCAACCGCATGGGCCAGCGGCTGCAGGGACTGATCGGCAGCCAGCGCCAGTTGCTGCGTGACGTGTCCCACGAACTGCGCTCGCCCCTGGCGCGCCTGCGCATCGCCCTGGCCCTGGCGGAGCGAGCCGAACCGCACCAGCGGGAAGCCCTCTGGCCACGCCTGGGCCAGGAATGCGACCGCCTGGAAGCGCTGATCGCCGAAATCCTCGCCCTGGCCCGACTGGACGCAGAACCGGGCGCGCGCCAGACCATTGCCGTGCGGCCGCTGTTGGCGAAACTGAAGGAAGACGCCCGGCTGCTGGCGCCGGAACAGGACGTACGCATCGACTGCAGCGGCGAGCCGCAGCTCGAAGGCTGGCCGGACATGCTGGAACGGGCACTGGACAACCTGCTGCGCAACGCCTTGCGCTTCAACCCGCAGGGACAGCCGGTGGAGGTGACGGTGACGGAGCAGGACGCCGGCCTGGCGATCAGCGTCCGCGACCACGGCCCGGGCGTCGCCGCCGAACATCTGGCGCAGTTGGGGGAACCCTTCTTCCGTGCGCCGAACCAGACGGGCGCCGGCCATGGCCTGGGGCTGGCCATCGCCCGCCGGGCGGTGGAACGCCTCGGGGGAAACCTGCGGCTGGACAATCATCCCGGGGGCGGCTTCATCGCCACCCTCGAATTGCCTGCCGCACTGAAAGCCTGATCAGCCCCAGGTCTGGACGAAGTCCGCTGGAGCCAGCTCCGGCGCGGTGCGGCGCTCACCTTCGACACTGCCCAGGTAGAGGAATCCGACCACCCGCTCGTTCTCCGCAAGGCCGAGGCCTGCAGCGACGGTGCGGTCGTAAGCCATGTCGCCGGTACGCCAGATGGCGCCCAGGCCCTGAGCATGGGCGGCCAGCAGGATGCTGTGGGCAGCACAGCCGGCCGAGAGCAGTTGCTCCACCTCCGGAACCTTGTGGCCGGCCTGCAGCCTGGCGATCACCACCACCATCAGCGGCGCCCGCATCGGCATATTGCGTGCCTTGGTCGTCGCGGCTTCCGGGGCTTGCGGGTCCTTGGCCAGCACGGCGGAAACGAACAGCTCGCCAAGCTTCTCGCGCGCCGCACCCTCGATGCTGAGGAAACGCCAGGGGCGCAGGTAGCCGTGGTCCGGCGCGCGCAGGGCGGCTCGGAACAGCACTTCGCGCTGGGCGGCGTCCGGCGCCGGCTCCTGCAAGCGAGCCAGGGATACGCGATTGAGCAGAGCGTCGAGAGCCTCCATCGGCCACCTCCAGAAATCAGGGAGCCGGCATTCTAGCCGATAACGCAACTCAGTCTCGTAAGTGCCACAATCAGACCGGCTCAAGGGCAACATTTCTCTTCAGCGCTGACTTCTATGAAGCCCCCTCCATCAGGGCGTTTCAGGGGTTTCAAAGGCCGGATAGAATGCCGGGTCCGAACACCGTCCAGAGAGCTCCATGTCCCTGCCGACACTACGCATTCTCGGCTTCATCATCGGCCTGTTTCTCATCACGCTGGCGGTCAGCATGGTCATCCCCATGCTCACCCTGCTGCTCTTCGAGCGCACCGACGATATCTTCGCCTTCCTCTGGTCGAGCCTGATCACTTTCGTCGTCGGCCTGGCGCTGGTTGGTCCCGGACGCCCTGAGCACACGCAACTGCGCCCGCGCGACATGTACATGCTGACCACGGCGAGCTGGGTCATCGTCTGCTGCTTCGCGGCGCTGCCCATGGTGCTGATCCAGCACATCAGCTACACCGACTCCTTCTTCGAGACCATGTCCGGCATCACCACGACCGGTTCCACGGTGCTCACCGGCCTGGATCACGCCTCACCAGGCCTGTTGATCTGGCGCTCCATGCTGCACTGGCTTGGTGGTATCGGCTTCATCGGCATGGCGGTGGCGATCCTGCCACTGCTGCGGGTCGGCGGCATGCGTCTGTTCCAGACCGAGTCGTCCGACTGGGGCGATAAGGTCATGCCACGCTCGCACATGGTGGCCAAGTTCATTGTGCTGGTTTACATCGCACTAACCCTGCTGGGCGCCCTGGCCTTCTGGCTGGCCGGGATGACCCCGTTCGACGCGATCAACCACTCCATGGCCTCGATTTCCACCGGTGGCTTCTCCACCTCGGATTCGTCCCTGGCAAACTGGAAACAACCGGCGGTGCACTGGGTCGCCGTGGTAGTGATGATCCTCGGCAGCCTGCCCTTCACCCTCTTCGTCGCCACCCTGCGCGGCAACCGCAAGGCGCTGCTGCGCGACCATCAGGTGCATGGCTTCATCGGTTTCCTGGTCGTCTCGTGGATGGCCGTCGGGACCTGGCTCTGGTTCAACTCCGACAATACCTGGCTCGACGCGGTGCGCATCGTCGCGGTGAACATTACCTCCGTCGTCACCACAACGGGCTTCGCTCTGGGCGATTACACCCTCTGGGGCAGCTTCGCGGTGATGCTGTTTTTCTACCTGACCTTCGTCGGCGGCTGCTCCGGCTCCACCGCCGGCGGGTTGAAAATCTTCCGTTTCCAGGTGGCCTGGCAACTGCTGATGGCCAACCTGCAGCAGCTGGTGCACCCGCGCGCGGTGATCAAACAGCAGTACAACAGCCACAACCTCGACGACGACATCGTCCGCTCGCTGATTACCTTCTCGTTCTTCTTCACCACCACCATCGCCGTGATCGCCCTTGGCCTCTGCCTGCTGGGCCTGGACTGGGTTACCGCCCTCACTGGTGCCGCCACAGCGGTATGCAACGTGGGGCCAGGGCTGGGCCCCATCATAGGCCCGGCGGGCAACTTCTCCACCCTGCCGGATTCAGCCAAATGGCTACTGACCATCGGTATGCTGCTCGGCCGCCTGGAGATCCTCACGGTGCTGGTGCTGTTCACACCGAAGTTCTGGCGGCACTGAAGCCACCATGCCCTGGTTTACAGGACGCGGCGCAGGGTTAGAATTGCGCCTTTCGCCCCCCTGCCTGAAACGGACCCCATGGCCCTGCCGACACTTCGCATCATCGGCTTCCTCAACGGTATCTTCCTGATCACCTTGGCGGTCAGCATGGCCATTCCCGTGCTGACACTGGTGGTCTACGACCGCCCAGGCGACATCAACTCCTTCGTCTGGTCGAGCCTGATCACCTTCATCGCAGGGCTGGCCCTGGTCATTCCCGGGCGCCCTGAGCACGTCCACTTGCGTCCTCGCGACATGTACCTGCTGACGGTGTCGAGCTGGATCATCGTTTGCGTGTTCGCGGCCCTGCCCTTCCTGTTCACCCAGCACATCAGCTACACCGATGCCTGGTTCGAGAGCATGTCCGGCATCACCGCCACCGGCGCCACGGTACTGAGCGGCCTGGACGGCATGTCGCCGGGCATCCTCATCTGGCGCTCGCTGCTGCACTGGCTGGGTGGCATCGGCTTCATCGGCATGGCGGTAGCGATCCTGCCGCTGCTGCGCATCGGTGGCATGCGCCTGTTCCAGACCGAATCATCCGATCGCTCGGAAAAGGTCATGCCGCGCTCGCACATGGTGGCCAAGTACATCGTCGCCATCTATGTGGGATTCACCCTGCTCGGCAGCCTGGCCTTCTGGGCGGCGGGCATGGGGCTGTTCGATGCCGTCAACCACGCCATGTCGGCGATCGCCACCGGCGGTTTCTCCACCTCCGACCAGTCCCTGGCCAAGTGGGACCTGCCGGCGGTGCACTGGGTGGCCGTGGTGGTGATGATCCTCGGCAGCCTGCCGTTCATGCTCTACGTATCGGTGCTGCGCGGCCATCGCATGGCGCTGTTCAAGGATGAGCAGGTGCAAGGTTTCCTCGCGCTGCTGGTGGTCATCTGGCTGGTGCTCGGCACCTGGTACTGGATGACGACCAAACTGCACTGGCTGGACGCGCTTCGCCACGTGGCGGTGAACACCACCTCGGTGCTGACCACCACCGGTTTCGCCCTGGGCGACTACAGCCTCTGGGGCAACTTCTCGCTGATGCTGTTCTTCTACCTGGGCTTCATCGGTGGCTGCTCCGGCTCGACCGCCGGCGGCATCAAGATCTTCCGCTTCCAGGTCGCCTACATCCTGTTGAAGGCAAACCTGACCCAACTGGTACATCCACGCGCCGTGATCAAGCAGGTCTACAACGGCCATCGCCTGGACGAAGACATCGTTCGCTCGATCCTGACCTTCTCGTTCTTCTTCACCATCATCATCTGCGCCATCGCGCTAGGCCTGTCGCTGATGGGGCTGGACTGGATCACCGCGCTCACCGGCGCCGCGGCGACGGTTTCGGGTGTCGGTCCCGGCCTGGGCGAGATCATCGGCCCGGCCGGCAACTTCTCCAGCCTGCCCGACGGCGCCAAGTGGCTGCTGACCCTCGGCATGCTGATGGGCCGCCTGGAAATCCTTACCGTGCTGGTGCTGATGACGCCGTATTTCTGGCGGCACTAAGGGCCGCAAGGCGCGCTGTGCGGGACGCCCAACTGTGGGAGCGATTTCAATCGCGAATGAATTCGCTCCCACAACGGGAGCGAATCAGACCTCTTCCAGCCGCGCGCGGTACTCGCCGGGGGTGCTGTCGAACCAGCGGCGGAAGGCGCGGAAGAAGTTGCTCGGATCGGCGAACCCCAGCAGATAGGCAGTCTCCAGCAAGGTCAGGTTGGGTTGCGCCAGGTACTGCTCGGCCAGTTCGCGGCGGGTGTCGTCCAGCAGTTGCTGGAAGCTGACTCCCTCCTCCTGCAAGCGGCGCTGCAAGGTGCGCTGCGACAGATGCATCAGGCTCGCCACCACTTCACGCTTGGGCTCGCCCTGGGGTAGCAGGCGGCAGAGCACCTGCCGCACCTGGTGGGTGACACGCGTGCCGGAAAAGCGCGCCAGGTAATCGCCAGCGAAGCGATCGTGCAACTGGGCCAGGGATTCGTTGGCGGTGGGCAGCGCCGTGTCCATGTCGGCACGGCTGAACAGCAGCGCGCAGTGCTCGGCATTGAAGCGCAACGGTGCCTGGAACACCTGGCGATAAGGCTCGAGATTTGCCGGCGCCGCCCCCTGGAAACGAATCTCCAGCGGGTTGATCGGTCGCCCCGTCATCCAGCGGCAGAACGCCAGGCAATAGGCCATGGAGGCCTCCACGCTCTGCCGGGCAGGGGGCAGGCGGTCGCCGTGGATGGACAGGCGCAACTCATAGCCTTCAGCTGTGGCGCAGAAACTGAGGTCGGCCCCTTCGGCGATGATCCGCTGGTAGCGCACCAGCCGCGCGAAGCCTTCCTTGAGGGTTCGGCTGGACATCAGCGCATACCCCACCACGTGGAAAGATGCCGGGCGCACCACCTTGGCCATGTTCAGGCCGATGGCCGGATTGCCGGACAGCTCGACCGCTCGCAGCCACAGCCGGGTCATGCCGTCCTGGGGGAAGCGGGCATCGGGATCGCTCAGTGCCTGATAGTCGAGGCCAAGTTCGGGAAACAGGTTGCGGCAGTCCACTCCACCCATTTCCAGTGCCTGGACGATTCCCAGGGCCCAGCTCGAAGAAGTCGTGCGTTCGCTCATGGCGCCTTCTTGTTCTGAAGTTCGAGGCCGCCGCCAGCAGGGCGACGTGCCGGCAAGGATACTAAAGTGGCGCCCATTGTCACTGGCCTCAGGAGACACCCGTCCTACACTGCTCCAGACAACAAGAACCTGGAGCAGCCACCATGCCCGCCGAGTCCGTCCAACGCTTCCAAAGCTTCGCCGAGTTCTACCCCTACTACCTGCAGGAGCACAGCAACGACACCTGCCGCCGCCTCCACTACGTGGGCAGTCTGCTGGTGCTTGGCATCCTCGGTTACGCCCTGGCGACCCAGCAGTGGCTCTGGCTGCTGGCCATACCTTTCGCCGGCTACGGCTTTGCCTGGGTCGGGCATTTCGCCTTCGAGAAGAACAAGCCCGCCACCTTCAAGTATCCGTTCTACAGCTTCATGGGCGACTGGGTGATGCTCAAGGATGCGCTGACCGGTCGCATCCGCTTCTGAGAACGAAGGGACTGGTGCCAGCTTGGCCGCCGGTCCCTCGCTTGGTTATGATCCCGCGCCAGCCGAAGCCATGGCCCAGGACTTGCAGCGTTCCCCCAACGCCGCAACCCGGCGTCAAGAAAGCACCAGGGACAGACCCAAGCCATGAAGCCCACCTTGCTCGACCCCTCCACCGCGACGCCCGTGCTGCGTGAGTACTACTCCCGCGTGCTGGCCTACATGGCCGTCGCCGCCAGCATCGCCGCCGGCACCTACGTCCAGCATTTTGGCTTCGACATCCTCTGGATGGTCCCCTACGCCCTGCTCTACCCGCACCTGGCCCACCACCTGAGCCTGCGCTTCCCCGGGCAGCGTACCGACCGCATCCTCCTCGGCGTGGACACCTTCCATGCCGGCGCCTCCGTCGTCCTGCTGGGATTCTCGGTGGTCCCCACGCTGATGGTGGTGCTGACCCTGTGCTTCAGCGCCATGATCCTCGGTGGCCTGCGCCAGATGACCCTGGTGCTGGGCGGTGCGCTGATCAGCATGGCCGTCGTCGGCCTGGCCCTGCAGCCCGCATTCAAGGCGGGCACGCCGGCGCTGGTGACCGTCGTCAGCGTGCTCTTCACCACCCTCTACATCTGCATTACCGCCTTCTTCGTGCACCAGCAGGGCCTGCGCCTGGCCCAGGCCCGCAGCGAGATCAAGCGCGAGCAGGAAAAGGCCGCCCGACTGGCCCGCAACCTCGCCAAATATCTGTCGCCCCAGGTCTGGGAAATGATCTTCAGCGGCAAAAAGAGCGTGCGCCTGGAAACCCAGCGCAAGAAGCTCAGCGTGTTCTTCTCCGACATCAAGGGCTTTACCGAGCTGTCCGAGGAACTGGAAGCCGAAGCCCTGACCGACCTGCTCAACAACTACCTCAACGACATGTCGAAGATCGCCCTGAAATACGGCGGCACCATCGACAAGTTCGTCGGCGACAGCGTGATGGTGTTCTTCGGCGACCCCGCCACCCAGGGCGCCAAGAAGGACGCGGTAGCCGCCGTCTCCATGGCGGTGGCCATGCGCAAGCACATGAAGGTGCTGCGCCAGCAATGGCGCGCCCAGGGCATCACCAAGCCCCTGGAAATCCGCATGGGCATCAACACCGGCTACTGCACTGTGGGCAACTTCGGCGCGGACACGCGCATGGACTACACCATCATCGGCCGCGAAGTGAACCTGGCCAGCCGCCTGGAAAGCGCTTCGGACGCCGGCGAAATCCTCATCTCCCACGAGACCTATTCGCTGGTGAAGGATGTGATCATGTGCCGCGACAAGGGCCAGATAAACGTCAAGGGCTTCACCCGCCCGGTGCAGATCTACCAGGTGGTGGACTTCCGCCGCGACCTGGGCGCCGCCTCCAGCTACGTCGAACACGAGCTGCCAGGCTTCTCGATGTACCTGGATACCAACAGCATCCAGAACTACGACAAGACCAAGGTCATCCAGGCCCTGCAACAGGCCGCCGAGAAGCTGCGGGACAAGATCATTCCCTGACGGGGACGGGACACTCTTGCAGGCCCGTCGAGTCAAAGCTCGGCGATTGGATTGAGCGCCACACAAGGCTCCCCATCCAGCAACGGCTGGTGCGCCAGGAACTCCAGCGCCGAAGCCCGCCAGGACAACCGCCCCGCCCACTCCGCGCAACGCTCACGGTCCAGTTCCAGCGCGGCCAGGCAGGCACGTTGCAGGTCATCGTCCAGGCAACCGGTGACGCCCGGTTCCAGCACATCCAGCGGACCGGCCACAGGGAAGGCCGCCACCGGCGTACCACAGGCCAGCGCCTCGAGCATCACCAGGCCATAGGTATCGGTCAGCGAAGGGAACACCAGCACGCTGGCCTGGGCGTAGAAGCGTGCCAGCTCCTCGCCCTGGCGATAGCCGAAGAACTGCGCAGCGGGATAGCGCACCTCCAGCTCCGCACGAAGCGGACCATCACCCACCAGCCACTTTTCCCCCGGCAGATCCAGGTCGAGGAAGGCCTCCAGGTTCTTCTCCGTGGCCAGGCGGCCGACACAGAGGAACACCGGCCGCTCGGGCCTGGTCAGCGCCAGCGGGCGGAATAGCGCCGTGTCCACCCCCTTGCGCCACAGGTTGAGCCAGACCAGTCCGTGGCTGGCGAAGGTCTCGCGCATGCGCTCGGTGGTCACCAGCACCGCCTGGCTGGGACGGTGGAACAGGCGCAGGAAGGCATAACCCCAGGACAGGGGCACCCAGGGCCAGCGGCCATGGATGTATTCGGGGAAGCGGGTGTGGATGGCGCTTGAAAAGGCCAGCCCACGCTTCACCAACCAGCGACGCGCGGCCCAACCGAGCGGACCTTCGGTCGCAAGGTGGACGCAGTCCGGCTGGAACGACTCGATCATCGGACCGATCCGCCAGAGGTCCCAGGCCAGCGGTATCTCCGGGTAGCTCGGGCAAGGCCGGCAGCGGAAGCCCTGGGGCGACAACAGCAGCACCTGGTGACCCAGGGCCTCGAGTTCGGCCATCAGCGCCTGCAGGCTGGTGACCACGCCATTTACCTGGGGCGACCAGGCATCGCTGACGATCAGTATCCTCATGCCGCCGGCTCGACCAGCTCCACGGCCCGGGCTTCCATCTCGCGCGCCTGGGCATCGGCCAGGCGATAGAGCTCGATGCTGCCATCCCAGTGCTCGATCAGGGCCGTGCAGGATTCCACCCAGTCGCCGCAATTGAGGTATTCCACGCCGCCGACCTTGCGGATCTCCGCGTGGTGGATGTGGCCGCAGACCACGCCATCGAGGCCGCGCTTGACGCATTCGTGGGCGATGGCTTCCTCGAAGTCGCTGATGAAGTTCACCGCGCTCTTCACCTTGTGCTTGAGGTAAGCCGACAGCGACCAGTAGCCGTAGCCCCAGCGCTCGCGCCAGTGGTTGAGCCAGCGATTGAGGGTCAGGGTGAACTCGTAGGCGGAGTCGCCGAGGAAGGCCAGCCACTTGTGGTAGCGGGTGATCACGTCGAACTGGTCGCCGTGGATCACCAGCATGCGGCGGCCATCGGCGGTTTCGTGGATCGCCTCGTCCACCAGCTGGATATTGCCCAGCATCAGCGCCGAGTAGCGGCGCAGGAATTCATCGTGGTTACCGGTGACGTAGATCACCTCGGTGCCGCGCTTGCTCATGGTCAGCAGGCGGCGGATCACGTTGGTGTGCGCCTGGGGCCAGTAGATACCGCCGCGAAGCTTCCAGCCATCGATGATGTCGCCCACCAGGTAGATGCGGTCGGCATGGTACTGCTTGAGGAACCGCGCCAGGTGCTCGGCCTGGCAGTCGCGGGTGCCCAGGTGGACGTCGGAAATCCACAGGGTGCGCACATGCTGCTTGCGGGGCTTGGTCTTGGTGACGGGTTCCAGGCGTTCGACGCTGCTCATGGGCGACCTCCGGCGGGGTTTATCCGATGGTGAGCCCTTGGGGTGAATCGAGAATGAACGTGAGGTTGCAGGCCTGTGACAGCGCACGGCGTGCCGCCGGGAGTAGAATGGCCGCCTGCCCCGAGGTGAGCGCCATGCATTCGATCCTGTCCCTGCGCCAGTACAACCATGACCTGCTGGTCCACAGCCACAGCCACGCCCAGTTGGTGTTCGGCCTGAGTGGCAGCCTGGATTTCGAAGTGGACGGCCGTGGCGCGCGGGTGCAGCGGCAGACCCTGGCGGTGGTGCCGCCTGAAGCGCAGCACGCCTGCGGCAGCCCCGGTGGGAGTCTTTGCCTGGTCGTGGACGTGCCCGACGACGACTGGCTGCGACTCACCCTTGGCCGGCATTTCGACGCTGGCCGGCGCCTGTTGGAACGCCCCGGTGCGCTGAACCTGAACCCGGCGCAGAGCCAGCTGGTCAGTTGGATCGCCGCCAGTCCCCTGGCCGATGAGGTGATTTCCGGGCAATCCGCCGGACTGCTGCTGGCCAGCCTGGCCGTCCCCGGCACCCAGGTAGAAGACAACGGCGCCCTGCCCCTTGCGGCACTGGACGCCCATATCGACCAACACGCCGCCCGCCCCCTGCAAGTGGCCGACCTGGCACGCCTCAGCGGTCTTTCGGTGGCGCGCTTTCACGCCCGCTTCCTGGCCGAAACCGGGCAGACCCCCATGGACTACGTGCGCGCCCGGCGCCTGCGGCTCGGCCGCCAGTTGCTGCTGGAAAGCCGACTGGCCGTGGGAGAGATCGCCGCCAGGGTCGGCTACAGCTCCCAGAGCGCCTTCACTGCCGCCCTTTCCCGAGAGTTCGGGATCACCCCGCGCGCCCTGCGCAATGGCCGCGAGTAACGCGACAAAGCCCGCGAGCCTGGCGACAGACAAGGCAGTTCGTCCTCACTAGACTGGTGGCGGTCGTTATCAGGGAGAACCTTATGTCCACCATCGAATGGGGCGACTTCGAGCGCGTCGAACTGCGCGTCGGCACCATCCTTTCCGCCGCCCCCAACGCCAAGGCGATCAAACCGGCCTATGTGCTGGAAGTGGACCTGGGCGAACTCGGGGTGAAAACCTCCAGCGCGCAGATCACCGCCCACTACCAGGCCGGAGACCTGGTGGGCCGCCAGGTGCTGTGCGTGTGCAACTTCGCCCCCAAGCGCATCGCCGGCATCCGCTCGGAAGTGCTGGTCACCGGAGTCCATGACGACGAGGACAAGGTGGTACTGGCCGGCTTCGACAAGCCGCTGCCCAACGGGGCTCGCCTGGCATGAAGGAGCGCAACGCGCTGCTGGCGATCCACCTGGGTGCCCTGCTGTTCGGGCTCTCGGGCATCTTCGGCAAGCTCGCCAATACCGCGCCGATGATCATCACCTTCGGTCGCGGGCTGTTCGCTGTGATTGCGCTTGCGCTCTTCGCCCAGCTCATCACCCGGAGCAAGAGCCGGAATCCCAACCTGCGCCAACTGACCATGCTGGCGCTCGGCGGCCTGCTGCTAGGGGCTCACTGGATCACCTTCTTCCACGCCGTGCAGGTGGCTGGCGTCGCCATCGCCACTCTCGGCTTCGCCAGCTTCCCGGCCTTCACCCTGCTGCTGGAGGGCCTGCTGTTCCGCGAACGCATCCGCGCCCAGGAAATCCTGATCGTCGGTCTGGTCAGCTTCGGCCTGGTGCTGGTAACGCCCAGCTTCGACTGGGGCAGCGAGGCCACCCAGGGTCTGCTGTCGGCCATCCTTTCGGGCCTTCTGTTCTCCCTGCTCTCACTGCTCAACCGCGTCAGTGTGAAGGGCCTGGACCCGGTGAAGGCCGCGCTCTGCCAGAACCTCACCATCGTGCTCTGCCTGGCGCCGTTCAGTTGGCCGCTGCTGCACGAGGTGAAACCCATGGACTGGTTCTGGATCGCCCTGCTCGGGGTGTTCTGCACGGGCCTGGCCCATAGCCTGTTCGTGGCCAGCCTGAAGGTGCTGAAGGCACGCACCACGGCGGTGATCTTCGCCCTGGAGCCGGTCTATGGCATCGCCTTCGCCTGGTGGCTGTTCGACGAGCAACCCGGCCTGCGCATGCTGGCGGGCGGCGCGCTGATCATCTTCGCCATCGCCCTGTCGGCGCGCAAGGGTGCGCCGGCCGAAGCCAAGGCAGCCCCTGCGACGCCATGACTCAGTGGGAGCGAATTCATTCACGAAACGGCAGAAAGGGCTGGCGCAGGAGGTTCACGAACAAGCTCGCTCCTGCAAGGTCTGCCTCGGGATCGCGAAACGGGACAAACGAGCAGCGCCCTCTGCCTGCCTTCATCGGACTCGCGCTCCCTGCCCCGTTCCGCGAAACACGCTCAGGCCGCCTGGCCCATCTCAGGCAGCCAACCACCCGCCTCCTGCTCCAGCAACCAGTGGCAGTAGCGCTCCACCCCCTGCTGCACATCCAGCAGCGGCTGACGGTAACCGGCCTGGCGCAGGAGGCTGATGTCGGCCTGGGTGAAGCACTGGTACTTGCCACGCAGGGCATCGGGGAAGTCGCTGTATTCCAGCAAGCCCTCCTCGCGCATGGCCACAAGGCTCAACGGCGGCAGGCCGTCGTGGGCGCGCAGGGCGTTGACCATGCTCCACGCCACGTCATTAAACGGCTGGGCGCGGCCCGTGCCGAGGTTGAAGATGCCGGAGCGCTGCGGCTGGTCGAGGAAATGCAGGTTGACCCGCGCCACGTCCTCCACCGAGACGAAATCCCGCAGATGTTCACCACCGGCGTAGCCGTCATAGCCACCGAACAGGCTGACCTTGCCGTCGGCGCGGTACTGCCGGAAGCAATGGAACGCCACCGAGGCCATCCGCGCCTTGTGGCTCTCACGCGGGCCGTAGACGTTGAAGTAGCGCAGTCCCACCACCTGGCTGCGCGCGCCGGGCAGCAGGCGGCGTACGCGCTGGTCGAAAAGGAACTTGGAGTAGCCGTAGACATTCAGCGGCCGTTCCGCCTCGCGCTCCTCGCGAAACACCCGGTTGCCGCCATAGACCGCCGCCGATGACGCATAGATGAAGGGCACGCCCTGGGTCAGGCAGGCGTCCAGCAGCTCGCAGCTGTAGCGGTAGTTATTGTCCATCATGAAGCGCCCGTCGCCCTCCATGGTGCTGGAGCAGGCCCCCTGGTGAAACACCGCGCGCGGCCGGCCGAGGCGGCCTGCGCGCAGTTGCGGGAGCAGGTCGCGCTTGTCCAGGTAATCGGCGATTTCGGCGTCGGCGAGGTTGCGGAATTTGTCGCCTTCGGTCAGATCGTCCACGGCGATGATATCGGTCTCGCCGCGGGCGTTGAGGGCCTGGACCAGGTTGCTGCCGATGAAGCCGGCGGCACCAGTGACAATGATGCTCATGACGGACTTCCTCCAGAAGGTGGAAACCCCGTCAAGCTATGCCTCGGCCCCTGCTCACCTGTTGATCTGTAGCAAAAGACGACGGATCAGGAGCGATCGTTGTGGCCCAGGTCCCGCGCCGGGTCGATCTGGTCACGAACCCGCTGCTTGAGGACCTTGGCCTCGGGAAAACCGCCATCGGCCTTGCGTTCCCAGATCTGCACGCCCTCGCAGGTGATGCGGAACACCCCGCCGGTGCCCGGCTCCAGGCTCACCTTGCCGAGGTCGTCGCTGAAGGTGCTGAGCAGCTCCTGGGCCAGCCAGGCGGCGCGCAGCAGCCACTGGCACTGGGTGCAATAGGTGATGACGATTTCGGGCTTGCTGGCTGACATGTTGGGCTCGGCGACAGGTTGGGCGCCCTATAATAGCCGGCTTCGGATCTTCGCCTGACCAGGGATGCGTTATGCGCCGCCTTCTGCTTTGCCTGCTGTTCCTTCCCCTCCTCTGTTTCGCGCAACCCGAACCCCGCATCGGCCTGGTGCTGTCCGGCGGTGCCGCGCGCGGCCTGGCCCATATCGGGGTGCTCAAGGCGCTGGAGGAACAGGGCATCAAGGTCGACGCCATCGCCGGCACCAGCATGGGCGCGGTGATCGGCGGGCTCTACGCGGCGGGTTACAAGGTGGAAGAGCTGGAAAAGATCGCCATCCACCTGGACTGGCAGCAGGCACTCTCCGACAACCCGCCACGGCAGGAGGTCCCCTTCCGCCGCAAACAGGACGACCGTGATTTCCTGGTCAAGCAGCGCCTGAGCTTCCGCGACGACGGCAGCCTGGGCCTGCCGCTGGGCGTGATCCAGGGGCAGAACCTCGCCCTGCTGCTGGAAAGCCTGCTGGTACACACCAGCGACACCCGCGACTTCGACAAGCTGGCCATTCCCTTCCGCGCAGTGGCCACCGACATCGCCACCGGCGAAAAGGTGGTGTTCCGCAAGGGCCACCTGCCCCAGGCGATCCGCGCCAGCATGTCGATTCCCGCCGTGTTCGCGCCGGTGGAAGTGAATGGCCGCCTGCTGGTGGACGGCGGCATGGTGGACAACATCCCGGTGGACGTGGCGCGAGAGATGGGCGTCGATCGGGTGATCGTGGTCGACATCGGCACGCCGCTACGCTCGCGCAAGGAACTGGCCACCGTGGTGGATGTGCTCAACCAGTCGGTCACCCTGATGACCCGCACCAATTCCGAGGCCCAGCTGGCCACCCTCAAGCCCACCGACCTGCTGATCCAGCCGCCGCTGGCCGGCTACGGCGCCACCGACTTCGGCCGCTCCCGCGAGATGATCGACGCCGGTTATCGCGCCGCGCAGATTCTCGCTCCTCGCCTGGCCGAACTGCGCCCGTTGTCCAGCAGCCGTGACCTGGCCCTGGACAGCGCGCGCCTGCCCAGCGAACGCACGCCGGTGATCCGCGGCATCCTCATCGAGAACGACTCGAAGGTCAGCGACGCCGTCATCCGCCGCTACATCCGCCAGCCCCTGGGCGCACCGCTGGACCTGGAGCGCCTGCAGAGCGACATGAGCACGCTCTACGGCCTGGACTACTTCGAGCAGGTGCATTACCGCGTGGTCCGCCGCAAGGATGGCAACGCCCTGGTGATCAATGCCCGAGGCAAGCGCGCCGGCACCGACTACCTGCGCCTGGGGCTGAACCTTTCCGACGACATGCGCGGCGATAGCGCCTTCAACCTGGGCGCCAGCTACCGCAAGAACGGCATCAACGAACTGGGCGCCGAATGGCTGACGCGCCTGCAGCTGGGCGATCACCAGGAGCTCTACAGCGAGTTCTACCAGCCGCTGGATGCCGGCTCACGCTACTTCGTCGCTCCCTACCTGTTCGGCGAAGCGCAGAACATCGAGGCCATCCTCGACAACGACCCAATCGCCGAATACCGCCTGGAACGCTACGGCTACGGCCTCAACCTCGGCCGGCAGATCGCCAACAACGGCGAAATCCGCTTCGGCGTCGGCCAGGCCTGGGGGTCGGCCGACGTGCGGGTGGGCGAACGCGACCTGCCCAGCTTCGACTTCTCCGAGGGCTACTACGAGCTGAAGTACTCCTTCGACACCCTGGACAACGTCGATTACCCCCATGCGGGCGAGGACATCGGCCTCAGCCTGCGCCAGTACGATCCGGGCCTCGGCTCGGACGACCGTTACCGGCAGTGGCAGCTGAGCCTGGACAAGGCCTTGAGCTCGGGGCCGGACACCTTCGTCCTCGGCGGCCGCTATGGGCGCACCATCGACGATGCCGAAGTGGTCACCTCGAGTTTCCTGCTGGGCGGCGCGCGCCAGCTTTCGGGCTTCCGCCAGGATTCCATCAGCGGCCAGAACATCAGCCTGGCAAGGGCGGTCTATTACCGCCGCCTGACCCGCCGTTCGTTCCTGCCGCTGGACTTCCCGGTGTACCTCGGCGGCAGCCTGGAACGTGGCCGCGCCTGGAACAACGACGACAGCTTCGACAGCGGCTACATCAACGCCGCCAGCGTCTTCATCAGCTTCGATACCCCCCTGGGGCCACTGGACTTCAGCTACGGCCTGAACGACGAGGCGGAGCGCGCGCTCTACCTCAACCTGGGCCGCGTCTTCTGATGGACTTCCGCAGGATGGTGCGGAGCGCAGCCACGACCTACCAGAGCAGGTCGTGCAAAACGGAAATAACCAAATGAATTTTCAGTATTAAAAGGACATATGCCGTTCCGCTATAGTCGGACGCCCAAACTGCCCAGAAGGAACGCCCTGTGAAACGACTGTTCTCCGCCTCCCTCCTTGCCGCCGGCCTCGCCCTGGCCAGCGCCGCCCACGCCGCGCCCACGCTGCTCAACGTCTCCTACGACGTGATGCGCGACTTCTACAAGGACTACAACGCTGCCTTCCAGAAGCACTGGAAAGCGGAAAAAGGCGAGAACATCACCCTGCAGATGTCCCACGGCGGTTCCAGCAAGCAGGCCCGCGCGGTGATCGACGGCCTGCCCGCCGATGTCATCACCATGAACCAGGCCACCGACATCAACGCCCTGGCCGACAACGGCGGCCTGGTGCCACAGGACTGGGCAACCCGCCTGCCGAACAACAGTGCCCCCTTCACCTCCGCCACCGTATTCATCGTGCGCAAGGGCAACCCCAAGGGTCTGAAGGACTGGCCGGACCTGCTCAAGGATGGCGTTCAGGTAGTGGTCCCGAACCCCAAGACTTCCGGCAACGGCCGCTACACCTATCTCTCCGCTTGGGGCTACGTCCTGAAGAACGGCGGTGACGAGAACAAGGCCAGGGAATTCGTCGGCAAGCTGTTCAAGCAGGCGCCGGTGCTGGATACCGGTGGCCGTGCCGCTACCACCACCTTCATCCAGAACCAGATCGGCGACGTCCTGGTGACCTTCGAGAATGAGGCCGAAATGATCGCCCGCGAATTCGGTCGCGGCGGTTTCGAAGTGGTCTACCCCAGCGTTTCCGCCGAGGCCGAGCCTCCGGTGGCCGTGGTCGACAAGGTGGTGGACAAGAAAGGCACCCGCGCCGCCGCCGAGGCCTACCTCAAGTACCTGTGGAGCGACGAGGGCCAGACCATCGCCGCCAACAACTACCTGCGCCCGCGCAATCCGGAAATCCTCGCCAAATACGCCGACCGCTTCCCCAAGGTAGAATTCCTTTCCGTGGAGAAGACCTTCGGTAACTGGCGCGACGTACAGAAGACCCACTTCAACGACGGCGGCATCTTCGACCAGGTCTACACCGCGCAGTAATCGCTCCCTGACCTGCCCGCATCAGCGGGCAGGTTTCCATCCCAGGCCTTTCAATGCCTCCAGCAGCAGATCCCCGCTCATCGCCGGCACTTTTCGGCCATCGGCACAGGTCATCTCATACCCGGCCAGCAACGCATTGACGATGGCTTCCTCCACCGCTTCCGCGGCTGCCGCGAACAACGGCGAGATGTGATCGTTGTTGACCATGGCGAGTGGCGTGCTGAAGGGCAGGTCCTTGCGCGCGTAGTCCGCCGGCGGCAAGTCCCGGTTTCCGGTGGCAAAGGCCAGGAAGATGTCGCCGCTGGAGTCCTCCGTGCCACCGCCGGTGCGGGCGATGCCGATGGAGGCGCGCTGGGCCAGGCGCTGGCACTGGTGCGGCAACAGTGGCGCGTCGGTGGCGAGGATCACCACGATGGAGCCCATGCCGGGGGTGTCGCGCTCGGCGAAGGGCGACTCGATCCCCTGCAACAGCCGCCCCACCGGGTAGCCGTCCACACGCAGCTCACGACGCACGCCGTGGTTGGCCTGGACCAGGGCGCCCACCGTCCAGCCGCCCTGCTCCGCCGCCAACTGCCGCGACGAGGTGCCGATGCCGCCCTTGAACTCATGGCAGATCATGCCGGTTCCGCCACCAACCGGCCCCTCGGCCACCGGGCCTGTGCCAGCTTCGGCCAGCGCCGCCTGCACCTGGGCCGCACCGACGTGCTGACCCCAGATGTCATTCAACAGACCGTCAAAGGTCTCCATCACCACCGGCATGCACCAGTAGACCGAATCTCCGGCGTCGTCCCTTTCCGCCGCTACCAGCGCATCGCGCACCACGCCGACGCTGTGGGTATTGGTGATGGCGATGGGCGTGGTCAACAGACCCGCCTCGCGGATCCATTCCAGTCCGGTGGCATCACCATTCCCGTTGAGTACGTGACAGCCGGCGAAGCAGGGCTGCTCGCGCGCCGAACCGTCCCGGGGCTGCACCACCGTCACACCGGTGCGGACCGGCTTTCCGTCACGCCCCTCGCAGATCGTGCTGTGCCCGACCCGAACCCCCGGCACATCCGTGATGGCGTTGAACTCACCCGGCGTACCGAGTCCGATGCTGATACCAAGTTGACGCGCGCGCATGGCGACTCCTGTGACTCAGAGTTTCTGGAAGGCAGGGCTGAGCTTGCCGTAGATACCGTAGAGAAGGATCGATACGGCCAGTAGCCCGAAGATGATCGAAAGGTCCTGCAGGGAGGCTTCCAATACGAGGTTGAGCAGCAGATAGCCCGCACCGGTGACCGCGAGCACGGCGGGTAACGGCCAGAGCGGCATGCGGTAGCTGTGCTCCACGTCGCGCCGCAGCGCGCGGCTGAACAGCGCGCAGAGGGCAATGATCAGATAGACCATGAGAATCAGCAGCACGGTGAAGGACGTCATTTCCGCAAGGTTGGAACTGAAGCTGAGAAGCGCCGAGGGGATCGCCAGGAACAGCGTGGCCAGCCATGGCGACTCCCAGCGGGGGTGGATACGGGTGAAGGCACGGTTCAGGGCCGGCATCCACAGCTCGTCGCGGCCGCTGCTGAAGATCACGCGGCCGATCTGGATGACGATGGCGATGATGGCGTTGAACACCGAGAGGAAAATACCGGCGCTGACCAGTCGGGACAGCGTCTCGTTGCCGTGGCTCGACAGCAGGTAACCGATGGGGTCGGGACTGGCGATCATCGCCTGGAGCGAGGGTGCGCCGATGAGAATGGCGGTCAGCGGAATCAGCTCGATGGCCACCACCAGCAGCAATGACCAGAGAACCGCCCGGGGAACGCCACGACCGCCGCACTTCATGTCCTCGGCCATGAGCACCGCGCCACCGAAACCGTTGTAGGAAAACAGAGCCGTGCCGACGGCCCCCAGTACCAGCGCCATCGGGGCAACCCCCATCACGCCGTTCTCCACGCTCTGCGGATGCAGCAGCACGCTGGCGGGCTGCGTTGCATTGCCGAAGCCCAGCGCGACTATGACCAGCAAGGCCGCCACTTCCAGCAGCAAGCAGGCCCCGGTGACCCAGGCATTGAGCTTGATATTGAGGATCCCCAGCAGATAGCTGGCCGCCACGACCAGCAGGGCCACGTGCTGTGAGTCGAGATCGGTTCCGAGGGCGACGTTCAGGTAGGTCGCCGCTCCCGTGGCCAGCACCGGCGGAATGAACAACAGCATCGCCAGCACCATGAGGAAAGTCGCGTAGCCCGCCATGCCGCCGAACACGCGCTTGGCATAGACGTACTCGCCACCAGCGGACTTGTGGGCACGCCCCAGTTCCGCGTAGCACCAGGCAAACATCAGGGCCAGCAAGGCAGCCAGCACGAACGACAGGAACGCGCCACTGCCGGCCTGCTGGATGGCAAAGGGGGCGATGACGAAAACCGAGCTGGCGGGGGTAACGCTGGAAACCGTGATGGCGACGACATCGGCGGTGCTCAGCCTGGGCTTGAGCACCCCATTCTCCGGGGTGGAAGCGGTCATATCCTGATCCTCTGGTTGTTATTGGCAGTTGAGGCAGTAGGAAACGGCGACGTGTGTCGCCTCTTGGGGACGCTGTGGTTGTGGGGCGATTCTCGGCAGAGCGCCACGCAGCGCCAATCACCCTATTGGAGTACGCCACTTGACGATGACCGCCCCGGATCAGCCAAGCTTGGGTCCCCCTGCCCCACGAAATCGGAGAACCGGATGGACAGCCTGTTCAGGGAAGCGGCCCTGCATGCCAGCCTGGGTCGAGCCATCGAGCAGATCGGCGCCGACCGCTTCTGGAAGCAGCTGATCCTGCTGCTGCACCACTGCCTGCCGTTCGACAATGCCCTGGCCACCTTCTACCCCACCGGCGGCGCGCCACAGCCCCTGGAGGAGTTCGACACGGAACCCCAGGCCGGCCCGGCGTCCATGCCCATCTACCTGGATGGCCTCTACCTGCTCGATCCCTTCTACCAGGCCTGCCGCGAAGGCTTGCCCAGCGGCTTCTACCGGCTGGAAGAGATCGCCCCGGATCACTTTCGCCAGAGCGAGTACTACCTGAGCTACTTCCACGACAACGTGCTGGAAGACGAAGTGCAGTTCATCCACCAGTTGCCAGGCCTGGGCAACCTGTCGCTGTCGCTGGGGATGCGCCGGCGCTTCGCCACCGAGGAGTGCGGGATGCTGGGGTTGCTGTCGAGCTGGGTGCTGGCGCTGATGGGGCAGCACTGGCAGCGGTGCATGCAGGTGTCGCAATCACCACGCCGGAATGACATGGCCTCGCAGGTGCGCGACGCCCTGAGCCATTTCGGCGCGGGCGTGTTGTCGGAGCGGGAACTGGAAATCGCCCGGCTGATCCTGCGGGGCTACTCCTCCAAGGCGATGGCCGAGCGGCTGGCCATCTCACCGGAAACGGTGAAGGTCCATCGCCGCCATCTTTACGCCAAGCTGGACATCTCGTCCCAGCCGGAGCTGTTCTCGCTGTTCATCCAGGCCCTTGGCCACGATCCGCAGAATCCCTGATCCACTGGCGCCTTTCCCCACGGGCGCCGAGGCCAGCGCCCGCCTTCCCCCGCCAGCACAAATTGGAACGATCGTCATCCGATATTCATTTGACCCTAATAATTATTTACAAATAACATCGCCGCCCCTGCGGTAATGATTCTCGGTTCTGAGCCGCAGCAACCCGCGTTTCTTCCGACGCGGGACGGGGATGGCGATTTCATAGAACAAGAGACAAAGCATGGAATTCTTTCACCTGGTCACTGCTCTGCTGAAGCAGGAGGCCAACCTCGAACTGGTTCGCCTGGCGATCGTCTACATGCACCTGATCGCATGCTGCGTGGCAGTTGGCCTGGTGGTCACCAGCGACCTCGCCATGGCCAGACAACTGCTGCGAGGCGACGACTCGGCACATTGCCGGCCGTCCCACCTGGAATCCCTGCAACGCACCATTTCCCTGGCCCTGCTGGTGCTCTGGGTGACGGGCGCCGCCATCATCCTGCTGGACATGTCCGTGAAAGGCTGGACCTACCTGCTCAATCCCAAGTTGCAGGCCAAGGTCATGATCGTTGCACTGCTGACCCTCAATGGCATGCTGCTGCATCGCGCCGTACTGCCCGCCCTGGCACGTGCAGGCTCGCTGCTGGCGCTGCAGCCCGCGATGCGCAGCCTGACAATGTTCGCCGGCACGGTTTCGGCGGTGTCCTGGTTCTACGCCGCGTTGCTCGGCGTGGGACGGCCACTGGCCTGGAAGTACAGCCTGGCCGAACTGATGGCGGCCTATCCGCTGCTGATCATCGCCGGCTACGGAGCCATGCGTTTACTGGTCGCGCTGGCCCGCAAGCGCAGCCGGGCAGAAACCATCACCACCTCCCTCCCCGACCACCAGTAACTCTCTCGCCTTGGGGCGCTCATGCGCCCCGGCAACTATCGGAACGTCTCCGCCCACTCGGCAAATTGCATGCATTGGCCGAAGGTCAGCACGTCGGGCGTGTCGGCCAGGCAATCGATGGACGTCCGGCTCTTCTCGCTGGCCACGTAATCGCTCACGCACTCGCGCTCGTTACGCTTCAGGCCCTTGTAGAAGTCGTCCATCTTGTACATGGCCTTGTCGAGCTGGTCCTGGCTGATCTTCTGCTTGCGCACCGCATCGCGACCGAGCTTCTGCGTGTCGTTTATCAGCGTAGGCATGCGCACGATGGCGGCGGAGCACTGCTGCGTGCCCTTCTCGTGGAGCTGGCTGGTGTTGGACGCAGGCACCTGCGACGGGGCTTCCGCCATGGCCTCGGGCTGCGCAAGCGGTGCGGCAGTGAGGCTCTCGACCCGCTGATGATCGCTCTCCACCGCGTGGCTCTGTGGCGGTGGCGTGTCGGTGAAATGCACCTTCCCATCGGCATCGCGCCATTGGTAGACCTGGGCGGCAAGGGACTGGGACAACAGCAACGCAAGAGCGGCAAACGCGAAACGGGGCAGCATCCGTGACCTCCGAGATAGCGGAATGCCAGCACGTTACAGAAGGCCAACGGCAGGGGCAACCGGAGGCATTCCAATTGAATTTGGGAAACCGCCTCCTGAGGACCTGATCAAGAGTCGCCGGCTCTGCCTATGACGCTTCGAATCCCCGGGTCAACCGGATGAAGCCGATCCAGTAGGGTGTGCCGCGCTTCTTGAAGGGGGGCGGAATTGATCCCGGAATCGGTGCGCGCAGCACACCCTACGATCCACACCGAGCTGAAGAGGACGGCTTTGTGCTCGGGGCCACTGAAAGTCCACGTCTACGAACGTGGATCTTTACTCGCGAAGCGGGCCGCAGGCCCGCCCCGTCATGGAAGCATCAGCGGAAATGCCGTCCCAGGCCGGCTGGAACGCCGCTGGAATCTGTAGGCTGCCAGGGCCCCTGGGGACTGTTGGAATAGCTCCAGCCGTTGTCCCAGCGGTAGTAGACGCGCTCGCGGTAGAAGACATTGCGCTGGCCCTCGAGCACATAGACACCGAGGCCGGTGTCCCAGTAGCAGTTGCCGCCCGGCGGCGGCGCAAAGCGCGGGTGGGCCTTCATGCGCGGAGCCTGCTTGGGTGGTTGCGGCTCGGCTGGCGGCATCGGGCGATTCTGCGGCGGCGGGGTCTGGACCGCTGGCGGCTTGCGGGAAGGTTCCCAGTCCGGTTCACCGGGTTCCTGGTACGGACCCTGGCCGGCACAGCCGGCCAGGGTCAGGAGGAGGCAGATCAGGGGCAGGCCGAAGCGGGTGCTCGGCGCTGCCGGGAGTGCGGTGTGGGCTGTCATTTCTTGTCCGGGCTGTCGATGGTCAGTCGTTGGGTATCCGACGAACCAGTAGACAGCGGCGAACTGCTTCCTATCCATTCGCCTGCGGTCGCATTGCCACTACGTGAGATCCGGGCGACCAGCTGCACCTGCGGGAAGTTGGAGAGCTTGAGTTGCGGCATCATGGCGTCCGCGTCGCTCAGGCTGACTTCCACCGGCAGGTCGGCGACGGTCATGCGCTTGACCGCCAGCGGCATGGGCGGGCCGGAGGTGGCGCGGGCGAAGATGAATACGCTGTCGTCAGGCTGCACCTTGTCTTTCAGGTCCGCAGCCAGGTCCACCCGGACCTTGAGCTGGGCACCGGCCGGTGCAGGGGCGGCCTTGGGTTCTTCGACCGCCACACCACTTTCCTTGAGCTTCTCGCGGGCCTTGTCGATCCCACCCTGCAGGGCGCCACGGGAAGGATCATCCACCGGTAGCTGGCCGATCAGGCGCTCCCAATAGGTGATCGCATCCTGGTAGCGGCCTTCCTCGAAGCCGGCGATGCCCAACAGGCCAAGGCTGGTGATTTCGTTGGGGTCGGCTTTCAGCGCTTCCTCGGTCAGGGCCTTGACCTCGGGGGTCAGTTTCTTCTGGCTGGCGAAGTACAGCGCCTGTGCCCACTGGCCCAGCAATTCGGGCTCGCGGCCACCACGCTTGACCGCCTGTTCATAGGCGCGGGCGGCGTCGGCGGCACGGTCCTGGGCCATGTAGGTACGCCCAAGGAAGTACCAGCCCTCGGCGGATTCCGGCTGTGCCTCGACCACACGCTCGAGGCGCGAGGTCATTTCCTCGATGCTGCGCGGTTGCTCGCGCAGTTCGCGTGCCAGTTCCACCTTGTCGCTGGCGCCCCAGTGCAGGTAAAGGCCGAAACCCAGCGCCGGCACGATGATGGCGGCCAGCAGCGGCAGGGCCTTGCCCAGGCGCGAGGTACGACCATTGTCGGCGCCCTCGGTATCGGCCAGCAGTTCACGGGCAGCCTCGGCGCGGCCGGCATCGAACTGCTCGGCGGTGAGGGTGCCGGCGGCACGCTGGCTTTCCAGCTCGTCCAGGCGCTCCTGATAGAGGGCGACGTTGAGGGAGGTACGGTCTTCCTCGGTCTGGGCCTTGCGGCCACGCAGCACGGGGATCAGCAGGAAGGCCAGGGCGACCAGCAGGAGCAGGCCGGCGGCGAGCCAGAAATCGATCATGAGTCTTTCTTGTCCTGGTTCTCGGAGTTCAGCAGGGCGTCGAGGCGCGCCTGCTCATCGGCGGATAGCAGTACCTGGGCCGGACTGTTCTCGACCCGGCGGCGACGCACGACGATGATGCCCAGCACCACCAGGCCGCCCACCAGCAGGCCCGCAGGGCCGTACCAGAGCAGCAGCGTGCGGGCGTTGACCGGCGGCTTGTAACGCACGAAATCGCCATAGCGGGCCACCAGGAAGTCGACGATCTCGTCGTTGCTCTTGCCCTCTTCCAGCATGCGGAAGATTTCCCGGCGCAGGTCGGTGGCAATGGGTGCGTTGGAGTCGGCGATGTTCTGGTTCTGGCACTTCGGGCAGCGCAGTTCCTCGGTCAGGACGCGGAAGCGCTCGCGCTCGGCCTCGTCCTTGAACTCGTAGGTATCGATGGCGGCGCGGGCGATGCCGGTCAGGGCCAGGCCCAGCAACGCGGCGGCGATCAGGCGCTTCATTTGCCGGCCTCATCCACCAGCGACTGGTACAACGGCGCCAGCTGCTCGCGCCAGACGGTGTCGTCGATCACGCCGACGAACTTGTGGCGGATGATGCCGTCCTTGTCGATCAGGAAGGTCTCCGGTGCGCCGTAGACGCCCAGGTTCAGACCGAGGCTGCCCTGCTCGTCGCGGATGTCCAGCTGGTAGGGGTTGTGGAACTCCTTCAGCCATTTCAGCGCGGCGGCGTTGTCGTCCTTGTAGTTGACGCCGTAGATGGTCACGCCCATCTGCGACAGCTTGTTCAGCACCGGGTGCTCGACACGGCAGGACACGCACCAGGTGCCCCAGACGTTGACCAGCGCGGGCTTGCCCTTGAGGTCGGCCTCGGTGAGGGTGCGCTCGCCGGTGACGTTGGGCAGCGAGAAGGCTGGGAACGGCTTGCCGATCAGCGCCGAGGGCAACTCCGCCGGATCGAGGAACAGCCCGCGGTAGAGGAACACCGCGATGGCGAGGAAGCCCACCAGGGGCAGGACGAGGATCAGACGCTTCATGCTTGGGCTCCAGCCATGCCCAGCGCCTCGCGGACGCGGGTCTTAACCTTCACCCGGTAGCGCCGGTCGAAGGCCGCCAGCAGGCCGCCGAGGCCCATCAGCAGGCCGCCGAACCAGATCCAGCGGACGAAGGGTTTTACGTGTACGCGTACGGCCCAGGCACCGTTGTCCAGCGGCTCTCCGAGGGCGACGTAGAGGTCGCGAGTGAAACCGGCCTGGATACCGGCCTCGGTCATCACGGATTGCTGCACGGTGTAAAGGCGCTTTTCCGGATGCAGCACAGAGATCTGCTTGTCGCCGTCGAAGACGATCAGCGTGCCCTTGTCGGAGGTGAAGTTCGGGCCCTCATGGTGCACCGCGCCTTCGAAGAGGAAGCGGTAGCCCCCCAGTTCAACCGACTCACCCGGCGCCAGGCGCAGGTCACGCTCGGCGCTGTACTGGCTGGAAAGCACCACGCCCAGGGCGCAGACGGCGATACCGGCGTGGGCCAGCTGCATGCCCCAGTAGCTGCGGGTCAGGCCAGCGGCGCCCTTGAGCATGCCCTTGTGACGGGTCTTGTCGATGAAGTCGCGGACACCGGCCAGCACCACCCAGGCGGACAGGGCCCCCACGGCCAGCACGGCCCAGTGGAAGTCGCCGAAGAGGAAGGTGGCCAGGCCGCCGAGCAGGAGGCTGCCGATCAGGACCGGGCCGAGCATGCCCAGCAGCCACTTCAGCGGCGTGTCCTTCCAGCGCACCAGCACGCCGACGGCCAGGGCCAGCATCAGCACGGCCATCAATGGCAGGAACAGGGCGTTGAAGTACGGCGGGCCGACCGACAGCTTGGCGCCGGACAAGGCATCCAGCACCAGCGGGTAGAGGGTGCCCAGCAGGATCATCGAGGCCGCCACCACCAGCACCAGGTTGTTCACCAGCAGCAGGGTCTCGCGGGACCAGAGGGCGAAGCCCACCTGGCTCTTGACCACCGGTGCACGCACGGCGAACAGCGCCAGGGAACCGCCCACCACCAGCAGCAGGAAAGCCAGGATGAACACGCCGCGCTCCGGATCGGAAGCGAAAGCGTGCACCGACGTCAGTACGCCGGAACGGACCAGGAAGGTACCCAGCAGGCTCAGGGAAAAGGCCGCGATGGCCAGCAGCACGGTCCAGCTCTTGAACACGCCGCGCTTCTCGGTCACCGCCAGGGAGTGGATCAGCGCGGTACCGACCAGCCAGGGCATGAAGGAAGCGTTTTCCACCGGGTCCCAGAACCACCAGCCGCCCCAGCCAAGTTCGTAATAGGCCCACCACGAGCCGAGCACGATGCCGACGCTGAGGAAGGCCCAGGCGATGATGGTCCACGGCCGCGACCAGCGCGCCCAGGCGGCGTCGAGGCGGCCGCCGAGCAGTGCGGCGATGGCGAAGGCGAAGGCCACCGAGAAGCCCACGTAGCCCATGTAGAGCATCGGCGGGTGGACGATCAGGCCGAAGTCCTGCAGCAGCGGGTTGAGGTCGTTGCCGTCGGCCGGCATGTTCGGCAGCAGGCGGTTGAACGGGTTGGAGGTGATGATCAGAAACAGCAGGAAGCCGATGCTGATCATGCCCATCACGGCCAGCACTCGGGCCAGCATCACTTCCGGCAACTGCCGGGAGAAGATCGACACGGCGAAGGTCCAGCCGCCGAGGATCAGCGCCCAGAGCAGCAGCGAACCCTCGTGGGCGCCCCACACGGCGCTGAACTTGTAGTACCAGGGCAGCGCACTGTTGGAGTTGCTGGCCACATAGGCGACGGAGAAATCGTCCGCCATGAAGGCGTAGGTCAGGCAGCCGAAGGCGAAGGCCAGGAAGGCGAACTGCCCCCAGGCGGCCGGCTGGGCCAGGCTCATCCACTGGCGATCACCGCGCCAGGCGCCGATCAGCGGCAAGGTCGCCTGCACGACGGCCATGCACAAGGCAAGAATCAGGGCCAGGTGGCCGAGTTCGGGAATCATCGAATCAACCCTCTTTCTTGGGGAGCTGGCCGCTTTCCTTGAGGGCCTTGGTCACTTCCGGCGGCATGTAGTTCTCGTCGTGCTTGGCCAGCACTTCGTCAGCCACCAGCACGCCGTCGCCATTCAGCTTGCCGAGGGCGACGATGCCCTGCCCTTCGCGGAACAGGTCGGGAAGGATGCCGTGATAGCGAATGGTCACGCTCTTGGCGAAGTCGGTCACCACGAACTGCACGTCCAGCGAATTGCCGCTGCGCTGCACCGAGCCCTTCTCCACCATGCCACCGGCGCGGATGCGGGTGTCCTGGGGGGCTTCGCCGTTGGCGATCTGGGTGGGGGTGTAGAACAGGTTGATGTTCTGCTGCAGCGCGGACAACGCCAGCGCCACCGCGACTCCCACACCGGCCAGGATGGCCAGGATGATGTACAGGCGCTTCTTGCGAACCGGATTCACTTCGACTCCTCCCGGCGCAGACGGCGCGCCTCGTCTTGCAGGTAACGGCGCCGCGCGATCAGCGGCATGGCGACGTTGATGGCCAGAACCACCAGGCTGATGCCATAGGCGGTCCAGACATACAGGCCATGGTTGCCCATGGCGAGAAAATCGGTGAAGGAAGAAAAACTCATCAGACCTTACCCACTTGTGCCTGAATCTCGGCCTTGGCCCAGCTGGCGCGGGACTCGCGCTTGAGCACTTCCAGGCGCATGCGCATCAGCGTCACGGCGCCGAAGAAGCAGTAGAAGCCGAGCACCATGATCAGCAGCGGCACCCACATTTCCGGCGGCATGGCCGGTTTCTCGGTGATCTTGAAGGTGGCCGGCTGGTGCAGGGTGTTCCACCACTCTACCGAGTACTTGATGATCGGGATGTTGATCACCCCGACTATGGCCAGCACCGCACAGGCCTTGGCGGCGCTGTCACGATTGCTGATCGCCTGGCCGAGGGCAATCACACCGAAGTACAGGAAAAGGAGGATGAGCATCGACGTCAGTCGGGCATCCCACACCCACCAGGCGCCCCAGGTCGGCTTGCCCCAGATGGCGCCTGTGACCAGCGCCACGAAGGTCATCCAGGCGCCGATGGGCGCAGCGGCCTGCAGGGCGACGTCGGCGATTTTCATCTTCCAGACCAGGCCGACCACCCCGCACACGGCGAGCATGATGTAGCAGGACTGGGCGAGGAAAGCCGCCGGCACGTGGATGTAGATGATGCGGAAGCTGTTGCCCTGCTGGTAGTCCGGCGGCGCGAAGGCCAGGCCCCAGACCAGGCCGACGGCGATCAGGATCACCGCGCCCCAGGCAAGCCAGGGCAGCCAGCGGCCGCTGATCCCGTAGAACCATTTCGGCGACCCGAGCTTGTGGAACCACGTCCAGTTCATCGGGGCCACCTGCTCGGCGCTTGAGCCTGTTCGGACATCGGCAGTTTTCTCATCAGGACAACTCTGTTTCTTATTCACCGACGCTGATGGTCAGGCCGGCGGCAATGGCAAAGGGTGTCAGGGTCACCGCCAGGGCGGTGAGACTCGCCAGCCACAACAGGTGGCCGGCGGTCGGCAGTCCTTGCAGGGCCGCCTGCAACGCCCCGCTGCCGAGAATCAGCACCGGGATGTACAGCGGCAGGATCAGCAGCGCCAGCAGCAGGCCACCGCGCTTGAGCCCCACGGTCAGTGCGGCGCCGACGGCGCCCAGCAGGCTCAACACCGGGGTACCGAGCAGCAGAGAGAGCAGCAGCACCGGCAGGCAACGCGCCGGCAAACCGAGCATCAGCGCCAGCAACGGCGCCAGCAATACGAGGGCCAATCCGGAAAAAAGCCAGTGTGCCAGCACCTTGGCCAGGACCAGAAGCGGCAGGGGGTGCGGCGAAACGACCCACTGTTCGAGGGAGCCGTCCTCGAAATCACTGCGGAAAAGCCCGTCCAGCGAGAGCAGCACGGCCAACAGGGCCGCCACCCAGACCAGGCCGGGGGAAAGGCTTTGCAACAATTGGGTCTCGGGGCCGACGGCCAGCGGGAACAATGCGACCACTATGGCGAAGAACACCAGCGGGTTGGCCAATTCCGCCGGACGGCGCACCAGCAGGCGTGCTTCGCGGGCGACCAGCAGGGTGAAGACATTACTCATGCGCGGCGTTGCCCCAGGTCGAGTTCGCGATATCCGGCGGGCACCTGCCCCATGGTGTGGTGGGTGGTGAAGACCACCAGTCCGCCCTGTTCGCAGTGCGCCGCAAGATGCGCCTCAAGCTGGGCGACACCCTGCTTGTCGAGGGCGGTGAAGGGTTCGTCGAGAATCCACAGGGGCGGCGCGTCCAGGTACAGGCGTGCCAGGGCGACACGGCGCTGCTGGCCAGCGGACAGGGTGTGACAGGGCACGTCTTCGAAGCCACGCAGGCCCACGGCTTCCAGCGCCTCCCAGATGGCGTCGCGTTCGGCGGGCTGGTGCAGGGCACAGAGCCAGCGCAGGTTTTCCTCCGGGGTCAGCAATCCCTTGATGCCAGCGGCATGGCCGATCCACAGGAGATTGCGCGCCAGTTCGCTGCGCTGGCTGGCCAACGGCTTGCCGTTCAGGCGGACTTCCCCGGCGGTGGGCTGCATCAGGCCGCAGAGCAGGCGCAGCAGGCTGGTCTTGCCGCTACCGTTGGGCCCGGCCACCTGGAGCATCTCGCCCCGGGCCAGTTGCAGGTCCAGCCGCTCGAACAGCAGACGCCAGTCCCGCTCGCAGGCGAGGGCCACGGTCTCGAGATAGGGACTGGTCACGGCATGGGTACCCGGGGTGTATTCAAGTCAGGGAGGTGCCGGCCGCTATACTGGAGAACTCCAAGGCTCGCAGCCGGCCCGGACGGGGCGGCATTATACATGCCAACCCCCACCCCCGAAGCGAGCTTTTTCGACAGGTTGTAACCCCTTCCATGACCGAAATCAGCGGTACGCGCCCTCTCCCTCCGACCCAGCCCGCCGTCCGCCCCGCGCAGAACCCCGTGGACATGGCGCTCAAGCTGCTGCAACCACTGGACGGCCTGCTCTCTGCCGGGGAAAGCGCCGATGCCGAAGTCATTGCGCTGAAGGAAACGGCACAGAGCTTCCAGGTCCTGCTCAAGCTGACCCTGGGCAACGGCAGCCAGGCCACCCTGGAGGCCAGCAGCCCGCGCCCGCTGGTCCAGGGCAGCCTGCTCAGCGTAACCGCCCTGTCCGATACCCGCCTGACCATGGCTCTCAAGGGCGGCGAACGCGCCCTTGGCAGCCTCGACCTCGACCTGTTGCCGGTGGGAACCCTGGTCCAGGGCAAGGTGGTGTCCAGCGAGCTGGCCGCCCAGGGCAAGGCCCAGGCGGTGGTCTACAAGGTGCTGGTCAATGTGCTCAATACCCCGCTGGCCGGTAGCCAGCTCAGCATCGAAAGCCCTCGCCCACTGGCCATCGGCAGCCTGCTCAGCGCGCAGGTGCAGGGCAGCCAGATGCTGCAGTTCCTGCCTCTTGCATCACAGCTCGATCAACTCGAACTCACCCAGCAACTGACCGGACAACAGAACCGCCAGGGCTCCCTCGATGCCCTGGTCGGTGCATTGCAGTCCACCAGCCGTGAGAACCTGCCGGACAGCCTGCGCGCAGCCATGGACAAGCTGCTCGGCGCCCTGCCCGACATCCGTCAGCTCGGTGATTCCAAGGCCCTGGCCGCCGCCCTGGAGAACTGCGGCGCGCTGCTGGAATCGCGCCTGCTGGCGGGCCAGGCCGGCGCCCTGCCCCAGGACTTCAAGGCCAATCTGCTGCGCCTGATCGCCCAGTTGCTACCGGCCCTGCCGACGCCCACCAGCCTGCCCACCACCGGCACCAGCAATGCCATGGCCCAGGCCCTGCCGGCCTTCATCCGCAGCGCCCTGGGCGCCCTCAGCCAGGCCACCGCACGCCAGCAGGCCCTCAGCTTCCCCCTGCCCTCGCGCCTGGCGCAGACGGCCGAAGAAGAAGGCGACCTGGAAACCCTGCTCAAACTGGCCGCGGCCGCGGTCTCCCGGCTGCAGACCCACCAGCTCTCCAGCCTCGCCCAGACCCAGGTGACGCCCGAAGGCAACCTGCTGACCACCTGGCAACTCGAAGTGCCGATGCGCAATCAACAGGAGATCGTGCCGCTGCAGATCAAGCTCCAGCAGGAGCAGGAAGGAAAGCAGGAGAAGAGCGAGCGCAAGGAAAGCCTCTGGCGCATCGAACTGGCCTTCGACCTGGAGCCGCTGGGGCCGCTGCAGGTCCAGGCGCAACTGGTCCAGGGCAGCCTGTCCAGCCAGCTCTGGGCGGAGCGCGCCGACACCGCCGGACTGATCGATCGCGAACTGCCGAACCTGCGCGACCGCCTGACGGCGGCCGGTCTCACCGTCGGCGAGCTGGCCTGCAACCAGGGCAAACCACCGCGCGGGCAACGCACATCACTTGAACAGCGCTGGGTGGACGAGACCGCATGAGCAAGAAACCCCGTCAGGCCATCGCCCTCTCCTACGACGGCGCCAGCACTCCCAACCTGACCGCCAAGGGTGACGACGAACTGGCCGAAGCCATCCTCGCCATCGCCCGCGAGTACGAAGTGCCCATCTACGAAAACGCCGAACTGGTGCGCCTGCTGGCACGGCTGGAACTGGGCGACGCCATTCCCGAAGCGCTCTACCGCACCATCGCGGAGATCATCGCCTTCGCCTGGTACCTCAAGGGCAAGTGCCCGGCCGGCTTCGACCCGGACGCCGAACGCGACGTCTCCCCGGCCCCGCCGCTGCTCACGGGGCCGGGCGGCTGAACACCAGCCGTTCGCCCTCCAGGCCCTTGCCTTGCGGGAAGTCCAGCAACTGCCAGGCGAAATAGCCTTCGCGGAAGTAGAAGACCTGCCGGTAACCCCAGCTCACGGCCATTTTCACCGCATGGGCGCCGTGGAGGCAGACTTCGCTGTCGCAATAGATCACCAGCGGCATCTGCCGCGGCCATTGCGGCTGGGCAAGGTCATTGAAATGATCGAGCAGGTCAAGGTGCAAGGCACCGTGGATATGGCCCCAGGTCCATTCGCGTGTGGGCCGCACGTCGATGAAAATTGCCCCGCGTTCATACAGGTAACGTGCCTGCAGCACGTTCACCGTCATTGCGCCCTCTACTTCCATGGGGGCCTCCTGGGCTTGCAGATAGGGCACCAGGCAGAAGAACAGAATCGGAAGTAGACGCATCGCCGGACCTCCCCGGAGAGAAGCCCCGGAATTTAAGCTTAGGTCAGTCCGCATGCCCGGACCCGGTGTATCCAGAGCGGTCCGACGACGGGCTAAGAACACTCCGCGCTAAACCACTTCCAGACAACTCCGAAATAGCTGGAACCCGCGTCCCAAGCGGCCTCCAGCCGATGAGCGGCCTTTTACAGCAGCCACTGCGGACCCATAATTTTTGACGTCATGCGATTGTCGCCGTGCATGACCCGACCCCATCGAAGGAGACAAATTCAAGGGCACCGTACCGGAAGTGCAGTCGCTCGCGTGCAAGCTGGATTCCACGGGCAGGGTGCGCCCCTTGTTGAATAGGAGTGTTCGACGTGTCCAACCTGCCAGAACAAAACAGCGTCCCCCCCATGCCCGACCTGATCCTGCCGACCCAGGAAGACGGTCCCGCCCCCGCCACCGCAGCCCTCAACCCCAACCTGCCGCTACCGGTCCCGGGACGCATCACCTTGCCGCCTATCCGCAGCGTGCGCGCTGGCTGCTGGCTGCTGAACTACAAGCCGAGCGGCGCCCCGCTGGTGTCCTACGACGGGACGCTGCGCGTGGAAAGCCACAGCGACGGGCGCACAGCCAGCGGCGACCTGTACCAGCGGCCGGTGATCTTCCTGCCGATCCCCATCCCCACACCCTTCCCGGTGCTCCAGGGGCAGCCGGTCCTCACCCACGACCTGCCGCTCAAGCCGATCCTCCTCGCCGGGCCCAATCCGGCATCGGGCATCCCGATCCTGGCGCGCTCGCGCTACCGCTATTACATCCGGGTGACTGCGCTGCCGGAGTACTTCTACCTCGGCAACAGCTTCGGCCTCACCTTCCAGCTCTACCGCTTCACCGCACCGAACAGCTGGGCGCTGGACTCCACCCTCACCGCACAGATGACGCGAATGACCGCACCGGCTGGCTATCCCTCGCCATCCGACTACGCCGAAGGCGACGTGAAGAATGCCGCCAACACGGTGGTCGGACGCCTGACCATGGGCTGGCTGTCGAGCTACTTCCGCCGCTGCAGCATCGAGATCGACACAGTGTCCGGCTCCGAACGGCCCACCAACAGCGGCATCGGCCACACCTGGGCGACCGTGATGGACGCCATCGGCTGGCAGACTGCGGTGAACCTCAGCGACACCAACGTCGCCGAACCCTCCGGCAACTCCTGGTCCGACGCCGAGATGCACGCCGCGATGCTGGCGCGCCGCGCGGTGGTGAACCTCGACAATGAATGGCGCTATCACATCCTCGCGGTGAAGAACATCGACTCCACGCCGCGCGGGATCATGTACGACGCCAGTGGCACCGACTCCAACAACGTGCCCCGCGAAGGGGTCGGCATCTCCTCGCACTGGATCATCGACCCCGGCTGGGGCACGGTCAGCGGCCAGCGTTTCGGTACAGCGGCGGCGCCTTACTTCCGCACCGCCGTGCATGAACTGGGGCACGCCATGGGGCTCTATCACAACTTCGCCGACCACGGCTTCATGTGCACCAGCGACGTGATCGCCAGCGCCGGCACCCCGGCCACGCCCTTCCCCAACAACATCCAGTGGTCCTTCCACCCGGACAACCTCAAGCAACTGCGCCACTACCCCGACCCCTTCGTGCGTCCCGGTTCGGTGGCCTTCGGCGGTGCGTCCACCGGCACCCCGAGCATCACCCCGACCGACCTCGAAGCCGAAGTATTCGGCCTGGCGGTGGAGGTCACGCCGCTGCTCGGCGAAGTACCGCTGGGTGCCCCCGTGCGTGTTGGCGTGGCCCTGGTCAACCGAGGGGAGCAACCCATCCGGGTACCCGCGACCCTGAGCCTGAAGAGCGACTTCGTCAGCGGCAGCGTCGCAGACCCGGCAGGCAGCGTGCGCAGCTTCCGCACCATGGTGCACTGCATCGAAGACCGCCCATTCCGCGTACTGCAACCCGGCGAGCGCCTGGAAGACTCCATGACCCTCCTGCGCGGGGCCGAAGGCGCACTCTTCGGTGTGCCGGGCATCCATGACGTCCGGGTCGAGGTGCACTGGGAGATCGACGGCATGGTCGCCCACGCGGCCGGCAGCACGACCGTGATGGTCACCGCTGCGGTGGACGCCCGCCACGCAGAAGCCGCGCACAAGGTGCTCGCCACGCCCGACCTGCACCTCGTGCTCGCACTGGGTGGAGACCACCTCGACGAAGGCCTGGCGGCACTGGACGCGGCCCTCGGTTCGGCGGTGCTGAGGCCCCACTTCGCTGCGGTTGCCGCCAAGCGGCTGGCGCGGCGCTTCCTCAAGCGCAAGCCCGACGCCAAGGCCGCCGCGGCACTGCTCGAGCACGACGTCGTGATGAGCGATGCCGAGCGCGACAGGCTGGCCTCACTGATCGATGACGCGGGCGGCGCCGCCACCAAGGACCTGGCAAAAGCGCTCAAGGGCAAGGCCAAGCCGGCCACACTGGCACGCGCCAAGTAACGCGTAGCGGAAACCTGGCGCGTCGGTCTGGGCCGGCGCGCCAGCCTTTACGGAGTCACACGAATGACAGAGCTGGATACGCGACTGATAGGCCAATGGCGAAGGAGCACGGAGGCCGCCGCTGCGAAAGGCTACGCGAGCCACCTTCACTTCCAGGCCAACGGACTCTATTTCGGGCAGGCCTCCCCTCCCGACACCTTCACCTGGTGGGACGGCGGCACCTGGGCCATCCACGCACCAGGCAGGCTCGCGCTCTCCACCGCCAATGACGCCGTGGTCGCCTACAGCTACCAGCTGGACCACGACATCCTCACCATCACCGATGCCTCGGGTTGCCGCATCACCTATCACCGCGACGCCTGAGACGCCGGCCTGAATCATTGCCAGGAGGGCGATATGCCAGGCCCCTACCCCACCACGATCTTCTTCGATCTGGGCGACACGCTGGTCACCACGGTGGGTGGCGTGCGCCAACGCTACGCCGACACCCTCGACTGCCTGCAGATCCTCAAGGCGCGCGGCTACCGCCTGGGCCTTTTGAGCAACCAGGCGGCCGGCACCACGGTCGCTGCCGTCCAGGCGCAACTCGACCAACTGCACCTGGGCCGATACATCGAACCCGGCCTCATCACCCTGTCGACCGAAATCCCCGGCAATGTCGGCAAACCGGCACAACCCGTCTTCGACCTGGCCCGGCAAAAGGCGAAGCATGACGCTGCCAGTGAACGCGCAATCTTCATCAGTGAATCTGCCTCGGACGTGCTCGCTGCACGTGGCTATGGATGGCGCGCGATACTGAAGCGCAATGGCAGCGCCTGTGTGCCTGGCGACGGCGAATGTGCCACCGGCCTCGCTGGACTGCTGCATCTGCTGCCATCCCTGGCTGATGCCTCAGGCGGCAACTTCGACCTGGCGCCGCCGCCCCGCCTCGTGGATGGGCTCTGGGCCGTTCCGGTGGACATCGCCCGAATCGAGGCGGCGCTCACTTTTGACGCGGCGACCCAACAGGCCAGCGGCGACGCAACCATCGAATTCCGTTTGGGCTTCAATGCCGGCTGCCCCATCTTCGACCTGCGCCAGACGCCCACCGGCGCCTGGCTGGACGGCGCTCCCGTCCCGCTCGCCGACGTGGCCGCACACGATTTCGGCGGCGGCCCCGACGCCAGCCTGCGCGTGCTCGCCCGAGTGCTGGAAGCCGGCAGCACCCACAGCCTGCGCCTGACCTACACGGTCGGCATGCCGCAAGCGTCGACTGCGGGTTCCTACGCGCCGCAGATCACCTGGAGCGCAGGTCCCCGACTGGTATTCAACTTCGGCTTCACCGACCTCGGCGCCGGCCGCTACCTCGAAGCGTTCGTCCCGGCCAACCTGATCTATGACCAGTTCGAGCTGCTGCTCGATCTGCAGGTACTGAACACGCCCGTCGCCCACACGCCCATCAGCAACGGTACGGTCAGCACCCTCGGCAGCAATCACTGGAGCATCGCCTTTCCGGCACGCGGCACGGCCTTCTCGCCCTTGCTGGAACTGCGCCCGAGCGACAGCCTGCAGAGCGCCACGGTCAATACCGTGCTGCCGGTCTCGGGCAGCGCCGTGGCGGTGACGGCCTGGAAACTCGCCAGCAGCGCGGTGAACGTCGCCGCCCAGGCCAGCACCATTGCCGGATTCCTCACGGACAACGAGAGCAGCTCCGGGCGCTACGTCCATGGCGGGCGCTTCACCGCCTTCATCCATCAGGGCGGCATGGAGTACGACGGAGGCACCACCAGCGGCACCGGCCCGCTGCGCCACGAGGCGTACCACAGCTGGTGGGCACGCGGCCTGAAGCCGGCGAGCCAGCCCGACGCCTGGTTCGACGAAGCCTGGACGGTCTACAACGACAACGGCGCCGGGGGCGTGCAGCCTCTCGACTTCACAGCCCCTGCCCAGGCCTTGCGCCCCCGCAACCCCTGGGTCAGGGTCACCCACCTCGACGCTTATGGCGCCGGTGAACGCCTCTGGAAAGGCATTGCCGCATTGACCGGGGCGGCCGCCTTGCGCGACCAGATGCGCGCCTTCTACCTGGCTCGCCACGCGCGCCCGGTGCGCAGCGAAGACATCGAATGCCACCTCCTGGCGCGCACCGGACAGCCGGACTGCGTGGACGCCTTTCACCGCTTCGTCTACGGCTTGGCCGACCCAGCGCCGCTACCCGACCTCTGGCTGCGCGATGACGCGGCCGATCCCGGCGCCAACGATTGGCCCGGCCGTTTCTGGGACTCACCCGACCTCTGGGTGCGCAACCGGGACGACGACGGACTGGAGCACCAGAACCTGGAATACGGCCAGGACAACTGGATCCACGCGCGCGTGCGCAATCGCAGTGCTACCGCCACCGCGCGCCACCTGGTGGTCAGCTTCAACATCAAGCAATACGCCGGCAGCCAGTTCACCTATCCGTCCGACTTCCTGCCTGCCGTGACGGCAGCCGCCGCCTTCGACCTCGGTCCCGGCGAGAGCCGCATCCTCAAGGCGCGCCTGCCACGCTCGGCGATTCCCCCCACCGGCAGCCATCCCTGCCTGCTGGCCAGCGTCTTCACCCGCTTCGACCGCCCGCAGGCGGGGCGCCATGTCTGGGAGCAGAACAACCTGGCGCAGAAGAACCTGACGGTGGTCGACCTGGCACCCAATGCCTGGATCGTACTGCCCCTGCTGGCGATCAACCTGCGACCGCGACTCTCGCGCACCGTCCAGCTTGAGCTGGTGCGGCCGAAGGGGCTCGAAACACTGGCGGCGGGACTGTTGCTGGAGAAACGCGCGCTGCCAACCGCAGTCCGGGGCAGTGCCAGGATGCTGCCGGTAGCGCCGCCGCACCAGGACGCCTCGCGCCTGGATTGCGCCTGCAGCCATCAGGACAACGGGACGGCCTTGGCCGCGACGATGCTCACCAGCCGCGCGCCGGAACGTCTCGCCGAACAGTTTCCGGGGGCACTGGAACTCGCCTTCGCTCATGGCGAGCGGACAGGGTTTCCGGTACTCCTGCGGCCGTCGGAAGCGCTACGTGTCGGATTGCGGGTGCAGGTCCCGGGCAACGCGAAGCGCGGCTCACGCTTTACCGTCGATCTGCTGCAGCGGGAAAACGGCAGGATCGTCGGCGGCGTGGCGATGGAGGTGCGGGTGATCCAGGGATAGATTGGCGCCCCGTGAATGGGGCGCCCGGACGAGACGAACGCAACGCGTCCGGGGATGGCTCAGTCGTGATCTTTCCGGGCCTGGTGCAGCTTGCTCACCAGTTCGGCTTCGGCCTTGGTCAGGCCGCAGGATTGGGTGAGGTCGTCGACGCTGGCGCCGAGTCCCACCAGACGCGCGGCCTGGGAGAAGGAAAGATTGCTGGGGTCGCGTTGTTCGAGCTGGCTGAGCTTGTCCGGCAGGGGCGCAACCACGCGGCGCAGTTCGTGGAGTTCTTCGCCCATGCGTACGCTGCCTGCCAGGTAAGCCTCGAGGCAACGCGCCAGCTCCTTGAACTTCTGGTCACGCACCGCATCGCGCGCGGCCTGCGCCTCGACCTCCTGGCGCAAGCGCTGGGCCAGCCGGTGACAGGTCCAGCCCAGGACCGCGCAGGCCAGGGCGAGGGCCGCCGCGAGCAGTGCAATCCAGATCAACTCAGATGCTCTCCAGCTCGGACCACTCTTCCTCGCTCATCATCTTGTCCAGTTCGACGAGGATCAGCAGTTCGCCGTTCTTGTTGCAGACGCCCTGGATGAACTTGGCGGACTCTTCGTTGCCGACGTTCGGCGCGGTCTCGATCTCGGACTGACGCAGGTAGACCACCTCGGCCACGCTGTCGACCAGGATGCCCACCACCTGCTTGTCCGCCTCGATGATGACGATACGGGTGTTATCGGTCACCGGCGCCGGGCCGAGGCCGAAGCGCTGGCGGGTGTCGATCACGGTCACCACATTGCCGCGCAGGTTGATGATGCCGAGCACGTAGCTCGGCGCCCCCGGCACCGGCGCGATTTCGGTGTAGCGCAGGACTTCCTGCACCTGCATCACGTTGATGCCGTAGGTTTCGTTGTCCAGGCGGAAAGTCACCCATTGCAGGATGGGATCTTCGGCACCTTGAGCGGACGATTTCTTCATGTTCCCTAGCCTCTCTTGAGCCACCCTGGGCGGCGTTCGCGGGTTGACCCGCTGTCTTATTCACAGGGCCCCGCAGCCTGCAGGACCTCTCCCCTCAATTCAGCGACATGCGCTTGATGGCGCCGCTGGCGATCAGCTCGGCAAGGGCCGAGACATCCAGCAACGCGCACATGTGTTCGATCACGGTACCGGCCAGCCAGGGTCTCTGGCTACGCTGGCTGCGCCATTTGATCTCATTCGGGTCCAGGCGGATGGAGCGGCTGACCTGATGCACCGCCAGTCCCCACTCGTAGCCCTGTACCGAAATGACGTACTGCAGGCCCTCGCGGAAGTCGTCGCGATAACGCTCGGGCATCACCCAGCGCGCGGTATCCAGCACCTTCAGGTTGCCCGCCTGGCAGGGCAGTATGCCGAGAAACCAGTCCGGTTGGCCGAACAGCGGCGTCAGTTCCTGGCCGGCCAGGGCATAGATGGACCCCAGGGACACCAGGGGCACGGCCAGGGTCAGGCCGGCGACGTCGAACAGCAGGCACTCGAAGGGCTCCTCGCCCCAGGCGGGACGGCCTTCGGCAATGAGCAACGGCACATCGGCCTGCGATGCATTGGAAACGCCAAGCTCCACCAGCGGCTCGACGCGCGCCTGCACCGGCAGCGCCTCGGGCTCAACAGGCGCCGGCGCCAGGAGCTCGGGCTCCAGCACCAGCAGCGGTTCCACTTCCGGCTCGACGGCCAGCGCCACCGGCGCGGCCAATAGCTCGGGTGCCGGCAGGGTCGCCTCGGCCAGCACGCGGGTCAGGCGAGCATCACGAACCTGCTCCTCCAGCACCGCGGCTTCGAATTCGTCCCGGCTGATGCTTTCGGCCAACTCGACCGAGGCCTCGTGCAACAGCGCATCCAGGTAGGACTGCAGGGCCAGTTGCGGGCGGGTGGCGGTGGCGACGGGACGACTCATGTTGGGAACCCACGGGATTGATCTGTAGAGCCTATCGGCAGGCGGCGCCCTTCACTTGAGCCCCGGCGATCGACGACACGCGGCATGTCAGGCCACCTGGGCAGCCAGTTGCTGGCTGAGCAGGTGCTTGAGCAGGGCGCGGTAGGCAATCACGCCACGGCTGTTGGCATCGTACTGGGACGGCGTGACGCCAGCGCGACTGGCATCCCGCAGGCGAGTGTCCACCGGGATGTAGGCCTGCCAGAGGTTTTCCGGGTAGTTGTTGCGCAGCACCTTGAGGGTGTTGAGCGACGCCTGGGTCCGGCGGTCGAACAGGGTCGGCACGATGGTGTAGGGCAGCGCCTGCTTGCGCGAACGGTTGACCATGGAGAGGGTGCTGACCATGCGCTCCAGGCCCTTCACCGCGAGGAACTCGGTCTGTACCGGGATCACCAGCTGCTGGCTGCCCGCCAGGGCATTGACCATGAGCACGCCGAGCAACGGCGGGCTGTCGATGATGGCGTGGTCGAACTGCTGCCAGAGCTGCGCCAGGCTCTTGGCGATCACCAGGCCAAGGCCGTTCTGTCCCGGCGACTGACGCTCCAGGGTGGCCAGTGCGGTGCTGGAGGGCAGCAGGGAGATGCGTTCGTGGCTGGTCTGCAGCAGCAGTTCGCGCGGCAGGCCATCGGGCACGCCGCCCTGGTGCAGGAACAGGTCGAAGCAGCTGTGTTCCAGCGTGTCCGGGTCATGCCCGAAATAGCTGGTCATCGACCCGTGGGGGTCGAGGTCGACCACCACGACGCGCTTGCCGGCATCCGCCAGCAGGCCCGCGAGGGCGATGGATGTGGTGGTTTTGCCGACTCCACCTTTTTGGTTGGCTACTGCCCAGACTCTCATCTTCTTCATCCTCCCGGCTGCGCTGGTGCACCGAGACTCTTCACCGGCCCTGGGGGGCGGGCGACAGGGAATTGACGGCCCCCGTTCCAGGGGCCGGTGCTGCCGCTGCTGGTGCAGGTTGCGTGCCAGCCCGTTTCAACGCGGCATCCGCTTTTGCATGGGCGCTGCCGACACCGCTCACGCTGCGGCGCACATCGAGGTTGCGGGAAATCACCAGCACCACGCGGCGATTGCGCGAGCGCCCTTCGGCGGTGGCATTGTCCGCCACCGGCTGGAATTCACCATAGCCCACCGCCGCCAGGCGGCTGGGTGCCACGCCGTCCATCGCCAACATCCGCACGATGCTGGCGGCCCGGGCGGTGGACAGCTCCCAGTTGGACGGGAATTGCGAAGTGGCGATGGGCAGGTTGTCGGTGAAGCCTTCCACATGCACCGGGTTGTCGTAAGGCGCCAGAATCCTGGCGACCTTCTCGATCAGGCTGAACGCGACGTCATTGGGAACCGCATCGCCGCTGGGAAACAGCAGGCTGGAGTTCATCTCGATCTCCACCCAGAGTTCATTGCCGCGCACGTTCACCTGGTCGGAACTGATCAGCTCGCCAAAGGCGTCACGCATGCTCTGGGCGATCTCCTGCAAAGGATCGGCGCCCGGATCGTCGATCGACGACTGGGTGCGTTCGCTCTCCTCCACCATGGAACGATCCGACTCGGTGGTGCGCGGCTTCTCCTCGCCCACCGGGATCGGCTTGATCGAACGGTCCGGCTGGTTGAACACGCCCACCAGGGTTTCGGAAAGGATCTTGTACTTGCCTTCGTTGATCGAGGAGATGGAGTACATCACCACGAAGAAGGCGAACAGCAGGGTGATGAAGTCCGCGTAGGACACCAGCCAGCGTTCGTGATTCTCGTGTTCTTCCTGATGCCGCCTGCGCGCCATGGCCCGCTCCTCAATCCATGAAGCCTTGCAGCTTGAGTTCGATGGAGCGCGGGTTCTCGCCTTCGGCGATGGACAGGATGCCCTCCAGCAGCATCTCGCGGTAACGCGACTGGCGTATGGCGATGGATTTCAGCTTGTTGCCGATGGGCAGCAGCAGCAGGTTGGCGAAGCCGACACCGTAGATGGTGGCGACGAAGGCCACGGCGATGCCGCCGCCGAGCTGGCTGGGATCGGCCAGGTTGCCCATGACGTGGATCAGCCCCATGACGGCACCGATGATGCCGATGGTGGGCGCGTAGCCGCCCATGCTCTCGAACACTTTGGCGGCCTGCAGGTCGCGGCCTTCCTGGGTGAAGAGGTCGACTTCGAGGATGCTGCGGATGGACTCCGGCTCGGCGCCATCCACCAGCAGTTGCAGGCCTTTGCGAGCGAAGGGATCGGGTTCGCCGTCCGCCACCGGTTCCAGGCCCAACAGGCCCTCCTTGCGCGCGGTCATGCTCCAGTTCACCACGCTGGTGATGCCACCGGCGAGGTCCACCCGGGGCGGGAAGAGAATCCAGCGGATGATGGCCAGGGCACGCTTGAAGATGCTCATGGGCGTCTGCAGGAATGCAGCGCCCAGGGTGCCGCCCAGGACGATCAGCGCCGCCGGCCCGTTGAGCAGGGCCGCGGCGTGGCCGCCTTCGAGGTAATTGCCGCCGATGATGGCGACGAAGGCCAGGATTACCCCGATGAGGCTCAGTACATCCATTACCTGGGTTTCTCCATCACATGCACGCCTCGACCAGATGGCGACCGATATCGTCCAGGCCATAGACGGCGTCGGCCAGGTTGGCCTTCACCACCGCCATGGGCATGCCGTAGATCACGCAGCTGGCTTCGTCCTGGGCCCAGACCTGGCTGCCGCCCTGCTTCAGCAGGCGCGCACCTTCACGTCCGTCGGCGCCCATCCCGGTCAGCACCACGGCCAGGACCTTGTCATTGTAGGACTTGGCCGCCGAGCCGAAGGTGATGTCCACGCAGGGCTTGTAGTTGAGGCGCTCGTCGCCGGGCAGAATGCGGACCACGCCACGGGCATCGACCATCATCTGCTTGCCGCCGGGCGCCAGCAGGGCCAGGCCCGGGCGCAGCACGTCGCCATCCTCGGCTTCCTTGACGGAAATCCGGCAGAGCTTGTCCAGGCGCTCGGCGAAGGCCTTGGTGAAAGCCGCCGGCATGTGCTGGATCAGCACCAGGGGCGCCGGGAAATTGGCCGGCAGTTGGGTAAGCACGCGTTGCAGGGCAACCGGCCCGCCGGTAGAGGTGCCGATGGCGACCAGCCGGTAGGCCTTACGCTTTGGGGCGGCGGAGCTGGCCGGGGCAGCCGGCGCAGCGTGGCTCGGCTGGGCCGGCACATGGGCCGGACGCACCGGGGCACTGCTGGCCGGAGCCGGGCCCGGCTGGGCCGAGTGCGCCGGGGCGCTGAAACTGCTGTAGCGGCGGTTGCTGCGGGCGATGCTGTGCACCTTCTCGCAGAGCAACTGCTTGACCTTCTCGGGGGTGCGCGAGATGTCCTCGAAGTTCTTCGGCAGGAAGTCCACCGCACCGGCATCCAGGGCGTCGAGGGTGACGCGGGCGCCTTCGTGGGTCAGCGAGGAGAACATCAGGACCGGCGTCGGGCAGCGCTGCATGATGTGCCGCACCGCGGTGATGCCGTCCATCATCGGCATCTCGTAGTCCATGGTAATGACGTCGGGCTTGAGCGCCAGCGCCTGGTCAATGGCTTCACGCCCATTGGTGGCGGTACCCACCACCTGGATATTGAGGTCGGAAGAGAGGATTTCCGAGACGCGGCGGCGGAAGAACCCGGAGTCATCCACCACCAGAACCTTGACTGCCATAAGAAAAAAGCTCCTAGCGGGCGGCCATTGCTGGCCGCCCCAGATCAACCACGGCGTGCGTAATGCTTGAGCATGCTCGGCACGTCGAGGATCAGCGCGATACGGCCGTCGCCGGTGATGGTGGCGCCGGACATGCCCGGCGTGCCCTGGAGCATCTTGCCCAGCGGCTTGATCACCACTTCCTCCTGGCCTACCAGCTGGTCGACCACGAAGCCGATGCGCTGGGTACCCACGGAGAGAATCACCACATGGCCCTCGCCCTGCTCTTCCACCGCTGCGTCACGTACCAGCCAGCGCTTGAGGTAGAACAGCGGCAATGCCTTGTCGCGGACGATCACCACCTCCTGGCCGTCCACCACGTTGGTGCGGGACAGGTCGAGGTGGAATATCTCGTTGACGTTGACCAGCGGGAAGGCGAAGGCCTGGTTGGCCAGCATCACCATCAGGGTCGGCATGATCGCCAGGGTCAGCGGAACCTTGATGACGATCTTCGAACCCGAGCCCTTCTGCGAAAACACGTTCACCGTGCCGTTGAGCTGGGAGATCTTGGTCTTCACCACGTCCATGCCGACGCCACGGCCGGACACGTCGGAAATCTCGGTCTTGGTGGAGAAGCCCGGGGCGAAGATCAGGTTGTAGCACTCCAGTTCGGTCAGGCGCTCGGCGGCGTCCTTGTCCAGCAGCCCCTTCTCCACCGCCTTGGCGCGCAGCACGGCTGCGTCCATGCCCTTGCCGTCGTCGGTGATCATCAGAAGGATGTGGTCGCCTTCCTGCTCGGCGGACAGCACCACACGGCCGGTACGCGGCTTGCCGGCGGCCTCGCGCTCGTCCGGGGACTCGATGCCGTGGTCGACGGCGTTGCGCACCAGGTGCACCAGCGGGTCGGCCAGGGCCTCGACCAGGTTCTTGTCGAGGTCAGTGTCCTCGCCCACCAGTTCGAGGTTGATTTCCTTCTTCAGGTTGCGCGCCAGGTCGCGGACCAGGCGCGGGAAGCGGCCGAAGACTTTCTTGATCGGCTGCATCCGCGTCTTCATCACCGCGGTCTGCAGGTCGGCGGTGACCACGTCCAGGTTGGACACGGCCTTGGCCATGGACTCATCGCCGCTGTTGGCGCCCAGGCGCACCAGACGGTTACGCACCAGCACCAGCTCGCCGACCATGTTCATGATCTCGTCCAGGCGCGCGGTATCCACCCGCACGGTGGTTTCCGCCTCGCTGGCCACGGCTGGGCCGGCCGCGCCGTTACCGGCAGCGGGCGCTGCAGCCTGGCGCGGTACGGGGGCGGGTTCTGCCTTGGCCGCCGGCTTGGGCGCAGGTGCGGGAGCCGGACGGCTCACGGCAGGCGCGGGCACCGGCTCCTCGCTGGCACTGCTGAACTTGCCCTTGCCATGCAACTGGTCGAGCAGCGCTTCGAATTCGTCGTCGGTGATGTGTTCGCCACCGGCAGCGGGAACGGCCGGGGGGGTGGGAGCCACGGGCGCAGCCGGGGTATTGGCGGCCGCTTCCACGGCACCGTTGAACTTGCCCTTGCCGTGCAACTGGTCGAGCAGGTCTTCGAATTCGTCATCGGAGATATCGTTACCCGCACCGGCAGTGGCCAGCGCCGACACCGGGGCGGACGCATGGGCAGCGACAGCGGCTTCCGGCTCCGCGGCACCGGCGAACTTGCCTTTGCCGTGCAACTGGTCGAGCAGCGCTTCGAACTCGTCGTCGGTGATTTCATCAGCGGCAGCGGCGACCGGTTCGGCGGCCTTGCCGGCGCTGTCACCCAGCGCGTCGAGCAGCTGCTCGAACTCGCTGTCGGTGATGTCGGCGGTTGCTTCGACGGGAGCCGGTGCTTCGACAGGCGCGGGGGCCGCCGGCGCCGCAGCGACGGGTGCAGGCTCGGCGCCGGCCGGTTCGGCCAGGCGCGCCAGGGCAGCCAGCAGCTCCGGCGTGGCGGGCGTCGGCTCGCTGCGCTCGCGCACCTCGCTGAACATCTCATTGACCGTGTCCAGGGCCTGCAGCACCACGTCCATCAGTTCGGCATCCACGCGGCGCTCGCCCTTGCGCAGGATGTCGAAGACGTTCTCGGCGATGTGGCAGCACTCCACCAGCGCATTGAGCTGGAGAAAACCGGCACCACCTTTCACGGTGTGGAAGCCACGGAAAATCGCGTTGAGCAGGTCCATGTCGTCAGGGCGGCTTTCCAGCTCGACCAGCTGCTCGGACAGTTGCTCCAGAATCTCGCCGGCCTCTACCAGGAAGTCCTGGAGGATTTCTTCATCGGCGTCGAAGCTCATATGAGCGCTCCCTAAAAGCCTAGGCTGGATAGCAGATCGTCGACGTCGTCCTGTCCGGACACTACGTCCTCACGTATATCGGCATGGATCTGCGGACCTTCACCCCTGGAAGGATTTTTTTCTTGTTCCAGCTCTGCACGTAGCGCGGCGTGGTCGTGCTCGATGCCGGCGTAGCGATCCACCTGGCTGGCCATCAGCACCAGCTTGACGAGGTTGCTCTCCACCTCGGTGACCAGTTGGGTCACGCGCTTGATCACCTGGCCGGTAAGGTCCTGGTAGTCCTGCGCCAGCAGGATGTCGTTGAGCTTGCTCGACAGGGCATCGGTATCGCGCTGGCTGCGGGCAAGGAACTGCTCGATGCGGCGAGCCAGGTCGCGGAACCCGTCCGCGCCGATTTCCCGGCGCATGAAGCGGCCCCACTCCGCGCCCAGCTGCTGGGCTTCGTCGCTCAGGCCGTTGAGCAGCGGCGCGCTTTCCTCCACCAGGTCCATGGTGCGGTTGGCGGCCTTCTCGGTCATGTGCACCACGTAGGAAAGGCGATCGGTCGCGTCCGCGATCTGCGACATTTCCTGGGCGTGGGGCAGATGCGGGTCGATCTGGAAGTTGACGATGGCGTTGTGCAGCTCACGGGTGAGCTTGCCGACTTCCTGGTAGAGGCCGCGATCACGGACGTGATTGAGTTCGTGGATGAGTTGCACGGCGTCGGTGAAGTTGCCTTTCTCGAGACTTTCCACCAGTTCCCGCGCACGGTCTTTCAGGGTCGACTCGAAGTCTCCCAGCAGGTGTTCATTCTGGTCCATGGTGCCCCCGCGGCTGACATTCAGCCGTTGACCCGCTCGAAGATCTTCTCGATTTTTTCTTTCAGCACCTGGGCAGTGAAAGGCTTGACCACATAGCCGTTCACGCCGGCCTGGGCGGCCTCGATGATCTGGTCGCGCTTGGCCTCGGCAGTCACCATCAGGACCGGCAGGTGCTTCAGGCGCTCGTCGGCACGCACGGCGCGCAGCAGGTCGATGCCGGTCATTCCGGGCATGTTCCAGTCGGTCACGAGGAAATCGAAGTTGCCGCTGTGCAGCATCGGCAGGGCCGTGGTGCCGTCGTCGGCTTCGGCGGTATTGGTGAAACCCAAGTCGCGCAAGAGGTTCTTGATGATGCGTCTCATCGTCGAGAAATCGTCAACGATGAGGATTTTCATGTTCTTGTCCAAGTCGACCTCCGTACAGTCTCAAACGCCCCTCTTGCCGGGTGCGCCGTTCAAATCTGGAAGCGGTGTGCCGTTCAGCGTGCTCGCCATTCGCCAAGCCGTGCGCGCAAGCGTGCCGCGCACTGGCTATGCAACTGGCTGACCCGCGATTCGCTGACCCCCAGCACTTCACCGATTTCCTTCAAGTTCAGTTCTTCGTCGTAATACAGCGCCAGTACCAGGCGCTCACGCTCGGGCAGGTTCGCGATGGCATCGGCCAGCGCGGCCTGGAAGCGTTCGTCTTCCAGATCATGGGAAGGTGAAAATTGGGTGACACCGGCGTCCTCGCGCAGACCGCCCTGCTCGCCTTCCTGCAACAGGTCGTCGAAGCTGAACAGGCGGCTGCCCAAGGTGTCGCTCAGAATGCCGTAGTAGTCTTCGAGACTCAATCCAAGTTCGGCAGCAACTTCCTGATCTTTAGCGTCGCGTCCTGTTCTCGCCTCGATGGTGCGGATGGCCTCGCTCACCATGCGGGTATTGCGGTGCACCGAACGCGGCGCCCAGTCGCCCTTGCGGACTTCATCGAGCATGGCTCCGCGAATGCGGATACCGGCGTAGGTTTCGAAGCTGGCGCCCTTGCTGCCGTCGTATTTCTTCGAAGCTTCGAGCAAGCCGATCATCCCGGACTGCATCAGGTCTTCCACCTGTACGCTGGCTGGCAGGCGCGCGAGCAGGTGATAGGCGATGCGCTTGACCAGGGGGGCATAGCGCTCGATCAACTGATGTTGCGAATCCCTTGCCTGAGCCTTGCCGTACATACGCAGTCCAGTGGCGGGTGTCATACAGGGGTTTCCGCGGAGGGCTGCTTGACCAGCCGCTCGACGAAGAACTCCAGGTGGCCCCGCGGATTGGCCGGCAGCGGCCAGCTATCGACCTTCTGCGCGATGGCCTTGAAGGCCAGCGAGCACTTCGAACGCGGGAAGGCTTCATAGACCGCGCGCTGCTTCTGCACGGCCTTGCGCACCGACTCGTCGTACGGAACGGCGCCCACGTACTGCAGGGCGACGTCGAGGAAACGGTCGGTGACCTTGGTCAGCTTGGCGAACAGGTTGCGCCCTTCCTGCGGGCTGTGGGCCATGTTGGCCAGCACGCGGAAGCGGCTCATGCCGTAGTCGCGGTTGAGCAGTTTGATCAGTGCGTACGCGTCGGTGATCGACGTGGGTTCATCGCAGACGACCACTATCACTTCCTGGGCCGCACGGACGAAGCTGACCACCGAATCGCCAATGCCGGCGGCGGTGTCGATCACCAGTACGTCGAGGTTGTCGCTGATTTCGCTGAATGCCTGGATCAGGCCGGCGTGCTGCATGGGCGAAAGCTGCACCATGCTCTGGGTGCCGGAGGCGGCGGGGACGATGCGGATGCCCCCCGGCCCCTGCAACAGCACGTCGCGCAGGTCGCATTCGCCATTGATCACATCAGCCAGTGTGCGCTTGGCGGTGAGGCCGAGCAGGACGTCGACGTTGGCGAGTCCCAGGTCGGCGTCCAACAACATGACGCGGCGTCCGAGATCGGCCAATGCCAGCGAGAGGTTCACCGACACGTTGGTCTTGCCGACGCCACCCTTGCCGCCGGTCACCGCGATCACCTGTACGGGATGCATACTACCCATTTCAAATACCTTGCCTTAGGTCGACTGGGCCATTTGGCTGTCCAGCACCGCCCCTCTGGGCGGCTTACAAATTCTTCAACCGGCGCGCCGCGCCGGATTCTGATAGAGCCCGGCGAACAGGTCGGCCATGGCTTCTTCACTCGGGTCTTCCGGAGCCTGCAGGCTGACCGCACGGCTCACCAGCTGGTGGCTGCGGGGAACCTGCAGATCATCCGGGATTCGCGGGCCGTCGGCCAGATAGGCTACCGGGAGATGCTGGCCGATAGCCAGTCCCAAAACCTCACCCAGGCTGGCCGCTTCGTCCGCCTTGGTAATGATGCAACCGACCAGGCCGCAACGCTTGTAGCTGTGATAGGCCGCCTTGAGCACCTGGCTCTGGCTGGTAGCCGCCATCACCAGGTAATTCTTCGCGTTTATCGCCCGGCTGGCCAGCGCTTCGAGCTGCATGGTCAGGGCCGGATCGTTGATTGGCAGACCAGCGGTATCGATCAGCACCACGCGCTTGCGCGCCAGCGGAGCCACGGCCTGGGTCAGGGATTGGCCCGGATCGACCAGGGTCACCGGCACATTGAGGATGCGGCCAAGGGTCTTGATCTGCTCCTGGGCGCCGATGCGGAAACTGTCCATGCTCACCAGGGCGACGTTCTGCGCGCCGTACTTGAGCACGTAGCGGGCTGCCAGCTTGGCCAGGGTGGTGGTCTTGCCCATGCCGGCCGGGCCGACCAGGGCGATCACACCGCCCTCTTCCATCGGCTCGACCTGAGGAGTGCGGATGGCGTGGGCGAGATGCGCCAGGAGCATGCGCCAGGCCTGGCGCGGGTCGCTGACGTTGGCCACCTTGTCCAGCAGGGCGCGGGCCAGTTCGGCCGGCAGGCCCATGCGCTGCAGGCGGCGCCAGAGGCTGGCCTGCTGCGGACGGCGGTTCTGCATCTGGCTCCAGGCGATGGAGCCCAGCTGCACTTCGATCAGTTCACGCAGACCGCTCAGCTCGAAACGCATGGCGTCCAGGGCGGCCTGGTCCACGCCGGCAGATTTCGGCGCGCTGACCGTCTCCACCGGACGCGGCACGGCGCGCGGACGCTCGATAGCGGCGGCCAGGGCGGATTCCGGCAGTTCCGGTTCGATGGCGGTCAGCGGCTGGCCGGCGAACAATTGACGGTCCTTGCCGGCATCGGCGATGGCACGGGTCGTCAGTTCGGCCTGAGCCTGGGCGATGCGCGCCTGGGTCTTGCGCAGTTCGGCTTCAAGCGCCGGGTTCGGCTTGCTCGGGGCCGGCGCGGGCAGCGGGTAGTCCAGCGCCGCGGTCAGCTCGACACCGCCGGCAACCCGACGATTACCGATGATGGCGGCATCCGCGCCCAGTTCATCACGCACCAACTTCATGGCTTGACGCATATCGGCGGCGAAGAAACGTTTGACCTGCATGGCCCTTGACCTCGGTTAGTTCTGCCCCACAGTCGCGACTATGGTGACCTGCTTGTTGTCCGGTATTTCCTGGTAGGCGAGCACGTGCATGGTTGGCACGGCGAGCCTTGCGAAGCGCGACATCATCGCCCGGATCGGCCCGGCCACCAGCAGGATCGCCTGCTTGCCGAGCATTTCCTGACGCTGCGCCGCTTCCACCAGGGAACGTTGCAGCTTCTCGGCCATTCCGGGTTCGAGGAGAACGCCATCTTCCGAACCCTGTCCGGCCTTCTGCAGGCTATTCAGCAATATCTGTTCCAACCTGGGTTCCAGAGTGATCACAGGCAGCTCCGGCTCTAGTCCCACAATGCTTTGCACAATTGCACGGGACAGCGAGACACGAGCCGCCGCCACCAGCGCGGCGGGATCTTGACTCTTGGGTGCCACGTTGGCGATGGCTTCGGCGATGGTGCGGATATCGCGCACCGGCACCTGCTCCTGCAGCAGCGCCTGGAGCACCTTGAGCAGCGTCGACAGCGACACCATGCCGGGCACCAGCTCTTCGGCCAGGCGCGGCGAACTCTTGGCCAGGTTCTGCATCAGTTGCTGGACTTCTTCGTGCCCCAGCAGCTCATGGGCGTGCTTGTGCAGCACCTGGTTGAGGTGGGTAGCGACCACTGTGCTGGCATCCACCACCGTGTAACCCAGCGATTGCGCCTGGTCACGCTGGCTGGCGTCGATCCACACCGCTTCCAGGCCGAACGCCGGATCCTTGGCGGCGACGCCGTTGAGGGTGCCGAATACCTGGCCGGGGTTGATCGCCAGTTCGCGGTCCGGATAGACCTCCGCCTCGGCCACGCTGACGCCCATCAGCGTCAGGCGGTAGGCGTTGGGCAGCAGGTCGAGGTTGTCGCGGATGTGCACCGAGGGCATCAGGAAGCCCATCTCCTGGGACAGTTTCTTGCGCACGCCCTTGATCCGTGCCAGCAACTGGCCGCCCTGGTTGCGGTCGACCAGCGGAATCAGCCGGTAACCCACTTCCAGGCCCACCAGATCCACCGGGGTCACGTCGTCCCAGCCCAGCTCCTTGGTCTCCTGGGCGCGCTGGGCCGGCAGCAGTTCCTGCTGGCGCTTCTCTTCCTGTACCGCCTCTTCCTTGACCTGTTTCTGGCGATGCCAGATGAACCAGGCACCGGCGGCTGCCACCAGGCCCAGGCCGATGAAGGATACATGCGGCATGCCCGGCACCAGGCCCATGGCGATGAGGATGCTGGCCGACACCGCCAGAGCCTTGGGCGAGGCGAACATCTGGCGGTTGACCTGCTGGCCCATGTCTTCGGAGGAGGACACGCGGGTCACCATGATGGCGGCCGCGGTGGACAGCAGCAGCGAGGGGATCTGCGCCACCAGTCCGTCACCGATGGTCAGCAGCGAGTAGATGCGGCCGGCGTCGCCGAAGCTCAGACCGTGCTGAAGCATGCCAATGGCCATGCCGCCGAGCAGGTTGATGAAAAGGATCAGCAGGCCGGCGATGGCATCGCCACGGACGAATTTGCTGGCACCGTCCATGGAGCCGTAGAAGTCGGCTTCCTGGGAAACCTCGGAGCGGCGTTTCTTCGCTTCGGCCTGATCGATCAGGCCGGCGTTGAGGTCGGCGTCGATCGCCATCTGCTTGCCGGGCATGGCGTCCAGGGTGAAGCGCGCGCTCACCTCGGAGATACGGCCCGCACCCTTGGTGACCACCACGAAGTTGATGATCATCAGGATCGCGAAGACCACGGCACCGACCACATAGTTGCCACCGACCACCACGTCGCCGAAGGCCTGGATCACCTTGCCCGCGGCGTCGTGGCCGTCCTGGCCGTGGAGCAGCACCACGCGGGTGGAGGCGACGTTCAGTGCCAGGCGCAGCAGGGTGGCGACCAGCAGGATGGTCGGGAAAACGGCGAAGTCCAGCGGGCGCATGGCGTACACGCACACCAGCAGGACGACGATGGACAGGGCGATGTTGAAGGTGAAAAAGACGTCCAGCAGGAACGGCGGCACCGGCAGGGTCATCATGCCCAGCATCACCAGCACCAGCAGCGGCACCCCGAGGTTGCCACGACCGATGCCCAGCAGGTTGTTGCGGACATTGCCGATCAGTTGCGTACGATCCACTGCTACTCCCCTACCCCTTTCACGGAGCCCCGCTCCGCTCATCCAATCTTTTGACGCGTCGATGCGTCCTGATCCCCCTTGTGCAAGAAGCTTTCCAACTTCATTAAGGGGTTGATTCGGATGGGAGAATTCGCAGGCGGGGAAATTGTGGGAGCGAATTCATTCGCGAATGAATTCGCTCCCACAACAAGAGCGGGGCTTGGCGCTCAGACCATCACTCGTCGCGCCGCAAATCCGGCGGAATCGGCAGGTCGTGCAGCGGCGCCGGGCGTTTGCCGCGACCGGCGCGGAACTGCTTGAGCTGGTAGACGTAAGCCAGCACCTGGGCCACGGCCAGGTAAAGGCCGGCAGGGATTTCCTGGTCCAGCTCGGTGGAGTAGTACACCGCCCGCGCCAGCGCCGGAGACTCCATGACCGTCACCTTGTTGTCCTGGGCGATCTCGCGGATCTTCAACGCGGTGAAGTCGTTACCCTTGGCCAGCAGGACCGGCGCACCGCCCTTCTCGGCGTCGTACTTCAGCGCCACGGCGAAGTGGGTCGGGTTGGTGATCACCACGTCGGCCTGGGGCACCGCGGCCATCATGCGGCGCTCGGCCATTTCCCGCTGCAGGCGGCGGATGCGTGACTTGACCTCGGGCTTGCCCTCGGAATCCTTGTATTCGTCTCGCACTTCCTGCTTGGTCATCATCAGCTTCTGCTTGTTGTCCCAGAGCTGGAAAGGCACGTCCACGGCGGCGATCAGGATCAATCCACAAGCCAGCCAGACCGCGCTCCAGCCCACCACCTGGACACTGTGCAGGATGGCCATGTCCAGCGGCTCATGGGCGATCGCCTGCAGGTCGTCACGGTCGGAGTTGAGCACCGCCAGCGCCACCAGCAGGATCAATGCGAACTTCGCCAGGGCCTTGAGCAGCTCCGCCAGGGCGTGCAGCGAGAACATCCGCTTGAGCCCGGACAAGGGGTTCATCCGGCTGAACTTGGGCATCAGGGCCTCGGTGGAGAACAGCCAGCCGCCGAGGGAAATCGGGCCGACGATCGACACCACCAGCAGGGTGATCAGCAGCGGCAGCAGCGCATCGAGCGCCATCTTGCCTGAGGCCAGCAGGAACAGCCCCATGCTGCGCTCGTCCATGAGCACCGCCCGTGGCAGGTCGAAGTTGGACTGCATCATCTTCATCAGCATGTCCGCCATGCCGCCGCCGGTGGCCAGCACGCCGCCGGCCCCCGCCAGGGTCACGGCGAGGGTGTTGAGCTCCCGGGAACGGGCGATCTGGCCCTTCTCGCGGGCCTCCTGCAACCGTTTACCTGTGGGCTCTTCGCTCTTGTCCGCCCCGCTGTCACTCTCTGCCATGGATCACCTCAGCAGTAGGCCCGGGAAACCGCCGGGACGGATAAGGGGTTGTTCATCGCGCCCTCGCCAGCTCGCGCATGAGCTGCAGGGCATCGCTGGCCAGTACCTGGTACTGAGAGAGGACGTCGGCCATGCCGATCCAGACGATTACCAGGCCAAGGGCCAGGGTCAACGGGAAACCGATGGAGAAGATGTTCAATTGCGGCGCGGCGCGGGTCATTACGCCGAAGGCCAGGTTGACCACCAGCAGCGCGGTGATCGCCGGCAGCGACAGCAGCAAGCCCGCCCCCATCACCCAACCGAGCTTGCCGGCCACTTCCCAGTGATGGTTGGTCAGCAGCCCGCCCCCTACCGGCAGGGTGACGAAGCTTTCGGCGAGGATCTCGAACACCACCAGATGACCGTTCATGGCCAGGAACAGCAGGGTCACCAGCATCAGGTAGAACTGGCCGAGCACCGGCACCGAAACGCCGTTGGTGGGGTCGACCATGGACGCGAAGCCCAGGCCCATTTGCATCGAGATGATCTGCCCCGCCACCACGAAGGCGTGGAAGAACAGCTGCAGCACGAACCCGAGCAAGGCGCCGATCAGAATCTGCTCGCCGATCAGCAGGACGTTGCCGAGGTTGATCGCATCCACCTGCGGCATGGGCGGCAGGGTCGGCACCAGCACCACGGAGATGGCCAGCGCGAGATACAGGCGGACCCGCGTCGGCACGAGCTGGGTGCCGATGATCGGCATGGTCATCAGCAGCGCGGCAATGCGGAACAGTGGCAGCACGAAGCTGCCGACCCAGCCACCGATCTGCGCGTCGCTGAGTTCGAGCATGGTCAGCCGATCAGCATCGGGATGTTCTGATAGAGCGTCTGGATGTACTCCATCAGTTGGCGGGTGAGCCAGGGGCCGGCCCAGATGAGGGTGAGCAGCATCACCAGCAGGCGCGGCAGGAAGCTCAGGGTCTGTTCGTTGATCTGGGTGGCCGCCTGGAACATGGCGACGATCAGGCCGACCACCAGACTCGGCACCACCAGGATGCCGACGATCAGGCAGGTCAGCCAGAGCGCGTCACGGAACAGGTCGACAGCAACTTCCGGGGTCATCGCAAGCCTCCTAGACGCCGCCGAAGCTGCCGGCGAGCGTCCCGATGATCAGCGCCCAGCCATCCACCAGGACGAAGAGCATGATCTTGAACGGCAGAGAGATGATCAGCGGCGAGAGCATCATCATGCCCATCGCCATCAGCACACTGGCCACCACCAGGTCGATGATCAGGAAGGGAATGAAGATCATGAAGCCGATCTGGAACGCCGTCTTCAGCTCGGAGGTGACGAAGGCCGGCACCAGGATGGTCAGCGGCGCCGCGTCCGGGCTGGGGATGTCGGTGCGCTTGGACAGGCGCATGAACAGGTCCAGGTCGCTGGAGCGGGTCTGCGCCAGCATGAAGTTCTTGATCGGCACTTCCGCCTTCGCCACCGCGTCCTGGGCGCTCATCTGCTCGTTGAGATAGGGCTGCAGGGCTTCGCGATTCACCTGGTCGAACACCGGCGCCATGATGAACAGGGTCAGGAACAGCGCCAGGCCGATGAGGATCTGGTTCGACGGCGTCTGTTGCAGGCCCAGTGCCTGACGCAGGATGGAGAAGACGATGATGATCCGGGTGAAGCTGGTCATCAGCATGACGAACGCCGGGATGAAGCTCAGCGCTGTCATGATCAGCAGGATCTGCAGGCTTACCGAGTATTCCTGCTGGCCTTCCGGATTGGTGGAGAGGGTGATGGCAGGCACCGAAAGCGGATTGTCGGCGCCAAGGGCCAGGGGCGCGGCCAGCACCAGCAGCAGCGCGATGAGGAGGCGGTGCAGGGGCATCAGTGCTTGTCCTTGCCGAGCAGTTCCATCAGGCGTTGGGCGAATTCCGGGGGCGCAGCCTCGGTGTCGGCCTGATGCACGGGTTCCTTCAGTACATGCAGCGGCGTGATGCGCCCGGCACTGATGCCGAGCAGGATCTGTTCCCCACCCACCTGTACCAGCACCAGTCGATCACGCGGGCCGAGGGCTTGGCTCGCCACCAGCCTGATCACCTGGCCACCGCGTGGACCGAGCTGTTGCACCCGGCGCAGCAGCCAGGCAAGCAGGAAGATCAGCCCCACCACCAGCAGCAGGCCGACGGCCAGTTGACCGAGTTGCGCGGCCATGCCGCTGCCGGCCTGGGTCACGGTGGCGGCCGCAGCAGGCGCCGGAACGGTCGCGACGGGCTCGGCGGCGAAGCCGCTCAGGGGCAGCAGCAACAGCCCCGCGGATAAGAGTCGACGCATGGTTTCAGCGCAGCTTCTTGATGCGTTCGCTCGGGCTGATCACATCGGTCAGCCGGATACCGAACTTCTCGTTGACCACCACCACTTCGCCGTGGGCGATCAGGGTGCCGTTGACCAGCACGTCCAGCGGCTCGCCGGCCAGGCGATCGAGTTCGATCACCGAGCCCTGGTTGAGCTGCAGCAGGTTGCGGATGGTGATATCGGTGTTGCCCACTTCCATGGAAATGGACACCGGGATGTCCAGGATCACGTCCAGGTTGGGGCCGTCCAGGCTTACCGGACCGCTGGCCTTCGGCACGCTGCCGAACTCCTCCATGGGCGCACGCGGCGAGCTGGGCGCGGGGGAGCCCTGGTTCATCAACGCATCGATATCGTCCTGGGACGCATCGCCGGCCTCGGCCAGGGCGGCGGCCCATTCATCGGCCAGCGCCTGCTCTTCGGGAGTGGGGGTATCCATGTCGTTTGCCATCGCTTGACCTCGGCTGGCTCTGAATTCGTGGGACGCGCGCGATCAGCGCTGACGTTCGATCGGTTCGAGGATCTGCAGGGACAGGTTGCCCTTGTGCGACCCCAGCTTGGCCTTGAAGGCCGGCACGCCGTTGGCGCGCATGATCATGTGTTCGGGCATTTCCACCGGGATCACGTCGCCCGGCTGCATGTGCAGGATGTCCCGCAGCTTGAGCTGGCGGCGCACCACAGTGGCGGCCACCGGAACGCTGACATCGAGGATGTCCTCGCGCAGCGCCTTGATCCAGCGCTCGTCCTGGTCGTCGACGTCGGACTGGAAGCCGGCGTCGAGCATCTCGCGGATCGGCTCGATCATCGAATAGGGCATGGTGATGTGCAGGTCGCCGCCACCGCCGTCCAGTTCGATGTGGAAAGTGGACACCACCACCACTTCGCTGGGGCTGACGATGTTGGCCAGCGCCGGGTTCACTTCCGAGTTGATGTACTCGAAGTTCACATCCATCACCGCGTGCCAGGCCTCGGCCAGGTCGACGAAGGCCTGGTCCAGCACCATGCGCACTACGCGCAGTTCGGTGGGGGTGAACTCGCGGCCTTCGATCTTGGCGTGACGGCCGTCGCCGCCGAAGAAGTTGTCCACCAGCTTGAACACCAGCTTGGCATCGAGGATGAAGAGCGAGGTACCGCGCAGCGGTTTCATCTTCACCAGGTTGAGGCTGGTGGGCACGTAGAGCGAATGCACGTACTCGCCGAACTTCATCACCTGCACGCCGCCCACCGCCACGTCGGCGGAGCGGCGCAGCAGGTTGAACATGCTGATGCGGGTGTAACGGGCGAAGCGCTCGTTGATCATCTCCAGGGTCGGCATGCGCCCCCGGACGATGCGGTCCTGGCTGGTCAGGTCGTAGCTCTTGACGCTCGTCGGGTCCGCATCGGTTTCGGTTTCAACCAGACCGTCGTCGACGCCATGCAGCAGCGCGTCGATCTCGTCCTGGGACAGCAGGTCTTGAACAGCCATGGTCGTACCTTGCCTACTGCAATACGAAGTTGGTGAAGAGCACTTGTTCGACGGTCATCGCGCCGGTTTCCTGCTTGGCCAGTTCCTGCACGGTGGCGGTGGCCTGCTGGCGCAGCATCTCCTTGCCGACGGGGGTGACCAGGGTGTCGAAATTCTGTCCGGAGAAGAGCATGACCAGCTTGTTGCGCAGCACCGGCATGTGCACCTTGAGCGCGTCCATCTGGGCCTGGTCACGGGCCATCAGCGAAACGCTCACCTGCATGTAGCGCTGGCGACCGTTCTGGTTGAAGTTGACCACGAAGGCTGGGGCCAGGTCCTGGTAGATGGCCGGCTGCTTGGCAGGCGCGGCGGCGGCCGCGTCCTCCTTGGCGGGCTCGGCGGCCTTGTCGCCGCGGCTGAGGAAGTACCAGGTGGCCCCCACTGAAAGGCCGATCGCCAGCAACAGCGCGACAACGCCCAGAATGATGAGCTTCAGCTTGCCCTTGCCGCCTGCCGCAGCAGCGCCCTCTGCCGGGGCCTTCGCTTCTTTCTTCGCCATGCCAATAATCCGTCGCCGAGCGGGATGGGCCCGCCATTTCCAGGGGAGTGAGCAAGTGTTATGCCAGTTCGCCGGCCAACCGGCGGCTCAGGCAATTGCTACAGGGCTGCGGATATACCAGTGTCGAGGGGCGGCTGTCACGAGGGGTTGCCGGAAATCTTGGCGCGGGGGAACACCTTCTCCCCCGCCCCTCAGGGAGAGGGGCGGGGGAGAAGGAGAGCGAAGTCAGGCGTAGAAATCCACCAACCCGCGCGCCCCAGCCGTCGAGGCCGGACGGATTTCGCTGTGGCTCACGCTGATTTCTTCGTCGCTGCCACTGCCGAAGTCGGTGCGGCCGCCAGCGGAACGACGCTCGCCATCACTGCCCTGCCCTTGCCAGCCACGGTTGAGGGACTGGTCGGAGACGTTCACGTCGAGCTGGTTCATGCCCTGCTGGGCAAACATGTCGCGCAGGCGATGCATTTGCCCTTCCAGAGCGTCACGGACGTTGGCGTTGGGACTGGCGAAGGTCACCTGGGTCTGGTCCTGGGTCATATGCACCCGGACTTCGAGCCGGCCAAGCTCTTGCGGATCGAGCTGGATCTCGGCGGACTTGAGGTTCTGGCTGGACAGCCACATCACCCGATCCACCACGGCTTCACTCCAACCGCCCTGCTGCATGTTCACCGGTTGCCCCGGCACCAGGGCAGGGGCGCGCTGGGTTTGCGCAGTCTGCTGGCTGATGGCCTGGCTCAGGGCGTTGAGGCGGTTCGCCAGCAGTTCGTTGCGCACCTCGGCCTTGTTCTCGCCCACACCCTCGGTCAGTTCCACCGAGAGTTCGGCAGACGACAGCGCCTTGTCCAGCTTGCCCTCGCCCGCCTCAAGCGACTTGTCGGACAAGGCGGCCATGGCATCGGCGAAGTCCTGGTCGGCCGTGGGTGCGGTTTGCGCCGCCCGGGTAGCGTTTTGCACCTGCTGGGCGGCCTGAGCCCCCTGGTCCAGTGCCATCTTCACCGCCGGCAAGCCGTTGAGCTGATCCAGGTCCGGATCGAGGCTGGCGTCGGTCAGGGTCGCTGGCGCACCGCTGTTCACCTGCGGCGTCACAGGCATGGCCGGCAAGGCTTCGGCGGCGCCTTCCGCCTCGACTGGCGCATCGGCCGGCAGTTGCCCGGTCATGGCCATGAGCAGCAGGGGATCGATCACCGGCTCGTCGGAGGATTCCTTGGCTTCGCCTTCTTCGGCCGGCAAGGGCTTGCCGCTTTCGGCAACGGCCGCCTGGCCAGCGGCAGGTTCAGCCGCCGGCTTGTCCTGGCTTGCCGCCTCATCGGCCTTGGCCTTGGCCTGCCTGGCAGCCGCTTCGTTACGCTCGGCGGCCTTGGCATGACGCTCTTTCGCATACATCTGGGCGAAGCTGGAAGCCTCGCCCTTGCTGGTTTCCGCCGGTTTTTCCGGGGCTTTTGCGGCCGGTGCTTTCGGCTTCACTTCAGGCCTGGCCTGAAGAAGCAGATCGGGGGCAACGGGCATGGGCACTCTCCGCTCGGGTTGGTTCGTGCCGGGAGGATTGCAAGGGATGGGCCAACATTCTGGCCCAGGTAACAGGACGTCGATCAGCGCGCCAGGCCGCGACGCGCTTCCAGCAGCAGATCATGGACGATCCGGAACTCCTGCTCGATCAGCAGGATGATGCCGGGCGCATCGGCAAGCTGCTCGCGCCGGGCGATGTCTTCCAGTTGCTTGCACAGGGCGGCCAGTACGGGGGCCCCCATGTTGCTGCAGCTGCCCTTGAAACTGTGGGCGGCCAGGCGCAGGGCCTGGCAGTCGGACACCGCGTGGGCCTGCTGGATCTGCCGCAAGCGTTCGATGGAATCCGTCAGGAAGGTATCCAGAAGCACCGGAAACTCGTCCTCCATGACGTCCCGCAGGGCAGAAAGCACAGAATGGTCGAGATGGATATCGGACAAACCCTTCGCTCCCTGTACTGAACCTCGGAAAATTATGCCCTAACGGGCCAGTGGAATTCGACGTGGACTCCCTTGCCGTTCTCGGCGGGTTCACAGCGCGCCGTGAGTTGATTCACCAGGCTCAGGCCCCGGCCACAGAAGCTTTCCATCGACGGTTGGCTGGCCAGCGCAGCGCCCAGGTCGAAGCCCTCGCCGCTGTCCTCCACCTCGATCAGCAACCGCCCTCCCCGGCCCTCGGGAACCAGCTGCAGGTTGAAGCGCACATACCCGGTTTCCAGGCTGGCGAGGCGTTCACTGCGCTCGCGGTAGTAGCGGGCGAACCCCTCGGCATTGCTCTTGAGGGAGGAGTCCAGCCCCAGCACGCCGTGTTCCAGGGCGTTGGAGTACAGCTCGGCAAGCACCGTATAGAGGGCGCCACCCTGATCACGCAGCCCCTGGACCTCAAGCAGCAGCTGCAGGAGGAATGGCAGCGGATTGAAGCGCTTCAAGGTCTGCGCACGGAATTCGAAGGTGGCGGACCAGTCCAGCGGACTGGCCTGGCCGCTGTCGGTGAAGGCCAGTTTCGCGCGCTCGGTGGCCTCATCGAGCATGCGAATCTCGATCATGCTCACGTCGTCCTGGGCATGGCCGCGGAAAGCACTCAGGGCCAGCTGGATTTCGTCGAACAGCCGATTGCCGTCGCGATTGGCGTCGAATACGGCGCGCAGGCGTTCGTCGCCAAAGGTCTCGTCGCTGTCATTGCGAGTTTCCAGCACGCCATCGGACACCAGCAGGATGCGGTCGCCAGTCTCGATGGGGTAGGACTCGAAGTGCGCATTGAAGCTGCCCTGGTCAAGTACGCCCAGCGGCAGGTGGCGCGACACCAGCGGCAACAGCTCTCCGGTCTCGGCGCGGCGCAGGTACCCCTCGGGCAGGCCACCGTTCCACACCTCGACCATGCGCCGCTGGAAGCTCAGATTGAGGAAAGTGGCGCAGCAGAACACGCCGACCGGAAGAATGCGTTTCAGCTTGGCGTTCATCTCCCGCAGGATGTCCGCCATGGCGTAACCCTTGGCGGTCATGCCGTAGAACACTTCGGCAAGGGGCATGGCACCGATGGCGGCCGGCAGGCCATGACCGGTGAAATCGCCAAGCAGCACGTGCATGCCGCCGGAGGGCTTGTAGGCGGCCAGCAAAAGGTCGCCGTTGAACAGCGCGTAGGGCGATTGCAGGTAGCGGATATTCGGGGCGCTCAGGCAGCCGGAGTGCGCCACCTTGTCGAACACGGCCTTGGCCACCCGCTGTTCGGTCACCAGGTGCTCGTTGTGCCGGGCGATCAGGTCGCGTTGCTGCAGCACGGTATCCTGCAGGCGGCGCAGGCGGTCCAGGGCCTTGATCTTGGCTTCCAGGATGACCCGGTTGTAGGGCTTGGCGAGGAAATCGTCGCCGCCCGCTTCCAGGCAGCGCACCAGGGCTTCGTTCTCCGTCAGCGAGGTCAGGAAGATGATCGGCACCAGCGCCTCGCCCGCCAGTTGCTTGATCCGGCGGGCGGCCTCGAAACCGTCCATCTCCGGCATCAGGGCATCCATCAGCACCAGTTGCGGCTGTTCCTGCCGGAACAGCGCCACGGCCTCGCGGCCATTGGCGGCGGTCAACGCACGATGGCCCTGGCGGCTGACGATGGTGGACAACAGCAGCCGGTCCGCCGCGTTGTCCTCGGCAATCAGGATCGTCAGCGGCGACGGCATGGCGACAGGCCTCAGGCGATCTGGAACAGTTGTTCGAAGTTGGAAATGGCGAGGATCTTGCGAACGTCGGGGTTGCAGTTGGCCAGGCGGATCTGCGCACGCTCGCCACCGGCGTGGTCGCGCAACAGCAGCAGCATGCCAAGGGCGGAGCTGTCGAGGTAGGTGGTGCCCTTGAGGTCCACGACATAGCGCTTGGGCGTGGTATTGACGCGCTCGTAGGCGTCGCGGAATTCCTGGTGGGCGCCGAAATCGAATCGTCCCTGGATGTAGATGGTCAGCTCCTGCCCATCATCGGAGGGCATCGAGGTGATGGCCATGCAAAGCTCCTTGTTCAAGTTCGGAATGCGCGTGGTGAAGATTTAGCACCCACCATGAGGCAGGGCAACTGGAAAGCCGCGTCGCGGGAGAATTTATGGTTCTGAGATGACGCGTTGAAGAATGCATTCGCTCTCCGGACGTGGGGACGCTGCGTGCACCAGACTCTGTCGCCAGTCCACTCGTGACTGGCTCGGCCTTGACCGCAGGGTGCGCTGTGCGCACCGACTTCTGGATCGACTTCGGCGCCGGGTCGAACCGCCGGTGCTCACGGCGCACCCTAGCCGAGCGGCTTCACCCTGCTGGCCCGGCCATTTGAATGAATTCGCCCCTACAGGTCTCTGGCCGGCAGGCGCTGCACCAGTTCGTCGAGGAGTTTCTGCTCGCGCTTGTCGTCGGCGGCACGGGCTTCGTCAAGGTAGCGCTGCACCAGCTTGCGCAGGCCTTCCAGGCGGGCGTAGCGCTGTTGCCAGGCGCCACGGGCCTTGTCGAGGTTGTCGCGATGCCAGTTGACGCTCTGCGTCTGTTGGCCGATGGCGGACTCCAGTTGGGACAGGAAGCGCTGGTAGTTCATCAGCCACTGGCCGGAAACGCCGCGTCGCCCCTCTTCGATCCATTGCTGCTGGTAGTCGGAGCGGTAGCGCTCGAGTTCACCGAGTTTCATCTCCGCCTGGGTCAACTGGCCCTGGCAGCGACCAAGCATGCGCGCCGCTTCGCGCTCGGCGCGCTCGGCCATTTCCACCACTGGCGCCAGACGCGCCGCCCGATTGCGCGACATGCCCTATCAGCCCTTGGCGCCCAGGCTCGCGGCCAGGCGCTCGGTGCTCTGGGCCAGGCGCTCGCTTTCATCCAGACCCTGGCGCAGGAAGGCGCTCATGGCAGGCTGGCGGGCGATGGCAAGGTCGGTGTCGGGATCGCCACCGGCTACGTAGGCGCCGACGCTGATCAGGTCGCGGCTCTGTTGGTAGCGCGACCAGAGTTGCTTGAAGCGCTGGGCCATCTTCATGTGCTCGGGGCTGACCACCTGGGGCATTACCCGGCTGATGGAGGCTTCGATGTCGATAGCCGGGTAATGACCTTCCTCGGCCAGGCGACGGGACAGCACGAAGTGCCCGTCGAGCACGCCGCGGGCGGAGTCGGCGATGGGGTCCTGCTGGTCGTCGCCTTCCGACAGCACGGTGTAGAAAGCCGTGATGGACCCGCCACCCTGCTCGGCATTACCGGCCCGCTCCACCAGCTTCGGCAGCTTGGCGAACACCGACGGCGGATAGCCCTTGGTGGCCGGCGGCTCGCCAATGGCCAGGGCGATCTCGCGCTGGGCCTGGGCGAAACGGGTCAGGGAGTCCATCAGCAGCAGGACGTTCTTGCCCTTGTCGCGGAAGTACTCGGCGATGCGGGTGCAATACATGGCGGCACGCAGGCGCATCAGCGGCGCATCGTCCGCCGGCGACGCCACCACCACCGAACGCTTGAGGCCCTCTTCACCGAGGATATGCTCGATGAATTCCTTCACCTCGCGGCCCCGTTCGCCGATCAGGCCGACGACGATGATTTCCGCTTCGGTGAAGCGGGTCATCATGCCCAGCAGCACCGACTTGCCCACACCGGTACCGGCGAACAGGCCGAGGCGCTGGCCGCGGCCGACGGTCAGCAGCGAGTTGATCGAGCGGATGCCCACATCCAGCGGCTCGCTGATGGGGTGGCGCTTGAGCGGGTTGATGGTGGGGCCGTCCATCGGCACCCAGTCCTCGGCCTTCATCCCGCCCTTGCCATCCAGCGCACGGCCGGCGCCATCGAGCACGCGGCCGAGCATGGACATGCCCATGGGCAGGCGGCCAGTGTCCGGCAGGGGCACGACGCGGGCACCGGGGGCAATGCCGGAGAGGCTGCCCACCGGCATCAGGTAGATCTTGCTGCCGGCAAAACCCATCACTTCGGCTTCCACCTGCACCGGGTGGTAGCTGTCGTCGTTGATCACCAGGCAGCGGCTGCCAACCGGCGCGCGCAGGCCTTCGGCCTCCAGGGTGAGGCCCACCATGCGCAGCAGGCGGCCCTCCACCAGGGGTTGCGCGGGCAGATCGATGACATCGTTGTATCCCGCCAGGCGCTTGGCGAAGCTGGCGCGCTCAATACGCATGGTCGTGGCTGTCCGGGGCGTCCAGGTCCAGCACCAGGTCGGCCGACGGCGGATGGACCTTCTGTTCGCGCTGTTGCTCGAAGAGCTGTTTCATGGCCTGGTTCAGGCGGGTCTCGATGCTGGCATCGATGCGCGAGTGCTCGGTTTCGACCCGGCAACCGCCCGGCTCCAGGGATTCGTCCTCGAGGATGCGCCAGGATTCCTCATGGCGCTCCCGCAGGGCCTTCACCTGTTCGAAGTCCTGCGGATTGATGTGGATGCGCACGTTGCTGGCGCCCATGGGCAGCAGCTTCAGCGCTTCGCGCAGCACATGGCGGATCTGCCCGGAATCCATGCGCAGCTCGCGCTGGATCACCTGGCGGGTGATCAGGCTGGTGAGGTGCACCAGGGATTCCTCGATCTGCCGGTCCTGCTCGGCGATGGGGTCCAGCAACTGGGCCATCAGGGTTTCGAACTGGGCCAGGCGAGCGCCCAGTACAGCTTCCGCTTCCTGCTTGGCCTTGAGTTGACCGGCATGGAAACCGTCGCGCTCGCCGGTGGCAAAGCCTTCGTTGTAGGCGTCCTGGCGGATGGCCTCGAGCTCGTCCAGCGTCAGCGGCTTGACGTCCTCGACCGGTACTTCCTCGATCTGCGGCTCAGGCTCCGGTTCAGGCGAGGCTTCGGCTTGCGTTTCGTCCGCTTCCTCAGGCTCCGGGGCGTCCGGGTCGAAGCTGGGCAGCGACCAGCGATCGAAGCCGCTGACGTCCTTGGCGCGGATCAGTTCGCTTGCCGAATCCTTGTTGGCCATGGACACCGCCTCAGATCATTTCTTCGCCGCCCTTGCCGCCGAGGACGATTTCCCCGGCTTCGGCCATGCGGCGGGCGATGGTGAGGATTTCCTTCTGCGCCGACTCCACGTCGCTGACGCGTACCGGCCCCTTGGCCTCCAGGTCGTCGCGAAGCAGTTCGGCGGCACGCTTGGACATGTTCTTGAAGACCTTTTCCTTGATGGCGTCGTCCGAGCCCTTGAGGGCCAGCACCAGCACGTCAGACGACACTTCGCGCAGCAGCGCCTGGATGCCGCGGTCGTCCACATCGGCCAGGTTGTCGAAGACGAACATGAGGTCTTCGATCTGGGTGGAGAGGTCTTCGTCCACCTCGCGGATGGAGTCCATGAGCTGGCCTTCGACCGAGCTGTCGAGGAAGTTCATGATGTCCGCCGCGCGCTTCACGCCGCCCATGGTGGTGCGGGTGGTGCTGGCGTTGCCGGCGAACTGCTTCTCGAGGATCAGGTTGAGTTCCTTGAGCGCGGACGGCTGCACGGTGTTGAGCGAGGACACGCGCAGGACGATGTCCAGGCGCACCTTGTGGTCGAAGTGGCTGAGCACCTCGGCAGCCTGGTCCGGGTCCAGGTAGGCGACCACGATGGCCTGGATCTGCGGGTGCTCGTAGCGGATCACGTCGGCCACGGCGCGCGGTTCCATCCACTTCAGGCTGTCCAGGCCGCTGGTGCTGCCGCCCAGCAGGATGCGGTCGATCAGGTTGTTGGCCTTGTCCTCACCCAGGGCCTGGGTGAGCATCTTGCGGATGTAGCCGTCGGCGCCAACGCCCAGGCTGGTCTGGTCGCCGACGATCTCGACGAACTCGCTCATCACCTGCTCCACCTGTTCGCGGTGGACGTTGCGCATCTGCGCCATGGCAACGCCGACCCGCTGCACTTCCTTCGGGCCCATGTGCCGGAGCACCTGGGCAGCATCGGTCTCGCCCAGGGACAGCAGCAGGATGGCTGCCTTGTCGACCTTGTTCAGTTTGGCGGGGGCGCGATTATCACTCATCGGCGTTGATCCACTCTTTGACTACCAGGGCCACGCGGCCGGGATCTTCAGCCACCAGGTTCTTGATGGCATTGAGTTGCGCATCATACCCGTCACTCGGGCTGGGCAGGAGGATGCTCTGCGGTCCACCGAGGCTGACGCGGTCATCCGACAGCTCGCCGGACAGGCCCATTTCGCCCAGGTCGACGTCGCCATCGCGGCCGCCTTCCAGGTCCCTGGACTTGCCGCCGCCAGAGATATTGTTCAGCACTGGGCGCAGCACGAACCACACCAGGATCAGAATCAGCAGGGCGGGGAACACTTGTTTGAGGCCCGAGATGAGCATCTGGAACCAGACCTGCTCGTACCACGGCAGCTGGATCACCTCATCCTGGTCACCGACAAACGCGGTATTGATCACGCTGACGCTGTCGCCACGGCTGGCGTCATAACCCACCGAGTCCTGCACCAGGCGGGTGAAGCGGGCGATCTCGTCGGTGGTCCACGGCACTCGCGTGGTTTCACCGGTCGTCGCGTCGACCTTCACCTGATCGTCCAGCACCACCGCGACGGAAAGCCGGCGCAGGCGGCCCTGCTGCTGCTTGGTGTAGCTGATGGAGCGGTCCAGCTCGAAGTTGCGGGTGGTCTGGTCGCGTTTGTCGGTGGGATACGGCGCGAGCATGGGCTTGCCCGTGGCCGGGTCGATGATCTGCTGGCCGTTGTCGTCCAGGATCGGCTGGCCCGGCTGCACACTTGCGGTCGTGGTGCTCGTGGCCTGTTGCGGCGCGGCGCCAGGGGCCGGCGGCTGGTTGGACAACGCACCGGGCACGCCCTGCGGGCCGCCGTTGTTCTGGCGTTCCTCGGCGAGTTTCTGTTCGCTGCGCAGGGCCGGCTGGTCCGGGTTGTACATTTCAGAGGTGGATTCGACGGCGCTGAAATCCACGTCCGCAGACACTTCGGCCTTGTAGCGGCCATTGCCCAGCACCGGCTGCAGGATGCTGTGCACGCGCTGGGTGTAGAGCGTCTCCATGCGCCGGGTGTAGTCGAACTGCTTGCCGGCCATGGTCAGCTCGGACAGCTCCTGCTGGTCGGACAGCAGGTTGCCTTTCTGGTCGACCACGGTGACCTGGGACTTTTCCAGTTCCGGCACGCTGGTCGCCACCAGGTTGACGATCGCCATCACCTGGCTCGGCTCCAGGGAACGACCCGGATAGAGCTCGACCAGCACCGAAGCGGTCGGCTTGCGCTCGTCGCGGACGAACACCGAGCTCTTCGGAATGGCCAGGTGCACGCGCGCACCCTTGACGTTGTTCAGGCTGGAAATGGTGCGGGCCAGTTCGCCTTCCAGGCCACGGCGGTAGCGGGTGGCTTCCATGAACTGGCTGGTGCCGAGGCCCTGTTCCTTGTCGAGGATCTCGAAGCCGACGGTATTGTCGCTGGGGGCCACGCCGGCGGCGGCCAGTTTCATGCGGGCACGGGCGAGGTCGTCGGACTTCACCAGCAGGGCGCCGGAATTGGGCTCGATCTTGTAGGGGATGTCGGCGGCGCCAAGGGCTTCCACCACCTGGTTGGCGTCCATTCCGGAAAGGCTGCCGTACAGCGGGCGATAGTCCGGCTGTTGCGACCAGAGCACCACGGCGAAGCCGATGGCGACGCTGGCCGCCAGGCCGACCAGCAGGCCGACCTGGCGCAGCATGGTCATCTGCGAGAGGTTTTCCAGGAAGGACAAGCCGAACAGCGGCTTCTTCTCTTCCGACGCCCCGGATGCATCCGCCTTGGCGGGGACCTTTGCAACAGCGGCTTCAGCCATTTCTCAACCCGTCCTCAAACCGGCATCTGCATGATGTCTTGGTAGGCCTGGACCAGCTTGTTCCGCACCTGGGTCATGGCCTCGAAGGAAACGCTGGCTTTCTGCGACGCGATCATCACGTCGGTGAGGTCCACGCCCTTCTGCCCGACCTCGAATGCGGTGGCCATGTCTGTGGAAATCTTCTGGGTTTCAGCCACCTTGTTCACCGCCTTGCCGAGCATGTCGGCGAAGCTCGGCACACTGGCTTCAGGCGCCGCTACGGGGGCGGGTTTGGCACGGGCCATCGCATCCATCTGCATGGCCCGCATTTCCAACATCAGGCGATTGAACTCAACACCCTGGCTCATCACATTCCTCCAACTGCCGCGATTTTTTGACGCTACGCGGTCCGATGAAGGGGTATCTGCAACAAGGGTGCCAAAAGCTCAGGGACGGGTATTACAGGGAGAAATTCGAATCTGCAGGAGCGAGCTCTGCTTGCGAAAGTTCGCGCGCGGGCTGCTCGCGAGCAAAGCTCGCTCCTACGGGAAGGGGAGCCCGAGCCCCCTACGCTCAGCTGGCGTAGAGGTAAGCCTCCACGTCCATGCCGGCGTCACGCATCTGGGCCAGCTTGTAGCGCAGGGTGCGCGGGCTGATCCCCAGGCGCTCGGCGGCTTCCTTGCGGCGGCCACGCTCCGAGCGCAGGGTGTCGATGATCATCTGGAACTCGTGGCGGCGCAGATCATCGCCCAGGGCACCGGGTGCTTCGGCGGGCGCAGCGGCCGTCGGCAGCGGCACCACCGGCGCGGACACCGGCATGGCAGCGAACGCTGGCGCGGCGGGCGCGATGGCCATGCCGATCGGCGCGGTCAGGCACAGATCGTGGGGCTGGATCACCCCGCCCTGCTGCAGGATCAGCGCGCGCTGCACGGCGTTGTCCAGTTCACGCACGTTGCCCGGCCAGGCATGGGCCAGCAGCGCGGCCTGGGCTTCGGCGGAGAAGCGCACGGCGGCGTGATTCATTTTTTTGACGTGCTTGGCGAGCAGGCGCTCGGCCAGGGGCTGGATGTCTGCCGGACGCTCCCGGAGCGGGCGCCAGGCCAGGGGGAAGACCGAGAGGCGGTAATAGAGGTCTTCACGGAAACGCCCCGCCGCCACTTCACCGGCAAGGTCGCGGTTGGTGGTGGCGAGCACGCGGATATCCAGGCTGATGGGACGACGCGCGCCCACTCGCTCCACTTCACGCTCTTGCAGCACGCGCAGCAGCTTGGCTTGCAGGCCCAGGGGCATTTCGGAGATTTCATCGAGCAGGATGGTGCCGCCGTCGGCCAGCTCGAACTTGCCCGGCGCGCTGGCGATGGCGCCGGTGAAAGCGCCCTTCTCGTGGCCGAACAGGGTCGCCTCGAGCATGTTGTCCGGAATGGCCGCGCAGTTGATGGCGATGAAGGGGCCATTGGCGCGAGTCGATTGCTGGTGGATGTACTGCGCCAGCACTTCCTTGCCGGTACCGGACTCGCCCGAGATCAACACGGTGGAGTCGCTACGCGCGACCCGTGCGGCCAGCTCCAGCAGCTGCCGGCTGGCCGGCTCCAGGGCCACCGGACCGTCACCGACGGCCCGGCTCACGCGACCCAGTGCATGACGCGCCACCAGCTCCAGCAGGGTATTGGGCTCGAAGGGTTTGACCAGGTAATCGGCGGCGCCCTGGCGAATGGCATCCACCGCGCGCTCGACAGCCCCGAAGGCAGTCATCAGCAGCACCGGGAGCTGCGGGTAGCGCTGGCGGACGATGGCCAGCAGCTGGTGACCGTCCAGGCCCGGCATGTTGACGTCGCTCACCATCAGTCCGAAGGACTCCTCACCCAGCGCCACCAGGGCGGCCTCGGCGCAATCCACTGCGCGGTAGTCATAGCCGCCGATCATCAGGGTGTCCGCCAGGGCTTCACGCAGGGCGCGGTCATCTTCGACCAGCAGAATTTTGGCAGTCATCGTCCTTTACTCCTGTGTAACCGACTGCGCCGCGGGAATCAGCGGCAGGACCAGGGTGGCGCACGTGCCACGGCCCGGACGCGAGCGCAGCTGCAGCTCGCCCCGGTGGGCACGCGCCACCGCCTTGACCACCGCCAGTCCCAGTCCGGTACCGGTGGTCCTGGTGGTGAAGAAGGGTTCGCCCAGGCGCGCCAGGGTGGCGGCGTCGATGCCCGGGCCGTTGTCGCTGATGGTCAAGCGCAGGTCTCCCCCGCGCTTGTAGAGATGAACCTTCAGGAGCAGGTCGCGGCCGGCGGCCTGGTTGGCGTTCTCGATCAGGTTGAGCATCGCGCCGACCAGCGTGTCGCGATTGCACAGCAGCTCGCCCGCGGAGAGGTCGCACTGCCAGCGCACCTGCCTGCCTTCGAGGTGGGATTCCGCCGAGGCGCGCAGTGCAGTGAACAGTGCGGACGGCGCCAGGCGATCCGGCAGCGGCAGCTCGCCACGGGCGAATACCAGCATGTCACGCACCTGGTGCTCCAGCTCGTGCAGGCGTTCCTTGAGCCGGCTGGCGAAGCGTTGCTGCTGCTCGGTGGGCAGCACCTGCTCTGCCAGGTGGCTGGCATAGAGCAAGGCGGCGGATAGCGGCGTGCGGATCTGGTGGGCCAGGGACGCAACCATGCGCCCGAGGGAGGAAAGCCGTTCGTGGCGGGCCAGTTGATCCTGCAGGCGACGGGTTTCCGTCAGGTCATTGAGCAGTATCAGTTGGCCGGGCTCGCCATGGAGGGAGCGGGTGGCGATGGAAACCCGGCGGCCATCCCTGAGGGAGATTTCATGACCGTCGTCTTCGCGCGGGGCGAAATTGCGGGCGATCACTTCGCGCCAGAGCATGCCCACCAGGGGCTGGCCAAGCAGGCTGCGCGCCACGGGGTTGGCTTCGCGCACCACGCCCTGCCCATCGATCACGATGACACCGCCAGGCAGCAGGTCCAGCAGGCTCTGCAGGCGGTTGGCGAGGCGTTCCTTCTCCGCCAGCTCCTGCATGCGCTGGGCACTGACCAGGGCCAGTTGGCCCTTCAACTCGGTGACCCGCGCCTCCAGCATGCTGTAGGACTCGCTGAGCTGGGTCGACATCTGGTTGAACAGTGCGAAGGCCTGTTCAAGACCAGCGCGGCTGGCCTGCTCGGCTTGGGCGGATTCCGGATTCTGTGCGGGGATTACGGCGTGGCTCATGCTCTTCTCTCGCTCCATCGACCGTCAGCAGACGGTCGGTCGAGGGAGATATAGCAATACCCGTGCCTAAAATTTATTCCTTTAAAAACAAAGACTTGGAAAAAGCGGAATTATTCTTCCGCCAATTCCTCGTCACGACGGCTCATGCCGTACTTGCGCATCTTCTCCACCAGGGTGGTGCGGCGGATGCGCAGGCGCTCGGCAGCACGGGCCACGACACCGGATGCATCGTCCAGCGCCTGCTGGATCAGCCCCTGCTCCAGGTTGCCGAGGTAGTCCTTGAGGTCCAGGCCTTCCGGCGGCAGCAACGCAGGCGAAGAGACGCCCGGCAGGCCGGCACCGATGGCCGAACGCTCTTCGATTTCCTCACGCAGGCTGGCCTTGAGCTGCTCGTCCTCGTCATCCACATGGCGGAATTTCTTCGGCAGTTCGCTGACGCCGATGACACCGTAGGGATGCATGATCGCCATGCGCTCGACGAGGTTGGCCAGTTCGCGGACGTTGCCCGGCCAGTCATGGTTGCACAGGGACATGATGGCGGCGGAGTTGAAGCGGATGGAGCCGCGCTTCTCGTGCTCCATGCGCGAGATGAGTTCGTTGATCAGCAGCGGGATGTCTTCCACACGCTCGCGCAGCGGTGCCATCTCGATGGGGAACACGTTGAGGCGGTAGTAGAGGTCTTCGCGGAAGCTGCCAGCCTCGATCATCTGCTCGAGGTTCTTGTGGGTGGCGGCGATGATGCGCACGTCGACGTTCTGCGTCTTGTTGCTGCCCACGCGCTCGAAGGTGCGCTCCTGCAGCACGCGCAACAGCTTGACCTGCATCGGCAACGGCATGTCGCCGATCTCGTCGAGGAACAGGGTGCCGCCGTTGGCCAGTTCGAAGCGCCCTGCCCGGCTGGTGATGGCACCGGTGAAGGCGCCCTTCTCATGGCCGAAGAGTTCGCTTTCCAGCAGTTCCGCGGGAATGGCGCCGCAGTTGACCGGCACGAAGGGTGCCTCGCGACGCTTGGAATGGTAGTGAAGGTTGCGAGCGACCACTTCCTTGCCGGTGCCGGACTCGCCGAGGATCAGCACGCTGGCGTCGGTATCGGCCACCTGCTGCATCATCTGGCGCACCTGCTGGATGGCGCGGCTGGTACCGACGAGGCTGCGGAACAGGTTGGGTTCGCGCTGGCGGCCACGCTCGCGGGCGTGATCGTACATTTCGCGGTAGACCTGGGCGCGATGCAGGGAATCGAGCAGCTTGTTGTAGCTCGGCGGCATCTCCAGGCTGGCCAGCAGGCGACGGCGCAGGTCTTCGGGCCAATCCGCCTGGACCTGGTCACCGATCAGCAGGACCGGCAGGAACTCGTCCCAGGCCAGCAGTTGCTTGATCAGCTCGAGCACACCGCCCTTGGCGCTCACCTCGCCCAACATGACGCACAGGACGTCGCGGCTGGAATCCAGGGAGCCCGTCAGGTCGCGCCAGTCATTGCTGGCACAGTCCAGGTACTCTTCCCCGAGGAAATTCAGGATCACCGCAAAATCGCGGCGGCGATCGCTATTGTCGTCGATCAGCAGAATCTTGGTTTCACGCCACATTGTCTGGTTCTTGCTTTTAGGGCTGAACGCCGCGTTTCACGGCGCATGGGCAGACGGTGCACCCCGAGGGAGGGATCGACCGGCAATTGGCCACTAGTAAAGTGAAAAACCCTTGCCGAGTCAATTTTATGGCGTGCTTTTTTTGTTCGAACCGACGGAATGGCTAAGCGGTTGTCGGCGCAGTATCGAAGTAATGGCAGTTGGGAATCGCCCGGCCATCAGCCGAACAATTTGTAGACCTTGGCTCCCTGCTGGGCCTGGTTGAGCTGGATCAGTTCGCCGGCGATGCGCTGCTGCTCCGCCTGGCAAATGGTCACCAGCTCGCGATACAGCGACAGCAGTTCCTGCATGCGGCTGCCGAGCGCTTCGACATCATCCACGGCCTCGACCATCGCGTCATCCACCGCCTGGCGGCAAAGCTGGTCGAGCTCGCCGATGGCCGCCCAGTCCTGGCGAGCCAGCGCGTCGCGCAGTGCGCTGCCGGTTGCTTCAAGACGCTGGACTGATGCATTCATTGGAAATCTCCTGCCAACCCGGACGGCATCACTGGGCGATGCCATCCCATCCGGTTTTCACGTTGCGCAGCAATCCTGCCACTTCGTCCACCAGCGCAGCGTCGCTTTTCAGGTTCGCTTCCAGCAGGCGGGACACCATGTACTCGTAGAGTGCATCGAGGTTGGAGGCGATTTCGCCACCCTGCTCGAAGTTCAGGCCGTCACGCAGGCCGCCAATGATAGCGATTGCCTTGCCGATCAGCTCGCCTTTTTGTGCCAGCTGGCCACGTTCGATGGCGCCACGGGCCTGGGCCAGGCGGGTCAGGCCACCTTCCATGAGCATCTGGATCAGTCGATGCGGGCTGGCGTCCACCGCCTGGGCCTGGGTGTTAACGGACTGATACTGCTTGAGGGCCGCCATCGCGTTCATGTTCGCTCTCGCTCGTGTGTCGGGCTGTGATACCCAAGGTATCGGCAGCGACAGCGAGAGCTTTAGCCCGCACCTTTGCGGAAATCAGGAAATTTCCGCGGCGGCCGGCGCATCCACTTCGGGGCCGATGCTGTCCCAGGCCTGCTTGATGTCCAGCAGCAGGGCCTCGACCTCATCGATGGGACGCGGCGAGTTGTCCAGGGCCACACGGGACAGCCGGCGTGTCATGTAGTCGTAGAGGGCATCGAGATTCTCGGCGATCTCGCCGCCGAGCTGCTTGTCCAGGCTGGCCTGGAGCACGCCGATGATGCTGAGGGTGGAGCCCACCGCCAGGCCGCGCACTTCCGGGTTGCCAGTTGCCAGGCCATGACGGGCGAGCGACAGACGCTCCAGGGCACCATCGAGCAGCAATTGCACCGCGCGATAGGGGCTGACTTCCTGGCTGGTCTTGACCTGCTTGTAGGTATCGATCGGATTGGCCATTGCTTAGCTCTGCTTGACTACACCGGGAAGGTTGGAAAGGGCCTGGCTCATCCGGTCGCTGGTCTGCTTCAGATTGGCGATCAGGGAGTCCATGGCGTTGTACTGGGCATACAGGCGCTTCTGGACCTGTTCGATTCGCTGATTGAGCTTGGTGCGCTGGTCCGTCACCGAGTTGAGCGTGTCCTGCAGGCCGTCCTGGCGCTTGGCGAGGATGCCGCCGGTCTCGGTATAGACGTCCAGCTTCGAATTCATGCGAGCGGTCAGCCCCTTCTCGCCAGTGAAGAAACCGGCGACGGCCTCGTACTGGGTGCTGAGGACCTTGTCGAGTTTCGAGTCCTCGACCTTCAGCGTGCCATCCTTCTGGGTGGTGATACCCAGGTCGGACAGGATGGAGATGCCATCCTTCTGACCCGAAGGGTTCACCAGCTCGTTGCGCACGGTGGACACCAGCGAGCGCACCGTGGCATCACCCACGAGGGCGCCGGTCACGGGAGCCTTGTCATCACCGACCGAAGTCACCGACGTCAGCGTCTTGGTCACCCCCATCAGTTTGTTATAGGCATCGACGAACTTCTTGATGTTGCCTTTCACGGTCGAGGTGTCCTGCTCGACCGTTACCTTGAACTTCTTGCCGGGCTCCGCGCTGACCAGGTTGAGGGTGACCTCGGAAATCGCGTCGGACACGGTGTTGCTGGCGCTGCGCAGGCTCAGGCCGTCGATGGTGAATTCCGCATCCTGGGCCTGGGAGATGTAGCCACTGCTGGCGGCATTGTTGCCATCCAGCGCGGTCAGGGCGCCGGTGGGGCTGGAAGTCGGATCGTTGTCGGCGAAGTTGCCGATGCGGAACGCTTCGAGGCCAGCCGAGGCCTGGACATAGATGTCCTTGCCGGCGCCGGTCTTGTCGGAGCTGAGCACCAGGCGTGACGATCCATCCGCCGGGTTGCTGACGATGTTGGCACTGATGCCCTTGTCCTTTAGCGCCTTGTTCAGGCTGTCGCGGATTTCGGAGAGGGAGGCACCGGCGGCAACCTGCACATCGACGCCGCGGTCATCGGGCCCCAGCTTGACGGTGAGCGTACCGGCTGCGGCTGCGGTGGCGTCCTTGGCGAAGGTGGCGGTGCCGACCTTGCTGGCGGTTGCGAGCTTCTCGACAGTGACCTGGTAGGTTCCGGAACTCGCCTTTTTGGTGGCGGAGACGGTCGCCAGATCGGTATTGCTGGACTTCGCCGCACGCTTGGAAAAAAGGTCGCTGGAGTTGAGGTCCTTCAGCGCGGTCTGAAACTCGCTGATGGCGCTCTTGAGCTGGCCGACAGCAGAGAACTTCGAAGTGGCGGCCTTCTCCACCCGCGACAGCTGGTTCTCCTTGGGCGCCCTTTCAGCGTCCGTCAAAGCCTTCACGATGTCGTCGATGTTGATGTTCGAACCGAGTCCGGTTATGCCAGCCATTTTTCCGTTACCTCGCCAATCGTCTGACGCCTGCTCCAATATTCGATAAAGCAGTCAAGAAACGTGCCACGTAGCACGGAGGTACCGCCCCTGCGTGTCAGGCTTCGGCCTTGAACAGCAGGCTGCGCATTTCCGAGAGGCTTTCCGCCAATTTCAGCGCATCCTCCGACGGAATCTGACGGATCACTTCTCCGGACTCCGTATCGGTCACCTGCACCACGACCCGGCCACTGCTGTCGTCAACGTCGAAATTCAGGTTGCGGCGAATGCTCTGGACGAACTCCTGGATGCTGGAGGCGGCGGCTTCGACCGGCTCGCGCTCCTGGGCCTCGGACTTTTGCCGTGCCTGCTCGGACACCTTCTCGGGGCTTTCCTTCTCCGCCGGGCCGCGAACCTGGGCATTGCCGGCCGGAGTGGCATTCACGCCCTTCCCCGTCAGGTTGATGATTCCGATATCCATTGTGCTCACCTCACAAATGGCAAGAAGGGGGGAAGCGCCAAGCACTTCCCCCCGCGTTTACCGCCTTGCCTCGTCCGGGCCTTAGCCCAGGAGGCTGAGGACCGCCTGCGGCAGCTGGTTGGCCTGGGCCAGGATCGAGGTACCTGCCTGTTGCAGGATCTGGTTCTTGGTCAGGTTAGCCGTTTCTGCTGCGAAGTCGGTGTCCTGGATTCGACCGCGGGCGGCCGACACGTTCTCGCCGATGTTCTGCAGGTTCGAGATGGTGTTCTCGAAGCGGTTCTGCACGGCACCGAGGCTGGCGCGCTGGGCGTCGATGGACTGGATGGCCTGGTCGATGATGATCACGGCTTCCTGGGAAGACTTCACCTCGGTCAGGTCGATGTCCTTCACCTGGTTGTCATCGGTCACGGTGGAGATGGCCAGGTTGGTGCCGGTGCCGGCTGCGGATTCGGCAGCGGTGACGCTTGCACCCGAAGCGAAGGTCAGGTTCTGGATGTTGCCGTCGGCGGAGCCAGAGGTCAGCGAGGACACCAGATCGATGCCACCGGTGTCATTGACGAAGGCACCCACGCCGATGTTGGCGTCGTTGATCACGGTAGCCAGGGCCTGCACCTGCTCGGCAGCGGTGGCACCGCTGGCGTAGGTGGCGCTGAAGGTACGCGCCTGGCCGCCAGCCATGGTCACGGAGATGGCGATGGCGCCGGAAGCGCTGGCCGGGGCGGTGGCAACGGAACCGGAAGCAACGGTGCCGGAGCTGAAGGTAGCTTCCAGGGACTCGGTGCTCATCTCGTCGATCTTGACGCTGATGGTTTCGTTGGCGGCGCTGCCCACCTGGAAGGTGGTGGTGCCGAAGGTGCCGTCGAGGAGCTTGCGACCACCGAAGGTGGTGGTATTGGAGATACGATCCAGCTCTTTCTTCAGCTCGGTCACTTCGTCGTTCAGGGCCTTGCGTTCTTCGGTGCTGTTGGAGCCGTTGGACGACTGCAGGGCCAGGTCACGCATACGCTGCAGGATGCTGGTGGACTGCTGCAGAGCGCCTTCAGCGGTCTGCGCCATGGAGATACCGTCGTTGGAGTTCTTCACCGCAACGCCGAGGCCGTTGATCTGGCTGCTCAGGCGGTTGGCGATCTGCAGGCCGGCGGCGTCGTCCTTGGCGCTGTTGATGCGGGAACCGGTGGACAGACGCTGCAGGGAAGTGTCCAGCGCACGGGAGGAGGTGTTCAGGTTGCGCTGGGTATTGAGAGAAGCAATGTTCGTGTTGACGGTCAAAGCCATGGTGGTGTCCTCCGAGGACTGCGTGTTTGCCTGAGCTTGCGACCTTGGGCGGGCATCGCCCAGGCACCCATAAAGTTCGCATTCGTACTTCGTATCGGCGGTGTCGGAGGAAGCTTTAGGGGCATTCAAAAAAAATTTCTTACCCGGGGCTTGCCAAGCCAACGTCCGCCATCCAGCCAGCTTTTCGACCCGCATCCCGAAAACTTGAGGGCCGGATTCTGACCGATCCGGCAAGGGGCCCCGCCCCGGTCAAGAAACGACAAGGCCCCGCATGTGCGGGGCCTTGTCGATTTCGACGTCAGGAGCGTCAGTGCGAACCGGGTGTCCAGCCCTTGAGCCAGAGCTCGAGGTTACGACCCTCCAGCATCCAGTCCCGGCGAACCACGGCCTGGAGCTCGTCACCCATGCGGGCGGTGGCCTCCAGGTCGGCCAGGTGCATGCGGATCGCCTCCACCCAGTCCTTGAAGCGGTTCTTCACGCGGGTCACCGGCAGGTCGCCCTGATAGCAACGGATATCGCTGCAGATCACCGGGAAGCCACAGGCACCGTACTCCAGCAGGCGCAGGTTGCTCTTGCACTCGTTGAACAGGTTCTCCTCCACCGGTGCCAGGGCCAGATCCAGGTTCAACCGGGCGAGCGCTGCCGGATACTGCTCGATGGCCACGCCAGGGTGGAACTCGTGGACGTAGGGGCGCATCGACTCCGGGCACATGCCGAAGAAGACCCACTCCACCTCGTTGGCCAATTCCTTGACGACGTCCTCGATCAGCTCCAGGTCGCCGGTATGGCTCGAACCGCCCGCCCAGCCCACTCGCGGTTTGGCGGAAACGCGGCGCTGACCCTGCAGCCCCTGCCACCAGCCGACCGGCAAGCGGTTCTCGACCACCACAATGTCCTCATGCATGCCGGCAAAGGCTTCGGCGAGCGGATGCGTGGAGACCACGAAACGGTCGACGAACCCCAGGCCACGCCGCAGGGACTTGAGAATGTCCTTGGGCATGTGCTGGCGATGTGCGCTCTTCATCGGCAGGTTCAGCAGGTAGTCGTCCAGCTCGTACACCTTGAAGGCTCCGGAGAAAGCCTTCATCCGCCGCATGGCTTCCAGGCGCTCGTCGCCAATCTGCCGTTGCAGGACGATGGTGTCCGGCGCGTAGCGCTCCAGATCGGTCACGTGCATCAACCCCATCGACAGCGCACCGTCGGCCATCCCTGCCTGTTGCAGGGCGGCGAAGGGCTGCATGACACGGTAATGGCCACAGCCGAACTGGTCCGCCGGATGGGCCAGCACGGTCGGCAGCGGCTTCCAGGACGACAGCGGCCGCCAGGACAGCGCGGTGTCGGCCAACTTGAAGCCGCCGGGCATGGCCAGCGAGAAGCAGGGGTTGTATGCCGGGTCGCGTGCCAACACCGGCAGCCACTTGGCGTAGAACGCGTCCTGTCCCTCCACGGAAACGGCGGGCGCCTCGTCAGCATCGAGCATCAGTTTCGCGTTGGCCGCCCAGACCGTCAGGTAACCTGCCTGCCTGGCGCGCAGGCAGATGTCCGCGTCGATGTAGTTTTCCGGCAGGTCCTCAGCGATTCCGCCCAGCGAGCCGAAAAGCTCCCGGCCAATCATCAGGCACTCGCGGCTGACGGCGCTGTAGTTCTGGTCGACCTGCAGGCGCTGCAGGTAGCCGGGCGCGTCCAGGGGCTCGCCCACGAATGGGCGACCGACCGGCCCCTCCAGCCCGAGGATCAGGCCCGCATGCCGGACCGATCCATCGGCGGCAAGCAACTTGGCCCCGACTACTCCGACTTCCGGACGCTGGGCATGATTGACCAGTTCGTCCAGCCATTGCGGGTCGATCACCGCGGTATCCGGCGAGAGCAGCAACAGGTAGTCGCCCTTCGCCTGGCTGGCAGCAAGATTCAGCGCTGCCGCCGCACTGAGCTGCGCCGCGGCGGGCCAGACGGTTCTCAGGCGCGCTTCGCCCATTCCTTCGAGCGCCTTGAGCCAGTCCCGGACCTCGCCCGCAGCGGGATCGCTCTCGATCAGAAGCAGTTCGTAGCGCGAATAACGAGTCGTCTCGAGCAAACTCTCCACACAGCGTTGCAGCCTCGCAAGCTGGCTGCCCGCCAGGACCAGCAGCGAAACCATCGGCTGCTGCGGGTGCCCGTAGTGGATGCGGTATTGCCCCGGCTGATCGGACTCGATCCTGGGTTGCTCGTAACCCCGCTCCTGCAGATGACGCAGGATTGCCTGTCGTTCGTCTTCGATATCGCAAACCGTCGGCGCATCGGTGATCAGCAGCGGCTCGGCGATGTGCCCGAGCCCGGCAAGACCGCCGGAGCCGATCAGCCGCAGGAGCATCTCCAGTTCGACCGCACGAGGGAGGCCCGCGTCGAAACCGCCCGCCTCCAGCAGCACGTCCCGACGGAACAGCCAGTGATGGGCCATGCCCGCCGGGAAGCTGAGCAGATAGTCGAGGTTGAAGGCCGGCCGGAAGGCGGCCCCCAGATCGCCGTTCGATTGACGGTACATCTGGTCGCAATACACGGCCCTGCAGTCGGGCGCCGTGAGCAATTCCAGGCAAGCCATCAGCAGGCCGTTGGAGGTGAGCTCATCACCGGCATTGACCAGGACGAGCCAGTCGAAATCGGCGGCCTGCAACGCCTGGTTGAGCGGCATTACCCACGCATCCGCAGAAACCCCGACAACCCGCCCCGGGAAGCCCTCCGCAGCCGATTGCGCAACAGTCAGCAACAGCGGCTGCACATTGTGGTAGGCATTACGGGAGGGGTTCAGCGATTCCAGAGTGAGCGCTACGGCGGCAGCATCCCCCTTCATATCCCGAACCACGACGCCGATGCTCGGCCCGCCCTGCTGCAGGCGCTCCTCCACCAGACGCTGCTGGGTCGGCGTGAGCACACGCTTGTGCAACCACTCCTGCAGGCTGGCATTACGCACTCGCCCACCGGCCGAATCCTGGATGCCGAAGCGCTTGAGCATTTCCTGGCGAGCCTGGCGCACGGCATCGCTGCCCAGATCGGAATGGCGGCGATACATCTCCTGGTAGAGGCCGCCGAAATTCTTCTGCTCGCGACCGAGCATATGGTCGGAGCCGGTATTCGGAGCGTCCCGCAGGTGAACCTCGGCGGTCACCTGCGGCACATGGACCAGGGGATGCCGGGCGGCGAGCCGCAGCAGCATGTCCCAGTCTTCGAAGGCCGTCAGGCCGGTATCGAATTCACCGACCTCCGCCAGCATGCTGCGGGGATGCGCCCAGGTATTCACAGGGATGTAGTTCTGGACGAACAGGCGCTCCTTGTCATAGGCCGCATGGGCGAACGGCGCACTGCGGCTCAGCTCGATGCGCTCGCCGCCTTCCACCTGTTCGTTGATGTATTCCACACCGGTGTAGACCACGGCCAGTGGGTGCTGCTCGAAGGTGTTCGCCAGTACCGCCAGGTGTTCCGGGAGATAGATGTCGTCGTCGTCCAGGTAGCTGACGTAGCGTCCCTTCGCCAGCTTAAGTCCCGCGTTCCGGGCGGCGGACAGCCCCTGATTGCGCCCCTGATAGAGGTAGGTGATGGGAAAGTCGAACTCCGCCAGCAGCGACTCCACCGGATCGCCATGGTCGTTCACCAGGATCACCTCGAAGTCGCGCAGGGTCTGATCACCCAGGCTGACCAGGGCATCCCTCAACAGGCCAGGGCGGTTGTAGGTCGTCAGGATGATGGAGAACAGCGGCTCGTATCGCGCACCGGCCAGCTTGTCCAGTTCGGCCAGTGCCTCGGCGTTTTCCTGGCCGAGGGCTCGCGCCTTGTGGGCCATGCGCAGTGCCGGGCCATGCTCGTCGATCTGACGCAGGATGCTCGACACGCGCCAGCAGGCGGCAGCCTTTCCCGCCCGGTCGTCGGCAAGGTCGGGAAACAGTCGGCTGACGGGATAACGGGCGAAGGCATCCAGCACCACCTTGCCTTCGAAGGCCCGGGTCTTCGCGCTGGAAAGACTTTCGCCATGCTGGCGCCAGTGGCAGAGGATCGCGTCGACTTTCTTGAAGTCGGCCGTGTCGGCCAGGCGAGTCCAGATCTGGTAGTCGTGGCAACGGGTGAAGGTCGTGTCGTAGTCGCCATGGCGCGTGTACAAGGCACGGCGCACGGCGGTGCCGGGGTTGGGCAGGCAGTTGCCCTGGACCAGCATCGGCAGCAGCGACTTGCCCTGGTAGTCGGCATAGCGGGTGCGGTGCACCTGGCCGGGGAAGCGATCGTCGAAGATCTCCAGGTCGCCATAGAACACATCCGATCCGGGATTCCCGGCGATGCTCCGGCGCAGCGCCGAAAGCGCGCCCTTGGCCTGGCGGTCGTCGCTGTCGATCCACACCACGAACTCGCCGCGTGCAGCGGCAAGCCCCTTGTTACGCGCCGAAGCGCCGCCGCCGTGGTCGTTGTGGAGCAGGCGGATGCGCGGGTCCTGGATGGAACGGACGATCGCCACCGAACGGTCGGTGGAACCGTCATCCACCACTACCAGTTCGAAGTCGGTGTCGTCCTGCGCCAGCACCGACTCGATGGCCTCGCGCACGTAGCGTTCGCGGTTGTAGACCGGCATGACGACGCTGAAGAAAGGTGGCGCACCTTGTTCCGCCGGTGCAGGTGCGAGGACCGACTCGGTAACTTCAGGCGCCGTGAAAATCGAGAAACGCTTGTTCAGCCAGGCCAGGGTGTCGGCGATCAGTTGCGACTTGGCGGCTTCCGCGACGTTCCGGTGCAGGCAAATGCTCTCGGTGAAGAACGCCGCCAGTTCCTGGTACTTTGGCGCCACGCGCTTGCCAGTGATGCGCTCCATCATGGTCGAGGTGCGCTTGCTGATCTCACGACGGATGTAGAGCGGCCGCTCTATGCGGGCAAAAGGTCCATGGGCGGCCAGGTGGCAGAGAAACACCAGGTCGGCGCTGACGATGGGTCTGAACGGGAGATCGACGAACTCTCGCCGCAGCAGTTGGTTGATCGCCTCGCAGCGGTCGAGTGAGTTCAGCAACCGCTGATGGCGCTCATGGGGCGTCAGCGGCTCATCGAAGACATAGTTGCCGCCATTGGTGTGCGCCAGTACGCGGTCATTCTCATCGATCCACTGGGTATGGCTGTACACGAGACTGAGGCTGCGATCAGCATCCATCCGCGCACAGGCTTCCTGGAGGAACTCGGGATGCAGCATGTCGTGTCCACCGAGCCACATGAACAACTCGGACGACGTGTTCTCGAAGCAATACTGGAAGTTGGCGGTAGCCCCCAGATTGCTATCGTGCCGAACGTAGGTGAAGCGCGGGTCCTTCTCGCAGAACTCTCGGCAGACGCGCTCGGTTTCATCGGTGGACGCGTTGTCTGCGACCAGCGCCCTGAAGTCCGGGTAGGTCTGGGCGGCCAGAGACTTCAGTGTCTCCAGCACGTAGGGTCCTTCGTTGTAGACGGGAACCGTGACAACGACTTTATGTTCGAGCTTTGGCATGGGGCTCCCCGTAACCAGGAATTTCAAAGGCTTTTCCACCCGCGTACAGGCATGCGCGCGTCAGCGGACGCAGCGCAGGTAGCCATCGGGCGCGACTGTGATGAGCAATTTGCTGACGATCCGCTTGTCGATCTCGAAGCGATCGTTCTCGCCAAGGAATTGGTGCACCGCCGTTTTCGGGTTGTTGCCGCGCCCCCACGGACGATCGCTGGCCTGAAGGTCGTCAGGCATGTCTTCCAGCAGGGTGTCGTACACCACGAGATAGCTGTCCCGGGTCACGAACGGCGAGTAAGCCTGCAACTCGGCCAGGACGTGTTCATGGGTATGGTTCGAATCCAGCACAACCAGCACCCGCTGCTTTCCACGAACATGCTCGGCAACCTGCTGGACCGTTTCCGGGGCAATGGACGAGCCCTGGATCAGGCGCAAGCGCTTGCTCATCGGATGGCGTTCGATCTCAGTTCGGTTGTGGGCGCGGATGTCGATATCCACCCCCAGCACGTAACCGTCACCGCCCAGCAATTCGAGCAGCGAGGCGTAGTAGAGCGCGGAGCCGCCGTGGGCCACGCCGGTCTCGATGATCAGGTCCGGCTGGATGTTCCAGATGAGCTCCTGCATGGCGATCATGTCCTGCGGGAACTGGATGATCGGTCGTCCCATCCAACGGAAGTTGTAGGCGTACTTGTGGCGGGTGATCTCCCGCAGCCAGATACGCGACAGCGCCTGCACATCCCGATCTTCGTGCAGGCCGTCGATATTTGCCTCCACCTCGGCCGCGAACCGCTCTATTTCATTCATCTTTCACGAACTCCCGCCAGGGCAAGGTACTGGGTTGGATCAGCTCCGCTCCCTGTCGCCCACAGTTGGCAACGAGGTCGAGGCTGGATACGAAAGGGGTGAAGTCGCCATGCAACTGCGGATAGGACGACTTGCTGTAATTCATGTATTCCACCTGGATACCGGCCCGCTCGAAGGCCTGGTGGTCAAGGTAATTCCGTGCACCGAGCCCGGTCACGTAATGGCTGCCACCCAGGGCCCTGACAATCGCCAGAACCCGCTCACTGCCGGCTCCGCCGATACCCAGTTCTTCAATGCCGACAAAGCGCGTATTGCGCGCCAGGCCGAAATACTCGCAGAGCACCTTGAGCGACAGGTCGCCAATCTTCGCAATGCTGTCGCAGTCTGATGCGTACACCTGATCGAGCAGCGCCAGCATCTCGGTGCGGTACGGTGCAGCGGCGTACGCCTGCTCTAACAGGGCCCGATGCCTGGTGCGCCAGTCGGTGCGATGGTCAGGCCGCACCTCGGCGATCAGTTGGCCAAGCGACAGTCCGGTCAGCGGCACGCTCAACCAGTGGCTGCCCTTGGCCGTCTTGACCTGTACCCGGTTGGTAAAGCTGCCCTTGGAGAACTGCACGTCGTTGTAGTGCACGAACACATCCGCCAGGCACACTTGCTCGAGAAAGCCGGGCCACGGAAAGAACATGGGCTGGGATATGACCACCCTCATGGCAGCAACAGCCTCTCCATGATCAATACATCGCGGTAGGCCCCATCGATGCGGGCATGCGCTTGCAGGCAACCCACCTCGCGGTAGCCGACACGCCGGTAGAAACCGGTGGCCGGATTGTCCGCCAGCACGTGGAGGACAATCTTGCGGATGGAGAAAATCCGGCGGGCGTAGTCTTCGACCAGAATCAGGGCTTCCCGCCCTGCTCCCCTGCCCTGTGCGTCCGGCGCCAGGCAGATGCCGAGCTCAGCCGTCCCGTGGAAAGGGCGCTGGTTGTACAGCTGCAAGTAGCCAAGGCAGTGTCCGCCGTCACGGGCACCAATGATGAAAAACAGCACATCTTCGCTGCCACTCTTGTCGATGAGCCAGCGACGCACCTTCTCGACCGAGTTCGGACGTGCCTGGGCCATCAGCAGGTTCTGCAGCTCCAGATCATTGCGCAGTGCAACGAGGGTGGGCACGTCTTCGTCCCGCCAGGCTCTCAATTCGATTGTCTGTCCTTCCAGCATGGACCGCTCCTCAGAGGTAGAACTGACGCAATGAGCGCCCCTGCAACGCAGGGATGTCGGCGATGATCTGCCGCGCGTGGGCCGGATTGAGGCCCACCAGGATCGTGTCGACGTTTTCGTCCAGCTCGGCCGGAGCCACGATCGGCCTGCCGAACAATTGCCGTCCCCGGAGGAACGGGTTCTGGTCGACGAAGCAGGAGATGCGCTCGGCACCGCCAAGGCAGGCCGCAATGAAGGAGCCATAGAAGCCGGCGCCATATACGGCGCAACAGGCATCTTCTGGCAATCCATCGACGTAGGACATGATCTTGTCCGCCGCCCCCTGCCAAAAGGACGCAATGCGCTCCAGCTCCACCAGGTTTCGCGCCACTACGCCCCCATCCAACGACGGTTCGGCCAGCCCACTCTGCGGGCGACGGGCCAGGATCACGAACGCGCCACGATGCGAGTCGGCATCGATGCACTCGATTTCGAAGCCGGCCTGCTGCAACAGGTAGCCCAGCGAGCTTTCGGTGAAATGGTTGACATGATCGACCACGATGAAATCGGCGATGTTCGTCGCCACGTTAGGGACCACACAATAGAAGTGGCCACCGGGCCGTACCAGCGCGCGAATGCGTTGCAACGCCTGGATCGGCTGGACGATGTGCTCGAGAGCGAAGAACGATGTCACCAGGTCGAAGCTTCCAGCCCATTCCGACTTCGGCTCGAAGGTCGACCAACGCTGTTCCGGAAGGAAAGCGGACCAGAATCGCCGGTAGGCATCACTGACATCGAACAGATGCACCTGCAGGTCGGCCCTGTGCTTTAGCAGTGCCTGCATGGTCGAACTCTTGGCGCAGCCGTAGTCGAGCACTCGTGCACCCGATTCCAGTGGGACCTTCTCCAGCAATACCGCAAGCTGGTGCTCGGTGCGATACAGCGGACGCCCCCCGCGCACTTCGTAGATCTGATCTTCTTCCTCGCTGTCAGCAAGGATGTTGTACTGCTCGGCGTAATAGCGGTCGACCTGCTCCATCTCATCGGTCTGCAGATGCGCGCAGGCCTGGCAGGCCCATACCCGGGTCGAGGCCGGATAGGTCTTACCCAACGAGGTCAGCGCCAGTCCGGAGTCCATCTCATAGAGCATCTTCAGATCGGCGCCAGCGCATACCTGGCACAGTGTCCGAGTCATTCAGCCTCCCCATCGGCACACAGCTCGGGGTGAACACTGCGAAAGTCCACGCCGGCCGCAAAGGATCCCTTCCAGCCATGGGCGCGGCCGGTGGGTTCGTTGAAATTGAAGTAGCGGAGCTGCATCGACCAGCGCGAACGTTGCGCCCGGTTGAAGCCCGAAGCATGCAGCACCAGAAAGTCCACCACCACCAGGTCACCCGGCGCGGTAAGGGGCGCCGCCTGCGGATATCGCGCGATTCGTTCCTGCTCATCCTGCAGGACCAGCGCATAAGCCCGCGTTTTTCCGCCTGCGCCCACGGAATGTACAGGTACGAGTCCGTCGTGGTGCGAGCCCAAGCAGAACTGAACAGGTCCCAGCTCCTCGCTCACCTTGAGCAGAGGGCTCCAGTAGACCAGGCCATCCAGGCTGCGCAACTGAGCCGGATACTCCTGATGCCAGTTGGCGCGAAAGCGTTCTTCCCCGGGATTGTCAATGCGGATGCCATAGCCACCGGCAGCGACGCCCGGCAGTGCGTCTTCGCCGCGCAGCTCGCGGAACAAGCGATCATGCAAGGGATGGGCGACCAGGCGTACGAACGCCGGGATCTGCTTGACCGCGTCATAGACTTCAGCGCCATGGGCACGATTGGTCGCGATCAACGCCTGATAGCCGCTATCGAAGGTTTCGGCACTGAAGGGCTGACGCGAAATCGGCAGTCTGTACTTGTCGATCACCAGGCCGATGATGTCGTAGATGGCACGCTGGATCGGCAGGATGTCACTTTCCAGGTCATAGAAGCCGGGAATGATCAGCAGGCCTTCCTCTTGGAAAGTCTCGCGCTGCGCAGGAGTCAGCAGCGCGCCAGTCACGGAGCAGCTCCCATCATGCCGGTAGCCCGGCCATCGATCCCGGCGAGAATCGCGCTCACCACCCTGTCCTGGTCTATCCGACTCATGTCGTGGTAGCTCGGCAGGTTGAAGGCGCGCTGTGCCAGGTCATGGGAAACGGGGGTCGGCCGGCGGGCAATCCCGGCGAATACCGGCGTGTCGCCCAAGGGCTGGAAGAAAATCCGCGCGTCTATGCCCGCCAGGCGCAGCGACTCGAGCACTTCGGCTCGTCGACCGGCAAACTCGGTGGGCAACACCAGGGTCGGCATCCAGTAGCTATTCAGGCAACCCTCGGGTTCCGGATTCATGCGGCAGCCGGGCAGGGCCGGAAGCAGGCGTTCGGCGTAGTACGCGAAGATCTCACGCTTGCGGCACACCAGCTCGTCGATCCGCTCGAGCTGGGCGCAGCCGAGCGCGGCCTGCAGGTTGGACATCTTGTACTTGTGCCCAAGTTCTGAAGGCCAGAACTGGCGCATGTCGCCGGCAGCCCGCCCGTGGTTGTTGAGCTGCTCGACGCGGCGGACCAGTTCGGCATCGCGGCTGGCCAGCATGCCACCCTCGCCAGTGGTCATCACCTTGGTGCCATGGAAGGAAAACACCGAGAAGGTCGACAGACTGCCGGCCTTGTGGCCGTCGATAGCCGAGCCCAGAGCCTCGGCGGCGTCCTCGATCAGCGCTATTCCATGCTGGTCGGCAATCTCCTTCAGCTCACGCATCGCGGCCAGGTTGCCGTACAGATGGACCGCGATGATCGCGCGGGTCCGCGGGGTAATGGCGCGACGAACCTGTTCAGGGTCCAGGCACCAGCTGTCTTCCAGCACATCCACCAGCACCGGCACAGCGCCAACGTAGAACACTGGCGCAGCAGAGGCGATCCAGTTGATGTCCGCCAGGATGACTTCGTCCCCCGCGCCGATGTCCAACGCCCTCAGTCCCAGGTGAAGGGCACCGGTGCAGCTGGACGCGGCAACGGCATGGGAGACGCCGAGGTAGCGCGCAAAATCGTTCTGGAAGCGATGGATATAGTCGTAGCAACGCTCACCCCAGCCGTTGCGTACGGCATCGGTGACGTACTCGAGCTCCAACTCGCCAATACTGGGCTTGGTGTAATGGATCCTGCTCATAGCACTTGCAACTCCGGTATGGCCACGACGAATCGCCCGCCCCACTCCTCGATCCGGGCATATTGCTGCTGCACTTCCGCCAGCAAGTTCCAGGGCAATACCAGCAGATAGTCCGGGCGATCCTCGTCTATCCGGGCAGGCGAGACGATGGGAATGCGGCTGCCCGGCAGGAACTTGCCTTGCTTGTGCGGGCTCAGGTCGGCGACCCAGGCCAGCAGGTCCTCGCGCACTCCCGCGTAATTCAGCAAGGTATTGCCCTTGGCTGCGGCACCGTAGGCGGCGACCCGCTTGCCCTGTGCCCGGGCCTCGAGCAGGAAGCGCAACAACTCGTGCTTGATGCGCAGCGCCGCTGGCGCCAGGCCGGCATAGTAGGCCCTGGTCTTCACGCCCACCTCGCCTTCCCGGGCAAGCAGGTCGTCGACGGCCTCAGTACGGACTCGACGCCCCATTGCGCGCTGGACGAAGAGCCGCAGAGAGCCTCCATGGGTCGGCAGTTGCTGTACATCGAACACGTGCAAGCCATTGCGCTCGCACAAAGCCGCGACCGCCGTCAGCGAAAGGTACGAATAGTGCTCGTGATAGAGCGTATCGAACTGGTACCCCGCCATCAGGCTCAGCAGATGCGGAAATTCGAAAGTAGCCACGCCGTCGGACTTGAGCAACACGGCGAAGCCCCGGAGGAAGTCGTTGATATCCGGCACATGCGCGAGGACGTTGTTGGCCACCATCAGGTCAGCATTCCATCCTTCCGCGGCAAGGGCATGGGCCTGCGCTTCGCCGAAGAAGGTCTCGCGGATATCAAGGCCCTTCTCGCGGGCAGCGCGCGCCGTACTGGCGGTGGGCTCGATACCCAGGCAGGGAATACCGGCAGCGGCGACGAACTGCAGCAGGTATCCGTCATTGGCGGCCACTTCCACTACCCGGCTGTCCTGGCCCAGGGAAAAGCGCTCGGCCATTTCCCCCACATAGTGGCGGGCATGCTCGAGCCAGCTGCTGCTGAAGGAGCTGAAATAGGCGTAATCGGCATCGAAGAGGCTGTCGGCAGCGCGATAGTCTTCCGTCTGGACCAGCCAGCACGACTCACAGACCAATACCCTCAGCGGCACCCACTGTTCGGTCTGGTCGAGCTGGTCGGCGCGTAGATAAGCGTTCGATGGCGGCGCAGTGCCCAGGTCGATCAGCGGCAGGCGCACCGGCTCGCCACAGCCACGACACTTCATATCTCGACTCCTTGGAAGCTGTCCTGAAGCCAGGGGTGACCTGCGTCACGGGGGGAAAGGTTGCCCACAGGCATGGGCCAATCGATGGCCAGCCTCGGATCGTTGACCGAAAGCCCCCCTTCATGGGTGGGGCTGTAGTCAACGCTGTGCAGATACAGAAGCTCGACGCAATCGCTGGCAGCCTGGAAACCATGGGCGAAGCCCGGGGGAATCAGCAGGCTCTGACCATCCCCCTCTTCCAGCCACTCGGCATGCCAGTGGAGGAAGGTGGGCGAGCCGCGACGCAAGTCCACCGCTACATCCCAGATGCGGCCACGAAGACAGGTGATCAGCTTGCTTTCCCCATGCGGCGGATACTGGAAATGCAGGCCGCGCACCGTTCCGCGCTCTCGAGTAATCGACAGGTTGATCTGGCGCACGTGGAACGGGCAATTCGCCAGTTCGAGGCTTCCTTCGCAGAACAGTCGGGAAAACCGGCCACGCGCATCCTGGTGGCTGCGGTGTCTGAGCAATTGCAGCCCTTCCAGGGGCAAGGCACACAACTGAAGCTCGCTCACACACACCTCCAGTAGTCGGCCAGCTGTGCGAGGCAGGTCGCGCGCATATCAGCGCCCTCGCGCCAGTGGCGATGCCAGGCAAGTGTCTGTTGCAGGCATTGCTGCAGCGGCCACCGGGACCGCCAGCCGAGCAGTTGACGGGCGCGATTGCTGTCCAGTCGAAGGAGGCCGGCCTCGTGCATTTGTGCCGCTTCGACGACCAGTCCAGGGGCTTCCGGCCAGAGTGAAGCCAGCCGCCCGACCAGTTCGCCCACGGTGCTGCAGTCGCTTTCCGAGGGCCCGAAATTCCAGGCACCGGCCAGTGGCATGCCCTGTTCATGAAGCCCCTGCGCCAGCTGCAGGTAGCCGGCAAGCGGATCGAGCACGTGCTGCCAGGGTCGTACTGCCTCGGGGTAGCGCAGGGTGACCGGCTCTCCGCCGCTCCAGGCCTTCAGGATATCCGGCACCAGGCGATCGGGAGCGAAATCACCACCCCCCAGTACATTACCGGCCCGCGCCGTGGCCACCGCCACCCCATGGGCAGCATGCCGCGATGCCGGAAAGTACGAGGCGGCGAAAGACTGCACCAGCAGCTCACAGCAGGCCTTGCTGCTGCTGTAGGGATCATGGCCACCCAGCGGCTCATTCTCGCGGTACGGCCATGGCCATTCGTTGTTGGCATAAACCTTGTCGGTGGTCACTACGACGCAGGCACGCACACTGCCGACGCGGCGAATGGCCTCCAGCAAGTGCAGGGTGCCCATGACGTTGCTGGCATAAGTGCCGACAGGGTCGCGATAGCCCTCACTCACCAAGGGCTGCGCAGCGAGATGCAACACGACTTCCGGCTTGCAATCTTCCACCACTTGCAGCAACGCCGGCAGATCACGCAGGTCGCCGATCCGGCTATCGATCCCCTCGGCAACCCGCGCCAACTCGAACAGGCTGGGACCGGCCACGGCCGGCAGCGCGAAACCGGTTACCCGTGCGCCCCATTGCTGTAGCCAGAGTGCCAACCAACCGCCCTTGAATCCGGTATGGCCTGTCAGCAGGACCCGCTTGCCTTGCCAGAAGGCGGGATTCAGCGCCACAGCTTCCACGGCGCCTCCCCGGTCTGCCACAACTGCTCCAGGTGGTTCTTGTCACGCAGAGTGTCCATCGCGTGCCAGAACCCCTGATGCTGATAGGCCTGCAACTGCCCTTCGGCAGCCAGTCGTTCGAGCGGTTCGGCCTCCCAAGCGGTCGAATCATCGGCAATGTAGCGCAGCACCTCGGGTGACAGCACGAAGAAGCCGCCATTGATCCAACCGCCGTCTCCACGCGGCTTTTCGGCGAATCCGTTGACACGGTTCCCATTCAGATCAAGCGCGCCGTAGCGTCCCGGCGGCTGCACGGCAGTGACCGTCGCACGCCTGCCGTGCTGCCTGTGGAACGCCACCAGGGCACGGATATCCACGTCGGCGACCCCGTCACCGTAGGTGAAGCAGAAGGCCTCTTCGCCTTCGACGAAACGCCCCACCCGGCGCAGACGACCACCGGTCATGCTGTCATCACCGGTATCCACCAGCGTCACGCGCCACGGTTCGCTGTAGTTCTGGTGGACCTCCATCTGGTTGTTGCGCATGTCGAACGTCACGTCGGAGGTGTGCAGGAAATAGTTGGCGAAGAAATCCTTGATGGCGTAGCCCTTGTAGCCCAGGCAGATGACGAAATCCTGGATGCCGTGATGGGAATACATCTTCATGATGTGCCAGAGGATTGGCTTGCCGCCGATCTCGATCATCGGCTTGGGTTTCAGATGGGATTCCTCGCTGATGCGAGTGCCCAGGCCACCGGCAAGAATGACCGCTTTCATCGCTGCTTCCCCTGCTACACCGACCCGTCAATTAGTCGGCAGGCTGTTGTTTGATGCCCTGGCGCTGCAATAAGCAGGCCATACCCGGTCAACAGCAGTCGACCGGGAGGGTATCCAGCGGGGAAGCAATCAGGCCGGGAGACGGCCGATGGAGTGGTAGCGCAGGCCGTAGCGCTGCACGGCGCGGGGCTCGTAGAGGTTGCGCCCATCGAAGATCAGGGCGTCCTTGAGGGAGTTTCTGATCAAGTCGAAATCCGGTGCCTTGAAGCTCTGCCAGTCGGTCATGATGGCCAGCGCATCAGCTCCTTCCAGCGCGGCTTCCTTGCTGTCCACCAGTTCGAGATCCGACCGCTCACCGTAGAGGCGACGGCATTCCAGCATCGCTTCGGGGTCGTAGGCTCGCACCCTTGCGCCAGCCCGCCACAACTGCTCCAGCAGGGTCCGGCTGGGCGCTTCGCGCATGTCGCCGGTGTTGGCCTTGAACGCGAGTCCCCACAAGGCGATGACCCGTCCGCGCAAGTCCTCGCCGTAGTGCTGGTGAATGCTCTCGCCAACCTTGCGCTTCTGCCGATCGTTGACCGTCGCAACCGCCTGCAGGATTGCCGGTTCATGACCGGCCTGCCTCGCGGACGCCTTCAATGCGCTCACATCCTTCGGGAAACAGGCACCGCCATAGCCACACCCCGGATAGATGAAGTCATAACCGATTCGTGGATCGGCGCCTATGCCACGGCGCACGGCTTCGATGTCGGCGCCGAAAAGCTCGGACAGCCCCGCCATCTCGTTCATGAAGGAGATCTTGGTGGCCAGGAAGCAGTTGGCGGCGTACTTGGTCAGCTCGGCGCTGCGCCGGTCCATGACCATGATCTTCTCGCGATTGCGGTTGAACGGGTTGTAGATCTCCTGAAGCAACTCGATGCTGGCGGGCTCGCTGGAGCCGATGATGATCCGATCCGGGCGCTGGCAGTCACTTACCGCCGCGCCCTGCTTGAGGAATTCGGGGTTGGACACCACGTCGACGCGCAGTTCGGATCGGCCGCGCTCGGCGAGCAGCCGGTCCATCAGCGCCTGAAGTTCGTCGGCCGTTCCCACTGGCACGGTGGACTTGTTGATGACCACCTGATCGGATCCGCTGAGATTGGCGATGCCCCTTGCCACCTCGAAGACCTGGCTGAGATCGGCATGCCCCTCGGCATCGGACGGCGTGCCGACAGCGATGAACTGCACCCGGGCGTGCTGAATGGCGTCCTCCAGCGAGCCGGAGAAGCGCAGACGGCCCTCCTGCATATTGGACTGCACCATGCCCGTCAGGCCGGGCTCGAATATCGGCACCTCACCACGCTCGAGCATGGCTCGCTTGGTCGCGTCGTTTTCGATGCACAGCACATTGTGACCGACGTTTGCCAGCACCGCCGCCTGAACCAGGCCAACGTAGCCAGCCCCAAATACACCGATATTCATGCCTGCTCCCTATGACTCCGAACCCGCGTCGATCAACCCAGCTTGTTGAACAGGCTGAGCCCCGCAATCTTCACGTAACTCTGCTGCGACGCTTCCAGGATGATCGACTGGAACGACAGCCGCGACAGCGCCTCGGCGTAGTCCAGTTCCCGCAGGTCGGCCTGGATGGACTGGTTCACCAGGGTCACGTCTTCGTTGTCGGTGAGGGTGGATTCGACCACGTTCAGGCGCGCGCCGATGTCGCCGCGCACCGAGTCGACCACGGTCATGCCGTTGTCCAGGTTGGTCAGGGCCTCGGCGATGGCGTCGCGGACGACGTTGCTTCCCGCCGGTGTATCGGGTGAGTTCTCAAGGGCCATGCGCAGGTTGGCGATGGTGTCGAGGATGCCCTGCTTCTGCTGGGTGGGCTGGGGCGTGATCTCGATGGTCTCGCCGCCTACGGGCACGCCGTCGAACTTGATGCTGACGCCGCGGAACACGACCTGGTCGGCGGTCGAGTCATCCGTGTCGATGGCGCCGCTGCCGAGCACCGGCGTGGTGGTGCCCAGCGCGAAGATTTCGTAGCTGTTGGGGTCGGGGTTGCCGAAGACGACCTGTACGCCGGCATCGGGGAATGGCGGGTTGCCGGTGAAGGAAACCTCGTCCTGCACCAGCGGCGCCGAAGGGCTCAGGGTGGAGCCCGCGGGGCTGTTGGTCAGGGCGCTATCCAGCCGCCCGGCATTGATCACGTTTTCGAAGACACGCTTGCCGTTGTCGCTGATGGCGACCTGCAGGGAACTCGCCACCTGCAATTTGCGCTGGCCTTCGTCGCCCTGGTAGCTGTAGCTGCCGTCAGCATTGCGCACGAAGGGCTGGGTCTTGCCCTGGAAGCCGGAGAAGATGTACTCGCCGCGCGCGTTGCGCGTATTCATCAGGCTCAGCAGCTCGTCCTCGCGTTCCTTGAGTTCGGCGGAGATGGCCTTGCGGTCCTCCGCGCTGAGGGCGCCGTTGCCGGCCTCCCCCGCCAGCTCGCGCACGCGCTGGAGCACGGTGTTGACCGAATTCAGCGTCACTTCTTCCTGGGTCAGGCTGTTCTTGGCCGCTGTCAGGTTGGAGGCGTACTGATCCAGCACGCCCTGCTGCTGATCGAGTTGCAGGAGGCGTACCGAGGCCACCGGATCGTCAGCGGGGGTGAGGATACGGTTGCCGGTGCTGATCTGTTCCTGGGTACGGGTGACGTTCGCGTAGTTCCGCTGCAGGCCCGTCACGCCATTGTTGTATTGCTGGATGGTGGAAATGCGCATGGCGGGCTCCGTTAGCGGAAGGTGCTCATCAAGGTATCGAACAGGCTCCGGGCAACTTGAATCACTTGCGACGAGGCGTTGTAGTACTGCTCGAACTTGATCAGGTTGGCCGCTTCCTCGTCCAGGCTCACGGCCGAGAGCGAGTCGCGGTTGTCCGTGGCCTGCTTGAGAATCGCCGTGCTCGCTTCACTGTCCACCCGCGCCTGGGCGGTCAGGGTGCCCACCCGCTCCACGAGATCGCCGTAGCTGTCGGAGAAGCTGGAGCCGGTGCCGCCCACCAGGGCATCGACACCGACGGCGGCCTTGGTCTGCAAGTCCACCAGCTTGAGAGCGTTACGGTTATCGGACACGCCGTTGCTGCTCATGGCGAGGCTGAAGGTATCGCCGGTTTCCGCCCGCCCGCTGAAGCTCTGGGTGATCTGGTACTCCTGCGTGGTGGCAGGAGTACCGGTGGTGACCGACACGGTGTAGCTCAGCTGGTTGGTCTGCCCCGGGGTCACGCTCAGGGTTCCCGACGGTGGCTGGGTGATGGTCACGCCAGGCGGCAGGCCGGAAAAGCTCAGGCTGCCCGGCGTGCCTGCCGTGTAGTTCATGGTGATGGACGAGATCGCCGCCAGGTGCGCCTGGCTCATGGGAGTCAGCGTATTGGTGATGCTGGGCTGGCCAATCGCGCCGGTACCCTTGTTTTGCAGGTTCGCTTCCGAATGCAGGGGCGCGGCGAAGGCCAGCTGGTCCGCCTGGTCCAGCACGGCGGCCATGTCCTTGGCCCCGGTACGTGTGGGCTGCAGGATGTATTTGTCACCGGTGGTGGGCGGCGGCACGCCGAGGGCGATCTGGAAGCCCTGATCGCGACCCGAGCTGTCGGTGATGGTCAGGGTGCCGGACGGGGTGCTGTCGCTGACCACCATTTCCTGGTTATCGCTCAGGCGGCGCACCCTGTAGGGCGGCGTCGCCGTGGCGTCGTACTCCATCTGGTAGTCGCTGGTATTGAGCAGGCTGGTGTTGGTGATGTTCAGCGCCGGCTGGGCATTGCTGTTGCCGGCAAAGGCCTTGACCCGCAACGCCGTCAGGGCCGGGTCGTTGTAGTTGCCGAACAGCGCCGCGCCGACTTTTCCCTTCAGATCCAGGCCCTGGCCGAGCTGGGTGTTGACCTGGTCGCTGATGGACATGGCCAGGCGCCCCAGGGTGTTCAGGCTGGAGTCCAGGGTTTCGCTGCGGTAGCGGATCAGGCCACCCAACTCGCCGCCGCTGAGCAGCGAGGTGACGCCCTGGCGGGAATCGCCGCTGACGAATTCCAGCTCGAATCGGCTGGGGTCGCCCTTGCCAGGCACCGCTTCCAGGCGGTTGGCGGTATTGCCCACCACCAGCGGTTGGCCGGTGCCGACGAAGATGCTCTGGGTGCCATCGCTCTGCGGCACCACGCTGACGCCCACATAGGTGGAAAGCTGACGGATCGCTTCGTCGCGGGAGTCCAGCAGGTCGTTGGGCACCTGGCCGTTGGAGGACGCGACGGCGATGGCGTCGTTGAGGCTGGCGATGGAGCCGGCCAGGCGGTTCACCTGGTCCGCCACCGACGACATCTGCTTGTTCAGCGAATCGTTCTGCGCGTTCAGGCGGTCGTAGACGGTGTTGAAGCGTCGCGCCAGTCCCTCGGCCTCGGACAGCACCAGTTGCCGCGCCGGCATATTGGCGGGGTCTTCGGCGGCGGTCTGCATGGCCGCGAAGAAGCTCTTCAGCGACGGCGTGATGCCGGTGGTGGTGCCGGACAACAGCGAGTCGAGCTGGTCGATCTGGCTCTTGTACGCATCCACATCGCTGCTCAGCGACGTGGTGTTGCGCAGTTGCGCCGTCAGGAACTCGCTGTAGCTGCGACGGATATCCGTCAGGGTGACGCCGCTGCCGATGTAACCCGAACCGGAGAACTGCGGCAGGGTCGTGGACTGCGTCGCGCTCTGCCGCGTGAATCCGGGCGTATTGACGTTGGAGATGTTGTGGCCGGTAACGGTGAGCTGCGTCTGGCTCACGCGCAGTCCCGACAGGCCAATGTTCAGTAAGTCAGCCATGACTCAAGCCTCATATCCTGGTGGTCGTGCTGTCGACTGCAGCAACGGCCTGGTAAACCTGCATGCCGCGGGCGATCTGGGAAATCTTGCGGGCGTATTGGGGGTCGGTGGCGTAGCCGGCTTTTTGCAGCTCGCGAACGAATTGCTCGGAGTTGTCGGCGGAATTCAGCGCCTTGTCGTAGCGGTCGTTGTTCTGCAGGAAGCTCACGTAGTCGTGGAAGCTCTGCTCGAAGGAGTTGTAGGAGCGGAACGATGCCGCCTCCTTCACCGCCTTGCCGCCCTTGTATTCGGTGGTCATCACCCGCGCGGAATCGCCGTCCCAGCTCTTCTGGGCCTTGATGCCGAACAGGTTGTGGCTGCTGCTGCCATCACCCTCGCGGATGATCGACTTGCCCCACCCGGTTTCCAGTGCGGCCTGGGCCACCAGATAGCGCGGATCGACGCCGATGCGTTCGGCGGCCTTCTCGGCCATCGGCAGCAGCGTCTCGATGAATTCGTTGCGTGACGCGAACGCGCGCTTGCTGGTGCCCTTGGTGGCCTCGACACCCACGGACTCGCGCTCCGGCGCGGCGTAGGTCTTGGCCGGGGTCCAGTCCTCGCCGGCCAGTGAGGTAGCGGCAACCTGCTCGGGCGACGGCACGATGCCGGCGGCCTGGCGGTCGCTGAGCTTGCCCGGCAGGGCCAGACGACGCTGGTTGAGCAGTTTGGAGTCGTCGCGCTCCGCGAAGCCCGAGGCTTCGGCTTTCGCCACCTGCCTGCTGCCCTGCGCCGGCCAGTTGGCCTGGGCGCCGGACTGTACCTGGGCGAAGGGATTGGGGCCGGTCGACTTGTTGGTCTTGGACAACTGACGGGTCAGCACATCGGCCAGGCCGACGCCGCCCTGCTTGGACAGGGTCACGGCCAGCTGCTGGTCGTGCATGTCCTGGTAGGTCTTGGTCTCGTTGCTGTTCAGGTAGTTGCCTTCGGCGAAGGCTTCGCCCGCCTGGCGCATGGACTTCATCATCTCGTTGAGGAACAGCGACTCGAATTCCTGGGCCACTTTGCGGATATTGGCCTCGCTGTCGCGGTCCTTGCCGGCCTTGAACTGGCTGAGCCGGTTCAGGTCGGTGTAGGCGCCGCTGTCCACCTTGGAACTGCCGGCCAGACCTGCGGAGAATTTCGCGTTCATCGCTTTCCCTTAAATCACGATCAGGTCGGCTTGCAGGGCGCCGGCCTGCTTCAGCGCTTCGAGGATGGCCATCAGGTCGGACGGTGCAGCGCCCACCTGGTTGACCGCGCGAACTATTTCATCAAGCGTGGTGCCAGGGCCGAACTTGAACATCGGCTTGGCTTCTTCCTCGGCATTGACCTTCGAGCGCGGCACCACGGCGGTCTGGCCACCGGAGAAGGCTTCCGGCTGGCTGACGATGGGGTCCTCGGTGATGGTGACGGTCAGGCTGCCGTGGGTCACGGCGGCCGGCTGCACCTTCACGTTCTGGCCAATGACGATGGTGCCGGTGCGCGAGTTGATGATGACCTTGGCCACGCCCTGGCCAGCCTCCACTTCCAGGTTCTCGATCACCGAGAGGTAATCCACGCGCTGGCCCGGATCCAGCGGCGCGCTGACCCGAACCGAGCCGCCATCCACGGCCTGGGCGACGCCCGGACCGAGCAGTTCGTTGAGCTTGTCGACGATGTTCTTTGCGGTGGTGAAGTCCGGGCGGTTGAGGTTCAGGGTGAGGAAATTGCCCTGCTCGAAACCGCTCGGCACCGGACGCTCAACGGTGGCGCCGGAAGGAATGCGCCCGGAGGACGGGACGTTGACGGTGATCTTCGAGCCATCGCTGCCCTCGGCGTCGAAACCACCCACCACCAGGTTGCCCTGGGCGATGGCATACACGTTACCGTCGATACCTTTCAACGGGCTCATCAACAGGCTGCCGCCGCGCAGGCTCTTGGCGTTGCCGATGGAGGAAATGGTGACGTCGATGGTCTGGCCCGGCTTGGCGAAGGGCGGCAGGTCGGCGTGGATGGACACCGCCGCCACGTTCTTCAGCTGCACGTTGCCGACGTTGGCCGGCACCTTGATGCCGAACTGCGCCAGCATGTTGTTGAAGGTCTGCAGGGTGAACGGCGTCTGGGTGGTCTGGTCACCCGTGCCGTTCAGGCCCACCACCAGGCCGTAGCCGATAAGCTGGTTGCTCCGCACGCCCTGGATGCTCGCCAGGTCCTTCAGGCGCTCGGCCTGGGCAACGCCTGCGGCGAGCAGCAGGCAGAGGGCGGTGATCAGTCGCTTCATGGTCGGTCTCATCAGAACGGGAACAGCGGGCTCATGAAGAACCGGTCGAACCAGCCGGGCTGGCTGGCATCGGCGAAGGCGCCGGTGCCGGAATAGGTGATACGCGCATCGGCCACACGGGTGGAAGACACGGTGTTGTCGGTGCCGATGTCGTCGGCGCGGACCATGCCGGCGATGCGCACCAGCTCGTCGCCGGTGTTCAGGGTCAGCCACTTCTCGCCACGGACCGCGAGGATGCCGTTGGGCAGCACTTCGGACACGGTGACGGTAATGGAACCGGACAGGCTGTTGCTCTGCCCCGCCTTGGAATCGCCCTTGGTGTCGCGGGTGGCGTTGTACTCGGCATCCAGGGAAAGGCGCGCGGCATCCAGCGGGTTCAGGCCGCCGTTGGGGTTGTTCACCGACACGCCGCCGCCAAACAGCGAGGTCAGGCCGATGTTGGCGTTGCTGTCCTTCTGGATCTGCGAGTTGGCATTCTTGCTGGCCTGGGTGCGCTCGTTGAGGGTGATGGTGATGATGTCACCCACGCGATAGGCCTTGCGGTCGTCGTAGAGGTTGGTTTCGAAACCGGCCTGGTAGATAGCGCCATTGTTCTGCGCCACCGGCAGCGGGGTGCGCGGCAGGACCGGCGCGTAATACGGATCGTTCGGCCGCGGAGCCGGCTGCACGCAGCCCTGGACAAGGGTGATACCGAGCAGCGGGAGAAGAATGATCAGCCGGTTCATGGCGACTACCTCAGGGCGTTACAGGTTCTGCGTGACGAAGGAGAGCATCTGGTCGGCGGTGGAGATGACCTTGGAGTTCATCTCGTAGGCGCGCTGGGTGGTGATCATGTTCACCAACTCCTCGACCACGCTGACGTTGGAGTTTTCCAGGGTGTTCTGCTGCACGGTGCCAAGGCCGGTGAGGCCGGGAGTACCGACCTGCGGCGCACCGCTGGAAGCGGTCTCCAGGAACAGGTTGTTGCCGATGGCCTGCAGACCGCCGTAGTTGACGAAGTCGGCGGTCTGGATGTTGCCGATCACCTGGGCGGCGGGGTTGCCGGTGGTGGTCACGGAGACAGTGCCGTCTTCACCCACGGTGAAGGTCTGCACTTCGGCGGGCAGGACGATGGCCGGTTCCAGGGCGAAACCCTGGGAGGTGACGATCTGGCCGTCGGAGTTCAGGTGGAAACTGCCGTCGCGAGTGTAGGAGACAGTGCCATCGGGCAGCAGCACCTGGAAGAAGCCACGGCCGTTGATGGCCATGTCCAGCGGCTGTTCGGTGGTCTGCAGGCTGCCCTGGGTGAAGATCTTCTGGGTCCCCGCGATGCGCACACCGGTACCCAGTTGCAGGCCGGTGGGCAGCTCGCTGTCCTGGCTGGTCTGGCCACCGGGCTGGCGGCGGATCTGGTACAGCAGGTCCTCGAACTCGGCGCGGTCGCGCTTGAACCCCGTGGTCGAGACGTTCGCCAGGTTGTTGGAAATGGTGGTCAGGTTCATGTCCTGGGCGGACAGGCCGGTCTTGCTGACCCAGAGTGCCGGAAGCATCTATTTCTCCTCGGGCGCCGGAAACGTGGCGCCGCCTACTGGTGATTAGCTGAACTGCAAGACCCGCGCCATTGCCGAAGAATTGTCTTCGGCGGTACGCATCATCTTCACGGAAAGCTCGAACTGGCGGGACAGCGAGAGGATCGCGGTCATCTCTTCCACGGCGTTGACGTTGCTGGCTTCGATGAAGCCGGAAGTCACGCGGACATTGGCGTCGGCCTGCACCGCCTGCTGCGGGTCCTTGATCCGGATCAGGCCGTCGGCGCCCTTCTCCAGCTGCTTGGGATCGGGATTGACCAGCTTGATGCGGTCGACCTCGGCCACCACGTTTGGGGCTTCGCCGAGAGCACGAATGCTGATGGTGCCGTCCTGGCCGATCTCGACTTTCTGCTCCGGCGGAATGGCGATGGGACCGGCATTGCCCATGACCGGCAAACCATTGCCGGTGCGGAGCTGGCCAAGGGCATCAATCTGCAGGCTGGCGGTGCGCACATAGGCTTCGCCGCCGTCGGGGGCCTGAACGGCAATCCAGCCCTCCCCTTCGATGGCCACGTCCAGGTCACGACCGGTTTCCTGCAGGGCGCCGGGAGTGAAGTCAGTGCCGGGCCGCTCGGTCATGGCATAGACCCGCGACGGAAAGCTGTCGCCGAACACCGGCATGGAGCGCGCCTGTTCGAAGTCGCGACGGAAACCGGAGGTCGAGATGTTCGCCAGGTTGTTGGCATGAGCACGCTGGGCCAGGCTGTTCTGGCTGGCCCCGCTCATCGCGACATAAAGCATCTTGTCCATGAATCTCTCCGAGTGGGCGTTGCCGCCCTTGGCTCTTTGCCTGCTATGCAGCAAGCGCCATGCCAACGCCGAAGTTCAATCGCAAGACATTGAATTAAAGGATTCTTTAGAAAAGAAAAAGGCCCACTGAAGGGCCTTGTCAAAGCGCTGGCGGCGAGGGGATGCCGCCAGCGGCAAGGGGATTTGCCGCTTGGGAAACGCTTTCCCGGCTTGCTTCTCGTAAGAGCGAATTCATTCGCGATCGGCCGGCGCAGCCGGCCCAGGCCTCAGACGGGCAGGTCTTCGACCTGCTTCGCGATTGAAATCGCTCCCACAGGCAGTCTATTTATCAGCGGAGGTTGATGATGGTTTGGGTGACGGCGTCTTCGGTCTGGATAGTCTTGGCGTTCGCCTGGTAGTTGCGCTGGGCGACGATCAGGTTCACCAGTTGGTCCGACAGTTCGACGTTGGAATCTTCCAGCGCGCCGGCCTGCAAGGCACCCAGGGTGCCGGAACGCGGGGTGCCGACCACCGGCTCACCGGACTCGAACGATTGCACCCAGCCGGTCTTGCCTACCGGCGTCAGGCCCTGGACGTTGGCGAAGTTGGCGAGGATCACCTGGCCCTGCACCTTGGACTGGCCGTTGGTGTAGCGGGCGAAGATCACACCGGTGTCGTCGATTTCCAGGCCTGCCAGTTGACCGGTGGTGTAGCCGTCCTGGCTGATGCTGTTGACGGCGAACGCGCTGGAGTACTGGGTGGAGCCACGAATATCGACGCTGATGCCGCCGGCGTTGGCGGTGGCGCCGTTGGACGACCAGTTGGCCGGAGTACCGCCGTCGGAAACCGCGGGCACCCAGTCGTCGAGGTTCATCAGGCCGGTGGCGGGGTCGTAGTTCAGCTCGCCACCCGCCGCCATGCCGGCGGTGTTCAGGCTGCCGTCGGCGTTGAACAGCAGGTTGGTGGTGTGCGGGTCGGTGCTGGCCGGGTTGGACGGATTGCGTCCATCCACCAGCACGGCCATGGTCCAGTTGTTGGTCACCGGCGGGGTAGCGGCCGGGTCCGAGTTGTTGATGAAGTACTGGGTCATGACGTGGGCGTTGCCCTGGGAGTCATAGATGTTGACCGAGGTGGACGAGGTGTAGGTCGTCGGGTCGCTCGGATCGAACGGCGTATTGGTCGGCGCCTTGGTGGTGGAGTTCAGGTTGAACTTCTGCGCGACTTCGGTGGTGGCCTTGGGCGCCTGGTTGGAGGTCTGGATCTGCAGATCACTGACTACGCCGTTCTGGACGTTGCCATTGCCGTCGATGCCGTAGCCCTGCAGGCGATAGCCGAAGTTGTTGACGATGTAGCCGTTGCGGTCGGTACCGAAGTAACCGGCGCGGGTGTAGCTGATCTCGCCGTTGTTGCTGGTCTGGAAGAAGCCGTTGCCGTTGATGGCCAGGTCCAGGGCATTCTGGGTGTAGTTGATGTTGCCCTGGTTGAACAGCTGGGACACGTCCCCCAAAGCCACGCCGCTACCCTGGGCGTTCTTGCCGGTGCCAAGCACCGAGGCGGCATAGACGTCGGCGAACTCGGCACGGGACTGCTTGAAGCCCGCAGTGCCGGCGTTGGCAATGTTGTTGCCGGTGACGTTGAGGTCGCTGGTCGCTGCGCGCAGACCACTGAGACCGATGTTGAACGCCATTACTTTCTCCTTTGCCGGTGCTTCCCGGCGCTCTTGACCGGGAGGTTACTGACCGATGACCTGGACCTTGGACAGACCGACACTGCCGATGCCGGCGAGGTTGAGCATCAGCTCGCCGCCGTTCTGGCCCAGGGTGACGCTGTCGACGTTGGCCGGAAGCATGGTGTAGAGGGCTTTGGTTTCGCCGCTGTACTGGGCCTGGGCTTCGAACTTGTAGGTGCCCGGCGGCATGACCTTGCCGCTGGAGTCCTTGCCGTCCCACATGAAGCTGACGCTGCCGGCCGGCTGCTCGCCGAGGTTGATGCGGTTCACCAAGGTGCCGGCGTTGTCGTAGACGTTGACCCAGACGTTGCTGCTGGAAATGGGCAGATTGGCGCTGGCCTTGAAAGTTTCCGCGGTATCCACCACGGCCTTCTCGCTGGGCACGATGACCTTGCGCCCCACCAGGGACGAGGCCTGAAGTGCCTGGGAGGACTGGTAGCCGGACAGCAGCGAACCCATGCTGCTGTTCAGCTTCTCGATGCCTTCCACCTGGCTGAACTGCGCCAGCTGGGCGATGAACTCGCCGTTCTCCTGGGGCGCCAGCGGGTCCTGGTTGTTCAACTGGGCGACCAGCAGCTCGAGGAACTCGTTCTTGCCGAGGTCCTTGCTCTTGGGTTCGTTCTTGATGGCGTACTGGTCGAGGAACGACTGGCCATCGGTGGACGCTACGTTACTGACACTCATGCTGTTCCCTCGCGCGCTATCACTGACCCAGGGTCAGCACTTTCTGCATCATCTGTTTGGCGGTGTTCATCATTTCCACGTTGGTCTGGAAGGACCGGCTGGCGGAAATCATGTCGGCCATCTCTTCAACCACGTTCACGTTCGGGTAGTAGACGTAGCCGTCCGCGTTGGCCGCCGGGTGGTTCGGCTCGTAGCGCGGGGTCAGGGTGCTCTGGTCCTCGATCACACCGAGAACCTGCACGCCGGCGCCGGACTGGTCCTGGTCGGCGAACAGCGAACCACGGTCGCCGTTGCCCAGGCTGTCCTGCATCACGGTGGCGAACACCGGATGGCGGGCGCGGTAGGTCTGGTCGAGGCTGGAGGACACCGATTCGGCGTTGGCGATGTTGCTGGAGATGGTGTTCAGCCGAGTGTTCTGGGCACTCATGCCGGTGCCGGCGATGTTGAAGATGCTGGACAGGGACATGGCTGGGCTCTCCGTTATTCGCCGCGCAGGGCGTTCATCAGCCCTTTGAACTTGCTGTTGAGGAAGGTGAAGCTGGCCTGGAACTGCATGGCGTTCTCGGTGTAGTTCGACTGTTCCAGCTGGGCGTCGACGGTGTTCTGGTCGATGGCGGCCTGGAACGGTACGCGGTACTTCAGCGAGGCGTCGGCGATCTCGAAACCTTCGGCGGCAATGTGATGCTCGTTGGTCCGGGTGGCCTGGAAGCTGCCGTGGGCGGCCTTCTCCGACTGCTGGGCCAGCACGCTGGCGAAGTCCAGGTCGCGAGCCTTGTAGTTCGGGGTATCGGCGTTGGCGATGTTGTTGGCCAGCACCTCGCCGCGCTGGGCGCGGAAGCTGAGGGCTTGCTGATGGATGCCGAGGGCCTTTTCGAAACTGATGCTCATGTCCGGAACCTTTGCCAGTGGCAATGTGGTTTTGCTTGCATGACATTCAGCAAAGGCCGTGCCACTTTAGTTTTTCCTTTATTTTCAACGCTTTGAATGAAAAACAAGCGGCAAAAAGCGGCAAGAGGCGCTGGCAGGGCGGCAAAGCGGCAAGGGCGGTTTGCCGCTGGTTGCCGCTTTGCCGGGGGTACGAGTTGTGGGAGCGAATTCATTCGCGAATGATTTCGCTCCCACCGGAAAAAGAAGAAGGCCGCCCTTGGGCGGCCTCGCTGCACTCATCACGCCAGTGGGTACAACCTGTCGTCGAACTGGTCCAGCCGGGGAAACGCGAGCGGCACATCCTGGTCCAGCCCCAGCAGTCGTGCCTGGTAGTCACGCAGGAAATCCTGGCGCGCGTCATTGCTGATATAGGGCACGTGCCAGGCCACGAAAGGCGGCAACACATCCAGGCCGACATAGGCCAGGGTGCCGCGCAACAGCGGACGCAGCATGTCTTCCAGCGGGCCATGAATGGCGCCTTCACCGAACATGTGCTCGCGGCCGCCCAGGGTCAGGGTGACCAGCGCCTTCTTGCCGGCCAGGCCGCCCTGGTCATAGAAGCGCTTGCCGCCATAGCAGACGCCGGACACCAGCACCCGGTCGATCCAGCCCTTGAGAATGGCCGGCACCGAGAACCAGTAGAGCGGGAAGTTGAGAATCAGCAGGTCGGCCCAGAGCAGCTTCTCCAGCTCGCGCTGGATATCCGGCGCGATATCGCCGGCCTTGACCCCTTCACGTTGTTCCAGGGCATAGACCAGGTAATCCGGATTCTGCCGCTGGCCGAAATCAGCCGCGCTGGCCACCGGGTTCCAGTCCAGCGCGTGGAGGTCGGACTGGCGGACTTCGTGCCCCTGCCCCTGCAGGGTTTCCACCGCCAGGTTGCGCAGGGCGCTGCAGAACGACTGCGGCTCCGGGTGCGCATGGACGATCAGTACTTTCATGGGAATTCCTTGTGCGGGATGTGCCACGGATTGGCGCTGGACATTACCGGACCCGACGATGGCGATTTCCGGTCCCGGCGCCAACCATCATTCATGCGATTGCTCGCAGCTCAATCAGTGCGGCGGCGCAGCCGGCGATGCGTCGGCAGGCTTCCTCCAGCGGCTCGCTGCCCAGCACCAGCCCCAGGCGGATATGCCCCGCGGCGCTGGGCCCGAATGCCTCGCCCGCCAGCACCGAGACGCCGTAGTCGTCCAGCAGGCGGTCGGCGAAGTCCTGGGCGGACAGGCCGGTTTCACGGATGTCCACCATCACGAACATGCCGCCATCCGGCCTCAACGCACGCAGGCCGGGGCAACCTTCGAGGGTGGCGCACACCAGGTCGCGCCGCTGGCGATAGGCCTCGCGCATGGCTTCCAGCTCCGGAAGTCGCGCTTCAAGGGCAACGCAGGCGGCGTCCTGGACGAAGTCAGGCGAGCCGTAGAGCATGCACAGGGCGAGGTTTTCCAGGTGTCCGGTCAGTTCCTCCGAGCCGACCACCCAACCCACGCGCCAGCCGGTCATGGCGTGAGACTTGGACAGGCTGTTGATGGTCGCGGTGCGCTCGGCCATGCCCGGCAGGCTGGCCGGGCTGATGTGCTCGCCCTCGAACAGCAGCTCGCTGTAGACCTCGTCGGAAATCATCCACAGGTCATGGGCGATGCAGAGTTCGGCCAGGGCATTCCAGGTGGAGCGCGGCAGGCTGGCGCCGGAGGGGTTGTGCGGGCTGTTCAGGGCCAGCGCGCGAGTGCGCGGGGTGATGGCGGCAGCCACATCCTCGGGCTGGATGCGGAAGCCATTCTCCGAACGCACCGGCACCGGGACCACCTTGGCGCCACAGGCACCGAACACCGCCTCGTAGGTGACATACATGGGTTCGGCGACTATGACCTCGTCGCCCGGGTTGAGCAGGCACTGCACCACACAGAACAGCGCACACTGGGCGCCGGCCAGCACCACCACCTGATCGGCACCCACGCTCTGCCCGCTGCGCTGGTTGTGCCAGGCGGCAATGCGTTGCCGCAGGGGAAACTTGCCACGCACATCGGAGTAGTGGGTATTGCCGTTGAGCAGGCTGTCGATGGCGGCCTGTATGATGGGTTGCGGCGTGTCGAAATCAGGGTCGCCTACCGACAGGAGGAGAATGTCGTCCCCCCGGGCCTGGCGCTCCAGTGCGCGGTAGTGAATATTCCAGGCGGCCGCGCCGTCGCCGGCAATGCGTTGGGTGAGGTCGGAAAAGCGCATGTTCAGCTCCTTGCCCGTGCTCAGCGAGCACAGGCATGTTTCAGTTCGATCAGGGTGACGCCGGGGTGGCCGAAGCCTGTGCGCAGGTCGACTTCCAGTTCGTCAAGGCTGCGGGGCTGCTTCACGGCGCAATGGAAGGCACGGGCCAGGCCGGCGAAGTCCGGGTTGCGCGGCAATACGCCCACCGGCTCGATAGCCAGGGCCAGCATGTCGTCGCGGATCTGGCCCAGGGCATCGTTGTTCCACAGCAGCACCACCAGTGGGCTGTCGAGCTCCTCAGTGGCGGTCGCCAGCTCCTGCGCGGTGTAGAGGAAACCGCCATCCCCGACCAGCACCAGGCCGGGCCGCTCCGGTGCGCCGAACTTGGCACCGATACCTGCCGGCAGGCCGTAGCCGAGGGTGCCGTAGCCCGTGGGGTGCAGCCAGCTGCGCGGCGCCCGGCTGGCGAAGGCGTAGTTGCCGGTGTAGGCCAGTTGGGTCATGTCGGTGCTGATGAAGGCATCCGCCGGCAAGGCAGCGGCAATGCGGTCGAGGATCGCCTGGTGGATACCCTGTAGCGGCGCGTGGCCGTTGCGGATGTCCTCTCGCAGCCGGGCGACGCGGGCGGCGGCTGCCTGCCCTGCCCTGCCCGTCTCCGGCAGACGTTGCAGCAGCGCCTCCAGGGTCTGGCGGGCATCGCCCTTGAGCGCGACGGCACAGGGATAGAAGTCGTTGAACTTGCGTGGATCGATATCGACGCGGATCAGCTCGCCGGACAGCGGCAGGCGCTCGCGCCAGAAATCGGTATCGGCCATCTCGGTGCCCACGGCCAGGACCAGGTCGGCTTCGGCGATCATCTCCCAGCCCGGCGCCACGCAAAGGCTGGCACCGGCATTGAGCGGGGCATCCGGCGGCAACAGTCCCTTGCCGGCCACGCTGGTGAATACCGGAGCGCCCAGGCGCTCGCTGATTGCCCGCACGGCACCGGCCGCGTCCAGCGCGCCACCACCGGCAATGATCATCGGCCGCGTGGCTGCCGCCAGCCGCCTGGCGGCGGCGTCCAGGGATTCGCCATCGGCCACGCCCCGGCCGGGACGGCGTACCACCTCGGAGGTCCAGTCACGGGCCACCGGTGCGGCGAGCACGTCCAGCGGTACCGAGATATGCACCGGACGCGGGCGCTCGCCATCGAATACGGCGAAGGCACGGGCCACCAGCTCGGGCAGGTCTTCCGGGGTCAGGGCGACAGCCGAGAAGGCCGTGATGGGCGCGGTGATGGCGCGCTGGTCCTGGGTCTCGTGCAGGCAACCCCATCCCTTGCCGAGGCTGGCGGTGTGGTTGACGCTGGAAATCACCAGCAGCGGAATCGAATCGGCATAGGCCTGGCCGATGGGCGTGGCGGCGTTGGTCACGCCCGGGCCGGTGATGATGAACGCCACGCCCGGCTTGCCGCTGACCCGCGCGTAGCCGTCGGCCATGAAACCGGCGCCCTGCTCGTGGCGGGTCAGCACATGGCGGATGCCACTGCCGGGCAGGCCGCGATACAGCTCCAGGGTGTGCACGCCGGGAATGCCGAACACGGTGTCCACGCCGTAGTTGGCCAGCAGACGGACCAGGGCCTGGCCGCCAGTGAGAGTGTTCTGCTGTTGCATGAGGTGTCTCCTCGAATCGATGCCAAGAGCTGTAGGAGCGAGCTCTGCTCGCGAACGGCCGTGTGCCGGACTTTCGCCAGCAAGCTGGCTCCTACAAGAGCGTCATTTACCCAACCGAATCAGCGCATCCACCGCCACGGCACCGTCGGCGCCGACCAGCAGCGGATTCACATCCAGCTCCAGCAGGCGTCCAGCGTTCTCGCTGGCGTAGTCGGCCACCGCGCGAACGGCGGCTACCAGCGCGTCCAGATCCGCTGCAGGGCGACCACGGAAGCCGGTGAGCAGCGGCGCACTGCGCAAGCTCAGCAAGGCATCGCGGATCGCGGCATCGTTGGTGGGCAGCAGCAGGCTGCGGCTGTCCTTCAGCAACTCGACGAGAATGCCGCCAGCGCCTATCACCAGGGCCAGGCCGAAGCCTTCCTCGCGCTTGACGCCCACGATCAGCTCCGCGAGTGGCGGTGTAGCCATGCGCTCCAGCAGTACCCGGTCGAAGGCCACGCCCGGTGCGTAGGCGGCAATGCGTTGCCGCATTTCGCCCAGGGCCCGTTGCAGGGCGTCGGCATCCCGCAGGTTGAGGGCCACGGCGCCGGCCTCGGTCTTGTGTGGCAGGTCTGCGCTGACGGCTTTCAGCACCAGCGGGTAGCCAAGCTGGCCGGCATCCTCCACGGCCCGTTCCGGCGTACTGAGCCGCGCTTGCGGAACCGGAAGACCGAAAGTGCGCAGGGCCTGCTTGGATTGCCATTCATCCAGCAACCCACCACCGGCCAGAGGCGATGGACTCAGGGGCACCAGGGCCGACTCGCCCCGGGCCAGCAGAGCTTCACGGCGTTGCTTGTAGGCGGCGATCCGGCCCCAGGCGGCCAGACCGTCCTCCACGCCCTGCAAGGCAGCGACGCCACGGGCGTGCAGGTATTCGCGGGCGGACTCCGGCAGCAGTTCCGGGAAGGCCGAGGCAATGAAACCGGTCTTGCCATGACGCGCCAGGGCTTCGCAATACAACTCCAGCAGCAGATCGCACTGGGGCCGCTCGCCGGTTTCCTCCCCTGGATAGTCCAGCACCAGCAACGCGGCATCGGCAGCGCTGCGCAGGGCGCTGTCGAGCATGCGTTCCAGGGCGTCACCGTTGCCCCAGATAGCGGTAGTGAAGTCCAGCGGGTTGGCGATATTGGCGTAACCCGGCAGGACCTGCGCCAGCTCGTGGCGTTGGCCTTCGTCCAGCTTTGGCAGTTGCAGGCCATTGACCTCGGCGTAGTCGGCAATCAGGCCGGCATCGCCGCCGGAGCAGGCCAGGGCGATCAGGCCGGGACCGGCAGGCAGCTTGCCGCAGGCAGCGGCCTTGAGGGTCTCCATGAAGCTCACGGGGCCACTGACACGGATCACCCCGAGGCGCTCGAAGAGGCTGTCGTACAGGGCATCGGAGCCGGCCAGGGAGCTGGTGTGGCTGAGGGCCAGTTCGGCGCCTATCTGCGATACGCCCGTCTTCAAGGCAATGATCGGGATGCCCTTCTCCAGGGCCTTGTGCGCGGCGCGGGCGAAGCCCGGTACGTTCTTCAGGCCTTCCAGGTGCAAGCCGATGGCGGTGACGCGGGGTTCATCCAGCAGCACGTCCATCAACTCAGCCACGCCCAGTTGGGCCTGGTTGCCGACCGAGGCCATGTAGGCGATCGGCAGGGAGCGGTCGCTCATGGACAGGTTGTAGGCGAAGTTGCCGCTCTGGGTGAGCACAGCCACGCCCTTCTCCACCAGTTGGCCACCGTGGGCCACCGGCCAGAGGGCGGCGCCATGGAGGTAGTCCAGCAGGCCGTAGCAGTTGGGTCCGAGCAGCGCCATGTCACCCGTCGCTGCCAGCAATTGCGCCTGCAGGGCCTGGCCCTCGGCGCCGGTTTCGGCGAAGCCGGAGGCGTAGCAGATGGCCCCGCCTGCCCCCTTGGCGGCCAGGGCTGCGACGCTGTCCAGCGTCTGTTCACGGTTGGTGGCGATGAACACCGCGTCCGGCCCGCACGGCAGGTCCGCGACACTGGCCACGCAGGGCACGCCTTCCAGTTCGGCGTGTTGCGGATTCACCAGCCACATCTGGCCGGCGAAGCCGCCTTCGGCGCAGCGCTTGAGGGCACGGGCCATGCTGCGACCGCCGATGAAGGCCAGGTGCCGGGGCGCCAGCAGGCGCTTGAGGTTGTCTCGATTCATGTCGGATCTCGGAATAGGATTTGCCAGGACTTCCCTCACCCCTACCCCCGCTCTGCGCCCCAGCCTGATCGCTTGGCGATCAGTCGCTCATCGGCACCGGAAGCGATGCTCCCGAAAGCGTGCCTCTTCGCCCCAAAGGGAGAGGGGAACAAAGGCGTCAGCGCAGCAGCGGGCGCAGCAGTTCGCGGGAAATGATGTGGCGCTGGATTTCCGAAGTGCCTTCCCAGATCCGCTCGATCCGGGCGTTGCGCCAGATGCGCTCCACCGGGCCTTCGTCCATCAAGCCCATGCCGCCGAAGATCTGCACCGTCTCGTCGGCCACCTTGCCCAGCACTTCGCTGGCAAAAAGCTTGGCCATGCCGGCTTCGCCGTCGGTCATGGTGCCCTGGTCCATCTTCCAGGCGGTGTGCAGGGTCATCAGCTCCGCCGCGCGAATCTGCGTGGCCATGTCGGCGAGCTTGAAGGAGATGCCCTGGTAGGTGCCGATGGGCTGGCCGAACTGCTTGCGGTCGGCGGCCCATTGCAGCGACAGGTCGAGGGCACGCTGGGCCTGGCCGACGCAGTTGGCGGCGACCATTACGCGGCCCGCGGTGAGCCACGCGTTGGCCACTTCCCAGCCTTTGTCCACCTCGCCGAGGACCTTGGAGGCCGGCACGCGGCAATCGTCGAAGAAGATTTCGTAGGTGTGGTAGCCCTTGTTGCTGACGCACCTGGGACCGCGGCGCACGGTCATGCCGGCGGTGCCCTTGTCCACCAGGAAGGCGGTGACGGCATTGCGCTTCTTGCCGTTGTGCTCGTAGGTGTCGGTGACGGCGAAAACGATGGCGAAGTCGGCATGGCCGGCATGGCTGATGAAATGCTTTGCGCCGTTCAGCACGAAGTCGTCGCCATCACGTACCGCGCGGGTCTTGATGGAGTTGGCGTCGGAACCGGCACCCGGTTCGGTCAGGGCAAAGCAGTCGATCTTTTCGCCCTGGACGCAGGGCAGCAGGTACTGCTCGATCTGCTCGCCCTTGCACGCCATGAGGATCTTCGAGGGCCGCGCAACGAACACGTGCAGCGCCCAGGAAACCTTCGACAGCTCGCGCTCCACCAGTGCCTGGGACAGATAGTCGAGGCCGCCGCCACCTACTTCCTCCGGCATGTTGAAGGCATAGAAACCGGCTGCGAGCGCCTTGCCGCGAATCTGGGCGGCCAACTCGGGGGACACGGCGTCGGCACGGTCCACGGCTTCCTCGTGGGGCAGCAGCTCCTTGTCGACGAATGCGCGCACCGCGTCGACCAGCATTTCCTGTTCCTGGGTCAGTTGGAAGTTCATTGCTCTGTCCTCTGTCGAGTTCGGCGCATCAGCGGCCGGTGAATTGGGGGGCACGCTTTTCGGCAACGGCACGCAGGGCCTCGGCGGCATCCGCGCTGCGGCCGCACAGCAGTCCGGCAGCCTGTTCCGCAGCCAGTTGCTCGGCGAGACTGCGGCTGGCGCCACCCTGGATCAGGGCCTTGGTCTGGGCGAAGGCGAAGGTCGGGCCGGCAGCCAGGCGCGCAGCCAGTTCACCGGCAACGGCCTGCAATTGCTCGTCGGCGCACACCTCGCCCACCAGGCCAACGGAAAGCGCCCGCTCGGCGCCCCAGAGTTCGTCGAGGAACAGCAGGCGCTTGGCCTGCTCGGCGCCGATCAGGCGCGGCAGGTGCCAGCTGGCGCCGGCGTCAGGGGAGTACGCCATGCCGGTGTAGCCGGCCTTGAAGCGCGCGGAGGCGGCCGCGATGCGGAAATCGCAGCACAGCGCCAGGTCCATCCCCGCGCCGACCGCGGTGCCGTTGACGGCGGCGATGGTGGGCTTGGCCAGGCCGTGCAGGCGGCTCATCAGGGCATGGGCGGTTTCGGTCCAGCCGTAGGTTTCCAGCTCACCCCGGGCTTCGGCCTCGGCCCACTCGGCGAGATCTGCGCCCGCACAGAAGCTGCGCCCCTCACCACTCAGGATCACCACGCGCACAGCAGGATCCGCCTCGTGGGCATCGAGCAGTTCGAGCAGGCCGTTCAGGGTGGGGATGTCCAGTGCATTGCGCTGCTGGGGGCGGTTCAGGGTGATGCGGGCAACGCCGCCATCGACCCGGCTGAGCAAGGTGGTCATGGGAACCCTCGTCTTGTTGTATTGCTGTGAGGAAGAACGTGGAAAGATCCTAAACGAGTGTTCAGGAAGGCGGCAATCCTGCCCTTTTGGGGTATGTAACGCTCAATAACGAACATATCTATTTGTTTTCATTGAATTTTTATTTTGAAGCGGGGTGTAGAAAGAACGGGCTGTTACATCTTCGAACAAGTCAGAACGGGCCTCCTTCTCGCCCCATTCCTGCAAGGCAGAGCCGGCACCTATCTCCCGCAGATAGGAATGGATTGGCCGATCAGGCTCGCGTCCTGCCCCGTGAAACGCCAACGGCCTTCTCCCAAGGGGGAGAAGGCCGTTGGTTGCACCTGAGACCTGGCAGAACGAAGCAGGCCGGTGCCCCGTCTACGCAATCACACCGCTGGAGCGGCGATCACACCGCGTTGGCGCTTGAACTGCAGGAAGAAGTAGGCGGCGTAGCAGACACCGACGAAACCGAAGCCCCAGTAGAGCGAGGGACGCTGGGTCGGATCCATGGCGAGGAAGACGAACAGCGAGCTGCACAGCAGGATGCAGGCCAGCGGCAGGAAGGGGTACAGCGGCGCGGCATACTTGAGGTCCTTCACGGTGCCGCCGGCCTTGTAGTGCTCGCGGCGGAAGCGGTACTGGGCCAGGGCGATGACGATCCAGGTCACGGTGCCGGCCATGCCGCTGATGGCCATCAGCACCATGAACAGCGTGTCGGCGGCCACCACGCTGGTCAGCAGCGACAGCAATGCGAAGCACAGGGTGATGCAAAGCGCACGCAAGGGCACGCCGCGCTTGCTCAGGGTCGACAGCCCGCGCGGCGCCATGCCGGTCTTGGACATGGCCCAGAGGATGCGGGTGGAGGCATAGAGGCCGGAGTTACCCACCGAGAGGATGGCGGTGAGGATGACGAAGTTCATCAGGTCGGCGGCGAAGGGAATGCCCACCATGTCGAACACCTGGACGAAGGGGCTTTCCATCAGGCCGGCCTGCTGCCAGGGCACGATGGCCGACAGCACGACGATGGCGAGCACATAGAAGATCAGCACGCGGAACACGACGTTGCGCACGGCGCGCGGGATGCTCTTTTCCGGCTGGTCGGTTTCACCTGCGGCCACGCCCATGATTTCGCAGCCCTGGAAGGCGTAGACCACCGCCATCATGACTGCGAACACGGCGGAAAGGCCGTTGGGGAACAGGCTGTCGCCAATCAGGTTGGAGAGCATGGGCGCCGGTTCGCCACTGGCCAGCGGCAGGACGCCGAAGATCGCCAGCAGGCCGACGATGATGAAGCCGAGGATGGCGGCGACCTTGATGCCGGAGAACCAGTACTCGGCTTCACCGAAGGCGCGGGTGGCCAGGCCGTTGAGGGAGAACAGCACCACCACGAACAGCGCCGACCAGTACCAGATGGGCACATCGGGGAACCAGCGGGTCATGAGCATGCCGGCGGCGGTGAATTCCAGGCCGACGGTGGTGGCCCAGCTCATCCAGTACACCCAGCCGATCATGAAGCCGGTGCCCGGACCGATGTAACGGGTGGCGTGGGCCTGGAAGGAGCCGGATACCGGCATCTGCACCGAGAGTTCGCCCAGGCAGACCATCACCAGGTACATCAGCACACCGGCTACCAGGTAGGCCAGCACGGCGCCGGCCGGGCCGCCCTGGTTGATGGTGACGCCCGAGCCCATGAACAGGCCGGTGCCGATCACGCCGCCGAGGGAGAGCATGAAGATGTGACGGCTTTTCAGCGCGCGGGTGAGTTGTATGCGATCTTCAGACATGACGCACCTCCGAAAGGAGGTGGCGGGACAGGTGGGCTTTGCGGGTCATTATTCTTGTCTCCAATAGGCCACGAGGACCGCGTTGGACGCGGTTCGGACCGATTATTGGAAGGACTTGTAAGACCCCGTTGTACGTGGGGATCGAAGTTGTAAAAAGTCGTAAGGAATTTGTTCGACTCTTACGAAGCGCCTTGCAGCTGTGCGTCCAGCAGCGCCGTCGAGCGTACCAGCAGCTCTTCCAGACGCGGCTTCAGCGCCTGCAAGGCATTGGCATCCCCGGCCAGCGCCAGGGTCTCAAGCTCCCGCAGACACGCGGCCAGGGCCCGCAGGCCAAGGGATTCGCTGCTGCCCGCGAGGCGGTGGGAGAGGTGCCCGACTTCGGCGCAGTCCTGGGCGGCCAGGGCCTCCAGCAGGCCCGCACGTTGCTCGTCGAGCATGCGCCGCAACATGACCAGCAGCCCCTGGACCTTCTGCTCGCCGAGCAGGCCACGATGGGTATCCAGCAGTTGCCGGTCCAGCAATTCGGCCGCGCCATCGCCATCCTGCGTCACCCCGCGCCCGGCCAGCGCCCGGCGCAGGTCATCGAGCTTCAGCGGTTTGGCCAGCGCACCTTGCATGCCGGCATCCAGGCAACTGCGCACCAGCGCCGGCTGCAGGCTGGCGGTGAAGGCAAGGATGCGGCTACTGCGGTTGGCGCCTTGTTCATCGGCACGGATCAGCCGGCACAGGTCGGTGCCGGACATGCCGGGAAGGTGCAGGTCGAGCAGGATCAGGTCGAAGGGCCGCTGCCGGCACAGGTGCAGGGCCGGCTCGGCGTCTTCGGCCAGGGTGACCCGATGGCCGTCGCGCTCCAGCAGCCCGGACACCACCTCGCGGTTGAGTGCAACGTCCTCCACCACCAGGACATCCAGTGGCTCTAGCTGCGATACGACGTTCGGGGCGACGGCCTGGTTTCGCGCGGCAGCCAGCTCCAGCTCGAACCAGAAGCAACTGCCCTCGCCTTCCACGCTTTCGACGCCGATCCGCCCACCCATCAGCTCCACCAGACGCTTGCTGATGGCCAGCCCCAGGCCGGTTCCGCCGTAGCGCTGAGCCACGGCTTCGCTGGCCTGGGTGAAGCGCTCGAAGATCTTCGCCTGCATTTCCGGGGCGATGCCGATCCCGTCGTCGGTGACGCTGATGCGCAGGCGCTGCCCCGCCTCCCGGGATTCCAGCAATTGCACTTCGACGAGGATTTCTCCTTCTTCAGTGAATTTCACCGCGTTGGCCAGCAGGTTGCTCAGCACCTGACGCAGGAATTGCTCGGCTCCGTGGCAGCGGCCCTGCACCCGGGAGTCGATGCGCGTACGCAGGACGGTGCCGTTGGCGCTGGCCCGCGGTTCCAGCAGGGTCAGTACCTGATCCAACAGCGCCGGCAGGGAGAAGTCGATCCGTTCGGGCCGGCCCTCCCCTTCTTCCAGGCGAGCGAAATAGAGCACCTCGTTGAGGATCGTCAGCAAGCCCTCGGCGGCCTTGTGCAAGGCCTCCAGGCGCTTGCCGTCGCGCTCGTCGAGCGATGCCCCCCGCAGCAGTTCGGCCATGCCGAGGATGCCGTTGAGCGGCGTGCGGATCTCATGGCTCATGGTGGCGAGGAAACGCGACTTGGCCAGGTTCGCGGCCTCAGCGTCCTCCTTGGCCCGCTGCAAGCTGGCGGTACGTCGCTCCACCATGCCTTGCAGGGCGGCGCGGTCTTCCTCGCGACGCTGGATGTCGTCGAGGATGGCCCGGCGCATGTCATCCAGGGCCTGGGCCACCGTGTCGATCTCATCGGCGCCACGGCCGGGCCGGCGATCGAGGCGCAACGCCTCGTACCAGTCGCCAGCGCCGACCCGGCGGGCGAAGTCGGCCATCACCTGCAGGTGACGGGTGACCAGGCGGTGGAACAGCCCGGAAAGCGCCACGGCGAGGCCGCAGAGGAAGATCCCCATCCACAGGAGGCTGGTAAGACCGGTGGCATAGAGGCGCTGATGGACAGCACCGAGGTCGACGACGACTTCCAGTTCGCCGAGCTGGCGCCGTTCACCGCCGGGCGGTTGGTAGGAGAGTGGAAAGCTCGCGCGTCGCAGCGGACCTGCGGGGTCGCCGACACCTTCCTGCAGGTCGAAATCGGCACTGGTCAGGCGCACTCGGGCAATGTCGGGGAAGTCCGCCAGGCCGCGCAGCTGCATCTTCAGTTGCTCCTGGTTGAGGTCCCAGAGGCTGCGTTCGAAGCTGGCCAGGTAGCCGACGCGGATCAGTTCCAGTCGCGCCTCGATGTCGCGCATCTCGCGGCGGTATTCCAGGTGCAACTGCACCGCGCTGGCGACGAAGGTGAAGCACAGGCTGAACAGCAGGATGAACAGCAACAGCCGGCGCAACAGGCCACTGGCAGGTTTCGATGCGGTCATGGCCTGGACTCCGGCTGAACGATCATGTCGCGATAGGTGGCTTCGCTCTCGGCCAGCCAGCGCTCGATCTCGCCGCTGTTTGTCAGGCGCTGCAACTCGGCGTCGATCTCCGCCATGCGTGCGGCAAGAGGCGAATGCCGGGACACCGCCAGGCGCAGGTGGTCGACGGCCAGGGTCAGGGGCAACGCGCGGAGGTCGCCGCCGCCGGGCAGGTGTTCGATGTACAGCAGGCCGGTACGCCGCTCGTAGGGGATGAAATCGATGCGCCCGCGGATCAGCTTGCCGAAGTTCTGCCTGCTGTCGGAAACCCACTCGATATTGCCGGCGCGGGCGACGATCTGGTCGAAGGCGTCGCCATAGCTTTCACCGAACAACAGGCCGCCGCGATAACGCTTGAGGTCCTCCAACTTGTCCACCTGGAGCGGGCGCTGGCGGTTGTAGAACACCGCCACCTCCTCGCGCAGCACCGGCATTTCGGCGAAGGCCAGCGTGGCCTCGCGTTCGGGCGTGCGGTAGGCCAGCACCACGTCCACCCGCCCCTGCGCGGCATCCATCAGGCAGCGCTTCCAGTTGCCCAGCACCACCACCTCCACGTCCAGGCCGAGGCTGGCGAACACCGCCTTGACCACGGTCGGCGCCAGGCCGCGTACCTGCTTGCCGTCACTCCAGGAAATCGGCGGATAGACCGGGTAATCGCAGTAGCGCACCGCAGGCGCGGCCTGGGCGGCACCGCAGGACAGGAGGACGGCCAGCAGCCAGGCGCGCGCCATGGGTTCAGGCGGCGCTGGCCGTGGAGGTGAACAGGTAGCCCGCGCCGTGGATGGTGATGATCAGCTGCGGTTCGGCCGGATCGTCGCGAAGCTTTCGGCGCAGGCGCCCGACCAGCACGTCGATGGAGCGGTCGTTGGGCAGCCATTCGCGGTTGCGGATCTGGTCCATCAACTGGTCGCGGCTGAGGGTATGTCCGGCGTTGCGCAGGAAGACGCTGAGCAGTTGGAACTCGCCATGGGTGAGCAGGGTTTCGCTGCCATCCTGATCGATCAGGCGGCGGCGGTCGTTGTCCAGCATCCAGCCGGCGAAACGCTTGAGCTGGGTGGCGGGGGCTGCGACGGCCGGTTGCTGGGCATGGCGCACCCGGCGCACCAGGTTCTTGGCGCGGGAGACCAGTTCGCGGGGGTTCAGCGGCTTGACCACGTAATCGTCGGCGCCGCATTCAAGGCCGACGATGCGGTCGACTTCGTCGTTGCGGCCGGTGATGAGGATGATGCCGACCTCGGAGCGCACCCGCAGTTCGCGGGTAAGGGTCAGGCCGTCCTTGCCGGGCAGGCGGATGTCGAGCATCACCAGGTCCACCGGGCTTTCCGCCAGGCAGGCTTCGGCCTGTTCGGCCGTACTGGCGCAACGCACCTGGTAGCCCTCCTGGGCCAGGTAGGACTGGAGCAGTTCACGGATCAGCGGATCGTCGTCGACGATCAGCACACTGGGAGCCATTGCAATTGCCCTCCGCCTCCGCACATTGGCGGGGCGCTCTTATTGTTGGAGTGGCTGGAGGTTATCGCCGGTTGAACGACCGATCAACAGCCCCCGACAGGACGCAGGAAGCGCCGAACCCCGCCCGCCTCGAGACCATCCACCCAGGCCTCGCAGATCTGCACGCCCTGCTCCGGGGTGAAGGTCTGCGGATTCAGCCCGGACTCCAGCCAGAGGCCGTCCAGTAGCGCGCTCAGGCTGATGGCGGCGAGCTCCGCGTCGAAACCCTGCCAGCCTTCCTCCGCCGCCAGTTCGGTGAGCACCTTGACGAGGATGGCGCGGTACTCGCCATAGGAATGGTCGTGGGCCTGGTTGATGGACTGGGCGGTCTTCACCGCGCCCCAGAAGGCCAGCCAGGCATCCAGCAGCTGCGGGTCCAGCAGTTCGGCGCAGAACGACGCCTGGAAGAACGCCGACAGCCGCGCCCGCGGGCCCGGCGGTGCCGCGTCGATGGCATCGCTCAGGAGCTTCATCACCCGCCCGGTCACGGCCAGGTAAGCCTCTGCCACCAGTTCGTCCTTGCTCGCGTAGTGATGGTTGATCAGCCCCACGGAAACACCGGCTTCGGCGCAGATTTTGCGGATGGACGCCCCCTGGAAGCCGTGCCGTTTGAGGCAGGTGAGGGTCGCTTCGATCAGGTGGGCCTTGCGCAGCTCGGGGTCCAGCCGGGAGTAGCGCACATCCTGGGTTGTCATGCCGACAGCTCCTGTGGTCGTTCAGGCAGTTCTGAACGACTGTACAGGATCCCGAGGCACGCCACCTACCCGTTCGGGTTATGGCCGCGGGACGGCGAGGGGAACACAGTAGGCAGCAAGGTGACGCGATAACAACAAGTAGAGGTGAACCGACATGCGCAAGACCCTGGCTGCAGCCTTCAGCGCAACACTGATCCTGATGCCGGCCCTCAGTCCGGCGGACGATGGCAACACCCTGCGCCTGTACAACTGGTCGGACTACATCGGCGAACACACCCTCGCCGATTTCGAGAAGGCCACCGGAATCAAGGTGGTCTACGACACCTTCGACTCCTACGAAACGGTCCAGGGCAAGCTGCTGCCGGGCCGTTCCGGCTACGACCTGGTGGTGCTCAATGCCGCCCTGGTGCCGCCGTTGCTGAAAGCCGGGGTCTTCCAACCGCTGGACAAGAACCGCCTGCCCAGCTGGGGCAACCTGGACCCGCAGGTGCTGGCCAGCCTGGAGCACTTCGACCCGGGCGTGACCTACTCGGCGCCTTACACCTGGGGCAGCAACGGCATCACCTACAACGTCGACATGATCAAGGCGCGCATGCCGGACGCGCCTATCGGCTCCCTGGCGATGGTCTTCGACCCCGAGGTGGTTTCACGTTTCGCCGACTGCGGCGTGACCCTGATCGATTCGCCCACCGATGTGCTGCCGCTGGCGCTGGCCTATCTCGGTCGCGACCCGAACAGCGCCGCCCCCGAAGACCTCAAGGCCGCCCAGGACCTGCTGATGAAGGTGCGCCCCTACATCCGCAAGTTCGACTCCATGAGCTACCTCAATGGACTGGCCAACGGCGACCAGTGCATCGCCATGACCTGGTCCGGCGACTACGCCACCGCCCAGGCCCGCGCCACCGAGGCCGGCGCCAAGGTGAAGCTGGATTACTTCATTCCCAAGGAAGGTTCGCTGATCTGGTTCGATGACTTCTACATCCCCAAGGACGCGCCGCACGTGGAGAACGCCCACAAGTTCATCGAATTCATGCTGCAGCCCAAGGTGATCGCCCAGGTCACCGACTACATCCGCTACGCCAACAGCAACCAGGCCGCCACGCCCCTGATTTCGGCCGAGGTGCGCAACGATCCGGCAATCTACCCCGACGACGCCACCCGTGCCCGCCTCTTCACCCAGAAAACCCAGCCGCAGAAGGCCATGCGCCTGATCACCCGCACCTGGAATGCGGTCAAGACCGGCAAATGAATTGAACTGCCCAGCATCCGAGAGCACGACCATGAAGACCCCAAACGCCGACTTCTTCGCCCAGTTCGACAATGAGAGCCTCGTGGCCGCCGACAAGGCGCATTACATGCACGGCTACCACATCTTCGACGACCACCGGGAGAACGGCGCGCTGAACATTGCCGCAGGCAGTGGCGCCTATATCTACGACACCGCCGGCAACCGCTACCTGGACGCCGTGGGCGGCATGTGGTGCACCAACATTGGCCTCGGCCGCGAGGAAATGGCGGAGGCCATCGCCGACCAGGTCCGCCAGCTGGCCTACTCCAATCCGTTCTGCGACATGGCCAACGTCAAGGCCATCGAACTCTGCGAGAAGCTGGCGGAACTGGCGCCCGGCGACCTCAACCATGTGTTCCTCACCACCGGCGGCTCCACGGCAGTGGACACCGCCTACCGCCTGGTGCAGTACTACCAGAACTGCCGTGGGAAGCCTGAGAAGAAGCACGTCATCACCCGCATCAACGCCTACCACGGCTCCACCTTCCTCACCATGTCCCTGGGCGGCAAGGCGGCGGATCGTCCGGCGGAGTTCGACTTCCTCAAGGACCGCATCCACCACATTTCCTGCCCCAACCCCTACCGGGCGCCGGCGGGCATGGACGAGGCGCAGTTCCTGGAGTTCCTGGTCAACGAGTTCGAGGACAAGATCCTCACCCTGGGTGCGGACCGGGTAGGAGCCTTCTTCGCCGAGCCGATCATGGGCTCGGGTGGTGTGATCATCCCGCCGGCCGGCTATCACAAGCGCATGTGGGAGGTCTGCCAGCGCCACGATGTGCTGTACATCTCCGACGAAGTGGTGACCTCCTTCGGCCGTCTGGGCGCTTTCTTCGCCTCGGAAGAGGTGTTCGGCGTGGTACCGGACATCATCACCACCGCCAAGGGCCTGACTTCCGGCTATCTGCCGCTGGGTGCCTGCATCTTCTCCGACCGCATCTGGAATGTGATCGGTGAGCCGGGCAAGGGCCGCTGCTTCAGCCACGGTTTCACCTACAGCGGCCACCCGGTGAGCTGCGTCAGCGCGCTGAAGAATATCGAGATCATCCAGCGGGAGAACCTGCTGCCCCATGTGGAGGAGGTAGGCACCTATCTGGAGGAACGCCTGCAGGGCCTCGCCGACCTGCCGCTGGTGGGCAGCGTGCGCTGCAAGAAACTCATGGCCTGCGTCGAGTTCGTCGCCGACAAGGCGAGCAAGGCGCTGTTCCCCGATGAGCTGAACATCGGCGAACAGATCCACCTGCGGGCGCAGAAACGCGGTCTGCTGGTACGCCCCATCGTGCACCTGAACGTGATGTCGCCGCCGCTGACCATCACCCGCGCCCAGGTGGACGAGATCGTCGAGACGCTGCGCGAAGCCATCCTCGAAACCGCCGAGGCCCTCAAGCAAAGTGGCGACTATGCAGGCAACTGACAGCGTCTGGTCGCTGCCCGGCGACGCCAGTAGACTGCCGGACATGACCGAATCCCAACCCTCCAGCACCACCCTCGCCGCCCTGCATGCCTGGCATGCAGGGCTGGCTCGCGCCATGGCCAGCGTCGCGGAACCCTCGTTCTGCGAGCGCCTGATCGATGCACTGCGAAGCCTGGTACCCATCGAGTCGGTGCTGCTGGGCCTGGAATGCAAGGGGTTGGCGCCACGACCGCTCTACCAGTGCGGCATCCCCACCGAATATCGCGAGGCGCTGATCGAGCGCTATTACGCTCGCGGTTACCTGCTGGACCCCTTCTGCCTGGCGATGGAGAATGGCTTGGCCGAAGGCTTCTACCACCTCTCGGAAATCGCCCCGGACGATTTCTTCAGCAGCGAGTACTACCGCACCAACTACCTCAAGTGCGGCTCGGTGGAAGACGCGCATTTCATCGTCAACTTAGGCGGCCAGCGCAAGGTATCCCTCTGCGTGTACCAGGGACGCAGTGGCGCACGCTTCAGCCAGGACGAACTTGCATTGCTGCGGACGGCGCACCCGCTGGTGCGCGAACTGGTTCGTCAGTTCGACGAGCGTGGGGGGCTGATCCGTTGCCTGGATGGCCACGGCTCGGCGCCCATGCGCGCCGGTGCCCCCGCCGGCCTCAACCAGCAGATCCGCGAAGCATTCATGAACTTCGGCAGCGACCGGCTCACCGAACGCGAAAGGGAAATCGCCCACCTCCTGCTGCGCGGACACTCGGCCAAGTCCAGCGCCAAGGTGCTGGAGATATCCCCGGAAACCGTGCGCATGCACCGCAAGAACCTCTACACGAAGCTGGAGATCAGCTCCCAGGCGGAGCTTTTCGCCCTGTTCATCGACTGGCTGACGGCCTGAAGGGCGTTTTCAGTCAGACGGCGCTGGGCAGATCCGATCCTTTGGCTAGGCTTGCTTGTCTCTGCCCCCAATCCGGAGACCCGCCATGCCCATCGAGAAAGCCCTGTATACCGCCCATGCCGAAGCCTACGGCGGCCGTGAAGGCCGCGCCGTGTCATCGGACGGCGTGCTGGATGTGAAGCTGACCACACCGAAGGAACTCGGCGGACCGGGAGGCGACGGCACCAACCCCGAGCAGTTGTTCGCCGCGGGTTACTCGGCCTGCTTCCTCGGTGCAATCAAGTTCGTCGCCGGCAAGGAAAAGATCACCCTGAGCGAAGACACCTATATAGAAGGCGCGGTGGGCATCGGCACCTTGCCAACCGGTTTCGGCATCGAGGTCGAACTGAAGATTTCCCTGCCCGGCCTGGACAGGCAGGCCGCAAAGGCGCTGGTGGACAAGGCGCATATCGTCTGCCCGTACTCCAATGCCACGCGGGGCAACATCAACGTGACCCTTACCCTGGTGTAGGAGCGAGGGGGACGCCCAGTTCTTGCTCGCGAATGACGTATACAAGGGCTGTTCGCCAGCAAGCTGGCTCCTGCAGACGCGGCGCAATCTATGAACAAGGGAGGCCACTGGCCTCCCTTGTTCATTTCACCTTGTAGATGATCCCTGGACTGCACTGGACCATCTGGTAGAGGTCGGGCAGGCCGTTGAGGGCCTCGGACGCGCCGAGGAACAGGTAGCCACCCGGCTTCAGGGTGGCGTGGATGCGGGTGAGGATGTCCTTCTTCACGTCCGCGGAGAAGTAGATCAGCACATTGCGGCAGAAGACGATGTCGAACTTGCCCAACGCCGCGTAGCTGTCCAGCAGGTTCAGCGGACGGAACTCCACCCGGCTGCGAATAGCCGGTTTCACCGCCCAGCGCCCCGGCCCCTTCGGATCGAAGTAGCGCGCCAGGCGTTCCTGGGACAGGCCCCGGCCCATGGCCAGGCTGTCGTACTCGCCGGAACGGCAGGCAGCCAACATGGAACTGGACAGGTCGGTCGCGACGATGCGCGCCCCCGCCTTGAGCTGGCCGAGATTGATCTTCTCGTATTCGTCGATCGCCATCGAAATGGAGAAAGGCTCCTGTCCCGACGAGCTGGCCGCCGACCAGATGCGCAGGGGCTGGTTCGGACTGGCCTTGATCAACTCGGGGAGAACCCGGCTCTTCAGCACCTCGAAGGGATAGGTATCGCGAAACCACAGGGTTTCGTTGGTGGTCATGGCATCGATGACCTGCTCCCGCAGACCACCCCTGGAAAACCCCTGGATACGCTGCGTGAGCTCACCCAGGGTCTTGATGCCGTTCTGTTCCATAAGCTTGTTCAGCCGGCTGGAGACCAGATACTGCTTGTTGCTGCCCAGCAGGATGCCGCAGGTCTTCTCCAGGAATACCCGGAACTGCTCGAACTCCACATTGCCTGAAGACACTAAGGGCGCCTCACCGATCTGTTTCCATGTCAGGGGACCGAATCAGCCCCCGTCCGTTACCTTGATGCGTTCCACGACTCGCGCCGCCAGGTCATCCGGCTTGAACTTGGCGAGGAAGTCATCCGCCCCCACCTTCTTCACCATGGCCTGGTTGAACACGCCGGAAAGCGAAGTATGCAGGAGGATATGCAGTTTCTGCATGCGCGGATCGTTGCGGATTTCCGCTGTCAGGGTGTAGCCGTCCATCTCCGGCATCTCGATGTCGGAAACGATCATCAGCAATTCCTGCTCCGGCGCCTTGCCCTCCTCCACCATCTCGCGCAGGTAGTTGTAGGCCTGGCGCCCGTCGTTGAGGGCCTTGACCTCGACACCGACGGTTTCCAGGCAGCGGATCACCTGCTTTCGCGCAACCGACGAGTCATCGACGATCAGGACCCGCTTGCTGACGGCCTTGGTCTGGGTCTCGATATCGATCACACCTTCGGACACCACCTCGGAGGTAGGTGCCACTTCGGCGAGGATTTTCTCGACGTCGATGATCTCCACTAACTGCTTGTCGACCCGGGTCACCGCCGTCAGGTAATGCTCGCGGCCGGTTCCCTTGGGTGGCGGATGGATCTCCTCCCAGTTCATGTTGACGATGCGCTCCACCGAGCGCACCAGGAACCCCTGCACCTTGGTGTTGTATTCCGTGATGATGACGAAACTGTTCTTCAGGTCATCCAGGCCTCTGCGCCCGGTCGCCATGGACAGGTCGAGAATCGGAATGGTACCCCCACGGATATTGGCGACCCCGCGCACCACCGGGCTGGACTTGGGCATCAGGGTGAGGCGGGGGCACTGCAGCACCTCCTTCACCTTGAATACGTTGATGCCGTAGAGCTGCGATCCATCGAGACGGAACAGCAGCAGCTCCAGGCGGTTCTGCCCGACCAGTTGGGTACGCTGGTTAACCGAATCCAAAACTCCGGCCATGACCAGACTCCTATTACAAGCCATTGAACGCCTGCATCAGCCTAGCAGGCGGCACGAGCCTTGCTTCTATGTTTGCATGAACACCATGACGACGCTTTTCCGACACTTGATGGCAAAACGCCGCAAATCGCTTGCGGCTGTTTTACCCGCTTTGTGCTGTCTCGGCTACAGCCCCGCGTCGAGTGCGAATCTGACGTCACCTGAGGTGCTTATCGGCACAGCCGAAGGCTTTCTTGAGTTCGCCGTCGAAGATTATCTGCAGCGGAGCAATATCCAGGGCCGCAGCGAAATCCGGGTCAATCGCCTCGATCCACGCCTGCGCCTGATGGAGTGCGACAAGGATTTGACGACCAGGCTGGAAAGCCCGGCCCAGCCGCTGGGGCGCGTCACGGTGAGGATTCGTTGCGATGGCAGCGCCCCGTGGACGGTGTTCGTCCCGGCCCAGGTCAGGCTTTACCGTGAGGTGGTGGTAGTGACCCGGCCGCTGCGCCGTGGAGCGCCGATCGCAGCCCAGGACGTGGCTGTCGCCGAGCGCGACGTGGGCACCCTGAACCAGGGATTTCTCACCGACCCGGGGCAGATCATCGGCCAGAAGACCACACGTGCCCTGCTCCCCGATCAGGTACTGGCGCCATTGCATCTGCAGCAGGCCGAAGTGGTGAGCAAGGGCGACCAGGTAGTGATCAGCGCGGCGAGCGCCTCGATCAATGTCCGCATGCCGGGAGAGGCTCTGGCCAATGGTGCGCCCGGCGAGCAGATCCGGGTTCGCAACCTGAGCTCCGGCCGCGTGATCAAGGCCCGCGTCAAGGCGCCCGGCCAGGTGCAGGTGGACATGTAGGCATGAATCCGCTGGCGCCGAAGCGGGCTGATTTCTTAAACTCAGCCGGCACCAAAGAATTTTCTAAAGTTATCCCGGACAGGGCCGATAAAACGGTAAGCGTCCAATCAGCGTCCGAGGTTCTGCATCATGGTTATCGACTTCAACCGGCTCAATAACGGCCCCACCCCCGTCAACTCGGGGCGTACCGGCAGCACCCAGGCCGGCAAGAGCGAAACCGTCACCAGCGGCCAGGCTGCTCCGGCCCAGAATACCGGCGAGCAGGCTCCGGCTGCCAAGAGCGGCGAGTCCGTGCAACTGAGCAGCGAAGCTCAGGTGCTGCAGAAAGCCGGCGAACAACTGCGCGACCTTCCCGTGGTGGACAAGGAGCGCGTTGAAAAGCTCAAGCAGGCCATTGCCGACGGCACCTATCAGGTCGACAGCAAACGCGTGGCCGGCAAGCTGCTGAACTTCGAATCCCAGCGCTAGTCCACGGGCGGCGCTGGGGAACCTGGACGCCCGATCCCCCAGAGCTCGTATGCACGATACCAACCTGCTTCAGCTGTTCACCGACGATATCGGCCACGCCCAGCGTTTGCTTGAGCTGATGGACGAAGAATTCCAGGCCCTGGGCGAACGCGATCTCGCCCGCCTGGAGAAGCTGCTTGCCGACAAGCAGCCCCTGCTCGCCCAACTCGACCAGCATGGCCGCCAGCGCAGCCAGCTGCTGGCCAGTCTCCAGCTGAGCGCCGACCGCGCCGGACTGCAGCAGTTCGCCGAACGCTTCGCCCTGGGCCAGGAAGTACTCAAGCGCAGCGACGAACTGGGCGAGCTGCTCGAGCGTTGCAAGGAGTCCAACGAACGCAATGGCCGCCTGATCCGCGCCAATCGGGCATCGGTCGGCAGCATGCTCGGCATCCTGCGTGGTGGCGATACGCCCAGCCTCTATGACAGCCGGGGTGCGACAGCTAGAATCGGCCAGCAGCGCCCGCTCAGCCAGGCCTGACGAGACATTACAAGAAAGGCACGGAGACACGCAGGCACGATGCCGCCACTCTTCGTGTAATCCGCTTTTGCGTTCGGAGAGACCTGGACCGTGTCCAACCCATTCCACGAAGATAACGGCCCACAGCCCCCAAAAGTGCTCAAGGCACCGGTCGAAATCCTGGCCAATCTTCGTCTACTGCAGCAGCACCACGATCCCCTGATCATCACCTTCCACGACCGCAACCAGCGATTCCAGAGCTACCTGGTGGAGGTGGACCGCGACCGCGGCCTGATCGCCCTGGATGAATTGATCCCGAACGACGGCGAACGCTTCCTGAAGAATGGCGAGACCTTTCGTGTCGAAGGCTTCCACGAAGGCGTGCGCATCGCCTGGGAAACCCAGCAGCCGGCTACGGTCGGCGAGTTCGAAGGAGATCGCTGCTACTGGTGCCCCCTGCCCGCCGAAGTGACCTACCACCAGCGCCGCAACGCCTTCCGCGCGCCCCTCAAGCAAACCCAGCTGGTGCCCATCGAACTGGACGGCGACAGGCTGTCGGCACCGGTCAAGGGCGTGATGCTGGATATTTCCGCCACCGGTTGCAAACTGCGCTTCGAAGGCGACCTGAGCGGCCGCCTGCAAACGGGGCAGGTCTATGAGCGCTTCACCGCCAGGATGCCCATCGGCCCCATCACCACCCCCGTGGAACTGCGCCATCTGAGCTTCGACGAAAAGCTCGGCATGAGCTTCGCCGGCATTCGCTTCCACAAGATGAGCGGACTGGTGCAGCGCAACGTCGAACGCTTCGTCTACCAGTTGCAACGCGAAGCACGACGCTTCGAGAAAGACGAACTCTTCTGATTCGAACGATGGCCAGGCTGCTGCCTAAAGAGCCTGGCCCGGTCGTTTCGTCCATCCGCCTTCAGGCAACCCCCAGCTTGATACCCATTCGCCCCAGGCGAGGCAGGTGTTCGGGGCTGTCCAGCACCCAGAGCGACGGCAGCAGTCCGTGCCGCCACTCCAGCTCCTGCAAGCGTTCGCAGGTCATGGCCAGTACTTGATCACTGCCCCAGGGTATGGCTTCGAACAGGCGTGGATCGACGAGGCGCAGCCCGAGCAACATGTAGCGCCCGTCTTCGGTCGGCCCCAGTACTGCGTGATGGTGATCGAGCGCCTCGCAGGCGGCTGACAGGTAATCGGCATCCAGCGTTGGACAATACTGGCCGATGAGTACCACGGCATCGTTCTCGGAAAGGCCCAGGGCAGCGATTCGTCGCATTCGCTCCCCCAGGTCGCCGACCGGCTGGCCCACCACCATCCAGTCGTTATCCTCGGCCAGGGCTTCGAGGGCCTCGTCCGGTCCATCCTCGATCCAGAAGATTCGCTCACTGAAGCCCAGCGGTGGGAGGTTGAGTACGCGTGCCACCAGTTGCCGATGCAACCGGTCCACCCCCTCCTCCCCCAGTTCAGGAACCAGCCTGGGGTGGAAGTTGCCGGCCTGCGGGGCGCTGGCCAGCAGATGCAGGGAGATGCTCAACGTCATGACCAGATCCTCCTTGAAGTCCCAAGGCAGGCCTTGGGCTTGAAGCTCGGGTAGCCACACTGGTCGATAATTGGGCAAAAGCGTTGTGGCGTTGGGCCACTACTTATTCGGCTGAGGTTGCTCCGGCATATCGTCCGTCGGCGGCGCAGGCGGGGTATCGCCGTTCTGCATCTGGTCGTGCACCGCCCGTTCGTCGACACGTGGGTCCAGGGCAGCCACCAGGGGCGAACTGGTCATGTTGTCCGGGGTGGGCACGTGATGCAGCGGCGCCTCCTCAACCCTGTGCAGGCCGGTGACCGCGTCCGGCCGCACCCGCAGTACCAGCACCGCGGCGCAGAAACAGACGAAGGCATAGAGCATGTTCGGCCCCAGCTGCTTCATCAGGGCACCGGTCAGCAACGGACCGATGCTCGCGCCCACGCCAAAGGTGATCAGCAGCATGGCGGTCAGCGACACGCGGCGCTCCGCCTCGATATGGTCGTTGGAGAAGGCCACCGCCAGGGGATAGAGACTGAACTGCAGCAGGCAGACCACGAAGCCCACCGGGAACAGCACCTCCAGAGGCGCCGAGGGCATGATCGCCAGCGGCAGGGACGACAACGCGAGCAAGGCGGCCGTGCTGCGGATCAGCACCGCGCGATCGTGACGATCCGACAGCCAGCCCAGCGGCCATTGCACCAGCAGGCCGGCGAGGATGCAGCTCCCCATGAACAGGCCCACCTGGTCGATAGGCAGCCCCTGGGCGGTGGCATAGAGCGGCGCCAGACCATAGAAGGAACCGATCACCAGGCCGGACACCAGCACGGTGGTCATCGATTGCGGCACCCGCTTGATGAAGAAGCGCGGCTCCAGCGGTGCCGGATGCAAGGGCGCCGGGTGCAACTTGCGAGTCAGTGCCACCGGCACCAGGCACAGGGCAAAACACATGGCCACCAGCATCAGCAGCTCCGGCCCGAGCCCCGGATGCAGTACCAGCACGAGCTGGCCCAGCACCAGGCCGAGGTAAGACGCCACCATGTAGCCGGCGAACACCTGCCCACGCTGGCTCGCGTCAGCCTGCTCGGTGAGCCAGCTCTCGATCACCATGTACTGGCACATCATCCCCAGGCCCACGAGCATGCGCATGAACAGCCAGGCCGGCAGGAAATTGATCAGCCCGTGCCCGAGCACGGCCGCCGTCACCACCCCGGCACACGCCACATAGGCGCGGATGTGCCCGACCCGGGCGATCAACCGGTGCCCCAGCTTCCCACCGAGGATCAGGCCGAAATAGTTGGCCGCCATCAGGGCGCCGACCCAGAGTCCGTCCACCTTGTCCGCCGCCAGGCGCAGGCCGAGGTAGGTACTGAGCAGGCCGGAGCCGATCAGCATGAGCAGGGTGGCGAAATACAGTGCGCGAAACGACTTCCAGATCCGATGCATCGACGCTCCAGACGGCTCCTTGTACAGGGAGGGCCGCCCGGACGGGCGACCCTGGGACGATCACACCTGGGAGGCGAGGATGCGCCGCTCCCAAGGGGAGATCTCATCGAAGAAGCTGCTGAGCTCCATCGTCTTCGTAGCAATGTAGCCTTCGATGAACTCCTTGCCGAACAGTTCACGTGCCAGATCACTGCGTTTCAGACGTTCGATCGCCGCATGCAGGGTACAGGGCAGCAGCAATTCGTCCGGCGCCTCGAACTCGCCCTGGATCGGCGCGCTCGGTTGCCGCTGCTGTTCCATGCCGTAGAGCCCGGCCGCCAGGCTGGCGGCGATGGCCAGGTAGGGGTTGGCGTCGGCGCCGGGCAGGCGGTTCTCCACCCTCCTCGCCACCGGCGCGCTGGCCGGAATGCGCAGGCCGGCCGCGCGGTTGTCGTGGGACCAGCAGGCATTGTTGGGCGACGCATAGGGGTGGCACAGGCGCTGGTAGGAGTTCACGTTCGGCGCGAAGAGCGCCGTGAAATCCGCCATGGCCGCCTGCTGGCCGCCGATGAAATGGGCGAAGGCCGCAGTCGCCTCACCGTTGGCATCGCTGAAGATGTTCTCTTCGCCGTCGAGAGTCACCACGCTCTGGTGGATGTGCATGGAGCTGCCCGGCGTGTGCGCCAGCGGCTTGGCCATGCAAACCACCTGGATACCGTGCTTGAGCGCGACCTCCCTGAGCAGGTGCTTGAACAGGAAGGTCTGGTCCGCCAGCAGCAGCGGATCGCCATGGAGGAAATTGATCTCGAACTGGCTGACGCCCATCTCGTGCATGAAGGTATCGCGCGGCATGCCGAAGGCCTCCATGACGCGATAGACCTCTTCGAAGAAGGGTCGCAGGCCATTGCCGGAGGACACGCTGAACGCCGAGCAGCCCACCTCGCGCCGACCATCCAGCCCCATCGGCGGCAGGAAGGCCTGGGTCGGGTCGGGATTCGGGGCGAAGACGAAGAACTCCAGTTCCGTGGCCACCACCGGCTTCCAGCCGTGGGCCGCATAGCGCTCCAGCACCTTGCGCAGCAGTCCCCGGGTCGACAGCCCGGAAGGACGGCCATCCAGCTCCTGGGCATCGCAGATGGCCAGGGCACGCGGCCGCTCGCTCCAGGGCAGGCGATGAATCTGGCTCGGCTCCGCGACCAGTGCCAGGTCGCCGTCGTCGCTGCCATAGAAACGGGCGGGCGGGTAACCGCCCATGATGCATTGCAGCAGCACGCCCCTCGCCAGCTGCAGACGGCGCCCCGAGAGGAAGCCCTCTCCCGTCATTACCTTGCCCCGCATCACTCCATTCAGGTCGGGGGTGACGCACTCGATCTCTTCAACGCCGGCCAGACGCTCGGCGAGCGGGCAGCGGACTTTGGTAGTCATGATTGTTGTCCTTGTGCACTACAGCCGCTCTGGATGGCGGCTTGTACAAAATACGCACCGGCTGTTCGGAATATCAAGCAGGCATGAATGCGATTTTCATCGACATGAAAAAGGGGTGAAGCAGTTGCTGCTTCACCCCTTTTCGTTAGCGGGTCACCTGTTCAAGCTGCCTCCTCAGCTGACGATGAAGTCCGCCTGGGTCACATCGGCACTGACCACCCCCACCAGGGTGATGCTGTTGGCCCCGATGGTGACCTGGGTATCGGCCCCTACCCCAGCGATCACAACGCTGCCGGCAAAGGTCGCCGCGGTGATGCCCAGGTCGGCGATATGCAAGCGGTCCTGGCCTCCTGCCTGAATGGCATCAAAACCGAGTATCCGGTCCTGTCCGAAACCGGCGCCGAATTGGAAGATGTCGTTGCCCACACCTCCATCCATGGTGTCGTTGCCGGCCCCACCAACCAGGATGTCATTCCCGCTCAAACCGCTGAGGGTGTCGTCGTCGCTTCCACCCTGGATCCGGTTGGCCAGGGTATTACCCGTCCCACTAAACACCCCACTGCCGATGAACACCAGGTTCTCCACGTTCGTCCCGAGGCTGTAGCTCGACAGGGTCGTACGGACCACATCGGTCCCGCCGCCTATCGCCTCCGCCACAAAGTCCAGTGCATTGTCCACGTAGTAGGTGTCATTACCGCTGCCACCTATCATCGTGTCGGCATCCGCGCCGCCATTGAGCACATCATTCCCAGCCAGCCCCTGGAGGATGTCATTCCCGGCCAAGCCGTCGAGGGTATCAGTGCCAGCGCCGCCGACCAGACGGTTGCCCAGAGCATTACCTGTCCCCGTAAACGCCCCGCCACCGAGAGAAACCAGTATCTCGAGATTGGCTCCCAGCGTGTAGCTGGACAGCGTCGTGCGGACCATGTCGCTCCCGCTACCCGCGCTCTCGACTACCGTATCCAGCACGTTGTCTACATAGAAGGTGTCGTCACCGACACCCCCGACCATCCGGTCGGCCCCTGTGTTGCCGTTGAGGACATCGTTACCATCTACACCAACCAAGGTGTCATCCCCACCACCGCCACTCAGGGTGTCGTTCCCCACGGCACCGGCGATCACATTCGCCAGTCCGTTCCCTACCGCCGTGAAGTTGCTGCTCCCGATATAGGCCAGGTTCTCGACATTGGCCCCCAGGTTGTAGCTGGCAAGGGTCGTACGGACCATGTCCACCCCGGCCCCAGCAGCCTCGTTCACCGAGTCGAGCACGTTATCGACATAGAAGGTATCGTTGCCGGTACCGCCACTCATGCTGTCAGCACCCGTGCCGCCATTGAGTATGTCATTGCCCGCCCCCCCACTGAGCGTGTCGTTACCGGCACCGCCGTTCATCACATCGTCACCCGCTGCACCGATCAGGGTGTCGTTGCCAGCCCCACCGGTGAACAGCCCACCGACAAAGGCGGTCGCCGCCGACGCCACCTGGTTGGCAAAACCCTGGTCATCCGTGTAGCTCACCAGCACCCGCAGCATCTGCCCGACCTGGGCCGCGCCCGGGGTGAAGTTCGCCGTATTGGCCCCGAGGACGTTGTTCCAGACCGTGCCATTGGTGGACGACTGCCACTGGAAGCTGAACACCGAGGTCGCCGTGCCATCGGCATCGGCGATGGTGCCACGCGTGGCGGTCAGCGCCACACCCTGGAAGAACGATGCCCCCGTGATCACCGGTGCACCGGTCGGTACATCGTTGACCTGGGTGCCCGATACCAGCGCCGTACCAGCCGAGTAGACGGTCTCCAGCACACCGTTACGATCCTTGTAGATGGCCTTCAAGCGCAGCGACTGACCGGCCAGGTCGGCGGTGACCCGGAAGGTCGGACCTGCCGCCACATCCGCGTCACCACCGGCATTCAGCGTCTCGATGTCGACGAACACGCCGTCGCCATCATCCACCTGCCAGTAGTAGGCCACCGGCCCGGTGATGGCGCCGCCGGCATTGTCGGCATCGGTCACGCCGGCAATGGAGGCCCGCAGCAGGGTACCGACCTCCGGTGTCGTATCGCTGACAGTCGCCAGCCCGGTCGGGCCGCTGTTCAGGCCCGGAACCGCCGCCAGGGCCTGGTCGGCGAACTGCAGGCGCTCGATACCGGTCAGGCGGTCGACCCCGTCGCGGCCATCCACCGTGTCGGTCACGGTGATGATGTCATCCGAGAAGTCCAGCGTGGTGCCTCGGTTGTCGATGTTGACCTGGTATTCGTCGAAGTTGCCGGTGAACACCGCCGTGTCGTAGTTGAAGCCGGTGCCATTGACGAGTTCGCGGACAATGACCATCTGCCCCGGGTTCACCAGGCCGGACAGAGCCGCCGACGCCAGCGTCAGGTTGGCCGCAGTACCTGCCAATGCACCGGATTTGTTGGTGATCACGCCGGTGAGGCTGTTGGCGGTACCGATCTCGACACCTGCTCCGTCACGGATGCTGATGCGCGCATTCAGCGACTTGTCGCCATCGATCAGGTCGTCGCCACCTCCGCCGATGAGCAGGTCACTGCCATTGCCACCGAGGATGATATTGCCAGCCCCGTACGAGGTGACCCCGGCGCCGAGGAACTCCTGCATCCCGGTGATCAGCGAGATATTGGTCAGCACGCTGCCATAAGCGCCCTGGGTGGCGATCGCCGTGGCATCGGCATCATCACCGCGCAGCATGTCGCTGAATCGGGAACCCGACATGCCCTCCGTGGACTCGAAGCGCGACAGCACCGACGCCACGGACGGCGCGATGGGTGCTTCGTTGAAGGCGCGCAGGCGCATGTCGACGTTGACACCCGCCGGATCGTCGCGGAACACCGCCCAGTCGAAGCCCGACATCCCGACATAGCGGTCACCTTCCCCGCCATTGCCCATCATGATGTCGTCGCCGCCTTCACCGTCCATCCGGTCGATGATCCCGAACTCGCCGTAGAAGACGTCGTGGCCGATGATCGGGTCGTTGCCGAAGGCATCGAAATTGTCGCCCGCGGCGCCATCGGCCATGCCGTGCTGGATCCAGTCGTCACCTTCATTGCCGAAGCTGAACTCATTGGCACGGCCGGCCAGAATGAAGTCGTTACCGACACCACCGAAGAATTCCGACTCGTCCTCGAGTTTGATCATGAAGTCGTTGCCGAACCCGCCGATTATCAGGTCAACGCCGTTGCCACTGTGGAGGACGTCGTTGCCCTCGCCGCCCTGGATGTTATCGTCGCCGCCCCGGTCGGTGATGATGTCGTCTCCGGCACCACCGAACAGGAAGTCGTTGCCGTCGCCGCCTTCCAGGCGGTCGTTGCCGGCGTCGCCGTGCAGGGTGTCGTCACCGATGCTGGAAATCAGCCTGTCGTTGCCGGCAGTGCCGCCCAGCACTACGTGGTCCTCGCCGCGATAGACCAGCAGGCCCTCCCCGCGGCCAACCAGCGGCAGCAAGGGGTTGGTCCCGGTCGGATCATCGCGACCGGAGAGACCGAGGCCGGTGTGCTGCGCAGCCTGGTTCACCTCGAGGGTGAAGGCCGGGGTCGAGAAGATATCCCCCGGCAGGTGCAACGCGTCGGTGTTGGCCATCACCAGCTTGGCGAACGAGTTGTTCTCCAGCTCAGTGAGGAAGTTCAGGCCGGCGGTCCGTTCCAGGTAGTAGAAACGGTCGCCGTCCTGGAGTTTCTCCATCTGGTTCTCGAACACGAAGTTGAAGGTCGAACCCAGCAGGCCGCCGAAGGGCATCTGCCGCTCGGCCAGGCCACCGATCCACAGGTCGATGTCATTCACCCCGGTGGTCGCTGCCGGCCCATTGAGGAACTCCAGGCGGTCCGCCGGTGCACCGTCGCCGCCGAATACCAGAAGCACGGCGGCGGCACGCTTGTCGGCCATGGTGGTAGCGCCGGTGATGCTGGCGTGGGTGCCATAGGCAGCGATGAAGTTCACCACCGATTCCTGGTGCTTCAGGTTCATCGCGAAGTCGAGCCAGCTGCTATAGGGCTTCAGCTGGGTATCGCCGGTCGCGTTGAAGAACTCCTGGCGCGCCATGTTCAGGGTTGGCACGCCGGTGTCACGACCGCGTGCCAGGTTGATGCTCGGCAAGTCCAACGGCAAGCCCAGCAGGTTGTTGCGCAAGGCCTCGGTGACGAACTCGTCAATCTCGTTGCCCAGTTGCCGGGTCATGCCGCGGACTATGGCGCCGGCCGCCTGGTCGGCGGACACCAGGACCGTGCCACCCGCGCCATCGCTCAACTGGTTGAACGCGAGCGGGTTGAGGAAGGCAGCGATCAGACCCATGGAACTGTCATTGGCGAAGGTCGGATCGAAGCGGTCCACGGTCTCGGTCAGCATCGAGTGGCCGAAGCGGTAAACGACGTGGGCGAACTCGGCGACTATGGCCGGGTTGATGTTCGTGTCGTAGACCTGGGTCGGCGCGAAGAACACGTCCACCTGCGGCTGCACCTTGCGCGCGAACTCCTCGAACACCAGGTGCTGGTACTGCATCTCGGTGGTGAAGCGCGCAGCCTGGAACAGCCGCTCGCCATCCCAGACACCGGGTGACAGTTGCCACTCGGCGATGAAGTCCGGGTCGTTGCTGGCCAGCACCACCGCCTTGATGTGTTCGACCATGCGGTTGTGCTCTGCGTGGAACACGTGGTGCACCGCAGTCAGGCCGATGTTTTCGTTGCCACGGCCATCGCCGGTGATGAAGTGCTCATTGAGCAGCTCATCGTCGTAGGTTCCAGCGAGGCCATCGTTCGGTCCCGCCACGTTGTCGGCATCGGCCACCAGCGCCTGGCTCGGCGTGGCCGGGTTGTTGTCATGGTCGCCGAACGGATTGGCCGAATGCGCGATGTCATCCAGGAAGGCGTGCCCGGTACGACCAGCCAGCGATGCGTCGATGGGGGCGGCGGGCGTGCCGGATTGCAGACCGCCGGCCGTGACGATCTGTGCGAACCCGGTGTCCGGATCGGGGATGAACTTGCCATAGGCATCCGTGGCGATCAGCGGCAGGTTGAGCACATCCTGGTCGTCCAGCTCGATGCCCAGCATGGCGCTGGCCTGCGCTTTGACGTCAGCCCAGGTGGGCAGGCCGCCGGAGGAACCGTCGGGGTTGATGCCGTCCAGCATGCGTCCGGTAGCGACCGGCCGACCGTTGGCATCCAGCACGTATTCACGCAGGAACACCTGGTGCGACGGATGCGAGGTGTAGGTCTGGTTCTGGTCGACGAAGGGCGTGGTCTGGTTCACGTGGACATGGATATCGTCCGAAGTGCCAAGCTGCCCGTCAGTGCCGGCCTGCACCGCCGTAGTGGAAGCACGGGTCATGACCATGAAGGCGTTCTGCGGCAACACTTCATCGCCGTTCCCGGCAATGCCGTCGCGACCGTGGGTGATCAGCGGGTCGTCAGGCTGCAGCGGAATGAACACCAGGCCGTTGCCCCCTTTGCTCACCAGATCCAGGCCGTGATCGAAGAACTGGCCGAACAGGGTGAACCAGGAGTTGAAGCCCGCCGACAGCCCCTCATCCGGAGCGGTGTTGGGGATCACCAGCGGCTGCCCACGGGGAATGACGACCCCGCCGGCATCGAGAATGATCGGCGTACCGTCCGGGTTGAACTGCGGGTTGCCCAGCGCATCGACAGCCTGGGTCCCCAGGCCCGCATCGAGGAAGGCCTTGACCGCCGCCGGGTTGGTGATGGTCTGGTCGACCACCAGATTGCTGATGGTGCGAGGATCGCTGTCCACGACACTGCCGCCGGGTCCGGACGTGGCGTAATTGCTGTTGTCGACGCCAGCGAAGGGAGCCTCATCGCCTTCGTTGCGGAAGAACTGATCCAGCAAGTTCGGGAACGGCTGGTCGGCCGCGCCGAAGTGCTCCTGGCCCGGAACCAGGTTATTGAAGCTGCCATCCACCGTCCGCAGGCCGAATGCGCCACGGGTGTTCGGCAGGATGTCCAGCAGGCTTTCGCCAGCGGAATGGCGTTCGGCAATCTTGATCTGGTCAAGGATGAACTGCAGGTCCCCACGGATCAGGTGCACGCCGCCATTGATGGGCTCGGTCGGGCTTTCGGCCGGAATTGCCGCTGGCGTGGTCGGCACCACCACGCCAGCTACATCGGCGGTCGGTGCGGAAAACGCGGTTTCCAGAACACCTTCGTCATCCTGATAGATCGCCTTCACGCGGATCGCCAGGCCGTTCTGCTCGGCGGTGACGCGGAAGGTGCCGCGGGCGGCCGTCGCTGGTACATCGCCACCTTCGGTGACGATGTCCTGGAAGATGCCCGAGCCGGCGATCGTCTCGACCTGCCAGATGAAGGTGATCGGCCGACCGTTGAGGGTGCCGCCGTCGTTGTCGGCGTCGGTGACCCCGGCCACCGAGGCTCTCAGCAATTGACCGACTGACGGCGTGTTGTCCACCAGGCCGCTGGAGGCATCGAGGATGCTCAGCTGGCCGGTGGGCAGGCTGTTGGCACCGCCGAGGACCAGCGTCTGGTCGGCGAACTGCAACCGCTCGATGTTCAGCAGGGTGTCCGAGCCTTCGGTGCCGACGTTGTCGGTGACCGTGGTCACGCCACCCACCGTGGTGACGGTGTAGTTGGCGCGGTCGCCGCCGAACACCGCGGTATCGATGCTGTCATCGGTATCGAGGATCTCGCGGACGATGCTCAGCTGGCTCGGATTGATCTCGCCCGAAAGCATGCGCGGAATCAGTTCCTGGATGGAGAGCACGGTCGTCACGTTGGCATTGCCGGTGACCTGCACCCGTACGTTGAGCCAGCGGTCGCCATCGATCAGGTCGTTGCCGCCACGGCCTTCGATGATGTCGCTGCCCGCACCGCCCAGCAGGATGTTGCCGGCGCTGAAGGACACCACGCCAGGTCCGAAGGCCTCGTCGAGCAGGCCCTGCAGTCCATTGACCAGGGCGATGTTGGTCAGGGTGCTGCCGAGCTCGCCATCCGTGGGAATGGTGGTGGCATCGGCGTGATCGCCCTTGAGGATGTCGCTGAAGGAGGAGCCCGACAGCCCTTCCACTTCCGCGAAGCGGTCGAGCAGGCCGGCGTTGGAGGCCGGGACCGGCGGTTCCACCAGGTCGTTGACCAGCAGGTCGACGTTGACGCCGCGCGGATCGCCACGGTAAGTGGCCCAGTCCCAACCGGACATGCCATCGAAGTGATCGGAACCTTCGGAGCCGACCATGATGTCGTCACCGCCTTCGCCTATCACCTCGTCGAAGCCCCCGCCACCGACGAAGACGTCGTTACCAGGCACCTCGTCGCGAGCGAACGGCGAGAAGTTGTCGCCGGGCGCACCATCCTGGGTGCCGATCTCGATCCAGTCGTCGCCTTCGTTACCCGCGGTCTGCAGGTTGCCCTTGGCGCCGTAGATGAAGTCGTTGCCGGTGCCACCGAAGGTTTCCGAAACGTCTTCGCCGGTGATGATGAAGTCGCTGCCGCCTCCACCGAGGATCAGGTTGAAGCCGTTGCCGGCCTGGATGACGTCGTTGCCCTCGCCACCCTTGATGTTATCGTCGCCGCCCAGGTCGGTGATGATGTCGTCACCCGCACCGCCATCGAGGTTGTCGACGCCGTCGCCACCTTCCAGGCGGTCGTTGCCTGCATCGCCCCAGAGAGTGTCATCGCCGATGCTGGCGATCAGGATGTCATCGCCGGCCGTGCCGCCGAGAACCACATGGTCTTCGCCGGTGTAGCGCAGGTAGTTGGTATCCGGCCCGACGGTGTCCGGGTTGTCGCGGACCACCAGGCCCAGCAGTGGGTTATCGCCCAGCGGGTCGGAGTTTCCGGCGATGCCGTCTGCCCCCACCACGTCGTCGGCGGTTCCCTGGATACCATCAGCGCCCGCCTCATTGAGGCCGGTGTGCTGTGCCAGTTGATTGACTTCGAGAATCCACGCCGGTGTGGAGAAGATATCCGCCGGAAGCCGGGTGATATCGGTGTTCTCCATCACCATCTTGGCGAAGGAGTTGTTCTCCATCTCGGTGAGGAAGTTCAGCCCTGCCAGGCGACCCAGGTAGTAGAAGCGGTCGCCGTTCTGCAGCGCTTCCAGCTGGGTCTCGAAGACGAAGTTGAAGGTGGAGCCGAGCAGGCCGCCGAAAGGCATCTGCTTCTCGGCGAGGCCGCCGATCCAGAAGTCCACCAGGTCCAGGCCGGTGGTGGTCACGCCGTTGGCGCCACTGGCCCAGGCCCCTGTGCTGTTCAGGAAGTCCAGGCGGTCGGCCGGGACATTGGCCCCGGTGCCGAGGACGATCGCCATCGCCGCTGCGCGCTTGGCTTCCAGGGTGGTCGCCCCGGTGATCGTGGCGTGCGTGCCATAAGCGGCGATGAAGTTGATCAGGGACGTTTCATGCTTGAGATTGCCCATGAAATCGACCCAGCTGGTGTAGGCCGTCAACTGGCTGTCGCCGGTCATCGCGTGGAATTCGCGGCGCGCGGCGTTCAGTGACGGAATACCGGTGTCACGGCCACGGGCGATGTTGATGGTGGCAAGGTCGAGCGGCAGGCCCAGCAGGTTGTTGCGCAGGGCTTCGGTCACGAACTCGTCGATCTCGTTGCCTTCCTGGCGGGTAGTGCCGCGGATGATGGCCCCGGCCGCCGCTTCCGCCGTCGCGCCGCTTGCGGCGAACGCCAGTGGATTGAGGAAGGCGGTGATCAGGCCGATCTCGCTGCTGGCGAAATTCGGGTCGAGACGGTCGATGGTCTCGGTCAGCATCGAGTGACCGAAGCGATACACCGTGTGGGCGAACTCGGCGACGATGGCCGGGTTGATGGTGGCGTCGAAGCCATTGGGTGCCAGGAACGCGTCGACAGCAGGCTGCACCTTGCGGGCGAACTCTTCGAACACCAGGTGCTGGTACTGCATCTCGGTGCCGAACTTGGCGGCCTGGAACAGACGCTCGCCGTTCCAGTTCAGTCCGTCCGGAGTCGCCGGCACGGCACCCACCGGAGTCAGCAACCACTGGTTGAGGAAGGCCAGGTCACCGGAGGCCAGGATCACTTCCTTGGTGTGCTCGACCAGCCGGTTGTGCTCGGCGTGGAACACATGGTGAACGGCGGTCAGGCCGATGTTTTCGTTGGCGCGGCCATCGCCGGCGATGTAGTGGGCGTCCAGCAGCTCGTTGTCGTAGGTGGCGGCATTGCCGTCATCCACACCGGCCACCGCGTCGGCATCGACGCCCAGCAGTGCGCCGGTCTGGCTATTGAAGGGGTTGGCACTGTGGGCGATGTCATCCAGGAAGGCATGGCCGGTGCGGATCGCGCCCACCAGGCTGATGGGTGCCGCCGGGTTGCCCTCGACCAGCACGTTGCCGGGGAAGACCACTTGCGGGAATCCGTTCGGACCCTTGATGAAGTTGCCATAGGCATCGGTAGCCAGCAGCGGCACACTGCCCACATCGGCGTCGGTCAGCTCGATGCCGAGAATGTCGCGGGCCTGCGCCTTGACCACGGCCCAGGTCGCCATGCCGCCCAGCTCGACGTCATCTGCCGTACCGAACCTGCCGTCCAGGCCCAGATCACGGTTGGTAATCAGCCGGCCGGTAGAGACCGGGTCACCATTGGCGTTCAATTCGTAGGCTCGCAGGAACACCTGGTGAGACGGGTGCGAGCTGTAGGTCTGGTTCTGGTCGACGAAGGGCGAGGTGGTGTTCTGGGTTTCCTGGGTATCGTCCGCGGTACCGACAACGCCATCGGCTCCGGGACCGGCGAACTGGGTGGCACGGGTCAGGACCAGGAAGTTGGTCGGACTGCCCTGGACGAACAGCGGGTCGTCTTCCTGCAGGGGGATGAAGACCACCTCGTTGCCCCCCTTGGTCACCAGGTCCAGGCCATGGTCGAAGAACTGGCCGAAGAAGGTGAACCAGGTGTTGAAGGGTGCGGAGAGCCCTTCATCCGGCGTGGTATTGGGCAGGAACAGCGACTGCCCGGCAGGGACCGGAACCCCGGCGAGGTCGAGCAGCGTGCCGACCGGGAACGGAACACCGGCGGGATCGAGCTGGGTGCCATCGGCCAGGACACCGAAGCCGGCATCGACGAAGGTCTGGACCGCCGCCGGGTTGCTGATGGTCTGATCGACGATCAGGTTGCTGATGGTGCGCGGCTGGGAATCGATAACCGTGCCGCTACCCAGGTAGGAGGTGCCGCCTTCTGCCGGACGGAATACCGGCTCCAGCATGCGCGGGAAGAGTTCGTCGGCGGCACCGACGGTTTCCTGCCCTCCCAGCAGATGGTTGAAGGAGCCATCCAGTGTGCGCAGTCCCCAGGGCACCTGCGTGTTGGGCACAAGGGAGGACAGTTCCTCGCCGGCCGCGTGGGCCTCGGCGATGAGGATCTGCTGAAGAATGAACTCAAGGTCAGACAGGATGAAATTGGCCATGTTGTTTACCTCAATCCGACAGCAATAAGTCAGGCCGAACCGCGCCCGCACGGGGGCGATTCCACGTTTCGTCGCAGGAAAGTGATCAAGCCGGGCAAATCGCAGTCGCGGCCGAACCCGCCAAGCCTTGGTAGTGGCTCAGTTCCGACTGAATGGATTTGTCCCTCTCAGCACCGTCGTTGAAGGCGGCGCGCCAGATCAGGCGTGAGGCGGTCCGTGGAAACGGATCCTGGGGGCGGCACTGGTCGATGGGCCATTCGACCCACCGGGCGAGACTGAGACGATGCTCATTGCGGTGTTCTCCCTAGCACTCTTGTGGTGTGCGCCGCAGCCACGTTCCTCAACGTTACTGCGTGCCAAAAAACAGTCATGCTCGTACACACCCTGACTAAAGCCCTGCCCCCAGGCACTGTCAATAAATCGTCGCATTGTATTTCCAAATGTAAAAAAGACTCAACTAGCTGATTTATAACGAATAACCGTAAAATGCTCGTTGCCACCCGGTCTTCAACATGCGGTAGCACTCTTCTTGCGGTCCCGGGACGTACTTGCCAGGATCGCTGAAAGCAGCGATCCAGAGCGGCCCAAGCCGAATTCCCCACTTATCAGCGGATTACAACCGTTGACTCAAATGGGAAATCCGGGCAATTAGGAGGCATCTTTCTTGCTTGAAAAACGCAGAGGATGGGATGCTGGTGCCAGAAAGCCGACGCTCCTTGCCTGACAGGCCGGAGCGTGCGGAATAGAGCCATTAGGGCTGTTTTCCAGGCACAAGAAAAAGGGGAAGCACTGGGTGCTTCCCCTTCCTTGTTACTGCAACTGGAGTGTTGGCTGCCTCCTCAGCTGACGATGAAGTCCGCCTGGGTCACATCGGCACTGACCACCCCCACCAGGGTGATGCTGTTGGCCCCGATGGTGACCTGGGTATCGGCCCCTACCCCAGCGATCACAACGCTGCCGGCAAAGGTCGCCGCGGTGATGCCCAGGTCGGCGATATGCAAGCGGTCCTGGCCTCCTGCCTGAATGGCATCAAAACCGAGTATCCGGTCCTGTCCGAAACCGGCGCCGAATTGGAAGATGTCGTTGCCCACACCTCCATCCATGGTGTCGTTGCCGGCCCCACCAACCAGGATGTCATTCCCGCTCAAACCGCTGAGGGTGTCGTCGTCGCTTCCACCCTGGATCCGGTTGGCCAGGGTATTACCCGTCCCACTAAACACCCCACTGCCGATGAACACCAGGTTCTCCACGTTCGTCCCGAGGCTGTAGCTCGACAGGGTCGTACGGACCACATCGGTCCCGCCGCCTATCGCCTCCGCCACAAAGTCCAGTGCATTGTCCACGTAGTAGGTGTCATTACCGCTGCCACCTATCATCGTGTCGGCATCCGCGCCGCCATTGAGCACATCATTCCCAGCCAGCCCCTGGAGGATGTCATTCCCGGCCAAGCCGTCGAGGGTATCAGTGCCAGCGCCGCCGACCAGACGGTTGCCCAGAGCATTACCTGTCCCCGTAAACGCCCCGCCACCGAGAGAAACCAGTATCTCGAGATTGGCTCCCAGCGTGTAGCTGGACAGCGTCGTGCGGACCATGTCGCTCCCGCTACCCGCGCTCTCGACTACCGTATCCAGCACGTTGTCTACATAGAAGGTGTCGTCACCGACACCCCCGACCATCCGGTCGGCCCCTGTGTTGCCGTTGAGGACATCGTTACCATCTACACCAACCAAGGTGTCATCCCCACCACCGCCACTCAGGGTGTCGTTCCCCACGGCACCGGCGATCACATTCGCCAGTCCGTTCCCTACCGCCGTGAAGTTGCTGCTCCCGATATAGGCCAGGTTCTCGACATTGGCCCCCAGGTTGTAGCTGGCAAGGGTCGTACGGACCATGTCCACCCCGGCCCCAGCAGCCTCGTTCACCGAGTCGAGCACGTTATCGACATAGAAGGTATCGTTGCCGGTACCGCCACTCATGCTGTCAGCACCCGTGCCGCCATTGAGTATGTCATTGCCCGCCCCCCCACTGAGCGTGTCGTTACCGGCACCGCCGTTCATCACATCGTCACCCGCTGCACCGATCAGGGTGTCGTTGCCAGCCCCACCGGTGAACAGCCCACCGACAAAGGCGGTCGCCGCCGACGCCACCTGGTTGGCAAAACCCTGGTCATCCGTGTAGCTCACCAGCACCCGCAGCATCTGCCCGACCTGGGCCGCGCCCGGGGTGAAGTTCGCCGTATTGGCCCCGAGGACGTTGTTCCAGACCGTGCCATTGGTGGACGACTGCCACTGGAAGCTGAACACCGAGGTCGCCGTGCCATCGGCATCGGCGATGGTGCCACGCGTGGCGGTCAGCGCCACACCCTGGAAGAACGATGCCCCCGTGATCACCGGCGCACCGGTCGGTGCGTCATTGACCTGAGCAGCCGCGACCACATCTGTCACGTTCGACAGTACGGTCTCCAGCACACCGTTGGCGTCCTTGTAGATGGCCATCACCCGCAAGGCCAGGCCGGCCAGGTCGGCGGTAACGCGGAAACTGCGGCCCGTGGCGCGGGATACCTCGCCGGCGGCGATGAAGGTGATGTCGTCGAAGATGCCGCTGCCCGCGTTGGTTTCCACCTGCCAGTAGTAGGACACCGGCCCGGTGATGGTGCCACCGGCATTGTCGGCGTCGGTCACACCCGCCAGGGAAGCGGTGAGCAGCGAGCCGACTTCAGGCGTGGCATCGCTGATGCTCACCGCGCCCACCGGGCGCGCATCGGTGCCGGACAGGTCGATGACACCGTCGGCGAACTGCAGACGCTCGATGCTGTTCAGGTGGTCGGTACCGTCACGGCCGGCCACCAGGTCGGTCACTGTGACCGTGCCATCGGCATTGACCACGAAGTCGTACTCCGACGACAGGCCACGGTACGCCGCCGTATCCAGCGCGGCATTGCCTTGCAGGAGCTCCCGTACGATCACCAGTTGCCCGGCGTGATAGGTACCGTTGACCATCAGCGGCACCATCTCGGTCATGCTGTTGAAGCTGGCGACCTCCGCACCGCTGCCATCGAGGTTGGCCCGCACGCTGATGCGCACGTTCAGCCATCTGTCGCCATCGATCAGGTCATCGCCGCCCCGTCCCATGATGATGTCGCTGCCGCTGCCGCCGAGCATGATGTTGCCGCCGTCGAAGAAGGCCACGGACGGCACGGCCACGGTACCGAGCATCTGGTTGAGGAAGTCCTGCAGCCCGGAGATCAGCGCGATGTTGGTCAGCACGCTGCCCTTGGCGCCTGCGGTCGGCAGGGTGGTAGCGTCGGAATCGTCACCACTCAGCACGTCACCGAAGGCGGAACCCGACAGACCTTCGACGAAGTCGAAGCGGGCCAGCACCGAGGCACCTGAACCCGGCTGCTGCGGCTGGTCGAAGAAGCGGTCGCTGATGTCGATGGTGACACCGCGGGTATCGTTCTTGAAGGTCGCCCAGTCGTAGCCGGAAGCACCGATGTAGCGATCGCCCAGGCCAGCGCTGCCGACCATGATGTCGTCACCGCCTTCGGCGTTGAACTTGTCGTTTTCGCCGCTGCCGACGTAGACGTCGTTGCCTGCGATCGGGTCGTTGCCAGCCGGATCGAAGTTGTCACCAGGGGCGCCGTCCGAGGTACCGGCTTCCAGCCAGTCGTCCCCTTCGTTGCCCATGTCCTGCTCGTTGGCTTTGGAACCCAGGATGAAGTCGTTGCCCTGGCCGCCGAAGGCTTCGCTGGCGTCTTCACCGGTGATGATGAAGTCATTGCCGAAGCCGCCGAGGATCAGGTTGACGCCGTTGCCACCCTGGATCACGTCGTTGCCGTTGTCACCCTTGATGTTGTCGTCGCCACCCACGTCCGTGATGATGTCGTCGCCGTCGCCGCCATTGATGAAGTCATTGCCGTAGCCGCCATCCAGACGGTCATCGCCACCGTCGCCATAGAGGGTGTCGTCGCCCTCGCTGGAGCGCAGGATGTCGTTGCCGGCACTGCCGCCCAGTACCACGTGGTCCGGACCGCGATACAGCAGGTAGTTGGTGTCGGCACCAGCGGTCGCCGGGTTGTCACGGCTCACCAGCGGCAGCAGCGGGTTGTCACCCAGCGGGTCGGAGTTGCCGGCGATGCCGTCGGCGCCGACCACGTCATCGGCGGTGCCCTGGATGCCGTCGGCACCCGCCTCATTCAGCCCGGTGTGCTGCAGAGCCTGGGTGACTTCCAGCGTGAAGGCCGGAGTCAGGAAGACCACGGCCGGCAGGTGGGTGGCAGCGGTGTTGGCCATGATCAGCTTGGCGAACGAGTTGCCTTCCAGCTCGGCGTTGAAGTTCAGGCCGGCGGTGCGCTCCAGGTAGTAGAAGCGGTCACCGTCCTGGAGTTTCTCCAGCTGGTTCTCGAACACGAAGTTGAAGGTCGAACCCAGCATGCCGCCGAAGGGCGTAACCTTCTCGGCCAGGCCACCGATCCAGAAGTCCACCAGGTTGAGACCGGTTTCCACGCCGGTCCACGCGCCAGTGCCATTGAGGAAGTCCAGCCGGTCGGCAGGCGCCCCTGCCCCGCCCAGGACGATGGCGGTCGCCGCGGCACGCTTCTCGGCCAGGGTGGTCGCCGTTACGTCGATGGAGTCGTGGGTACCGTAGGCCGCGATGAAGTTGATCAGCGACTCCGGATGCTTCAGGTGCATCACCATGTCGGCCCAGCTCACGTAGGGCTTCAGGTTGGAATCACCGGTCGCTTCATAGAACTGGGCCCGGGCATGGTTGAGGCTCGGCACGCCAGTGTCGCGACCACGGGCGATGTTCAGGGCCGCCAGGTCCAGTGGCAGGCCCACCAGGTTGTTGCGCAGGGCCTCGGTGACGAACTCGTCGATCTGGTTGCCCACGGTACGGGTTACGCCACGGACGATGGCACTGGTTGCGTCTTCCGGGGTCACGCCGCTGGCGGCATAGGCCAGCGGGTTGAGGAAGGCGGCGATCAGACCCAGTTGCTGGTCGTTGGTCGGGTGCAACGGGTCGACCGTGACCGGGTTGAAGTTGGCGTCGAAGCGATCGACCGTCTCGGTCAGCATCGAGTGGCCGAAACGGTAAACCGTATGGGCAAACTCGGCGACGATCGACGGATCGAGGTTGACGTCATAGACCTGGGTCGGCGCGAAGAACGGGTCGACGTTGGGCTGGATGGTCCGCGCGAACTCCTCGAACACCAGGTGCTGGTACTGCATTTCGGTACCGAACTTGGCGGTCTGGAACAGCCGCTCGCCATTCCACTGCAGGGCATCGATCTCGGCCGCGGTGGTCGGGAACACAGCCGGTGCGGTACCCGGCAGCAGCCACTCGGTGAGGAATGCCAGGTCGTTGCTGGCCAGCACGGTGGACTTGGTCTGCGCCACCAGGCGGTTGTGCTCGGAGTGGAAGATCGCGTGCACCGCGGTCAGGCCGATGTTCTCGTTGACCCGGCCGTCGCCAGCCATGTAGTGCGCGTCGAGCAGCTCGTTGTCGTAGGTTCCCGCTGCCGGCGGAGTACCGACGTTGACGATGTCGTCGGCGTCGGCGGTCAGGCCGCCGCTGGGATCAGCGCTGTGAGCGATGTCGATGAGGAACTGGTGGCCGGTGCTGACAGCGCCAGTCAGGCTGATCCCCACACCGCCATTGGCAGTCGGGTCACCTTCGATGAGCACATCGTCAGCGGTACCCGGCAGGCCGTCAGGACCGACGAACACCACCATCGGGAAGCCGTTCGGCCCCTTGATGAAGTTACCGTAGTCGTCGGTGGCCAGCAGCGGCACATCGAACACATTGGCATCGGTCAGGTTGATCCCCAGCATGTCGCGGGCCTGGGCCTTGACCACCGCCCAGGTGGCCATGCCGCCGATCTCCACGTCGTCGGCGGTGCCGAACTGGCCGTCGGCACCCAGGTTGCGGTTGGTGACCAGCTCACCGGTGGCCACCGGGCCATTGGCCGTCATCACGTACTCGCGCAGGAACACCTGGTGCGACGGGTGCGAGCTGTAGGTCTGGTTCTGGTCGACGAAGGGCGAGGTGGTGTTCTCGTTCTGCCCCGGTACGCCGCCCAGCTGGGTGGCGCGGGTGAGGACCATGAAGTTGGTCGGGCTTCCGGGAACGAAGCGCGGATCATCCGGCTGCAGCGGGATGAACACGGTGCCGCTGCCGCCCTTGGTCACCAGGTCCAGGCCATGGTCGAAGAACTGCCCGAAGAAGGTCATCCAGGCGTTGAACGGAGCGGTCAGGCCGGCATCCGGCATGGTGTTGGCGATGAAGTTCACCTGCTGGTCATCGGCCGTGCCGAACAGACCGTCCAGGCCTGGGCTGGTCACGACTAGGTTGCCGTCCTTCAACACATCGTCGGCCGTGCCGAGAATCCCGTCCACGCCAGGGTCGAAGGTCGACGCCACCGCCGCCGGGTTGTTGGCGGTCTGGTCGACGATCAGGTTGGAGATGGTGCGCGGGTCGCTGTCCACCACGCTGGTGGAGGAGTTGTAGTTGGTGTTGGTGACGCCGTTGAAGGCGGCCTCATCGTTCTCGTTGGTGAATTCCGGCGGCAACAGCCGCGGGAAGGTGTTGTCGGCCGCGCCGAACTGGCTCTGATCGATGCCGGAGAAGTTCAGCAGGTTATTGAACTCGCCGGTTACGGTACGCAGGCCCATGGAGGCGCGCACGTTGGGCAGCAGCGACAGCAGGTCGGTGCCGGCCGCATGCGCTTCGGCAATCCTGATCTGGTCAAGGATGAAGTTCAGGTCCGAACGCACCAGTTGGATGCCAGCCCCGCTCTGGGTGACGCCCGGCCCCGGGTCGACCAGCGGAGTGGGCGCCGGCGGGGTGAAGGGAGCCACCGCGGCGGACGGTGCGGAGAACACCTGCTCGGTGACGCCGCCGGCATCCTGGTAGACGCCCTTGACCCGGATCGACAGGCCCGCGAGGTCCGGAGTGATCCGGAAGCGGATGCCGTTGGCGCTCTGGAAGGCCAGGTCGCCCGCCGGTGCGGCAATGATGTCCTCGAAGACGCCGCTGCCCGGAACGCGCTCGACCTGCCAGACATAGTTGACGTCGGTGATGCCGCCGCCAGGGTTGTCAGCGTCGTTGACGCCGGCCGCGGAGACGGTGAGGAAATCACCGACCTGCATGGCACCGCCGTTGGTATCGGTGATGGTCAGCAGTCCCGTCGGCTCGGCATTGAGGCCGGCGACCAGCACCTGCCTGCCGTCGGAGAACTGGATGCGCTCAATGTTGGTCAGGCGATCAATACCATCGCGGCCTGCTACCGAATCGGTGACGGTGAAGGAACCGTCGCCGTTGTCGACCACCGTGTATTCGCTGGCCAAACCGCGGTAGTTGGCGGTATCGAATGCAGCACCGCCGTTGAGCAGTTCACGCACCGCCACCAGTTGGCCGGGGTTGAAGGTGTGGTTCAGCATCAGCGGAATCAGGTCCACCATGCTGTCGAAGCTGGCGATTTCCGGCCCGGTGCCGTCGATGTTGGCTCGCACGCTGATGCGCACATTCAGCCACAGGTCACCATCCAGCAAGTCATTGCCGCCACGGCCTTCGAGAATGTCACTGCCACCACCGCCGAGGATGATGTTGCCGCCGACGAAGGTGTCCACCAGGTCGTCCGCGGTGCCGAGGATGGCGTCCGCACCTACCGCGGCCTGGTCACCGAGGAAGGCCCGCAGGCCGGTGATCAGGTCGAGGTTGGTCAGGGCACCGCCGGTGGCGCCGCCATGGTTGATGATGGTGGTCGGGTCCACGTCGTCGCCGCGCAGGATGTCGGCGAAGTCGGAACCTGACAGGCCTTCCACCTCGGCGAAGCGGTCGAAGATCGACGCCGGCGACTGTGCCACCGGGAAGGCGATGTGGTCGCCCACTTCACCGATGCCGAGGAAGGCCGCCAGGGCCAGGTCGACGGTGACGCCGATGTTGTCGTTCTTGTAGGTGACCCAGTCATAGCCGGACATGCCGTCCATCTTGTCCTGGGCATCGCTGCCCACGAAGATGTCGTCGCCGCCCTCCCCGAGCATTTCGTCGAAGCCGCCGCCGCCGATGAAGATATCGTGACCGATCACGTTGTCAGCCAGCAGGGGCGCGAAGTTGTCGCCGGGCGCACCGTCCTGGGTGCCCCACTCGATCCAGTCGTTACCCTCGTTGCCAGTGGGTGGCAGGCTGGTCTTGGCGCTGTAGATGAAGTCGTCGCCCTGGCCACCGAAGGTGGTGGACATGTCTTCGATGGTGACGATGAAATCCTTGCCATCGCCACCGAGGATCAGGTTTCCGGCGCCGGCGGCCATCATGTTCCCGACGTGGATTACGTCGTTGCCTGCGCCGCCTTCCATGCGGTTGTCGCCGCCGGCATCGGTGAGGATGTCGTCGCCATCGCCACCCATGACGGTATCGTTGCCGTAGCCGCCTTCCAGTACGTCGTTGCCGCCGTCGCCGTAAAGGGTGTCGTCGCCTTCGCCGGAGATGAGGGTGTCGTCGAGCGCGGTACCGCCAAGCACTACGTGGTCTTCACCGGTGTAGCGCAGGTAGTTGGTTTCGACTGCCGCGGTATGAGGATCGTCGCGAATCACCAGCGGGGTGATTTCCACCCCATTGATGAGAATGCCACCCGTGGGATCGGCGCGGCCATCGGCGCCCAGACCGGTGTGCTGGAGCGCCTGATTGACCTCCAGGATCCAGGTCGGGGTGGAGAAGATCGCGTTGGCCAGGTGAGTGGCATCGGTGTTGAGCATCACCAGCTTGGCGAAGGAGTTGTTCTCCAGCTCGGTGCCGAAGTGCATCCCCGCGGTGCGCGACAGGTAATAGAAGCGGTCACCGTTCTGCAGGGCTTCCAACTGGGTCTCGAAGACGAAGTTGAAGGTGGAACCCAGCATGCCGCCGAAGGGCATTTTCTCTTCGGCCAGGCCGCCGATCCAGAAGTCCACCAGATCCAGGCCGGTGGTGGTCACGCCATCGGCACCGCTGGCCCAGGCACCGGTACTGTGCAGGAAGTCCAGGCGGTCAGCCGGTTCACCGGCACCGCCCAGCACCAGCAGGGTCGCGGCCGCGCGCTTGGCCGCCAGGGTAGTGGCAGTGGTGATGCTGGTGTGGGTGCCGTAGGCGGCGATGAAGTTGATCAGCGATTCCGGGTGCTTCAGGTGATCGAGGAAGTCCACCCAGCTCGTGTAGGGGTTGAGCTGTTCGTCGCCGGTCATGCGGTAGAACTCGCGGCGCGCGGCGTTCAGCGAGGGAATGCCGGCGTCACGGCCGCGGGCGATGTTGATGGCGGCGAGGTCCAGCGGCAGGCCTACCAGGTTGTTGCGCAAGGCCTCGGTGACGAACTCGTCGATCTCGTTGCCCACGGTGCGGGTCACGCCGCGCACGATGGCACCGGCGGCGGCTTCCGCAGTGGGGCCACTGGCGGCATAGGCCAGCGGGTTGAGGAAGGCGGCGATCAGGCCCAGTTGCTGGTCATTGGTCGGGCGCAAGGGGTCGACCGTGACCGGATTGAAGTTCGGGTCGAAACGATCGATGGTCTCGGTCAGCATCGAGTGGCCGAAACGGTAAACCGTATGGGCGAACTCGGCGACGATGGACGGATCGATGGTGGTGTCATAGCCAGACGGCGCGAGGAACGCGTCCACCTGCGGCTGGATGGTGCGGGCGAACTCCTCGAACACCAGGTGCTGGTACTGCATCTCGGTGCCGAACTTGGCGGCCTGGAACAGGCGCTCGCCGTTCCAGTTGAGGGTCGAGGTATCGGCAGGGATCGCGACGACGGGCGTCAGCAACCATTGGTTGAGAACCGCGACATCACCGGAAGCGAGCAAGGTCGCCTTGGTCTGTTCCACCAGGCGGTTGTGCTCGGAGTGGAACACGTGGTGCACGGTGGTCAGGCCGATGTTCTCGTTGACCCGGCCGTCACCGGCCATGTAGTGCGCGTCGAGCAGCTCGTTGTCGTAGGTACCGGCCGCAGGCGTGGTGCCGACGTTGATGATGCTGTCGGCATCCGCCGTCAGGCCTCCGGTGGGGTCGGCACTGTGGGCGATATCGATGAGGAACTGGTGGCCGGTGCCGACCGCATTGGCCAGGTCGATGGGCGCCAGCGGATTACCTTCCACCAGGATGTCATCGGCGGTTCCGGCCAGACCGTCAGGCCCCTTCATCACGACTTGCGGGAAGCCATTCGGGCCCTTGATGAAATTGCCATAGGCATCGGTGGCCAGCAGCGGCACGTCAAACACGTTGGCGTCGGTCAGGTTGATCCCGAGGATGTCGCGGGCCTGTGCCTTGACCACTGCCCAGGTGGCCATGCCACCGATCTCCACGTCGTCGGCGGTGCCGAATTCGCCATCGGCACCCAGGGCACGGTTGGTGATCAGCTTGCCAGTGGCGTGCGGTTGCCCGTCGGCACCGATCTCGTAGGCGCGCAGGAATACCTGGTGCGACGGGTGCGAGCTGTAGGTCTGGTTCTGGTCGACGAAGGGCGAGGTGGTGTTCTCGTTCTGCCCCGGTACGCCGCCCACCTGGGTGGCGCGGGTCACGACCATGAAGTTGGTCGGGCTGCCCGCCACGAAACGCGGGTCGTCCGACTGCAGGGGGATGAAGACGATGTCGTTGCCGCCCTTGGTGACCAGGTCCAGGCCGTGGTCGAAGAATTGCCCGAAGAAGGTCATCCAGGCATTGAAGGGCGCAGACAGGCCACCGTCCGGCGCGACGTTCGGAATGAAAAAGGTCGGTGTGTCATCGGCGGTACCGAACAGGCCATCGAGGCCGGGGCTGGTCACGATCTGGGCGCCATCCTTCAGCACGTCGTCGGGGGTTCCGAGAACCCCATCCACGCCGGGGTCGAAGGCCGCCGCGACCGCCGCCGGGTTATCGGCAGTCATGTCGACGATCAGGTTGCTGATGATGCGCGGCTGGGCGTCGATTACCGTCCCGGTGGTCTGCGCGTATGACGTACCGGCATCGGCTGTCCGGAACACCGGGTCCAGCAGACGCGGGAAGAGGTTGTCCGCAGCGCCGAACTCGGTCTGTCCGGCGAACAGGTTGTTGAACGAGCCATCGATGGTGCGCAAGCCGAAGGGCACTTGCACGTTGGGCAGAAGATCAAGGAGATCCTCCCCATTGGCGTGGGCTTCGGCGATGAGAATCTGCTGGAGGATGAAATCCAGGTCCGCGAGGTTGAAATTGGCCATTTGCTGATTCCTCAATTCCGACTGCGTAAGGGCGTGCGCCATGGCAGCAAGGACAGGGCTCCACGCTTTCGACTTGACTTCGGGATTTGGGGGACTAGATGACGCCTACCTTGAAGCGACGCTGGTGCTAGCGCGATTCACGCTCTTCAGCAGGAGGTTCTATCCCTGAAAGCGCCGGCGATGTCGTACCGGCACCGGGAGTCATCGGCCCGGCGGACCGTGAAATTCGGAGAGATGTTGCGAGAGGGGCGAAAGCGCCCCCGGGAATGCGGTGTGCGAAACAGTGCTCATGACGTTCTCCCTAGCGTTCATTGTTTCTCGGCTAAGGCTGCAACGCCCTCACGGTGCAGCTGTCCGCAATGCGAAACAATTTCTTACATACCTGACTAAAGATTCGCCAAAAAACACTGTCAAGCGTACGTCATTCCGACCAAATTCAGCCATTTACATCAATTAAGTCGTTGTTTTTAATTGATTTAATTATGAAATATGCCCTTACAAAGACAATTCCAAGAGGCACTCCGGGGCCATCCCCACCCATTTCGGGGCCATCCACATTCGCTGAAACCCCCATTCCAGAGCACTTCGCAACTGACGTTTCCGTTAATCCGCTGTTTGCCACCGCCCGGAAGAGCCGGGCCTAAACTTGCAAAATCCGCGATTTCATGAGTCAAAAAACCGTGCTTTGCCTGATCCGGGACTCGGCGCACCTATCACCGGGTCGGCCCCACACGCGCACCGATCTCGGGATCAGCATCGCGCCTCGCTGATCATCAGCGCGCGCGACCTGGGGACGGTGGACTCAGGCCAGGCGAACACCGGGGGTGCGATGGGCGACTTCCAGTTCGCCAATCTTCTCCAGCCGCGCCCTCACGATATTGCGGCTGATGCCCAGCAGGCGGGCGGTCTGCAACTGGTTGCCGTGGCAGAAGCGGTAGGCGGTGCGGAACAGGCGTTCCTCGATGCGTTCGTAGAGGTCCGGCTGGTTCTCCTCGAACAGTGCCTCCAGCGCCGCCTCCAGGCCCACGGGCTGGAGCGGCTGGTCCTGGCGGAGGGAGGCCGGGCGAATGTCCACCAGGTGCAGGTCGGCCGGTTGTACCTGGCGATTGCGGCACACCAGCAGTGCGTGGTGGATGGCGTTTTCCAGCTCACGAATGTTGCCCGGCCAGCCATGGGCCAGCAGCTTGCGCTCGGCCTCCGGGCTCAGGCTCGCCGGCGTGTAGCCCAGGCGCCGGCAATGCTCCTCGAGGAAGAATGCCGCCAGGGGCAGGATGTCGCCCTTGCGCTCGCGCAGCGGCGGCAACTGGATCTTGGCCACGTGCAGCCGGTAGAAGAGGTCCTCGCGGAAATGTCCGGCGATGACGGCATCCGCCAGGTTGACGTTGGTCGCCGCCACCAGGCGCACATCGATGGGAATGGGTGTGCGTGAGCCAAGCCGCACCACCTCCCGCTCCTGCAACACCCGCAACAGCTTGACCTGCATGTTCAGCGGCAGGTCACCAATCTCGTCGAGGAACAGCGTGCCGCCGTTGGCCGCTTCGAACCAGCCGGCCTTGCTCTGCGTGGCGCCAGTGAAGGCACCCTTCTCGTGGCCGAAGAGCTCGCTCTCCACCAGGGTTTCCGCGAAGGCGCCACAGTTCACCGCCACGAACGGACCACCGCAGCGGCGACTGAGATCGTGGATATGCCGGGCCACCAGTTCCTTGCCGGTGCCGGTTTCCCCGACGATCAGGGCGTTGGCCTCGCTGGGCGCCAGGCGTTCGATGCGGCCCAGCAGGTCACGGGAGGCCGGGTCTTCGAAAACCAGCACGGTGGCCCGTACGGACTTGGTCAATTCACGGGCATTGGGGAGGGTAAGCAGAGACATGGTGCATTCCTGGCATCCGAAAGCGCAGAGGGATGATGCCCGATGCCCATATAGATAAAAAAATTATCTATTCGCATTTATATATTCTTATTAAGAATATGAAGACATGACACGCCGCCGACGCAAGTGTTGCCACGGCAACACTTGAGCAACACAACTGCTGCACATCAGCCAGGCAACATCCGGAAAATATCGTCGAACTGCCCTGATTCCGCACACTTTCCGCCTTGGTACGCCCCTTGCTCTGTCCTGCTGCACACCCAGCAACATCACAAGGGAAACCCCATGAGCAAGCCGATAAAGGTGGTCGCTGTCACCGGCAGCACCTTCCGTCCTTCCCGCACCCTGGTGCTGACCCAGGCCATCGTTGCCGAACTGGGCCAGCACCTGCCCATCCAGAGCCACCTCATCGAGCTGGGCGACATCGCCCGCGCAGTCGGCGGCGCCCTGTCCCGCAAGGAGCTGCCAGAAACCGTCGAGCATGAACTGCGTGCCATCGAGAGTGCCGACCTGCTGGTGGTGGCCGCCCCGGTCTATCGCGGCACCTACCCGGGCCAGTTCAAGCACCTGTTCGACCTGATCGACCAGAACGCGCTGATCGACACCCCGGTGCTGCTCGCCGCCACCGGTGGCAGCGAGCGCCATGCGCTGGTCCTCGATCACCAGCTGCGCCCGCTGTTCAGCTTCTTCCAGTCGCTGACCCTGCCCATCGGCGTCTACGCCTCCGAGTCCGACTTCGACAACTACCAGATCAGCAGTGAGGCGCTGAAAGCCCGCATCCGGCTCGCCGCCGAACGCGCCGCCCCATTGTTCGCCGGCAATGCCGCCGAACTGTTGAAGATTGCCTGAAGGACCCGACATGAACGTTTTCTGGTTCCTCCCCACCCACGGCGATGGTCATTTCCTTGGCACCAGCCAGGGCGCCCGGCCAGTCTCCCTGCCTTACCTCAAGCAGGTGGCGCAGGCCGCCGACAGCCTCGGCTACTTTGGCGTGCTGATCCCCACCGGCCGCTCCTGCGAGGATTCCTGGGTGGTGGCCTCGGCCCTGGCACCGCTGACCGAACGCCTGCGCTACCTGGTGGCGATCCGTCCGGGGATCATCTCCCCCACCGTTTCCGCGCGCATGGCCGCGACCCTCGACCGTCTCTCCGGCGGCCGTCTGCTGATCAACGTGGTCACCGGCGGCGACCCCGACGAGAACCGCGGCGACGGCATCCACCTGAGCCACGCCGAGCGCTATGAAGTCACCGACGAATTCCTGCGCATCTGGCGTCGCGTCTTGCAAGGCGAGTCCGTCGACTTCGAGGGCAAACACATCCAGGTGGAGAACGCCAAGGCGCTCTATCCGCCGCTCCAGAAGCCCTACCCGCCACTGTACTTCGGCGGTTCTTCCGACGCGGCCCATGACCTGGCCGCCGAGCAGGTGGACGTCTACCTCACCTGGGGCGAACCGCCGGCGGCGGTGGCGAAGAAGATCGCCGACGTACGCGAACGCGCCGCCCGCCACGGCCGCACCGTGAAATTCGGCATCCGCCTGCACGTGATCGTGCGCGAGACGGCGGAAGAAGCCTGGCGCGCCGCCGGCAAGCTGATCGAGCACATCTCCGACGACACCATCGCCGCCGCCCAGAAATCCTTCGCCCGTTTCGATTCCGAAGGCCAGCGGCGCATGGCCGCGCTGCACGGCGGACGCCGTGACAACCTGGAAATCGCCCCCAACCTCTGGGCCGGCGTCGGCCTGGTCCGTGGTGGCGCCGGCACCGCCCTGGTGGGCGACCCGCAGCAGGTCGCGACGCGGATCAGGGAATACGCCGACCTCGGCATCGAGAGCTTCATCTTCTCCGGCTACCCGCATCTGGAGGAAGCCTACCGCTTCGCCGAACTGGTGTTCCCGCTGCTGCCCGAGCCCTACGCCAGCCTGGCCGGTCGCGGTGTCACCAACCTCACCGGCCCCTTTGGCGAAATGATCGCCAACGACGTATTGCCCAAGGCCGCCGCGAGCTGAGCCTGCACGCCCCTTCTCGCCAAGGGGCGTCCCAACCGGAAACTCACCTGAGAGGTATCCCGCGTGAATGCCCTGCAGCATCTCCCTCCCCCCTCGCCGCTGGAAATCGCCCGCGAGCTGGCGGCCGGTTTCGCCGAAACGGCCGCCGAACGCGACGCCCGCGGCGGGACGCCCAAGGCCGAGCGCGATGCCATCCGCCAGAGCGGCCTGCTGTCGCTGATCATTCCCGAGCAATACGGCGGTCTTGGACAGGACTGGCAGGCCACCCTGGACGTGGTACGCGAATTCGCCCGCGTGGACAGCTCCATCGCCCACGTTTTCGCCTTCCAGCACCTGATGCTCGCGACCGTGCGGCTGTTCTCCCGTCCCGAGCAATGGCAGCCGTGGTTCCAGCTCACCGCACGCAGCCGCTGGTTCTGGGGCAACGCGCTGAACCCGCTGGATACCCGCACGACGGTGAAGCGGTTCGACGGCTGGCGGGAATTCTCCGGCAAGAAGAGCTTCTGCTCCGGCGCCCTCGATTCACAGATGCTGATCGCCTCCGGCCTGGACGAAGAAACCGGCAAGCTGCTGATCGCTGCCATCCCCACGGCCCGCAGCGGCATCAGCCTGGCGGATGACTGGGACAACATCGGCCAGCGCCAGACCGACAGCGGCAGCGCCATCTTCGAACGGGTGCGGGTCGAGGAGAACGAACTGCTGCTGGATCCGGGCCCACTGAGCACGCCCTTCGCCTGTCTGCGCCCGCTGATCGCCCAGCTGATCTTCACCCACATCTACCTGGGTATCGCCGAAGGCTCCTTCGCGGAGGCCCGCGCCTACACCCTCAAGGAAGCCCGCCCCTGGTTCAAATCACCGGCCAGCCACATTGGTGAAGACCCCTACGTGCTGGCCCATTACGGCGAGTTCTGGGTTGGCCTGGAAGGCGTCCGTGCCCTGGTGCAGCGCGCCACCGCCCTGCTGGACGAGGCCTGGAACCAGGGCCCTGACCTCGGCGAGGCCCAGCGCGGCGAACTGGCCCTGGCCATCGCCACCGCCAAGGTAGCAGCCACCCGCACCGGCCTTGACCTGTGCAGCCGCCTGTTCGAGGTGACCGGCGCGCGCTCCACCCATGCCGCCCTACGCCTGGACCGCCACTGGCGCAACCTGCGCACCCAGACCCTGCACGACCCGGTGGACTACAAGGTCCGCGAACTGGGCGAGTGGGCCCTCAACCAGACCCTGCCGAAGCCGACCTTCTACTCATGAAAGCACCGCGCCAATCCCCTTCCGGCCTGCTCACGCTGCCCCCTTCCCCGGCCCTGGCCACATCCGTGCGCGCCACTGCCCAGGTGTTCGAAGACCCCAAGTCCCAGGCGCTGCTGGCGCACCTGCAGCAGGTGGCGCCGAGCGAGGCCAGCGTGCTGATCATCGGCGAGACCGGTACCGGCAAGGAGCTGGTGGCGCGCCATGTGCACACCCTCAGCAGTCGCCGTGACGGTCCCTTCGTGGCGGTCAACTGCGGGGCCTTTTCCGAGTCCCTGGTGGAAGCCGAACTGTTCGGCCATGAGAAAGGCGCCTTCACCGGCGCGCTGGCGGCCAAGGCCGGCTGGTTCGAAGCGGCCAACGGCGGCACCCTGTTCCTCGATGAAATCGGCGACCTGCCCATGCCCATCCAGGTCAAGCTGCTGCGGGTGCTGCAGGAGCGGGAGGTTGTGCGCCTGGGTTCGCGCAAGAGCATCCCCATCGACGTGCGGGTGCTGGCCGCCACCAACGTGCAGCTGGAGAAGGCCATCAATGCCGGACATTTTCGCGAGGACCTCTACTACCGGCTCAACGTCGTCAGCCTGGAACTCAGCCCCCTGCGCGAACGTCCCGGCGACATCCTGCCGCTGACCCGGCACTTCATCGACGAATACAGCCGCCGACTCGGCTACGGCCGCAGCGAACTCAGCGCCGAAGCCGAGCACAAGCTGCGCGGCTATTCCTGGCCGGGCAACATCCGCGAGCTGGAGAACGTCATCCACCACACCCTGCTGATCTGCCGCGACGGCCTGATCCAGGCCGCCGACCTGCACTTGTCGAACCTGCGTATCGACCGCCCGGAGGAACCCCGTGCCCACGAAGGTGGCGCCGAAGCGCAATTGCAGCAGGCCTTCCAGCGCCTGTTCGCGGAGCAGGCCGACAACCTGCATCAGAAGGTGGAAGACGCCCTGCTCCGCGCGGCCTACCGCCACTGCCACTACAACCAGGTGCACACGGCCAACCTGCTCGGTCTCAGCCGCAACGTCACCCGCAGTCGCCTGATCGCCATCGGCGAACTGGTGGTGAGCCGGCGCGGCGTGCAGCGCATCGACGGCCAGCGCGAGGTGCAGCTATCGGTGTGATGGCTCAGCTCGACCGCAATCCCTGAGTGGGCAACGCCGCGGGACCGCAGCATTCGCCTGTCTCCGGCGAAGAATCGTCGGTGGCGCTGACCTGTCGTCCCTCGGCATCCAGGCCGACGACGCCCACCACCCGGTAGCAGTCGACATCATCTTCCAGCGGAATGGCGAACAGCCGCACCGTTTCATCCAGGGCGAAGTGGTGCACTTCCTCGCCTACCGCAACACCATCGCGATAGGCCTGCAGGTACAGCTCGGCGGCCACCGCGTCGCCTTCTTCGGCACGGCTGAGGACACCGACCAGGCTGTCCTTGTCGTCCACCACCTGCAGCCAGTGCCCCCGCAGATGCACCTCGGCCGCCCGCACCGGGGCGGCGGCCAGCCCCAGCAGGCAGCAGATCACCAATGCCCGCAGCGGATATCCCATCAGCGGCTGCTCAACTGGCTGTAGTCTTCCGGCGTCGGCAGGCCAAGCCATTCCTGCCAGCGCTGCAGGTCGCCACGGGCACTTTCGAACAGGGCGCTGGCCTTCATCTTGTCCAGGGAGCTCACGCACTCTTCCAGCGGTGCCTCCTCGCGCAGGCAGGGGTTGCCCGGCGGCAGCTGGGTGCCTGCCAGGTACGACACCAGGAAGTAGCTGGCCGCGTTATCGGTGGGGAAGATGTGCCGACCGCCGGTGCGCAACCAGCCGCGCAGGGCTTCGGTCAGGTTGTCGGCATAGGCCTTGGCGTCGGGGGTGAAGTCGACCTCGGTGCAGTCCTTCAGGTAGAGGTTGCTCGCGGTTTCATCGCTGACCTTGCCGTACACGGTGCAATAGAGGTCGACGTATTTCCCCTCGACCACCGGCTCGGAGAATTTCTTCGGATCGCTATGGAGTTCCGCCTGCACGTTGAACATTTCGTTGGCGCCGGGCAGCTCCAGGATCACGTCATCGGCATAGTCGATGCGAACGGCCAGGACTTCACCGGTGACGATGAGCTTGCGCCCCCTGAAGAAGGGATCGACCGCCTCGTCGTCGCCTTCATACAGCCGCGCCAGCTTCGAACTGGGCATGCGCTCCACCGGGTTGACCATCGACAGCGCGTTCAACGCCGACTTCCCCCCGGCCAGGGCCACCAGGTAATCCTGCTCCATGATGTGGCGAAAGAAGTTCAGGGCACCCGGGTCCACCTGCGGGTGATCGCCGGCATCCCGCTTCGGCAGGACATCGCCAGATTCGGCCTGGAGCGCGGGAGCGGGCGCCTTGATCAAATCCTTGGCGGTGGTGCTGATGTGCACGCCGAGGAGAAACAGCGGCACCGCGAGAATGGCCACGGCGACGCTGCTGCCGGATTTCCCGGTGAGGCTTTCAATCGCGCGCCAGGACGCGGGGCACAGCCAGATCGCACCGGACAGCATCAGCAATCCGCCGATGATGGAACTGCCCATGACCCCGAAAGACGCGGCAACCAGGACCGAACAGACGATCCAGCAGATCAGCCGGATGACAGGTACGAACTTCATTCAATGCCCCTTCTCGTAGCAAGACTGGTCCCGGATGTTCCCGGAAGGCCGTGGCCCTCCCCGGGTCATCGACCTCGGGACAGCAGGATTCTTGGAGGGGGAAGGCGGAAATCAAAATCAGCAATCTTCATTTCCCGTCAGCAATGCGCGGCCTGCGGATTCCGGGGATTGAAGGGTATGTCTGCGTTAGTGGTTGCGACGTTGGAGGGGGCTAGCTATCAGGGCATTCGCGCTAGCCTGCTCCCCCTCACCCCCGGCCCTTCTCCCTGAAAAGGAGAGGGGTGACTCGCGCCGGCGAGGGACAAATAATCCTGAAGCAACCAGCAGTCTGAAACCGGACAGAGGCGGTGAGGCGGCGACTCCGCCCTTTCAGGAGGCCGAGCGGAATCGTTGTGGAGGGGGATGAGCGGCATGGATGCCGCGAGAGGCGTGTGGGGCCATGGATGGCCCCTCTCGCCGTGCCCCCGGAACAACGATGGAGGGAGGGCACCCCGGCGAAGCCGGGGCCGGATGCAGGGGCAAGCGCTTTTGGTTACTTTTCTGGCGTTTGAGAAAAGTGACTCGCCGGGAGGCGAAACCAAAAACATCCACAAAAATCGACAGGCAGCCTGGCTCAGAACCATCCAGCAACACCAAGCTCCAGCGCCTTCCCCCGAACAGCAATGACCATTTTTGATTCGCATCAGGCGCGGAGCGGCTTCGACAATCGGCGGTGTGACAACTTCAGTGGAGCGTTTGAAATGCTGGTCCTGTGTCGAAACGTCGGGGAATCCCTGGTCATCCAGCAGACGCCGGAGACCCTCACTCGCATCAAGGTCATTCGCACGGAGCGGCCCACAGTCATCCTGAGCGTGGAAACCCGAACCCTGGATGGAAAGCTCATGAAGCGGACCGAGCTGCACCTGCCGGAAACCGCCTGACAGGGACCGGCGTCGGAGAGCGGTCCGTGCGTGGCCGCCACTCCGCCCCGGCCTGGAACTCAGCGGTTGAGACAACGGACGTTGTCGATCTCGCGGGCGTAATAGCAGATCACCCGGTCATCGGACACCGGCAGGAATTCCAGGCGCAATGTCGCCCCTGTCGCCAGGCCGTACTGCCGTCCGAAGAACACGTCGGGAATCTCACTCAGCTGTTGCATCGGCTTGGCACGACTGGTCTGGGCCTTCTGCAGCTCGAGTTCCAGGCTGCGGGGACCGACATGAACGACATCCGCCAGCAGGGACGCGTAGTTCACCTCCGAGCCGACCCGCTCCATGGCGGCGAAGCTCAGTACATCGCCGATGATGACCCGCTCTTCCGAACGTATCAGGGTGCCATCATTGAGCACGATACGATTCGCGCCATGGTAGGAAACCCCTCGCGAATAGGCCGCGTGATCGATCAGCAGTCCAGCCACCGCGAGCAGGGCAAGGCCACCGAGGATGAAGGCGTGCTTGTAGCGGCGCAGCATCATGGCCAGCCCCTCATGCAGCGACGGACCATCTCCAGTTGCAGGTTGGCCATCGGGTTATCCTCCAGAAAGATCAGGTTCTCCGTCGCACCATCGGTGCGGACGCAACTGACGTCGTAGAGACGGTTGGAACGGTTGATCCAGACATGCCCGGCCAGCCCGTCCTCGCGTGCGTCCAGTGCCGGCTTGAATGCCTCGCGGATGCGGGCGATCTCCTCGGCACTGTCGCCGACGAAGTGGAAGGTCGTCGGCCCCGCCGCCACATCCTCGATCACCAGGTCCGAGGCGGCGCCATCGAATACGCCCAGGCGATACAGCGCCACCAGGGCCAGCAGGCAGCACATCGCCCCATAGGCCGGCACCAGCAGCTTCGGTGAGCGCAGCAGGCGCGCCAGCCGACTTTCGCGAACGGTGGTCGGCGCAGCCGCCGCAGGTACAGCGTCCACCTGCTCGTTCGCGGTCGGCGCGTCGGCAATGGCCGCCGCGCACGCGAGCGTGGATTCGTCCACCACGTACTGCGCGTTGAACCGATAGCCCCGGCGCGGGACCGTCTGCAGCAGTTCGTGGTCGGTGCCGTCTTCGATCAGATTGCGCAGGGTGAATATCGCCTGGTTGAGACTTCCCGCAGCAACGACGCGATTGTCCCAGGCGTATTCCATTATTTCGTTGCGACTGCGGGTTTCCCCGGGACTATCCAGCAGAAGTTGCAACAGGCGTGATTCCGAATAAGACAAGGTCACCGCGCGCGGGTCGCCCGAAGTCAAACTTATATGCAACTGATTATTTGCGGCATCGAATACTGCAGTGCCGCCACTTTTCAGCAGGAACTTGAACTGGCTTTTCATGAAAGTTTTCTGAGCTTATTGATTTCATTACCCGCAAGAGAGGTTTCCAATTCTCTCGCACATCGACTTACAGCTGCACGCCCCACGGCATAAATAACGATTTTTGATTCTTGTTTTTCGCGCCCCTGCCTCAAAGTGCTGGGGCGCCGGAAAAGGCGCGGCAGCGCGGCGTTGCAGTTCTCCTCCCCTCCTGGCGGCACGCCGCGCTGCCACTTTCGAAGCCGGTACCCGCGAGCCTTTGCCGGTCCCTGGCGCGCGCAGTCCGACGCGTCTTCAACAGGAATCCCCATGCATTTCAAAGAACTTTCCATCCTTGCGCTTTCGACGGCGCTGTTCGGTTGTTCAATGGCGCCGAGCATCGACCCCTCGATAGTTTCCGGACAACAGACAGACGTGCTGCTGAAAGTCATCGAACGGGATGACGGCACCATCGCCTGGAAAAAATACCCGGCACCCTTTTCCAGCAACCATGACATGGCAGTTTTCATCGACTTGCCCAAAACCTCCTCATTCGCCGGCAGCGACTCGAAACTCGGCGCGTCCGATGCGGATATCAACAAACTGCTCCTGCACTTCCGTGGCCAACTGGAACGGCAACTGACTTCCGCCGGCTACCGCCTGGTGCCGCGACCCACGCCAGGAGCGCTGTCGCTGCGCGTGTCGATCAGCGACCTCGAACGCACCCCGCGCGATCCGAGCGTGATGGAGTACATCCCCATCGGCTTCCTGGTGGGCCTCTCCCTGCACGCCACCGGCGTACGCGACGAAACCCTCTACGTGTTCTTCGACAGCGAGGTCCGTGACGGCCTGACCGGCGAAACCCTCGGCCGTGCCGTCGACCGGGCCAAGGGCCGCAACCTCGGGCAGTCCGACAAGCCCGTGGTCGAGGACATCTACCCCGCCATGGACGCCGCGGTGCTGCGCATCCGTGAGCGCCTGGACCGCGAATTCCAGCGCAAGGGATCGGCCTGATCCCCCCTTTTCCATTCCAACCAACCGACCATGCAGGACTACAGATGAAATTCGGCAAACAACTTGCGGCCGCCTTCTTCGCCCTCAGCACCCTCAACGCCGTCGCGGATGACCGCGGCTTCTACGTAGGTGGCGGCGTGACCAAGGTAGAAACCGACGAGCACAGCCTCGGTGACGACGACAACGCCTACAAGGCCTACATCGGCTACCGCCTGAACCCCTACCTGGCCTTCGAAGGCGCCTGGGTCGACCTCGGTAGCTTCGAGGGCGAGCGTGGCGACTTCGACGGCCACTCCGTACAGGCCGCCGCCCACTTCGGCGTGCCGGTGGGTGACCGTCTGCGCCTGTTCGCCAGCGCCGGCGTCCATGCCTGGGATGCCGACGCGGACGTCGCCGGCGACAGCAACGACCTGGACCTGACCTACGGCCTCGGCGTCGAGCTGGATGTGTTCCGCAACGTCGGCGTGCGCCTGGAACAGGAAGTGCTGAAGGTCGGCGACATCGAACTCGACCAGACCAGCGCCAGCGCCTACCTGCTTTTCTGACGCCCTTCGCGGCCCCTGCCCCCGGCAGCGGGCCGCGCCCTCCTCAGATCCCTTCCAGCCTGCCCAGCATCCCTTCCGGCTGCGATTCCTCCCGGTCCCGGGCGAACTTGTAGGCGATGTAGTACTTGTACACGTTGCTCACATAGTCGATGGGCTCTCGGCCCACTTCCCTCGCCACCACCGCCTCGACATGGCCGAACCAACGGTCCGGATCCAGGCCGCTTTCCCGCGCCATGCGCCGGGCCTTCTGCAGGTTGCCCGGCCCGGCGTTGTATGCCGCCAGCAGCATGAACATGCGATCGTCCGCATCGAGCGCCGGATCGTCGAGATAGGTGTCGGCGATAAAACGCAGGTACTTGCTGGCCGCCTCGACGTTCCGTTCCGCGCTGCTGCGCACGCCCGCCACCCGCACATTGGGATCGGCCGCGGTGCTCGGCAGTACCTGCATCACCCCCACCGCGCCCTGGCTGCTGCGCGCACGCTGGTTGAAGCGGGACTCATGGAAGGCCTGGGCCATCAGCATCAGCGGGTCCAGGTCGTAACGGCCGGCGGATGCGATGAAGGCCCGGTTGAGCTGGCGAAAACGGCGCAGCTCCTCGGCCGATGCCGGTTCGCCGAGAAAGCGTCCCGGATCGCGTCTGCCATCGCGCAGATCCCGTCCGAGGCGGCTGCCGCGATCCTGCTCGGCGAGGAATTCCGCCAGCACCGCGTGCAGCTCGGGGTTGTTCTGGCGCACCGCCCAGGCGTAGTGGCCGCCCCAGTCGAGGTCCACGGGCCGCTGAATTGCGATCCGCCCCAGGGTCGGCTGCCAGGCCTCGGCCACACGGCGATCCACAACGACGGCGGCATGGACGCCGGCATTCACCAGCGCCAGGAGTTCCTCGGGCTCGGTACCTTCGGCCAGAGGCACCACGCGGATCGGCGCCAGACCGCGTGCGATGAAGGTCCGGTTCAGCGCCAGCAGTTCCCAGAAATCATTGCCGAGCGCGGGTACTGCCACTTCCTTGCCGGACAGGTCATCGAGGCTGCCGATCGGCTCGCCAGACGGGCCGCTCACCAGCACCGGATCGGCGCGGAACGAACCAGGGGCGGTGACCACCTGCCCACCGAAGCGCGCGGTCTCCCCTTCCACCAGCCCGCCCGCGGCGATATCGCCGACACCCCGGACCAGGCTCGGCAACAACTGCTCGCGGCTTACCGGTATGAACATCACATGCCAGCGGCGCTTGCCGGCCTGGCGCGGGTAGCGCTGGTTCAGCCAGCGTTCGAAGGCAAGGCCCACCTCATGGCTAACGCCCTTCTGGCGGCCCTGGTCGATGTGGAAAAAGGTTCGGCTATAGGGCACCAGGATGCGGATGGTGCGGCGCTCGCGGAGGCAATCGAAGTCGTCGGTGCGATCCGGTGGCGGCTCGGGGGCGAGGATGGGCAGCGCAATCCGGGATGCTTCCTGCGGCATCGCATTGGCCAGGGCCATCTGCAACGGCAGCAGGCCCATCGACAAGCCGGCCGGCAGGGCGAGCGATCCCAGTAGAGCGCGCAGCGGTCGGCGCCGTGTTCGAGTTCCCATCGGGGTTCCTGTCATCTGGTTCGTGGCGCATAGCGCTCCGCCCCCTGACCGAACGAATCGGCTTGGGACCGGCGATGCACGCAAGGCAAGGTTCAGCGCCCGTGTGTCGGGTCAGTATTTTTCTTCGATGTAACGGAAGGGATAGTCGGGCGACTGGTAGGCCCCCAGCTTGCCGCGCTTCGGCAGCCTGGCGTCCTTCTCATCGCGGACTTCCCGGTAGGGCACCTGGGCCAGGATGTGGCGGATGACATTGAGACGAACCCGGCGCTTGTCCTCGGAGCGGGCGATGTGCCAGGGCGCCCAGGACGTATCGGTGGCGATGAACATTTCGTCGCGGGCGCGGGTGTATTCATCCCAGCGGCCGAAGGAACGGATGTCCATCGGCGACAGCTTCCAGGTCTTGCGACCGTCGTTGATGCGATCCTCGAGGCGGCGCTGCTGTTCCTCCGGGCTGACTTCCAGCCAGTACTTCAGGAGGATGATTCCCGACTCGACCACCGCGCGCTCGAACAGGGGCGTGAAAGCGAAGAACTTCTCCACGTCCTTTTTGCTACAGAACCCCATGACCCGTTCGACACCGGCGCGGTTGTACCAACTGCGGTCGAAGATCACGACCTCCCCGCCCGCGGGGAAATGGCTTATGTAGCGCTGCACGTACATCTGCGACTTCTCCCGCTCGGTGGGCGTCGGCAACGCGACGCTGCGGAAGATGCGCGAACTGGTGCGTTCGGTCAGGGCCTTGATCACCCCGCCCTTGCCCGCCCCGTCCCGCCCTTCGAAGACGATACAGATACGCATGCCTTGCTGGACGACCCAGCGCTGCAGCTTCACTAGTTCGACATGCAGTCGCTTCAGCTCCGCCTCGTATTCCTTGCGCGGCATCCTGGGCGCTTTGCTCGATTCCCTGGATTTGTCGGATTTCCCGGTCATACATCCCTCTCTCTTCCAGACATCCGGATTCCGCACGGCGGAATCCACTCGTTTGTCCGGACACGCTCGGATACTCCCTGTGACCGTCCCGCATCCGGCCGGCGGAAACGTCCCGCCAGTCCTTGAAACCGGGGGGCGGCACAACGTTGCGCCGCCCAAGCCGGATTTCCCGCAGCCCAAAAAATCACCTGCCCGTCGCCCTGGTGCCAACAGGGGCTACGAGGCGAAAGGCAGGTGCAACGCTCAATGGAAGGGGAAGATGTAGTTCATCCAGGCCGCCATGCGCAGGAGGATCTTGCGCATCACCGCCACATGGTGGAAATGCTCGCTGTAGAGCGCCGCCTGGCCGTAGGCGCCGCCGGGCATCAGGGCCGCGTACCGGGCGTAGTCCGGGTCGGTGATCTCGACGATCACCGGCACCCGGCCCGGAGGCGGCGAACCGGTGAAGCTGAGCAGGTTGCCGGAGGGCTGCACCTGGCCTTCGCCGATTACCGAAATCACCTGCTTCACCTTGCCCTTGAACACCTGGCCCGGGATGCCGTCGAAAGCCACTTCCGCCTCGTCGCCGGGGGTCAGGCGCAACTGGCTGTTCTGGCGCATCCAGGCAGCGATGTAGTGCCCTTCGTCCGGGATGAACACCATGGACGGACGCAGCGGCATCCGCGTGGCCATCATTCCCGGGCGCAGCGACACATGGGTCACGAAGCCCTTGCTCGGCGCGCGCACCACGGTGTGGTCCAGGTCGAACTGGGCGATGTTCAGCTGCGCCTGCAGGTCGTCCACCCGTGCAGTGGTGAGGTCCACATCGCGGCGGTTGCCGACATTGCGCGCGGCCAGCTCACGGGCGCGGGACTGGTCGGCGCGGGCCGACACCAGCTGCGCCTTGATGGATTTGACCTTGTTCTCGAACGGCGTCGGGTCGATGCGGAACAGCACGTCGCCCTTCTGCAGGGGCTGGTTGGCCTTGACCGGCACCTCCACCACCTGGCCGCTGACCGTCGGGATCACCGGGGTCGACACGAAGTAGCTGCGCGCCACTTCCGAGTATGGGTGGTTGTAGTTCATCAGGAAGATCAGCGTCCCGATCAGCACCACGCCACCCAGCGCGGCGGTAGGCACCGACCACTTGTTCAGCGGGATCTTGAAGATCTTGAAGATGGCGACGCAGATGGCCGTGTAGGTGAGGATCAGCAACAGGTCCATGTCAGGCCTCCTCTACCGCGTGGGCCGAGCGGGACGCGCGCTGCCCTTCGAGGCGTTCGAGGCGCTGGCGCATCTCGGCCAGTTGCTGCTCCAGCTCCGCCTTCGGCGTGCTGAAGCCCCAGCCGCGGTCGTCGCGGTACAACATCGCCCAGATCCACAGGAACGGCCAGATCGCATGGAGGGTGAACAGGCTCACCCAGCCAGCGGCGTGGATGGCGTCCTGGTGCGGGTGGTTGCGCCGCCTGGAAATTTCGTAGGGGATGTCGTGGATCACGATGATGCCGTAGAACAGCACGATCACGACGAAGAACAGCACGCCAAGGGCGAAGTAATCGAGAATCCCGTCACTTACCATTTCATCACCTGGTTTTCGGGGGAAGACGTCCGCCTCCGGCTGGCTTGTGCAAGGCACCGGACAGGTTGCGGATTCGTGGCCAGGCCGCCGCGCGCCACGGTTTCCGGGGCACGCGAAAAGGAACCGGTCGGCGACCGGTCCCCACCTGGGTATTTATCGAGGGAGGCCCGTCAGGGCCTGAAGTTGCGCGCGTCCCTCGCCCAGTCATCGAGGACGGGCTTGAGGTCGTCCAGCACCAGCGGTGTCTTGCGGTTTTCCAGGCTTAGTCCCTGGCCCTTGCGCACCGCCCTGACGACGGGCTTGCCGCTGGCCGCGTCCACCGCTTCCACTTCGGCATAGATCGCCACTTCCTGGTCGCGCGTTCCCACCGCCGTGGTGGTGGCAGCTGCCAGCAGGGCGATCGGGATGACCTCATAGGCCTTCAGGTGCTCGGTGGAGATCGCCACAGCGGAGATGGACGGACGCACGATCAGGGTGTCCGCCTCCGGTGTGCCGACCAGGCGTGCCTTGCCGATCAGCTCGCGCTGCAGCGCCAGGCGCATGTAGGTAGCGATCTGGTCCATGGTCTGCTGGCTCATCTGGTCGCTGGGGACCTGGGCCGGATGGAACACCGGCTTTTCCACCAGGAGCGTGCCATAGCGCTTCGGGTCGAAATCCGGCGCCGTCCAGCGCAGCACAGGCTGGCCGCTGGCAGACATCTTCTCCTCGAGCTGCGAGTAATCCCTCAGAAAGCCCGAATACTGCTCGGGCTGGGTGACCTTGCTGGAACAGCCGCTGCCCAGCATGACGATCGCTGCCAGCGCAAATCCGAATAGCGGTTTCACCATAGAAGACTCCAGGTTTGACGGGGTTGACCCTGCGGGTTGCACCCCTCTTCTGACTGGCGGCAAAGCCTATGGATGAGCGCTTTCCAGCACTTCGCATTTCACGACAGTTTTTTAGCATTTCATGACAGCGTGACCCAGTTCCTTGAAACAAAACGTGTCGCCACGCTGGCAAACCGCTGTCGGAGGGACCTGGCAACCCGGCACGGGCGGTACCGGGTTGCATGGGGATGGGAAAGGATGGCGTGGTGCTTGATCCGGCGCTCCGACCTCCAACGGAGCGCCGGGAGGTGGAGGTTCAGACAACGCCGATGAAGTCACCCGCTGCCAGGGCGACGTGCCCGACGAGGTCGATCTGGAAGTCGGCGGCATTGTTGTTGTTCACGTTGCCCTCCACATAGGTATGCTCCACACCGCCGACGTTGACGTAATGGAACCTCAACTGGGCCTGTCCATTGAATTCATTGCCGGCGCCATTCCATTCGCCAAGGAAGCTGAAGTCCTGGTTCCCCGCGTTGCCAGGTCCGGTCGTTCTCGCATCGATCTGGCCGAGGTCGATGCGATCGCTCCCTTGCTGGAAGTCGTTGATCACATCCCGGGTGCCGCTGCTGGTACCCGAGTCGTTGAGCGCGGCGAAGACGAAGGTATCGGCATCCGCATCGCCGGTGAGCAGGTCGTGTCCCGCACCGCCGGCCAGTACATCGGCACCTGCCCCGCCGTTGAGACTATCGTCGCCGCCACCACCGGCAAGCTGGTTGGCCAGCGCATCACCGGTCAGGCTGTCGGCACCCGATCCGCCGGTCACGCTCTCGATACCACTCAACAGGTCGCTGCCGATCTGGCTGCTGCTGGCCGTGGCCGTGGCCAGGTTGACCACGGCTGCTGCTCCGGTGGCGGAAAGGTCGTAGGTATCCAGGCCGTCGTTGCCGGCGTAGATGTCATTGCCGTCGAACAGACCGGCGATGAACCGGTCGTCACCCTGGCCGCCGCTGGCACTGTCATCGCCCTGCCCTCCCACGAGCACGTCGTTACCCTGTGCACCGGCCAAGTTGTCGTTGCCGCCGAGTCCTTCGAGGCGGTTGTCGGCGGAGTTGCCCGTGATCTGGTTGGCGCCGCTGCTGCCCAGGACGTTCTCGATGGATACCAGCAGATCATTGCCGGTCTGCGCGCTGCTGGCGGTACCCGCGGCCAGGTCGACGCTGGCATTGGCAGACGTGCCGGACAGGTCGTAGGTATCCACCCCGTCACCGCCATCGTAATGGTCGTTGCCGTCGCCCACCGTGGCCACGAGGGTGTCGCTCCCCGCCCAGCCTTGCACGTTATCGTTGCCGGCCTGGCCGATCAGCCGGTTATTGCCGGCATTACCCATCAGCAGGTTGTCCAGTCCGTTGCCCACGCCGTTGACGTTGGCGGTGCCGGTCAGCACCAGGTTCTCGACGTTGGCCGCCAGGTTGACATTGACCGATGACTGCACCGTGTCGATGCCGCCGTTCAGGGCCTCGCTGACCGAGTCGCCGGTAGCGCCGACCACATAGGTGTCGTTGCCCGCACCGCCGCTCATGCTGTCATTGCCACTGCCGCCATCCAGCAGGTCGCTGCCGTCGCCGCCGCTGAGCACATCGTTGCCGGCATAGCCCAGCATGACGTCCTGGAAGGCCGTCCCCACCAGAGCCGCGCGATCCTGGAAACCGCCCAGGCCGTTGTCGTTGAGGGAGGTGCCTTCGATGAAGCGTCCGACCGCCTCGGTAGGATCGGAATAGACCGTCTCCACCACGCCGTGGTTGTCGGTGAAGCTGACCGCTACCCGCAACTGCTGTCCGACCTGTGCGGCCACGGGTGCATAGGTCGAGGCGGTGGCGCCATTGATGGCAGCCCAGATGGCCCCCGACAGTACCTGCCACTGGAAGCTGAACGCGCCAGCACCGGAGGGAATGCCATCGGCGTCCTGGATGGCAACGGTGCTGGCGGTCAGGCGGTACTGCGTCGGCAATGGCCGGCTGGGGGTGGTTGGAGCTGTGGCGAAACCGGTAACCAGGGGTTTGCCGGCAGGTAGCTGGTTATTGACGTCCAGGCTGATGGTGCGGTCCGCGAAGCGGACTTTTTCAATGCCGACGAGGATGTCGGTTGCATCGAGGTTGGCCGCACCGACGCGCTTGTCGGTGATTCTGAAGCCGAGAATCTCGTTGCTTCCCGGATTGGTATCGCCGATCAGGGTGATGCTGTAGTCGGAGAAATCGCCGTTGTAGACCGCCTCGTCGGCAGCGCCGTACGCCGTACCGCCGGCGTGGTTGTCGCCGAGCACGAAGCCCGACCGAGCGGCCTGCAGGCCGGTGAAGTGCTGGTTGAATCCCTGGGCTGCCAGCAGGTGGTTGAGGTCGGCCAGGCCAATGGAGTCCCCCACCAGCACATCATTGCCGGCATTGCCCTGCACCACGTCGTCGCCGCTGCCACCCACCAGCCAGTTTTCGCTGCCATCACCGATCAGGCCCGCCGTCGGGCTGGCCGGGTTGGCGGGATTGGCCCGTGCGTCACTGAAGCGCGAACCTACCAGGCCCTCGATGTTCGCCAGCAGGGCGTTGAATGGCTGGAACAGCACGGCGGTTCCCGGTGCCGCGATGATGTTCTGCTGGTTCAGGTCGGCGGCGGCATCCAGCTGGATGTTCACATCACTGAATGCCGCGATGTCGAAGCCGACGTCGCCAAGGGCTTCGTCGCCGTCCCCCTGACCCGGCGCACCGCCGATGCCGGGCAGGAGGATGTCGTCGCCCTCTTCCCCGAACAACTGATCGCCCGTGGAGCCGCCGGAAATGATGTCGTCACCGGCCTCGGCGAAGAGGATGTCCGGCCCGTCGCCGCCGTAGATCTCGTCGCTGCCGTCACCGCCATGGACCAGGTCGGTATCGCCGCCAGCGTCGATATAGTCGTTGCCGGCGCCGCCGTAGAGCTCGTCGATCCCGGCCTCGCCGTAGAGGTGGTCATTGCCGTTGCCGCCAATGACGATGTCGATGGCGCCCGCACTGGTACCGGCGTAGACGATGTCATCGCCGTCGCCACCGTCGAGGAAGTCCTCGATGTCGCCACCGTAGATCACGTCATTGCCATTACCGCCGTAGAGGTGGTCGGCGCCGGCCTTGCCGTCGAGGATGTCGTTGCCATCCTCGCCATAGCCGGTGTCGTCGCCATCCCCCAGGTCCAGCCAGTCGGCATAGTCGGTCCCGGCCACCACCTCATGGGCGTTGTAGCCCACCGCGGCAGTGCCGTCGGGGTTCACCCCCTGGTCGGGGCGGTAATCACGGATATAGGTGCCGGACGCATGGGTTTCCGGGTTGACCAGGCTGAGCAGCAGGCCGTTGCCGCCGATCCCCCCGGAGCCACCGGTGGAATAGACGCCCATCTGGTTGGTGTCCACCAGACGGCCGTACTTGTGCTCGCTCTTGTAGGCCGTGGCGGTGGCGCCCGAGTCCTGGTAGCTCAGCTCGATGTAGCTGTCCATGTAGCCGAACACGTCACCGGCCAGGTGCCGGGCATCCGTGGTGCGCTCGATGATGTCCTTGAACTGCTCGGTGACCACCTGCTCGTTGAGGTTGGTCATGCCCGGCAATCCGAGGTCGAGGCGAAACAGGTAGTAGAAGCGGTCGCCATCCATCAGCCGCTCCATCTGGTCTTCGAAGATGGCGTTGAACGTGGTGCCGAGCTGGCCGGTGTAGACGTGTTTCTCTGCCAGCCCGCCAATCCACAGGTCGATGTGGTTGAAACCGTCGGAACCGGCGACGAAGTTGCCATCCTGGTCGGCGGCGTTGGACAGGAAGCGCGCCGCATCCTCGGCCGTTACGACGCCGCCGGCCCAGGTGGCATCCACGCCCGCCTGGTCGGCGTCGATGATGGCCTGGGCATGGGCCACATCGCCATCGAAGGAGTAGGCGGCGATGAAGTTCACCAGGGATTCCGGGTGAATCATGTTGTTGGCGAAGTCGCTCCAGCTCGTGTAGGGCGTCAACGCATCCACGATCAGGTTGGTGTGGTGCTGGGACCCGGCGGGTGTCTGCCGCTCGGCGATCAGCGCATCGTGGATCTGCTGGCGCACCGCATTGAGCGTCGGTAGCCCGAGGTCACGGCCTCGTGCCAGGTTGATGGTGGCCAGGTCCAGCGGTTGGCCCAGCAGGCCCTGCTGCAAAGCCGGGGTGACGAACTCGTCGATTTCGTTGCTGACCTGGCGCGTCATGCCGAGGGCGATTGCAGTCGGGCCGACTTCAGCGAAACCACCGGGGTTGAGGAAGGCCTTCTCCAGGGCGTAGCGGGTGATGGACCCGGTCAGGTCGTAGGCACCGCTGACGTCCCGTTCCAGGGCGTCGATGGTTTCACGCAACTGCGAGTGCCCGAAGCGGAATGCAGCCTGGCCATACTCCAGGGAAATATTGGCGTTGATGCCGGAGTCATAAGTGACGAACTCGGGCAGGTCAGGCGTGATCAGCCGCGCGTACTGGTCGATGGCAACGTGCTGGTACTCCATTTCCACCACCAGCTTGGCCCCCTGGAACAGCAGGTCATGGTTCCAGGAAACAGTCACGCCGTCAGTCAGCGTGTAGTTTCCGGCCGCGTCGGTGTAGTAGCCCCCGGCCCCGTTATCGATGCCGACCTGCCAATTGTGGCGAACCCCGACATCGGCCTGGAGAATCTCCTGTTGCAGGTTGATCAACTGAACGTTGTGGTCTTCGTGGAAGACATGGTGCATGGCGGTCAGCCCGAAGTTCTCGTTGGCACGGCCGTCGCCCGCGATGTAGTGATCACCCACCGATTCCAGCAACAGCTCGTTGGCGACCGCGTAATCGGCAGTCCCCGGATCGGCAAAGATCGAGAAGTCAGAGGGATTGACCAGACCGAACAGGGACTTGGTCGGGCCGTTGTCGTAGTGGAACAGGATCCCGTAGGGGTTCGTCGGGTCGAAGGTCACGCTCACCAGGTGGCTGTCCAGGGCCATGAGGCGCGCCACATCGATGTGCACGTCGTCGAAGTGCGGATTCATGTCCAGCAGCAGGGCCTCGCGGGTATGGACCGCCTGGATACCGGAAGTGGAAGGGTCCGCGTCCAGCACATGCCCTGCGTCGTCGCGCACGCGGAAATCGGCCAGGTCATCCCAGGTCAGGTCATCGCGCCCGGTGGCCACGATATGGGCGCGCAACTCGTTCAGGGTCGGCAGTGTCTGGTGGGTGAGCACGCCATTGAGCGTCCAGGCGGCTTCATCGCTCAGGGTGTTGCCGTCGAACAGGCGGGCCCCCGGCCGGAACTGGCCAGGGTTGGACGGGTCAGCCACCCATTCGCGCAGCAGTTGAGTGACAGAGGCCTCGGAACCGTATGTCTGGTTCTGGTCGATGTAGGGCGAGTCCAGGTTGCGGTATTGCGCATTGCCTGCAGCATCGAAGCTGCCCACGCTGGCCCTGTGGACGGTGATCGAATGCACCGGCTGGCCGTCCGGGCCGATGGAACCGTAGAGGGGATCGTCGGGTGCCAGGGGAATGGTGATGGTGGCGGTCCGGCTCGGCTTGTCGATGAAGTCCAGTCCATGGTCGAAGAACTGGCCGAACAGCGTGAACCAGCCGGTGGTCGAGGGGTCGCCGGAAACCGTGTTGAGATTGCGGATGAAGTACTGACCGCTACTGGATGAGGTCGGATCGGCTTCGCCCAGTTGGCCGAGCAGCCCCGGATCGCTGACCACCGCGACGCCGTTGGCGTCATGCAGGATGTGGCCCTGGGCGTCGGTGGCGAAGACCACGCCGCCACTGACGATGGTCTGGCTGATCATCCTCGGCGTGTAGTCCACCAGCGAGGCGGATGGGTCGGCGTAGGCAGCCGGCGTACCCAACTCGGCACCGGGGTGGCTGGAGAGGTAATCCTGCCAGGCCGCGTTGTCGGCGTTCTGCTGAACGTACTGGCTGTAGTCCGGCAGGGTCAGGCGGATGAAGTCCTGGCCGAAGCTGCCCCAGGCATGGCCATCATGCGTGAGGTTGTTGAAATAGCCGGAGACGTTGCGCAGGCCGATGGGGTCGCGCGCGCCGTTGTACCAGATGCTCTCGCCAGCCGGGAGGGCCAGCGGATCGAAGCTGCCATCGGTGCCCAGTACATGCACCACGCCATCGGCACCGGTATAGCCGAACAGGGCGTCGCCCGAGACGGTGTAACCCACCACGCGCAGGGTGGGGAAACTGACCTGCTGCAACAGGTAGCTAATATCCTTCAGGTTGAGCGTGAAGCTTTTCAGGCCGTACATAACGATCTCCCACTGCCCTGTCCGGGCCTTGCAAAGAGCCTGGGAGAAAGCATCGAGGAGTCCGGCGAATGCCCACAGATGCGAAGGTCGAACAAAATCAGCAGACCTTGGGTCAAGTCGACGTCCCGACTTTGGTCCAACCCGACCCCGGACCAATGTCAGGACCGCACCGCTCCTGGGGACGGCGTCTGCGCCAACGGATTCGCCAGCTGAAGCGCTCCACCCAGTTCATCTTCGCCGCCAGCCTGATCCTCGGCCTGACCATGAGCCTGGTGGGCAACCTGGTAAGCCAGCGCATCGAGCGGGCGGCCGTGCAGTCGGCAGCGCAGGCCGGTGCCGTCTACATGGAAAGCTTCCTCGAACCCTTCGTGCAGGAGCTGGCGCGAACCCAGGACATTCCCCCGGAAAGCGCCGCGGCCATCGACCGGCTGATCGTCAACAGCAGCCTCAGCCGCCACGTGGCTTCGGTGAAGATCTGGCGCCCGGACGGGACGGTGATCTACAGCACCGACAAGTCGGTAATGCACCGCAAGTTCCCCACCGATGAGATCGACGAGGCCTTGCAGGGTCAAATCGTCACCGACCTGGAAGACCTCGGCCAGGACGAGAACGCGTTCGAGCGCAGCCTCAAGGTGCCCCTCTACGAAATCTACGCGCCCCTGCGGGAAACCGGCTCGGGCAAGGTGGTGGCAGTGGGTGAGTTCTATGAACGCGCCGACCAGTTGGAACGGGAGATCCACACCGTGCGCCTGCAGGTCTGGGCAGTGGTCGGCTCGGCCACGCTGGCGATGCTGGGATTGCTCTTCTTCGTGGTGCGCCGCGGCGAGCGCATCATCGAGCGCCAGCAAGTAGCCTTGAAACAGCGGATGCTCGAACAGGCACGCCTGCATGCCCGCAATACCCAACTGCAGCGCCGCATCACCACTGCCAACCAGGAGTTCTCGCGCATCAGCGAACTGACCCTGCGACGTCTGGGTGCCGACCTGCACGACGGCCCGGCGCAGTTGCTGACACTCATCCTGGTCCGCCTGGATGAACTCGCCCAGATACGCGAACGCCTGCAGCAGCAGGGCGAACCTTTCGACGGCGATGCCCTGGAAACCCTGCGCAGCGCCGGCCAGGACGCCCTCCGCGAAATCCGCGACATTTCCCGTGGACTGGCAGTCCCGGAAATCAGCGAACTGGGGCTGGAACAGGTGCTACGCCTGGTGGTACAGCGCCACGAACAGCGCACCGACACCCAGGTGGAGCTGGATATCCAGCCGCTGCCTGCCGACGCCACGATGTCCCTGAAGATCTGCCTCTACCGCTTCGCCCAGGAAGCCCTGAACAACGCCGTGATGCACGCTGGAGGCCAGGGTCAGAAGCTCTCGGCGCGGATGATTGAGGGGCAACTGGAGGTACAGGTGGTCGACGCGGGCAATGGCTTCGTCCCCGGCGACCAGGCCAGCAATGGCCAAGGCCGGCGTCGACTGGGTCTCGCCGGCATGCGTTATCGAGTGGAAGCACTGGGTGGGCAGTTCGACATCCAGTCAACGCCGGGCGAAGGCACCCGCGTCAGCGCCCGCTTCAGGATGGACGACGAAGTGGCCGGCTAGCGCGCCTTGCCTTGCATTTCGAGCATTTGCTCGTGGTCTTCATCCCATTGGCGACGCAGGGCTGTGACAGCTTCCACGCGATTGCGCGCGTGGAGTTTCTGCATCACGTTGGTCATGTAGTACTTCACGGTCTTCTCGCTCAGATTGAGCTTGTCGGCCACTTCGCGGTTGGTCAGGCCGTTGGCCACTTCTCGGATGATCTGCTCCTCGCGGTGGGTCAGCTCGATCCTGTGCCGCTCCATATCCTGCCGATGCCGCATTCGCCCCAGTAGCCGGCTGGCGAAGGCCGGTGTGATGAAACTCTCGCCTCCGGCCACGGTGCGGATTGCCTGCACCAGCTCTGGCCCGCTGACGCCCTTGAGCACATACCCCTGGGCCCCGGCTTCCAGTGCCGCATAGGCATCGTCTTCGCTTTCCGAAACGGTCAGCATCAGCACCCGCACGCCCGTCGCCTCGGCGGTGATTCGGCGCACAGCGGCAAAGCAGTCGCCCGGCATGTTCACATCCATCAGCAGCACGTCGGGCTGAAGGCGCAGGGCAATATCCACAGCGTCCTCGGAGCAGGCGCCCTGCTCCACGACCTGGAAGTCCCCGATACGCTTGAGTGCGGCGGCCACACCTTGCCTGAGCAGGGGATGGTCGTCGACGATGCCTATCCTGATCCTGGCTTCCACGAAAGGTTACCCCCCGAATGACGCGGGCCCACCTCACCGGCGGCAGCAAGCCGGCACGGGGCGGGATTGGGGACTGTCCCGATGGCGAGGCGCACGTCCCCCGACAACCCTGAGTAGTAGCAGCGCCCTGCCTCCCATGCCGGTGAGGGGTCGCGGTCCCCCGCCGAATGCACAGTTTTCCCGAACGGACGGTACTCCGGACGACGGGCGGCGCCCTCACCCATGTCCCAACCGCCGAACTTCGCCAGCCGCTCGAAACAGCGCTGCCAGCTTATCTCCGTTGGCGATAAGCCGATGCCACATCATTCCTTTGCTTCATCAGTCGAGCGTGATCAGCTCTATCCGCAGGATTTTTGTGGGAAATTCGACGACTGCCTGTTCGCCAATGCCCTTCCACCTGCTACAAAAAGGAAGCGGGCCGGGAACGTCCGCACATCATCGGCATCCGCAGTACGCTTATGACCGGAAGCAACCACGACACACCTTTCACGCCCTACCCACCGCTGCTCGACCAGCCGGCGCAACTCACCCGCGCTGAACTGCTCGCGTCCCTGGAAAACACCATGGCCCGCCACCAGGGCGGCCCGGTCTGGCTGTTCGCCTACGGCTCGCTGATCTGGCGGCCGGAGTGCCCCACCATGGAAAGGCGCCGCGCGCGCATCCACGGCTACCATCGCGGCCTGTACCTCTGGTCGCTGATCCATCGCGGCACCCCGGAGACCCCGGGGCTGGTACTGGGCCTGGATCGCGGCGGCTCCTGTGCAGGCTTCGCCTATCGTCTACCGGGGGAGCAACTGGAAGAGCATCTGTTCGCCCTTTGGCAGCGGGAAATGCCCGACGCCGCCTACCAGCCGAAATGGCTCAACTGCCAACTGGTCGGTGGCCCCAGCGTGCAGGCGCTGGGCTTCGTGCTGCGACGCGACTTCGCCTGCTATGCCGGCGCCCTGCCGGACCATGTGCTGCGCCAGGTATTCGACAACGCCAGCGGCCGCTATGGCAGCACCCGCGACTACGTTGAAAGGACCGCCAGCATCCTGCGCGCCAACGCCATGCCCGACCGCAAGCTGGAAGAAGCCCTGGTGCGCTGCTGCAAACAGGGTGCGCTGAGTTTCAGCTGACCACTGCGGGGCGGACTTCTCGCGTGGGATCGCGCCGGATTCCCCGGATTCCCTACCCACAACACGAAGAATCACACAATACGTCTGCCTTGAACCCCTACAGCGCGCGTGCGTAGCGTTCTGAGCCCCCAGCAGCCACGAGAGCCCCGCGCATGACTTCGCACCGCTTTCCCACCCTGGAAGACTTCCCCGTCGACGTTCTGGATGTGCGCGCCGACGCCAGCCCCGAGGCTTGCCACAGGCTGGGCGACTACCGCCTGGCTCAGGTTTCCAGCCTGATCGAGCGCCTGCGCCACGAGCGGAATGCCGGTGCATCCGGCCATCTGCGCCAGGAAGTCCTGCTATCGGCAATGGAAGCGCTGCTGATGGATGCCCACCTGATGTATGCGCGGGCCCGCCGGCCAGCCGTAAGCAAGGCTTAGCCGCCGGCTGGCACCTGCTTTGCGGGGGCGAATCCACCACCGAGCACAACGCTGACCTCTTTAGCCCGGCCTGGCCCCTGGGGTGCGCTGTGCGCGCCCACTACAGGACCCGCTTCGGCACCTGGCCAAACTGCCGGTGCGCAGGGCGCTCCCTAGCCGATCGGCCTCATCCTGCCCGCCCGGGCATTCGCATCGTCACAGTGAGAGCCGTGACTCATGACCACGTCCTCAGGACGCGGTTTTCCAGGCCCGAATGAATATGACCCCACAAACTTGGCCTCCCTCGGTAAGCGTCGCGATCTTCGGGATTACTCCACCCCAACCTCCACCACATCCCCTTGCAACCTGACCGGCCAAACGCGCAGCTTCTGCTCCGGATACTCCAGGCAAGAACCGTCTTCCAGGCGGTAGTGCTGCTTGTACAGCGGCGAGGCGATCACCAGGTTGCCGCCCAGGTGGCCGACGATGCCACGGCCGATCACATTGGCCTGGGCCAGTGGGTCGTGGTTCTGCACCGCGAACAACTGATCGCCCTCCTCGCCCTTCAGGTAGAACAGCGCCACCTGGATGTTGCTCACCCAGGCCACCACGCCCGAGTTGGGCACCAGGTCCTCCCGGCGGCATACGGCTTGCCAACGGCCCCGGACCTCATTGCGTTGCAGGCTTGCTTCGATCATCAGACCACCTCCTCCACCAGGGAAATAAGACCGGCTTCGTCCGCTCGCAGCGGGCGGCGCTGGCCGCGCTCATCGATGAAACGGATATCCGGATCACCGCGTCCGTCGTTGACGAAGGTACGGAAGCGCTTGAGCTTCTCCGGGTCCTGGATGGCGTTGGCCCACTCGCATTCGTAGCGGTCCACCACCAGTTGCATCTGTGCCTCCAGTTCCTCGGCCAGCCCCAGGCTGTCGTCGATGATCACCGCCTTGAGGTAGTCCAGGCCGCCCTCCAGGCTCTCACGCCAGACCGAGGTGCGCTGCAGCTTGTCGGCAGTGCGGATGTAGAACATCAGGAAGCGATCGATGTAGCGGATCAGGGTCTCGTCATCGAGGTCGGTGGCGAACAGCTCGGCGTGGCGCGGACGCATGCCACCGTTGCCGCAGACGTAGAGGTTCCAGCCCTTCTCGGTGGCGATCACGCCCACGTCCTTGCTTTGCGCCTCGGCGCATTCGCGAGTGCAGCCGGACACGGCGAACTTCAACTTGTGCGGCGAGCGCAGCCCCTTGTAGCGGTTCTCGATGTCCAGGGCCATCTTCACGCTGTCCTGCACGCCGTAGCGGCACCAGGTGCTGCCCACGCAGGACTTCACGGTACGGGTGGACTTGCCGTAGGCGTGGCCGGTCTCGAAGCCGGCGGCGATCAGCTCGCCCCAGATATCCGGCAGTTCGTGGAGCTGGGCACCGAACAGGTCGATGCGCTGGCCACCAGTGATCTTGGTGTAGAGCCTGTACTTCTTCGCCACCTCGCCAATGGCGATCAGGCCTTCCGGGGTGATCTCTCCGCCGGGAATGCGCGGCACCACCGAGTAGGTGCCGTTCTTCTGCATATTGGCCATGAAGGTGTCGTTGGTGTCCTGCAGCGGCACCAGCCACGGGTCCTGGATCGGCCGGTTCCAGCAGGAGGCGAGGATGGAGCCGATGGCCGGTTTGCAGATCTCGCAGCCCACGTGGCCACGGCCGTGCTTGGCGAGCACCTCCTCGAAGGTCTCGATGCCTTCCACCCGCACCAGTGCATAGAGCTCCTGACGGGTGTAGGCGAAGTGTTCGCAGAGGCTCTTGTCCACGGCCACGCCACGGGCCGACAGTTCGTGCTCGACTACCTGCTTGAGCAGTGCCGCACAGCCTCCGCAACCGCTGGCCGCCCTGGTGCAGGCCTTGACCCCGGCGACGTCGGTGCAGCCACTGTCGATGGCCGAGCAGATGGCACCCTTGCTGACGTTGTGGCAGGAGCAGACGGTGGCGGTGGCCGGCAGCGCATCGGCGCCCAGGGCCGGGGCGCCTTCGCCCGCCGGCAGGATCAGGCTGGCCGGGTCGGCGGGCAGCTTGATGCCGTTCTGCACGTACTGCAGCAGGGTGTCGTAGTAGCTGTTGTCACCCACCAGCACCGCGCCCAGGGCCTGCTTGCCGTCGGCGGAAACCACCAGGCGGCGATAGCTGGAACTGGCTTCGTCGATGAAGCGGTAGCTGCGGGCGCCCGGCAGTGCACCCTGGGCGTCGCCGATGGAGCCTACGTCCACACCCAGCAGCTTCAGCTTGGTGGACATGTCGGCGCCAATGAAGGGATCGGCGTCCTCGCCGCAGAGCTGTGCGGCCACGCTGCGGGCCATCTGGTAGCCGGGGGCGACCAGGCCGAAGATGCTGCCGTTCCAGGCGGCGCATTCACCGATGGCGAAGATGTCCGCGTCCGAGGTCAGGCACTGGCCGTCGATGGCCACGCCGCCACGCGCGCCCAGTTCCAGGCCGCACTGGCGGGCCAGGGCGTCCTGCGGGCGAATGCCGGCGGAGAAGACGATCAGGTCGGTTTCGAGGAAATCCTCACCGGCGAAGTTCATCCGGTAGCGGTATTCCGCACCAGAACTGATGGACTGGGTAGCTTTCGAGAGATGCACCCCCACGCCCAGCGCTTCGATGCGTGCCTTGAGCGCCTGGCCGCCCTGGTCATCGAGCTGCACCGGCATCAGGCGCGGCGCGAATTCCACCACATGGGCGTCGAGGCCCAGGGACTTCAGCGCGTTGGCGGCTTCCAGACCCAACAGGCCGCCACCCACCACCACACCACGGCGTGCCTGGGCGGCAGCGGCGCGGATGGTGTCGAGATCGGCCAGGGTGCGGTACACCAGGCGCGAGTCGCCTTCGGCCCCCTCGATGGGCGGCACGAAGGGATAGGAGCCCGTCGCCAGAACCAGCTTGTCGTAGGCCAGGCTGCCGTTGGCGGTGATCACTTCGCGACGCTCGCGGTCGATCTCCAGTACCGGCACGCCCAGGTGCAGGGTCACGCCCGGGGTCAGGTAGAGGCTGGCTTCGCCCAAGGCCAGGGATTCGGCGTCGCGGCCCGCGAAGTACTCGGAGAGATGTACCCGGTCGTAGGCGCGCAGCGGCTCTTCGCTGAAGACCTCGATGCGATAGCGGCCCAGTGCGCCGCGCTCGACCAGTTGCTCCACACAGTGGTGGCCGACCATGCCATTGCCGATGACGACCAGCGTTTGCACATCAGGAGTGGAAGTGTTCATAGGTAGCACCCGGCCCAAGCCAATCACGTTTTCTGGGGGCAAAAAAAAGCGCCTGGGACTTGTCGTCCCAGGCGCCTTTGCCTGTTCGTTCATGGGTGTCGTCGAGCCACACTGCCTGACGCACCTGTGAGCCCGGGGAAGTGATCGCCTTTGATCTGCCGGGCCGCCCTCCGCACTGTTCGCGGTGGGCCTGGTCCTGCCCATGCAGTGGCTGTGCCAGTTCGGTGAAAAGGCCATTCGGACAATTTCACAGCCGGTCTCCGGCTCAGCAATGACAAGGCCTGCAGCGATTGGCACGAACTTCGGCCACTTCATCCGGAGCCCTTGCGCCGTTGGCTTGCACAAGTACCAAAACGGTGCGGCCGGTCTCTGCACGCCCCATCCTGAAGCCGGCCCGCACCACCGCCAATCCGCCTGAAAAACGCCCGCGAGGTCCGCCGCACAATGCCTTGGCTAGTATTCGCGGGACTTGGCATGTGCCTTGCCACAGCTGCGACAAGGCAATCAATGCCGATTGCCCCACCCCACGACAAAGGCGCCGTGTCTCCCCCGTTCCGACGGTGGGTGGCATGGCGCTTTTTTGTTTCTGCGCAAGGTACGGATATGGCGAACAAGACAGTGCGAAGCGTGTGTCCTTATTGCGGCGTCGGCTGCGGCATCGTCATGGAGGTGGCGGACAACCGCGTGGTCAAGGTGAGCGGCGACAAGTCCCACCCGACCAACTTCGGCCGCCTCTGCACCAAGGGCAACACCTGCGCCCAGCCCCTGACCGACTCGGGCCGCATGGAGCACGCCTACCTGCGCCATGAACGCAGCCGCGACCCGGTGCGCAGCGGCATCGACCAGGCCATCGGCGACACCGCAGGGCGCCTGCGCGAGCTGCTCGACGCCTACGGCCCGGACGCCATTTCCTTCTATGTATCCGGGCAGATGTCCCTGGAAGCCCAGTACCTGGCCAACAAGCTGGCCAAGGGATTCATCCGCACCCGCCACATCGAATCCAATTCACGGCTGTGCATGGCCAGTGCCGGCAGCGGCTACAAGCTCTCCCTCGGTTCCGATGGGCCGCCCGGCGCCTACCAGGACTTCGACAAGGCCGACCTCTTCCTGGTAACCGGCGCCAACATGGCCGACTGCCACCCGATCCTCTTCCTGCGCATGATGGACAGGGTCAAGGCCGGGGCAAAGCTGATCGTGGTCGACCCGCGCCGCACCGCCACGGCCGACAAGGCCAGCCTCTATCTGCCGATCAGGCCAGGCACCGACCTTGCCCTGCTCAACGGCCTGCTCCACCTGCTGCATCGCAACGGACACACCGATCCCGACTTCATCGCCGCCCATACCTCAGGCTGGGAGGCCATGCCGGACTTCCTCGAGGACTACGCGCCGGAGCGCGTCGCCGCCATCACCGGGCTGCCCGAAGCGGATATCCACAAGGCCGCACAATGGATCGGCGAAGCCCGGGACTGGATGAGCTGCTGGACCATGGGCCTGAACCAGAGCACCCACGGCACCTGGAACACCAACGCCCTGTGCAACCTGCACCTGGCCACCGGCGCCATCTGCCGTCCGGGCAGCGGCCCCTTCTCCCTCACCGGCCAGCCCAACGCCATGGGCGGTCGCGAGATGGGCTACATGGGCCCCGGCCTGCCCGGCCAGCGTTCACTGCTGGTGGACGCCGACCGGGCGTTCATCGAAGACCTGTGGCAACTGCCGCGCGGCCACCTGCGCCAGGACGGCGGCAACGGCACTGTCGCCATGTTCGAGGCCATGATCGCAGGGGACATCAAGGCCTGCTGGATCATCTGCACCAACCCGGCGGCCACCGTACCCAACCGTCGCCTGGCCATCGAAGGCCTGCAGGCGGCCGAACTGGTGATCACCCAGGATGCCTTCCTCGATACCGAAACCAACCGCTACGCCGACATCCTCCTGCCCGGTGCTCTCTGGGCCGAGGCGGAAGGCGTGATGATCAACTCCGAGCGCACCCTCACCCTCACCCGGAAAGCCGTGGACGCCCCCGGCGACAGCCTGCCGGACTGGCAGATCATCGCCCGCGTCGCCTGTGCCATGGGCTTCGGAGAAGCCTTCAGCTACGCCTCCGCTGCCGAGGTATTCGAGGAAATCAAACGCGCCTGGAACCCGAAGACCGGCTACGACATCCGCGGCGCCAGTCATGCACTGCTGCGCCTGGGGCCGATGCAATGGCCCTGTGCGCCGGAAAGCCCCGCCAACGCCCGCAACCCCGTCCGCTACCTCAACGACGGCATCAGCCAGGCGCCCAGGACCGACGCCGACGGCAGCCGTCCGGCCATCGCCTTCGCCACCGAAGACGGCAGGGGCGTGTTCCTGGCCCGCCCGCACATGGCGCCGGCGGAGCTGCCCGATGACGAATTTCCCCTGGTGCTCAACACCGGGCGCGTGCAGCACCAGTGGCACACCCTGACCAAGACCGGCAAGGTCTCGACCCTGAACAAGCTCAACCCCGGCCCCTTCGTGGAAATCCATCCGGTCGACGCCAGCCGCCTTGGCATCCTCGACAAGGGCCAGGTGGAAGTGCGTTCCCGCCGCGGCCGCGCAGTGTTGCCAGCGGTGGTCAGCGACCGGGTGCAGCCGGGCAACTGCTTTGCGCCCTTCCACTGGAACGACCGCTATGGCGACGACCTGGCGATCAACGCCGTGACCAGCGACGCCATCGACCCCATTTCGCTGCAGCCGGAGTTCAAGTACAGCGCCGTTGCCCTGGCGCCCGTCGCGCCGGCCAGACCCCAGCTCATCCCCTTGGTAGAAGCCGAGCCGGCCCCGGCCAGCGCCGCTGCCGGTCTTCCGGAGGAACTCGCCGACATGCCGATCAACGCCTTCGCCCGTCTGCTGAACCTCGATGCCAGCGCCGAACTCTGCCTGGCGCCCACCGAGCAGCGCTACCTGCAGGGTTACCTGCTCGGCCTGCGCAGCGAGGAGAGCCGCAAGCTGGGCGGCGTGCCCACCCTGCCGAGCTGCGCGCCACTGGCCCCGGAAACCCGCCTGCTGCTGGACGGCATCCTCGCCGGGTTGTTCTCCCGTAGCTGGGAGGCGCCCGCGCCTGCAGCAGCCGAAGCGCCGGCTGCGGAAAAGCCGCTGCTGGTGCTCTGGTGCTCGCAAACCGGCAATGCGGAAAGCTACGCCACCCTCTGCGCCAACAGCCTCAAGGCCGACGGCCGCGCGGTACAGGTACGCTCCATGGACCTTGTCCAGCCTGCCGAACTGGCTGGCGCCGGTGCCGCACTGCTGATCGCCAGCACCTTCGGCGACGGCGACCCGTCCGACAATGGCACTGCCTTCTGGAGCGCCCTGACTGCGGACGATGCGCCATCCCTGGCCGGGCTGGACTTTGCCGTGCTGGCCATGGGTGACTCCAACTACGACCAGTTCTGCGGCTTCGGCCGCAAGCTCGACGCCCGTCTCGAAGCCCTTGGCGCGCGCCGACTTGCACCACGGGTGGATTGCGAACCGGAATATGAGGAACCGGCGCAGGCCTGGCTGGCCAGCGTCCGCGCCGCCCTGGCCGGCACCGAAGTCACGCAACCTGTGCCGGAAACAGCCGGAGCGCCAGCAAAGGAGGCCGATGCGCCCACCTACAGCCGCCAGCGCCCCCTCGCCTCCCGCCTGCTGCGCAACCCGGTACTGAACGCCCCCGGCTCCTGCAAGGAAACCCGGCAGATCGTGCTCGACCTCAAGGACAGCGGCTTGCGCTACCAGGCCGGAGATGCGCTGGGGGTGTGGCCGAGCAACTGCCCGAATCTGGTGAACGAAATGCTGGCCGCACTGAAGCTGGACGGTGACCAGCGGGTGGAGATCAAGGACCAGGGCGCGATGCCCCTGTCGACCGCCCTGGGCCACCACTTCGAAATCGCGAAGATCACCCCCGACCTGCTGCGCTTCGTCGCCGAGCGTTCCGCGAGCGAGGAACTCAAGGCCCTGCTGGAGCCGGCGAACAAGGCCAGGCTGGATGATTGGCTCTGGGGACGGCAATTGGCCGACCTGCTGCGCACCCACCCCATCCGGGTCAGCGCGGACGAACTTCTGGGCAGGCTGAAACGCCTGCAGCCCCGCCTCTACTCCATCGCGTCCAGTCCGCTGGCGACGCCCGATGAGGTGCACCTGACGGTGTCCACCGTGCGCTACCAGTGCGAGGGCCAGGACCGTGCGGGCATCTGCTCGGCCTTCCTCGCCGACCGTGCCGGCCAGGGCGATGTGTCGATATTCATCCAGAAGTCCGCCCATTTCCGCGTACCGGCCGACCCCGAGCGGCCGATGATCATGGTCGGCCCCGGCACCGGCATCGCCCCCTTCCGCGCCTTCCTCCAGGAACGCCAGGCATCGGGCGCCAGAGGCCGCAACTGGCTGTTCTTCGGTGAACAGCGGGAAGCCACCGACTTCTACTACCGCGACGAGTTGGAAGCCTGGCAGGCCTCCGGCCACCTGCACCGCCTGGACACCGCCTTTTCCCGCGACCAGGCGGAGAAGGTCTACGTGCAGCAACGCATGCTGGAACAGGGCGCAGAGTTATGGCGCTGGCTGGAGGATGGCGCGCATTTCTATGTCTGTGGCGACGCCAGCCGCATGGCCAAGGATGTGGATGCGGCGCTCAAGGCGGTGGTGCGGGAGCACGGCGGGATGAGCGCGGCACAAGCCGAGGCTTATGTCAGCGCCCTGGCCAGGGACAAGCGCTATGTCCGGGATGTGTACTGAGGGCGGGCCTGCCGCCCGCAAAGCGAATGAATTCGCCCCACAGGAAGCTACACAACCTCCAGCCCGCACGGGCCGTTTCCCTCTCCTCTTCAGGGAGAGGGCGCACGCCCCACTACGGCCCAATCGCCGTCAGCACGTCCTCGGTCGTCAGGATGGCGTGCGCGTAAGTCGGCCCATTCAGCTCATGGGCTGCGTGCATCGCTTCGGGGGAAAAGGCCGCCGTCGCGTCCCGCACCAGCGTCACGTGGTAACCCAGTTCCGCCGCGAATCGCCCGGTGGATTCGATGCAGGTATTGGCCAGCATGCCCACGAGGATCACCTGCTGCACGCCGTGCTGCTTGAGCTGGTAGTCGAGGTCGGTATTGGCGAAACCGCTGCCGCCCCAATGTTCGTGCACCAGCACGTCACCTGCCTGGGGCTGGAAGTCCGGATGCCATTCGCCGCCCCAGGTTCCGGCGGCGAACACCTGGGCGCGGGCGGCGCCGATCTGGTAGGGACTGGGGTATTTCCAGCTCTTGAGGTCGTCGGGGCGGGCGCGATGGTGGGGCACGTAAAACAGCTGGATACCCGCCTTGCGTGCCGCCGCCACGACCTTGCGCAGGTTGTCCAGGGTGCCCACGGCGTCGGCCACGGGTTTGGCCAGGCCATGGAGCTTGCCGCCCTCGCTGAGGAAGTCGTTGTATGGGTCCACCAGCAGCAGGCCGGTGCTTTCACGTGGATAGGTCATGACGCGGCCCTTCAATGCGGTCGATAACCTGTGCCAGTGTAGAGCGCCCTGGCCGAGTCGCCTCGCGACTACGGCATGCCGCAGCCGTTCATTGATTGAAGCGGGAGTCGTCGCGCTGGAAGTGCAGCAGCGATCCTTTATAGGCTTCGCCGTTGTTCATCACGCGATTCATGCAGGTGATCTGCGACGCGTACTCCAGCTCAGCCATTTCCCTGCAGAACTTCGAGCGGTTCGGGCGATTGGGATCGACGATGTAGACATCCACCAGGTCCGCCGAATGCCGGTCGATGAAGTCGGCAAGCTGCGCCGGTTGTTCGCGCTCGTATATGACATCGCTGCCGATGATCATGTCGAACAGCCCGAGGTCGTCATTGATGTCGGACCATTTGGCGGCCTGGTAATTGATCGGTCCGAGATCGTTCAGGCGCAGGTTTTCCGCCAGGAATCCGGGAATCAGCGGGTGATAGTCACTGGCCGTTACGTCGCCGCCCCGCCGGTGCACGACAAGACTGGCCAGGGCCAGACCAGCCCCCACTTCGAGGATGCGCTTACCCTCCAGCTCCATCGTCAGCATGGTGTGCGCCAGCACCTGCCCAGACGGCCAGACCTGACCGAACAAGGGCCAGCTTTCGGGGGATATTCCGAGATTCTCCGCCTCGAGTTCCGGATCGTGATACTGCTGATGATCGAGTAATGAGCGGATATGAAAATCCATATCCCCTACTGATATATCCTGAAATCTGACTTGATAGCCCGGCATGCAGAACTCTCCAATACAGCGAGTGATGCCGCCAGAAGCACAGAACCTAATAGTTTTCTTGCAACTATCAAAGGTTCATGGAGGCGTTGAAAGACAAAAGAATGGCTACCAGCGATATGTGCCGGCGGAACAATTTTGAATTCTCAGGGGATTTAAATAGAAAAGCCCCGCACTTGCGGGGCTCTTCGAACGAAAAAGTATCAGGCTACCTGAACTTTGTCCGCTTGCAGGCCTTTCTGGCCACGTACGACTTCGAAGGTCACTTGCTGGCCTTCGCTGAGGCTCTTGAAGCCGGAGCTCTCGATCGAACGGTAGTGAACGAACAGATCAGCGCCTTCTGCCGGGGTGATGAAGCCGAAGCCTTTTTCATCGTTGAACCACTTGACGGTGCCGGATTGACGATTGGACATTTTATATCTCCAGGATAAAAAGAAATAACCCTGACAATAAATCAGGAATTACTGAAGTGCTAAAGCTGTAACGAATCGAGGAGATGAAATAACTTCAATCAGAACATCAAGCCAAGTATCGCAGAGACAATTGCAGCGCAGTGGGCAGGACTATACGCGGTTCAGCCAGGAAGTACAGGTTTATTTTCCGCCAAATAATTCGACCAGCCAAATACGCTTGGCATTCATACGCTTAGGCGGGAAACACAGAAATCCCCACAGGCGGGACTCCACGAATCGCCGGTTTCCCGCCCTCGTCCAGTCGTCACGACGACTGCATCAGTTCCAGGATCTGCGCATGCAGACGCGGGTCGCCACAGGCGATGACGTCACCACCATTCTGCGCGTCGCCGCCATCCCAGCGGGTCACCACACCGCCGGCGCCCTGGATGATCGGCATCAGCGCCTGGATGTCGTAAGGCTTGAGGCCCGGGTCGAGGACGATATCCACCAGCCCCAGGGCGAGCATGCAGTAGGCGTAGCAATCGCCGCTGTAGCGTACCAGGCGCACTTCGCTCGACAGCTTGCTGAACAGGTCACTATAGGGCGGCTGCTGGAAATGCTCGGGGCTGGTGACCATCAGGGTCGCGTCGGCCAGGTTGCGGCAGGCGCGGGTCTGGATCGGCCGGCCATTGAGCGAGGCTGTGCTGCCATCGCCGATGAAGCGCTCGCGGGTGAAGGGCTGGTCCATCACGCCCAGCGCCGGGCGGGTGCCGTCGTTGAGGGCGATCAGGGTGCCCCAGAGCGGGATGCCGCTGATGAAGGAGCGGGTGCCGTCCACCGGGTCCAGCACCCAGGTCCAGGGCTCTTCACCTGCGATGTTCTCCTCTTCTTCACCCAGCACGCCGTGGCTGGGGAAGCGCTGGGCGATCAGGTCGCGCATGGCGCGCTCGGCGCCCTTGTCGGCGAGGGTCACGGGGTCGAAGCGCTCGGCCTCCTTGTTCTCCACCTCCAGGGGCAGGCGGAAGTAGGTCAGGGTGACCTTGGCCGCTGCATCCGCCAGTTCTTCGGCGAATTCCAGGTAATCGGGGGGAAGGGTCTGGTCGTTCATGGGCACTCCGGTTCGGACTTATCAGCAGAATTTCAGCTGGGGATAGTAGAGCGAAATGCCGTCCGTATCGACGTACCTGTCGCGCCGGGGCCCGGGCGGGCCCTCGGCTTGCCGGTGTCCGCGGGCCGAAGCCGGCCTGCGGAACGTGGCGGTCGCCTTACCGGGCCTGCTGCGCCAGGTACTCGTCGGTGGAAACCACCTTGGCATAGGCGAAGGCCAGGGCGGCCATGAACGCGCCATGGACCTGCGCGGCGGGAATGGTCTTGCCCTGGAACTCCAGGTCCCGCGTGGCACAGGCATCATGGATCACGGTGACCTCGTAGCCGAAGTCGGCCGCCGCACGGGTGACGCCGTCGACGCACATGTGGCTCATGCTGCCGACCACGATCAGGTTGCCTACGCCGCTGCCGTCGAGGATTTCCTTCAGGTTGGTTTCCCGGAAGGAGTTGACGAAGTGCTTCAGGACCACAGGCTCGCCGTCGGCGTTGAGCACCTTGGGATGGATTTCCGCACCTTCGGAGCCGGGACGGAAGAACGGCGCCTCCGGGCTGGTGAACTCATGGCGGATATGCACCACCAGGTCGCCTGCCTCACGGGCGGCGGCGATGATCCGGGCGGCGTTGTCGGCAGCGGCGTCGGCACCGCTCAGGGTCCACAGGCCACCGGGGAAATAGTCCTTCTGGATGTCGACTACGATGACGGCTTGCTTGCTCATGATTTTCACCTCAGGTTGTGGGAGTGGAGACGTGGGGCCTAAGGTGCTCCTCCCGGCGCCGGATGAGGATCGGCGCAACCGACAAATTCGCAGGAAAAACTGACAATGAAAACGATGCTGGAGATCGGCCTCCTGCTCTATCCCGGCGCCCAGCTGGCAGCCGCCCACGGCCTCTCCGACCTGTTCGCGGTCGCCAATCGCCTGGCCGCCGAGCACACCGATGCCGACCTTCCCGCCCTGCGGGTGCGCCACTGGAGCGCCAACGCGGATGGCGAAATCCGCTGCACCTGGGACAGCCATCCGGACGCCGAAAGCCGGCCTGCCGTGGTGATCGCCCTGCCCTGCATCGGCGCGCTGCCCCCTGCCGAAACCCTCCAACCCTTCGTCGACTGGCTCAGCCTGCGGCACGCAGCCGGCGTCACCCTCTGTTCGGTGTGTGCCGGAGCCTTCGTGCTGGCCCAGACCGGACTGCTCGCCGGCCGTCCCCTGACCACCCATTGGAGCCTGGCCAAGGAACTCGGCGAGCGCTACCCGGAGGTGAAGGTGGATGCCGACAAACTGGTGGTGGACGACGGCGACATCATCACCGCCGGGGGCGTGATGGCCTGGACCGACCTGGGGCTGACCCTGGTGGACCGCCTGCTGGGCCCAACCATCGCCGCGAATACCGCAAGCTTCCTCGCCCTCGACCTGACCCGGCACTCGCAGCAGTACTTCCGCCGCTTCACCCCGCGCCTCACCCACGGCGACGAGGCGGTGCTCAAGGTGCAGCGCTGGCTGCAACGCCAGGACGCGCGCCAGGTCAGCCTCCCCGCCATGGCCGCCGAAGCCGGGCTGGGCGAACGCACCTTCCTGCGCCGTTTCCAGCAGGCCACCGGCCTGCGCCCCACCGAGTACTGCCAGCAACTGCGCGCGGCCAAGGCCCGCGAGCTGCTGGAACTCACCAACCGCTCAGTTGACCAGATCGCCTGGGAAGTCGGCTACCAGGACCCGGCAGCCTTCCGGAAGGTGTTCAACAGGATGGTGGGATTGTCGCCCACGGATTATCGGCGGCGGTTCGGGCGCAGGAGCCTGGGGGAAGGCTGATGGAACGAAGCCAGGTGTGCATCGCTAGTTGAGCACCTGCGGTGCCTATCCCCTCAGGACCTTCGCAGATGGCTCCTGCAGTTGGTGCGCACGGCGCCCCCTACCGGATCAGTTTCATCCTGCTAGCCCGAGTCATCGAATCGTCACAAACCTGGCCGGCGCCCCATGACGACGTCGAGGCGCTTTCAATCCGGAAACGGCGACCGCTTCTCAGAAGGGAAACGGACTCGAATCACCCAGCCCGAACGACTTGTATCAATGGCACTCGATTCGGTTGCGACCGCCCCGCTTGGCGCGGTACAGCGCCATGTCGCTGCGCGACAACGTGGTTTCGGTGTTCACATCCGAGGCATTGATGGCGGCGATGCCGACGCTGACGGCCAGCGGGATTCGTGCATCGGCGAGCAGCACGGGCGCATTGGCGAGTTCGCTCTGGATGCGCCGGGCAAAGATCACGGCCTGGTCAATGCCGGCATCGCTCAGCACCACCGCGAACTCCTCGCCCCCCATCCGCCCCGCTGCGTCGGTCTTGCGCAGCTGCGAGCAGAGGATCGCCGCGAAATGCCGCAGCGCCTGGTCGCCCACGGAATGCCCCCATTGGTCGTTGATCGCCTTGAAGTGATCCAGGTCGAACATCAGGATCGTCGCGCAGTGGCCTGCCGTGCGCTGCACCCGGGCCAGCTCGGCATCGAGTTGCTGCATGAAGTGCCGACGGTTGGACAGCTGGGTCAGGGAGTCCGTGGTGGCGAAAACCTGCAGTTCGGCTTCGATCTGCTTGCGCTCGGTCACATCGGTGATGAAGCCGTGCCAGACCAGGCTGCCGTCGTCCAGCCGCCTGGGGCGTGCATCGCCTTGCCGCCAGGAGTCGCCTCGTCCTGGCAATCGCACCCGGTACTCCAGGCGCCAGGGCGTCAGCGAGCGTGCCGAGTCATCGAAGGACGCGTGGTAACGGCCCAGGTCGTCCGGGTGGATGATCCCCAGCAATGCCTCTTCGTTGTCCGCCAACTGTTCCGGGGTCAACCCGTAGATGTCCCGAACCCCGGCACTGACATAGGAAAAACAGGATCGACCGTCCGGCAGGCGCCGATACTGGAAGGCCATCCCCGGAATCTCGTTGGTCAGGTCGGTCATCAGCGCCGCGGTCTGCTGCACCTGTTCAGACATCAAGCGCATGGCGGTGATGTCGGTGGTCGTACCGATCATGCGCAATGGCTTGCCGGCCGCATCACGCTCGACGACCTTGCCCCGGCTGCACACCCACTTGTAGCTGCCGTCCTTGCAGCGCAGGCGATGTTCAACCTCGTACGACTCGGTTCGTTGCTCGAAGTGGGCCTGGATGGTCGCCTTGACATAGTCCAGGTCCGCCGGATGGACGCGCGTGTAGCTTTCCTCGATACGATTGCCCACTTCGTGGTCGGCGTAGCCCAGCAATGCCTTCCAGCCGCTGGAATAGTGTATTTCGCCAGTAACCGCGTTGCGGTCCCAGATGCCGGTGCCGCTTCCGGCGATGGCCAGGGCCATGCGCCTTTCGCTCACGCGCAGCGCACCCAGTTCCTGTTCCAGATGGGCGTCCGCCTGCTCCCGCGCCAACAGGCTGGCGGCAATCCCGGCCAGCTCGCGGAACACCTGCTGCTGGGTCAGGTCCAGCTCGCGCGGCTGGTCGTGCAGCAGGCACATCGTGCCGAATATCGCCCCGTCCGGAGCCCGCAGCGGGCAGGCGGCGAGAAAGCGCACATGGGGCGACGCCATCACCAGGTAATGTTCGCGGAAGCGTGCATCGCGATGGGCATCGGGCACCACGAGCAGCGTGTCGGTGCGGCGCCAGACGAGGTCCGGGGGATAGATTCCGGAGGCGTTGCCCAGGGCCAGGCCATCGCAGGTCCGGACCTGCTGGCTCTCCCCGGCGCCAGTCGTCAGCAACGCGGCCATGACGCCGAAATGGCTCCGGGCCAGGCGGGTCAGACCATCGAATCGCTCATCGTTGGCGCTCTCTGACGCCTTGAGAGAGTACAGCGGCTGCATGCGGGCTCCGGCCGTGCCAGGACTTCGGACGACACCTGGCGCTGATCGTTCATGGGGAAGTGGAGTCTATCCATAATGGCAATCTAGCGTCACATCACCATTACAGCGGGCTCTGCGCGAATTCGCCATGCGGCGCCCGGCTCAGCAGTACTGTTTTACCGCTTCAGCCAGATCTGCCGCTACCCAGGCCGATGGCGCCCGCGCCTCGTCGCCCGCGCGGTACTTGCCCGTGCGTACCAGGCAGGCGGTCAGCCCGGCCTGTTGGGCACCGAGGACATCGGCAACCACATCGTCGCCAATCATCAATGTGGCCGCCGCGCTGGTTCCCAGATCATCCAGCACGCTGGCGAAGAAGGCAGAGGAAGGCTTGCCCAGCACCAGCGCCGAGGTTCCCGCCGCATACTCCAGCGCCCGCACGAAAGGACCGGCGTCCAGGTGCAAGGCGCCCTGACTGCGGAAGTAGCGGTTGTCGCCCATGCAGATCAGCGGTGCGCCGTCGACCAGCAACTGGAAGGCGCGATCGAGGTGGGCATAGTCGAAGCGCAGCTCCGCATCCCCAAGGACCACCGCGTTGGGATCGGGCAGGTCCAGCAGGTCGGCGAACTCCTCCTCCAGCCCGGGATGGATCAGGCAATAGGGTCTCAGACCCTGGGCCCGTACATGCCGCAGCACGGCCCGGGGCGCGGTGAAGATCTGCTCGGGGTCCACGGCAAAGCCCATCGCTGTCAATTGCCGATGGAGCGCCGTCCGGCCCTGGCGCGACGTATTGGTGATCAGGCGCAGCGGCACGCCCCGCGCCTGCAGCAGGCGCATCGCTTGCAGCGCGCCCGGCAGGGGCTGGTCGTCCACATGCAAGACGCCACTGATGTCGAGGAGAACCGCCTGCAGCATGGCCGTGTCGAACCCTCAGGTGGATGGTGGGCCGCAGCCCTGGCGAGCACGGAGTCCGTGCCTGAACAGTCTAGGCAGCCCCTCACGCCCTATCCGCCCCATCCGTCCGCCAGAAGCGATTCACTATGCTTTGAGGTAGCAACGGCGGCGGAACGGCCGTCGCCGTTGCGGTCAGCTGCTGAATCCACCTGGCAACCTGGGAGATACGGCCATGACCTTCCGACTTGGCTCCACCGCATTCACCCACAACGAGACGATTCCCGCCCTGCACACCTGCGACGGCCGCGACCTCTCGCCCCCGCTGATCTGGACCGAACCGCCGGCGGGCACCCGCAGCCTGGTGCTGATAGTCGACGACCCGGACGCTCCGGACCCCGACGCACCGAAGATGACCTGGACCCACTGGGTGCTCTACAACCTGCCGCCCACCGCCGGCATCCTGCCCGAAGGCGTGCAGGACAACGCCTTGCCGCCGGGCACCCTGCAAGGGCTGAACGACTGGCAACGCACGGGATACGGCGGTCCCTGCCCACCGATCGGCAATCACCGCTACTTCCACAAGCTGTACGCCCTGGACAAGACGCTGCCCGACATGCGCCGCCCTACCAAGGCGATGCTGATCCACTCGATGGACGGACACATCCTCGCCCAGGCGGAGCTGATCGGCCGGTATCAGCGGCATCGCCAGGCTCGGTAGCCTCCACGGGGTGTCGCGCGCCCCGCAAGGCCTTGTGGGAGCGAGTTCTTTCGCGATTGAAATCGCTCCCACAGAGAGGCGTCGCGCAGCTGGTGCACGAGGCATCCGTCGCGCGGCAACCCGACGAGCCAACTGGCAGCCGCCCCCGCCGCCCCAGTAGAATCCTCGCCCGTCTCCAATCCGAACCTGCGAGAGAGCCGACATGGGCGCCCAGTGGAAAGCCAAACCTAAAGAAGCCGCCGCCAACGCCCGAGGGAAGATCTTCGGCAAGCTGGTGAAAGAGATCATGATCGCCGCGCGTAACGGCGCCGATCCGGACATGAACCCCAAGCTGCGCCTTGCCGTGCACCAGGCCAAGAAAGCCTCCATGCCGAAGGACACCCTGGAGCGCGCCATCAAGAAAGGCGCGGGCCTTTCCGGCGAAGTGGTCAACTACGACCGCACGCTCTACGAGGGCTTCGCGCCGCACCGCGTGCCGGTGATCGTCGAGTGCCTGACCGACAACGTGAACCGCACCGTCGCCGAAGTGCGCGTGCTGTTCCGCAAGGGCCAGCTGGGCACCTCCGGCTCCGTGTCCTGGGACTTCGACCACCTCGGCATGATCGAGGCCGAGCCGGCCAGCGCCGACGCGGACGTTGAACTGGCCGCCATCGAAGCCGGCGCCCAGGACTTCGAAGCCGCCGAGGACGGCGCCACCCTGTTCTACACCGATCCGACTGACCTGGACGCCGTGTGCAAGGCCCTGCCGGAATTCGGCTTCACCGTGCAGTCGGCCAACCTGGGCTACAAGGCGAAGAACCCGGTCAGCCTGTCCGGCGCCGAACTGGAGGAAGTGGAAGCCTTCCTCGAAGCCCTGGACAACCACGACGACGTACAGAACGTCTATGTCGGCCTGCAAGTCGACTGAGCCCCAGAGCCGCCGGCAGTTCCACCAGGAACACGCCGAGCAGGCCCGTGCCGAAGCGTTGCGCCTGCTGGCGCAGCGCGAGGCCATGGGCCCGCGCTGGCTGGCCTGGGTCGCCACCGAGCTCTACCACCTCAAGCCTTCGGCGTTCGCCAGCATGGTGCGCCGCGAACTGGAACGCCTGAGCACGGCAGACCGCCAGTTCGGCCAGGCTTCCAAAGAAGTGCATTGAGCACATCGCGCCCGCAGGTTGCGACTGAGCACAGCGAAGCCCAACGATGCGGGAATCGAACCAATCGTTGGGCCGCGCTTCGCCTGGCGCCAGCCTACGATTGAGCCTGTACCGCCCGGCGCAGGTTGAAGCCCCACCCCTGCTGCATGCCCAGCGCCGCGACGAGGATGGCCGCCACGCCCACCCACTGCAGCAGTTCGAGGTGTCGGCCGAAGGCGAACCAGTCGACGAAGATCGCCGCGATCGGGTAGATGAACGACAGCGCGCCGGTCATGGCAGTCGGCAGTTTCTGGATCGCGCCATAGAGCAGCACGTACATCACACCGGTGTGGACCACGCCGAGGGTCAGCAGGATCGACCAGGTATCGCTGCCCTGGGGCAGGCTCGACAGGTTGGCCATGGGCGCCAGCAGCAGCACGCCGGTGCAGACCTGGATCAGCGCGATCAGGTGCGGCGGTACCCCGCCCAGCCATTTGATGATCAACGCGGCGACGGCATAGAGCAGTGCCGCTCCCAGCGCCAGGGCGATGCCCACCAGGTAGTCGCCGCCCCCCTCGCCCTGCCCGCCATGGGCACTGACGATGGCCAGCATCCCGGCAAATGACACCACCAGCCAGCCGATCTTGCGTGCCGTGATCTGCTCGCCAAGGAACAGCGCCGCCAGCCCAACCAGCATGAACGGCTGGACGTTGTAGATCGCCGTGCCGATGGAGATGGACGCCCGCGAATACGAAGCGAACAGCAGCACCCAGTTGCCGACGATGGCCACGCCGCTGAGTACTGCCAGGAGGAAGGTGGTGCGGGTCAGGATGCCGGGCCGCAGGAAGCCCATGAAAACGCAGATGACCAGCAGGGCTGCCGCGCCGAACAGGCAGCGCCAGAACACCACATCCAGCACCGGCAGCCCGGAAAGCATCACCAGCCAACCGATGGTGCCGGAGATGAGCATGGCGGCGACCATTTCCAACGAACCGCGATGAATTGATTTGTCCATGATTGGGCTCCTCTGCATGGGGGCACAGTATGACGAGCCAGATCAGGCCAATTCCATGCGAAAGCGAAGGCATCCTTTGGCTACTACCTTTACTATCAAGGCACTTTCATCCATTCACCTAACGAGACAGCCATGACCGACGATATCGACCAGTTGCTGATTTCCGCGCTGATGGAAGACTCCCGCCGCTCCCTCAAGGCCCTGGCGCAGATCAGCGGCCTCTCCTCCCCCAGCGTGGCGGAGCGGCTGCGCAAGCTGGAGGAACGCGGCGTGCTCGCCGGCTACACGGTGGAGGTGGACCCGAAGGCCTTCGGCTACCAGTTCCAGGCCATCGTCCGCATCCGCCCCCTGCCCGGCCAGTTGCAGGTGGTGGAACGCAAGATCCAGGAGATTCCGGAGTTCACCGAATGCGACAAGGTGACCGGCGACGACTGCTTCATCGCGCGCCTCTGCGTGCGTTCCATGGAACAGCTGGACACCCTGCTCGACCGCATCAATGTCCATGCCGAAACCAGCACCGCCATCGTCAAGAAGACCCCGGTGAAACGCCGGCTGCCGCCGATGGCGTGACGACATGTGCAGGCCGCGTAGTGGCGCCAGATCCCAAGGCGTCGCGGGGCGAACTCGGTCGCTTCCGCGACGCGGCGCTTCACTCCCCCTTCCTGGCCTCCAGTTTTTCCACCAGCGCCTTGGCCAACGCATGGTCGGAGAATGGGTTCTGCCCGGTGATCAGTTCGCGATCGACCACCACGTTGGGCGACCACGCCTTGCCGTAGCCCATCTCTCCACCCGCTCCCGCCATCGCGTTGGCCGGATAGAAGAGGATGCGATCCCCATTTAGCGAGCTCTCGAACACCTGCTCTTCCGGATCGGCAAAGATGGTCATGCGGTAACCCTGGTAGAGCCAATTGCTGGCCGCCGGCTTTTCACCACGAGCCAGCGCGGCCTGATAGCCCACGGGGTCGTCCTGGGCCGAGAGCAGCGCGATAGGCCCGTGGCAGATGGCTGCAGTGGGCTTGCCGGCCTGGTGGAAGTGACGCAGCAACGTGCCCACCTCAGGGTTGTTGGCCAGATCGATCAGGGGGGCATGGCCGCCGGGAATCAGCAGCCCCGCGTAGCGATCCAGATCATTGGCAAGGACTTCCTTCAGCGACAGGCTGTCTTGAATGCCCGGTAACCCTTCGACGACCGTCTGAATGCGCTTCATTTCCGCTTCATCACCACCGAAGTACTGCGGATCGATGGAACGCTCGTCAACGCTCGGCGCGTTACCCCTGGGGGTCACCAGTACCAGTTGGTAGCCGGCCTTCAGTAAATGGTCGGCAGGCACACCGAACTCGTTGAGATAGAAACCGGTGGGGTACTGCTTGCCATCCTTGAGCGGCAACTGGTTCTCGCTGGAGAGCAGCACCAGCACCTCGCCCTTGGGTGCCGCGATGGCGGTGCCGGCCAGCATCGCGCCAGCGAAGGCCAGCGCCAGGGTGGAAACCTTGGTCATGGGGGAAACTCCGGATCAGTTGAACGGCGCCACATCCAGCGGACGGGCAAGGCGTACTTCAGTGGGGGCTGCCAGCCAGTCGAGAGTGGCGGTGCGATAAGCCTGATAGTGCTCGCTCTGGCGATGGGCCTCGACGGCGGCCTCGTCGATGTACAGCTCGAACAAGTGGAAGGCGAGTGTTTCGCCCTCACCGACGAACAGGTCATAACGCAGGTTGCCGGGTTCGGCACGGGATCGTTCAACCATCTCGCGCAGTGCCTGCTCGACCGCATCGCGGTGTTCAGGCATTGGGTTGATGGTCGCGAAGAGGCTGATGGTCATGGGACCTCCTGGGATTCAACGGCATCAGTGGCCGCCATCCTAGGCAAGGCATTAAGATTCGATAATTCGAAAGCTCTTATTCCTGATATCCAAGAAATGAATATCACCAAGAAGGACCTGAACCTGCTGCTGGTCTTTCACGTGCTCTACCAGGAACGCAACGCCTCATTGGCGGCCGAGCGCATGGCACTGAGCCAGCCAGCACTGAGCCACAAGCTGAACAAGCTACGCCACCAGTTCGGCGATCCACTGTTCGTGCGAGCGCCGCGAGGCCTGACACCTACGCCGCGCGCCCATGAGCTGGCGCCCAAGGTGCAAAGCCTGGTGGGCGAACTGGAGGCCTTCTACGACCTTTGCGACGGCCGCGATTTCCTTGCCCGCGCCGAGCGGCTGCACCTTTACAGCACCGACTACATGGAGCAGACGCTGCTGCCCGGGCTGTTGCCGATCCTGCGCAGCCAGGCGCCGAACCTCGTGCTGATCACCCATAACACGCGGGGCCAGCTTCCCCGGGAAGAACTGGAAAAAGGCACCTGCGACCTGGCTATCGCCGGGTTCTATACCGACCTGCCAGATACCTTCCATCAGCAACGGCTGCTGAGCGAGGACTTCGTGGTGCTGGCCTCCCGGGAGAACGCGCACCTGGCCCATGGCATGGATCTGAACGCCTTCCTCGCGTGCGAGCACCTGCTCACCACCCTCACTGGCGACCTTGACGGCCTGGTGGACCGAGCCTTGCAAGCCAGGGGACTGAGTCGCCGGATAGCCGCAGGGCTGTCCAGCTTCATCGCGCCCACCCGGCTGATCCGGGGGACCGACCTGCTGCTCACCTGCCTGCGCTCGCTGGCCGAAGAGGCGGTGGAGCGCGATCCGGACCTGCACATGCACCCCCTGCCCCTGGCACTGCCCAGGATTGAACTGATGCAGATCTGGCATGAGCGCACCGACGCCGATCGGTTGCGCCGTTGGTTCCGTCAGCAAGTACAACGGGTGGCCGATTCCCTGCAGCGATAGCCACGACTCGCTTCGCGCCTTCCCCGGCACTGGAGTATCGTCGCCACATCTCCGTAACAGAAGGCAGGTGGGCGATGGCAGCCCTGGACAACAACCCGACGCCGCAGGACGCGGTCGACAGCAGGAACGACGGTTCCGCGCCCCTCGCGCGCAAGGCTGGCTCCCGTGGCGATGCCGCGGTGATCGCCACCCTGTTGCCGTACCTGCGGCCATACGTGGGCCGCATCGCCCTGGCCCTGGGCCTGATCGTCGCAGCCAAGCTGGCCAACCTCTACGTACCCATCGCCCTCAAGCAGATCGTCGACCAGCTCAACGTCGAGCCCAGCCTGCTGATGCTGCCGGTAGCGCTGCTGCTGGCCTATGGCGCTTCGCGCATCGGCGTCACCCTGTTCACCGAATTGCGCCAGGTGGTGTTCGCCCGCGTGATGGCCCGCGCCTCGCGGCAGATCACCCTGAAGGTGTTCCAGCACCTGCACGGGCTCAGCCTGAAGTTCCACCTCGGTCGCCGCACCGGCGGCGTAGCGCGGGACGTCGAGCGCGGCGGCAGCGCCATCTCCGACCTGCTGGACTGGACGCTCTACACCATAGTGCCGACCCTGCTGGAGGTGCTGCTGGTCACTGTCGTGCTGGTCTGGGCCTATGACTGGGGCTTCGCCTTCATCACCCTCGGCACCCTGGTGGCCTACGGTCTCTGGACCTTCGCCGTCACCGAATGGCGCACCCGCTATTACCGCGCGGCCGTGGAAGCGGACACCCGAGCCAACGAGCGCGCGGTGGACTCGCTGCTCAACTACGAGACGGTGAAGTACTTCAACAACGAAGCCCACGAGTCGGCGCGCTACGACGAGAACCTGCGCTTCCTGGAGAACGCGCGGGTCAAGGCCACCAAGTCCCTGGCGCTGCTCAACCTGGGCCAGACCTCCATCGTCGCCATCGGCGTCACCGCGATGATGTGGCGCGCGGCCGCCGGCGTGGTGGCCGGCGAACTGACCATCGGCGACCTGGTGCTGGTGAATACCTACCTGCTGCAGCTCTCCGCGCCGCTGTTCATGCTGGGGATGATGTACCGCGAGGTGAAACAGGCGCTGACCAACATGGAGCGCCTGTTCGGTCTGCTCGACGAACGCCAGGACGTACAGGACGCCCCCGGCGCCATCGCGCTGCAGACCAGCCGCCCGCGCGTGCGCTTCGAGAATGTGCACTTCGGCTACGACCCGCGCCGGGAAATCCTCCACGGCGTGGACTTCGAGATTCCCCCAGGTGGCACGGTGGCGGTGGTCGGCCATTCCGGCTCGGGCAAATCCACCCTCGCCCGCCTGCTCTACCGCTTCTACGACATCGACGCCGGGCACATCCGCATCGACGGCAAGGACCTGCGCGAACTGACCCAGGGCTCGGTGCGCAGCGCCATCGGCATCGTTCCCCAGGACACGGTGCTATTCAACGACACCATCTACTACAACATCAGCTACGGCCGCCCTGGCGCCAGCCGCGAAGAAGTGGAGGCTGCCGCCCGCGCCGCACATATCCACGACTTCATCCTGCGCCTGCCCGACGGCTACGAAACGCAGGTCGGCGAGCGCGGCCTCAAGCTTTCCGGCGGCGAGAAGCAACGCGTAGCCATCGCGCGCGCCCTGCTGAAGAACCCGGCCATCCTGATCTTCGACGAAGCCACCTCAGCCCTGGATTCCAAGTCGGAAAAGGCCATCCAGACCGCGCTGGACCGCATCCAGGTCGGCCGCACCACCCTGGTCATCGCCCACCGTCTGTCCACCGTGATGGATGCCGACCAGATCCTCGTGCTCGACGCCGGCCGCGTGCTCGAAAAAGGCACCCACCGCGAATTGCTCGAAGCCGGTGGCACCTATGCGCAGATGTGGATGCTCCAGCAGCAGGAGCCCGAGGGGGCGGGTTCGCCGTAAGGTGTGACGGGCGCAGATCGCCCTGTAGGAGCCAATTCATTCGCGAATCCCGGCAGGACTTCGACCTGCATCGCGATTGAAATCGCTCCCACACAAATCCGGCACCCGGAAAGCCCCTACTCATCGCCGTCCAGCACATCCCCCGCCCAGCTCAGGGCCGCGACCACGGTTGGGAAGCCGATGGTGCTGGTCAGTGCCAGCAGGGCGTGGTGGATCTGTTCGGGGGTGGCGCCGGCTTCCAGGGCGCGGCGGGTATGACTGTGGACGGCGCCTTCGGAGTGGACGGCGGCGGCGGCCGCGAGCTGGATCAGCTGCAGGCTGCGCTCATCCAGGGGGCCGGCCTGGCGCACCACGGCGCCGAGGGTTTCCACCGCCTGGAAATACGCCGGGTGCTGTTTCTTCAGGCGCTTGTAGGTATCGAGACCGTGTTTGCGTTCCATGGGACCACCTCGCTGGGACATGCCCTTTCAGCTTAGGAAAGCTTTCGGCCCGGGAACCTGGCCAATCCGCTCGGGGCGTCTATACCGAATCCGTGGATATTCGGTGCCAGGCTTCTTCGCCCGGAAACAGACGGGCAATGCCTGGCCGCTTTTTCCCATGCGGAGATTCCCTCGATGGACTTCAGACTCTCGAACAAACTCGCCCTGGTTTCCGGTTCGACCAAGGGCATCGGCTTCGCCATCGCCCAGGGACTGGCGCGGGAAGGTGCGCGGGTGATCGTCAACGGACGCTCACAGGTTTCGGTGGACGAGGCCATTGCCCGGCTGCTCGCGGCGCAACCGGAGGCCAGGGTGGAAGGCTTCGCCGGCGACCTGGCCGACCCGGCGCAGATCGGTGCCCTGACGGCACGCTACCCGGCAGTGGACGTGCTGGTGAACAACCTGGGCATCTTCGATCCCAAGCCCTTCGAGGACATCCCGGACGAGGACTGGCTGCGCTTCCTCGACATCAACCTGATGTCCGGCGTGCGCCTGTCCCGCGCCTACCTGCCGAAGATGAAGGCGAAGAACTGGGGCCGGGTGGTGTTCATCAGCAGTGAAAGCGGCGTGCAGATCCCCGTGGAAATGATCCACTACGGCGTCACCAAGATCGCCCAGCTCGGCCTGTCACGCGGACTGGCGGAAAGCTGCGCGGGCACTGGGGTGACGGTCAATTCCGTGCTGCCGGGCCCGACCAGTTCCGAAGGTGTGGAGGAATTCGTCGAGAAACTGTCCGGCGGCCAGTCGTTCAAGGCGTTCGAGAAGGAGTTCTTCCAGACCGCGCGCCCCAGTTCCCTCATCAGGCGCTTCGCCACCCCCGAAGAAGTCGCCAACCTGGTGGTGTATGTCTGCTCGGAAGCATCCTCCGCCACCACTGGCGCGGCCCTGCGGGTGGATGGTGGCGTGGTCCGTTCGGCGTTCTGAGCCCTTGATCAGGGCAATCGGGCGATCTTCGCCGGCTGGACTGCCATGAGTCGCAGTCTGGTCGGTGTCGTACTGATCGCGCTTGCGCTCTACCTGGGCGTAGGCGTGCTGCTCCTGGTGTTCCAGCGCTCGCTGATCTACTTCCCGCAGCCACGCGCCATTGGCGGCCCGGACCGGCAGCTGATGCTGCCGGTGACCGATGAGCAGATCGTCGTCACCGTGCGTCCGCTGGCCAGTTCCAGGGCGCTGATCTACTTCGGCGGCAATGCCGAGGATGTCTCCCGCAGCCTGCCGGACTTCGCCGAAGCCTTCCCCGACCACGCGCTCTACCTGCTGCACTACCGGGGGTTCGGCGACAGCACCGGCAAGCCCGCCGAGGAGGCCATCCAGCACGACGCCCTTGAGCTGTTCGACAAGGTGCATGCCCTGCACGGCGAGGTGGCCGTGGTCGGCCGCAGCCTGGGCAGCGGCGTTGCCATCCGCCTGGCCAGCCAGCGTCCGGTGGCGCGCCTGGTGCTGGTCACGCCCTATAACAGCGTGCTCGAACTGGCCCAGCGGCAATTCCCGATCTATCCGCTGCGCTGGATGCTGCAGGACAAGTACGAGTCCTGGCGCTACGCCCCGGCCATCACAGCTCCCACCCTGCTGATCGTCGCCGGGCACGACGAGGTGATCCCGCGCTGGAGCAGCGAAAAGCTCTTTGCCCAGTTCCGTTCAGGGGTGGCGCGGCGGGAGGTGATCAGCGACGCGGGGCACAACGACATCGGCGGACGGCCGGAGTACCTGCGGCTGATCCGCGACGCGCTCTAGGAGCGGGCCGAGGATGGACTGAGCATCTCGATCTCGCGGATTTCGAAATCCCGCTGCAGGAATTCCATGCGCTGTTCATGGAAGCGCTGCATGTGCGGCAGCGCACTGTGGACATCCAGATGGGCGCGGCTTTGCCAGACCTCATAGAAGATGAACAGGCTCGGGTCCCGGGCATCCCGCAGCATGTGGTACTCGATGCAGCCCTCCTCCGCTCGGCTGGGTTCGACATAGGCGCGGAACAGCGCCTCGAACTCGTCGGACTTCTCGGGTCGGGTGTGGGCATGAAGAATGAAGCCGTAGGGCTGGGTCATGGTGATGGCCTTGCGGGTAATGAAGGTTTTATAAACCCTACCTCAAGGCATAGCCTCCAATTCATGACATTCCAGCAAGTATCAATTGCGCCCATGCGGATTTTTCCGCGAGGGTGCCGCCGGTAGTCTGCCGCCACATCGAATCACGGAGGCTACTGCCATGAAAAAAGTCCTGTTGCTCAACGGCGGCAAGAAGTTCGCCCACTCCGACGGCCGCTACAACGCCACCCTGCATGAAGCCGCGCTGGCCTACTTCGACCGCGCCGGTTACGACGTGAAGGAAACCTTCATCGACGGTGGCTACGACGTGGCCGAAGAAGTGCAGAAGATGCTCTGGGCCGACGTGGTGATCTACCAGATGCCCGGCTGGTGGATGGGCGCCCCCTGGACCGTGAAGCGCTACCTGGACGAGGTGTTCACCGCCGGTCATGGCAGCCTCTACGCCAACGACGGCCGTACCCGCTCCGACGCATCGCAGAAGTACGGCAGCGGTGGCCTGATCCAGGGCAAGCAGTACATGCTGTCGCTGACCTGGAATGCGCCGCAGCAGGCGTTCGACGATCCCACCGACTTCTTCGAGGCCAAGGGCGTGGACGCGGTGTACTTCCCCTTCCACAAGGCCAATCAGTTCCTCGGCATGAGCGCCCTGCCCACCTTCCTCTGCGTGGATGTGATGAAGCAGCCGAACATCGCGGCGGATGTGCAGCGCTATGAAGAGCACCTGGCGAAGGTGTTCGGTGTCGAGGGTTGATTCGCGGCACGCCTCCTGGAGCTCCGTGCCAGCTGTTCCCCCTCATCCGAACGCGGCCCACCCTTCAGCAGGCCGAACGGAACTGTTGCAGGATCGCAGGCTGTCCCGAAAGAGCGGAGGTCAGAGCATCGTCTTGCCGGCGAAGGCGGCCGCTGCGGCGACTACAAGCAGCAACACGCCGATCAACACCTTGTTTGGCGACTGTCGCGCCGTTTCAGCCGGGGCGGCATTCTTCTGCGCCGCCCGCAGCGGGTTGGCCACTGGCTGACGCGAGGCCGTACGCGGCGCGGACGCCTTGGGCAGCTGGGCCACAGGCATGAACAACGTGGCGTCTTCGTCCACCACCTGGGGCGCCGTCACCTTGGGGCCGATCACCAGCAGGGTCACCGAGCCCATGCGGACCTGGTCGCCGGGCTGGAGCATGGCGGTGTTCACCTTCTGCTGGTTGACGAACACGCCGTTGGCCGAAGCCAGGTCCTTGACCTCCAGCACGTCGTCCTTGAGGAAGAACTCGCAGTGGCGACGCGACAGCTCCAGGTCGCTGAAGCACAGCTCGCATTTCACCGATCGGCCAAAGCTCATGGAGCCGGTGACGTGAAACTTCTGCCCCTCGTGCTCGCCCTTGATCACCTGCAGGAACCAGCGCGCCGACGCTTCGGCCTTTGGCCGCGCCTTGGCCGGGTCCACCAGCAGGAGTTCGAGGTTGCCGATGCGCACACGGTCGTCGGAACGCAGCTGGAAGCGCGCGCCGACGCGTTCGCCATTGACGAAGGTGCCACCGGGGCTGCCGCAATCGCTCAGGTAGTACTGGCCATGGTCCTGGCGGATTTCCGCATGGAACAGGCTGATCTCCGGTTCCGTCAGAACCAGGCTGTTGCGGCTGTCCTGGCCGATGGTGAAGCGTTCGTCCACTAGCCAGATGGGCGCCTGGCGGTTATCGGCGAAGTGAATCCTGAGCATGTAGGGTCCTTGGAGGCAGGGCACAGGCCAATGATAGCCATGTGCCTGCAACTTTGACCTTGCTGGAGTTGGCAGTTAATTGAAGAGGCGGTTCCAGAATTTCTTGATGGGGTTGCTCTCTTCCTGCTGCCTCGCCTGCTGCTGCGGCCTGGCCTGCCGGGTCGTGGAGGCGCGCGTGGCCTTTTTCACCCGCTGCTCGTGGACGGCGCGGAGTTCGAGCAGGGTCGGGTTGGTCGGCGCCACCTGCAGGCCGGCGTCGATGTACTCCAGGGCCAGGGCGAATTCGCGACGGCCGTAGGCCGCTTCGCTGTGCTCGACGAAGCGCTGCGCCACCCTCTCCAGCCCAGCCAGGGCCTGCTCGTTGCCCGGAGCCAGGGTGAGCACCTGCTGGAAGTAGAACACCGCGTTGTCCTGGTCGGGCTGCAGCAGGCTGTCCTCGGCCAGGCGCTGTTCGGCCAGCGTGAGGATATTGGCGACGCGCGCGGCAAGGACCCGCTGCAGGCCGTCGCCCGCCTGGGCGTTGTCATTGTCCAGGCGAAGCACCTCGTGGAAATAGAAGTCGGCATTGTCCGCCGCCGGCTCCACCAGCTTGCCTTCGACCAGGCGCTGCTCGCCCAGCTCCAGCAGGTCGGCGATTTTCATCCGCAGCACGACGTAGTAGCCACCACCGGTGGATACCACCAGCAGCATCAGGCCGGCCAGGCCCCAGAGCAGGCCACGCAAGCGGTTCGGGGCCGCAGATGTCGGCTTCGACTTCAGCCTCGCCCCATCCAGCTGCGCGACCGGCGCGATGCGGGTGAAGTCGAGATCGAGGTCGCTCAGCTCGGTCAGGCTGTCCAGCAGCACGCGGCAATCGGCGAAGCGCTCGTCCGGGTCCTTGGCCAGCATGCGGTCGATCACGTGCTGGTAGTCGGACAGCCCGCGGCGCAGCAGCGGCGGGTCCATCTGCACGTGGTTGAGCACGGTTTCGGCGTAGTTGGCGCCACGGTAAGGGTTCTCGCCAGTCAGCAGCTCAAGCAGGATCACGCCCAGGCTGTAGATGTCGCTGCGCGCATCCAGCGGCTGGCACTGGGCCTGCTCCGGGCTGCTGTAAGCCGGGCTGCCGACGGCGACGTTGAACTGGGTCAGCTCGGTGTCCAGTTCCAGGTCCTTGGCAATGCCGAAGTCGGTCAGCACCGCCGTGCCGTCGTCGCGAAAGAGGATGTTGGCCGGCTTGATGTCGCGGTGAACCAGCCCCTTGTCGTGTACCACCGCCAGGGCTCCGGCGATCTGCCGGACGATCCGCAGCGCTTCCAGGGGTTCCAGCACCTGGCCCTTGTACCGGCCGAGATCGCCGCCGGAGAGGAATTCCATGGCGAGATAGGGCCGACCGTCGGGCAGCCGGTCGATGTCATGGATGGTGACGATGGACGGATGGCGCAGGGACGCGAGCATGCGCGCCTCCCTGAAGAAGCGGTCGATGAAGGCTTCGTCGTCCAGCCTGTCCAGCACCTTCACCGCCACCTTGCGGTTGAGGGATTCCTGGGTGGCGAGGTAAACCTCGGCCATCCCGCCCTTGCCCAGGCGTCCGTGCACGAGGTAGCCGGGGATATCGAGAAGATTGTCGGTCATGGGTTCAGGGTCTTCGGGATTTGAGCAACCGGCTCAGGAACGAATTGGACCTTTGTGCCACCGAAGAGGTTTCCGGCGACACGAGGCCAATGACGATACAGGAGATATTGTCCCGACCGCCGGCATCGCAGGCTTGCTCCAGCAAGCGCGTCACCAGCTCGTCGAGGGTGTCGGCGCGGGCGCACTGGGCCTGGATCTGTCCATCCTCCAGTTCGCCGCTGAGGCCGTCGCTGCAGAGCAACAACAGCTCTCCAGGGGCCAGGCGGCCCTGTACGTGGCCGACGTCCAGGGCCTGGTGCTCCTGGCCGAGGCACTGGGTCACCACGTTGCGCTGGGGATGGCGGCGTGCCTGTTTCGGGCTCAGTTGGCCGGCATCTATCAGTGCTTGCACCAGGCTGTGGTCGTGGCTAAGCCGGACGATGTCGCCAGCGCTCACCCGGTAGGCGCGGCTATCGCCAGCCCAGGCCAGGTCGAATGCCGCTCCGTCGAATTTCACTGCCACCAGGGTAGTGCCCATTCCGGAACCCGATGCCGCCGCGATCACCGCTTCATGGGCCGCCTGCACGGCATTGTCGAGGCCCTGCCCGGACGCCACGCCCTCGCGCAGGGTCGCCACCGCCACCGCACTGGCCACTTCGCCGCGCTGATGACCACCCATACCGTCAGCCACCGCCCAGAGCCCCAGTTCGGGGGCGCAGAGCAGCGCATCTTCGTTGTGTTCACGCACGCAACCGGTAATCGATTGCGCGGCGTATCCCAGGAGCTCGGACATGGGGTTCCTACTTCAGTCCAGCGATAACCCTGCATGATGCGGCGCCCACCCGGCGCTGTCACTGCCTGGCGCATGAAGTGTTAAGCAGTCGAGGATTTGCGAGGCCCTACGGCCGGCCGCGGCGGGGCTATGCTGATTGCATCGGATTCGCTAACCACAGGCTCATGCAGCCCAGGAGGTGGTAATGGCCATTGAGCGCTTCAAGGCAGGGATGCGCTGACCCATTCACCCTCTCGCGGAGGTCACCGCCATGAGCAAAGGTCTCGATTCAAAACGCGAGGCGAAGAAAAAGCCTCAGAAAACCCTCCAGGAAAAACGCATGGCCAAGCGCAGCAAGAAATCCGGCGCGGGCCTGCTCGGCAGCCATGCTCCGAATCCTTGAGACGCCCGGTAGCACGAAAACGCCCTCCTCGATGGAGGGCGTTGTCTTTCAGGCCGCACGATGGCCGCTGGGCACCACGTCGTCCAGCGACGCGGCGTTCGGCTTGAGCACCAGCAGATCGCCGTCCAGGCGATCGAGCACGGCCTCGGCCGTATTGCCCACCAACGCACCGGCCACCCCCTGACGGGCGACGGTGCCCAGCACAGTCAGTGCCGCCTCGAACTCGTGGGCGACCCGCGGAATCAGTTCCCTGGCCGGCCCTTCGCCGAGGTGCAGGCGATGCTCGGGCAGCTCGTACTCGTCCATGAACCAGCGGCATTTCTCCTGGCAATGACGCGCGGCGACCTGGCCGAAGGTCTGCTCCGGGTCGGCCTGGGGCAAACGCGTGGATGAATAGGCGCTGACCACATGGAGATCCGCTTCGAACAGGTCGCAGAGGAAGTTGGCGTGCTCCATCACGCTGCCCTGCAGCGCCACGTGAGCCGCGTCCTGATGCTCGACGTCCATGCCGGCCAGAATGGTGCCGCCTTCCCAGGTCAGGCTGCTGCGGATCAGGAACAGCGGCGTGGGAACCTGCCGCAGCAGGTGCCAGTCGTCGGGGGTCATCAACAGCTGGCTCAGCCGCCCGGAGGGACGGTGCTGCTTGATCACCAGGTCGCATTCCTGGGACCGGCAGACCTCCAGGACTTGACTGCTGGCCCGCTCGAAGGCCACCCGCGCCACTTCGCCACGGGCACGCACGCCCGCCCGCAGCAAGCCGACCAGATACTGGTCGAGCAGCCCCGAGGAGCCATCGTTCGGGTCACAGAGCAGCAGGTGGAGATGGGCGCCGAGCTTCTGGGCAAGTTGCAGCCCCCGTTCAAGGGCCGGGGAACCAGGTTCGGCGGGAATGACGACGAGGATCTTCTCGATCGAGCGCATGGCAATCGTCCTCCTGTGCTGAAACGCTCTTGCGGGCGGACCTTTCTTGTTTGAATGCGGCACAGGTCCCCCGCCGTCGGGGGACCTGTGTCTTCGGAACAATGGGATCAGGCAAGGAGTATGGCCACCAGGCAGGCCTGGGCAAGGCAGGTCATCGCACGGTAAAGCCCGATTGGTGCTAAGCCGCGCTACTGGCGGAATAAAGGTGCGAGGCGGGCATCGCTGCTCCGCCTCTGCAGGCAACCCGGAGTTGCAGCCGATCCTGTCGACCATCCGTGGCCACTGGTGTTAGAGGAACATCCCGCCCGACGCCTCCACGCGCTGGCCGTTGATCCAGCGACCGGCATCGGAGAGCAGCATGGCCACCGCAGCGCCGATGTCTTCCGGCAGGCCGACGCGCCCCAGTGCGGTGTTGCTGGCGATGAAGGCATTGACCTGGGAGTTGTCACGCACCACGCCACCGCCGAAGTCGGTCTCGATAGCGCCGGGTGCCAGCACGTTCACCGAAATACCTCGCGCGCCCAGTTCCTTGGCCTGGTAGCGGGTCAGCACTTCGATACCGCCCTTCATCGCCGCGTAGGCGGCATAGCCCGGCAGGGTGAAGCGGGCCAGCCCGGTGGAAATATTGAGAATGCGACCGCCATCGGCGATCAGCGGCAGCAGTTTCTGGGTGAGGAAGAACGGTCCCTTGAGCTGGACGTTCACCAGTTGGTCGAACTGCTCTTCGGTGGTTTCGGCGAAGCTCGCGTGGATGCCGATGCCGGCGTTGTTCACCAGGAAGTCGAAGTTGTCGCGGCCGAACTCGTTCTTCAGCAGGCGCGCCAGGCTGGCGGCAAAGCCGTCGAAAGTGACGCTCTTGCTCACATCCAGCTGCAGCATGGCGGCGTGACCGCCGAGGTCCATGATCTCGCGGCTGAGGGATTCAGCGTCTTCCAGCTTGCTGTGGTAGGTGCCGATGATGTCGATGCCCTGAGCCGCCAGGTGCTGCGCCATGCTTTTGCCGAGGCCGCGGCTGGCGCCGGTGATGAGTGCGATCTTGCGGGTCATTGCTGTGCTCCTGGATGCAGTGGGTGGGGAGTGGTGAGGAGCTTATTGTCCGGTTCATATGCGATAAATATGCTGATCTCGGAAGCACTGATCGGCTCAATCGAACAATCCGGAAGGAGGCGCCACACGGATGAACAAGCTGGAGCTATTGAAAACCTTCGTACGGGTCAGCGAGCTGTCAAGTTTCACCCAAGCCGCCGACAGCCTCGGCCTGCCCCGCTCCACTGTTTCCGACCAGGTACAGGCCCTGGAAGACCTGCTCGGCGCACGGTTGCTGCAACGCACCACGCGGCGGGTGCAGGCGACCCAGGACGGCCTGCTGTTCTACGAGCGCAGCCGCGAACTGCTGGCTCAGATGGACGAGCTGGAAGGCCTGTTCCGCGAAGACGCTACCACCCTGGCCGGCCGCATCCGCGTGGACATGCCCACCGTGCTGGCACGCAAGGTGGTGATGCCGCGCCTGGCCGAGTTCACCGGCCGGCATCCGGGCGTGGAAATTGAAGTCAGCAGCACCGACCGCCGGGTGGACCTGGTGCGTGAGGGCTTCGACCTGGTGCTGCGGGCAGGGCCGCTGCTGGACACCTCCCTGGTGGCGCGTTCCCTGGGCGGCTTTCCGCTGGTCAACGTCGCCAGCCGCGACTACCTGGCGGTCCATGGCGTGCCGCGCACGCTGGAGGACCTCGCCCGGCACCGGCTGGTGCACTACGTGTCGGTGCTGGGCAGCCGGCCGCCCGGGTTCGAATACCTGGTTGGCGACCAAGTGCAATGCCTGCCGATGGCCGGCAGCGTGACGGTGAACAACGCCGAGGCCTACAGCGCTGCCTGCCTGGGTGGTCTCGGGCTGATCCAGGTGCCGCTGCACGGCGTGCGCGAATACCTGCAGAGCGGCGAGCTGGTAGCCCTGCTGCCGGACTACCAGGCACCGCCGCTGGAAGCCACGCTGCTCTATGCCCACCGGCGCCTGCCCCGGCGCGTGCGGGCCTTCTTGGATTGGCTGGAACAGGTAGTGCGGGAACAGGCAGCGCCCTGGCCTCAGGGTGCGTAGGTGCAGCGGTCGCGCCCATTGTGCTTGGACTCGTAGAGCGCCTGGTCGGCCTTGATCAGCGCCTGGTTGATGCTGTCGCCATCGGCCAGCCTGGCGAGGCCGACGCTGATAGTGGCGGGATGCGCAGAGGGCGTTTCACGCACCGCGCGCAGCAACTTGTCCATGCATTGCCAGGCCTCCTCCGGCGACAGCTCCCAGAGATAGACACCGAACTCTTCACCGCCCAGGCGGGCGAACTCGAAAGCCCCCATCGCGTCGCGGATGTTCCCGGCGACCCGCTGCAGCACTTCGTCGCCGATGTCATGGCCGAAGCTGTCGTTGATCTTCTTGAAGAAGTCGATATCCACCATGGCCAGATAACGGAGCTGCCCCGGCGCGGACTTCTCCAGGCGAGCGGCGGTGCGGGTCATGAAGGCGCGGCGGTTGGGGATCTGGGTCAGCGCATCGATATAGGCCTGCTCCAGCAGCAGCTTGGCCATCAGGTAGTTGTGCAGCTTGCCCTGGCGCAGACGCAGATGGGTATAGACGGTCAGGGCGGAAAAGACGAGCACATAGAACAGGATCAGGGTGCCCTTGAGCTCCAGCACCGGGACGTCGCGAAAGAACGGATTGAGCAGCACCCAGCTCAACACCAGCACGGCAAAGAAGCTGAAGTTGCTCTGCGGCAGCACCGAGGCGAGGAAGATGATGCTGGAGGCGGTGAGCGTCAGCCAGAGTGGCTGGAGATCAGGCGGAATGCCGTCGATCACCAGCCGCGCGCCCAGGCAGTAGACCGTTACGAAGGCGAGGTTGAGCAGATAGAAATGCCCCGCCTTGCGAATGAAGGGCACGCAGCAGGTCAGGCCGCCGAGCAGCGCCAGGAAGTAGATGGACTTGATGGTGAAGCCCTGCCCTCCCTCGAAGCTCACCACCAGGTCGAAGACAAACCAGAGCACGATACTGATGCTGAACACCAACATGCAGAAGGTGCGCAACCGCTCGAAGTCGTATTGCAGGAACTCCGCCCTGAGTTCGGCGGTAACGGCCAGACGGGACAGCTGGGATTCGACTGTGCGGAACATAGGGCCCTCCGGTGGCGACTCAAGGAGCCTAGTTCACCCGTTGCAGGGGCGAATTCATTCGCGATTGAAATCGCCCCCAACAATCCAACGCCTGTAGGCGTGCGCCACGCGCACCAACGGTATCAGGCCCATCTGGTGCCGAACCGGTGCGCACATGGCACACCCTGCAGTGGCGTTTCGAGAGCTCGTGCCGCGTACGCCTGCAGCGCAATCTCTGGATGCCGTTGCTACCCCCAGGAAAAGGCAGGGCGGGCTGGACGTGCATACCGGTAAAGGGTTCGCCGCTCCGTCCACTTCCCGGTGCGTCCCCCGCGGGTGCTGATCCATCGGTCGGCCAGTCGTTGCACGGGGTTTGCGCTGGCGCTTTGGCGGGGCGAACTGACGGCCGGCGAATAAAAGGTTAGGCATTCCTCGAAAGCACAGGTATTGTGTCGAGCGCTGTGATGCATGTGTCACCGGGAAACGGTCTGTACTTTAGCGGTCCCCTCTTCATCGGTTGCCGACTTTCTGCACTCAGTGACAGGCTGGAACGATCCGGCCCAGCAATAATTCAGTTTCTAGGAGACATTCAAATGTCCGAGCGCCAAACCGGCACCGTCAAGTGGTTCAACGATGAAAAGGGCTACGGCTTCATTACCACCGATAACGGCCCGGATCTGTTCGTTCACTACCGTTCCATCCAAAGCGCCGGCTTCAAGAGCCTGAAGGAAGGCCAGAAGGTTTCCTTCATCGCCGTGCAGGGCCAGAAAGGCATGCAGGCCGACGAAGTGCAAGTGCTGTAAGCACGAGCCGAAAAAGAACCGGCCTTCGGGCCGGTTTTTTTTTCAGTGGTTTTAAATGGCCCCCCGGCCACTACGTACAGAGAAAGTGAAATGCGCATCAAGACTTCCCACAGCAGCACCCCCAAGCCGCCGGCAGCCACCACCAGCAGCGAAGCCCTGGAAGCCCAGATTGCCGCCTTCCTGAACAAGGGTGGCGAGATCCAGGAGATCGCCAAGGGCGTCAGCGCCCAGGTCGCGCCGAGCCGCCATATCCGCATCGGCAACAAGTAAGACCTTCCTGGCGCCAACGGGTGGTCAGGCACGCGACCTGGCCCCCGGCGCCAACGCTCCGCCCTGCCGATGGGCGGATGCCGCTTGCCACAAGACCCGCCACGCTAAACTTCCCTTCAGGCCGCCAGCGGCCGGAACCGGGGGTAACGGCCGGAAGGGGGCCCGGCGCCAGCCAGATGGGAGGTGTCCCATGCAGCGGCACTACTACATCAGCGACAACCTCAAAGACCTGGAAAGGGTAGAAGACGAGCTCGAAGCCCAGGGTATCGATCATGAGCAGATCCACGTGCTCAGCGAACGCGATGCCGACGTCGAGCACTACCACCTCCACGACGTGTCCTCCGTGATGAAGCGCGACATGGTCCACTCCGGCATGGTCGGCGTCGGCATTGGCATCGCCCTGGCGGCGCTGGTGATGCTGGTGGCCTGGTTCAGTGGCTGGACCGGCACGGCCGCCGGCTGGATACCTTTCATCTTCCTCGCCATCGCCCTGTTCGGCTTCAGCGTCTGGGAAGGCAGCCTGTTCGGAATCCAGACACCCAACGCCGTAGTGAAGCGTTTCCAGCGCACCCTGGAAGAAGGCAAGCATGTGTTCTTCGTCGATGTGAAACCGACCCAGGAAGCCATTCTCGCCAGTGTCGTCAGCCACCACCCGATGCTCAGGACCGCCGGCACCGGCCAAGCCACGCCGGACTGGGCCGAAGGCCTGCAGCACCGCCTGCATCAGTGGCGCAAGATGATGTGATCCACGTCTGCGGCGGCGGATGCGACGCCTGGCGTCATCCGCCGCTTCAACCCGCTTTTCCCCCTCCCTGCCCCGGCATCGTGCTGGCTCGGGCTTCTGCCAGCAGCCAGTCGATCAGCCTGCGTACCTTCTCCGCCGGGGGCGACCTGCGGCTCCAGGCCAGCCGGTAGGCCCAGGGCGTCGGCAGGCGGCAAGCCTCGCCGAAAGGCAGCACCAACCGGCCATTGGCGATGTCGTCGAAGGCCAGGGCCGTGGAACCCAGGGCGAATCCCTGGCCACTCACCGCCCCCTGGATGGCGTGGCCGATCAGGCCAAAGCGCATTCCCCCCTTCACCGGCCCCGGCTCGCCCACATAGGTGGCGAACCAGTCTTCCCAACTCGGCAGATGCAGGTTGCCGGTGTTCTTCCAGTGGGTGTGGATAAGCCGGGCGCCGAGCAGGTCCCTTGGTTCGCGCATAACGCCGTACTGCTCCAGGTAGGCGGGGCTGCAAACCGGGAAGAACTCTTCGACGAACAACAGCTCGCTGGCCGGCATGGGCGCGCCGGTGGTGGTGAAGCGGATGGCCAGGGTCGCCTCGCCGCGCTCAAGGTCCACCAGTTGCTCGGTGGCTTCCAGGCTGAGGGTGATGTCCGGGTTACAGGCTGAGAACTGGTTGAGCCGGCGCATCAGCCAGTGGCTGGCGATGGACGGAGCGCAGGTGATGTGGATCGGCCCTTCGTCCTGTCCGCGCAGCTCGTCGGCGCCTCGTTCAAGCAGCTCGAAGGCCTGGGCGACGGTGGCGGCCAGGCGACGGCCGTTGTCGTTCAGCGTGACGGTGTTGCGCGTGCGGTCGAACAGGCTCACGCCCAGCTCAGCTTCCAGCAGGCGGATCTGCCGGCTCACCGCTCCCGGCGTCACTGAAAGCTCCTGGGCGGCTTCGGTGAAATTGCGGCTGCGGGCAGCAACCCCGAAGGTACGCAGGGCAATGAGTGAAGGGAGGCGCATGGCGGGTTCGCTTTGAGTTCAAGTCAAAGCATGATGACAAATCATCGTTTGAAAGCAAGCCGGCCGGGGACGATCCTGCCACCCATTGGCGGCGTCTGCCGCGCCCCTCTGCCTTGCGAGTCGAACGATGAAACCCTCCCGCCTTCCCCTGGACTGGTTCGCCTGCGGATTGATGTTCGTCCTCTGTATCTGCTGGGGCTTCCAGCAGGTGGCGATCAAGCTGACGCTGGACGACGTGCCCTCCATCCTGCAACTGGCCATCCGCTCCGGCGGCGCCGCCCTGGTGCTGGGCGCCCTGGTGCTGTGGAAGGAAGGCCGCGGCGCCTTCAATGATGGCACCCTGCTGCCGGGCATCACCGTCGGTACGCTGTTCGCCCTGGAATTCCTGTTCATCGGCGAAGGGCTGAACCACACCAGCGCCTCACACCTGTCGGTATTCCTCTACACCGCGCCCATGTTCGCGGCCCTCGGCCTGCACCTGATGCTGCCCGAGGAGCGCCTCTCGCCCATCCAGTGGCTGGGCGTGCTGGTGGCCTTCGGCGGCATCGCCACGGCCTTCCTCGGCCAGCCCGCCGGTGCCCCCGGCAATGCGCTGCTGGGAGACATCTACGCCCTGTGCGGAGCCCTGGCCTGGGGCGCCACCACCCTGGTGATCCGCGGATCGAAGCTGTCCGAGGCCAACCCGGTGAAGACCCTCTTCTACCAGCTGTTCGGCGCCGTCCTGCTGCTCACCGTGGTGGCGTTCAGCACCGGCAAGACCGACATGCAACTGACCCAGAAGGCCGTCATCAGCCTGGCCTTCCAGGTGGTGGTCATCGCCCTGGTGAGCTACCTGGCCTGGTTCTGGTTGCTGCGCCGTTACCTGGCATCGCGCCTGTCGGTGCTGTCGTTCATGACGCCACTGTTCGGCGTCACCTTCGGCGTGCTGGTGCTGGGCGAAACCATCGACCCGTCCTTCGCCATCGGCGCGACCCTGGTGCTGGGCGGCATCGTACTGGTCAGCGGTGCCGAGCTGCTGCGTGGTCGCCAGCAACGCAAGGCGCTCGCCCCTTCCGAGGCCTGACCAGGCTCTGACAGCTTCGTGCTTCGTCGTGGAGGCAAAGTCAGGGAAACTCCCCCGGCCAGAGATCAGCGCCGGCGGATGCGCTCCACCTCTACCCGGCCGTCCGCGCGCCAGCGCCCGCGCACTTCAACGTAGTCACCGACGCCCGGCGACTTGTCGATGCGGGTGCCGGGGCCGATCACCAGTGGCAGCGAATCCAGGGTCCAGCCCTCCCCCAGCACGCCTTGCAGCCGTACCCGTGACCCCACGGGGCTGGGTGCCGGCCGGCCCTCTGCATCGCGCGCGCCCTGGTCGATCCAGTCCGCGATCAGGCTGACTTCCTCGTCGCTGAGAAAGGGCGGGCCGTCGTAGGGCATCTGCGGTTGCGACTGGCCACGTATGCGCCGCACCAGTTCACTGGCGTCGGAAGCACCGGGCACCACGCGCACGCGCTCGTGGCGATCGAGAATGGCGACATAGGAATCGAGCCGCAGGCCCTCCGGGGCGGAGCCCATCAGGCCGTAGAGGGAATGACACTTGACGCAGCGGCTGGCGAATATCGGTGCCACATGACTGTAGGTGACCGGCTGGCCAGCGGGGGGACGTTGCAGCGGTGCAGGCGCGACGGTGGCATTCGAGGGACGGCTGCCAGCCTGCAAGCCGCCAGCAATCCAACCTTCGAACAAGGCGATCTCGGTATCACTGAGAAAGGGCGGCCCCGTCATCGGCATGCGCGGCTGGCTCTGGCCCTTCAGGCGCCGGATCAGCTCGCTGGCGGCGGGATCGCCTGCCTTCACCACCGGCCGGCTGCTGCCCTTGAGCAGTTCATCGAGGCTGGTAAGCTGCAGGCCGAGCGGCGCGGCTTCACCGGCATGGCACATCACGCAACGGGCCTGGAGGATCGGCTGGATATCGTCGAAGGTCACGTCCTGGGCGAAGGCCATTGCCGGAGCCAGGAGCAGCGAACAGAGTTTGACCAGCCCCGGCACCTTGCCCATTTTGCCCCCGCTTCAGCGTTGCCCAACCCACCAAGCCTAGTGAAGCAGAGCCTGTAGCGCCGTCGCGTGGAACCCCACTGCGATCCGTCGGTCAGTTTACTCGAGGTTGGCGTGTGCCGGCCCCAAGCCCCGGGCTCTATCCAGTCGCCGCTGTAGACCCGGGGCTTTCCCATGCACGTAGAATTGGAAACGTCCGCATACAGAATCGCCGGACTGGCTTGTTTCCTCAGCGCCTGCCGTAGGCAATGATGGCGCCGCGTGTCGTAACTGGAGAATCACTGCATGAAACCTGTCCCCCGCCTCACCGCCCTGCTGCTCGGCGCCGGCCTGCTGGCCAGTCTCGCCGGCTGCGACCTGGCCGAGGAGTCGGCCAACAAGCTGGCGGAGAAAGCCGAGGCGGCCGCCCAGGAGATCGCCCGGGAAGCCATTGGCGAAGCGGTCAACGAATTGAACAAGAAAGTGGACGAAGCCCAGGCTTCAGCCAGGGAATTGCTGGGCGAACAGAAGAAGGACGAAGCTCGCGACCAGGCACCGCGCGCGCCGTCGAACAAGGATGAGGGCAAGGAAGAGGACACCATGCTGCCTCCCTCCGGGATCGAGACCTGATCCCTGGCCATTCCGGCCGCGATGTCCCTGTCGCGGCCTGTCGGCCTCAGGCGCGCAGATAGCGCGGCAGAGGCTTTCGGTGTAACACCTTCAGCGAATCCACCGGTGGAACTTCTCCATGCTCCAGCGCCAGGTCGCGCTTGAGCGTGCTGACCAGCCAATCCAACTGCGCCGTCGCCGCCACCACGCGCTGGAAGAATTTCCCATCGCGCTCCAGCGTCAGCACAAAGCCACCATCGGGCCGACGCTTGGTGCTCAGCTCGTATTCCGGAAAGGCGCTGATCAGCTTGTCAAAATCCAGATCCATGTCTTTCTCTCCCAGAAAAATGATTGCTCCTGCACCTCGTTTGCAGCGTGCATGCCAGCGCTATGACAACGGAAACGCCAAATAAATCAGTCGTTTGCAAATTTTTTGAACAAATTTTTCCATGCATTGCGCACGATTCCAGGAGTTTGCAGCGTGCAATTTGCAAGACCACTGAAAGGCAAAGCCCCCGGCCCGGGTGCGCGCCGGGCCAGGGGCTTTGTATGCAATGCCGCGCCAGGCGCGGCCTGCAGAGGGATCAGAGCAGTTCGATACGATCGTCTTCGATGCGGATCAGCCCCTGCTTGTAGAGGCCGCCGATGGCCTTCTTGAAGTTACCCTTGCTGACGCCGAAACGCTGGCTGATCAGTTCCGGCGGGCTCTTGTCGGACAGTTTCAGCGTCCCACCTTCGGCACGCAGCGCGGCGATGATCTGCTCGCCCAGGCCGCTGACCGCCTCGGCGCCCAGGGGCTGCAGGCTCAGGCTGATCTTGCCGTCGGCACGGATTTCCTTGATATAGCCCTTCTCGCGCATGCCACTGCGCACGAACTTGAACATCTCGTTCTTGTGGATCAGGCCCCAGTGCTTGCCGTCGATGATCGCCTTGAAGCCGAGGTCGGTCTTGTCCACCACCAGCAGGTCGACTTCCTGGCCGGTCTTGTAGCGCGGCGGGGTCTGGTCCAGGTAGCGGTCCAGCCGGGCGGTAGCGGTGATGCGGCGGGTCCGCTTGTCGAGGTAGACGTGCACCACGCAATAGTCGCCGACCTGCAGCGGGCGCTTCTCCTCCGAATGCGGCAACAGCAGGTCCTTGGGCAGGCCCCAGTCGAGGAACAGGCCGATGCGGTTGATTTCCACGACCTTGAGGCTGGCGAAGCCGCCGACCTGGACCTTGGGCTTGAGGGTAGTGGCCACCGGACGGTCTTCGCTGTCCAGGTAAAGGAAGACGTTCAGCCAGTCGCCCACTTCGGTAGGCTGATCCTTGGGTACGTAGCGCCGCGGCAGGAGGATTTCGCCATCCGGGCCGCCATCCAGGTACAGACCGAACTCGGTGTGCTTGGCCACCTGAAGTGAATTGAAACGCCCGAAAAGTGCCATCTTCGCTACCTCTGAAATTCGAAGCGGCATTCTACCTGCTGGCCGGCCGGCTAACCACGCGCGCCGGGCATCCGGCGCAGGCACCACGAAACCCGTCAAATCCGACTTTCATCGCGGGACAAACCGAACGAGTCAGCCTGAATTTTCATTCTGCAAAACTGTCTACTGGTCGCTAGCACAACGATGTTTCAGAATCATGTCGTCGCACACGCGGCCTTCATGTATTCCGGCATCACCCGACGGATTCTCACTGTCCCATCTCAGGAGTTCCTGTGCGTCCATCCAGCCACTGGCTGTCGCAAACCCTATCGCTGGCAACACTCGGCGTACTGTTCCTGGTGATTCCCCTCGCCAGCCGCTACTGGCTGGGCTGGTCCAACCCCTTCGGCTACCTCTCCGACCTCGCCTTCGGCAGCTTCCTGGTCGTACTGATCTACAGCCGCTCGCTGTGGCTGGCATTGCCGCTGATGCTGCTCTGGAGCGTGATGATCCTCGGCAACGCCGAACTGGTGGGCGCCGTCGGCCGCATGCCGGAACCGGGTGACATCAAGTACCTGCTCGACCCGCAATTCGTCAGCCATTCCACCCAGGGCGGCGGCATCACCCATCCCTACCTGGGTCTGGCGCTCGGTGCCGGCGTCCTGGCCTGCCTGCTGTTCTGGCGGCGCCGCCACGATCCGCTGAACTGGAAATGGTTCGCCGCGCCGGCCGCGCTGCTGACCGGGTACGTCACCCTGCAAACGGTGCAGCCCAGCGATGCCGACCAGTGGAAGCAGTTCAACCTGCCGCACAAGCTGATGGCCAGCGCCGTCAGTAGCGGCCAACTGGCGGTCGAAGACTGGCTCGACGGCGACCAGCCGGAAGTGCCGCCGGACATCGCCGGTCTGGCGCGCCTGGACCTCGACGGCACGCCCCTGCTCGCCGGCCCTGGCCGTGCGCGCAACGTCCTGGTGATTACCCTGGAAGGCATTCCCGGCGCCTATATCGCCGCCAACCGTGCCGCAATCAACAGCAGCTACCAGGATTCGCTGATGCCCAAGCTCAGCACCTGGGCCGAACGCGCCATGACCACTCCGGACTACGTGCTGCACAGCCACCAGACCATTCGCGGCCTGTACGCCATGCTCTGCGGCGACTACAGCAAGCTGGACTCCGGCACGCCCAAGGGACTGGAACTGCTCAACAACCCGGCGCGCGCCAAGGCCTGCCTGCCCTCGCAGATGCACCAGCACGGCTTCAGCACCCACTTCCTGCAGGGTGCCGGGCTGCGCTTCATGGCCAAGGACAAGATCATGCCGCAGATGGGCTTCGACAAGACCCTTGGGCGCAACTGGTTCCGCAACAAGGCCTACCTGGAGTTCCCCTGGGGCATGGACGACAAGGCCTTCTTCGAGGGTGCGCAGGCCTACGTGAAGCAACTGCGCCACCAGAAGAAGCCGTGGATGCTCACCCTGCTCACCGTCGGTACCCACCAGCCCTACTCGGCCCCGGTCGACTACCTGATGCGCTACCCGGACTCGAAGAAAGCCGCCATCGCCTACCTGGATGACGCCGTGGACGCCTTCCTCTCCGGCCTGGAGAAACAGGGCGTACTGAAGGACACCCTGGTGATCGTCACCTCGGACGAATCCCACGGCATCGAAAACGTCCGCCTCGCCTCCGCCTGGGGCTTCAACCTGGTGCTGGCGCCCGAGCAGGCAGCGCTGCCGCCGATCAAGAGCGGTGTGTACGGCCATGTCGACCTGACTGCGTCCATCCTCGACTACTTCGGCTACCGCGTGCCGCAGAACCTCTCTGGCCGTTCGCTGTTCCGCGACTACGAAAGCGGCCGCGAGATCATGTCCTACACCAACGGCAAGCTGCGCTACCACGATGGCAAGGACACCTTCACCGAATGCGATTTCCGCCAGGTCTGCCGGCGCTACCAGAGCGAGGGCTTCATTGCCGACGAAGCCCGTTACCTGGGCAGCTACAGCGGCAAGAAGGCGCGCATGATCGCCCAGCGTGCTTCGCTTCTGGACCAGTCCCTGCAGGGCGGCAGCCTCGGCCAGGAATACCAGTTCGCCACCCGCGACCGTATTCGTCTCAAGGAGAAGGCCCGGGATGACTGGGCGGACAACCTGATCGGCGCCCAGTACATGGAACTGCCGAAGAACAGCCGCACCAGCGTGCAGATGAGCATCAAGGTCCTGCGCATGGACAAGCAAGGTGCCCAGTTGCGACTCAAGGCCAAGGAATTCGAGCGTGACGTGGCGCTGCCGATTCCCGAATTGCCGCTGCTCAAGCAGGGCAAGCCGCTGAAGGTCACTTTCGCTTTCGACAACCCGGAAGCGCGCAAGGCATTCTCCTTCCACCTGCTGGCCGAGGGTCGTGGCGTGATCGAGATCAGCGACTTCCGCGTCACCACCGAACCGCTGCCGCAGGCCGCCGTGGCCGCCGAGGCCAATACCCAGGTGGCGCAGAAACGCCCGCTGCACCCGATCACCACGCTCTTCGGCCTGTTGAGCCGGCAGCAGGACGCCCTGGAGAACGAGCTGGAAAATCCCGGCAACGAGCGCGCCGTGCTGCCCGAAAGCACCGAGTTGAGGTTGCAGCAGTATCACTAAGCGAAGGGGCGCCGAAATGGCGCCCCTGTTCTATCCAGGGTTCCCCACAAGATGAGCAGCATCCCTCAGGGGAGCGTCGCCCGGGTGGCGTTGCGGCTGTGGGCGCCGAAGTGGCGGATGAGGCGCACCAGCGCCTGGTCCAGTTGAACATCGTCGGGTAATGGCGCGAGCTGGTTGCCCTGGCTGAACCCCGTCTGCGTCTGCCCTCCCGCCAGCCAGTGGCCGATGCGTGCGTCGAATTCGTCGGCTGCGTCATAGGACTCCTGGGACACCACCAGGCGCAGCGAGTCGCCATCGAAGGGCGGATAGTCAGCATCCGTCCGGCTGTCGGCATAGGCCCGCACGAATGGACTGTCGTTGCGGCCCTCGCGCAGCAGCTTGCGCAACCAGTCGGCCTGGTACTTCTCCACTTCGGTGTGCCGGTTGGCCACCTGCTCGATGGCCGCCAGTTTGTCGCTGTCCAGGCCGACCGCGGCCTTCAGGGCAACCCAGATCAGCGCGGGTGTGCCGTGGCCTGGCAAGGCCTTGGCGTGGTAGGGCTGGGTCAGGTCCTGGATGTAATGCAGGCCCCAGCCGAGGAAGCGATAACCCCAGTACGGGTGGCCGCTCTCGAAAGCGAAGCGCGCGAGGCCCAGGTACTGGTGGACCCGCACTTCGGGGTAGGTGCGCGCCAGATAGGGCGCGGAGCGGTAGATGAGGTCGTCCTCGTGGTAGTAGCCGATATGGAACGGTGCCTGGGATGAGTACTCGAAACGCGCGTCGCCGAAGGGCTGCTTGCCGAAGTTGTAGCGGGCACCGGCTTCACCCGGGTTGTCGCTGAACAGGTTGATGTCGTGGCCGTAATCCGGCTCATCGGCGGCACTGGCCACGACCGCCAGGGCGGGCAGCATCTCGCCGGGCTGCACCTGGTAGAAGCGCCATTCGCGCCACAGGCTGAGCTTGTGGAACACCAGTACGTCGGAGGCATCGAGGGCTGGGCGACCATTCCAGTCCATCCCCGGCAGGGCCTGGACGAAGTAGGCCAGCCTGATCTCGGGGTTCACCCGCAGCGCCGTCAGGAAAGCCCTGCGGTGATCACCGCCATGGGTCGGCACCCAGCGCAGTTCATCAGGTCGTTCCGGGTAGCCCGGAAGGTTCTCGCGGAAGAACTCCTCCTGCTCGTCCAGCAACTGCTCCAGGGCCACGCCCTCCTCGTCCAGGAAGGATTCCAGGCTTTCCACCTGCACCGGCTGCGCGTCCCTGATCTGCGGCTGGTCCGCCAGCGCCAGGGCGGTTCCCAGGGCGTGGTTGGACCAGGCCAGCGCCGCGGAAGGCAGGCCGGCAAGGTTCAGGCTGAGGGCGAGTGCCAGGTACTTCATCGATCACTCCATGACGGGGGGGTCAGGCAAGGCCCGGCAGGGTAACAGCCACGGCGTGGGGCATCACTGTCCAGCCAGGACAACCCGACTCACCGATCAAGCCGACAGGAATGACTCTAGTGCATGAAACGAAACGACCGCCCGGAGGCGGTCGTTTCACGAAGACATGCGGTCACTGGATGTCTTCAGGCACCACCACGATCCAGTTCTTGTCCGCTGTCACCGGCACGCCTTGCCTGGCCTGGGCCTCGGCATTGCGCTTCTGCATCGCGCTGATCTGATCCATGTACTTGGCCTTGCGGTTGATCCACAGATTGATGCCGCCATTGGCCACATCGGTACCGTGGAACATCATGTAGCCGTCGCTGATGGGCGTGTCGCCAGCGGCGAGGATCGGCTTCTTCCACTCGTCGATATAGGTGAGGATCGCCGCGTACTTGCCTGACATCCAGGTGGCCGGAGTCCACAGGTAAGGCGTCAGTTCCAGGTCGAGGTTGGCCTTCGGGTCATACTTGCCATCGGTGATCTGCTTGCGGCTGGTGGTCACCGCGCCGGACGTGCGGTCCTTCAGCAGCGTGGTGACGCCGATGACGTTCTCCGGCTTCACGTTGTAGCCGTACTTCGGGTCCGAAGCGACCATCCGCACCAGTTCTTCCAGGGCGGCAGTGATGATGTAGACCTCGATGCCATTCTCGTTGAGCTTGTTCATCAGCTCCTTCTGGCCGGTGAAGATCTTCGGCGGGTTGATCTCGATGGTCTTCACTTCGTCCCCTTCGTAATAGGTGGCGGGGACCGGCTTGCCGTAGGCCATCAGCTCGTCGACATAACCCTTCAGCTCACGCAGGGTGAAGCCGGAAAACACCTGGGCGACCCAGGGATAGCAGACCAGGTCGTCGACTTCGCAGAGGCGGTAGTAATAGCTGTTGAGGCTTTCCTTGTGCCCCTTCACATCCTTGAAGGGGATCAGTTTGAGCGAGGGGTCGAGCTTCTCGCGGGTGAGGACGCCCTTCATTTCCAGGAAGGGCAACAGGGATTCCTCCAGGTCGTAGCGATAGCTGGTGTTGTCCATGTCGAATACGGCGAAGTTGCCCTGGTTGGCGTGCCTGGCAATCAGCGCATCCAGTTGCTTCGCCGCCGGCTCCGGCCAGTGCTTGAGTTCGGTCGCGGCCTGGGCGCCACTGGCCAACCCCAGGCACAGTGCAGCGGAGATCAACGTCTTGGCGATCTTCATCTTCTTCTTATTCCTTCTGATGATTTGCGTGAGCATGGCGAAGCCCCGACTCCAGCTTCGTCGCCGAACCTAGCAAAGGCTCTGACCGGAGCCGGCACCAGAACGACCTCCAGCATTCTCTTAGCGCCAGCCGATCAGCCACGGGAATGGCAGAGGATTCAGTCCGTCTCGACCGCCTGCGGCTAGACTCAACCTCCCCTCAAGCCGCCAGGAGAAGCGTCATGCTCAAAGCCGAATACAAGACCCGTGGCCCGGTGCCCCAGGACGTGATCGAAGCCGTGGAGTTCGAACTGCCAGCCGTGGCCGCCGGCCAGGCGCTGGTTAAGGTACTGGCGGCACCGATCAACCCATCCGATGTACTCACCCTGACCGGCGAATACGGCATGCTGCCGCCGCTGCCCGCCATCGGCGGCAATGAAGGCGTGGGAGAAGTGCTGGAAGTGGCCGCCGACGTCACCGGCCTGAAGCCCGGCCAGACCGTGCTGCTTCCGGTGGGTTGCGGCACCTGGCGTACCCACCTGATCGCCGAGGCCAAGCAGCTCATCCCCCTGCCCAGCGCCGATCCGCAGCAACTGGCGATGCTCACCGTCAACCCGCCCACTGCCTACCTGATGCTGCGTGATTTCGTCGACCTGCAGCCAGGCGACTGGGTGATCCAGAACGCCGCCAACTCGGGAGTGGGCAGCTACCTGATCCAGCTCGCGAAGATCCGCGGCCTGAAGACCATCAACGTGGTGCGTCGCGACTCGGCGGTGGCCGCCGTGCAGGCCGAAGGCGGCGACGTCGTGCTGGTGGACGGCCCCGACCTGGCCAAGCGCGTGCGCGAAGCCACCGGCGGCACGCCGGTGAAACTGGGCATCGACGCCGTGGGCGGCGCCTCCACCGACCATCTCGCGGCCAGCCTGGCCGAGGGCGGCGTGCTGGTGAACTACGGCCGCATGAGCGGCGAGCCCTGCCAGGTGAATCCGGGCTCCTTCGTGTTCCGCGATGTGACCCTGAAAGGCTTCTGGCTGGCGCGCTGGTTCCGCCAGGCCACGCCGCAGCAACAGATGCAATTGTTCGGCGAACTGATCCAACTGATCGCCAGCGGCAAGCTCAAGGCACGCATCGCCGCCACCTATGACATCAGCCGGATCAAGGAAGCCGTCGCCGCTGCAGCCGGTGGCGAGCGGAATGGGAAGATCGTACTGGTGCCCTGAGAGGCCCCCTCATCCCCGGCCCTCTCCCGATGGGAGAGGGGGGGACTCGCGCCTGGCGCGATGAATTCATCCTGAAGCCCAAAACGACCTGAAACTCAGCGAGGAAGGTGGAGCGACGACCCGTGCCCCTTCAGGAGGCCTAACGGAATCGTTGCAGAGGGGGCGAGCGGCATGGATGCCGCTCGCCGTGCCCCCGGAGCGACGATGGAGGGAGGGCACCCGGTGCAGCCGGGTCGGATGCCGGGGCAAACGTTCTTGGTTACTTCTTTGTGGGCGGCACTTCGACGTTTGAAAGAACTGACTCGCCGGCAGGCGAAACCAGAGACATCCCCGGAAGTCGGCAATCCGCTTGGCTCAGCGGTTCTAGCAATACCTGACGCAGACATAGCCAATTCATTCGCCAAGCGGGCCGCAGGTCCGCCGTGCTCGCCTCAATGAAACAACCAGTACCCCAGCCCCCCCAGGTGCACGGCCACGATCAGCCAGAACTTCACCTGGTAGGCGACCTTGCGATTCTTGTGGCGAATCAGCCTCTGGGCCAGCAGGCCGCCCGGCCAGCCGCCGAGGAGTTCGTACAGGTGGAGACGCGATTCGGGCGTACGTTCTGCCCCGGCTACGGCGAAGCGCTTGTCACGCCAGTACGCGACGAAGCAGACCAGGCTCATGAGCAGATAGACCGCCAGCAACAGCGTCCCGGGCGCAGCGCCACCCAGCAGGGGCTGCACCCACTGGCCCAATCCGTTCGCGGCAGTCTGCAGCAGTTGCTCAACGGCATCCGCACTGGCCAGCGGCCGCGAACCTTCCAGCGATCCGCAGCCCTGATCGGTGTAACGCACCACGCCATCTGCCTGGATGCAGCGATAGACCTCGGCCTGCGCCGAACCCAGCGCGAAGAGCAGCGAGGCCGGGACAAGCCGACGGATCATTCCGCCGCCGGCTTCTTGCGCTTGAGCGGCGCCAGGCCGTCGGTGCTCACCACGCGGGACTCCTCACGCGGCTTGCTCGGCTTGCGCTTGGGCGCGGCGGCCTTGGCCGGAGCCTTCTTGTCGCCTTTCTTGTCGGTCTTTTTCTTCTTGGCGCCAGCGGCCTTGCCGGAAGCCTTGACCTTCTTCGGACCGGTGTAGGTGCCCTTGAGCTCCTTGATGGTCCGGCGCTCGAAGCTCTGCTTCAGGTAGCGCTCGATACTGGACATCAGGTTCCAGTCGTTGTGGCAGATCAGCGAGATCGCCAGGCCTTCGCCACCGGCACGGCCGGTGCGGCCGACACGGTGCACATACTCATCGCCGGAGCGCGGCATGTCGAAATTGATCACCAGGTCCAGGCCCTCGATGTCCAGGCCACGGGCGGCGACATCGGTGGCCACCAGCACCTTGGTACCGCCCTGCTTCACACGCTCGATGGCCAGCTTGCGGTCCTTCTGGTCCTTGTCGCCGTGGAGCACGAACGCCTTGTAGCCGCCCGCCACCAGATGCCCGTACAGCCGATCGGCCTGGGCGCGGGTGTTGGTGAAGATGATCGCCTTCTGGTAGGTCTCGTTGGCCAGCAGCCAGCGCGCCAGCTCCTCCTTGTGCTCGGCGTGGTCGGCCGTGATGATCTGCTGGCGGGTGCTCTCGTTGAGCTGATCGACGCTGTTCAGGCGCAGATGCAGCGGGTCACGCAGCACATTGGCGGAAACCTCGCGCAGCGCGGCGCCTCCGGTGGTGGCGGAGAACAGCAGGGTCTGCTGGCGGTTGGCGCAGAGTTCGGTGATGCGCTGCATGTCCTCGGCAAACCCCATGTCGAGCATGCGGTCGGCCTCGTCCAGCACCAGCACTTCCACCTCGCGCAGGTCCACGGTGCCGGCGTTCAGGTGCTCGATCAGGCGGCCCGGCGTGGCGACCAGCACGTCGGGCAGCTTGCGCAGCATCGCTGCCTGCACCTTGAAGTCTTCCCCGCCGGTGACGATGCCGGACTTGATGAAGGTGAATTGGGAAAAGCGCTCCACCTCTTTCAGGGTCTGCTGCGCCAACTCGCGGGTCGGCAGCAGGATCAGCGAGCGGATGCGCTCACGGGGCTTGGCCTCGCCAATCAGGCGGTTCAGCAGCGGCAGGACGAAGGCGGCGGTCTTGCCGCTGCCGGTCTGGGCGGTCACCCGCAGGTCGCGCCCTTCCAGGGCCGGCGGAATGGCCGCCACCTGCACCGGGGTCGGCTCGACGAATTTGAGTTCGGCAACGGCCTTGAGCAGACGTTCATGCAGGGCGAATTGGGAAAACACGGGGTTACCTCGATCAAAAGCGTAAATAGCTGCATAGGTTACCCGGAGTCGGGAGCAAACGCCCGATTTCCGAATGAGCCAGCGACGGAAAACCCGAGCAGGTATACGCTCTCTGCACCCTTTCCAGGAGCTTCTCCATGCGTCCAGCCCTGATCTACTACGTCGCCGCCAGCCTCGATGGCTACATCGCCCGTCCCGACGGCCGCGTCGACTGGCTGAAGCCCATCGAGGAGTCGGGTGACGATCATGGATACCAGGCCTTCTACTCCAGCATCGATGGCCTGCTGATGGGGCGGATGACCTACGAGAGCATCCTGGCGTTCGGCGGCGAATGGCCGTATCCCGGCAGACCCTGCATCGTGCTGACCCGCAACGAACCCCCACAAGCCAGCCCGGACGTACAGATCAGCCACGACACGCCGGCCCAGGCCCTCGAGCAACTGGCCGCCGCCGGCTGCCGGCGCGTCTGGCTGGTCGGGGGTGGTTCGCTGGCGGGGACCTGCTACTCTGCCGGGCTGCTCGATGAACTGGTGGTCAGCGTCATTCCCCACCTCCTGGGTGCCGGTATCCCGATGTTCGCCACCGGCCTCGAACGCCGCCTCCAGTTTCGCGAGCAGCGCAGCTTTACCACCGGCGTGGTGCAGCTGCACTACCAACTCCTGACCGAAGCCGAGACGCCATGACCACCCTGAATATCGCCGCCGCCTGCCTGCTCGACCCGCAAGATCGCCTGCTGCTGGTGCGCAAACGCGGCACCCACGCGTTGATGCTGCCCGGCGGCAAGCGCGAGGCTGACGAAAGCCCGCTTCAGGCCCTGCAACGCGAACTCTGGGAAGAACTTCAGCTGCGCCTGGAAGCCTCGGCCCTGGCTCCGCTGGGCCGCTTCCGCGCGCCGGCCGCCAATGAGGCGGACACCTGGGTGGATGCCGACATCTTCATCGCCCGCCTGCCCCACGCCGTGGAAGCAGCGGCCGAGTTGGAAGAACTGGCCTGGCTGGAGCCCGGCCAGCCCCACCCGGAAAATCTGGCCCCGCTGCTGCGCGACCACGTGCTGGACGCCCTGGCGGGTCGCTGAGCGACCCTGTTCAGAACCCTTTGCGGGCCTGCCTGCGCAACAGCATCGCGCTGTCCCCGCCGATCAGCAGCACGGCCAGCCAGATCGGCAGGTAGGTCCAGAGCTGGGCGGGGTTGAAGGGCTCGCCGAGGAACGCCACCGCCACCGCAAACAGCAGCACCGGCTCCACGTAGCTGAGAATCCCGAACAACCCCAGGGGTAGCAGCCGGCTGGATGCCATCATGGCCGCGAATGCCAGGGTGCCCAGTAATCCCAGGCCAGGAATCAGCCACCAGAGTTGCGGCGCCTGGCTGAAGGCACCCGGCGGCGAGAAGCTCGCGATCAGCCAGATGGCCAGGGGCGCCAGCACTGCCATTTCCAGGATGAAGCCGGACAATGCATCCAGCTTCATCCAGCGCCGCAGCATGAAATAAGGCGGATAGCCCAGGGCGGTGACCAGGGTCAGCCAGGAGAAGGCGCGGGTCAGCCAGAGTTCGTGCAGCACTCCGGCCAGGGCGCAGAGCACCGCCACCAGTTGCAGCGGTCGCAGGCGCTCGGCATAGAACACCCGTCCCGCCACCACCATCGCCAGGGGCAGCAGGAAATAACCAAGGGACACCTCCAGCATCCGTCCCTGCAGGGGCGCCCAGAGGAACAGCCCCCATTGAAGGCCGATCAGTACCGCCGCAAGTGGCAGGGAAGCCAGGAGCAATGGCTCGCGCCTGAGTCGACCGAGCACGGCAACGAATGCGGGCCATTGGCGGGTCAGCATCAATAACAGGAGCACCGCCGGGATCGACCAGAGCACCCGCTGGGCGAATACCTGAACGCCATCCAGCGGCGCCAGCTCGCGCACGTAACCAGGCATCAGGGCGAACAGGACGGACGCCGTCAGGGACAGCGAGACACCACGACCGGACAGCTTCATGACCGTCTCTGCACGTGGAGAAGGGAATGGGACGACATCATCAGGGCCTCGCGAAGCAGCCGGCGAACATACGCCTTCCTTGCCGCGAGCGGAAGATTAGCAAGGGCGGAATCTGACCATCCGGGCAGGGCCGTCGCTGGCGTTGTTGAAAACGGCATGACTTGAGTCCGAGCGGCCCACGGTGCCCCTCAACCCAACCTCACCCTGCGCCCCAGCCAGATCGCTGCGCGTCCTGGCGCTCATCGGTACCGGAAGCAGTGCATCCGAAAGCCTGCCTGTTCGCCCCAGGGGGAGAGGGAGCTATACGTGCCGGCGTTCAGCCCGGGCACTTCCCTGTGGCGGCGAATTCATTCGCCAAGGAGGGCACCGGTCTCTGTTTCTCGTCGCCCATAAAAAAGCCCGACCTGAACCAGGCCGGGCAGAGTGGGTGCGCTCAAGGAGCCATGGCGCACCTGGAGGAGCGAGGAGCGGAACGGCGGATCAGGCGACCTGGGCCAGTTGAGCCTTGGCGGAGGCCAGGCCCTTCTCCTGGAATTCGTTGCCCATGTTCAGGCCTTCGGCATGAATGAAAGTCACGTCATGGATGCCGATGAAGCTCATGGCCTGGCGCAGGTAGGGCTCCTGATGATCCAGCGGGCTGCCGGAGTAGATGCCGCCGCGAGCGGTCAGGACAAAGGCGCGCTTGCCAGTGAGCAGGCCCTTGGGGCCGGTTTCGGTGTACTTGAAGGTGACGCCGGCGCGCAGCACGTGGTCCAGCCAGGATTTCAGGGTGCTGGGGATGGCGAAGTTGTACATGGGGGCAGCCATTACCAGCACGTCGGCAGCCAGCAGTTCCTCGGTCAACAGGTTGGAGCGCTGCAGGGCGGCCTTTTCGCTTTCGCTCTGCTGTTCGGCGGGCTTCATCCAGCCACCCAGGAGGTCGGCGTCCAGGTGCGGAACCTGCTCGGTGGCGAGGTCGCGAACGGTGATCTCATCGGCCGGGTGGGCGGCTTGCCACTTGGCGATGAAATCCAGGGTGAGCTGGCGGGAAACGGAACCTTGCTGGCGGGCGCTGCTTTCGATGACGAGTACGCGGGACATTTGGGCTACCTCCATCGGGGGGTTGATTGCGTCGATGGGGTGCAGATTATTTCGTCACTAATCGATAAAAAAGCGTAAATATCCGCCTAAAAATATCAAGAAAGTTGATTTGTAACAGAAGGGGCACTAGGCTGGTTGCTGTGCCCGAATCCTGCCTCTGACTACTTGGGATTGCACGTCAGCTTGATCCGCAGCTTGATCACTGCACGGGTGAAGTTGGCCGTCACGTAGGCGCTCTTGCCACTTTCGATCACGGCTTTGCGCACCTTGGGGGTTTCAGGCCCGTTGACGAACACCGCTTTGCACTCCGCTGCGGTTCCACCAACGTTCTGGATATTGATGGCGGCCATGTTGCTTGCAATATCGGTGGTGTCGTAGACGATCTCGGCGCCGTTGTATTGCTTCTCCACCTCGATGGGATAGGCAAGGACCAGGGTCGGCAACAGGGCGAACAGGGCACAGCAGAGTTTCTTCATGGGCGATCTCCAGTGCAGAGAACGCCAGCTTAACAGAGCGCCACAGGCGGAATCAGCGCCATGGGCACACACAATCTGCCTGCATGAGCAGCTAGAGGAGCAGCACCGCATGAAAGCCCCGCGCGTAACCCTGGACCAGTGGCGGACCCTGCAGGCCGTGGTGGATCACGGCGGCTTCGCCCAGGCGGCGGAAGCCACCCATCGCTCGCAATCCTCGGTCAGCTACACGGTCGCGCGTATGCAGGAACAGCTGGGCGTTCCCCTGCTGCGCATCGAAGGGCGCAAGGCGGTGCTGACCGAAGCCGGTGAAGTGCTGCTACGCCGCTCGCGCCAGCTGGTCAAGCAGGCCAGCCAGTTGGAAGAACTGGCCCACCACATGGAACAGGGTTGGGAAGCCGAGGTGCGCCTGGTAGTCGACGCGGCCTACCCCAACGCCCGCCTGGTGCGCGCCCTCTCCGCCTTCATGCCGCAAAGCCGCGGTTGCCGCGTGCGCCTGCGCGAAGAAGTGCTCTCCGGCGTCGAGGAAGTGCTGCTGGAAGGCTCCGCCGACCTCGCCATCACCGGCCTGGACATCCAGGGCTACCTGGGCGCCGGGCTCTGCTCGGTGGAGTTCGTCGCCGTCGCCCACCCCGATCATCCCCTGCATCGCCTGCAGCGCCAGATCAACTTCCAGGACCTGGAAAGCCAGTTGCAGGTGGTGATCCGCGATACTGGCCGAACCCAGCCGCGCAACGTCGGCTGGCTCGGCGCGGAGCAACGCTGGACGGTGGGCAGCCTGTCCACCGCCGCCAACTTCGTCAGCAGCGGCCTGGGCTTTGCCTGGTTGCCACGCCACTTGATCGAGCGGGAACTCAAGGACGGACAGCTCAAGCCGCTGCCCCTGGAGCAGGGCGGCAGCCGCCACCCCTCCTTCTATCTCTATTCCAACAAGGACAAGGCCCTCGGGCCGGCATCACAGATCCTGGTCGAGCTGATCAAGACCTTCGACTCGGCGCCGCTGGACGCGCCATTCGCAGCCCCGCTCCCCAGCGCCTGACAGGAGGTCGTTCATGTCGTATTTCGAGAATGATGGATGCCAGTTGCACTATGAGGACTACGGCCACGGCATGCCGGTGCTGCTGGTACACGGCCTGGGTTCCAGCACCCGCGACTGGGAGTACCAGATCCCCGCCCTCGCCGCTCATTACCGTGTCATCGCCCTTGATGTGCGCGGCCACGGCCGCTCCGACAAACCCCAGGAGCGCTACAGCATTGCCGCATTCGCCGAGGACGTGGCAGCGCTGATCGAGCACCTGGGGTTGATCGATGTGCACCTGGTGGGCATCAGCATGGGCGGCATGATCGGCTTCCAGCTCGGCGTCGATCACCCGGAGCTGCTGCGCAGCCTGACCATCGTCAACAGCGGTCCCGAAGTGAAGCCCCGTTCACCGAAGGATTACCTGGAGATCGCCAAGCGCTGGACCCTCTCGCGCCTGCTCAGCCTCGACAGCATCGCCAAGGCCCTTGGCCGCCTGCTGTTCCCGCTGCCCGAACAGGGTGACCTGCGCAGCAAGATCGAGGAGCGCTGGCCACAGAACGACAAGCGCGCCTACCTCTCCTCACTGGACGCCATCATCGGCTGGGGCGTACGCGATCACCTGCAACGTATCCAGAGCCCGACCCTGGTGATCACCGCCGACCGCGACTACACACCGGTCTCCCAGAAGGAGGCCTACGTGAAGGAGCTGCCGAACGCGCGGCTGGTGGTCATCGAGAATTCCCGTCACGCCACACCGCTGGATCAACCCGAACGATTCAACGCCACCCTGCTCGACTTCCTGGCCGAAGTGGAGCGCAACAAGGACCCGAAACCATGCTGAAGAAACTCGTCCTGGGCGCCTGCGCCCTGCTCGTCTCCCTCAACCTCCTGGCCGCCGAAAAACCCCACGTGCTGCTGACCACCAGCGCCGGGGAAATCGAGGTGGAACTGGAAGCCGACAAGGCGCCGGCCAGTGTGAAAAACTTCCTCGATTACGTGGACGCCGGCTTCTACAACGGCACCGTGTTCCATCGCGTGATTCCCGGATTCATGATCCAGGGTGGCGGCTTCGACACCGATATGAGCCAGAAGGAAACCCGCGACCCGATCAAGAACGAAGCGGACAATGGCCTGCGCAACCTGCGCGGCACCCTGGCCATGGCGCGTACCCAGGCGGTGAATTCGGCCACCAGCCAGTTCTTCATCAACCACAACGACAACGCTTTCCTCGACCACGGCAGCCGGGACTTCGGCTACGCGGTGTTCGGCAAGGTGGTGCGTGGCATGGATGTGGTCGATCAGATCGCCAACGTACCCACCGGCAATCGCGGGATGTACCAGAACGTTCCGTTGCAGCCGGTGGTGATCCTCTCCGCCAAGCGGCTCTGATTTTTCGGCCCGGGCAGGACGCCCGGACCGACCGCTTCACTTTCGGATGGACTCGTTATGTTGTTCAAACGCTTCGAGCGCCTGATCGACGTTTTTCGCCAGGCGCCTGATGAAATGCCCCCGCGCAGCGTGGTGCGCTTCTACGTCTACTACCTGCGCCAGGTGTGGCCGGTGTTCAGCGCCCTGTTGCTGGTAGGACTGATCGTCGCGCTGTTCGAAGTGGCGCTGTTCAGCTTCCTCGGCCGCATCGTCGACCTGGCGCAAGCCACCCCCAGCGGCGAAGTCTTCCAGCGGCACGGCGCCGAGCTGCTGTGGATGGCGATCGTTGCACTGATCCTGCGACCGCTGTTCAACAGCCTGCACGACCTGCTGGTCCACCAGACCATCAACCCCAGCCTCACCAACCTGATCCGCTGGCAGAACCACCGCTATGTGCTCAAGCAAAGCCTGGGTTTCTTCCAGAACGACTTCGCCGGGCGCATCGCCCAGCGCATCATGCAGACCGGGAACTCGCTGCGCGATTCCGCAGTGCAGGCAGTGGACGCCCTCTGGCATGTGCTGATCTACGCCGTCAGCTCCCTGGTGCTGTTCGCCGAAGCGGACTGGCGCCTGATGCTGCCGCTGGCGGCCTGGATCGCCGGTTACCTCTTCGCGATCATCTACTTCGTCCCCAAGGTAAAGCAGCGTTCGGTGGAATCGTCCGATGCCCGCTCGAAACTGATGGGACGCATCGTCGACGGCTACACCAACATCACCACGCTCAAGCTCTTCGCGCACACCCGCCAGGAAGAGAATTACGCCCGCGAAGCCATCGACGAGCAGACCCACAAGACCCGGATGACCGCGCGGGTCATCACCGCCATGGACGCCACCATCACCACCATGGGAGGCCTGCTGATCGTCACCACCTGCGGCCTGGCGCTCTGGCTATGGAACCAGGGCCTGATCAGCGTCGGCGCCATTGCGCTGGCCACCGGCCTGGTGATCCGCATCATCAACATGTCCGGCTGGATCATGTGGGTAGTCACCGGCATCTTCGACAACATCGGCCAGGTCCAGGACGGCATGCAGACCATTTCGGTACCGCGCCAGGTCGTCGACCACCCGGACGCCCAGCCCCTGAAGGTGAACCGGGGCGAGGTGCGTTTCGAGCGCGTCAGCTTCCATTACGGCAAAGGCAGCGGCGTGATCGAGGGGCTCGACCTCGTCGTGCGCCCCGGCGAAAAGATCGGCCTGGTGGGGCCATCCGGCGCAGGCAAGTCGACCCTGGTCAACCTGCTGCTGCGGCTCTACGACCTGGAGGGCGGACGCATCCTGATCGATGGCCAGGACATCGCCCGAGTGACCCAGGAAAGCCTGCGCGCGCGGATCGGCATGGTCACCCAGGACACCTCGCTGCTGCACCGATCCATCCGCGACAACCTGCTGTACGGCCGCCCCGGCGCCAGCGACGCGGAACTCCTGGAGGCGGTGCGCAAGGCCCGTGCCAGCGAGTTCGTCCCTCTGCTCTCGGATGCCAGCGGGCGCCGCGGCTTCGACGCCCATGTCGGCGAGCGTGGGGTAAAGCTCTCCGGCGGCCAGCGCCAGCGCATCGCCATTGCCCGCGTACTGCTCAAGGACGCCCCCATCCTGATCCTGGATGAGGCGACGTCCGCGTTGGACTCGGAAGTGGAAGCGGCGATCCAGGAAAGCCTGGAGACCCTCATGCGTGGCAAGACGGTGATCGCCATCGCCCACCGCCTCTCCACCATCGCCCGCATGGATCGCCTGGTCGTGCTGGACAAGGGGAAGATCGTGGAGAGCGGCACCCACGGCGAACTGTTGGAGTACGGCGGCCTCTACGCACGCCTCTGGCAGCACCAGACAGGTGGTTTCGTCGGCGTGGAATGAGCCCAGGCCGCGTCCCTGCATCGACGCGGCTGATCTCCAATACAAGGCGCATTGATTTCAAGCCGGCGCCCCCGGCTGGTCATATGGAGTCCGTCTCCGGTTTCACCCGAAACCATAAACGGACCCAAGAGAGGATCAGCCCATGAAGATCGCATCCGCCGTCAGCGCCGTGCTCGCCAGCCTCGCCCCGAGCGTGTTCGCCCAGGAATACCAGCGGGATATCGGGGCCGGCATTCCGGCAGTCGACTACCACTACGGCATGGAACTGGACGTTCAGCGCGTCCTGTATCGCACCGACGCCAGCCAGCGCGCGGGCGTGGTTCCCGTCACCATGGTCTACGAAGACAGCCAGGGCGAACTGCACAAGGTCCGCTTCCTGGAATGGGGCAGCCACACCAGTAACAGCTGATCCGTACGGCACCGGACAGAAGGCCGGGCGCACCATGTGCCCCGACCTCGTGCCCTCGGATGTGGGGTACACCTTGCCCAGGTGAATTCACCAGATGAACGGTTTAGTCGGGGTGGAATTAATGCCCAGATGGACCAGAAGATAAAAAAATCACCACCTGCGACAAACGGTCGCAACACCTCAAGCTCGGGCGATTGCCGCTGGTTAAAAAACACCCAAACCGAGGATCGCCGAAGCGGGCGGTTGAACTAAAAACGCTCAGTGGGTCAGATGGAGTCCCTTGTAAGCGAAACCCAACAGAGGAATACAAGCCTTATGAAAATGGCCTCGGTTGTAAGCGCCCTGCTCTCTAGCCTCGCGCCCAGCGTATTCGCCCAGGATGGCATTCAGAACCAGAACCACGGTGCCGCTCTGCAGCCCGTGGACTATCACTACGGAATGGAAGTCGACATCCAGAAGGTGCTGCACCGCACCGACACCTCCCAGAAGACAGGCGTAGTCCCGGTCACCCTCGTCTACGAAGACAGCGAAGGCGAAGTACACAAGCTCCGCTTCCTCGAATGGGGCGGCACTACCGCTGACGGCACCCTCGTTAGCCATATCGACGTCTCCCCCGACAGCGGGACTGACGCCTCCCCTGACCCCACCCAGATCGGCTGATCAATCCCGCCGGTAGGGCAGCAGGCCGCGCGCTTCTTCTGCGTAGGCCAGCACCCCACCCCGCTCCTGCACCAGGAAGTCGTCCACCGCAGCCCGTAAGCCGGGATGGGACAGCCAGTGCCAGGAGCGGGTGATCACCGGCTCGAATCCCCGTATCAACTTGTGTTCGCCCTGGGCCCCGGCATCGAAACGCTTGAGTCCCGCTGCGATGGCCTGATCGATGCCCTGGTAGAAACAGGTTTCGAAATGCAGCCTGTCGAACTCCGCCAGACACCCCCAGTAACGCCCGTAAAGCGTGTCACCACCCTGTAGCGAAAACGCCATGGCCACCGGCCGGCCGTGCTGCAGCGCCAGTACCACGCGGATCGTCTCCGGCATCCGCTCGGCCAGCAGGCTGAAGAAGCTGCGGGTTAGATAGGGCGCCTGGCCACGCACCCGGTAGGTATTGGCGTAGCACGAATAGACGAAATCCCAGTCCGCCTCATCCAGTTCCTGGCCACCGCGCCACTGGAACTCGATCCCCTGCCCCGCCACCTGCTCACGTTCCTTGCGGATCTGCTTGCGCTTGCGCGAACTCAAGGCGTCGAGGAAATCCTGGAAATCCCGATAGCCGTGATTGCGCCAGTGGAATTGGCAGCCGAGGCGCTCCAGCCAGCCTTCGCGGTTACGCAAATGGTGGTCGGCGAAGGCATCGGTGAAATTGATGTGCAGCCCGGACAGGTCGTCGGCAGCAGCGTCGGCCACCGCCGCATCGAGCAGCTCGCTTGCCGCAGCATCATCAACCGCCAGCAACCGCGCGCCCCCTACCGGGGTGAAAGGCACGGCCGCCAACAGTTTGGGGTAGTAAGGAATGCCAGCACGTTGGCAAGCGTCGGCCCACGCCCAATCGAACACGTACTCGCCGTAGGAGTGACTTTTCAGGTAGGCGGGCATCGCGGCCTTTAGTTCGCCATTCGCCCCACGGAGCAGGTGATGGGCCGGATGCCAGCCACTGCGGCCACCCACGCTGCCGCTTTCTTCCAGGGTGGATAGAAAAGCATGACGCAGGAACGGCTGGTCGTCCGGCAGCAGGGTATCCCAGTGCTGCGGGTCGAGATCGTCTAGGCGGGATAGGGTCTGGATCGGCATTGCGCCAGTCTGGCGCGGGCCGGGAAGGAAGAAAAGCGGGAACAAAAAAATGGGCGACCGAAGTCGCCCGAGGTGCCTTGCGTGCCTGTAAACCCAGAGTGACTCAACGCGAATTGCGTTTGTGCGAGTCTTTCCAGATGAAGTAACCAACACCGGCGAAGAAAGCGACCATGAGACCGACGGTGCCTATACCGGCGAGAACGACTGTATCGATGAACATGATCTGCCTCCTGCGTTGTGGCGTTGTTGCTTCGATGGGTTCAAGTTACCCGCACGGCAGGAGTGGAAAATTGATCTGGATCAACAGGTTCCGGGCACCTGCGAGCAGGCAGGCGGGACACTGACCCAAGTCAATTTTTGGGGATGTGCGACAACGGAAAGGATGGGAACGGCCGTTTTGTGGGAGCGAATTCATTCGCGAATGAATTCGCTCCCACAAAAAAGAAGTGGTGAGGATCTGGGGAAGGTCGCACTGAACTCAGCGCTTCTTCGGCTTCTTGCCTTTTTTGCCCTTGGACAGGGGCATGGCTTGCTCGAAGGCCTTGCGCATGTCGTTCAGGCGCTTCTCGTGGACGTCATGGATGCGCTTGTCGCGCTCGGCGCCGAAGTCGATCAGGTTGTCGTCGTTGCTCATCAGCGAATCCAGCGGAATGTGAGGTTGAGCCGGGGGGCGCAAGGGGTACGTGTCTTCGCCACCTGGTGCTGCCAATGATGCTGCGTCGGCCCGCTCATGACCAGTAGCGCACCATGCCCGAGTTCCAGGGAATGCTCGATGCGGCTGCCGCCCTTGCGCCGCAGGTCGAAGCGACGGGTGCCACCCAGATTCAGCGAGGCCACCAGCGGATTGCGCCCCAGTTCGGGCTCGTCGTCGCTGTGCCAGCCCATGGAATCCTGGCCGTCGCGGTAGTAATTGAGCAGCACGCCATTGAGGGGTTGACCTGTCGCGCCCACCAGCCGCGCGCGGATTTCCGCCAGCAATGGCGTCCAGGGCAAGGGTTGGTGGGTCAGACCGGAATAGCGGTAGCTGGCCTCGGGATCGCCGTACCAGGCCACCAGGCGTGGCACCGGGTAATAGCGGCCGTGCAGATTGACCTCAGGCTGTTCCCATGGCGTTTCGGCGACCAGCCGCGCGAGCCAGTCACTGGCCTCGTCCCTCGACAGGAAGTGCGGCTCGTAACGCAGCTCGGCATCGGGCAGTTGGAGGGGAATATCGTCGAACAGGTCCACCGGCATCGGCTTCAGGGGAAGAGATGACTCATTCTGCGCGCGTCAGACTTCCACATCCACCCACAGGCCCTGGCGCGGCAGTTCCTCCAGCACCGACTGGTCTTCCTCAGCCACCTCTCCCGTCGCGAGTTCCTGCGGTGTATAGCCACGTCGCTGGCGGCGGCGCTGCTCTTCTCGCAACAGTTCCTCAGCCTCCTGGGGATGGCGCTTGTCCAGGCCCACGGCGCTCTCCTGCGCGCTCTCCTGCATCGGCGTGACTGGCGGAATGTCCGGGCGCGGCTTGACCACGTCCTGTTGGGCCGTGACCGGGACCAGGCTCTGCGGAATGGGTGGCAGCATGATGACGCCCTCCTTTGGTCAGTCTGTCGGCCGTCGTCGGCGCTTCTTTACCGGCGCTCGCTACACTTTTGCGGACATACGGCCCGTATCCGGCGTCGCCCTGCGCCCTTGGTTCCGTTAACATACGCGGCTTTTTTCATCTCAGGGAGACAGGCATGGCGCAGCAGTATCAACCGGGGCAACGCTGGATCAGTGACAGCGAAGCGGAGCTGGGGCTCGGGACCATCCTGACGTCGGATGGCCGCCTGCTCACCGTGCTCTACCCGGCCACTGGCGACACCCGCCAGTACGCGCTGCGCAATGCTCCCCTGACCCGCGTGCGCTTCGCCCCCGGCGACGAGATCACCCACTTCGATGGCTGGAAACTCAACGTCCAGGAAGTCGAGGATGTCGATGGCCTGCTCATCTATCACGGCATCACTGCCCAGAACGAGCGCCGCATCCTCCCGGAAACCCAGCTGAACAACTTCATCCAGTTCCGCCTGGCCAACGATCGCCTCTTCGCCGGCCAGATCGACCCGCACAAGTGGTTCGCCCTGCGCTACCACACCCTTGAGCACCGCTCGCGCCTGCTGCAGTCGTCCCTCTGGGGGCTCTCCGGCGCCCGCGCGCAGCCCATCGCGCACCAGCTGCACATCGCCCGTGAAGTGGCCGACCGCGTTGCGCCACGCGTTCTGCTGGCCGACGAAGTGGGCCTGGGCAAGACCATCGAGGCCGGCCTGGTCATCCACCGCCAGCTCATCTCCGGCCGCGCCAGCCGGGTGCTGATCCTGGTTCCGGAAAACCTCCAGCACCAGTGGCTGGTGGAAATGCGCCGCCGCTTCAACCTGCAGGTTGCCCTGTACGATGCCGAGCGCTTCGCCGAAAGCGATGCCAGCAACCCCTTCGAGGACACCCAGCTCGCCCTGGTCTCGCTGGAGTGGCTGAAGGAGAGCGAACGCGCCCAGGATGCCGCCTTCGCCGCCGGATGGGACCTGCTGGTGGTCGACGAAGCCCACCACCTGGTCTGGCACCCGGAACAGGCCAGCCCCGAGTACCGCCTGGTCGAGCAACTGGCTGAAGTCATCCCCGGTGTGCTGCTGCTCACCGCCACCCCGGAACAGCTGGGCCAGGAAAGCCACTTCGCGCGCCTGCGCCTGCTGGACCCCAACCGCTTCCATGACCTGGACGCCTTCCGCGCCGAAAGCGCCAACTACCGCCCCGTGGCCGAAGCCGTCCAGGAACTGCTGGACCAGGGCCGTCTGAGCGCCAAGGCCGAAGCCACCATCAAGGGCTTCCTCGGTGAAGAAGGTGAAAGCCTGCTCAAGGCCCTCGCCGAGGGTGACGCAGAAGCCTCGCCGCGCCTGGTACGCGAGCTGCTGGACCGCCACGGCACCGGCCGCGTGCTGTTCCGCAACACCCGTGCCGCCGTGCAGGGCTTCCCCGAGCGCCAGCTGCACCCCTACGCGCTGCCCAACCCGGTGGAGTACATGGAGCTGCCGATCGGCGAGCATCCCGACCTCTACCCGGAAGTCAGCTTCCAGGCGCAACACGACAGCGGCGACGAATCCGAGCGCTGGTGGCGCTTCGACCCGCGTGTCGAGTGGCTGATCGACACCCTGAAGATGCTGAAGAAGTTCAAGGTGCTGGTGATCTGCGCCCACGCGGAAACCGCCCTGGACCTGGAAGACGCCCTGCGCGTGCGCTCCGGCATTCCCGCCACCGTGTTCCACGAAGGCATGAGCATCCTCGAGCGCGACCGCGCAGCCGCCTACTTCGCGGACGAGGAATTCGGCGCCCAGGTGCTGATCTGCTCGGAAATCGGCTCCGAGGGCCGCAACTTCCAGTTCGCCCACCACCTGGTGCTGTTCGACCTGCCGGCCCACCCGGACCTGCTGGAACAGCGCATCGGCCGCCTCGACCGTATCGGCCAGAAGCACACCATCCAGCTGCACGTGCCTTACCTCGACAACAGCCCGCAAGAGCGTCTGTTCCAGTGGTACCACCAGGCGCTGAACGCCTTCCTCGCCACCTGCCCCACCGGCAACGCCATCCAGCATCAGTTCGGCCCGCGCCTGCTGCCCATGCTCGAAGGTGGCGACGACAAGGCCTGGGAGGCCCTGGTGAGTGAAGCCGAAGCCGAGCGCAAGCGCCTGGAAGGCGAAATGCACAATGGCCGTGACCGCCTGCTGGAACTCAACTCCGGTGGCGCTGGCGAGGGCGAGCGCCTGGTGGAAGACATCCTCGAAGTGGACGACCAGTTCGCCCTGCCTATCTATATGGAGTCCCTGTTCGAAGCCTTCGGCATCGACAGCGAAGACCACTCCGAGAACGCCCTGGTACTCAAACCCGGCGAGAAGATGCTCGACGCCGGCTTCCCCCTGGGCGACGACGAAGGCGTGACCGTCACCTACGACCGCAACCAGGCCCTGTCCCGCGAGGACATGCAATTCCTCACCTGGGAACACCCCATGGTGCAGGGTGGCATGGATCTGGTGCTCTCCGGCTCCATGGGCAACACCTCCGTGGCGCTGATCAAGAACAAGGCACTCAAGCCCGGCACCGTGTTGCTGGAACTGCTCTACGTCAGCGAAGCGGTAGCCCCGCGCTCCCTGCAGCTCAGCCGCTTCCTGCCGCCCAAGGCCCTACGCTGCCTGCTGGACGCCAACGGCAACGACCTGGCGGCGAAGGTGGCCTTCGACACCCTCAATGACCAACTGGAAAGCGTGCCGCGCGGCAGCGCCAACAAGTTCGTCCAGGCCCAGCGCGATGTGCTTGCGGCGCAGATCAACGCAGGCGAAGCCAAGATCGCCCCGCGCCACGCCGAACGTGTGGCCGAAGCCCAACGTCGACTGAAGGCCGAGCTGGACGAAGAACTGGCCCGCCTCACCGCCCTCCAGGCGGTGAACCCGACCGTGCGCGACAGCGAGTTGGAAGCCATTCGTCATCAGCGTGACGAAGGCCTGCAGCTGCTGGACAAGGCGGCCCTGCGCCTGGAGTCGATCCGAGTGCTGGTGGCGGGCTGATCAGCATCGGCCTCGATTGATGGGTTTCGCAAGCTCAACCCATCCTACAAACCAGGACCGCAGGATGGGTCGGGCGGCATTCCTCGAGCAAAGCGATACCCATCACCCAGAAAGAAGGCCCGCACATGCGGGCCTTCTTTCATTGCGGTTTACCGTCAGGCCATTGCCGCCGCCAGGCCCTGGCGCATGTTCGCCGCATCGCGCACGAAGCAACGAGCGGCCTGGAACAGCGCCAGCATGGTCAAGGTGAGCGCCGCCGGCACCAAGTACATGGCGTTGTGCAGGCCTACAGCCTTGAAGGTTTCGTTCATTTCGCCGGCACCGGCCGCCAGCATCGCCACCTGGGAATAGTGGTCCGACAGCAAGCCCACCACGACCGGGCCGAGACCGCCGCCGAGCAGATAGAGGCCGGCGAAGTACAGCGCCATTGCAGTGGCGCGAAGGCGCGGCTCCACCACGTCCTGGATGGCGGTGTAGACGCAGGTGTAGAAGTTGTAGGCGAACAGCCAGCCCAGGCTGAACACACCGACGAACAGGCCGACCTCGATGCGTCCCGCCATCAGCGCGTAAGCGGTGCAGACAGCCGCAACCGCCATGCTGAAGGCGGCCAGCAGCAAGCGGCCACGCTCGGACTTCTGGTGCACCTTGTCCGCCACCCAGCCCCCCAGGGTCAGCCCCACGAGGCCGGTGAGACCGGTGATGATCCCGGTGGAGATGGCCGCCTGCTCCAGGGGCATCAGGAAATAGCGCTGCAGCATCGGCACCATGAAGGAGTTGGTGGCGTAGGTGGCGAAGTTGTAGGTCAGGCCGGCGACGGTCAGCCACCAGAAGGTGCGGATCGCCAGCACCCGGCGCAGCGGCTTGTCCACCGGGGTTGCGCTGGAAACCTTCACCACCTCGGCAGCACCGCGAGCCGGTTCCTTGATGAAGAACATGAAGATGGCCAGGATCAGCCCCGGTACGGCGGCAATGAAGAACGGCGCGCGCCAGCTGTCGAATGCCTTGACCATGGCGCCGATGGTGAAGAAGGCCAGTACCAGCCCCAGCGGCAGGCCGAGCATGAAAATACCCATGGCGCGGGCGCGCTTGTGGGCGGGAAAGAGGTCACCGATCAGCGAGTTGGCCGCCGGCGCGTAGCTGGCCTCGCCAATGCCCACGCCCATGCGCACCAGGAGGAAGCTCCAGAAGTTCCAGGCCAGGCCGTTCACCGCCGTCAGCCCGCTCCAGACTGCCAGGCCCCAACCCATGATCTTCCTGCGCGCGCCGGTATCGGCCATGCGTCCCAACGGTACGCCGGCGATGGCATAGACCAGGGTGAAGGCGGTGCCGATCAGGCCCAGCTGGAAGTCGGAGAGGCTCCACTCGTGACGAACCGGCTCGATGATGATGGCCGGAATGGTCCGATCGAAGAAGTTGAACAGGTTCGCCAGGAAAAGCAGGAAGAGCACGCGCCAGGCATTGGCCGCTTGAGGAGATTGCTGCATGTGTCGGTCTCGTTGTTGTTGTCAGGCGCCCGGGTAACCGCAAGCCGGGGTCGATGCAGCAATCTAGAGCCTCCTGCTGACAACTGTCTGCGAAAATTCGTGTGATTTATGTAACCCGATGCTGCGGTGACGGGAACCCTCCCCTGCCGGCCATCCCCTGTCGATGACCGTTCAGCGCCCGGGTACTTTCGTACAAGGAAGACCCCCTACGCTGAATAGACTGACGGCACTGTGCCAGCAACTCTCTTCCGCGAACTCGAACCGCCTGCAGGAGAATTTCCCTATGGACTGGCTGGGGCTGCGATTCGGTACTGAACTTCCCGCGGACGGCCAGATTCTGCTGGCTTGCAGCCATAACAGCTGGCTGGTGCTGCTGGCCTTCCTGGTGGCTTCGGTAGCCGGCTACTGCGCCTTCGACATGGCCGAGAGAGTGGCCCATGCGCAACTGCCGGAGACCCGGCGACGCTGGAGCTGGCTCGGCGCCTGTTGCCTGGGCGGAGGAATCTGGGCGATGCACTTCATCGCCATGCTGGCCTTCGAGGCGCCGATCGGCATCGACTACGACATCCCCACCACCACCCTTTCCCTGGTGATCGTGGTTGCCGCCTCGCTGGTGGGCATGTACACCCTCGGGAGATCCCGACTCGCCCCCCGGCACTACGTGGCCGCGGCCCTCGCCGTCGGCCTCGGTATCGTCCTGATGCACTACTGCGGCATGGCCGCCATCCGCTCCGCGGCCACCCAGTACTACCACCCTGGCATGGTCGCGGTCTCGGTGGTCGTCGCCATCGCCGCCAGCCTGGCCGCCATGCTCCTTTCCACCTTTTTCCGCGAGCACGGCGAAGGTCATCAGCTGCTGAAGATTCCCGCCAGCCTGGCCATGGGCGCCGCCATCTGCAGCATGCATTTCACCGGCATGCTGGCCCTGCAACTGGTGGTGCCGCCCGGCACCGAACTGCAGCTCGAGCGCGCCGACAATGCCGTGCAACTGGGCTCCAGCCTGGCGGTGATCGTCGGCATGGTGCTGCTGTTCGCCCTGGGCGTGGCCTGGGCCGACAAGAAGCTGCAACGCAAGGAGCTTGACCTGCAGCACGTCAGCAACCTGCTGCGGGAGCTGGAACAGGTGAAGGTGAAGCTGCAGAACGTCGCCCACTACGACGCCCTGACCAACCTGCCCAATCGCCGTGCCTTCAATGAGTTCTTCGCAGAAAAGCTGAACGTCCACGCCCAGTTCAAGCAGTCGCTGGCGGTGATGTTCCTGGACGTGGACCACTTCAAGCGCATCAACGACAGCCTGGGCCACGATGCCGGTGACGAATTGCTCAAGGTGGTGGCTGAGCGGGTACGCAGCGTACTGCGCCGCGACGACGTGATTGCGCGCCTGGGAGGCGACGAATTCTGCGTGCTCGCCAGCCTGGGCAACCTGACCGAAGCCAAGTCCCTGTCCCAGCGCATCATGCAGCGCATGAAAGAGCCCATCACGCTGGCTGGGCGCAACGTCACCATGACCACCAGCATCGGCATCAGCCTCTACCCCGACGATGGCGAAACCTGCGAGGAGCTGCTCAAGCATGCCGACCTGGCGCTCTACCAGGCCAAGAGCAGCGGACGCAACAACCTGCATTTCTTCAGTCGCCACCTGAAGAACAAGGCCACCTTCGAACTGCAACTGGAAGAAGAACTTCACCTGGCGCTTTCCAGGGACGAAGGGCTGTTCCTCAACTACCAACCCATCCTCGACCTGCACAGCGGCCAGGTGACCAAACTGGAAGCCCTGGTGCGCTGGCAGCACCCGCAACTGGGGCTGCTGTCGCCGGATCGTTTCATCGGCGTCGCCGAGGCCAACGGATTCATCGCCGACCTGGACGGCTGGGTGCTGCGCCAGGCCTGCCGCGATCTGGCGAGCCTCGCCGCCCTGGGCTTCCACGACCTGCGCGTGGCGGTGAACTGCTCGGCGCTGAACCTCAGCCGTGACGACCTGGTGGAGGAAGTGCAACGCGCCCTGACGGAAAACGGCATCCGCGCGCAACGACTGGAGCTGGAAGTCACCGAGAACGCCCTGATGAGCAACGTCAACCAGGCCCTGCACCTGCTGGAAGGCATCCGCGGCCTGGGTGTGAGCATCTCCATCGACGACTTCGGTACCGGTTATTCCTCCCTGGCCTACCTCAAGCGCCTGCCCCTGGACACCCTGAAGATCGACCGGTCATTCGTCATGGACATTCCCGGCAGCCACGCCGACATGGAGATCATCCAGGCCATCATCGGCATGGCCCACACCCTGCACCTGCAGGTGGTGGCCGAAGGCGTGGAGACCCGCGAGCAGTTGGACTTCCTGCGCAGCCACGGTTGCGACTACATCCAGGGCTACCTGCTCAGCCGTCCCCAGCCGCTGGTGGTCATCGAGGATTTCCTGCGCCACTCCCACGGGCTGGGCAGCAGCAATGTGAGGCCGCTGAGGCCGATAGACTCGAATCCCGCCTAGAGTCCCGGCCTCGCTCGGTCAGCCCGTTCAGGCCCGCGCCAGCTCACGCTGACGCAGGTATTCCAGCACCGCCGCCTGCTCCCCGGCGAACTCGATGCGCGACGCCTTGCTCTCGCGCTGGAAGGCGTACATGGGGTCGTAGTACTCCCGCAGCAGTCCTTCGATCCAGGCGCGATGCAGGTCCACCCTGCCGGTCGCCTCCTGCTCGGCCAGGGCCTGATCCATCAGGGCCGACATGCGCTGGTGACGCTCGCCGCCCAGGCGCTTGACGATGTTCGCCAGGCTCTGGCGCAGGCGCGCGGCGAAACGGGCAAAGCCGTGCTCGGCACCGTGGGTGTCGATGAACTCGGCACACAGGTCCACCACGTAGTCGCGCAGGATCCGCTCGACGCGGTCTTCGAAGCTGTCGTCGAGCCACACCAGCGGGTAGTCCTGCATGCCCTGGTAGAGCTCCAGTGGCACGGAGCAGCTGCCGACGATACGCCCCTCGTCTTCCAGCACGAACTGTTCATGGCCGGCGGCACGCTTCTTCAGGATGTCGATGGCGAGGCTGTTCTCGAAATCGATCTGCGCCGGCTGCGGTGTGGCGCGCTTGCCGAAGCTGGAACCGCGATGGTTGGCATGGCCTTCCAGGTCCAGGCTGTTGGCCAGCTGGGTGATCACGTCGGTCTTGCCGGTGCCGGTCAGGCCGCCCACCAGCACGAAGTCGCACTGCTCCACCGCCTGCTGGGTGGTTTCCAGGAGGAAGGTGCGCATCGCCTTGTAGCCGCCCTTCACGCGCGGGTACTCGATGCCGGCCTCGGTCTTCAACCATTGCTGGACCAGCTGCGAACGCAGGCCGCCACGGAAGCAGTAGAGATAGCCCTGGGGATTGGCGCGGGCGAAGGCGGCCCAGGCCTCTATACGCTCGGCCTTGGTTGCGCCGCTGACCAGCTGGTGACCCAGGGCGATGGCGGCTTCCTGGCCATGCTGCTTGTAGCAGGTGCCCACCTTCTGCCGCTCGATATCGTTCATCAGCGGCAGGTTGACCGTGTGCGGGAAGGCGCCTTTGATGAATTCCACAGGCGCGCGGGCATCCATCATCGGTACGTCGTTGAGGAAGATTTCGCGGTAGTTCGAGGTATCGGGACGCATCAGAACACCTCTACCGCGAGACTCTGTCGCTCGTGCAGCTGGCCGATCGGCGCCAGTTGCAGGCCAAGTTCCTCCGCCACGGCGAGGAACTCCGCTTCCCCTTCCGGCGTCACCGCCACCAGCAGGCCGCCGCTGGTTTGCGGATCGCAGAGCAGCAGCTTCTGCACCTCGGCCAGTGGCGCCAGCCGATGGCCGTAGCTGTCGAAATTGCGCAGGGTGCCGCCGGGCACGCAGCCCTGTTCCAGGTAATACTCGACACCGGGCAGGCTGGGCACCTTGGCGTAGTCGATGCGGGCCGTCAGTCCACTGCCGTCGGCCATTTCCACCAGGTGGCCGAGCAGGCCGAAGCCGGTGACGTCGGTCATGGCCCTGACCCCTGCCAGCTTGCCGAAGCGGCTGCCGGGCTTGTTGAGGGTGCACATCCAGTCGCGGGCCAGGCCCACGTCCGCCTCGCGCAGCTTGCCCTTCTTCTCCGCGGTGGTGAGGATGCCGATCCCCAGGGGTTTGGTCAGGTACAGCTTGCAGCCAGCGATGGCGGTGTCGTTGCGCTTCATGTTGCGCTTGTCCACCACGCCGGTGACGGCCAGGCCGAAGATCGGTTCCGGCGCGTCGATGGAGTGTCCGCCAGCCAGCGGAATGCCCGCCTCATCGCATACCGAGCGACCGCCGCGTACCACTTCGCGGGCCACTTCCGGCGGCAACAGGTTCACCGGCCAGCCGAGGATGGCAATGGCCATCAGCGGGTCGCCGCCCATGGCGTAGATGTCGCTGATGGCGTTGGTGGCCGCGATGCGGCCGAAATCATAGGGATCGTCGACGATCGGCATGAAGAAGTCGGTGGTGGACACCACGCCACGCTCATCGTCCAGCGCATAGACCGCCGCATCATCCTTGGAGGCGTTGCCTACCCAGAGCTTCGGGTCGAGGTTCTGGGCGCCGCTGCCGGCAAGGATCACTTCCAGCACCTTGGGGGAAATCTTGCAGCCGCAGCCAGCGCCATGGCTGTACTGGGTCAGGCGGATGGGGTCGGTCATCGTTCTCTCTCTGATCGGTTCGGTCAGGTCAATCGTGGGAGCGACTTCAGTCGCGAAGGGTTGCGCAGCAGCCCCGGAGGAACTCCTCGCGACCATCGGCCCGCATCGCGAATGAATTCGCTCCCATAGAAGCGCCTTGCCGTAATGGTATTCGTTGGTTCAGGCCAGCCTGGCCTTCCACTCCGGCAACCAGCCGAGGGTCTCGGCGGTAACACCGGTGGGCTTGTATTCGGCGCCCAGCCAGCCGGGGTAGTCGTCTTCCTGCAGCGCTCGCAGGGCCGGGCCGAAGTCGGTATTGCCGGTGCCCGGTTCGCCGCGGCCGGGGCAGTCGGCGAACTGTACATGGCCGATACGGCCGGCCAACAGGCGGATGCCCGCAGCCGCGTCCACGCCCTGGCGGGCCATATGATAGAGGTCGTACTGCGCGTGCAGGTTGGGGTGATCGACATCACGCAGCAACACGTCCAGTTGCTCCGGGGTGTTGATCAGGAAACCCGGCATATCCAGCGGGTTGATCGCCTCGCACACCACGCCGATGTGCAGCACGGCGAAGGCTTCGGCCGTCTTGCGCAGGTTGGCCGCGAGGCAGGCCAGCGCGCGGTCACGGCTGACGCCCTCGGCCTGGCGCCCGGCCAGCACGTTGACGAATCGCGGCCGGGTCATGGCGGCGTAGGCAAGTGCCTGCTCCAGGGCGTCGTCGAACTGCTCCTGGCGCTCCGGCACTGCGGCCAGTCCCGGGCCGCCTTCCATCAGGTCGCCGGCCGGCAGGTTGAACAGGATCAGCGGCAGGCCGGCCGCCTCCAGCACTTCCTTCATGCGGATCGCCGGCAACTCGTAGGGAAACTGCACCTCGACGCCGTCGAAACCGGCGACGCGGGCGGCGATGACACGCTCGATCAACGGGCGGTCAGTGAACAGCAGTGACAGGTTGGCGGCGATCTTCATCAGTGATTCTCCCGGAACATTTCCACCAGCGTAGCCGGATCACGCTCCAGATTGCCCTGACTGCCGTGCAGGCGCATCAGTTGCGCCGCCAGGCCGCTGAGCGGCGTGGCCGAGTCATGCTCGCGGGACAGGCGCACGGCGGTGTCCAGGTCCTTCAACAGGGTGCGAACGTGCCACTTGATGGGCTCGAAGCGGCTCTCGGCCATCTGCGGCCCGAGGATCTGCAGGGGCTTGGAGTCGGCGAAGCCACCGGCCAGGGCCTGGGCGATCAGGCTGGCGTCCACCCCGGCCTTTTCCGCCAGGGCCACCACCTCGGCGATCACCAGGGCATTGCAGGCCACGATCATCTGGTTGCACACCTTGGTCACCTGGCCGGCCCCCACCCCGCCCATGCGGGTCAGGCGCTGGCCCAGGTGGGCGAGGATCGGCCTTACCCGCTCCAAGTCGTCCTCATGACCGCCGGCCATGATCGCCAGGGTGCCGGCCTCGGCGCCGGGTGTGCCGCCGGATACCGGGGCATCCATCCAGCGCATGCCCGAGCGGGCTTCCAGTTCGGCCGCCATTTCGCGGGTGGCGGCCGGTTCCAGGCTGGAGAAATCCACCAGCAACTGGCCCGGTTTCGCGCCTTCGACTATGCCGCCCTCGCCGAACACCACCTTGCGCACCACCCGGGTATCTGCCAGGCAGAGCATGACGATATCCGCCTCGGCACAGAGTTCGGCCGGGGTCTTCACGTAGCGGGCACCCTGCTCCAGCAGCGGCGCGCATTTCTCCGGAGAGCGGTTCCAAACGGTCAGCGGAAAGCCCGCAGCCAGCAGGCGACGGGTCATCGGCAGGCCCATCAGGCCGATGCCGGCGAAGGCGAGGGAAGGCAGGGAATCGGTCATGCCAAGACTCCAGGCGATTGGCTAAACGCACATCTTAAACGCCTGCTCTGCAACTTGGAGCTTCCATGCGCTCAAGCGGCCACTATAATCCGCCAGCCTTTTCCGCTATTGAACCGGAGAATCCCATGTTCAAACGCTCTCTCGCCCTCGTGGCAGGTATCGCCCTGTCCGTTTCCGCTGTCGTGTCCCAGGCCGCCGAGGTCCTCAAGGTTTCGGCCATTCCCGATGAAGCCCCCACCGAACTGCTGCGCAAGTTCAAGCCGCTCGGCGCCTACCTCGAGCAGCAACTGGGCATGAAGGTCGAGTTCGTACCCGTGGCCGACTACGCCGCGGTGGTCGAATCCCTGGCGGCCGACCGCCTGGACATGGCCTGGCTCGGCGGCTTCACCTTCGTCCAGACTCGCCTGAAGACCGGCAACGCCATCCCGCTGGTGCAGCGTGAGCAGGACGAGAAGTTCACCAGCAAGTTCATCAGCGCCGACCCGGCGGTGAAGTCCCTGCAGGACCTCAAGGGCAAGACCTTCGCCTTCGGTTCGGTGTCCTCCACCTCCGGCAGCCTGATGCCACGCTACTTCATGCAGAAGGACGGCATCGTGCCCGAGCAGTTCTTCTCCCGCGTCGCCTACTCCGGCGCCCACGACGCCACCGTGGCCTGGGTCCAGGCCGGCAAGGTGGACGGCGGCGTGCTCAACGCCAGCGTCTGGCAGAAGCTGGTGGACGCCGGCAAGGTCGACACCGGCAAGGTGAAGGTTTTCGCCACCACCCCGACCTACTACGACTACAACTGGACCGTGCGTGGCACCCTCGACCCGGCCCTGGCCGAGAAGATCAAGCAGGCCTTCCTCTCCCTCGACCCGGCCAACCCGGAGCACAAGGCGATCCTCGACCTGCAGGCCGCCAGCCGCTTCATTCCGACCAAGCCCGAGAACTACCAGGGCATCGAGGAAGCCGCACGCTCGGCCGGCCTCTTGAAGTGAGCCTGTCGCTACATGGCGTGGACCTGGTCCACGCCAACGGCCAGCCGGCGCTCAAGGGCATCGACCTGAACGTCGGCAACGGCGAGCGCGTCGCCATCATCGGCCCCTCCGGTGCCGGCAAGACCAGCCTGCTGCGCCTGCTGGCCACCAGCCTCAAGCCCTCTGCCGGGCAGCTCCAGCTGCTCGGCGCTGCGCCCTGGTCACTCTCCGTGCGGGAACGCCAGCGACTGCGCGCGCGCATCGGCCTGGTCCACCAGGCCCCACCGCTTCCACCACGCCAGCGGGTGGTCACTGCCGTGCTGGCCGGCAAGCTCGGCCAGTGGTCCCTGGCCAGGGGTTTGCTCAGCCTGCTGCACCCGCTGGACGGAGCCGGCGCCCAGGCCGCGCTGGCCCGGCTCGATCTGGCCGAGAAACTCTTCGAGCGCTGCGACCAGCTCTCCGGCGGCCAATTGCAGCGGGTGGGCATCGCCCGCGTGCTCTACCAGACGCCGGACCTGATCCTCGCCGACGAACCGGTTTCCGCAATGGATCCGGTGCTGGCCGACCACACCCTCGGCGTGCTCTGCGCCGATGCCAGCCGCCGTGGTATTACCCTGCTGGCCAGCCTGCACGCGGTGGAGCTGGCCCTGGCGCACTTCCCGCGCATTGTCGGCGTACGGGATGGCCGTATCGCCTTCGATCGCCCCCGCGAGGCCGTGACTCAGGCCGATCTGGATAGCCTCTACGCCAACGAGCAATTGCGCGGCGATCTACCGTCCTCCCCGCCCGTGGCGCCGCCCGTACTGCATATTCCGCGATGCTGAAGTCTTCCCCTCGCGACCCCGCGGCGCTGCCCCGGCTGCTGCTCACCCTGCTGGCCCTGGCGCTGCTCTGGCCCGGCCTGGAACTGAGCGAGCTGAACCCCGCCGTCCTGCTGGATGAAGGCAACGCCCGCACCATGGGGCAGTTCCTCTCCGCCTTCTGGCCTCCGGAGCATGGCGAGGAATTCCTCCTGCTGTTGGGCCGGGCCACCCTGGAAACCCTGGCCATCGCTACCGCCGGCATGAGCCTTGCGCTGCTGATCGCCCTGCCCGCTTCGCTCTGGGCCAGCCGCGCACTGTCGCTGTCCGCGCTGGCCCGTGGCGGTCGCCCGGCCTGGTGGGCGCAGGCCCTGCGCTGGCCGGTGCGCGGGCTGCTGATTTTCCTGCGCAGCGTGCCGGAGATCGTCTGGGCGCTGCTGTTCGTTCGCGCCGTGGGCCTGGGCCCCACTGCCGGGGTTCTGGCCATCGCCATCACCTACAGCGGCATGCTCGGCAAGGTCTATGCGGAAATCTTCGAATCCGTCGACCCGCGCCCCACCCGTGCCCTGCTCGCCGCCGGCAGCCCGCGCCTGGCGGCCTTCGCCTACGGGGTGCTGCCCGTTGCCGCGGCGGAGATGATTTCCTACACGGTCTACCGCTGGGAGTGCGCGGTGCGCGCCTCGGTGGTGATGGGCTTCGTCGGCGCCGGCGGCCTGGGCCAGCAGATGGACCTGTCCATGCGCATGTTCGCCGGTGGCGAAGTGGCCAGCATGCTGCTGACCTTCCTCGCCCTGGTGTTGCTGGCCGACCAGCTCAGCCGCTTTCTGCGCGGGAGGTTCGCGTGAAGCCGGGCAATATCCTGGTGCTTCTCGCCCTGCTGGCGGCGGCGATCGGCTCCTTCGCGTGGCTGGGCATCGATCTCGGCGCCCTGGCCAGTGGCGATGCCCTGCAACAGATGGGCAGCTACGCGGTGCGTTTCCTCAAGCCTGACCTGTCTGCCCCGCACTTTGCGGCCATCGGCCGGGGCGCCCTGGAAACCCTCGCCATGTCGGCGCTGGGCACCCTGCTGGCGGCCTTGCTGGGGATGCTGCTCGCCATACCCGCCGCCGGCCGCTTCGGCAGTGCTGCCCAGGGTGGCGCGCGGCTGCTGCTCAACGCCCTGCGCGCCGTGCCGGAACTGGTCTGGGCGGCGTTGATGGTGCTGGCTGCGGGCCTCGGCCCGAACGCCGGCACGCTGGCCCTGGCCCTGCATACCGCAGGCGTGCTCGGCCGGCTGTTTGCCGAAGCCCTGGAAAACACCCCGGCGGAACCGGCCGAAGCCATCCGCCTGAACGGCGGCGGACGCATCAACGCCTTCTGCTACGGCACCCTGCCGGCAGTCTGGCCGCAACTGGTGGCCTACATGCTCTATCGCTGGGAGAACAACATCCGCATGGCCAGCGTACTGGGCTTCGTCGGTGCCGGCGGCCTCGGGCAGATGCTCTACATGAGCCTGTCCCTGTTCCAGGAAGCCCAGGCCGCCAGCGTGATCCTCGCCATGCTGGTACTCGTGTTGGGTGTGGATGCCTTGAGCGGCTGGATGCGCCAGCGCTGGGTCAGTGCATAGGCGGACGAAACTGTGGGGGCGATTTCAATCGCTTGGCAGTCCGAAGGGCTGCCCTCCGAAATACTCAGGGGCAGCGTTGCTGCCCTTTGCGAATGAATTCGCCCCCACAAGAAGAGCCCAAGCCGAATTGCCTGGGCAGGTGATCGGTCAGAGACCGTCCTTCTCCAGATGATCCAAGTTCACCGCCTCACCCGGCTCGGCACCGAGAATTCGGCGGATGTCTTCGAAGATTTTGTCGTATTCCTTGTGGTTGCGCATGATCAGCGTGGTGTTGGGGTGCAGCCCGTTTTTCACTGCCACCTTGGAAATCACCGCGGCGAAGTTGAACGCCGTATCGCGATGCATCTCGAACTCTTCCGAGAACTGCCTGCCGTCGATCTCACCCACCATGCGGAAGTGCAGCATGGTGCCTTCCTTCGCATTCGGACGTGCTTCGTAATAAAGGTCGATGGAGAATTTCTGCCCCGGCAATCCGGGCACGCTGGCCCGATGTACATGGCCTGGTTCGAACATGATGACGCTCCCTGTTGGTCAATAAATGAAGAAGGTGGATTGAGTCTAGCTCGCCACACCGGATTCGCCGGTTGCTCCTGATCAGTGCGCGATCAGGCGGCCGGCACACTTCTGGACGCCTTCCCTGGCCTCCATTCGGGCGCTCCGTCAGTGACGGGTAGGCGCCTCGTCCCGCTCCTGGATCAGTACCCAGGGCGCTACCACTACAGCCCAGAGTTTCGGGTCGCGCGCCAGCAGGTCCTGGGCACGATCTTCCTCGACCTTGCTCAGCTTGCCGGCGGCCAGCAGGGCCGAAATCCGCGCCTTGTCATCCTCGGCCACGGCCAGTGCCACGCCTACCAGGTCCTCGGCGCCTTCCACCCAGAGCAGCGCGCCACGGGCGAAGAAGGGCTGAAGCTCTTCCCAGGTGATGGCGGCGGTTTCGCCGAGCAGCTTGGCATAGAGGGTGCTAGCGTTATCGTTCATGGCTTGTTTTGTGTTGGTTGGTAACGAATGGATTTGGGGGGCGCAATGATAGCGTCGGTCAACATTCAGACAAGCCCAGCTTGACGCCGCCAACCACTCTCAAGGCACGCCGTATTTCTATACGTTTGTTTCGATTAAGCGACACAAGATCATTCCGCCATCAAAACCTGACTTTTCAAGCCGTAAATCAGCAATCTACACTGTTCCGGTACAGTTGCCGGGGGGGTGTTGGCGGGGTGCAATTCCCTGTCCCGTAGCTCCGGCAAACAGGACAACAACAACGAAAAACACAAGAGTGGAGCACTATGAACAAGGCTACCAAGCAGATTTCCAAACTGTTCGCCGCCATGGCTCTGGCCGGTGTCGCCAGCTACTCCGTAGCAGCCGACACCATCAAGATCGCCCTGGCAGGTCCGGTGACCGGTGCGGTTGCCCAGTACGGTGAGATGCAATTCATTGGCGCCAAGATGGCGATCGAGCAGATCAACAAGGCCGGCGGGGTGAACGGCGCTCAGCTCGAAGGCGTGGTGTATGACGACGCGTGCGATCCGAAACAGGCCGTCGCCGTAGCCAACAAGATCGTCAACGACGGTATTCACTACGTGGTTGGCCACCTCTGCTCCAGCTCCACCCAGCCTGCGTCCGACATCTACGAAGACGAAGGCGTCCTGATGATCACCGCGGCTTCCACCAGCCCGGACATCACCTCCCGCGGTTACCAGCTGGTATTCCGCACCATCGGCCTCGACAGCCTGCAGGGCCCGACCGCCGGCAACTTCATCGCTGACCACGTCAAGCCGAAGGCTGTTGCCGTCATCCACGACAAGCAGCAGTACGGCGAAGGCATCGCCACTGCCGTGAAGCAGACCCTGGAAGCCAAAGGCATCAAGGTTCCGCTGTTCGAAGGCATCAACGCCGGCGACAAGGACTTCTCCACCATCGTTGCCAAGCTGAAGCAGACCGGCGTGGACTTCGTCTACTACGGCGGCTACCACCCGGAACTGGGCCTGCTGCTGCGCCAGTCGGCTGAAAAAGGCCTGAAAGTCCGCTTCATGGGTCCGGAAGGCGTAGGCAACAAGGAACTGTCCGCCATCGCTGGCCCGGCTTCCGAAGGCCTGCTGGTAACCCTGCCGAAGTCCTTCGACCAGGATCCGAAGAACCAGGCCCTGGTAGACGCCTTCAAGGCCAAGAACGAAGACCCGAGCGGTCCGTTCGTGTTCCCGGCTTACGCCGCCGTGAAAGTCATCGCCGACGGCATCAAGAAAGCCGGCGAAGACGACACCGCCAAGGTCGCAGCTGCCCTGCGCGCCAACTCGTTCGACACCCCGACCGGTACCCTGGCCTTCGACGAGAAGGGCGATCTGAAGGACTTCAGCTTCGTGGTTTACGAGTGGCACAAGGACGGCACCAAGACCGAAGCTAAATAAGCTTCCCGCCTGAACGCAAAGCCCACTGCTTAGGCAGTGGGCTTTGTTTATCCGTGTTTTACGGGCTCCGCTGCGCCACAAGCGCCGCTTTTCGTGATGCCCGAGGAGTTAGGGAATGCCTGATCTCTACCACTATCTGCAACAGCTGGTTAACGGTCTCACCGTTGGCAGCACTTATGCCCTGATCGCCATCGGCTACACCATGGTCTACGGCATCATCGGCATGATCAACTTCGCCCACGGCGAGGTCTACATGATCGGCTCGTACGTAGCCTTCATCGTGATTGCCGGGCTCACCATGCTCGGTCTGGAAAGCCTTCCAATCGTCATCGTCGCGGCCTTCGCCGCGAGCATCATCGTTGCGAGCGCTTACGGTTACAGCATCGAACGGGTCGCCTACCGCCCCCTTCGCGGCAGCAACCGCCTGATCCCGCTGATCTCCGCGATCGGCATGTCGATCTTCCTGCAGAACGAAGTACTGCTGACCCAGGACTCCAAGGACAAGGCGATCCCCAACCTGATTCCGGGCAACTTCGTACTTGGCGAGAGCACCATGAATGGCGTGGTGATCTCCTACATGCAGATCCTGATCTTCGTGGTCACCTTCCTGGTCATGTACGGCCTCACCCTGTTCATCTCCCGTTCGCGCCTGGGCCGTGCCTGCCGCGCCTGCGCCGAAGACATCAGGATGGCCAACCTGCTGGGCATCAATACCAACAACATCATCGCCCTGACCTTCGTCATCGGCGCCACCCTGGCCGCCGTGGCCGCGGTGCTGCTGGGCATGCAATACGGCGTGATCAACCCGCATATCGGCTTCCTCGCCGGTATCAAGGCCTTCACCGCAGCGGTACTCGGCGGCATCGGCAGCATTCCGGGCGCCATGCTCGGCGGCCTGGTGCTGGGTGTAGCCGAGGCCTTCGGCGCCGACATCTTCGGCGACCAGTACAAGGACGTCGTGGCCTTCAGCCTGCTGGTTCTGGTCCTGTTGTTCCGGCCGACCGGCATCCTTGGCCGTCCGGAGGTGGAGAAGGTATGAATACTCGACTCAAAACGGCGTTCTTCAGCGCCCTCCTGGTGCTGGCCGTCGCCTACCCCGTCCTCGGCCTGAAACTCAGCGTCGTCGGCGTGGGCCTGGTGGTCACCGGCGCCAATACCCCGACCCTGCTGGCCATCGCGGCGTGCGCCGTGGCCATGTTCATCTGGCAGATGATGCGCGACAAGGTGCAGGGCGCCTGGGCCTCCGCGCCCAAGCTGCCGGGCATGTCGAAGGGCACCGCGAACTTCCTCACCCTGCCCTCCACCCAGCGCTGGGTCATCCTCGGCCTGATCGTGGTCGCCCTGGTATGGCCGTTCTTCGGCTCCCGCGGCGCAGTGGACATCGCCACCCTGATCCTGATCTACGTACTGCTCGGCCTTGGCCTGAACATCGTGGTCGGCCTGGCGGGCCTGCTGGACCTGGGCTACGTCGGCTTCTACGCCGTCGGCGCCTACAGCTACGCGCTGCTCTCGCACTACTACGGCCTGGGCTTCTGGGTGTGCCTGCCGATCGCCGGCCTGATGGCGGCCTTCTTCGGCTTCATCCTCGGCTTCCCGGTACTGCGCCTGCGCGGTGACTACCTGGCCATCGTGACCCTGGGCTTCGGCGAGATCATCCGCATCCTGCTGCGCAACCTGACCTGGCTCACCGGCGGCCCGAACGGCATCAGCAACATCGACAAGCCGACCTTCTTCGGCCTGTCCTTCGAGCGCCGTGCAGAAGAAGGCCTGCAGACCTTCCACGAGTACTTCGGGATTGCCTACAACTCGGTGAACAAGGTGATCTTCCTTTACCTGGTCGCCCTGCTGCTGGCCCTGCTGGCCCTGTTCGTGATCAACCGCCTGCTGCGCATGCCGCTCGGTCGCGCCTGGGAAGCCCTGCGTGAAGACGAGATCGCCTGCCGTGCACTGGGTCTGAACCCCACCATCATCAAACTCTCCGCTTTCACCCTGGGCGCCTGCTTCGCGGGCTTTGCCGGCAGCTTCTTCGCCGCACGCCAGGGCCTGGTGACGCCCGAGTCCTTCACCTTCATCGAGTCGGCGACCATCCTCGCCATTGTCGTGCTGGGTGGCCTGGGTTCCCAGTTGGGTGTGATCCTCGCGGCCGTCGTGATGATCCTGCTGCCCGAACTCATGCGTGAGTTCAGCGAGTACCGGATGCTGATGTTCGGCGCCCTGATGGTGCTGATGATGATCTGGCGCCCGCAAGGCCTGCTGCCGATGCAACGTCCCCACCTGGAGCTGAAACAATGAGCCGCGCGATTCTCGAAGTAAGCGGTCTCACCATGCGCTTCGGCGGCCTCCTGGCCGTCAACGGGGTGGGTCTGACCGTTCAGGAAAAACAAGTCGTATCCATGATCGGCCCGAACGGCGCCGGCAAGACCACCGTGTTCAACTGCCTGACCGGCTTCTACCAGCCGACCTCCGGCAGCATCCGCCTGGATGGCGAGCAGATCGAAGCCCTGCCGGGCCACAAGATCGCTCGCAAGGGCGTGGTGCGGACCTTCCAGAACGTCCGCCTGTTCAAGGAAATGACGGCGGTGGAGAACCTGCTGGTCGCCCAGCACCGCCACCTCAACACCAACTTCCTCGCCGGCCTGCTGAAGACCCCGGGCTTCCGCAAGAGCGAACGCGAGGCCATGGACTACGCCGCCCACTGGCTGGAAAAGGTCAACCTGACCGAAGTCGCCAACCGTCCGGCCGGCACCCTGGCCTACGGTCAGCAGCGCCGCCTGGAAATCGCCCGCTGCATGATGACCCGTCCGCGCATCCTGATGCTCGACGAGCCGGCCGCCGGCCTCAACCCCCGTGAGACCGACGATCTCAAGGCGCTGATCGCCATGCTGCGTAACGAGCACAACGTGACCGTGCTGCTGATCGAGCACGACATGAAGCTGGTGATGAGCATTTCCGACCACATCTACGTGATCAACCAGGGTACCCCCCTGGCCGACGGCACGCCGGAGCAGATCCGCAACAACCCCGACGTGATCAAAGCCTATCTGGGGGAGGCCTGAGCCATGCTTACTTTCGACAAGGTTTCCACCTTCTACGGCAAGATCCAGGCGCTGCACGGCGTCAGCATGGATGTGAAGAAAGGCGAGATCGTCACCCTGATCGGTGCCAACGGCGCCGGCAAGTCGACCCTGCTGATGACCCTCTGCGGCTCGCCGCGCGCGGCCAGCGGCAGCATCCGCTATGAAGGCGAGGAGCTGGTTGGGCAGGAGTCCTACGACATCATGCGCAAGAGCATCGCCGTCGTGCCGGAAGGCCGCCGCGTGTTCGCTCGCCTGACCGTCGAAGAGAACCTGGCCATGGGCGGTTTCTTCACTGAAAAGGGCGACTACCAGGAGCAAATGGACAAGGTGCTGCACCTGTTCCCGCGCCTGAAGGAGCGTTTCGAGCAGCGCGCCGGCACCATGTCCGGCGGCGAACAGCAGATGCTCGCCATCGGCCGCGCGCTGATGAGCAAGCCCAAGCTGCTGCTGCTCGACGAGCCGTCCCTGGGTCTTGCGCCCATCATCATCCAGCAGATCTTCGACATCATCGAACAGCTGCGTAAGGATGGCGTGACCGTCTTCCTGGTGGAGCAGAACGCCAACCAGGCGCTCAAGCTGGCCGACCGTGGCTACGTGCTGGAGAACGGACGCATCGTCATGCAGGGCAGCGGCGACGACCTGCTCAACGACCCCAAGGTCCGCGACGCCTACCTCGGCGGCTGACGCGCCCCGCTCCAAAGAAACGGCCCCTCGCGGGCCGTTTTCTTTTTCCGGCACTCAAGCATTTGTAGGGTGGAGCACACTCCATCGGTCCACCATCTGAGCCAGGCTCGGCACGAGCGGTGAAAATGCAAAGCGATTTCCACCCTGCAGAACTTTTTCCTTCCGGCTCCCCACATTGGGCTGCTTTCGTAGGGTGGACCACGCCTTTCCGGTCCACCTGCGGAGTCTGGTTCGGCCACCCACCGCTGGATAAAACAACACAACCCATTGATGTAAAAGGATTAGACCAACCATTAACGGCGTTGATGGTCTCTATCGGACATGATCACTTTTTAATCATCCCCCCATCCGTAAGATGGGCTCCGTACTCAGTTTCCAGCACCCCTTCGAGGAGCCCAGACCATGAAAACTCAAGCCATCGCCGCACTGTTCATCGCTACCCTGAGCAGCTCTGTTTTCGCTCTGCCGTCCTCCTCCCAGACCATCGACCCGGTAGTCGCTGAAGGCTACATGGTGCTGGATCGCGTTGCCGAAGATGGTTCCGACCGCACTGGCGCCAACCGCATCGCCGAAGGCGGTTCCGACCGTACCGGCGCCAACCGCATCGCCGAAGGCGGTTCCGACCGTACCGGCGCCAACCGCATCGCCGAAGGCGGTTCCGACCGTACCGGCGCCAACCGTATCGCCGAAGGCGGTTCCGACCGCACTGGCGCCAACCGCATCGCCGAAGGCGGTTCCGACCGTACCGGCGCCAACCGCATCGCCGAAGGTGGTTCCGACCGCACTGGCGCCAACCGTATCGCTGAAGGCGGTTCCGACCGTACCGGCGTCAACCGCATCGCCGAAGGTGGTTCCGACCGCACTGGCGCCAACCGTATCGCTGAAGGCGGTTCCGACCGCCTGGTCCAAGCCCAGCGCGTAAGCTGATCAAAAACTCGCTTCAACCCCTCGAAGCCCGGCAGATGCCGGGCTTCTTGCTTGTGGGAGCGAATCCATTCGCGACTGGTTGGTCTGAGCGCAGCGAAGCCCAACACAAGAGGCACCGCATCCCTGACCATTGATCCACCCACATCGTTTCCCACCCCGTCCTTGAGCCCCGGCAAGGCAATTCCCGCGCATTCGCACTACGCTGTGCCGGTACCTGCAAACAAGGAGTCCGCATGAGCCTTTCGCTGCTGAGCCGTTACGCCTTCTTCGCCTTCTGCGTGCTGTTCACCCTCTTCAGCCTGCCCTTCACCGGCCACGACTGGGTCTGGCCGCTCACCCTGCTGGGTCTCGCGCTCAGCGTGCTGGGGGTGTTCGACCTGCTGCAGTCGCGCCATGCCGTGCGACGCAACTACCCCATCCTCGGCAACATCCGCTACCTGGTCGAAGGCATCCGCCCGGAGATCCGCCAGTACCTGCTGGAAGCCGATGACGACCGCCTGCCCTTCTCCCGCGCCCAGCGTTCGCTGGTCTATGCACGGGCCAAGAACGAAGGGGGCGACAAACCCTTCGGCACCCTGATCGACGTGTACAAGTCCGGCTACGAATTCATCGGCCATTCCATGCGCCCGGCGCCGCTCAGCGACCCCACCAGCTTCCGCGTGGTAGTCGGCGGGCCGCAATGCACCCAGCCTTACTCGGCCTCGGTGTTCAACGTGTCGGCCATGAGCTTCGGCTCTCTCAGCGCCAACGCCATCCGCGCGCTCAACCGTGGTGCCAAGCTCGGCAACTTCTACCACGACACCGGCGAAGGCAGCATCAGCCCCTACCACCGCGAAAACGGCGGCGACCTGGTCTGGGAACTGGGCAGCGGCTACTTCGGCTGCCGCACCAGCGACGGCCAGTTCGACCCGGAACGCTTCGCCACCCAGGCGCGCAGCCCGCAGGTACGGATGATCGAAATCAAGCTGAGCCAGGGCGCCAAGCCCGGCCACGGCGGCATCCTGCCCAAGCACAAGGTCACCGAGGAAATCTCCCTCACCCGCGGCGTGCCCATGGGCGAGGACTGCGTCTCGCCCTCCCGCCACAGCGCCTTCTCCACCCCCATAGAAATGATGCAGTTCATCGCGAAGTTGCGAGAGCTGTCCGGTGGCAAGCCGGTCGGCTTCAAGTTCTGCCTGGGTCATCCCTGGGAGTTCATGGGCATCGCCAAGGCCATGCTGGAAACCGGCATCCTTCCCGACTTCATCGTGATCGATGGCAAGGAAGGCGGCACCGGCGCAGCCCCACTGGAATTCACCGACCATATCGGCGTGCCACTGCGCGAGGGGCTGCTGTTCGTGCACAACACCCTGGTGGGGTTGAACCTGCGGGACAAGATCAAACTGGGCGCCAGCGGCAAGATCATCAGCGCCTTCGACATCGCCAGTGTGCTGGCCATCGGTGCCGACTGGGCCAACTCGGCGCGGGGCTTCATGTTCGCCATTGGCTGCATCCAGTCGCAGAGCTGCCACACGAACAAATGCCCTACCGGCGTCGCCACCCAGGACAAGCTGCGCCAGCGCGCCCTGGTGGTGCCGGACAAGGCCCAGCGGGTGCAGATGTTCCACCGCAACACGCTGAAGGCCCTGGCCGAAATGCTCGCCGCCGCCGGACTGGAGCACCCCAACCAGCTCGAACCCCGCCATCTGGTGCGGCGTGTTTCGGACAAGGAAATTCGCTTGTTCTCGCAGATCCACGTCTTCCTCAAGCCGGGGGACCTGCTCAAGGACAAGATCGAGGCGGACTTCTACGAACGCATGTGGGCAATGGCGCGGGCCGACAGCTTCGAGCCGTCCTGCGCCTGGTGAATCCCTGGGGCCGCTTCGCGGCCCATCGCGATTCAACCCTTCAGAACGCCACCATCCACCGGAACCAGCGCCCCGGTGACATAGCTGGCAAGCGGGCTGGCCAGGAAGGCCGCCACCGCGCCGAACTCCTCGGTCGCACCATAGCGCCCCACCGGAATCGCCGCCTGCTCCTTGGCCATCAGGCTCGCCACCGGCATGCCGCTGCGTTCGGCGGCGCGCAACGTCAGGGTTTCAGTGCGTTCGGTCCAGAAGGAGCCGGGCATCAGGGTATTGACCGTCACGCCATCGGCGGCCACTTCGGCTGAAAGCGTCTTGGCCCAGTTGGCCAAGGCCGCACGTAGCGCGCTGGAGAGCACCAGGCCGGGAATCGGCTCCACCACGCTGGTGGACGAAATCATCAGGATGCGGCCGAAGCGCCGCTGACGCATGCTCGGGAGGAAGGCATTCACCAGGGCCATCGAGCTCAGCAGCATGGCGTCCAGCTGTCGGTGCCAGAGCTGCGGGTCGAAATCCACAGCGTTGATCGGCGGCGGGCCGCCATTGTTGGCGACCAGGATGTCCGGCGTGCCGATGGCCGCCACCACCTGCTCGATGGCCATCTCCAGAGCCCCCAGGTCGTTGAGGTCCACGGCCACTGCCTGGGCCTCGCCGCCTTCCTTGCGGATGCGTTCCACCGCCAGCTCCAGCTTCGACAGGTTACGCGCCAGCAGGCAGACCCGTACGCCCTCCCTGGCCAGGGCCTCGGCGACGCCGAAGCCCAACCCGGAGCTGCCGCCGCACACCAGGGCACTGCGGTTTTCAAGTTGAAGGTCCATGATCAGCACTCCATTTCCAGGTTCACCCGCCAGTGTGCGCCTACGGATAGCAGCGGCCAATGGGCGGGCACGACTGAACCTGTGGGGGGGGCGATTTCAATCGCTACAAGGCCAGGGAGGCTGCGCCGCCCCAAGCGAATGAATTCGCCCCCACAAGAAAATCGCTTCGCCGCGATCAGACCGCGCGCACCACGTGCTTCAGCTCCTGGAAGGAAGCCAGACCCCACGGGCCGAGTTCACGGCCGATGCTGCTCTGCTTGTAACCACCCCAGGCGGTCTGCGGGAAGATCACTTGCGGCGAGTTGATCCACACCATGCCGGCCTGCAGGGAATTGGCGACGCGCTCGGCCGCTTCCAGGTCAGTGCTGACCACGCTGGCCACCAGGCCGAACTCGCTGTCGTTGGCCAGTTCGATGGCGTCTTCCTCGGAGGCGAAGCTGCGTACGCAGAGCACCGGGCCGAAGATTTCCTCGTTCCACAGGGCGCTGTCCTTCGGCACATCGGTGAACACAGTGGGCTTGAGGAAGTAACCGCGCGCCAACTCCGACGGGCGTTCACCACCGCACACCAGACGCGCGCCAGCCGCAACACCGCGCTCGATATGGCCACGCACGCGCTGGTACTGCGCCTTGTTCACCAGGGCACCCATTTCCACGCCTTCACTGAAGGGATCACCCACCTGGATGGCCTCGGCACGGGCCTGTACCCGCGTCAGGAAGTCCGCGGCCAGCGGTTCGGCCACCAGAACGCGGCTGGTCGCGGAACACATCTGCCCGGCGTTGAAGAAGGCGCCACCGCAGGCCAGTTCGACGGCCAGGTCCAGGTCCGCCTTTTCCAGCACCAGCAGAGAGGACTTGCCGCCCAGCTCCAGGCTGATGCCCTTCACGGTTTCCGCCGCGCGCTGCATCACCTGCACACCCACGGCGTTGCTGCCGGTGAAGGACACCTTGGCCACCTTCCGGTGGGTCGACAGCGGCGCGCCCACCGCCAGGCCGGTACCGCAGACCACGTTGAGCACGCCGGCCGGCAGGCCGGACTCGGCGATGATGCGCGCCAGCTCCAGCTCCGGCAGCGGCGTCACTTCGGAAGGCTTGAGCACCACGGCGCAGCCTGCAGCCAGAGCCGGGGCCAGTTTCCAGGCGGTGGTTACCATGGGGAAGTTCCACGGCACGATCAGGCCTACCACGCCAACCGGCTCGCGGCGCAGACGGGCAGCGAAGTCCTCGGTGGGAAGTTCCACCGGACGGTCCTGCTGGGCGTCCAGACCTTCGGCCAGACCGGCGTAGTACTCGAAGGTGCCGATCACGTCATCGACGTCGATGGCCGCTTCGAACAGCGGTTTGCCATTGTTCAGCGACTGCAGCTGGATCAGGGTTTCACGGCGCTGGCGCACGCCTTCGGCAATGCGGCGCAGTACCGCGCCACGCTCGGCACCGCTGCTGCGGGACCAGGCCGGGAATGCGGCGCTGGCGGCCTGCACGGCCTGGTCGACGCTGGCGGTATCGCCGCTACCGATGGTGGCCAGGCGTTCTTCAGTGGAAGGGTTCACCACATCCAGTTCGGTACCGCCGGGCAGCCACTGGCCATTGATATACACACCGGCCAGGGTCTCGGGGAAGGTCGGGAGGGTATTCGACATTGTATTGGCTCCTTGGACGAGGATGAGGGTGGCAGCTCCCTGTACAAGGTGCCGGAGAGCCACAAGTGGCGCCCATTGAGCCGCTCTGCGGCAAGACTGACAAGGCAAAAATCGTCATACTAGCCATGCTTACAAGTCATGGCTAAGAAGATGAAACGCCTGCCTCCCCTGCCCGCCCTGCACACCTTCCTGATCACCGCCCAGTGCTGCAATTTCACCCGCGCAGCTGAAACGCTGCACATCACCCAGGGTGCCGTCAGCCGACAGATCGCCGGGCTGGAAAGCCACCTCGGCTATCCACTGTTCCTGCGTCAGGCGCGGGGGTTGGCGCTGACCGAACAGGGCCGCGACCTCTACCCGCGCATCCAGCAGGTCTTCGCCCTGATCGATGAAGCCGTCGAAGAAGTCGGCGCCAAGCGCAAGGCCCTGCAGCTCAAGGCCCCCACCTGTGCGATGCGCTGGCTGCTGCCACGCCTGATGAAATGGCAGGCCGAGCGCCCCGACGTGCCGGTAGAGCTGACCACCACCATCGCCTACGGCGTGGATTTCCGCCGCGACCAGTTCGATGCGGCGATCATCTACGGCACCGCGCCAGGCGGGAACGTCACCGCCCATCACCTGTTCAACGAACAGCTCACTCCGGTTTGTACCCGGCACTACCTGGAACGGTCAGCGCCGCTGTCCACTCCCGCAGAACTGGAGCACCACGTGCTGCTGCACCCGGCACGGGACAAGCACGACTGGGAAACCTGGCTGCTCGCCGCCGGCCACACACCCGGTGCCCTGAGTGGCGGGCACCACTTCGACACCATGGACCTGGCCCTTTCCGTCGCCGCCCAGGGCGCCGGCGTGGCGCTGGGGGACTGGTCGCTCATCGGAGACGACCTGGCCAATGGCAACCTCGTGGCGCCCTTCGACTTCAAGGTGCCCACCGGCGGCGCCTATTTCGTGGTCTATCCCGAGCGCACCGCGCCTAGTCCGCAATTGCGCGAGTTCAGCGACTGGCTCGTCGCCGAGGCACATTCCAAAACCGCCCGGGCATAACTCTCTGCGGCATGACCGCGCTTCCCTGTTGGGTGGCGGTTGGGTGCGCCGAGCTCACCAGCAGTTCGACGGGGCACGGAAGCCGATACCGGAGTCGGTGCGCAAAGCGCACCCTGCGGCACAGACTCGGAGGAAGGGGCTAGCGCAACTAACGTGGATGTTCATTCGCTAACCGGTCCACGAAAGCGGCGACCAAGCACCTTGATTCACCCGTCAATTCCGCTAGTCTCTGGCGCCTCAACGAAAGAGGAGTACCCACCATGGCACGCGCTACCGCCCGCCACATCCTGGTTTCCAGCGAAGCCAAGTGCAACGAACTGAAGGCCGCCATCGAAGCCGGCGCCGACTTCGCCGAAATCGCCAAGCAGCATTCCACCTGCCCCTCCAGCCGCGATGGCGGCAACCTCGGCTCCTTCGGCCGCGGCCAGATGGTCAAGGAGTTCGACACCGTCGTCTTCAGCGCGCCGCTGAACGTGGTGCAAGGCCCGGTGAAAACCCAGTTCGGTTATCACCTGCTGGAAGTCACCAGCCGTCAGGACTGATGCTTCCCCACGGCGCCGCCGCCCGGCGGCGCCTGCTATTCCCCCGCTTTACCCCGTCTCCTGGACACCGGAAGTCCCTCCTGCCATATGCCGGCGCCAGGCTCCATCCTGAGCTAAGGTAATTGCGGCTTGTAACCCCCGAAGGAGCTTCACCATGCCCGAAGATAGCCAGGTAAAGGGACCCGCCTCGTACTTCCCCTCCATCGAGAAAAGATACGGACAACCGATCGCCCACTGGCTGAATCTGCTGGGAACGCTCAGCGGCAAGAAGCACATGGAGATGGTGGCCTGGCTCAAGACCGAGCACGGCATGGGTCATGGTCATGCCAATGCGCTGGTGGCGCACTTTCTGGCGTCTGCGCAGTAGGTCCGAAACGAGCCAGGGCGTTTCCGCGCCTTACGGGAACATCGCACCCCTGCTGGCCGGCGAGTACCGGCCAGCTGTTCGAGTACGTGCTCAATACCCTCCCAGATCCGACCCTATGAATATTCCCAGCCTCGGGTCGTAGTACTGGATCACGACCCGCGGGCTGCCGTAGCGCGGGTAGTAATACGGCTGCGGAGGCACGTAGTAACCGCCATAGCCGTAGTAACGCGGAGCGTAGATGACGCGAGGTCCGTAGTATCCACGATGGTGGTTGAAGTGCTTGTGGTGCTTGTAGCCATAGCCGTGGCGATAACCGCTGTGGCGTCCGCCACCATGTCCGCCGCCGTTCCATGCAAGCAGGGTTTCGCCGGAGCTGCTGGTAGTCGTCCAGGGTTGCTGCGCCAGGGCTTGTCCGCCGGCGAGGCAGACGACGAGGATGACGAGTAGTTTGAGGATGCGCATGGCGGGCCCTCCTGAATGATCCCCCCAGTTTCACCCCCGCACTTTCAGTATAGTTTTTGACCAACTCCGCCCCGATTCTGCAGCCGCCTTACGTCGGCGGAAGGGGCTATGGCGACGTACGGCGAAGGCCCTTTCCTACAGCCCTTTCTGTACTCCAACCCCGCATTCCTACAGAGAAAATTCCTACGAGTCTTTAGCCTTGAGCGCCTACAAGCGCGCTGGCTAGAGTCCGCCCCGTCACGGTCAATCCCGTGACCCGGGCGTAGGAACCCGGAACCTAACCAAGACGCGGTAGCGACATGGCTGCTGGATCAGCGTTGATGCTGTCCTGCACATCTATGGCGGGCCGTGTGAGGAGGCCTCCTGGGGCCTGCCCGGATCTTGGTTGTCGGGGTTCCTACCCTTGCACGGCCCTGCCACCACCCCGTAGGAAGGTTGCTGGCAGGAAAAGAAAGCCCAACCAAGGTGCTTGCCATGGATAGCAACTTCCCGCCTTTTACCCCCGCGCCCCTGCGCGCCACTTCCAACCCTCCTCCCTTCTCCGCCTCCATCCCTGAGGTGCGCCATGCCTGACTTCAGGGCCTTCACTTCACCCTCCCAGCCCTACAACGATGTGATGTTCTTCAACGCCAGCGCCGACCCCGCCCAGCTATTTGAAACGGCCCAGCAGCGCATGACCGCCGTGATCGATTTGCTGCAACTCGTGGAGCAGGCCGAGAGTTCGGACTTCGTGCAGCGCGAAGCGGCGCGGCTGTCCTTTGCGGTGGGTTTGCTGCTGGGGGATGCGCGGTCGCTCTACGAGACCGCGCATGAGCGGGCGATGAATCTGTGCGACAGGGAGGCGTTGACGTGAGCCAGCGTGCACCTACAGCCGGGGCCAGGCCTGAAGGGTACCGACCAGGTACAGACCGCCGAGCACCAGGCAGGCCGCCGAACTGGCGATCCAGAAGCGGGCGCCGTTGTAGCCGGGCCTGAACCGGGCAAGGGCAAAGCCTGCCATCCCGCGCAACAGCAGGATGGCGGTGATCGCGGACAATACGAAGCGCGTGGCCGGCACGGTGGGGAGAATGCCTGCGCCGGCCAGTGCGTACAGTGCCCAGATCACGAGCATGAAGGTGATCGCGCTGGTAATCAGCGTTGGCTTCCAATGGCCCTCGCGCGACCAGCGGACGATCCGTTCGCCAGCCCCCATGGCGTCGTACCAGACGGGACCGAAAAAGATGCAAGCGACGTGCAGCGCAGCGGCGAGGAACGTGCCCGAAGCGGCCAACAGCAACCAACCATTGCTTTCCATAGCGAGCCTCCAGAATCGAAACCTGATGTTGGCGGTGCACCGAGAAGGGAGCAATGCGGCGGAAAACCGCAGATATGGATAGCCATTCGGCCTCGTATCGACGGGCATCGCTTCGCTCAACCGCTCCGAGCAACCCCCACCGACAACAATGGCCCTTAGGCCATTTCATGACTGATTTGCCACCTACCGATCATCAAGATTCCGAATTGCCCACAAGGACTGCAAGGCTATCGGAAACCACCGGTTTAGAGGCGACTCATCACTTTTGTGGGGCCGTTATAACCGTCACTGACGCTGCCGCCGGTCGGCATTTTGATCACTTTTTGAGCAAAAACCAGATCTCGCGATTATCATGCCCCGGCGATCAGGACGCGACCTGCTATCAACACCACTGATAGCGCGACTGAGTTTTCCAACTAAATCCGGAACGACTCCACAGTGCATGAGTTCATGTGCAGGGGATTTTTCGTCCCGAAAAAAGGCCAAGGGTGGATGTACGTCTGAGCTGGATGTCGCATCTCCCGAACAGGGCCTTGGTTCGCACTGAACGGCGAACACTCAAATCCATAATTTCAATGCCGCTGTTGCATCAGTACAGCGCCTTAATTGTTAGAAAGAGGTAAACCATGGAGCTTTTTCATCTTGTTGCTTCCGCGCTTCAGCAACCGGTAACCATGGAGTTGACCCGGATGGGTGTCGTATACGCCCACCTCATCGCTTGCTGCGTGGCCATCGGCCTGGTGCTGACCAGTGATGTCGCCATGATCAAGCAGTTGTTCCAGGGCCGCGATTCGACCGAGGCCGACAAGGAACACCTGCATATGCTGAAGCAGACCGTGCTGATTGCACTGGCGGCCCTCTGGGTGACCGGTATCGGCATCCTGGCGCTGGATTACTCGCAGAAGGGTGCGATGTACTTCCTCAACCCGAAACTGCAGGCCAAGATCCTGGTCGTCGCGCTGCTGACCCTCAACGGCTGGGTACTGCACAGCGTGGTGATGCCTGCGATGGACAAGGCCGGCAGCCTGCTCAAGCTTGACCTCAATGCCCGTAGCCTCGCGCTGTTCTCGGGTGTCGTTTCCGGGGTGTCCTGGTTCTATGGCGCGATGCTGGGTATCGCCCGTCCGCTGAGCTGGAAGTACTCTCTGACTGAAATCATGGTTGCCTACCCGGTACTCATCTGCCTCGGCTTCGTGGCAATGAGCCTGCTGGTGAAGTGGGCCGCCAACCGGGCCGAAGCCAAGGCTCCCGCCCGTCTGAATCCTGCGCTCGCGTCCTGCTAAGCGTAGGCGGGCAAGGACGCCCGACCTTATACAAAAGCCGCAGGGTGCCCATGGCGCCCTGCGGCTTTTTCGTTTGCGCGATCAGGCCCCCGGCGTGCTCTGCGTCTGGATTTCGTCCCAGCTGCTGTCAGGGTCGAAGCGCTTCATGGCCTTGGCGATCTTTTCGCTGTCGGGGCCGAGGTCCTTCTGGAAGATCTGGCCTTCGTGGCTGATCATGAAGCTCATCACCCCGCTATCCCCGTAATGGGCGGGCCAGGCGACCAGGGCGAAGCCCCGGCTCATGGCCTTGCCCAGCATGTAGTCGTAGGTGCCGCCCGGCGCCGAAGGCCCCTGTGCAGTGAGGATGCGGAAGTGGTAGCCGTGCCAATCGTCACCCTGGGTCTGGCCGCCGAACAACGGGCCGAGGGGACTTTCATCGGTGCCGTCCTCGTCCGGCCAGTAGAGGCCGTCGTGCTGGCCATCACTGCTGATGAACTTCTGCGCGTACTCGAGTATGCCGTCACCGTTGCGGTCGACTTCGGCGTAGTCCATCTGCGCATCGTGATAGGCCTCGGCGGCCTGGATGGCAGACAGCTCGTTGCGGCCGATGCGGCGCTGGCGAATCTCCTCACCGCCGGCCTTGGCGTCGAAGCTCCAGCCTTCCTTGCCCTGGACGATGGGGATGGGCAGGGTCCAGGGGTCGTTGCCGACGACGATATGGGCGCGGCCCTTGGTGGCGGTCTGGATGACGTGTTTTTCCTTGTAATGGGCGATGAAGGCGTCCACGTCCTTGCGCTCGATTCCCTTGGTCGGGATGTACTCCTGCCAGTCGGCGCCGAGTAGCGCGGCGAGCTTGTCGGCGTCGGCCTTCTCGGTGCCGAGGGCGGCAACGAAGGCTTCGGCGGCGGCTTCCGGGGTCTTGAAGCGCTCGTTGGCGCCGGCACCCACCGCAGCGGTTACCAGCACTACCAGGGCGATGAATCGGGATGCGACGTTCATGTCCACTCTCCTGTCAGCGCCCGCGAGCGCCACCACGGGCGCCCCCGCGAGACGGCATGTTGGCGGGCCGTTGTACCTGCCGTCCGGAAGCCTGGTGCGGGCGCGAGAGGGATTGGCGGCTGGCCTCGCCCCGGCTCGACGCCATTCGGCTCTGGTTCGGCTGGCGTGCGCCGTCGAAGGCGTTGTTGCGCGGGCCCTGCTGCCGTGAAGAGGAATACTGCTGCCGGGCCTGCTGCCGCACTTGCTGGTTGTTCTGCGCACGCGGGCGCTGCTGGCGGTTGGCATCGGTGCGCTGACGCTGCTGCAAGGTGCCTTCGGCCCGCTGGCGCGCCTGCGGGTCATTGCGGATGTCGCGGGTGGCGGCCTGGGCACGTTCACGGGCCTGCTGGTTGGTCCGGGCCGGGGCCTCTATGCCGCGCTGCTGCAAGCTCTGACGGGCCTGCTGGCGCTGCGCAGTGCGTTGCGCGTCATAGCCGCGCAGGGACTCGCGCTGCTCGCCACCGGACAGGCGCAGGCCGTTCTGCTGGCGGTTGATGTTGTCGCGGTAGGGCACGCCCTGGCGGTTGATGGGGTTGTGGACGAACTTGTTCTGGTTACGGTTGATCTGCCGGTTGGTGTTGATGTTGTTGTACTTGTTGACGTCGATGTCGACATCGCCACCGCCCCAGTCGCAGTCGCCCCAGAGTGAGTTGACGATGCCCACGCCAACGCCGAAGGCCAGGCCTGCAGCCAGGCCGGTGGCAATCGGGTAGCCATAACTGGGCGGCGGCGGATAGTAGGGGGGCGGATAGGACGGGTAGGACCAGGTGCCGTAGACCACGGTCGGGTTGTAGCTCGGCACGTAGACCACCTGCGGGTTGGCGGGCTCGATGACGATGGTCTGGTTGCTCGCGGCCGGCTGCACCACGGTGGTGGTGGAGCTGGCTGGCGGAGCTGCCTGCACGGTGACCTTCTGCTGTTCGTTGGACTCCAGGTTGCCGGCGGCCTGGGCCTGGCGGCGCAGGCGCTGGACCGAGTCCATCACGTCATTGGGCTGGGCCAGGAAGGCATCCCCCACGCGCTGCACCCAGGCCGGGTCCTGGCCGAGGGTGGCGAGTACCTGCGGAAAGGCCACCAGCGATTGCACGCTGGGGTCCCAGGACTGGTCCGCCACCTGCTTCACGGCGTCATCGCCCTTGGCATCCGGATGGGCCCTGGACCAGGCGACCGCGTCGGCCACGTTGCCCGGATAGGTCGCGGCCATCAGCACCTGGGCCAGCAGGGAATCCGGGTAGAGGGCGATGGGCGCCATCATCTGGTCGAGTTCTTCGACACTGAACACCGCCTGGGTGGCTGCGGGCTGGACGGCCGGCGCCGCAGCCTGGGGAGCCGGCGCGGGGGGCTCCGCCGGAACGGCGGAAACACCGGCAGTGGGGGTGTCATCTTCGGCCGCCGAGATGCCAGCATCCGTGGCGGCATAAAGCGGGCTACTGGCCAGCAAGGCAAGCAACGCAACACTGAATCGTTTGCGGATGGGCATGGTGCGACTCCCGCAATAAGGGTGGTTGTCCTTGAACCGGGCAAGGGATTGCGCCCTACCGCTGCCGTTGGGAAACGATAGCCCAAGGGCCGCCACCGAGCCCTGCCAAGCTGACAGAAATGTAATCACCTCACGATTTCCGATGTGGCAGTTTTGCACTCGAACCGCGCAGCAACAGATGGCGCGGTGCCTCTTTCGACTGACTGGATTGAAACGGCATGCAGTGCAAATCCTCGCGGCGGACCTTCGTCAAGGGCCTGGCCGCCGGCGGCATACTCGGTGGCCTCGGGCTATGGAAAACCCCCGTCTGGGCGGTGACCAGCCCCGGCCAGCCCGCGGTGCTCAGCGGCACCGAGTTCGACCTGTTCATCGGCGAGACGCCGGTGAACCTCACCGGCAAGGCGCGAATCGCCAAGACCATCAACGGCACCCTCCCCGGCCCGCTGCTGCGCTGGCGCGAAGGCGACACCGTGACCCTGCGGGTGCGTAACCGGCTGGACGAAGACACCTCCATCCACTGGCACGGCATGATCCTGCCGGCCAACATGGACGGCGTGCCGGGCTTCAGCTTCGCCGGCATCGCCCCGGACGGCATGTACGAGTACCGCTTCCAGGTGAAGCAGCACGGCACCTACTGGTACCACAGCCATTCCGGCCTGCAGGAGCAAGTGGGCGTGTACGGCCCCATCGTGATCGACCCGAAGGATCCTGAGCCTTACCAGTACCAGCGCGATTACGTGGTGATGCTGAGCGACTGGACCGACGAGAACCCGGCCCGCGTGATGGCCAAGCTGAAGAAGCAGTCGGACTACTACAACCAGCACAAGCGCACCGTCGGCGACTTCATCGATGACGTCGGCAAGGACGGCTGGGCCGCCGCAATGGCCGACCGCAAGATGTGGGCGGAAATGAAGATGAGCCCCACCGACCTCGCGGACGTGAGCGGCGCCACCTACACCTACCTGCTCAACGGCCAGGCGCCGAACGGCAACTGGACCGGTCTGTTCCAGCCGGGAGAGAAGATCCGCCTGCGCTTCATCAACGGCTCGGCCATGACCTACTTCGACGTGCGCATCCCCGGCCTGAAAATGACCGTGATCGCCTCCGACGGCCAGCCGATCGAGCCGGTGAGTGTCGATGAGTTCCGCATCGCCGTGGCCGAGACCTACGACGTGCTGGTGGAGCCCGCCAGCGACGAGGCGTACACCATCTTCGCCCAGTCCATGGACCGTTCCGGCTACGCACGCGGCACCCTGGCCGTGCGCGAAGGCCTGAGCGCCCCGGTACCGCAGCCGGACCCGCGCCCGCTGATCAGCATGTCCGACATGGGTATGGATCACGGCAGCATGGGGCATGGCGACACGGCGGGCATGGATCACTCCCAGATGGCCGGGATGGATCATTCCCAGATGGCCGGGATGGACCATTCCAACATGGCGGGGATGGATCATTCCCGGATGGGCGGCCAGATGCAGTCCCATCCGGCATCGGAATCCAACAACCCGCTGGTGGACATGCAGACCATGACGCCCGCACCGAAGCTGGCCGACCCCGGCATCGGCCTGCGCGAGAACGGCCGCCGCGTACTGACCTACGCCGACTTGCGCAGTACCTTCCCCGATCCGGACGGCCGCGAACCGGCCCGCACCATCGAGCTGCACCTGACCGGGCACATGGAGCGCTTCTCCTGGTCGTTCGACGGCATCCCCTTCGCCGATGCCGAACCGCTGCTGCTCAAGTACGGCGAGCGGCTGCGCATCACCCTGGTGAACGACACCATGATGACCCACCCCATCCACCTCCACGGCCTGTGGAGCGACCTGGAGGACGAGTCGGGCAACTTCCTGGTGCGCAAGCACACCATCGACATGCCACCCGGCACCCGCCGCAGCTACCGAGTCACGGCCGACGCCCTTGGGCGCTGGGCCTATCACTGCCACCTGCTGTTCCACATGGACATGGGCATGTTCCGTGAAGTCCGTGTGGTCGAATGAAGGAGATTCCCATGAACAAATCGATGCAGACCCTCACCGCCGCCGCACTGGCCTTCGCCCTGCTGGCTCCCGCCGCCTGGGCCGGACAGCACGACCAAACCGGGCACCAGAAGTCCCCGTCGAGCGAGGCCGGGCAAATGAACCATGGCCAGATGAACCACGGGCAGATGGATCACAGTCAGATGCAGGGCATGGATCACAGCCAGATGAAGGGAATGGACCACAGCAAGATGGACCACGGCGCCATGCACAAGGACGCCAAGCCCAAGGCGGAAAGCAACGATGATCGATAGTCCCAAACACCCTGCCCTGCTTGCCCTGGTCGCCGTGGTCGCGGCTGGCGGTGCGCAGGCAGCCGAGACCATGGATCACGAGGCCATGGGGCATGGGCAGATGAATCACGGCAGCATGGATCACAACCAGATGAACCATGGCCAGACGGACCACGGCAGCATGGATCACAGCCAGATGAACCATGGCGGGATGGAACATGGCCAAAAGGCACAACCCGCCGGCTATGGCAGCCGCACTCCAATCCCCGTGCCCAGCGATGCCGACCGCGCCGCCGCCTTCCCGGAGCTGCCGCCCCACACCATGCATGCCGGCGGGATCAACAGCTTCTTCCTGTTGGACCAGTTGGAGTACCAGGACGCCGACAACGCCAGCGTGCTGAGCTGGGACGCATCCGGCTGGGTCGGCAGCGACATCAATCGCTTGTGGTTCCGTTCCGAGGGCGAGCGCGCCAACGGCAGGACCGAGGAAGCGGAAGTCCAGGCGCTCTATGGTCGCGCCATCAGTCCATGGTGGGACCTGGTGGCCGGCGTGCGCCAGGACTTCAAGCCGGGCTCGCCCCAGACCTGGGCCGCCTTCGGCGTGCAGGGCATGGCGCTGTACGGCTTCGAGGCAGAAGCCACCGCATTCCTCGGCGAGAACGGCCAGAGCGCCCTGCGCCTGGAAGGCGACTACGACATCCTGCTGACCAACAAGCTGATCCTGCAGCCCACGGCCGAGGTGAACCTCCATGGCCGCAACGACCACGAGCGCGGCGTCGGCTCGGGCCTGGCCAATACCGAGGTGGGCCTGCGCCTGCGCTACGAAATCGTCCGCGAGTTCGCGCCTTACATCGGCGTGACCTGGAACCGCAACTACGGCAATACCGCCGACTTCGCGAGCGAAGAAGGCGAGGATAACAACGAGGCGCGCTTCGTCGCCGGCATCCGCATCTGGTTCTGAGAACCCAACCATGAAAAAAACAATAAAAATCCTGGCCCTCACCGGCCTGGTGGTCGCCGCCGGCGTGGGCGGCGTGGTCTACAGCGGCGTGGTCAACGTCGCCGCCGACGACCCGCACTATTCACTGGTCCATAGCTTCCTCACGGCAGCACGGGACCGCTCCATCGAAGTGCGTTCGCGGGGTATCCAGGTACCGCCGCTGGACGGCGCCGAACTGATCCGTGCCGGCGCCGGCAACTACGACGCCATGTGCGTGGGCTGCCACCTGGCTCCCGGCGTCGAGGCCACCGAGCTCAGCCAGGCCCTCTACCCCGCCCCGCCGAACCTCGCCCGGCAAGGGGTGGATGGCGACCCGGCGGCGACGTTCTGGGTGATCAAGCACGGCATCAAGGCCACCGGCATGGCGGCCTGGGGCAAGAGCATGGGCGACGAACACATCTGGGGGATGGTGGCGTTCCTCCAGCAGCTACCCAAGCTGGACGCCGCCGGCTATCGCCAACTGGTGGCCAGCAGCGACGGGCACCAGCACGGCGGTGGCGAAAGCACTCCCCACGGGCACGAAAGCGAACTGGCCGAGGATGAAGGACATGGCCATGACGAGGGGCATGTGCACTGAGCGCCATCCCCCCGCACCAGGTAGACCGTAGGATGGGTACCGCTCCGCTCCCCCACCCTATGAAGCTGTGGGAGCGAATTCATTCGCGAATGAATTCGCTCCCACGGTTCTACTTCGCGCCGATGTCCCCACTGGCCCAGCGCGATTCGTTGCTCTGCAGCGCGCTGGCGATGGTGGCCAGCTTGTCGTCCGGCAGGGATTCCGGTAGCGGGTCGACGCCGGCGCTGACGAACAGCTGGGCATAGGCGTTGCGCAGTTCGGCGTAGGACAGGTCGCGCTTGAGCTGCGCCTGCAGGGTATTCAGCTCACCCTGGATCAGGTCCAGTTCACCGATGCTCTGGGTCTTGTAGCGGTTGCGCAACTGCTCGGCGATCTGCCCGTCCAGCTCGGCCAGTTGCTGGCTGGTCTGGAACTGGCGCTGGGCCTCGTGGTAGTTGGCGTTGGCCACATAGAGCTGCGCCAGCACGGCCATCGACATGGCCTGGCGACGCGCCGCGGCGACCGACTCGCCAGCCTTGGCGACGTCGATGGCGGCCGGTGCGGAGATCGCGTTGAACAGGTTCCAGGTGACCTTCACGCCGTAGTCGGCCCAGCTCTGGTTCACCAGGAACGAGTTGCTGTCGTAGTGACCGCCAGCGGAGAACTCCAGACCCGGCAACAGGCGCAGCATCGCCTTGCGCGTTTCGGCGGCACTGATGCGCGCCTGGTAGTCCTGCTCGCGCAGTTCCGGGCGGCTGGCCAGGGCTTCTTCTTCCAGGCGGGTGATGTCCACCTTGAGCTCGGGCACCTGGTAGTTGTCATCCGCGGCCAGGGTGAAATCGGTGTTCAGCGGCAGGTTCACCAGCGCGGCCAGTTCGGTCTTGGCCAGGGACAGCGCACGGCGCTGTTCTTCCAGTTGGCGGGTGGCTTCAATCAGCGCCCGCTGGTAGCTGAGCGACTGCACCGGGTCGCCGATGCGCTCGCTGCTCATGCGCTGGCTGCTGGCGCGTGCCTCGTCGACGCGGGCCATCAGGCTGTCGATCTGCTTCAGCAGGCGCTCGGCGGCCACGGCGCGCCAGTAGGCCGAACGCACGTCCTGGATGATGGTGTGGACCACCTTGCGGCGCCGTTCCTGGACGATCAGGCGCTGGTCGGCCTGCTGCTTGGCGCTGACGTAGCTGACGCCGAAGTCCAGCACGTTCCACACCATGGTCAGGTCCGCCACGCCACGGTCGCGGTCCTGGGAGGTGGACGGCTCCAGGGACTGGGTGTTGGTCAGCACGCTCTGGCTGCTGGAGGCGCTGACGTTGCTGCGCCCGGCGTAGCCCGCTTCCATGGCCATGCGCGGCAGCATGTCGAAGCTGGCCAGATCCACCTGGCGCTTGGCCAGGGCTTCTTCCATCACCTTGAGGCGCGCCTCGAGGTTGTACTTCACGGCACGGGCCATGGCCTCATGCAGGGTCAGGGGGCCGCTGAGGGGCTCCTGGTCCTTGAACATGCTCGCCATATCCTGGCGAGCACGCTGTTCGCTGACGCTACGGTCGATAGGCTGGCTGGTCACCGCGCATCCGGTGACCGCCAGCGCCAGCACGCTGACGGTGAAAAGCTTCGCTGCTTTGCTCATCCTTGGGCCGCCCCCTAGACACGGCACTTACAGATCTCTAATTCGTTGTTGTTCAAGCCTGCGGGCGATCCGCCTGGATCTGTCCCAGTGCCATGGCCAGGTCGCGGACCTGGCGATGCTCCCGTTCCTGCATGTCGTGCAGCTGCTGCGTCAGCGTCGGCGCGCCAGAGCCGCCACGAATGCCCTGGCCGCCCTCCCCGGCGCCACGCCATTGCTTGCCGTCGAACAGCTTCATCTCCTCGCCGTCCTGCGGTACCTCCTTGTTGAAGAAGCCGGACAGGCTGCTGCTGCCGAACACATTGGCATCACCACCACCAAAGCCGAGGAAGCCCCTGCCCGAACCGTCGCCGAAGCTATCGCTGCTGGCGAATACCTGGGCAATGAAGCTGGGCGCCAGGGCTCCCTGGTTGATGAAGATATTGCCCAGGGTCGGGATGCCGCTGCCCAGGGTCGGCTGCTCGAACAGCGGCGGCGGAATGAGCGGCGAGGTGAAGGGTGGCGGCGGCACGTTGGGCTGCACGGGATCGAACGGCACCGTCGGCTGCGGCGGCACGATGACCGGCGGATTGGCGCGGAACTCCGGATCGCCATCGCTCTGCGGCACGCTGTAGGTCGGCGCCGAAAGCCCGCTGAGCATGGCGTTGCCGGCGTTATCGGTGATCAGCGTGCCGGTGGCGTTCAGCGCGAGGCTGAGGGTACCGGCGCCCGCGACGTTGCTGACGGTGACCAGGAAGGTACGGCTATCGACCTGCACCAGCGATTGCAAGGTACCGGTGACGTTGCCGGTGGTGACCAGGTGGAAGTCACTGAGGTCGACGCCGCTGACGTTCTCGTCGAAGGTCACGGTGTACTGCACGCTGCCCGGAGTGGCGAGCGGCGCGACCGTCGCACTGGCGCCCGGAGCCGTGGTGTCGACTATCAGGCCGCTGGTGTCGCCGACGCCATTCAGCGTCAGGTTCATCGCATTGCCGATGGCATCACGCACGGTCGCTCCGTTGGCCACCAGGCCGGTGACCGCGATGCCATCGGCGTCGTTGTCGCCCGCCCGGATCGTGTACTGGAATACCAGCGTGCTGCTGCCGGAACCCGCCACGTAATCGGCGAACACCGTGGTGCCGCCCATATCAATGGCCAGGCGCGGTGTGCCGTTGACGATCACCGCTTCGCTGGCATTGACCACGAAGGTCAGGGTATCGCCGGCGTTGTAGTGCACGCCGACCGGCACGCTGACGCTCGCCACGGTCGGGCGCTGGTTGTCGATGGCGTAGGCGTTGGAGGCGGTGGTGTTCAGCCCGGTGTTGCCCGCCGCGTCCTGCACACCGGTGTTGTCCAGCGTGATCAGATTACCGGTGCTGGTATGACCCGATGTCGGCGTCAGGGTGGCCGTCCAGGTGATACCGCCGTCACTGCTGCTGAGGTTGCTCAGCACGCCATTGGCCACCGTGAAGTCGGCGTTGGTCAGGCCGGTGACTGCCTCGCTGAAAGTGATGGTGACAGTGGTGGTCTCACCCGCCGCCAACGCGCTGTCCGCAACCGTGATGGTGGCGGTCGGGCGCTGGGTGTCGATGGCGTAGGCGTTGGAGGTGGTGGTGCTCGCCCCGGTGTTGCCCGCCGCGTCGGTGTAGCCGGTGGCGTCCAGGGTGATCAGGTTGCCCGTGCTCACGCTGTTGGCCGTTGGGATCAGGATCGCGGTCCAGGTGAGGCCACCGTCGCTGGAGCTGAGATTGCTCAGGGTGCCATTGGCCACCGTGAAGTCGGCGATATCCAGGCCGCTCACCGCCTCGCTGAAGGTGATGGTGACGGTGCTGGTCTCGCCGACTGCCAGGGCGGTGTCCGCGACCGTGATGGTGGCGGTCGGGCGCTGGGTGTCGATGGCGTAGGTGTTGGAGGTGGTGGTGCTCGCCCCGGTATTGCCCGCCGCGTCCTGCACACCGGTGTTGTCCAGCGTGATCAGATTACCGGTGCTGGTATGACCCGATGTCGGCGTCAGGGTGGCCGTCCAGGTGATACCGCCGTCGCTGGAGCTAAGGCCGCTCAGCACACCATTGGCCACCGTGAAGTCGGCGTTGGTCAGGCCGGTGACTGCCTCGCTGAAGGTGATGGTGACAGTGGTGGTCTCACCCGCCGCCAGCGCGCTGTCCGCAACCGTGATGGTGGCGGTCGGGCGCTGGGTGTCGATGGCGTAGGTGTTGGAGGTGGTGGTGCTCGCCCCAGTGTTGCCCGCCGCGTCCTGCACACCGGTGTTGTCCAGCGTGATCAGATTACCGGTGCTGGTATGACCCGATGTCGGCGTCAGGGTGGCCGTCCAGGTGATACCGCCGTCACTGCTGCTGAGGTTGCTCAGCACGCCATTGGCCACCGTGAAGTCGGCGTTGGTCAGGCCGGTGACTGCCTCGCTGAAGGTGATGGTGACAGTGGTGGTCTCACCCACCGCCAACGCGCTGTCCGCAACCGTGATGGTGGCGGTCGGGCGCTGGGTGTCGATGGCGTAGGCGTTGGAGGTGGTGGTGCTCGCCCCGGTGTTGCCCGCCGCGTCGGTGTAGCCGGTGGCGTCCAGGGTGATCAGGTTGCCCGTGCTCACACTGTTGGCCGTTGGGGTCAGGATCGCGGTCCAGGTGAGGCCACCGTCGCTGGAGCTGAGATTGCTCAGGGTGCCATTGGCCACCGAGAAGTCGGCGATATCCAGGCCGCTCACCGCCTCGCTGAAGGTGATGGTGACGGTGCTGGTCTCGCCGACTGCCAGGGCGGTGTCCGCGACCGTGATGGTGGCGGTCGGGCGCGCGCTGTCGATGGCGTAGGCGTTGGAGGCGGTGGTGTTCAGCCCGGTGTTGCCCGCCGCGTCCTGCACACCGGTGTTGTCCAGCGTGATCAGATTACCGGTGCTGGTATGACCCGATGTCGGCGTCAGGGTGGCCGTCCAGGTGATACCGCCGTCGCTGGAGCTAAGGCCGCTCAGCACACCATTGGCCACCGTGAAGTCGGCGTTGGTCAGGCCGGTGACTGCCTCGCTGAAGGTGATGGTGACAGTGGTGGACTCACCCGCCGCCAACGCGCTGTCCGCAACCGTGATGGTGGCGGTCGGGCGCTGGGTGTCGATGACGTAAGCGTTGGAGGTGGTGGTGCTCGCCCCGGTATTTCCCGCCGCGTCGGTGTAGCCGGTGGCGTCCAGGGTGATCAGGTTGCCCGTGCTCACGCTGTTGGCCGTTGGGGTCAGGGTCGCGGTCCAGGTGAGGCCGCCGTCGCTGGAGCTGAGATTGCTCAGGGTGCCATTGGCCACAGTGAAGTCGGCGATATCCAGGCCGCTCACCGCCTCGTCGAAGGTGATGGTCACCGTGGCGGTTTCGCCCGCCTTCAAGTTGCTGTCGCTGAGCGCAATGCTGGCGGACGGCCGCACGCCGTCGACCACCAGGGCCTTGTTGGCCCCCAGGGAACCGGCAGCGCCGGGGGCAGCCAGGGTGAGGATGGCATCCTGGCTGGCAGCGCCCTTGATAGTGCCGCCGTTGAGGGTCAGCGCCGTGGTGGTGGCATAGTCGAGATCGGCCGCAACGTCACCCGCCTGCACCGTGTAGCTGAAGGTCAGGGTATTGCTGCCCGAACCGGAAACGTAGTCGAGGGTCCGATCGGTGACACCGGTCTCCAGCAGCAGTTGGGGGATGCCGGTCACGTTGACATTGGCGTCGAAGGTCACCGTGATGGTGATGACATCGCCGATGCCGTACTGGCCATTGCCGTTGCTGGACGTCACACCGGTCACCCTCGGGAAGATGGGTGCGGTCAGGGTGACGTCATTGCCAGTGCCGCCGATGTAGCTGGCAGTCAGTACGGTGCCGTTGCCGGCCGAGGCCTGGTTGCCGTCTTCGGGGAGACCACTGAAGTTGCCGGTCACGCCATCGGCGAGATCGTTGTCGATGATGGTGTAGGAATCGCCCTCCCCCGGCGCGTAGCCGTGGGTGACGGCCAGGGTGGCACCGCTCACGTCCACCGCTCCGTTCACCACGATCTGGTCATGGCCCGAGCCCGCGACCAGGCCATTGATCTGCAGCGCAAGGGTGCTGCCAGCCGCCATGTTGAGGGGGCCATTGATGGTGAGGACACCCGCCGCACTGCCTCCCGGAGCAAGCGTACCGCCGCTTTGCACCGTCACCGCACCGCCCAACGTACCGATACCGGCCAGGGTCGCACCGCTGCCCACTGTGGTAGCGCCAGCCGTGCTGCCGTTGACCACCAGGGTACCGGCGGAAACATGGGTGGTGCCGCTGTGGTTCTCGGTGCCGGTCAGCGTCAGGGTCTCGCTACCACTCTTGGTCAGGGTGGCGCCGCCGGAAATCACGCCGGACAGGGTCGTCGCCGCATCGGTCTGGATGGTCGCCCCGCCCGACACGTTCACGTTGTTGTCGATGGTGGTAGCGCCGCCGATGGCCAGCGTGCCGCCGGCAAGCACCAGGTCGCCGCCGCCGAGGTTGGCGTCGGACGCCACCTTCAGGGTGCCGCTGACCAGCGTGGTCGTACCGGTGTAGGTGTTGTTGCCAGCCAGGACCACGTCGGTGTGGTTGCCGGCCACCGAGTAGGCGTTCACCGTCAGGTTGCGCGCGCCGCCGCTTTCGCTGATGACGCCGCTGAAGGTGATGTTGTCGGCGCCCGTTGCCGGGGATCCGGTGCGCAGCGTGGCGTCGCCCTGCAGCACGATGTCGTTGCTGAAGGTACGGCTGCTGCCGGCCACGCCGAGCGTGGAGCCCGCGGTCAGGTTGATCGTGCCACTGCCCAGGGTGCCGGTGCCGATCGCCGCCACCAGGCCGGTGCCGCCGCTTGAGGACAGCGTGAGCGGGCCGGTCAGGTTGCTGGCGTTGCTCAGGTAGATCTGGCTGTCGCCGGCATTGAGGCTGAACGCGCCGCTGCCGCTCATCGCGCCGCCGAGGCTGATCACCACGCCGGTGCCGCTGCCGGTGGCATCGAGCGCGACCGTGCTGATCACCTGGGTCACCCGGTTGAGCGTGAAGGTGCTGTTGGCATTGACCGCCAGCGTGCCGCCGGCAAGCTTGAGGATGCCGCCACCGATCTGGTCGGCCGAGGTGACCACCGTCTTGCCGTTGACCTGGCCGAAGGTCCAACTGCTGGCGCTGTTGCCGGTGTTGGTCAGGTTGAGCGTGCCGCTGCCGCTCTTGAAGAAGTCGCCGCTGCCGGTGATCAGGCCCGACAGCGTGGCCTCGATGCCGAAGCCCAGTTCGATGGCGCCGGAGCGGCTGGTGATGTCGAACGCGTTGTCGATGGTCTGGCCATTGGTGGTGACCGAGAAGGTGCCGCCATAGACGCTCACCAGGCCGCTGCCGAGGTTGCTGTCGCTGCCGACCGCCAGGATGCCCTCGCCCAGCGTGGTGGTGCCGGTGTGCGCGCTGGTGCCGCTCAGCGCCAGGGTGCCGAAGATGCCGGTCTTGCTCAGAGTGCCATTGCCGGAGAACACGCCCGAGGCGGTCCAGTCGACGTTGGCGTTGAGCGTGCCGCCACCACTGCCGAAGGCCATCGCGTTGTCGACCGTGACGCCGCCGGAGGTGACATCCAAGGTGCCGCCGTCGAACTGCAGCGCGCCGCTGCCGAGGGCGTCGTCGTTGCCGATAGCCAGGGTGCCGCCGTTGAGCGCGATGGCGCCCGAGTAGCCGGCCTCGTTTCCGCTACTGGTCAGCGTCAGTGTGCCGGCGCCAGTCTTGGTCAGCGTGGCGCTGCCGGCCAGCGTGCTGGCGATCGTGGCGGTGTCGGTCAGGCCGTTGTTGACGGTGAAGGCGCCGCCCAGCGTGATGGTGCTGCCAGTGATGACCAGGCCGTTGGCGCCGTCGAGGTCGAGGGTGTCGCCCGCGCCGCTGGTGATGCCGCTGCCGAGGGTGATGGTGCTGTTATCGGCCAGTACCACGCGAATCGTGTCGGCGCCACCCTGGGCCGCGCCGCGAGCCAGCGCTTCGCGCAGGCTGAAGCCGTCGGCCGCGTCGCCGCCGGCATCGTCGTTACTCTGGTCGACGTAGATGGTCGAGCAGGTCAGCGTGACGTCACTGTTGACTGTGGAGCCCTGCCTATCGGTGAGTGCGAAACGGATGTTCGCGTCGCCGTAGGGTGTGGCGTTGTTGTAGCTGATGTTACGCACCACGTCCTGCACCAGCGCGGTGGACGCCGGAAGGCTGCTGCCGGTGAAGGTGATGGTCAGCACGCCGCCGACGTAGTTGTAGGTCGCGAAGGTGAGTCCGGCGAACTGCAGGTCGCCGCTGGAGGCGGTGCCGCTGACGCTGAAGTTGGCGTTGCTCAGGTCGAAACCGAACAGGTCGTTGGCGCTCGGGTCGGCGCTACCGCCGGTATAACGCTGCACCACCAGGCTGCCGCCGTTCCAGTTCGCCAGGTCGTCTTCGGCGTCGCTGACCACAGCGTTGCCGCCAGCGTCGAGCACCACCGTGGTGCCGGCGGTATAGGGCGTGCTGTCGCCGTCGAGACCGGTCACCACCGGAATGCTGTTGGTTGGTGCCGTCAGGGTGAAGTCGTTGCCGGTGTCGCCGACGTAGCTGGCAGTCAGCACGGTACTGTTGCCGCCGGCGGTCAGGGTGCCGCCTTCGGCGAGGCCACTGAAGTTGCCGGTCACGCTGTCGCTGAGATCGTTGTCGATCAGGGTGTAGACATCGCCGAGGCCGGGCGCGTAGCCATGGGTTACGGCCAAGGTGGCGCCGGAAACGTTCACTGTGCCATTGACCACCACCTGGTCGTACTGGGTACCGGCCGTGGTGCCGTTGATCTCGACCGCCAGGGTGCTGCCCGCGCTCATCACCAGGTTGCCGTTCACCGTCAGGGTGCCGGCGCTGTTGCCCGGCGACAGGGTGCCGCCGTTCTGGACCGTCACATTGCCACCCAGGATGCCGCTACCGGCCAGCGTGGCGCCGCTGCCCACGATGGTCGCACTGGCAGTGCTGCCGTTTACCGACAAGGTACCGGCGGAAACGGTGGTGGTGCCCGAATAGTTGTTGCCTCCCGCCAGGGTCAGCGTGCCGCTGCCGGTCTTGGTCAGGGCGCCGCCGCCACTGATCGTGCCACTCAGGCTGACGGCCAGGCCGGAGCCCACCGAAACGCTGCCGGCGCTCGCGCCCAGGGTGATTGCATTGTCGACGGTACCGGCGCTGGTGACCGACAGCGTGCCGTCGTTCAGCTGCAGGGTTCCGCTGCCCAGGTTGGCGTCGCCGGCGATCGAAACGGTGCCGCCGCTCAACACCTGCATCCCCCAGCCCTGTCCGCTGTTGGTGCCGGACAACGTGAAGGTGCCGCCGCCATCCAGCGTCAGGGTGCCGGAGCCGGTGATGGCGCCGGAGAAAGTGCTGCTGGTGCCATTGATGCCGATCGTCAGCGCGGAGGTGCCGAGGGCCACGGTACCGGCGCCGGACAAGGCGTCGATGGTTTCGCCGGCCGCGACGGTCAGGGTCGCGCCGGACGCCACCGTCACCGACGTGTTGTCATCCAGCGCGCCGCCGGCGCGGTTGACCGTCAGTCCGCCCGCCGACACGTTGGTGGCGCCGGTGTAGCTGTTGTTGCCGGTCAGCGTCAGCGTGCCGCTGCCCTGCTTGGTGATGCCGAACCCCGAGCCGGAGATCACACCGGCATAGGTGGTGCTGGTGTTGTCGCCGCCCGTGGTCAACCGTGCGTTGAGGACCACGCTGCCGCTGCCTGCCAGGGAGCCGATGGTCTCATCGCTGGACAGGGTCAGGGTGGTGCCGGCCGATTGCGTCACCGAGCTGTTGTTGCCGAGCGCCGAGCCGCCGGTCAGGGTCAGGCCGCCGGCGGTGAGGTTGACGGCACCGCTGTGGGTGTTGCTCCCGGACAGGGTCAGCGTGCCGGCGCCGGACTTGGTCAGGGTGCCGCTGCCGCTGAGGGTGCCGCTGAGAGTGGCATTGGCGCTGGTGGAAATGGCCGAGGCGGAGGCCAGTGCGATCGCGTTGTCGATCGTGGCGGCGTTGGTGATGCCCAGGGTGCCGCCGTTCAGCGTGACCTGACCGGAACCCAGGTGGTCGTCGTTGGCGATCGACAAGGTGCCGCCGGTGATGGTGGTGCCGCCGGTGTGCCCCGCCTCGTTGGCGCTGTTGGTCAGGACCAGCGTGCCGGAGTCGGTCTTGTTCAAGTTGAACGCCCCATCCAGGGCGCCGCTGAGAGTCAGTGTGCTGCCAGAGGCCGCGCTGATGTCGGCAGCGCCCGTCAGCGTCACCGTGCCGCTTACGGTCGTGCTGCCACTGACCAGGTGCAGCGCGCCGTAGTTGACGGCGGACACCGTCTTGCCACTGCCGGTGATACTGAAGGACTCGGCTACGGTGAGCGCTCCGGCCAGGCGCACGGTAGAGCCGTCGGCGACCGTGGTGGAGCCGGCGGTAGTGCCAAGCGCGTTGGCGTGGCTCGCGATCAGGGTGCCCGTCACGTTGGTGGCGCCGGTGTAGCTGTTGTTGCCGCTCAGTTCCAGGATGGCCTGGCCATTCTTGGTCAGGCTACCGCTGCCCGAGATCGTGCCGGACAGCACGACCGTGGTGGCGCCACCGCCTCCGCCGATGTTGAAGGTGCCGCCGGCCGCGCCCAACACGATGGCATTGTCGATGGTCATCGCGGTGGCGTTGTTGGTCAGGGTGCCGCCATTCAAGGTCAGGGTGCCGGAGGACAGGTGATCGTCGCTCTGCACCTGCAAGGTACCGCCACTGACCGTGATGCCGCCGGACATGTTGGCTTCGTTGCTGACGCTGCTCAGGGCTAGCGTGCCGCCGCCGGCCTTGCTCAGTGAACCGCTGCCGCCAAGCGTGGCGGCAATGGTGACGGTGCCGGTGGAATTGGTGAAGCCCAGCGTGGTGCCGCCGCCCAGGGTGATGGTGTTGCCGCCGTTGATGGTGAGGCCCGAGGCCGAATCGGCGTTGAGGATCAGGCTTTCGTTGATGGCCAGGTTACCGGCCAGCGATACGGCGCTGTTGAAATTGCTGCCGAAAACCAGCGTCTGGCTGCCCGTGGCGTCTTGAGCGGCAATCGCCACCGCCTCGCTGAAGCTCACGCCGTTAGTCGCGTCGATCGTGGCGGTGTCGGTGGTGTTGGTGATGTAGATGGTGTCGCTGGTGACCGTGGTATTGGCCGTGGCGCTGGAGGTGCCGTCGCTCAGGGTGAAACGCACCGTAGCATCGCCGGCCGGGGTGTCGCTGCGGTAAGTGATATGCCGCGCCACGTCATTGACCAGCGCCGTGGTGGCTATTGCGCTGCTACTGGTGAAGGTGATGGTCAGCACACCGCCGGTGTTGGTGTAGGTCGCAAAGGTCTGACCACCGGCTTGCAGGTTGCCGCTCGCACTGTTGCCGCTGACGGTGAACAGCGCCGAGGAATTGAAGCCGAAGTCATCACTGGACACCGCGCCGCTGGGACGCTGCAGGGTCAGGCTGGCGCCGGCCCAGTTGCCGTTACCGCCGTTGAGTGCACCGAATTCAGCGTCCGCCAGCGTGGCATTGCCGCCGGCGTCCAGCGTCACGCTACTGCCAATGCCAGCCCAGGCCACGCTGTCGCCATTGACGTTGCCGAGGGTCGGCGCGGCATTGGCGGGTGAAGTCGTGAAGCTGAGGAAGTCCATGTTGGCGGGCGAACCCTGGAAGGCGCCCGTATCAACAAAACGTATGGTGAAGGACGTGATGTTCGCCAGGTTGGTGTTGATGACGATGGACTGGTTGGCCTGGTTGCCAATCAGGACGCTGGTGACCTTGGCGCCATAGTTGCCGGTGGGGTAGATCTCGAACTGGTAATCGTTGTTGTCGTTGAAAGGTCGGACGGTGATGCTGTCAAGATTGAACGGCCCGCCGCTGCTGCTGATGGTGAATTCGACGGGAGCCGTGTTGAAGGCATTCGTATCGACGAAGAAATAGATGCCAGTACCGTCGCTTTGAAGGTCCCCAGCGGTCTGGTTGTCCGAGTAGCTCCATTCATCAGCACCGTTGACCAGCCAGGTCGAATTGAGTGAAACAGTGGCCAGCAGGTTGTCATAGCCGGGCGCCGCATCCTGCCAGAGCGACGCTGTTTCAAGGCTGCCCACCGCTGCTTCGAGATTCCAGTCCCCGCCTTTGACCAGCTCCCCGGTGGCATCGCTGGATGCCGCCACATCGGCCGCCGTGAGGCTGGCGATCTGCTGGATCAGGGTCTGGCCGGAACCCTTGGCCACATCGCAGCCGTAGATCAGGATATCGCCGTCCGACTTCAGTGAATCGCCGATGGCGGCCAGGTCGTCCGCACGCAGCTGGACGCTGCCCATGTCCAGCACCGAAGTACCGAGCAGCACCTGCCCTTCCGAGCCATGGCTGATGATATGGATGGCATCGATGCCACTGCGGCCGTCCAGGTAGTCGGCGATCTGCTGCAGGCCATCCTTGCTGCTATCCAGAACCACCACTTCGGTGCCCGGTTTGATGGCCGCAACCAGCTTCTGGAAGTCCTTGACGCCGTTATCGACGAACACCACTTCCTGGCGCTGGTCGCCGGTGCCTCCAGTGGGTGTGGCGGCCAGGCCGTCATGGGACGAACTCTCGGCCGCAGCGGTGTCCTGCGCATCAGGAACGTCGGTGGGCTGGCTCGCCGCGGTATCGGCAACGGTGGCGGCGACGGCACCGTCGAACATCATGCGAGGTTCGAGGGGCAGAGCCAGGGGAGAACGGACTTCGGCCTGGGACGGGCGGCCGGATACTTTATTCTTGTTCGACCAGAACATGCTGTGCGCTCCCTGTCGGTGACTCTGCACTGCCTGATTAGTCCGACGATGTTATTTGCTTTTTCCTACTCTGAAAATGGCTTTCAGCCATCAACCTGCCATCAATGACCAAGAAGTCTTAAACAGCCCGGCCTTACTTCGTTTGGGTCACAGAATCGACGTTTCCATGTGCTAAAGAACATGAGACGAGAGGAAATTTCGTCTATTGTTCACCGCGCGCAGGGAAGTGCCATTCTATTGCCAGTACTTCCTTGCCTATTCCAATAAAGCCTCACACACGCAAGGAAGGAATCAGTCTCATGAGTGACCAGTCCTATCTCGGCTCCATCAGCGGTTGGGCCCCCAATTTCGCTCCCCGTGGCTGGGCGTTCTGCCAGGGGCAGACCATCTCCATCTCTCAATACAGCGCCCTGTTCTCGCTCCTCGGCACCGTCTATGGTGGTAACGGTCAGACCACCTTCTGCCTGCCGAACCTGCAAGGTCGCGTGCCCGTCGGCGCCGGCCAGTCCATCGGCACCTCCCTGTACAGCCTGGGCGAGATGGCCGGCACCGAGTCGGTGACCCTGACCACCGCGCAGATGCCCGCCCACACCCACGTCGCTACCGCGACCGCCACCGCCTCCCTGCCCGCCAGCACCGCAGCGGCGACTTCGGCAACACCGGCAGCGGACAGCGTGCTTGCCGCCGCAAATGGCGCCTCGGGCCGCACGCCCGTGGACGTGAAGATCTACGCCCCGGCCCCCGGTTCGGTGAACCTGCCCCTGACCAGCGCGGCCACCGTCAGCGTCCAGGCTGCCGGCAGTAGCCAGCCTTTCTCCATTCTGCAGCCGTTCACCGTGATCAATTACATCATCTGCATGGAAGGGGTCTTCCCCTCCCGCAACTGACGGCGCGAGGACTCACGAATGGATATCGAAAGTTACCTCGGTGTGATCGCGCCCTTCGCCGGCAACTTCGCACCACGGAACTGGATGACCTGCAGCGGCCAGTTGTTGTCGATCCAGCAGAACCAGGCGCTGTTCGCCCTGCTGGGCGTCGCCTATGGCGGCAACGGCGTCCAGACCTTCGGCCTGCCCAACCTCAACGGACGGGCAGCGGTCGGGCAAAGCGCTCAATATCCGCTCGGCCAGACGGCCGGCTCGGAAAACGTCACGCTGACCACACTCAACCTGCCCGTCCACACCCACGGCGCCACCGCCGAAGCGACTGTGGTGCTGCAGTCGTCCACTACGGCGGCCGCCTCCGAGCAGCCTGCGGCAGACGCCACCCTGGCCCAGGCGCAAGGTAGCTCGGGCCGTACCGGTGTGACCGTGCAGATCTACGCTCCGGCGCCGGGAAGCGTCGAACTGCCCGTGCAGGCGAGTCTCCAGGTAACGCTAGAGCTCAATGGTCAGAACCTGCCCACCGGCGTGGTGCAGCCGTTCCTGGCACTGACCCAGTGCATCTGCACCCAGGGTGTATTCCCGAGCCGCAACTGACCCGGACTGCCCACTACCAGGCCTAGTTGAACTGGGCCTGGTAGTGGCGCTGACCGTCGAGGGGAGAAACGATCGGGCTGAGGTGCAGCAGATATTCCTTTCCGCTGGCGCTCTTCAGGCGGTATTGCGCTTCCAGCAGGAGTACGCTCATCGGCGTGGTGAAGATCAGCGAGAACGGCGTGCGGAATCCCGGATTGGGAGCACTGCCTTCCACCAGCCTCAGCAAGGTCAGCTGCACAGGTTCGGGCACCGTCTCGGCGGTGAAGACCTGGCCAACCTCGGAGGCGAACATCTTTGCGGTAAGGCCCTGGGTTTCGATGAACATCTGGTCACTCCCTGATCGTTAGGAATTCAGGCACGGGCCTGAGCGGTAGAGGAAAGTACAGCAGCGCATGATCGAGATAAAGACGCCTGAAGTTCTAACCAAGCGGGCAGCCAGTGCGGCCGACGAGCCCTGGATGCGTCAGCTCTTCGCCCAGTTGCGCGGGCTGGACCCGGCCATGATCGCCGCCTGCCCCGGCCTCCTCGAACAGCAATGGCAGCTCCAGCAGCGAGCCTTCGCCAGCCACTATCCCGAGGCCCGCACGGAACTGGTGCTGCTGGACGACGCGCCCATCGGACTCATTACCCTTCATGAAGGCGCCAGCACGATACGCGTGCTGGAAATCGGCCTGGAGGCCCGTTACCGGGGGCACGGCTACGGCCAACGGCTGCTGGGCGATCTCACCCGCCACGCAGACCGGCAATGCAAAGCGCTGGAGCTGGCGGTCATGGGGCACAACCCGGCGATCCGCCTCTACCAGCGCCTGGGATTCCGCACCCTGCCAGCAAGCGCGGACCAGGTTCAGCTGCAAATGCGCCGCGACCCCGTTCAGCGCGACTGATCCAGGCGCAGCGCCTCCAGTGCCCGGTAAGGCCCTTCCGCCCAGCGTGACACCGCATCGCACAGGGCGGCCGGGGCCGAATCGCGCTTGCGCTGTGCGTCCGCCGCGAACGTCTCGCCTGGCCGCTTGGCATTCTGCCGGCTGGCGGCCATGACCACCTCCAGCTGATCCGGAGCCAGCCGCAACGGTTCGCGCAGCTGGCCCACCACAGCGTGGGGCAGCTCGCTGTAATTGAGCGCCAGCCCGCCGTATTCCCGGCACATGACGGCCGCCTGCTCCAGCAGGCGGCCCAGCCGCCGGGCGATGTAAGCCTCGCGTGGCACCGTGGCCTCCCCCGCCTCGTTCAGCGGTGAAACCCCGAGCTGTCCGGGAATCATGTGCATGCCGGGCATCAACAGGTGCGACGCGGCGATCTCCAGGGGATCGCGATAGAGGAACACCCACGGCGTATCCGGGAAGCAGCGTCGCAGGATGGGCAATTCGAACAGGTTCCAGGCATCCAGCTTGACCACCAGATGCTTCGCCGAAGGCGTGGGGGCCTGACCCAATGCCGACAGCATCGCGACCACGCCGGCCTCCTGGGCACAGCCGACGAGACCATCCCGATAGTGGCCGCGCAGCAGGCTGTCCAGAGGCGGAGGCTCGGACAGGACCACATGGCTGTCCAGGCTGGCCAGCATCTGCGCGATCAGGGTCGAGCCGCAGCGGGAGGCATGAAAAATGAAGGCAGCTGGCGCCAGGCCGGGGCTCGCGGCCCACCAGTCCAGCAGCGCCTGGAGGCTGCTCTCGCGCCGAAACGCCTGGTTGAAGGGCAGGCGCAGGGCCTGGTCCACGTCGTCGCGAAAGAAGGGCCGGGTCAACCGCTGCTCGCCAAACCAGCACCAGTCCACCCGCCACACGCCCTCGTGCTGCCAGGTTCGGATGGGCAGCCAGCCGATGAAATCGTCCGGGTTCATGCTCGCCATTGATCGTTCCATGCCTGCTTGCCCTGGCGCATCGCGGCCCGGACTTCCGCTTCAGAAAAATACAGGTCGTGCTCGGCGCCCAGGGCAACTGCCGCACGCTGAAATTCACCCACGTCGGTCAGCTCGCGCAGGCGCCAGGCCAGCTGCGCATCCTGCTCCACGAGTTCGCGGAACCGCGCGAAGGCCTGCTCCGCCCTCCCTGGCCGCAGCGCGGGTGTGTCAGGCAGGCCCTGTTCGATGAGCCCAAGCAGCCAAGCGTTGGGCTGGCAATCCAGCACCAGGTGAATGCGCTCGCCCGGCCCGGGGTTATCCACACGATGCGGGCGCGACAGATCGAGGAACCAGCACTGCCCCGGCTGCATGGGCACTTGCAGACCATCGACGAGGAACTCAACCCCTGCCGGGCTCAGCAGCGGCACATGCAGGCGCAGGTCGCTGCCCGGCATGCCAAGGTCAGGGTCGCAGTGTTCGTGGATGCGCGAGCCCGGCCCCAGGCGCAGCAGGCGCGCACTGCGCACGGTGGTGTGGAAGGCATCCAGCAGATCGTTCCAGGCGGCCTCCCGTTGCCACCAGCCACTGCGAACCGGCGTGCCCTGGCCGGGAGCCAGTGGCAGCGGCGCATCGTCCGGAGCGACCAGGGCGACACCGCTCCAGTCGCCCTCGTAATAGCCGGTATTGAAGTGGCCCTGCCACGCGGATTCGTCGATTCGCCCCAGGGCGTCCAGCAGGGGCGCCAACTCGAACCGCAGAGGCAGGCGCGAACAGATCGGTAGTGGAGGCGTCGCCATTCAATCGTCCTTGTTTCCGGCTGTTGTTCAGAAACCGCTTTCCCTCACACCCAGCGCCGCCAATCGGCGCCAGGCGAAACCGAGGACCGACTGCCCTTCCCCATCCAGCACCACCACGCCGCGCAGGGGCTGGGCCGGGTGGATGGCGTCGTCCAGCAGGCTCAGGCGCACGCCGTACTGGGCCTGCACCGGCTCGGCGCGGTGCTGGGCATCGCGGCGCACGGCGATGGGGCCGTGATGGTCGGAACTGAGCGCTTCCAGCTCCAGATAGGCGACGCCGGTGGCATCCACCTCGTCCAGCCGTACCGGAATCGCGGGGCGCGCCGGGTCGTCGGCGATGAAGCGGCCCTGCGCTCCCGGCTGCACGCGCCAGAGATACTCTTCGGCCAGGTAGCCGCGCAGTCGCTGGCCCGGCTCCACCACTCGCGCCAGCACTTCCTGGGGGTTTAGCCAACGTCCAACCGTGAGGTCGGGCAGCAGGTCACGCACGACGCCGGCCTGGGGTGCGCGCAGTTGCAGGCGCTCGCGTTGGGCGGCCAGGCCGCGGTACTCGGCCACGGCCTCGGCCAGTCGCTGTTCGAGGATGCCTGCGTCGGCGGCGGTCTCACTGCGCCCGGCCTGGCGGCGCAGCTGCAATTGGAGGATTTCGATTTCGCGGCGAACGATGGACTGGCGCGAATCCAGGTCAGGGGATTCCAGTTCCAGCAGCAGCGTACCCCGCTCCACCGCCTGGCCATCCTTCACCTGCAACGTCTTCAATCTTGCCGCCACCGGAGCATGCAGTGCGGTGGCACGGGAGGCCTCCAGCAGCGCGGGGACCTCGACCGAACTGCGCCACGGCAACACCATCAGGGCCAGCAGCACCAGGAGTCCACCGCCGGTCAGCAGTACCTTGCGCGGGTTCGTCTGGTCGCGGCGCTGCCACCACTCCAGCAGCTCCTTCCAGATCGGCAGGCCGATGAACCAGACCAGCTCCACCAGCATCAGGAAGATGCCCAGCACCTTGAAGAACAGGTGATACACCGCCAGCGCAATGCCGAAGAACAGCACCGCACGCCACAGCCAGGAGCCGTAGCCCCAGATCAGCAGACGCCTGGCCATGGCCGGCGACCAGGGCTCCGGCGCCGGCTCGCCATAGCCGAACAGCGCTTCGCGCAGGCGCCAGCGGCACAGGGCGAAGGCCCGCGTCTGCAAGTTATCCACACCCCAGAGGTCGGTGAGCAGGAAGTAGCCGTCGAAACGCATGAAGGGGTTGAGGTTGATCAGCAGCGTGGTAATCCAGGTGGCGCTGGCCAGCATGAAGGCCGAGGTGCGCAGCGGGCCATCCGGCAACAGCGACCAGGCCAGCAGCGCCAGTACCGCCAATACCAGTTCGGCGAGCACGCCGCCGGCGCCGATCAGCAATCGCGAGCGCCGGTCATTGACCCGCCAGGCATCGCTGACATCGGTGTAGAACATCGGCAGCAGCACCATGAAGGCCAGGCCCATGCTCTGCACCCGGCAGCCAGCGCGCTTGGCCATGAAGGCATGGCCGAACTCGTGGCAGAGCTTGGCGAAGGTCAGGGCCACACCAAAGGCCATCGCTCCACCAAGGCTGAACAGGTGCGGGAAGGTGGCGATGAAGCGCTGCCAGTCTCGCGCCACCAGGAACAGGCCGAGGGCGAATACCAGCGGCAGGCCCCAGCGCAGCATCCACGGGCCGTTGCGCTCCAGCACAGGCCAGGCGCGATTGAGGAAGGCGTCCGGGCGCCACAGCGGAATGCGGAAGAACAGGTACTGGTGCAGCACCCGCTTGCCCAGGCTCTGTTGCTGGGCGGCGGACTTCATCGCGAAGCTGGCGCGCTGTTCCTCATCCGAAGCGGCGATCAGGTCATGCCCTCGCAGAAAACGCAGCATTTCGTCCAGTTCAGCACCGCCCAGGGGCAACCCCGGCTCGGCGTTGGCGGCCTCCAGCACCCGTTGTGGATCGCTCAGTGCCCAGTGGCGCAGCAGACGCACGGCGGCGGCACCCAGCTTGAAGTAGCGGCCGCGCAAGGGATCGGCCAGGGTCCATTGCGGCGCGCCGTCCAGGCCGGGGGCGGCCGGTGACAGCTGCAGGTCGGGACGCAGCGCCGGCAGCATCAGTAGCCCAGGCTCTGACGCAGCGCGGCGAGCGGCCGGCGCAGCAGGTAATAGGCCAGCGGCGCGCGGTCGCCGAACAGCTTGGCGGTGCCGCGCAGGCCAATGCGCGGCGGCGCGTCGAGGAAGGCCGCATCGAGGCGGTAGGCCAGTTGTCCGGCGGCGGTGCCCTGGGCTTCGTATGCCGCACGTTCGAGGCGCGCGGCATGCCGGTTGAGCGGGTCGCTGTCGAGGAACAGCGCCACCTCGGCACCGGGTTGCAGGGCGATGGCATCTCCCACCGGCAGTTCAATGCGCAATTCCGCCTGGGCCGGATCGGCGATCTGCATCAGCCGCTCACCGGTCTGCACCGGCTTGCCGGTCAAGCGCTCGGCATCGGCGAACACTGCGATGCCGGCACGCTCGGCGCGCACTTCGCTACGGGCCAGGAGTTCGCGGGCGTAATCGCGTTCGGCGCGTTTCTGCTCCACCCGCGCCGCCAGCAAGTCGATCCGCGAACTGGATTCGGCATCGGCGAAGGCACGCTGGGTGTTGGCCTTGAGCTCGGCCTCGGCGACGCCCAGGGCACGCTCGGCGACGTCCGCCTGGGCCTTCAGGCTGGTGGCGTCGAAGCGCACCAGCAGGTCACCTGCGGCCACGCTCTGGTTGGGTTTGACCAGGAATTCGGCAATCACCCCATCCAGCGGCGCAGCCACCACCCGGCCGCCCAGTGGCACCACTTCGGCCGGCGCCAGCACCGACTGGCGCACCGGAATCAGGAGCAACAGGCACAGGCCACCGGCGATGGCCAGCAGCTTCTTCTTCGGCCAGCGCAGGCGCCAGGGCTTGCGCGGCTGCAGGGCCAGCCAGGCGTGGGCGTAGGTATCGCCAAGCTGGGTCAGCAGGGTCAGTTCGGCCTCGTTGAAGGGGTGTTCGCGCGCCAGCCAGAGTCCACCGAAGATTGCGCCATGGCGGTCCTTCAAGGGCACCCAGCAGGCTTGAGGGGCAGACAGCGTCTGCCAATCGGCGCGGGACTGCTCGTCGAGCAACGCGGCATCGACGCTGCAGGCCTGGTCCAGCGCACCCTGGCCAAGCAATCGCCCGGCGGCTCGCTCGACGAAGGCGACGAAGGGGGCATTGGGCTCCACCACGCTGACGCCGGTCAGTGCCTGCACCTTGCCGGCAATCAGCAGCGCCGCGTGGCGGAAGCCAAACAGCGCCTGGCCATCATTGACCATGGCAAAGGCCAGTTGCCCGGCGCTGGCCGCCTGGCGTGCCTGCTTCTCCAGCCCGAGGAAGAGCGCGAAAACACGCTCGGCTGCACCGGGCGTGGCTGCGTTCATGGCGTCTCCGGGAAATGCGCGGTGCCGCTCATGCCGGCCAGCAGGCCCTCGGCATCGGCCGGCAGGCCGCCGATCAGCAACAGGGTCTGGCTGCCTTCGTCGATCCGCGCGCCCAGCCGCTTGATAACCGCATGCAGCGGCTTGCCGGTTTCATCGGGAACGAAATCGAAGGCCTGCTCGGGCTTGAGCCGGCTCAGCCAGCGCGAAGGCACCAGCAGGTGGATTTCCAGGGTGCGGTTGTCCACCACCTCCAACAGCGGCGCACCACTGGCGACGCTCTCATGGGGCTGCACCTTGCGCGCCACCACCTGGCCGTCGAAGGGGGCCTTCACCTGGCAGCGTTGCACCTGCACCTGGTAGACCTGCGCTTCGGCCTGGGACTGGGCCTGGCGTGCCTCGGCCAGGGCCACTTCGAAGCGGCCCACCGAGTTCAGGGCGGCGAGTTGCTGCTTGTTCTTCAGTTCTTCGCGGGCGGCACGCACGGCGGAATTGGCGGCATTGAGCTGGGCCTGGTAGGCGCTGCAGTCGAAGCGCACCAGCACTTCGCCCTTCTTGAATGCCTGGCCTTCGGCATAGGGCATCTCGACGATGCGCCCGGCCAGCTCGCTGGCCAGTACCGCCTGGTTGCGCGCACGCAGCACGCCACGGGCTTCACTGCCGGAAGCGGTCGCCGCTGCAGGGGCATCGAGCAAGGGGTCCTGCGCGGGCGGCTCCTCCGCCCATACGGTAGCGACCAGCCCAACCAAGCCCAACAACGTCCACAGCGTGCGTTTCATCAAGGCCATTCCCTGGAAAGAAGTGGGCAAGAGTCTATGAGAGCTGTCGGACAATAGGAATCTGGTCCGAGGAATTATCTTGCCATCAGGCCAGACTCACCGCCGAGTGGCGGGCGGATATGCGCGACTCCCTGTGGGAGCGAATTCATTCGCGAATAAATTCGCTCCACACTGCCGTGGCCTCAGAGCATTTCCAGCGGACGCTTGCGGCGCGGCGGCGGGAAGCTCTCGTCGATCAGGGCGAGGTCGTCAGCGCTGAGCTGGAGCTTGTGGGCTTCGGCGTTCTGCTTCAGGTGCAGCGGGTCGACCGCCTTGGGAATCACGATCACCCCTTGCTGGCGCAGAGCCCAGGCCAGGGCCACCTGGGCCGAGCTGGCCTGGTGGCGGCGGGCGACTTCCCGAATCGCTTCGTTGCGCAGCAGGCTGCCGCCCTGCCCCACCGGGCAGTAGGCCATCAACGGTATGCCCTGTTGCTGCTGGAAGGGCAGCAAGTCGAACTCGATGCCGCGCGCCTCGGGGTTATAGAGCACCTGGTTGGCGGCGCAACCGGCGGGCAGTTCGTGGAGGTCGTCGAGGTCGAGGTTGGACACGCCCCAGCGAGCGATCTTGCCCTGCTCGCGCAGGCGTTCGAAGGCTTCCACGGTTTCTTCCAGCGGATGCTCGCCGCGCCAGTGCAGCAGGTAGAGATCGAGATGGTCGGTGCCCAGGCGCTTGAGACTGCGCTCGCAAGCCAGGGCGGTGCCCTTGCGGCTGGCATTCCAGGGGTAGACCTTGCTGACCAGGAAGACCTGCTCGCGCAGGCCGGCGATGGCGTCCCCCACCACCTCCTCGGCGCCGCCTTCGGCGTACATCTCGGCAGTGTCGATCAGGGTCAGCCCCAGCTCCAGCCCCTGGCGCAGCGCGGCAACTTCGCGCTTGCGCTCACTGGGCTGCTCGCCCATGTGCCAGGTGCCCTGGCCGATGGCGGGCACGCGGGTGCCGTCGGGGAAGGTGATGCTTTGCATGGCGTATTCCTCGGAAAGTCCGTTCATTCGGGATTGCCGGCAGCTGGGGCGCGATAATCCGGCAACGGACCGGACGGCTCAAGCCCAGGGGTCGTAGGAGCCGATGCTCCACAGGTGGCCTTCCGGGTCGCGGCAGGTGAATCCGCGCCCGCCATACTCCTCGTCCCTCAGTGGCAGCACGACGGTGGCGCCGGCGGCCAGGGCGCGGGCGTGCACGGCGTCGACATCCACCACCACCAGATAGATGCCCTGGGTGCCGAGCCCGCCGTTCTCGTCGGGCTGGCGCAGCAGTTGGCCATAGTCGTTATTCCGCACCGAGCCGAGCATGATCATGCCAGTGCCAAGACTGAGCTGGGCGTGGGCAATGCTGCCGTCATTCCCGGCCACCACCAGGTGTTCGACGAAGCCGAAGGTGTTGCACAGCCAGGCAATGGCCGCGGGCGCATCGCGGTAACGAAGACAGGGAATGGCAGCGGAACCGGCCATGGCGGTGACCTCCCTTTTTTGAAGAACGATGGTTTCAGCCTAGCCCGACCCGCACCAGGCGGGGCCAGGATTCCATGCTGCAATAGACCACCGCGTAATGGCGGAAGTGTCAGGTATAGCCCTGATTCCACGGACGGGAGCGGAAGTGAATCAGCGGCAGGGGCGGCTTGCCGGGGCGTTCCAGGGCGCGGGAAAGGTCCAGCTGGATTTCACTGGACGGCTGGGGAACCGGTGCCGCGAACTTGAGAATGAACTGCCAGCTCCGCCTCGGCACCCTCAGGCGGTAGTCCAGCCCGGCGGGTGACTGATCGATCGCCTGGAAGCCGTCCAGCGGGAACTGTTCGGGGTCGCGAACCATGATCAGGGAAACCTTCTCGGGCGGAAGCGGACGGCCATCCACCGTCAACACGACGCGTTCCGGGCGGAAGCGAAAATCGGCGGTGGCCGGCTGGATTTCCAATAGCAGGCGAATCCCGTCGTTCTCGTTGTAGCGGGGCTTGTCGACGGGGTCGTACATCACCGGCACCACGAACAGGATCACCTGGAAGTCGTTCTGCTGGATCTGGTTGTGCAGGTCCAGGGTGAGCGCGACATCCGCCAACTGGATACGGCCGCGTTCGTCCGCCTCCTGCCCGTCGACGACGGCCCTGCTCTCCACTCCCGAACGAAAACCCGCGCAGCCGGCCAGGAGCAGGCAACTGGTGAGAACACCTGCCAGCAGAGGGTGCCGCGCGAATGATAGACGGGTAGGAATGCGGGACATGACCACCTCCTGAATGCGCTGGCGCATTGCCAGCTGGCGATGGATATTCCACCAACGGGCCTGCCGCTTCAAGCGTCTGAAAAGCATCGGGCCCGCACGTGGCGGGCCCGGTGTTCATCGTGAAGGCAGGGCTCAGGCGGCGTCGCCGACCGGTTCCATTGCCTTGGCCGGAGCCAGGTTGAACGCCTTGTACAGTACCACCAGCAGCACCAGGAAGGCCGGGCCCACGTAGAGCGCGACGCGGGTGTCGGGGAAGTAGGCCATCAGTCCGACCACCAGCACCAGGAAGGCCATGGCCAGGTAGGAACTCAGCGGGAACAGCCACATGCGGTACTGCAGCTTGTCCTGCTCGGCGGGGGTGAGGCTGCGGCGGAACTTCATCTGTGCCAGCAGGATCATCGCCCAGGTCCAGATGGCGCCGAAGGTAGCGATCGAGGTCACCCAGACGAACACTTTCTCCGGCACCAGGTAGTTGGCCAGCACGCCCAGCAGCAGGGCGACGCCGGACACCAGCAGCGCGCGGCGCGGCACGCCGTTGGAGGTGACGGCGAAGGCACGCGGCGCCTGGCCTTGCTGGGCCAGGCTGTAGAGCATGCGGCCGGTGCTGAAGATGCCGCCGTTGCAGGACGACAGTGCAGCGGTGATCACCACGAAGTTGATGATGCCGGCGGCGGTCTTGATGCCGAGGCTTTCGAAGGTCATCACGAAGGGGCTGCCCTGGGAACCGATCTCGTTCCACGGATAGATGGAAAGGATCACGAACAGCGCGCCGACATAGAACAACAGGATGCGCCAGAACACCGAGCCGATGGCCTGGGGAATGGTCTTCTGCGGGTTCTTCGCTTCGCCGGCGGTCAGGCCGATCATCTCCACGCCCAGGTAGGCGAACATCACCATCTGCAGCGACATCAGCACGCCTTGCACACCATTGGGCATGAAGCCGCCGTGTTCCCAGAGGTTGGAGATGCCGGTGGCGATCCCGTGGTTGCCGAGGCCAAAGACGATCATGCCGGCGCCGGCCACCACCATCGCGACGATGGTGACGATCTTGATCAGGGCGAACCAGAACTCGAATTCACCGAAGGCACGCACGGCGATCAGGTTCACCCCGCCCATGCTGATCAGCGCCGCGAGGGCCCAGATCCAGCGCGGCACTTCGGGGAACCAGACGCCCATATAGATAGCCACGGCGGTAATTTCCGCCACGCAGGTCACCAGCCAGAGGAACCAGTAGTTCCAGCCAGTGAGAAAGCCCGCCAGCGGGCCGAGGTAGTCCTGGGCGTAGCGGCTGAAGGAGCCGGCCACCGGGTTATGCACAGCCATCTCGCCGAGGGCGCGCATGATCACCAGGATGGCGAGCCCGCCGATGATGTAGGAGAGCATGATGGCCGGACCGGCCATCTGGATGGCCTTGGCCGAGCCGAGGAACAGGCCGACGCCAATGCAGGCGCCCAGGGCCATCAGGCGGATGTGACGCTCACCGAGGTCTCGGTGCAGCGATTCATGTTGTGGCTGATGATCAGCAACCGACATGGGGGGTACCTCATCTTGTAGTTGTCGAGGAGTCAGCCGCGCAGCCGAAAAGCCGGGTCGTGGTAACGACCCTTGGCCGCCTGGAAGTCCCGTCCTTGTGGGGCGGAACAGGCCGGCGGGCGCACACGCGTCCGAGATCGGCGGCGAGTCTTGCACAAAGATGAAGCGACGTCATGCCTACTTTTGGTGCACATCCGTACCGGAGGACGCGGGAAAGGCGGCAATGCATGCCTTCGCCCCAAAAGGCCGGATAGGTTCGCCAGGATGGCCCGCGTGAAGGCCGGAAACCCCGGAATCGCCCATGGGCCTTCAGCCGAACGGTCGCTGCGGCGGGAATTTCCGCTCAGGGTCTGGCCTCGATCAGCAACGACAGCGGTTCGCCGGTACCCGGATGGGCCGGCTCGCGCAGGGCCTCGATGTGGTAGCCGCTGCCGTGCAGCAACTCGCACCAGGATTCCAGGGTGCGGAAGTACCAGGGCATGGGCTCGGGGAATTCGCCACCGAAGGCGTCGAAGGTTTCGCGGCGCCAGCCATTGCGGTAGCCCTGCTCGCCTCGGGCCTGCCAGGGGTGGACGGTCTGGACCAGCAATGCGCCCTCCTCCGCCAGCGACTCGCGCAGGGCCATGAGCAACGGTTCCAGCTGCTCCTCGAACAGCGAGAAATTGCACACCACTACGTCGAACCTGCCCAACTGGCCAGGGTCGGCCTGCAATTGCGCGTAATCCAGGCAACGGAACTCACCGCCGGCCGCCCGCGCCGCCTCCACCAGGGGCGCCGAAGCATCGATGCCCAGCACCGCAAACCCGTGCCCGGCCAGCGTCCGGCTCAGCCATCCTTCGCCGCATCCGAGGTCCAGCACCCGCGTCGGCCGACGGGCCAGCACGGCCTCGATGATGGCCCGGTCAGTAGCCAATTGCCTGCTTTCGATACGACGTTCCCTCACCGCACGAGTCCAAGCTAGAGCGTTGGCACGCCAGCTGTGGTCGAGTTGCATCCGATTGTCGCCTGTCATTGATTCGCTCCTGTTTTGCCGCCACTCCGCCATGCAGCCAGCCGGTGAGCTACTAAGATTGCAAGCAAGAGCGGCAACAGGCCAGGCCGGTGGACTATGGGCGCAATATGGCAATCCGACACGACAAGGAAAGAGGCACCCCAAGGCCCTCTCTACGGAGCGGGCGTTCCGCCGGAAAAGCCGCCGCGCCGTAAGCACCGCCTCCTGTTCTGGAGCATCTTCCTGGTGACCGCCGGGATCGTCGGCGTTGCCGCCACCCACGAAATGCAGACCTCACGCCTCCAGGCCAGGGAAATCAGCCGCTACGCCGCAACGCTCAGCTACAAGCTCGAGGATGGCCCCAGTAAATCCATTCGCTACCCCGGTGATGGCCCGTTCGACCGCCGCCTGGGCTACGCCTCCCTGCCGCAAATGCTCGACCGCCTGGAAAAACGCGGCTATCAGGTCCAGCGACAGACGCGCTTCTCCCCGGCACTGATCAGCTATGTCGAACACGGCTTGTTCCCGCCTTATCGCGAGAAGATCCAGGCCGGCATCAACATCTGTGATTGCCGCGGCCTGCCCTTCTACCAGTTCAGTTATCCGCAACAGCGTTATCCGGACTTCACCAGTATTCCGCCGCTGCTGGTCAGCAGCCTGCTGTTCATCGAGAACCGCAAGTTGCTGGACCGCGAAACGCCCCTGGCCAACCCGGCCGTAGACTGGCCACGTTTTTCCAAGGCCGCGCTGACCCAGGTGGGCAAGGCCATCGACTTCGACGGCCAGTCGGCCGGCGGCAGCACCCTGGCCACCCAATTGGAGAAATACCGCCACTCGCCCTTCGGCCGCACCGTTTCCGCCTCCGAGAAGATTCGCCAGATGGTCTCCGCCAGCGTGCGTGCCTACCAGCAAGGCCCACAAACCCTGGCGGCGCGCGAACGCATCGTCATGGACTACCTGAACAGCGTGCCGCTTTCGGCAGCACCGGGGCACGGCGAGGTGCACGGCATCGCCGACGGCCTGCGGGTGTGGTACGGCGCCGACTTCAACCGGGTCAACAGGACCCTTGCGGACGACAACAGCAACCTGGCCGAACGCGGCCTGGCCATGCGCCAGGTGCTCTCGCTGTTCATCGCCCAGCGTCGCCCCTCCTATTACCTGTCCAGCGCCCATGAAGAGCTGAACGCCCTCACCGACAGCCATATCCGCGTGCTGGCCGGCGCAGGCATCATCGATACGCCGCTGCGCGACGCCGCCCTCGGCGCCAAGCTGCGTTTCCGCAACTGGGTGGAAGAACCGGCAATCCAGGCGGTGGAGGCGAACAAGGGCATCAGCGTCGCCCGCAGCCGTCTCTCGGGCATGTTGAACATGCCGCTCTACGACCTCGACCGCCTCGACCTGACCGCCAGCAGCACCTTGCAGAGTGAATTGCAGAACGCCGTCACGGAGTACCTGCGTCACCTGGCCGATCCGGCCTTCGCCGAGCAGGTGGGCCTCTATGGCGAACGCCTGCTGTCACCGGAGAAGACCCGCGAGGTGCGCTACAGCTTCACCCTCTTCGAGCGCACGCCTTCGGGCAACCGCGTGCGCGTGCAGACCGACAACACCGACCAGCCCTTCGACATCAACGAGGGCAGCAAGCTGGAACTGGGCTCCACCGCCAAGCTGCGGGTGCTGGCCACCTACCTGGAGAACGTCGCCACCCTGCATGAACGCTATGCCGGCCTGCCCGTGGCCGAGCTGCGCAAGGTGCAGGTGGACCCGCTCGACTTCATCAGCCGCTGGGCCATCGACTACCTGATCCAGACCAAGGACCGCGACCTCAGCGCGATGCTCCAGGCGGCCCTGGAGCGCACCTACTCCGCCAGCCCCTACGAAGCCTTTTTCACCGGCGGCGGGCTGCACACTTTCAACAACTTCCGCAAGGAGGACAACGGCCGCCGCCCCTCCCTGCGCGATGCACTGCGTGAATCCATCAACCTGCCGTTCGTGCGCCTGTTGCGCGATGTGGTGCGGCACGACATGTACCGTCCCGACGGCGGCAAGATGCAGCTCCTGACCGACGACAAGGACCCGCGCCGCCAGGGTTACCTGGACCTGTTCGTCTCCCGCGAAAGCCAGACCTACCTGCGCCGCTTCTGGAACAAATACCAGGGCAAGGATGCGGAACAGCGCCTGGCCACCTTCCTCGACGGCCTCAACCCCTGGGGCGCGCGGATGGCCGCCATCCACCGCTACCTGCAGCCCCAGGCCGACATGGCCACCTTCGCCGCGTTCATGCGCGAACGGGTGCCCAAGGCCAACCCACCGCTGACCGACAAGCGCATCGAAGATCTCTACACGCGCTACGGACCGGGCGCCTTCAACCTCAACGACCAGGGCTACGTGGCCCGCGTCCACCCGCTGGAGCTCTGGTTGCTCGGTTACCTGCAGGCGCACCCGACGGCGACCTACCGCGACGCCGTGGAAGCCAGTGGCGACGAGCGCCGCGAGGTCTATGGCTGGCTGTTCAAGTCCAAGCGCAAGTACGCCCGCGACAAGCGCATCCGCATCATGCTGGAAGTGGAGGCCTTCCTCGACATCCACGAGCACTGGAAGTCCCTGGGTTACCCCTTCGACCACCTGGTGCCGTCGCTGGCCACCGCCCTGGGCAGCTCCGGCGACCGTCCGGCGGCACTGGCCGAACTCATGGGCATCATCCTCAACGACGGCGTGCGCCAGTCCACCCTGCGCATCGACCAGCTCCACTTCGCCGCCGACACCCCTTACGAAACCCTGGTGGGGCATCAGACCAGCGAAGGCAAACGGGTGATGACCTCGGAAGTCGCCGCCACCCTGCGCGACGCCCTCTCCAAGGTGGTGGAAGGCGGCACCGCACGGCGCCTGCAAGGCAGTTTCACCCTGCCCGACGGCCAGCCGCTGGTCATGGGCGGCAAGACCGGCACCGGCGACAACCGCATCCAGACGGTGACCCGCTGGGGCACGGTGAAGAGCTCCAAGGCGATGAACCGCACCGCTACCTTCGTCTTCTACCTGGGCCCGCGCCACTTCGGCACCCTCACCGCCTTCGTCGAAGGCAGCCAGGCCGACAAGTTCAGCTTCACCTCCGCCCTGCCCGTGCAGGTGCTCAAAGGCATGGCGCCGATCCTCCAGCCCTACCTCGTCCCTGGCCAGAACACCCAGTGCCAGGACCTGGCGCCGGCGGTGCAGGTAAGCAGGCGGTAACGAAGGTTGGTGCTTGCCTCGCAGGGTGTGCCATGCGCACCGGCTCTCGTTCGGAAGCTGGTGCTGAACGCAGCGCCCCCTACCTCAATCCCGATACCCCGATGACGATCAGCACCACCGATACCAGCTTGGTCGGCGTCAGCGCCTCGCCCAGCAGGAGGAAGCCCAGCAGCACGGTGCCCAACGTGCCGAAGGCGGTCCAGATGGGATAGGCGATGCTCACCGGCAGCACCCGCATGGACAGAGTCAGGAACCAGATCCCGGCCACGGCGGCCACCACCACCAGCAGGCTGGGCCAGGGCCGGGTAAAGCCTTCGGCGTACTTCATGCCCATGGCGAACAACACCTCGAAGAACGCCGCTACCAGCAGGAATATCCAGGCCATGGCCGTCTCCTCAGAAAGACTCCGCCAGGTCCGCCAGGGTCCGCTCAGCCCGCTGGTAGGACTGCGCGAAGGCCTCACCGCCGAACTCGTCGTTTTCCACCGCCACCACCGTCACGTCGGTGATGCCGATGTAACCCAGCACCGTGCGCAGGTAGACGTCGGCGTGGTTCATGTGGGCGTTGGCGCCGCCCGGGCCGTAACCCTGGTCACCACGGGTGGTGATGATCAGCGCCTTGCGCCCCAGCACCAGCGGGGTATAGGGGTTGCCCTGCGTGTTCGGGTCGAAGTCGAAGGTGCGGCGAATGCGCACGATCTGGTCGACCCAGGCCTTGACCCCGCTGGGTACGCCGAAGTTGTACATGGGTGCGGAAATCACCAGGCAGTCGGCGGCGAACAGCTCATCCACCAGCAGGTCGCTCACGGCAAGGTCGGCCTTCATCACTTCGGTGCGTGCCTCGGGTTCCGGATGGAACGCCGCGGCGATCCAGCCCTCGGTGACCGCCGGAATCGCCACCCGTCCCACTTCGCGACGCAGGACCTGGCGGCCGGCCCCGCGCGCCTGCCAGGCCTTGAGGAAAGACTCCTGCAGGCGACGGGAATGGGAGCGCTCGCCACGAGGGCTGCCTTGCACGGAAAGAATAGTGCTCATCTCAATCTCCTTGACGACTGTGCTTCCAGAAGCACATGAATTGGCTGAAACTCAGGTACTAAGCTAGTTACGCCAGCCATCCCGGACAAATGAGCATTTGTTCACCTGGATGAATCTATTTCACCCATGGAGCTTTCCATGTTTTCCAGCCTGCCCCTCACCGCCCTGCGCACCTTCGAGTCCGCCGCGCGCCTGTCCAGCTTCAAGGCCGCAGCCCAAGAGCTGGCCGTGACGCCCACGGCGGTGTCCCATCAGATTCGCGGCCTGGAAAGCTGGCTGGGGGTGCCGCTGTTCCAGCGCCTGCCACGCAGCGTGCGCCTCACCGATTGCGGTCAGCGCCTGTTCGGCAGCCTCCACGGCGCCCTGCTGGAAGTCACCCAGACCCTCGACCAGCTGCGCCCGCATCGCAGCAGCGGCAATCTCACGCTTTCCACTACCCCGGCCTTCGCCGCCCTCTGGCTGATCCCCCGGCTTGGCCGCTTCTACGCCGAGCACCCGGAAATCAGCGTGCGCCTGGACACCAGCAATACCCTGATCGACCTGCACCAGGACGCCAGCGTCGACTTCGTCATCCGCTACGGCATGGGCGAATACCCCAACCTGCACAGCCAGTGCCTGCTGGACGAATGCTTCGGTGTCTATGGCTCACCCACGCTGCTGGCCAGCCTGGGCGACCGCCTGCCGCCCCTGATCACCATCCGCTGGCGCAACGCCCTGCTCTACGAACTGGGCTGGAAGGCCTGGTGCCAGGCGGCGGGCGAAGAGCGCCTCCTGGAAATCGCGCCGCAGCGGGAGTACGACGAAGAGCACTACGCCCTGCAAGCCGCCATCGCAGGCCAGGGCCTGGTACTGGCCAGCTCTGTTCTTGTATCCGAAAGCCTCGCCAGCGGCCTGCTGGCGCCCTACCGGCCGGAGGTCAGCGTAGCCGGGGCGGGCTACTCCACCCTGTGCGTACCTGGCCGGGAACGCCACCCGCCGGTCAAGGCCTTCTTCGACTGGCTGAGCCGGGAGGTGGGGTGACACGCGGAATACTTGCCGCCCTTGTAGGAGCGAATTTCATTCGCGAAAGGGGCGCGAAACGGTCCCAGCGACGTCCGGCAAAGGCGAATGAATTCTCTCCCACAGAAAAGGGCTCGCGATCCATCCGAACAAAATAACGAACACCCATCAAACCAAAATCCTCCCGCGACAAGCCACCACAGCCCATAATTTGCCTTCCACCAATCCGAACGGCTAATATAGCGTTCATTATGTTGAACACACTGATCCACCCCCTCCACTTCGCCCGCCTTGCTTCCCGCGAGCGCCACTGGACTGGCGACCTGTAGCCCCTCCCCCGCCTCATTGCCGTGGAAACGTCGGGCACCCCCAACATTCCATGGTCAGGACTTCCTGCAAACACGTCATTCGCCTCCGGGCGAAGGGCCCTGCATGCCCAAGGGAGGGCACCATGCGTTCCTGGTTCTACCTGTTGGCCGCGATCCTTTTCGAAGTCGTCGGCACCACCTCGATGAAATTTGCCGCCGAACACGCCCCCGTGCTCGGCCACCTGTTGATGTACAGCCTGATCGGCCTGTCGTACTTCTTCCTCTCACTGGCGATCAAGCGTGTGCCCGTGGGGGTTGCCTACGCCCTCTGGGAAGGCATCGGCATCGTGCTGATCACCGTCATCAGCGTCACCTGGCTGGGTGAAAGCATCAGCCCCTGCAAGATGCTGGGCCTGGCTGTGATGATCGCCGGTATCCTGCTGATCAAGTCCGGCACCCGCGCCGCACACGAGGCCCGTGGCCAGGAGGTGCTGGCATGAACGGCGTGACCTGGATCCACTTCGCCTGGCTGGGCGCAGCCATCGCCCTGGAGGTACTGGCCAACGTCCTGCTCAAGTACTCCGACGGCTTCCGCCGTCGGCTGCTGGGGGGCACTTCGCTGCTCTGCATCCTGGCGGCCTTCACCGCCCTGGCGCAGGCGGTACGCGGCATCGACCTGTCGCTGGCCTACGCCATCTGGGGTGGCTTCGGCATCCTCGCCACCGTAGCCATCGGCTGGACGCTGTTCGGTCAGCGCCTGGCGCGACGTGGGTGGCTGGGGCTGGGATTGCTGCTGGTGGGGATGGGATTGCTGAAGCTGGCCTGAAGGACGGAAGCGTCCGGAAGCTCGGTCCCGCAGAGTGGATCACGCTTCACCGATATCCACCATGGGTGTTGGGCCTGGCCCACGTTGGGGGATGCGAAAGGCGACATCCACGAGTGCCACTTGCGGGAGCGAATTCATTCGCGATTGAAATCACCCACACCAGCCGCCTGAAACGACTCGCCCCCACAGGAACCACAGTCCTGTGGGGGCGAATTCAATCACTGAGCCAGGCTGGCGTCCTGTCCCGATCAGCCCTTCGCGGCAGCCGAGACGATCAGCTGTTTCATCTCCACCACCGCCTGCTTGAAGCCAACGAAAAGCGCGTGTGCCACCAGGGCGTGGCCAATGTTCAGTTCGTTGATGCCGGGGATTGCAGCCACCGGCTCGACGTTGTGGTAATGCAGGCCATGGCCGGCGTTGACGATCAGGCCGAGCTTGAGACCCAGGGCCACGCCCTCCTGGATGCGCTGCAGCTCGCGGGCGGCTTCTTCCGGGGTATGGGCGTCGGCATAGCGGCCGGTATGCAGCTCGATGGCCGGAGCACCTACGCGGTGGGAGGCCTCGATCTGTCGCGGGTCAGCGTCGATGAACAGGGAAACCTCGCTGCCCAACTTGGCCAGGCGCTCCACCGCGGCCCTGATACGTGCTTCCTGGCCGGCGACGTCAAGGCCACCTTCGGTGGTCAGCTCCTGACGGGTTTCGGGGACCAGGCAGAGATGCTCGGGGCGGATTTCCTCGGCGAAGACCATCATTTCCTCGGTCACACCCATCTCGAAGTTCATGCGGGTCTGCAGCACTTCCTTGAGCAGGCGTACGTCACGCTCCTGGATGTGACGGCGGTCCTCGCGCAGATGAACGGTGATGCCGTCGGCACCGGCTTCCTCTGCGTCCAGGGCCGCCTTGACTGGGTCCGGGTAACGGGTGCCGCGGGCCTGACGGAGGGTGGCGACGTGGTCGATATTGACACCGAGAAGTACGCGGTTGGCTTCAGTCACGGGGAGGTTCCTTGATCGTCATGAATAGCTCGCGGCTGACCAGTGGCCGGCCGCCCAAGTGAGGTGCCAGGGCCTGGCGCATCAGGCGCTTGGCCGCGCCGAGTGCGCCCGGGGCGCTCCAGTCGGCTTCGGCCAGGGCGAGGAGCTCACGACCCTGGAACAGGCCGGGCTGCAACTGCGCCACCGGCTCCAGCCCGGCATCGGGCTGCAGGCGGTAGATGCCGTCAGGGGCGATGGGATGCCCGGCCAGGTCCGTATCCAGGGCGAAACCATAGCCCAGCTCGTCCAGCAGGCGCCATTCGAACGCGCGCAGCAGCGGTTCCAGCGGACGGTTGGCGGCAAGCGCCTGGAGAGTTGCGGCGTAATGCTCGAATAGCGCGGGCTGCGGGTCTTCGGCGGGCAGCAGGCGAATCAGCAGTTCATTGAGGTAGAGGCCGCTGAACAGCGCCTCGCCGGCAAGCAGGTTGGGGATGCCGGCACTCTCCAGGCGGCCTACGTTCTTCAGCTCGCCACGGCCGCGAAACTCCACTTCCAGCGGCAGGAAGGGCCGCGCCAGGGTGCCGGCCTTGCCACGGGCGCCACGCAGCACCGCACGCAGGCGCCCTTCGGGCGTGAAGAAGTCGACCAGCGCGCTGCTTTCCCGATAGGCCCTGCTGTGCAGGACGAACGCCGGCAGCGTCGCGCTGATCATGGAGAGGCTCAGAGGTCGTTGTAGCCCAGGGATCGCAGGGCACGCTCGTCGTCGGACCAGCCGCCCTTCACTTTCACCCAGAGATTGAGCATGACCTTGGAGTCGAACATGGTTTCCATGTCCTTGCGCGCTTCCTGGCCGATGCGCTTGATGCGCTCACCACCTTCGCCGATGATGATTTTCTTCTGGCCGTCGCGCTCCACCAGGATCAGGGCGTGGATGTGCAGGACATGACCTTCCTGCTTGAACTCTTCGATCTCCACGGTGATCTGGTAGGGCAGCTCGGCGCCCAGCTGGCGCATGATCTTCTCGCGCACCAGTTCGGCGGCGAGGAAACGGCTGCTGCGGTCGGTGATCTGGTCTTCCGGGAAGAAGTGATCGCCTTCCGGCAGGCGCTCGGCCACCAGGCGTTCCAGGGTGTCGAGATTGTGACCCTGGAGGGCGGAAATCGGGACCAGCTCGGCATTCGGGAGCTGCTCCTGAAGCCAGGACAGGTGCGGGATCAGGTCCCCCTTCTCGTCCATGCGATCGGTCTTGTTCACCGCGATCAGCACCGGACCCTGTACGTACTGCACGCGCTCCAGAACCAGCTGATCTTCCTCTGTCCAGCGGTCACGGTCGACCACGAAGACGACAACGTCGACATCCTTCAGAGCCGCCGAAGCGCTGCGGTTCATGTAGCGGTTCAGTGCCTTGTCGCTTTTCTTGTGCAGGCCGGGGGTGTCCACGTAGATCGCCTGGACATTGCCCTCGGTCTTGATGCCGAGCATGTTGTGGCGGGTGGTCTGCGGCTTGCGCGAGGTGATCGCCAGCTTTTGCCCGAGGATGTGGTTGAGCAGCGTGGACTTGCCCACATTGGGGCGGCCGACGATGGCAACGTAGCCGCAGCGGGGGGTATCGATATCAGTCATTGCCATTCTCCACACCAAGGGCGACCAGGGCGGCGGCCGCGGCCACCTGTTCAGCGATACGGCGGCTGGCGCCCTGGCCCTGGGTCTTGTCATTCAGCAGGGTGACCTGGCACTCGACGAAGAACGTCCGGCAGTGCGGTTCACCCTGGATATCCACCACTTCATAGCGTGGCAATTCACAGGCCCGGGATTGCAGGAATTCCTGCAGGCGGGTCTTCGGGTCCTTGTTGGTATCCACCAGGGTCAGGCCTTCGAGCTCGTTGGCCAGCCAGGCGAGGACGCGCTCGCGCGCGGCCTCCATGCCGCAATCCAGGTAGATCGCGCCGATCAGCGCTTCCAGTGCGTCGGCAAGGATCGACTCGCGGCGGAAACCGCCACTCTTCAGCTCGCCCGAGCCCAGGCGCAGGTACTCGCCCAGCTCGAAGCCACGGGCCAGCAAGGCCAGGGTTTCGCCCTTCACCAGCCGCGCCCGAAGCCGCGACAACTGCCCCTCGCGCGCCTGCGGGAAGCGTGCGAACAGGGCTTCGCCGGCGACGAAGTTCAGAATCGCATCACCGAGGAACTCGAGGCGCTCGTTGTTGCGCCCCGCATAGCTGCGGTGGGTCAGGGCCAGAGTCATCAGACTCTGGTCCTTGAAGGTATAGCCGAGCTTACGCTCGAGACGGCTGAGGGATACGCTCACTGGACTCGCACACGGAATTCTTTGTCGAAGCGCACCACCAGATCGAGATTCTCGACCAGGGGCTCGCGTTTTTCATACTTGAGGTGGGCCTGGAACTCGTTGTTTTCCAGGGTCACCTTCAGCGCCTTGTCCAGGTCCAGGTCACGGATGCCGTTGACCTGCATACCCTTGGATACATGGCTGTAGAAGTCGGGAATGGTCCTGATTTCCAGGGCCTTTTCGGTTTCCACCGAACTGATGATCTTCTCCAGAGAGAAGAAATCGAGGTAATGCGGGATGATCTTGAAGGCGGTGCTGGCCAGGAAAGCCACTACGGCCAGGACCAGCAGCCAGCCCAGAACCGACATACCCTTCTGCTTACGCGCGAACGTCATGATCGACCTCAATGTCTGTGTTTTTATGGAGGCCGATTGGCCCGCAAGCAAGACTATATAGCGACTGCGGCGCTGTCATGAACAACGCCGCAAAACCGCGATGACGAGGGGACTGTCAGTGAATCAGGCCCACTCGGGAGAAGTTCGGCATATTGCGCAGCTTGGGATCGGGCCAGCTCATCCACACAGCGAACGCCTTGCCGACGATGTTGCGGTCCGGAACCATGCCCAGCAGATCCTTCGGGATACGGGGATCGCTCCAGTAGCGGCTGTCGTTGGAGTTGTCGCGGTTGTCGCCCATCATGAAGTAATGCCCCTGGGGCACCACCCACTCGCGGCCCGGCTCCATGCGGTAGCGCTTCATTTCCTTGCGAATCAGGTGCTCGGCTTCGCCGAGCTTTTCCTGGTAGAGCATGGCACTGCCCAGGGTGCCCGGCTCTTCGCCCAGCAGCTTTTCAGCCACCGGCTTACCATTGATGGTCAGGTGCTTGTCACTGCTGTAGGCGATGCGATCGCCCGGCAGGCCGATTACTCGCTTGATGTAGTTGATGTTCGGGTCGCTGGGGTAGCGGAACACCATGACATCGCCACGCTGCGGGTCCCCCACCTCGATCACCTTGTTGTCCAGCACCGGCAGGCGGATGCCATAGGCGAACTTGTTGACCAGGATGAAATCGCCCACTTCCAGGGTCGGCTTCATGGAGCCGGACGGGATCTGGAAGGGCTCGACCAGGAACGAACGCAGCACCAGCACGATGGCCAGCACGGGGAAGAAGGACTTCCCGTACTCCACCAGCAGCGGTTCCTTGTTCAACCTGTCGAGCACGTCCGGGTCGGGCTCGCCGACTTGCCCCTCGTAGGCAGCAATCGCGGAGCGCCGGCGCGGCGCCAGCAGAACCAGGTCGATAAGCGCGAGTACGCCGCAGACTGCCACGGCGATAACCAACAACAGCGGGAAATTGATCGACATAGACCCTAGCTATCCACTTTGAGCACAGCGAGGAAGGCTTCCTGCGGGATTTCCACGCTGCCGACCTGCTTCATCCGTTTCTTACCGGCCTTCTGCTTCTCCAGCAGTTTCTTCTTACGGCTGACGTCACCGCCGTAGCACTTGGCCAGAACGTTCTTCCTGAGCGCCTTTACAGTAGTACGTGCAACGATCTGTCCACCGATCGCCGCCTGGATCGCCACGTCGAACATCTGGCGCGGGATCAGTTCCTTCATCTTCTCGGTCAACGCGCGGCCTTTGTAGTGGGCCTGGTCGCGGTGCACGATGAGTGCCAGGGCATCGACCTTCTCGCCGTTGATCAGTACGTCCAGCTTCACCAGATTAGCCGGTTCGAAGCGATCGAAGCTGTAGTCCAGCGACGCATAGCCACGACTCACCGACTTCAGGCGGTCGAAGAAGTCCAGCACCACTTCGTTCATCGGCAGGTCGTAGCAAACCTGAACCTGGGAGCTGAGGAACTGCATGTCGCGCTGGACGCCACGCTTCTCGATGCACAGGGTGATAACGTTGCCGAGGTGCTCCTGGGGAACCAGGATGTTGGCACGCACAATGGGCTCGCGCATCTCGTCGATGGACGAGAGGTCGGGCAGTTTGGACGGGTTGTCGACGTAGATGATCTCGCCGTTCTTCTGCACGATTTCGAAGACTACGGTCGGTGCGGTGGTGATCAGGTCCAGGTCGTATTCGCGCTCCAGGCGCTCCTGGATGATCTCCATGTGCAGCATGCCGAGGAAGCCGATACGGAAACCGAAGCCCAGGGCCTCGGAGCTTTCCGGCTCGTATTGCAGCGCCGCGTCGTTCAGGGTCAGCTTCTGCAGGGCTTCGCGGAAGTCCTCGAAATCATCGGAGCTGACCGGGAACAGACCTGCGTAAACCTGCGGCTTGATGCGCTGGAAGCCCGGCAGTACGTCCACATCGGGCGTGCTGGACAAGGTCAGGGTATCGCCCACCGGGGCACCGTGAATGTCCTTGATACCGGCAATGATGAAACCCACTTCGCCGGCCTTGAGGTCAGGCATATCGGTGTGTTTCGGGGTGAATACGCCGACGCTGTCCACCTGGTGGACCTTGCCGGTGGACTTCACCAGGATCTTGTCGCCCTTCTTCACCCTGCCGTGCTTGACCCGCACCAGCGAGACCACGCCCAGGTAGTTGTCGAACCAGGAGTCGATGATCAGGGCCTGCAGCGGCGCGTCGATCTCGCCTTCCGGAGCCGGGATGACTTCCACCAGGCGCTCCAGCACGTCGATCACGCCCATGCCGCTCTTGGCGCTGCAGGGCACGGCGTCGGTAGCGTCGATGCCGATGATGTGTTCGATCTCTTCCTTCACCCGCTCCGGCTCGGCCTGGGGCAGGTCCATCTTGTTCAGCACCGGCATGACCTCGAGGCCCTGCTCGATGGCGGTGTAGCAGTTGGCCACGGACTGGGCTTCCACGCCCTGGCCGGCGTCCACCACCAGCAGTGCGCCTTCACAGGCCGCCAGGGAACGGCTGACCTCGTAGGTGAAGTCCACGTGGCCGGGGGTGTCGATGAAGTTCAGCTGGTAGGTCTTACCGCTCTGCGCCTTGTAATGCAGGGTGACGCTGTGGGCCTTGATGGTGATGCCACGCTCGCGTTCCAGATCCATGGAGTCCAGTACCTGGGCCTCCATCTCGCGGTCGGACAGGCCGCCGCACATCTGGATGAAGCGGTCTGCCAGGGTCGACTTGCCATGGTCGATGTGGGCGATGATGGAGAAATTGCGGATATGACTCAGGTCACTCACGGATGAACACTCGAAAAAGCCGCGAGCAGGCTGCTCGCCGAAAAATAGCGGGGGAGTTTACCTGATCGGCGGCCAGCCCGTCACGCCCATGCGGCGGAAGGCAGAAACGAAAAAGGGCGGCCATTGGCCGCCCTTTCGCACCGCAACCGCTTTACTCGGCCAGCTTGAAGGTGATGAAGCTGGCGCGGCCCTGACGCAGCACGCGCATGGACACCGAACGGTTCTTCGGCAGGTCCTTGGCAATTTGCGTGAAGGCCTTGGCGGACGGAATGGCCTGATTGTTCAGGTGGGTGATCACATCACCCGGACGCAGCCCCATCATGGCGGCCGGGCCGTCCTGGACGTCCTTGATCACCACGCCGCCCTGGATGTCCAGGGCCTTCTTCTGCTCGTCGGTCAGCTCGACCACGCTCACACCCAGGCGATTGCTGCTGCGCTCGACACCATCGCCGGTTGCGGCGGCCATTTCGTCGCCGTCTTCCGGCAGCGTGCCGATAGCCATGTCGAGGGTCTTGCGGCTACCGCCACGCACGACCTCCAGCTTGATCTTGCTACCCGGCTTGAGGTTGCCCACCAGGTGCGGCAGGTCAGCGGATACCACGATCGGCTGGCCGTTCATGCTGAGGATGACGTCCCCCACCTGCAGACCGCCCTTGGCAGCGGGACCACCTTCCTGGACCTGGGCCACCAGCGCACCGGCCGGTTTGTCCAGGCCGAAGGATTCGGCGAGGTCCTTGTTCACTTCCTGGATAACCACGCCCAGCCAGCCGCGGCTGACCTTGCCTTCGGACTTGAGCTGGTCGGCCACGCTCATGGCGACATCGATCGGGATGGCGAAGGACAACCCCATGAAGCCGCCGGAGCGAGTGAATATCTGCGAGTTGATACCCACCACTTCGCCGTCCAGATTGAACAGCGGGCCACCGGAGTTACCCGGGTTGATGGCCACGTCGGTCTGGATGAACGGTACGTAGTTCTCGTTGGGCAGGCTGCGGCCCTTGGCGCTGACGATACCGGCGGTCACCGAATGGTCGAAACCGAAGGGTGAACCGATGGCCAGCACCCAGCTGCCCACCTTGAGGTCATCGGACTTGCCGATCTTCACGATCGGCAGGTCCTTGCCCTGGACCTTCAGCAGCGCCACGTCGGTACGCGGGTCGGCGCCGATCAGCTTGGCTTCCAGCTCACTGCGGTCGGACAGGCGCACGATGATTTCATCGGCGTCGGCCACCACGTGGTTGTTGGTCAGGACGTAACCGTCCTTGGAAATGATGAAGCCGGAACCGAGGGACTGCGCCTCGCGCTGGCGGCCGCCCTGCGGGTTGCGCGGCACCGGCGGCATGTTGCGCTCGAAGAATTCGCGCAGCATGGGTGGCAGGCCTTCCAGGTCAGGCATCACCTGAGCACCGGCAGCACCACGCTGGGGCAGCTTCTGCCGGGTACTGATGTTGACCACCGCCGGAGACGCCTCTTCGACCAGGGGCGTGAAGTCCGGCAGCTCGGCACGAGCCACGAGGGTTTGACCGAGCAGCAGCAGGGCTGCCACGGCGGTCATGCAGGATTTGAGGTTAAGCATCGACATACAGCTCCCGTCGCATAACGAGTGGTATGAACTCGCTGGACCGCCCGGCCCTGCGAGCAAAACACAACACAAAAGCAAAAAGAGCCCGGGGCATCAGCCCAAGGCTCGGTGGAACATCGTGAAAAAGACAGGGCGGCAGCCGAGGCTACCGCACCATGAACCGAATACGGGTCCTGTAGCAAGGATCATTGTGTCGCGGTGGCCTCCGCTGCCGCTGCCCGCATGGACAGTGCGACCCGTTCGGCAGTCCCCAGCGGGATCTCACCGACCACGGTCACCATCACGTCACCGTCGGCCGTGCTGACCCGCTTGGACACCATCACAGTCGGCCCCAGCTGGCTGCGCGCGTCTTCGACTACGGCGCCATGCAGCGGCTCGAGGAATACCGAGAAACGCGCCAGTCCATCGCTGTAAAGCAGACTGGATACCGGATCGGACGATACCGGGCTGCGACGCTCCTGGGCGCTGGTCAGGCTGAAGCCCGGCGGCAGCCAGTCGGAGCGCCAGCGGGACGCCTTCTCGGGCTGTACCTCGGCGGCACGCACCGCCTTGCACGCCGGACCAGCCTGAAGATCGGCATCCGCCGGGGCGGATGCAGTATCGATACGGGTGAACTGGAAGCGCTCCAGCAACTGCCCCTTGTCGCTCAACAACAGGGATTTGAGCGGCAGGCCGGTATCCCGGTCAAGATGCAGCTCGAAGCCATAGCGGTGCTGGTCACGCGGGGTCAGGGTCAGGACCACCGCGGCGTGCCCGGCAACCCGGGACTCGCCAGCAAGGCGCAGGTCATACCATTCGGACAGTTGCTTGGCGTCGAGCGCCCGGGCTGGCCAGGCCTGGCCGTCGGCCATCTGATCGGAAAGGGAGCCACTCACGCACTGGGTGCGTCCGTTGACGCGCACCACTTCCTGAGCCGGCCCATCGAGCTGCAGCAGACGCTCGCGCACCTCCCCACCCTGCTGGACCTGATGCCAGACTTCGTGAGTGGAGAAACTCCCATTTCGTTCGTAGACGAACGTTCCCTGGAAACTCTGGCGCTGCTCCGCATCAGCGAGGCGCTGCAGCCAGTCCTGAGCGTCAGCGGCATGGGCTGATTGAGTCAGCCAGCCGCCAAGCAAGATGATTACCGGAAGTGCGCGCATGTTCCTCCTCAGCGGCTCTCCAGACTGGCAGCGCGGGCGTATGGCAGAGCACTGTCGCTACCGCTCATCGCGGCCTGCTGCGCATGTTGCCGCAGGTACGCCGGCAGACGCTTCTCGTGCCAACCGGAAGACGACTGGGTCGCACCGATGGGCTGTTGCGTCTGTTGACCATCCTCACTATAGCCAGCCAGCACGGCACCTTGCTGGGCCTGCGGCATGACCATGGCGGGCTGGCTGGCCTGCTGCTGGGCGAGCTGCTGGGTACCCACGACCTCGTCCTGGTTGTACATGCGTACACCGGCCAGTACGGCGAGTGTCACCGAGGCGGCCACGGCCAGACGCCCGAGGTTGCGCCACGGAGCACGAACCACCTGGGCAGGCGGTGCGGCTTCGTCGGCCAGTGCGGCCGAGACCGCGGCGGCGATGTCCAGGCGCGGCTCCAGCAGCTCCTTGTGCATCACGGCCCGGGCAATCTGGTAACGCGACCAGGTAGCCCGCAGTTCTTGATCTTCGCTGGCGGCGAGAACTCGACGCAGCTCCAGTTCGTCCGCCTCGTTATCCATCACCGCGGACAGCGATTCCTGCAAAGCTTCACGACTCATGGCGGTTCCCCTCTTGGCTGTCGCCGCTGTCTCAGGTCCCATGCAACAAAGGTTGCAGGGCTTTATCGATGGCTTCCCGCGCCCTGAAGATGCGGGATCGCACAGTACCGACCGGACACTGCATGACGCTGGCAATGTCTTCGTAACTAAGGCCGTCGAACTCGCGCAGGGTCAACGCCGTACGCAAATCTTCCGGCAACTGCTGGATGCTCCGGTGCACTGTGGCCTCGATCTCATCCCGAAGCAGGGCTCGCTCCGGCGACTCGATATCCTTGAGGGCGTGGTCGCCGTCATAAAACTCGGCGTCCTCAGCACTTACATCACTATCTGGCGGGCGTCTTCCACGCGCCACCAGATGGTTCTTCGCCGTGTTGATGGCGATGCGGTACAGCCACGTATAAAACGCACTGTCGCCGCGAAAGTTTCCGAGCGCGCGGTAAGCCTTGATGAAGGCTTCCTGAGCTACGTCCTGGGCTTCCTGGGCGTCGTGCACGAAACGCACGATCAACCCGAGAATCTTGTGCTGGTACTTCAACACCAGCAGATCGAAAGCCCGCTTGTCGCCCCGCTGCACCCGTTCGACCAGTTGCTGATCCTGTTCCTGGGTTAGCATGAACACTCCTCGTCGATCGCGAAGGGGTGTTGCGCCAGCCAGTGGATCGGCTTGCCAAAATAGACTCGGGCGTTGCGCAAAAGTTCTCCCCTCCAAGCAAGCTTCCTGCAGATTGTTTTTTCACCTGCACGGAATGACGCAGCAGGGCCTGCGGCCATGCTGCGCCGAATATAAGTCGCTTGATCTACAGGCATCCGGGCTGCACATTTCATGTGCATTCGTTGCGTAAATGTAAGCAAGCACCGTCTCTTCAAAATGGTGACCCTGAATGGAACCTGAACGACTAAAAAAGTTCCCTGGCACCATGCACGGTCATAAGCGAGCTATTGTGCCGCCCACCCCGGCTATATACTAGCCGCCGCTTTTTTCGCGGGAACCGACATGAGCCAACATTTCCAGCATGATGTACTGGTCATCGGCAGCGGCGCCGCTGGCCTGACCCTGGCCCTCACCCTGCCCTCGCACCTTAACATCGTCGTACTGAGCAAGGCCGATCTCAGCAATGGCTCCACCTATTGGGCCCAGGGCGGTGTCGCTGCGGTGCTGGACGATACCGACACGGTCGATTCCCACGTCGAAGACACCCTGGTGGCGGGCGCCGGCCTGTGCCGCGAGGACGCCGTGCGCTTCACGGTAGAACACAGCCGCGCAGCCATCCAATGGCTGATCGACCAGGGCGTACCCTTCACCCGCGACGATGAAAGCGCTCGCGAGGACGGCGGCTTCGAATTCCACCTGACCCGTGAAGGCGGCCACAGCCACCGGCGCATCATCCATGCCGCCGACGCCACAGGCGCCGCCATCTTCAACACCTTGCTGGAACAGGCCAAGAAGCGGCCGAATATCCAGTTGCTGGAACAACGCGTCGCCGTCGACCTGATCACCGAGCGCAAACTCGGCCGCAAGGGCCAGCGTTGCCTGGGTGCCTACGTCCTGAATCGCACCAGCGGCGAAGTGGACACCTTCCATGCCCGCTTCACCGTGCTCGCCTCCGGCGGTGCGGCCAAGGTCTACCTCTATACCAGCAACCCCGACGGCGCCTGTGGCGACGGTATCGCCATGGCCTGGCGCGCCGGTTGCCGGGTGGGCAATCTGGAGTTCAACCAGTTCCACCCCACCTGCCTCTACCACCCGCAGGCCAAGAGTTTCCTCATTACCGAGGCCGTGCGTGGAGAAGGCGGCCTGCTCAAGCTGCCGAACGGCGAGCGCTTCATGCAGCGCTTCCACCCGCGCGCCGAACTGGCCCCGCGAGACGTGGTAGCCCGCGCCATCGACCATGAGATGAAGCGCCTGGGCGTGGACTGCGTCTACCTGGACATCAGCCACAAGCCCGCCGAGTTCGTGAAGAGCCACTTCCCCACCGTCTACGAGCGCTGCCTGGACTTCGGCATCGACATCACCCGCCAGGCCATCCCGGTGGTGCCGGCGGCACATTACACCTGCGGCGGCGTAGTGGTGGACCAGCACGGGCGCACCGACATTCCCGGCCTCTACGCTATCGGCGAGACCAGCTTCACCGGCTTGCACGGTGCCAATCGCATGGCCAGCAACTCCCTGCTCGAATGCTTCGTCTATGGCCGCTCGGCGGCGGAAGACATGCTCGGGCAACTGGACAAGGTTCCGATGCCCACCAACCTGCCAACCTGGGACGCCAGCCAGGTGACCGACTCGGACGAGGACGTGATCATCGCCCACAACTGGGACGAATTGCGGCGCTTCATGTGGGACTACGTCGGCATCGTGCGCACCAACAAACGCCTGCAGCGCGCCCAGCACCGGGTACGCCTGCTGCTCAGCGAAATCGACGAGTTCTACAGCAACTACAAGGTCAGCCGCGACCTGATCGAACTGCGCAACCTGGCACTGGTAGCGGAGCTGATGATCCGTTCGGCCATGCAGCGCCACGAGAGCCGTGGCCTGCATTACACCCTGGACTACCCGGACCTGCTCCCTGAAGCCCGGGACACTATCCTGGTTCCGCCCATCTTCGGCGACTGAACCCCAGCCTCACCCGCAACCGGCGGTGCTGCTCCTGGTCGAGGGCATCTGCCGGAATGCACAAACCCTTCCCCCACCAGGTTCCCGACAGCCGGAAGCGCAGGATCACCGCCAGCGGCAGCGCCAGGCTGTCCGGGCGCAACTGCACCGGGCGCCAGCCGTCAGCCGCGCACCAGAGCTGCCAGCCGTCGCCGTCCAGACGCAAGCCGGTGAAGGCCTTGGGGGAAGTCAGGAGGATCTGCCCGGGCAGGCACCACGCGCCATGTGCCACACAGGCGAGATAGCCGGCGAGCCGCGCCCAGAAAGGGATGTCGGCAACCGACAGGGCCAGGACGGCCAGGAAAGACAGGATCAGGTAGAGGGCCAGCAGGCGCCGCGACGGGCGCCAGTGGCATTCGAAGGCGTCACTTGGGCTGGACACGGTCCAGGATCATGCGAACCATGCGGCGCAGGTCTGCGTCTTCCGGCTCGCCGCGCTGCATGAACCAGCCGAACATGTCCTGGTCTTCGCACTCCAGCAGCTTGCGGTAGCGCGCCTGGTCTTCGGCGTCGAGACTCGGATAGACCTCCTGCACGAAGGGGACGAGGAGCACGTCCAGTTCGAGCATGCCGCGACGGCTGTGCCAGAAGAGTCGGTTCAGTTCAATTGAGTCGGCCATCACAGCGCCTCCAGGAATGAGGCGCGCATTATAACCACAGCCGCCGCCCCGGACACCCGCTGACAAGCCCCCGGCGGAACTCTATGATGGCGCCCCAGACTTTTTTCCGGCGATCCGCAATGGCCGAATCAGCATTCTTCTGTCCGCTCACCCATGAAGGCCTGCTCGCCGTCCGCGGCGTGGATGCCGCGAAGTTCCTCCAGGGCCAGGTGACCTGCAACCTCAATTACCTGGACCAGGCCACCAGCAGCCTGGGTTCCCGCTGCACCCCCAAGGGCAGGATGATCTCCAGCTTCCGCATCATCCAGGAAGGCGAAGGTTTCCTCCTGGCCATGGCCGGCGACCTGCTCGAAGCCCAGTTGGCCGACCTGAAGAAATATGCCGTCTTCTCCAAATCCACCCTGAGCGACGAAAGCGCCGACTGGGTGCGCTTCGGCCTCAGCCAGGGCGACGGCGCGCTGCTCGCCCTTGGCCTGGACCTGCCGCAGACCGCCGACACCGTCGCCCGTGAGGGCCGCCTGATCGCCATTCGCCTTGCCGATGGCCGTGTGGAGCTCTGGGCGCCCCGCGCCGAAGCCGCCGCCCTGGAAGCCCGCCTGGCCGCCCAACTGCGGCAAGCGCCGCTGGATGCCTGGCTGCTGGCTCAGGTACGCGCCGGCATCGGCCAGGTCTTCGGCAGCACTCGCGAACTGTTCATTCCGCAGATGATCAACCTCCAGGCCCTCGGTGGCGTCAGTTTCAAGAAGGGCTGCTACACCGGCCAGGAAATCGTCGCCCGCATGCAGTACCTGGGCAAACTCAAGCGCCGCCTCTACCGCCTGGCGCTGGCCGATGGCGAGCGGCCGCTGCCGGGCGCCGAGCTGTTCTCCCCGGTTCACCAGAGTTCGGTCGGTGAAGTGGTGCTGGCGGCCCCGGCCGAAAACGGCTGCGAACTGCTTGCCGTGCTTCAGGAAGATGCCGTGAACGATGGCCGCATCCACCTGGGCGCCGCCGACGGCCCCGCACTGAACCTGCTGAGCCTGCCCTACACCCTGGACGCCGACCGCGAAATCCAACGCTAGCCCGCCCCTGCCGGCCACTGACGAGAAACTCAATGAGCAAGCTTGCCGACAAAGTCCAACAGGAACTCATCCAGGCCATCGAAAGCGATGAACTGGTTCTGCCGACCCTGCCGGAAGTCGCGCTTAAGGTGCGCGAAACCGCCGAAGACCCGAACGCGAGCATCCAGGACCTGGCCAAGGTGATCGGCAATGACGCCGCGCTGACCGCCCGCATCATCAAGGTGGTGAACAGCCCGCTGCTGCGCACCAACAAGGAAATCACCGACCTGCAGATGGCGATCAGCCGCCTGGGCATGAACTACACCAGCAACCTGGCCACAGGCCTTGCCATGGAGCAGATGTTCCAGGCCACGTCCGACGTGATCGACCGCAAGATGCGCGAAGTGTGGAACAAGAGCACCGAGATCGCCGGCATCTGCCACGTACTCTGCCGCCACTACACCCGCCTCATGCCCGACCAGGCCACCCTGGCCGGCCTGGTGCACCAGATCGGCGTGTTGCCCATCCTCACCTATGCCGAGGAGCACAACGAGCTGCTGGCCGACTCCATCAGCCTCAACCATGTGATCGAACGCATCCATCCGCTGATCGGCGACCGCATCCTGCGCGCCTGGGAATTCCCCGAGCCGATCGCTGCCGTGCCCAGCCAGTACCTGGACTTCAGCCGCAACTCGGCGCGCGTCGACTACGTCGACATCGTCCAGGTCGCGACCCTGCAGAGCTACCTTGGCAGCGAGCACCCCTATACCCAGCTGGACTGGAGCCAGGTGGCCGCCTTCAGCAAGCTTGGCCTCGACCCGAACGTCGACATGCAGGCCGACGAAGACCTTTCCGCCGCCATGGAAGCGGCCATGGGCATGCTCCAGTAAAGCCTTGCGCGCATTCCTCCATCCGGCGCTAGACTCAGAATCCCCTACGTCGCTGGATGGAACCGGATGCGCGTATTCCTGCTCGCCCTCTGCCTGTTGTTCCACGGTCTCGCCGCCGCGGACGAAGTGCGCCTGACCAATGGCGAGTGGGCGCCCTACCTGGGCGCCAGCCTGCCGCACCGGGGCGTGGCATCACGCATCGTCGAAGAGGCCTTCGCCCTGGAAGGCGTCGAGGTGCGGTGGGAGTTCTATCCCTGGACCCGCTCGATGTACCTGGCCGAGCGCGGCGAACGCGCCGGCACCGCCGTCTGGCTACGCAGCCCGGAACGGGAACGGAAGTTCTTCATCAGCGACCCGGTGGTGGAAAGCACCTACTACTTCTTCCACCGCAAGGACCATCCCCTGGACTGGCAACAGGTTTCCGATCTCAAGGGCGTGCGCCTGGGCGGCGCGCTCGGCTACGACTACGGCGAGGCCTTCCAGATGGCGGAGCGCGACGGCCAGATCAAGGTCAAGCGTCTGAGCGGCGAGGAACAGGGCCTGCGCATGGTCCTGGCCGGGCGACTGGATGCCTTTCCCATGGACAAGGTGGTCGCCTTCGCCCTGCTCAACGACAAGTTCAGCTCCGCCGATCGCGCCAGGATGAGCTTCCATCCGCTTCCCGTGCGCAGCGACAGCCTGCACCTGATGCTCTCCCGCGAGGTGCCGGGCAATGCCAAGCTGATCCAGCGCTTCAACAAGGGCCTGGCCCTGCTGCGGGAAAGCGGCAAGGTGGCCCAGTACCTGATGGAAGTGCAGGAGCCGCTGAGCCTCGCGCCGTAGATCGAAAAAATGCTGTGGGAGCGAATTCAATCGCGAAGAGCAGGCCATTTGCGCTGACCAATCGCGATTGAAATCGCTCCCACAACCAAGCTGCTTCTCGGCAGGTCGAGGTCACGCCGGCGGGAAACTCACCCGCACCTTCAATCCACCGCTGTCGCCATCGTGAAGGCTGATCTCGGCCTGGTGGGCGCGGCAGATCTCGCCGACGATCGCCAGCCCCAACCCTGCTCCGCGACTCTGCACATTGCGCCGATAGAAGCGCTGGAACACCTTGTCGCGATCTTCCGGCGGGATGCCACTGCCGTCGTCCTCCACCTCCAGCACCGCGGGCGAACACACCCGCAGGATCACATTGCCGCCCTTGGGCGTATGGGCCAGGGCGTTGTCCACCAGGTTGCAGAGCAGTTCGTTGAGCAGCGTCGGCTCTCCCATCACCCAGGCCGGGTCCTCCGCTTCCAGCGCCAGGGCAATGCCGCGCGCATGGGCCAGAGGGGCCAGCGCCATCCCCAGCTCACGCGCCAATTGGCCCAGCTCGATTCGCTCGGCGCCGCCTTCGGCGATGGCCCGCGCGCCACTTTCGATGCGCGCCAGGGACAGCAGCTGGTTGGCCAGATGGGTCAGGCGGTCGGTGTTCTGTGCCGCTTCTTCCAGGGTCGAGCGCCAGATCGCCGGGTCCTGCTCGCGCAGTCCCAGTTCCACCCGTGCCTTGAGGGCGGCCAGGGGCGTACGCAGTTCGTGGGAAGCATCCGCGATGAAGTCCGCCTGGCGCTGGAACAGGCCGCGCAGGCGTTCGGTGAACTGGTTGAGGGCATCCACCAGGGGGCGCAATTCACGCTGCACCGCCACTTCCGGCAGCGGCCGCAAGTCGTCGGCCTCGCGCTCCTCCACCGCCAGGCGCAGCTTGTTCAGCGGCTGCAGCGAGGCGCTGACCGCCAGCCACACCAGCACCAGCGCCGCCACCACCAGCAGCACCAGTCGCCACAGGCTGTCCACCAGCAGCCCCCTGGCCAGGCGCTCGCGGGCGCTTTCGGTCTCGGCGACGCGTATCTCGGCGATACCGTTCAGGCGCGGCTCGCTCACCGGCTGCAACAGGCTTACTACCCGCACCCCAACCCCTTCGTATTCGGCGTCATAGAAGCGCGCCAGCGCAGGGTAGTCGTCAGTGCGCTGGGTGCCCGGTGGTGGCGGCGGCAGGTGTTCGTAGCCCGAGACCAGTTTTCCGTCCGGGTCGATCACCTGATAGAAAATGCGCCCGGCACTGTCGTAGGCGAAGACGTCCAGCGCCACATAGGGGACGTCCGCCTTCAGCCGACCGTCGTTCTCATAGAGACCATCGGCAATGGCCCTGGCCGACGCCAGCAGGGTACGGTCGTAGGCGGTGTCGGCGGCCTCTCGGGCGTTCCAGTAGGAACTCAGGCTGGCGATCAGCAGCAGGCCACCCAGCATCAGCGCCAGGCGGCGCAGCAGCCGCCCGCGCAGGCTGCCGGCCTCACGCATCCTGGCTCTCCAGCAGATAGCCCAGGCCACGGAAGGTGACAATGCGCACGGCGCTGCCTTCCAGCTTCTTGCGCAGACGATGGATGTAAATCTCGATGGCATCGGGACTGGCCTCCTCGTCCAGCCCGAACACCTGGGAAGCCAGCTGCTCCTTGCTCATCACCCGCCCCGGCCGCGCGATCAGCGCCTCCAGCACGGATTGCTCGCGCGAGGTCAGGCCGAGGACCTCGTCCGCAAGGCTGAAGCGCCGGGTGCCCAGGTCATAGACCAGCGCCCCACAACGCTGCTGCTGCTCCCCGCCGAGCACGCTGCGGCGCAGCAGTGCCTTGACCCGTGCCTCCAGCTCGGTCAGTTCGAAGGGTTTGGCCAGATAGTCGTCGGCCCCGAGATTGAGGCCATGGACCCGATCCTTCACCTCGCCGCGCGCAGTGAGCATCAGCACCGGCAGCGTCTTGCCGCGTCCGCGCAGGCGCGCCAGCACCTCGAAGCCATCCATGCGCGGCAGCCCCACGTCCAGTACCGCCAGGGCGTAGTCCTCGCTGGCCAGGGCCAGGTCGGCGGCGACGCCATCGTGCAGCACGTCCACCGTCCAACCTGCGCTCTTGAGCACCTGGGCAACGCTTGCAGCCAACTGGGGATGGTCTTCGACCAGCAGGATTCGCACGACAAAGTCTCCGAAATGGCAGCGATCGCTCAGCAGTTTAACGGGCGGCTGGGCGCTGTGAACGCCGCGCAAGGTTTCTTTCACACTGAAAGGCTGGCGAAAGTTTCACTGCATAGCATCGCGACAGGGTGGCAAGGACCACCCGTAAAAAGCCGGCCCGTGGTTGCGCCGGCTGACAAGAACAACAATGGAGACCACTCGATGCTCACTGCCGCACGGCAGGCGCTTCCGCCTGTTTGCACCCTCAGTCTCGCCATCGCAAGTTGCACCCTGGCCACTCAGGCCAGTGCCGAGTTCTTCAAGGACAGCTCGGCGACCCTCGAAGCCCGCAACATCTACCTGAACCGCGATTTCCGCGACGGCTCCGGCCAGTCCAAGCGCGAGGAATGGGCGCAGGGTTTCATCCTCAACCTCGAATCCGGTTACACCGAAGGCACCGTCGGTGTGGGTCTCGACGCCCTCGGCATGCTCGGTATCAAGCTCGATTCCGGCCCAGGCCGCAGCGGCACCGACCTGCTGCCGGTGCAGGACGACGGCGGTACACCGGACGCGTACAGCAAGCTCGGCCTGACCGCCAAGGTCCGCGCCTCGAAGAGCGAGCTGCGCCTGGGCACCCACATTCCCGAACTGCCGGTGGTAAAGGCCAGCGACAGCCGAATCCTTCCCCAGGTATTCGAAGGCGGCCTGCTCACCTCGAAGGAGATCAGCAACCTGACCTTCACCGGTGGTCGCCTCAACGAGGTCAAGGACCGCGCCTCGACCAACTCCGAAGACCTGGCCATCAGCAACAAGAACAAGCGCTTCGCCGCAGCCGCCACGGGCGATCACTTCGACCTCGGCGGCCTGGACTACGCCTTCACCGAGCGCGTCACCGGCCGCTACTTCTTCGCCGAGCTGGACGACGTCTACCGCCAGAACTTCTTCGGCCTGCTGGCCAGCCAGCCGCTTGGCGCCGGCACCCTGAGCGCCGACCTGCGCTACGCCATCAGCGACGACAGCGGTCGCGCCGAAGCCGGCAAGGTGGATAACCGCGCCCTCAACGGCATGGTCAGCTACGGCCAGGGCAGCCACAAGGTCGGCCTGGGCTACCAGCGCATGAGCGGCGACACCGGCTATGCCTACATCGATGGCAGCGATCCCTTCCTGGTCAATTTCGTACAGATCAACGACTTCGCCAACGCCGACCAACGCTCCTGGCAGGCCCGCTACGACCTGGATTTCGCCGCCATGGGCGTGCCCGGCCTGAGCTTCATGACCCGCTACATCAGCAGCGACAACGCCCAGGTCACCGGCAGCAGCGAGGAAGGCCGGGAATGGGAACGCGATATCGAATTCAAGTACGTGGTCCCCAACGGCAGCCTGAAGAACCTGACCTTCCGCGCCCGCCACGCCGGATTCCGCTCCAACTTCGCCCGCGATGCGGATGAACTTCGCCTGATCGTCAGTTATGCACTGCCGATCTGGTGATGCCTGAACCACAATAAAACTCCACAGGAGAATCCCGATGAAGACTGCCCTCTCCCGCATCGCCCTGATCACCTCGGGCCTGCTGCTGTCGACCCAACTGCTGGCCGAGCCCAAGCGCCCCGAGTGCATCGCCCCGGCCAAGCCCGGCGGCGGCTTCGACCTCACCTGCAAGCTGGCCCAGAGCGGCCTGAAGGACGGCGGCCTGCTCAAGGCGCCGATGCGCGTCACCTACATGCCCGGCGGCGTCGGCGCCGTGGCCTACAACGCCGTGGTCGCCCAGCGGCCGAAGGATGCCGGCACCATCACAGCCTTCTCCTCCGGCTCCCTGCTGAACCTGGCCCAGGGCAAGTTCGGCCGCTACGACGAGAACGCCGTGCGCTGGCTGGCCGGCATCGGCACCGATTACGGCGCCATCTCCGTACGCGCCGATTCCCCCTACAAGACCCTGGGCGAGTTGGTCGAAGCGGTGAAGAAAGACCCGGCCGCCATCGTCTTCGGCGCCGGCGCCACCATCGGTGGCCAGGACTGGATGCAAACCGCGCTGATCGCCCGCGCCGCCGGCATCGACCCGCAGAAGCTGCGCTACGTTGCATTCGAGGGCGGCGGCGAAACCCTCACCGCCATGCTTGGCGGCCACGTGCAGGTAACCAGCAGCGGCCTGGGTGAAATCACCCCGCAACTGGCCGCCGGCAAGATCCGCATCCTCGCCGTCCTCTCCGACCAGCGCCTGCCTGGCAAGCTGGCGGAAATCCCCACCGCCAAGGAGCAGGGCTTCGACATCGTCTGGCCGGTGATTCGCGGCTTCTACATGGGCCCGGAGGTCAGCGACGAGGACTTCAACTGGTGGAAGCAGCAATTCGACACCCTGCTGGCCAGCGAGGAGTTCTCCAAGCTGCGTGAACAGCGCGACCTGTTCCCCTTGAGCCTCACTGGCGACCAGTTGAAGGCGTACGTCTTCGACCAGGTGAAGCAGTACAAGCAGCTCGCCGGCGAATTCGGCCTGGCGCAGTAACCTCACCCCCGCCCCTCTCCCAATGGGAGAGGGGCGATCAATTATTCCTAGGTAAACCGCCATGTACGTACGAATCTTCGCTGCGGTCTGGCTGCTCGTCTGTGCCCTGCTCGCCGTGGTCGCCTGGGGCTTCCAGGCCCCCTTCAGCTACGACCCGGTCGGTCCGCGCGCCTACCCCCTGCTGTTGCTGTTCCTGATGGCCACCGCCGCCATCTGGCTGATCTACAAGCCAGGCGACGTCGAAGAGCTGCCGATTTCCTGGTCCCTGGCGCGCAAGGTCGCGATCTTCGTCATCGCCCTGTTCGCCTATGGACTGCTCTTCGAGCCCCTGGGCTTCGTCGTCAGCACCACGCTCGTGGGCTTCGGCCTCGGCATGCTGTTCAAGGGCCGCCTGCTGCCGAGCCTGGCCAGCGGCCTCTTGATGGGCGCACTGCTCTACGGCCTGTTCGACTACCTGCTGGACGTCCCGCTGCCCCTGGGGCTGCTGGCCTTCCTGGAGAATTGAGATGGAAACCCTGAACTTCCTGGCCCAGGGCTTCGACGTCGCCCTGCGTCCGATCAACCTCCTGGTGGCACTGTTCGGCGCCTTCATCGGCACCGTGGTCGGCCTGCTGCCGGGCCTGGGGCCGATCAACGGCGTGGCGATCCTGCTGCCGCTGGCGTTCGCCCTCGGCCTGCCGCCGGAAACCTCCCTGATCCTGCTGGCCGCCGTGTACCTGGGCTGCGAGTACGGCGGGCGCATCTCGGCCATCCTGCTCAACGTCCCGGGCGACGCCGCGGCCATCATGACCACCCTCGACGGCTATCCGCTGGCTCGCCAGGGCAAGGCCGGCATCGCCCTCTCGCTGTCGGCCATGAGCTCCTTCATCGGCAGCACCATCGCCACCATTGGCGTCGTGCTCTTCGCACCGATCCTGGCCAACTGGGCGGTGGCCTTCGGGCCGGCGGAGTACTTCATGCTGATGGTCTTCGCCATTGCCTGCCTGGGCGGCATGGTCGGCGACAAGCCGGTCAAGACCCTGCTCTCGGCACTCATCGGCCTGGGCCTGGCCACCGTGGGCGTGGACGCCACCACCGGCGTCTACCGTTTCACCTTCGACAGCGTCGGCCTGTCCGATGGCATCCAGTTCGTGATCGTGGTCATCGGCCTGTTCAGCGTCAGCGAGATGCTGCTGATGCTCGAGCACACCACCACCGGCCAGCAGGCCGTGAAGACCAGCGGACGCATGCTGTTCAACCTGAAGGAATTCACCTTCACCTGGTGGAGCAGCGTGCGCAGCTCCCTGGCCGGCTTCGTCATCGGCGTGCTGCCGGGTGCCGGCGCCACCATCGCCAGCGCCATCACCTACATGAGCGAGAAGCGCATGGCCGGCAGCAGCAGCCGTTTCGGCGAGGGTGACCTGCGTGGCGTAGCGGCACCGGAAGCGGCCAACAACGCTTCGGCCTGCGGTTCGCTGATCCCCATGCTGACCCTTGGCGTGCCGGGTTCGGGCACCACCGCGGTGATGATCGGCGCCCTGACCCTGTACAACATCACCCCCGGCCCGCTGCTGTTCGAGCAGCAGCCCGACGTGGTCTGGGGCCTGATCGCCTCGCTGTTCATCGGCAACGTCATCCTGCTGGTGATGAACATCCCGCTGGTAGGCCTGTTCGCCCGCATGCTCAGCGTGCCGACCTGGATCCTGGTGCCGGCGATCACCGTCGTCAGCGTGGTAGGGGTGTACGCCGTGCACAGCACCACCTTCGACCTGGTGCTGATGGCGGCCCTCGGGGTGTTCGGCTACCTGCTGCGCAAGATGGACTTCCCGCTGTCGTCGCTGATCCTCGGCTTCGTCCTCGGTGAGCTGATGGAATCCAACCTGCGCCGCGCCCTGTCCATCACCAATGGCGACCTCGGCATCCTCTGGAGCAGCCCGATCACTATCGCCCTCTGGGTGCTCACCGCCGTGATGCTGGCCCTGCCGGGAATCCGCTGGATGCGCGCACGCCGCGCCAAGGCGAAGCTGGCCCATGCCTAAGTGGTTGCTCACGCCGCTGGTGGGCGCCGCTGGCGGCTGGCTGGCCAGCCTGATTGGCTGGCCGCTGCCGTGGATGGTGGGCTCGCTGCTGGCGGTGATCACCGTGCGCTGCATCGGCAACCTGCCGCTGGCGGAAGTGCCGGGTGCACGCAAGTGCGGCCAGTGGGTGGTAGGTGTGGGCATTGGCCTGCACTTCACCCCAGCGGTGATCGAGCAGGTGCTGGCCAACAGCGCGATCATCCTGGTCGGCGCCGTGGCCACCGCGCTTTCCAGTGTCATCGGCATCAGCCTGATGCTGCGCAGCGGCGAGGACCGCGCCACCGCGTTCTTCGCCAGCATGCCGGGTGGCGCCAGCGAAATGGTCAACCTCGGCAAGCGCAATGGCGCGGTGCTCAGCCGCGTTGCCGCCGGCCAGAGCCTGCGCCTGCTGCTTGTGGTCCTGAGCGTGCCGGCGCTGTTCCAGCTGTTCGTCGGCGTTCCCGCCGTGCAGCATCAGGCCGCATCGGTAGACTGGGGCTGGCTGGCCCTGCTGCTGACTGGCGGAGCGATGCTGGCCCTGCTGATGCAGCGCTTCCACCAGCCCAATCCCTGGCTTATCGGCCCGCTGCTGGTCAGCGCCGGGATGAGCATCGGCTTCGACCTGCAACTGGGCCTGCCACAGGGCGCCAGCCAGCTCGGCCAATGGCTGATCGGCAGCGCCCTGGGCTGCCACTTCGACCGCGCCTTCTTCAAGCGCGCGCCCTCTTTCATCGCCCGTACCCTGCTGGCCACCTCCCTGGGCATGGCCTTCGCCGCCCTTGCCGCCGAACTGCTGGGTTGGCTGGACGGGCTCGACCATCGCTCGCTGATGCTGGGCATGATGCCGGGCGGCATCGCCGAACTCAGCCTCACCGCCGAAGCCCTGCAGCTCTCGGTGCCCCTGGTCACCGCCCTGCAGGTGTTGCGCCTGCTCCTGGTGCTGTTCCTCGCCGAGCCGGTGTTCCGGCGCTGGCAGAAGCACAAGACCCACGCTTAGCCCGCCTTGTGCGGGCTCTTTTTATCCCGCGTCCCCGGCCACCCCCGCATCGACGCAACGAACCTCGCATCCCGTTCGCAACATCCGGTTGCGTGCAGACCTTCAACCGCAATGCGGCACGCCTATGCTCTCCCCTATCCACCTGTTGCCAAGGCCGACTTCCATGCCCGGATGCGTCAACCCGCTTCGTCCTGTGCTGCTCGCCATGACATTCCTGCTGCTGGCGGCCTGTAGCCGTCTGGACCTGGCCTATCGCAACCTCGACCTGGTCATTCCCTGGTGGATCAGCACCTACGTCAGTCTCGACGACACCCAGAAGGCCTGGCTGGAACCACGCCTGCAAAAGCACCTGGCCTGGCATTGCAGAACCCAGCTGCCCGAGTACGTCGCCTGGTTGGAACAACTGGTCCGGCTCAGCCAACGGCCGAAGCTGACGGCCACCGACGTGCTGGGCCAGTTTGTGCAGGTTCGCGATGCCGCGCGTGACATCGCCGTGGAAATCACCCCCACCGCGCTGGGCGCGACGCAGAGTCTCACCCCGCAGCAGATGGGCGAGCTCTATGTCGCCATGGACGAGCGCAACGTCGAGCTGCGTGAGGAACACGTCGCGCCTCCGCTCAAGCAGCAGGTGGCAGCACGATCAGAACGCATGCGCGAACGCGTCGAGGAATGGATGGGACCTTTGCGGCCGAGCCAGCAGGCCCGCATCTACACCTGGGCCAGGGACCAGGGCGACTACAACCGGATCTGGGCCGACAACCGCGAGAACTGGCAGAAGGAGCTGCGCAGTGCGCTCTATGGCCGCCATAACGCAGACTTCCCGGGACGCCTCACCGCCCTGCTGCAGGCCCCGGAAACCTTCTGGACGGCGAAGTACCGCAAGGCCTACCCCGCGGCGGAAGAGGCCCTGGCACGGCTTCTCACCGACCTGTTCAACAGCGCCGACGAAGGCCAGCGCAATGCATTGCGCCGGCACATCGGCGAGATGATGGCGGACCTCAGGGGATTGGAGTGCTACCCGCGCTGAGTGCCCGGTTCAGAGCTCGGGCAGGCTCCAGTCGATCGGTTCCATTTCGTGCTGGACGAGGAACTTGTTGCAACGGCTGAAGTGGCCATTGCCGAGGAAGCCCCGGTAGGCCGACAGCGGCGAGGGATGTGCCGACTTCAGGACCAGGTGCTTGGTGGGGTCGATCAACCGTTCCTTGCTTTGCGCATGGGAGCCCCAGAGCAGGAAGACCAGGTGCGGGCGGTTCCGGCTGACGGCCTCGATCACCTTGTCGGTGAAGTGCTGCCAGCCAGCACCGGCATGGGAACCGGCGCGAGCCTGTTCGACGGTGAGGGAGGTATTGAGCAGCAGCACACCCTGCTCCGCCCAGGACTGCAGGTAGCCGTGGGACGGAATGTCGATGTTCAGGTCGCGCTTGAGTTCCTTGTAGATGTTCTGCAGCGACGGCGGCGCCGGCACGCCCGGTTGCACCGAGAAGCACAGGCCGTGGGCCTGGCCCGGACCGTGGTAGGGATCCTGGCCGATGATGACCACCTTCACCCTCTCCAACGGTGTGGAGTTAAGCGCATTGAAGATCAGCGGCCCTGGCGGGAAGATCACCTTGCCGGCGGCCTTCTCCTGGCGCAGAAAATCGCCCAGGGCCTTCATATATGGCTTATCGAACTCGTCCCGCAGGGCTTCTTTCCAGCTCTCTTCGAGCTTGATCCGGTCGTCGCTTTCAGTCATCACTCAATCTGTTCCGTGGCGGTTGCCGGGGCGCTTCCCGCCCGATGGTCGGGCACCCTATGAAATGCCCACTACCCTTGTCAATCAAGGACGCCCGGAGCAAGCCTGCATGGACAATCGCCACGACACCGTGAAACTCGCGCTCTACGAACGCTTTCTCAAGGACGCCAGTGCGCTGCCGCCGATGCCGGACACCTCCCTGCGCCTGCGCCAGTTGCAGGCAGGTGAAACGCCCTCCCATGAGCAGGTCAGCGACCTGCTGGAGACCAACCCATCCCTGGCCGGACGCCTGATGGAGTTCGCCAGCCTGCCGCTGCTCGGCCATGTCCGTCCCTGCCCCCGGTTGCTGGACCTGGTCAGGCAACTGGACGGCAGGCGCCTGGCCAACCTGGTGCTGGCCTTCGAGTTGCAGCAGCTGTTCGACGGTGACGAACCCAGGCTGCGCAAGGTCTTCAACAAGCGCTGGAACCTCAGCCTGCAACGGGCCGCCCTGAGCGCCGGCCTGGCCCAGCACCTGCCCCACCTGCAAGAAGAAGACGCCCTGCTGGCCGGCCTGCTGCAGGACGTCGGCAGCCTGCCGTTGCTCCGGGAGCTGCACCACTGGCCGCAGGTGTCACGCCTGGAGGTCGATGTGCAACGGCTTTGCGAACAGCTCTCCGCCGAACTGGGCGTACTGCTGCTGAGCGCCTGGAAATTGCCCGGCAACCTGCAGGACTGCGCGCGCTTGCGCCGCGACTGGTGCCGCCAGCACAAGGGCGCGGTGGACCTGGCGGACGTGGTCCAGGTCGCCAGCCAGCTGCTGGAAGAACCCCGTGACGACGACCGCCTTGCGCGGCTGCCCGCCTACCAGCGCATGGAATTGCCGACACCGCGCCTCCTGCGTGCGGAGCTCGCGGAAGTGGTGGCGCTGTGGCTCAAGCTGCTGGGCGGCAGGCCGCTCGAAGCCGATTGACCTGTAGGCGCGAATTCATTCGCGAAGGGCCGCGCAGCTGCCCTGTGATGTTCCGACAGGCAGCACCGCCGGCCGCGATCGCGAATGAACTCGCTCCTGCACACCCCTTCTTTCATCCTTGATGCAATGCCCGGTAATGACTGGGCGCCATCCCCACCACCTTCCGGAACAACCGCGAGAAGTAGTAGACGTCCTCGTAACCGAGTTGCTCGGCAATCTGCTTCACCCCCTGGTCGCCCTCGTCGAGCAGGCGGCAGGCGTGGGCCATCTTCAGCTGGATGAAATCCTGGATCGGCGCGTGCCCCGTCAGGGCACGGTAGGTCTTGGCGAAGTGAAAGCGCGACAGCTTGAACTGTGCGGCGAGCTGGTCGAGGTTGAGACTGTCGTGCAGGTGGGCACGCATCACCGCTTGCACCGCATCCACGTCCAGCACCCGGCCGGACTTGAGATACCCCCGCACCGGCAGCACCGCCAGGGACGTCAGCAAGGTCTGCAACTGATGGGCGGCATGGACGAAGTGCGGCAGGTTCAGGCCCTGCTTGCGCAGGCCCAGCAGCGCATCGAAGTCAGCCAGCAGGCGCGGCTGCACGCCGATCCGGTGCAGAACCGACTGCCCCAGGGGCCGCAGGTAGTCCCCCACCAGCTCGCCTTCGAAGTGCACCCAGTAGATGCTCCAGGGCCGTTGCGCATCAGCGCCGTACGCATGCGCCCTGCCCCTTGGCAACAGCAGCAGGTCGCCACCACCCACATCGAATCGTCCATCCCCGGTTTCCAGCCAGCCCTGTCCGGAACGGCAGTAGATCAGTAGGTTGTCTTCCGGCTCATCGCGATCCATGCGGTGCCCGAGGGCCTCCGGGTAGTAGCCCAGCGCCAGTGGATAACAGGCGGAAGTCAAGGGGTGGCGGACCAGCAGACGGCGCAGGCGGGGCGGTGTGGTGAAGCGCACGCCATTGGCCGGCAGCGGCCAGTTGGAGGTTTCGACGGAGCGGCTCATGGTCATTCTTGTAGTGGCCCGCAATCCCAAGATCGTCCATCCCACAACCAAGATCGTCAATCCACATCTGCATCGACGGCCGCTATAAGAGCAAGAAACAACAAGGTCCCGTCTCACGGGTGGAGGACCAGATGTCTCGGACAATTCCGCAATTGATCGACGGCGAGTGGCGCGAAAGCCGCGCCCGCGAGTTGATCGAGATCACCGATCCGGCGACCCAGGAGGTCCTGGCCCTTGCACCCAAGGCCACGGCCGAGGAAATCGAGGCCGCCGTCGCCAGCGCAAAGGACGCCTTCCAGACCTGGCGAGAAGTGCCCGTCCCGGAACGCGCCCGCCTCATGCTGCGCTACCAGCAGCTGCTCAAGGAACACCACGACGAACTGGCGGAACTGCTGGCCAGCGAGACCGGCAAGACCTTCGCCGATGCCAAAGGCGATGTCTGGCGCGGCATCGAGGTGGCCGAACACGCCGCCAACGTGGCCAGCCTGATGATGGGCGAGACGGTGGAGAACGTCGCCCGCGAGATCGATACCGCCAGCTGGGTACAGCCCTTGGGCGTCTGTGTCGGCATTACCCCGTTCAACTTCCCGGCGATGATTCCGCTATGGATGTTTCCGCTGGCCATCGCCTGCGGCAACACCTTCGTCCTCAAGCCCTCCGAGCAGGACCCGCTGACACCCAACCGCCTCGCCGAACTCTTCATCGAAGCCGGTGCGCCCAAGGGCGTGCTGCAGGTCATCCACGGTGGTCGCGAACAGGTGGATGCGCTGCTGACGCACCCGGACGTGCGCGCCATCTCCTTCGTCGGCTCGGTACCGGTGGGCCAGCACATCTACCGCACCGGCACCGCCCACTTGAAGCGCGTACAGGCGTTCGCCGGCGCCAAGAACCACATGGTGGTGCTGCCCGACGCCCACAAGGATCAGGTGCTGAGCAATCTGGTAGGCGCCAGCTGCGGGGCCGCCGGCCAGCGTTGCATGGCCATCAGCGTGGCGATCTTCGTCGGCGAGGCACGCCAGTGGATTCCCGAGCTGGCCGCACAGATGGCCGAGTTGCGCCCCGGCCACTGGAAGGACGCCCATTCGGCGTTCGGCCCGCTGATCAGCCAGCAGGCCCGCCAGCGCGTATTGCGACTGATCGCCGAGGGCAAGGCGGAAGGCGCCGAATGCCTGTTGGACGGCTCCCAGTGCACGGTGCCGGGATACCCGAACGGCAACTGGCTGGGCCCGACCCTGTTCCGTGGCGTGTCGCCGAAGATGGGCCTGTACCGCGAAGAAATCTTCGGTCCGGTCCTGGTCTGCATGGAGGTGGACAGCCTCGAAGAAGCCATCGCCCTGGTCAACGCCAACCCCTACGGCAACGGCACCAGCCTGTTCACCCGCTCCGGCGGCGCCGCACGACACTTCCAGCATGCGGTGGAGGTGGGCCAGGTCGGCATCAACGTCCCCATCCCGGTCCCCCTGCCCTTCTTCTCCTTCACCGGCTGGAAGGGGTCTTTCTATGGCGACCTGCACGCCTACGGCAAGCAGGCGGTGCGCTTCTACACCGAGACCAAGACAGTCACCAGCCGCTGGTTCGATGACACACCAGTCACCGGCCCGAACATGACCATCCAGCTGAAATAGGACAGAACGCTCCTACACCTGATCAAGGCAGAGAGTATGGATTTCGATCTCACCGAGGAACAACGCCTGCTGGTGGACAGCGCCCGCGCCTTCGCCAGCCACGAACTGGCGCCCGGCGCCGCAGACTGGGACCGTGACCACCACTTCCCGCTGGAAGTGATCCGCCGCGCCGCCGAACAGGGCTACCTGGGCCTGTACATCGCCGAAGAAGATGGCGGCCTGGGGCTTTCCCGGCTGTCGTCCTCCCTGATCTTCGAGCAACTGGCCGCCGGCTGCGTGGCCACCACCGCCTATCTGACCATCCACAACATGGCCACCTGGATGCTGGCATCCTTCGGCGATGCCGAACTGAAGTCGCGCTGGCTGCCCGGTCTGATCGGCGGCGAACTGCTCGCCTCCTACTGCCTGACCGAACCTGACGCCGGCTCCGATGCCGCCCGCCTGCGCACCCGCGCCCGCCGTGATGGCGACCACTATGTGCTGGATGGCAGCAAATGCTTCATTTCCGGCGCTGGCAGCACCCAGGTGCTGATCGTCATGGCCCGTACGGGTGAGGACGGTGCCAAGGGCATTTCCTGCTTCCTGGTACCAGCCGACGCCGAAGGCATCCGCTATGGCCGCAATGAAGACAAGATGGGCTGGCGTGCCCAGCCCACCCGAACCATCACCTTCGAAGGCGTGCGCATTCCCGCCGGCAATCGCATCGGTCCGCAAGGCCAGGGCTTCGTCTACGCCATGAAAGGCCTGGATGGCGGCCGCCTGAACATCGCCAGTTGCTCCCTCGGCGCCGCCCAGGCGGCCCTGGAGCAGAGCCTGCGCTATGTGGAGGAGCGCAAGCAGTTCGGCAAGGCGCTGGCCGAATTCCAGGCCCTGCAATTCAAACTCGCCGACATGCTTACCGCCCTCACCGCCAGCCGGCAGATGGTGCGCCTGGCCGCCCACCGCCTGGACCAGGGCCACGCCGAGGCCAGCCTCTATTGCGCCATGGCCAAGCGCTTCGCCACCGACCAGTGCTTCGAACTGTGCAACGAGGCGCTGCAATTGCACGGCGGGTATGGCTACCTGAACGACTATCCTCTGGAGCGCTGGGTGCGCGACACCCGGGTGCACCAGATTCTTGAAGGCACCAACGAAATCATGCGCGTCATCGTGGCGCGCCGTTTACTGGAACAGGGCGGTGCCCTCGACCGACTTCTGTAAGGAGCTGCACATGACCACAGCCTTGGAACCCTATCAGCCCGGCATATTCGACCTCACCCACAAGCTGACGGTGGAAAAGCACGGCAACACCGCGCTCCTCACCATCAACCATCCGCCGGCGAACACCTGGGACCGCGAGTCGCTGATCGGACTCAAGCAGCTCATCGAGCACCTCAACCACGACGACAACATCTACGCCCTGGTGGTGACCGGCCAGGGACCGAAGTTCTTCAGCGCCGGCGCCGACCTCAACCTTTTCGCCGATGGCGACAAGGCCCGTGCCCGCGAGATGGCCCGCCGCTTCGGCGAGGCCTTCGAAGCGCTGCGGGACTTCCGTGGCGTGTCCATCGCCGCGATCAACGGCTACGCCATGGGCGGCGGCCTGGAATGTGCCCTGGCCTGCGACATCCGCATCGCCGAACGCCAGGCGCAGATGGCCCTGCCGGAAGCCGCCGTGGGCCTGCTGCCCTGCGCTGGCGGCACCCAGGCGCTGCCGTGGCTGGTGGGCGAAGGCTGGGCCAAGCGCATGATCCTCTGCGGTGAGCGCGTGGATGCCGAAACGGCCCTGCGCATCGGCCTGGTGGAACAGGTGGTGGACAGCGGCGAAGCCCGTGGCACCGCCCTGCTGCTGGCAGCCAAGGTGGCGCGGCAGAGCCCGGTGGCGGTCCGCACCATCAAGCCGCTGATCCAGGGTGCGCGGGAACGCGGGCCGAACGGCTGGCTGCCGGAAGAACGCGAGCGTTTCGTCGACCTGTTCGACGCCGACGACACCCGCGAAGGCGTCAATGCCTTCCTGGAAAAGCGCAATCCGAACTGGCGCAACAAATGACCGAAAGCCGGACGAACACGACCATGAATGTGAGCTTCGAAGAACGTAATGGCCTGCACGGCGCCCGTATCGGCATCGCCAGCCTGGATGCCGAGGCCAGCCTCAACGCCCTGTCACTGCCGATGATCGAGGCGCTGGACGCCCGCCTGCGTGCCTGGGCCGAAGACCCGGAGATCGTCTGCGTGCTGCTGCGCGGCAATGGCCCCAAGGCCTTCTGCGCCGGTGGCGACGTGCGCAAGCTGGTGGATGCCTGCCGCGAACACCCCGGCGTGGTACCGCCGCTGGCAGGCCGCTTCTTCGCCGATGAATACCGCCTCGACCACCGCATCCACACCTTTCCCAAACCGCTGATCTGCTGGGCCCACGGCCACGTACTGGGTGGCGGCATGGGCCTGATGCAGGGTGCGTCGATCCGCATCGTCACACCCTCCAGCCGCCTGGGGATGCCGGAAATAAACATCGGCCTCTACCCGGATGTCGGTGGCAGCTGGTTCCTTGCCCGCCTGCCCGGCAAGCTCGGCCTGTTCCTCGGCCTGGGTGCCGGCGCCATCAACGCCCACGATGCCCTCGACCTCGACCTGGCCGACCGCTTCCTGCTGGAAGACCAGCAGGACGCCCTGCTCGCCGGGCTGGTCCAGCTCAACTGGCAGGACAAGCCCGAGGTCCAGCTCAACAGCCTGTTCAAGGCCCTGGAGCACGAGGCCCGGGGCGAACTGCCGGAAGCCCAGTGGCTGCCCCGGCGCAAGCGCATCGACGAACTGCTCGACGTGGCCGACCTGCCCGCCGCCTGGAAGGCCATGACCGCCTTGCAGCACGACAGTGATGTTCCGCTGGCCCGCGCCGCCAAGACCCTGGCCGCCGGCTGCCCGCTCACCGCGCACCTGGTGTGGGAACAGATCCGCCGGGCGAAGCACCTTTCCCTGGCCGAGGTGTTCCGCCTGGAATACGCGATGAGCCTTAACTGCTGCCGCCATCCGGAATTCCCCGAAGGCGTGCGCGCCCGCCTGATCGACAAGGACAACGTCCCCCGCTGGCACTGGCCGGATGTGGCGGCCATTCCCCGTGCGGTGATCGAGGCCCATTTCGAGCCGGTGTGGGACGGCCGGCACCCGCTGGACGATCTCTGACAATCCGCCCGCCGCCGCCCCGGCCGGGCCAAGGAGTAGCACGATGAGCAAGATCGCCTTTATCGGACTTGGCCACATGGGTCTGCCCATGGCCCGCAACCTGCTCAAGGCCGGCCACGACCTCAGGGTCTACGACCTGGTGCAGGCCGCCATCGACGAGCTCGCGGCCGAGGGCGCCACGCCCGCAAGGGATGCGCGGGAAGCGGTCAATGGCGCCCAGGTGGTGATCACCATGCTGCCGGCGAGCCGGCATGTGGAAGGCCTGTTGCTTGGCGACGGCGGACTGCTGGAGTCCATCGCCGCCGGCAGCCTGCTGCTGGAATGCTCCACCATCGCCCCGGAGTCCGCGCGCAAGGTACACGCGGCGGCGAAGACCCGTGGCATCGAGTTACTGGATGCACCGGTTTCCGGCGGCACCGCCGGAGCCGCGGCCGGCACCCTGACCTTCATGGTCGGGGGCGAAGCCGCCGCACTGGAAAAGGCGCGGCCGATCTTCCAGGCCATGGGCAAGAACATCTTCCATGCCGGTCCCGATGGCGCCGGCCAGGTGGCCAAGGTGTGCAACAACCAGCTGCTGGCGGTGCAGATGATCGGTACCGCCGAGTCCATGGCGCTGGGCGTGGCCAACGGCCTGGACCCGGCCGTCCTCGCCGAGATCATGCGCCAGAGTTCGGGCGGGAACTGGGTGCTGGAACGCTACAACCCCTGGCCGGGCGTGATGCCCAATGCGCCGGCGAGCAAGGAGTACGACGGTGGCTTCATGGCCGAGCTGATGGCCAAGGACCTGGGGCTCGCCCAGGAAACCGCGCAGGTCAGCCTCTCCAGCACGCCCATGGGCGCCCTGGCGTTGCAGATCTATCGGCTGCTGCTCAAGCAGGGCAAGGGCAAGAAAGACTTCTCGGTGGTGCAGAAGCTGTTCGTGGAGTGACCCGCGCTTGCGGTGTGAGCGAGTTCATTCGCGATTGAAGAAGCGTGATCCACCCTCAAAAATCGCAGGCAAAAAAATGGGCGACCAGTTGGCCGCCCGCCCAATCATTCCGGGAGAGGAATGTCAGAAACGCTTGTGTCCGCATCACGCAAGATTCAGACAGGACCCTTTTTACGCGCCCGCCCTCCCCCTAACCATTCAACGATGGTCTAACTCTCCTCCTTCCCCAATCCGTGCAGCTTCAGCTTGTTGGCAATGGTGGTATGGGAAACCCCGAGCCGCTTGCCCAGCAGGCGGCTGCTCGGATGCTCGGCATAGAGCCGCTCCAGCACCGCCTTCTCGAAGCGGCCGATGATGGCGTCCAGCCCTCCGTCCAGCGAGAAGTCCCCAAGTGGTTGCGGCGCGCCATAGTCGGGCAGGCGGATATGCTCAGGACGAACGGTGCCGCCGTCGCACAGGGAAACCGCCTGGAACAGCACGTTCTCCAGCTGCCGCACGTTGCCCGGCCAGTGGTAGTGGCCGAGCTTGTCCAGCACCTGCGGCGCCAGCTTCGGCAGGCTGCAGCCGATCTGCCGGCTGGCCGAATCGAGGAAGTGCTCCACCAGCGGCGGCAAGCCGTCGAGGCATTCGCGCAGCGGCGGGATATGCAGCGACAGCACATTCAAGCGGTGATAGAGGTCCTGGCGGAATTCGCCCTTGGCGCAGAGCTCGGAAAGGTCCACCTGGGTGGCGCAGATCACCCGCACATCCAGGTACACCTCTTCGTCACTGCCCACACGGCGGAAGCAACCGTCCTGCAGGAAGCGCAGCAGCTTGGCCTGCAGGCGCGGGCTCATCTCGCCGACGCCATCGAGGAACAGCGTGCCGCCGGCGGTGAGTTCCAGCAGACCCAGCTTGCCCTCCGGCCGGGCCCCTTCGAAGGCACCCGGGCCGTAGCCGAACAGTTCGGTTTCGGCCATGGACTCCGGCAGACCGGCGCAGTTCAGCGCCATGAAAGGCGACTGCCCGCGCGGGCTCGCCAGGTGGCAGGCTCGGGCCAGCAGTTCCTTGCCGGTGCCAGTCTCGCCCTCGATCAGCAGCGGTGCATCCAGGGGCGCCATGCGGCGGGCCTCGCGCACCACGGCCGCCATCACCCTGGAGCTCTGGAAGATGCTGTCGAAGCCGCGCAGCTCGTGCTTGCGCACGTTGTAGATGCGCTCGCCCACACGGTCGGCACGGTGCAGCGTGAGCACGGCGCCGGCCAGGGCTTCGCTTTCGTCATGTTCCGATTGCAGCGGCGCGATGTCAGCGAGGAAAGTGTCGTTCTTGATCTTGATCCGCAGGCCGTTGATGCGCGCCTTGTTGGCACGCACGAGTTCCGGCAGGTCGAAGTCCTCGACATAACGCGCCAGGGGAATACCCGGCACTTCGTCCACCCGCACGCCGAGCAACTGGGCGGCGGCACGGTTGGCGGCAACGATGGAACCGCCCATGTCGATGGACAGCACCGGGAAGTCCAGGGCACCCAGCAGCGCATTCAGCTCCAGGTGGCGACGCTCGCTGGGCATCAGACCCACGCGCTTGACGCCGAACACGCCCGAAATGGCTTCCAGCTTCGGGCGCAGGGACTGCAATTGCAGGTTGATCATGTTCGGGCAGAGCAGATAAATGGCGTTGCCCTGGTCGCCCCCCACTTCGCCGCGATTGACGTTGATGCCGTAGTCGACGAGCAGGTTGAGGATGTCGCGCAGGATTCCCACGCGGTTCTGGCAATGGACTTTGATACGCATCAGGCACCCCTGGGTCGGGTTTTTCCTTGGGTAGTCAGAGAAAAATTCCGTTCTCGACCCTATTTTTCCGTCAAGAATATGTGACATTTCAGCGCAGCGACAAGGCGATGCATGGCCACCTCGCCGCCTTCGTAAAGTTTTCCTTACGCTTTCAATGACCTGTGAATGCCCATGCAGCCCGCGCCCCTGCTGCGCTGCGGCCCGGTCTGCGCTATCGATAAGACAACACAACAACGAAGCCCCATCCCCAGGAGGCCGAATGAAAGCGACGCAGTACGTGGCCCGTGAACCCGACGCCAACGGTTTCATCCACTACCCCGAAACCGAGCATCAGGTGTGGAACACCCTGATCACCCGCCAGTTGAAGGTGATCGAAGGCCGCGCGTGCCAGGAATACTTCGATGGTATCGAGCAGCTCGGCCTGCCCCATGACCGCATTCCGCAACTGGGCGAAATCAACAAGGTGCTCCAGTCCACCACCGGCTGGAGTGTTGCCCGCGTCCCGGCACTGATCCCCTTCCAGACCTTCTTCGAGCTGCTGGCCAGCCAGCAATTCCCGGTAGCCACCTTCATCCGCACCCCGGAAGAGCTGGACTATCTGCAGGAACCGGACATCTTCCACGAGATCTTTGGCCACTGCCCGCTGCTGACCAACCCCTGGTTCGCCGAATTCACCCACACCTACGGCAAGCTCGGCCTCAAGGCCACCAAGGAAGAGCGCGTCTACCTCGCCCGCCTGTACTGGATGACCATCGAGTTCGGCCTGCTGGACACCTCGCAGGGTCGTCGCATCTATGGCGGCGGCATCCTCTCCTCGCCGAAGGAGACCGTCTACGCTCTGTCGGGCGAGCCCGAGCACCAGGCCTTCGATCCGCTGGAGTGCATGCGCACCCCATATCGAATCGACATCCTGCAGCCGCTGTACTTCGTACTACCGGACCTCAAGCGCCTGTTCGACCTGGCCCACGAAGACATCATGGCGCTGGTGCACAAGGCCATGGGCATGGGCCTGCACGCGCCCAAGTTCCCACCGAAGCCGAAGGCCGCCTGACGCTTTTCGTAGGTTGGCGCAGAGCGGGGCGAAGCCCAACATTGCCAGCTAGCTGGCCCCGTGCGTTGGGCCTCGCAGGCTCGGCGCCAACCTACAGCCCCCTTACCTGGAGAATCCCTATGACCGCCCTGTCCCAAGCCCATTGCGAAGCCTGCCGCGCCGACGCCCCGCTGGTATCCGATGAAGAACTGGCCGTACTGATCAAGCAGATCCCCGACTGGAACATCGAAGTGCGTGACGGCGTCATGCAACTGGAGAAGGAATTCCGCTTCAAGAACTTCCGCTACGCCCTGGCCTTCACCAATGCCGTCGGCGCCATCGCCGAAGAAGAAGGCCACCACCCGGGCCTGCTGACCGAGTGGGGCAAGGTCACCGTGACCTGGTGGAGCCACGAAGCCAAGGGCCTGCACCGCAACGACTTCATCATGTCCGCCCGTACCGACCAGGTAGCGGCGACCGCCGAGGGCCGTAAATGAGCCATTTCGCCAAGGTGGGCCGGGTGCCCGGCGATCCCATCCTCGGCTTGATGGACGCCTACCGCCTGGACCCCAACCCGGCCAAGCTCGACCTGGGCGTGGGCGTCTACAAGGACGCCCGCGGCCTGACGCCCATTCCCCACGCGGTGAAACTCGCCGAGCAGCGCCTGGTGGACACCGAATCCACCAAGACCTACGTCGGTGGCCACGGTGACGCGGCCTTCGGCCGCCTGCTGCTGGACCTGGTACTGGGCACTGGCAACCGGCTGGAAGCCACCGGCCGCGCCGGTGCCACCCAGACGCCGGGGGGCACCGGCGCACTGCGCCTGGCCGCGGAATTCATCGCGAGCAACCTGCCCGGCCGCGGCGTGTGGCTGAGCGACCCGACCTGGCCGATCCACGAAACCATCTTCGTCGGCGCCGGTATCAAGGTCGCTCACTATCCCTATGTGGATGCGACCAACCGCCTCGACGTCGACGCCATGCTCAAAGCCCTGGAACAGGTGCCCAAGGGCGATGTGGTATTGCTCCACGCCTGCTGCCACAACCCCACCGGCTTCGACCTGTCCCAGGACGACTGGCGCAAGGTGCTTGACGTGGTCAAGGCGCGCGAACTGCTGCCACTGATCGATTTCGCCTACCAGGGCTTCGGTGATGGCCTGGAGCAGGACGCCTGGGCCGTGCGCCTGTTCGCCGAGGCGCTGCCAGAACTGCTGGTCACCAGCTCCTGCTCGAAGAACTTCGGCCTCTACCGCGAACGCACCGGCGCCCTCATCGTCTGCGCCGCTGACGCGGAAAAGCTGACCGACGTGCGCAGCCAGCTGGCCTACCTCGCCCGCAACCTGTGGTCCACCCCGCCGGCCCACGGCGCTGCGGTGGTCGCCACCATCCTCGGTGACGCCACCCTCAAGGCACAATGGGTCGAGGAACTGGAAGGCATGCGCAAACGCGTCGCCGACCTGCGTCGTGGCCTGGTGGAAGCCCTGCAACCCTTCGGGCTCGCAGAACGCTTCGCCCACATCGGCGAGCAACGCGGCATGTTCTCCTACACCGGCCTCTCGCCGGAGCAGGTAGCCAAGCTGCGCACCGAGTTCAGCGTGTACATGGTGAGCACCGGTCGCGCCAACGTGGCCGGCCTGGACTTCAGCCGGATCGACGATCTGGCCAAGGCAATCGCCAAGGTGTGCTGAGGGCCCCCACTGCCCTCTCCCGGAAGGGAGAGGGCAAGCCCTCGTTCAATAATCCACCTTCCCCCTGCCCGCCTTTATCTCCCCCCGCTTGGCCTTCCCTTCCAGCCGCCGTTTCTTCGAACCCAGTGTGGGCTTGGTCGGCCGTCGGGCTTTCTGCACCTTCGTCACGCTGCGGATGAGTTCGGCCAGGCGTTCCAGGGCGTCGGCCCGGTTCTGTTCCTGGGTGCGGTATTGCTGGGCCTTGATGATGATCACGCCCTCGCCGGTGATGCGACTGTCGCGCAGTTGCAGCAGACGTTCCTTGTAGAAGTCCGGCAGGGATGAGGCGTGGATGTCGAAGCGCAGGTGCACCGCGCTGGAGACCTTGTTGACGTTCTGTCCGCCGGCGCCCTGGGCGCGGATGGCGGTGAGTTCGATTTCGTCGTCAGGCAGGTGGACGCTGTTGGAGATCAGCAGCATGGGCGTGCAAACCGGGAGGCAAGGATGCAAAGCATACGCAGGCTGCGTTGCACCTGCCAGAAGCGCCTGTCCGCGCCCCTCACGGCGCCAATAAAAAGCCCCGCCAGATGGCGGGGCCGAAGCAAAGGAGCGGAAACCCGTGTCTTCTTAGAACACGTACTGGGCACGGAAGACCATGCCGTCGCCGTCGTCGTCGCCAACCGAGTTGGTGGCGTTGTCCACTTTGGTGGTGACGTAGTAGCCGCTGAGCTTGACGGCTTCGTTGGCGTACCAGTTCACACCGAGGTTGTGCACCTTGGCTTCGACGTCGTCGATGTTGGCGAAGGCGCCGTTGTCGTCTTCAGCGCTGATGTTGTCGTAGCGGTAGAACACTTCCCAGGCGCCGAGGCTCTTGTTCGAGGGTTTGATCTTGTCGAACTTGCCCAGCTTGTAGTCACGAGCTTCGCCGGTCAGGGTGTAGGCAACCTGTACGTAGTAGCCATCGGCGTCGATGTCTTCACGGTTGGCAGCCTTGGCTTCGACTTCGCGCTTCAGGTATTCGCTCTGGATGGAGAACGGACCAGTGGCGAACGCAGCTTCCAGGCCAACGGTGCTGTCGTTGTCGTAAGCGCCGACCGGAGTGTTGTTGGCGCCGGCCAGTACCAGGCGGTTGCCGTTGTTGCCAGCGTCCTGGCCACCTTCGGTGCTCACACCGCGGATGCCCAGGCGGCTGCGGATACGACCGTCGAAGGAGGTATCCTGCAGGTCGCGGGTGGCGTAGTTCACGCCAAAGTGCAGGACATTGCCGGCTTCGTGCATCGGGGCGAATACGCCACGCAGGTTGAACTGCTTGACGCTGTCACCGTCTTCGTCGCGGTTGGTGGCATCGTTGGCCATGAGACCGGCGGAGCCGTACAGGGATGCGCCGTAGGTGCCGGACACCTGTACGCCCATGCCGCCGTTGTGGTTGTTCACATAGTCGGCCAGGTCATAGGCGGCGGTACGCTCCTGGGCGGTCACCCACTTGGAGCTGGTGGCCTTTTCCAGACCGAAGTCGGGGTCGAAGCGACCCATCTTGATCACCACCGGCTGGAAGCCGATGTAGGCGATGGAGGCTTCGTCGAAGTAGCCATCGTCACCCTTGGCATCGCCACCGGCGTTGTGGGAGAAGTCGTAGTTGATCTGGTAGGCCCAGTCGGAGAAGGCGACGCCGCCCAGTTCCAGGAACGCGCGACGGAAGTAACCGGCATCGGCGGTGTCGCCGTTCACGGTGTAGAAACCGTCGAAGCGGCTGTAGTCAGCCTGCAGACGGCCGCCGAGCTTGAAGCTGAAAGCCTTGTCGGTGGTGCCGACTTCCAGGCCGCCTTTGGTCTTGATGACGATATCGGCGCCGTCGGTGGTAACGGTACCGGCGAAAGCCTGGGCGGAAATGGCCAGAGCCATGGCGCTGGCGGCAAAACCGGCGAAGTGCTTACGGATCATCGAAGGGTTCCCCTATTGGTCTTTAGCGTTAGAAAACACTCGAGCGCTGGGCTCGTTGGTGCTGGTGGGGAATCTTGGCGGCGGGTTATTTCAGCTCAGTTGCTTCTATATAAATATTTTGTGACATGGGAACTTTTTTACTCCGAATTTTCATAAGCGAAAAACCGCTCTAGAACGCAGCTTTCAGCCGATTCAAAGGGGATTTTCGAGCGAAAATGAAATGAAGGCTGCAACTTGCGAAGTTGACGATTCGCGTCTACCGATAGCTCGGAGGATCGTTGCGCTAGAGGGATTCGCGACGCTTTTGCGCCAGGCGCGCGGCCAGTTCGTCGACTTCGGCCCCCTGGCTTTCCGGCATGAAACGGACGACGGCCTGGGCCAGCTTCATCTGCTTGATGAAACGCCTGCAGTTGCGGCAGAGCATGAGGTGGCGGCGCATGGCCATGCGCTCGCGAAAGCTCAGTTCGCCATCGAGGAGATCACTGGAGCGGGCAACCAGTTCCTTGCACGTCAGCATTGGCCTGTCTCCTCGAAATGTTCCAGCGTGGCGAACAGCTTCAGGCGCCCGCGATGCAGCAGTACCCGGACATTGGAGAGCGATATCTCCAACAAATTACAGATTTCCTCCAGCTCCAGCCCTTGGCGCTCCCGCAGCAGCAGCACGCCACGCTGCATTTCCGAAAGGCTCAGCAGGGTCTTTTCCAGGCATTCGCGAAGTTCGTCTTCGGTGAGCAGGGCTTCCGGCGAGTCCTCGTGCCAGGCCGGCACTCTCGCGGCCCAGTGGCCGTCTTCGGCGAAGCGGGCGTCGTCCACCGTGCCATGAGGCGCGGGAAGATCGTCCAGCAGCACCTCGCGACGGTTCTGCTTGAGGCGGCTGCGGGCGGCATTGGCGACGATGGTGAGGAGCCAGGTCTTGAGGCTGGAACGCTGCTGGAAGCCGCTCAGGTTACGCACCACGGCCAGCCAGGCGTCCTGAACCACTTCATCGGCGTAACGCTGGCCGACGATGGCGTAGGCCACCGCGCGCATGGCGCTCTGGTAGGCGCCGATGAGCTCGCGGAAAGCCCCCTGCTCCCCAGCCAGCAGCCGGGGTAGCAGGTCAGAGTCGGCCGGGTGGGTCATCAGCGCTTGCGCAGGATCACGCTGCCGATGGAGTAGCCGGCACCGAAGGAGCTGAGCACGCCCAGCGCGCCGCTGGGCAGGTCGTCCTGGTGCTTGTGGAAGGCGATCACGGAACCGGCGGAGCTGGTGTTGGCGTAGGTGTCGAGGATCACCGGCGCCTCGTCGGCTTCGGCGTCACGGCCCAGCAGCTTGCGGGCGATCAGCAGGTTCATGTTGAGGTTGGCCTGGTGCAGCCAGAAGCGCTTCACGTCGGCGACGTTGAGCTTGTTCTCTTCCAGGTGGGTCGCGATCAGCTCGGCCACCATCGGGCAGACGTCCTTGAACACCTTGCGGCCTTCCTGGACGAACAGCTTGTCGCGAGCGCCCACGCCCTCTTCCGCGGCGCGGTTGAGGAAGCCGAAGTTGTTGCGGATGTTGTTGGAGAACTGGGTCAGCAGCTTGGTGCCGACCACCTCGAACTGGTGCCTGGAGGTGGCCTGGTCGGCGCGTTCGATGATCACGGCAGTCGCGGCATCACCGAAGATGAAGTGGCTGTCGCGGTCACGGAAGTTCAGGTGGCCGGTGCAGATTTCCGGGTTGACCATCAGGATGGCGCGAGCCTGGCCGGTCTGCACCGCATTGGTGGCAGCCTGGATACCGAAGGTTGCCGAAGAACAGGCGACGTTCATGTCGTAGCCGAAACCGTTGATGCCCAGGGCGGCCTGGACTTCGATGGCCACCGCCGGGTAGGCGCGCTGCAGGTTGGAGCAGGCGACGATCACACCGTCGATGTCGGCCGGGGTCTTGCCGGCGCGCTCCAGGGCCTGCCTGGCAGCGCTCACGGCCATCTCGCAGAGGATGCCCCATTCGTCGTTGGAGCGCTCCGGGATGCGCGGGGTCATGCGCTTGGGATCGAGGATGCCGTCCTTGTCCACCACGAAGCGGCTCTTGATGCCGGATGCCTTCTCGATGAAGGCCACGCTGGATTCGGCCAGTGCCTCGATTTCGCCACGCTCGATGGCGCCGGCATTTTCCGCGTTGAAGGCCTGTACATAGGCATTGAAGGACGCCACCAGCTCCTCGTTGGAGATGCTGTTGGTCGGGGTATACAGGCCGGTGCCACTGATCACGACGTTGTGCACGGTCGATCCTCTCGATACTGGGCCGCTCGCTCGAACGGCCGGTTCAGGCAGTCAGCCGCCAGCCGAAGGGGCCAGCAGCGGAAAATAGTCATCCCGCCAGGCGGGGTGGAACTGCAAACGGGGGTGGAAGCCACTGCGCGAACATCCTTCGTCGCGCCCCGCTGACGCCTTTCGCGCCGTCGGCGAGATCGCCGGAATCTCTTCGCGGATGCTCCACTTTTTATACAGATGCGAAGGGTAACGCCAGAAACGACGGCTGGCGACGGGGACTTTCGCCAAAATATGGGGTAAGTGACGCGAACGGATAGTCAGTTTGCGACCTTCAGGTGACAAAGCGTAGTAAGGCTTCGCGAAGACGGGGCAAGCGGCATCGGGAGAGCCGTGGCCAGGAGAGGCCACGGACGGTTCACGACGTTGGCAATCCACTGTCACCGACAGTCCTAACCTTACTTTGGCCGGGATAGAGACGACATGCGTGAAGTGAATGACCGCCCCGGGGTTTTCCGGTGCGGCGCCGGGCGTTAAGGTGCACGGCCCCACTTCGGCAAATGGAGAGCCTTCGATGAGCCTGCACGGCACCTATGATCCGCAGAACGTCTTCGCCCAGATCATTCGCGGCGAGGCCCCCTGCTACAAACTCTATGAAGACGACGATGTACTCGCCTTCCTCGACATCTTCCCGCAGTCCTTCGGTCACACCCTGGTGATCCCCAAGCGCTCCACCGCGCGCAACATCCTGGAGATCGAGACCGACGCCCTCGCCAAGGTGATGGCCGTGGTGCAACGCCTGACCCACGTGCTGGTGAAGGAACTGGAGCCGGCCGGCGTCCAGGTGGCGCAGTTCAACGGTGCCCCGGCGGGTCAGACCGTCTTCCACATCCATATGCACATCGTGCCGCGCTTCGAAGGAGAGTCGCTGGGCATCCATGCCAGCAAGAAGGCTGACCCGAATGAGCTGCAAGCGCTGCAGGCGCGCCTGTTGAAGCATCTCTGAAGAACCTGGGTGGAAATCTCCCGAGGGATTTCCACCCTGCCCGGGCTCCAGCCGGATCCTCCAGTGCCGGCGCCCTACTCTCCAGCCTTGTCCAGCACCCGCCGGCTGCGCTCGAACCAGGCCAGCAGGTAGTCAGCCAGCACCTGGGTGCGCCGGGGCAAGCCGCCCTGCCAGGGGTGGACGAGGAACACCGGCATCTGGCGCGTCTGGTAGTCGCGCAGCAGCCACACCAGACGGCCATCGGCCAACTCGTCGTAGATCATGTAGGACGGCAGCCGCGCGATGCCGGCGCCGGACATGGCGGCCTTTTTCAGCAGGCTGTAGTGATTGCTCGCCAGCGCGCCCGCCACCTTGACCCGTTCCAGCTGGTGCTGGCGGTGATAGAGCCATTCTTCAAAGGCGCTGTAATGGGTGTTCAGCAGGCACTGGTGCCGGGCGAGGTCCGCCGGCTGCAGCGGTTCGCCATGCTCGGCGAGGTAGGCCGGGGTGGCGCAGGTGATTTCCTGCAACGAGAACAGCGGCCTGGCCACCAGGCGATCATCAATGTCCATGCCGGAGCGGATGGCCAGGTCGAAGCCTTCGGCCACCAGGTCGCGGTAGCCATTGTGCAGGTCCAGTTCGATGCGGATCTGCTGATACTGGCGGGTGAAGTCGAGCAGCAGGGCATCGAAGAAGGTTTCACCCAACGACACAGGGACCGTCAGGCGCACGCAGCCGGCCAGATCCTCCTGCAGCCGCAACACCGACTGCCTGGCCCGCTCAGCCTGGGCGGCCAGCGCCTGGGCCTCTGGCAGTAGCGCGGCGCCGGCGGCGGTCAGGTCCAGGCGGCGGGTGGTGCGGTGCAGCAGCGCAGCCCCGAGGCCCTGTTCCAGCAAGCGAATTCGCTTGGACAGTTGCCCCTTGCTGCAACCCAGGCGCTCTGCCGCCGAGGTGAAGCTGCCCGCTTCCATCAGCATCGCGAAGGCTGCCAGATCGTCCATTTCGCTCATGGGAAGCACCGCCTTATTGTTTCCATTTGAAAACCAAATATTTCCAATTAGTTGGATTATCGACCACAGACAGCACTCTACACTGAACCCGACTTCCCTTCCCCCAGACAGGAACCGGTCCCATGAAAATCATCCTCGTCGGTGCCAGCGGCACCATCGGCAAAGCCATCGAACAGGAACTCAAGGAGCGTCACGAGATCATCCGTGTCGGCCTCAGCAGCGGCGACTTGCAGGCGGACATCACCGACCCTGCGTCCATCCGCGCGCTGTTCGAAAAGGCCGGCCCCTTCGATGCGCTGATCAGCGCCGCCGGCAAGGTGCACTTCGGTGCCCTGGCGGAAATGGGTGAAGCGGAATTCGCCGTCGGCCTGAAGGACAAGCTGATGGGCCAGGTGAACCTGGTGCTGATCGGCCGCGAATTCGCCAACGACGGCGCCTCCTTCACCCTCACCTCCGGGGTGCTGAGCCACGACCCGATCCGCTTTGGCGCCTCCGCCAGCATGGTCAACGGCGCCATCGATTCCTTCGTGCGCAGCGCAGCGCTCGAACTGCCGCGTGGCATGCGCATCAACAGCGTCAGCCCCACGGTGGTCGAGGAAGCACTGCCGGCCTACGGTCCCTACTTCCGCGGCTACAAGGCAGTGCCGGCGGCCGAGGCGGCGCTGGCCTATGCGAAAAGCGCCGAGGGTGCTCAGACCGGGCAGGTCTACCGGGTCTGGTAAGGCGGGCTAGAGCTCGCCGGCGTAACACACCGGCGAGCTGGGAGGGCCGCAGCGCTCCCGTTCTTCTTCGAGGAACTCGGCCAGGACCACCGCGTTGTTGTGCACTTCGTCCTTCGCGGCGTAGAGCAGCGTCAGGTTGCCCTTGCGAGCCATTTCCAACAGCACCTGCCAGTGCTCGGGATGCGCCGCCAGTTCGGCGCGGTAGAGCAGGCGGAATTCGTCGAACAGCGCGGGGTCGTGGCAGAACTGCTTGCGCAGGGTGTCCGACGGCGCCACCCGCTTCAGCCAGTCGGCCAGGCCCAGTGACTCCTTGCTACAGCCACGCGGCCACAGGCGATCCACCAGCACCCGCTGGCCATCGGTGGATTGCGCCGCTTCATACACTCGCTTGCACTGGATCATCCGCCCTTTCCACCCTTGAGCCTGACGCCTCGCCCCGGTAACGTGGCCGCTCCCTGAAGGAGACCCACGATGCGCTTCGCCCGCCCCCTGCTGTTCAGCCTCTTGCCAGTCTTCGGCGCCTGCCAGATGTTCGCCGAAAAGGCCCCCGCCCCCGCCACCAACCTGGTGCGCCTGCAAGGTGAGCTGAGCGTAGACGCACGCCAGGTGATGTTCAGCCCCTGTGGCGAAAAACGCCGCTTTACCCTGGCGGACACCGGCGCCACCGGCCTGTTGCCGGAGGCGGCCAACCTCTCGGCGGATGGCCCCGGCGCACTGTTCGCCGACATCCGCGCCAGCATGGGGCCGACCAGCGTCAAAGGCGCCGATGGCCAGCTGGACCTGCATACCCTCTATCGCCTGCAACGCGAAGGCCACGGCTGCCAGGACCTCAACTTCAAGCGCCTGCTGCTGCGTGCCAGCGGCAATGAGCCGGACTGGAACCTCAGCGTCAGCGAACAGGGCCTGAAACTCGACCGTCCCGGCCAGCCGTCCCTGGCCCTGCCTTACATGGAAGAACAGCTTCCGGACGGCCGTTTCAACCTGTCCAGCGAAGCCAACGGCCAGCGTCTGGAACTCTGGGTGGCTCCGCAACGCTGCGTGGACGGCATGAGCGGCACCGTCCAGCACCTTACCGCCGAGCTGCGCATGGACGGCAAGGTGCAGCGTGGCTGCGCTTCGTTCGGCGGCGCCCGCAACGACTGATCCATCGGCCCCTGACAAGCCTCAGGTTACAACCCGGGGCGCCCTTCCCGCCCTTCACCACTAAGCTGAGTGAAGGCCCAACGGAAGGAGAACACCATGCTGCGTATTGCCCTGAATGGATACGGGCGCATCGGTCGCGCCCTGGTTCGTGCGCTGTTCGAGAGGGGACTCGATCAGCGCCTGCGCATCGAGGCAATCAATGACCTCGGCGACTTCGAATCACTGGCGCACCTGACCCGCTTCGATTCCACCTTCGGCCGTTTTCATGGCCATGTCGCACTGCATGACAACCACTTGCAGGTGAACAACCAGACCATCCACCTGCTGCGCGAACGCGATCCGGTGAACCTGCCCTGGGACCAGTTGGGCGTGGACCTGGTGCTGGAATGCTCGGGCAAGATGAAGAAGCGCGCCCAGGTGGAACAACACCTGACTGCGGGCGCCCCCCGGGTACTGCTGTCGCACCCACTGGACTCCGCCGACCTGACGGTGGTGTACGGGGTCAACCACGAGCAGCTGGGCAGCCAGCAAATCGTCTCCAACGCATCCTGCACCACCAACTGCCTGGCGCCACTGGCCATGCTGCTGCATCGCTCGGTCGGCATCCGCAGCGGCCTGGTGACCACGGTGCACGCCTACACCAATGACCAGAACCTGCTCGACAAGAGCCACGCCGACCTCTATCGCGCACGCGCCGCAGCCGTCTCGATGATTCCCACCAGCACGGGCGCGGCCAAGGCCATCGGCCTGGTGCTACCGGAGCTCGCCGGCCGCCTGGATGGGCTGGCGGTGCGGGTGCCGACGCCGAACGTTTCACTGCTGGACCTCTCCTTCATCGCCGAGCGCCCGGCCAGCCCCGAGACGATCAACGCCGTCCTCGAAGCCGGCGCCCGCGACCTGCCGCCAGGGGTGATGGAGTGCAATGCATTGCCGCTGGTATCCAGCGACTTCAATGGCCACCCGGTTTCCTGCGTCGTCGACCTCAACCACACCCGCGTTCAGGGCGACCTGGTGAAGGTGCTGGCCTGGTACGACAACGAATGGGCGTTCGCCAACCGGATGCTGGATGTGGTGCTGGCCTGGATGGCGCCTTGATGGCATGGAGGCCGGTGATGGCGATCAATCCAGTACGCCGGCCGGCGCTGGGGCGGAGCTTTTCCATTGGCTCAGCGCCACTCCGACGAAGACCAGCCCGGCGGCAAGCAGTTGCACGCCGGTCAGGCGTTCGCCGAGCAATCCCCAGGCGAAGATCAGGGTGAACACCGGTATCAGGTTGATGAAGCCGGTTGCCTGGCTCGCCGGGAGTCTCGACACGCCGAAGTTGTAGAGACCATAAGCACCCACCGTGACCACGGTGCCGAGGTAGATCATCGCACCGATGCCGAACGCGCTGACCGACTCCGGCACGGGCGACGTGATCGAGGCGAGTGGCAGGAAGAAGACGCTGCCGATGAAGGCCTGCATGGCGGTCAGGAAGAAGGCCGAGTAGCGCGAGGACAGGTGCTTGAGCAGCAGCGTGTAGCCGGTGGCGCAGAGCATGGCGAGGAATTCGTAGAAGTTGCCCAGAAGCGGTTGTGGTGCGTGGCCGTTGGACTCGCTGGCCAGGCTCAGCCACACCGCGCCGACCACCGCGAGGAGGAAGCCGGCCATGGTGCCGCGGGTAATCCGCTCGTGCAGCAATGCATAGGCACCCACCGCCACCAGCAGCGGCAGGAGTGCGGTGATCATCCCGGCCTGGGAGGCGCTGGTGTGCTGCAACGCCAGGGCTTCGAAGATGAAGTAGAGGCAGGGTTCGCAGGCGGCAAGGCCAAGCAGGTATTTCCAGTCGCCGGGGCGGTAGTCAAGTGCGCCGCGCCAGCGCCAGGCGGCCAGGAAGATCAGGCTTCCCAGGGCCATGCGGGCGAAGATCACCCAGTGCGGGGCGACCTCCTGAAAGGCCAGTTTGAGGGCGATGAAGGAGCTGCCCCACAGCGCCATGGCCAGCACCAGGCAGGCAATCGCCACAAGTCGTCCTTGCTGCGCCATGGGTCACCTCCGGGGAAAGCCGCCAGTCTAGGCGGCCATCCAGGGGGCCAGACAGGCACAGCAAGGGGGAAAAACTGTAGCGTTCACTGGTTCCAGGGTTTGCCGCGGGTTCGCTGGTCCAGGGGCAATTGCTGCAGCACCGCGGCCTTGGCGAGCATGTAGGCGCTGACCGGTGCGCTGATGAACAGGAACAGGCTGATCAGCAGTTCGTGCAGGCTGAGGCCATCGGCATCGGCGGAAAAGAACACCAGCGAGGCAATCACCACGCCGCCGACGCCAAGCGTTGTGGCCTTGGTCGGACCATGCAGGCGCATGAAGAAATCCGGCAGGCGATAGAGACCGATGGCGCCGATCAGCACGAAGGCGCTGCCGAGGATCAGCAGCGCCGAAACGAGGATTTCCGCCCAGAGGGGCAGGGAAAGGCTGGTCATTCGATGATGTCTCCACGCAGCATGTACTTGGCCACCGCCACGGTGCTGACGAAACCCAGCACGGCGATCAGCAACGCCACTTCGAAGAACAGATCGCTGCCCTTCCAGATGCCGTAAAGCATCAGCATGGCGATGGCGTTGACATAGAGGGTGTCCAGCGCCAGCACGCGGTCCGGCAGGCAGGGCCCCTTGACCAGGCGGGCCAGGGCCAGCAACAGCGCCATGCCGAGCATGGCCAGGCAGAGGGGAATCACGTAGGCGAGCACGGGAATATCTCCTTGAGCGGTGCCTCGTAGCGCGACTTGATCTCGGCCACCATGGCGGCCTTGTCCGGCACATCCAGGCCATGCACCAGCAGGATCCGGCGGTCGGCACTGAGGTCGGCGGCCAGAGACCCGGGCGTCAGGGACACCACGCTCACCAGCACGCTGATGGCGAGCTCGTTATCCAGGTCGATGGGCACCTCGACGAAGGCCGGACGCAGCGCCTCGACCCGTCCCAGGGTCAGCCGCGCCACCTGGAAGTTGGCCACCAGCACATCCCACACGACCATCAGCAGGAAACGCAGCAACTTGAGCGGATGCCAGCGGTTGGGCCGCTCGATCAGCAGGGGCTTGAAGCAGAACGGAATCACCCAGCCGAGGAAGGCGCCCAGCAGCCACTGCCCGAAGGCGAAGGAATCCACCAGCAACAGCCACACGAATAGCAGCAGCAGGCTTTCGGCGGGATGAGGGAAGAGCTTTCGCATCATGCGCCCGCCCCCTCGATAATCGCGCGATACAGGTTTTGGTCATGCAGTTGCGCGGCGCTGGCCTGTGCGTAGTCCAGCAGCGGCTGGGCGAATGCCACGAGCACCAGGCTGCCGGCCAGCAGCGCCAGGGTGGCGAACAGGCGGCCACCATCCAGTTCGGCGCTACCGAGCACCTGATGGCCGGTGCGCCAGAACAGGGTGCTGCCGGCACGGCTCAGGGCCACCAGGCTGATGAAGCCGCCGATCAGCAGCACGCTCCACAGCGGCAACGCCCCGGCACCGGGCGGAACCGCCTGGAGCAGCAGCAGCTTGGCGAAGAAGCCCGACAGCGGTGGCAGGCCGGCAACGGCAATGGCGCCGAAGAAGAAGGCCGCGCCAAGGACACCCGGATTCTGCAATGCCGGGCCCTGCACCAGATGGCCGCCCTTGTCGCCACGCTGCCGGCTGACCAGGTCGGCGAGCAGGAACAGCGCACCGGCTACCCAGGTGCTGTGCAGCAGGTAGAAGAGCGCGGCGCCCTGGGCTTCGGGAGTTCCCAGGGCGATCGCTGCCAGCAGGGTGCCGGCGGAAACCACCACCAGATAGGCGAGCAACCCCTGCAGGCTCGTGGCCGCCAGGGCGCCCAGCGCGCCGAGCATCACAGTGGCCAGGGCCAGCGGCCAGAGCCAGGGCTGTGCCAGGTTGGCCAGCTCGCCGGCTTCGGGACCAAAGACCAGGCTGTAGATCCGCAGGATGGAATAGATGCCCACCTTGGTCATGATCGCGAACAGCGCGGCCACCGGCGCACTGGCGGCGGCGTAGGCGCGCGGCAGCCAGAAGTACAACGGCAGCAGCGCCGCCTTGAGGGCGAATACCAGCAGCAGCACCAGTCCGGCGGCGGCCAGCACCGGGGCATTCTCCGGCCCGGCGGCGGCTACGTGGCGCGCCATGTCGGACATGTTCAGGGTGCCGGTGATGCCGTAGAGGGTACCCACCGCGATCAGGAACAGCGCCGACCCCGCGAGGTTGAGGATCACGTAATGCATGCTCGCCTTCACCCGTTCGCCGCCACCACCGTGCATCAGCAGGGAGTAGGAGGCGATCAGCAGGATCTCGAAGAACACGAAGAGGTTGAACAGGTCCCCGGTCAGGAAGGCGCCGTTGATACCCAGCAACTGGAACTGGAACAGCGCGTGGAAGCGCAGGCCGATGCGGTCGTCGCCACGAATGGCATAGAGCACCGCGGCGCAGGCCAGTACGGCGGTTGCCAGCAGCATCAGCCCGGCCAGGCGATCCAGCATCAGCACGATGCCGAACGGCGGTTGCCAGCCGCCCAGGGCATAGACGCGCAACTGGCCATCGCCGGCCTGCTGCATCAACAGCAGCGCCAGGGGCACCAGCGCGAGGGTGGCGAGCACCGAGAGACTGCGCTTCAACCGTTCGTTGGACGGCAGCACCAGCAAAAGCGCGCCGGTGAACAGCGGAATCAGGATCGGCAGGATCATCAGGTGGATCATGGCGACGACTCCTCGTCGGTGAGGCCGTCGACATGATCGCTGTTCAGGTCGCCGACGCCGCGCAGGGCCAGCACCACGACGAAGGCGGTCATGGCGAAGCCGATGACGATGGCGGTCAGCACCAGGGCCTGGGGCACCGGGTCGGCATATTGCACATCACGCCCGAGCACGGCGGCCTCGCCGCTCAGGCGGCCCATGGCGAAGAGGAACAGGTTCACGGCGTAGGACAGCAACGTCAGGCCCAGCACCACGGGGAAGGTCCGTCCACGCAGCAGCAGGTAGGCACCGCTGGCGGTGAGCAGGCCTAGGGTCACGGCGAATATCGCCTCCATCAGTGGATCTCCTTGCTCGCGGCCGGGGCCAGGCTCAGTCGCCCCAGGTTGACCAGGATCAGCAGCGTCGAACCGACCACGGCCAGGTAGACGCCGAGGTCGAAGAGCATGGCGGTGGCCAGTTCGAATTCGCCAACCAGCGGCCATTGCACATGGCCAAAGGCAGAGGTGAGGAAGTTGTGGCCGAAGGCCAGGCTGCCAAGGCCGGTGAGGCCCGCGATGACCACCCCGGCACCGGCGAGGCGCTGGTAGTTCAACGCCAGGCGCTGCTCGACCCAGGCGATGCCGCTGGCGATGTACTGCAGCACCAGCGCTACCGAGGTGATGAGGCCGGCGATGAACCCACCGCCGGGCAGATTGTGCCCGCGCAGGAAGATGAACACCGAGATCAGCAGTGCCAGCGGCAGCATGAGGCGCGACAGGGTTTCGAGAATCAGCGGGTGCTTGGCATGGGCCCAGTTGCGACCCTGGGGATCGCAGGTTGGATTGGCCAGACGCAGGCCGGAAAGCATGGCGTAGATGCCCACGGCGGCGATGGCCAGGACGGTGATCTCGCCCAGGGTATCGAAGCCACGGAAGTCCACCAGGATCACGTTGACCACGTTGCTGCCGCCACCTCCGGAAATGGCGTTTGCCAGGAAGAAGTCGGCAATGCCTTCGTAGGGGCGGGTCAGCACGGCGTAGGCCAGCAGCGCCACCATCACGCCCACGGCGCTGGCCAGGATGAAGTCGCGAAGGCCGCGCAGGCTGGAACTCTCGCTCGGCGTGCGGGACGGCAGGTAGTAGAGCGCCAGCATCAGCAGCACCAGGGTCACCACTTCCACCACCAACTGGGTCAGAGCCAGGTCCGGAGCGGAGAAGCGGGCGAAGGCCAGGGCCACCAGCAGGCCGCCGACACCGAGGATCATCAGGGAAATCAGGCGCTGGCGATGGAAGATCGCCGTCAGCACGCCGGAAAGCGCCAGCACCGCCATGCCCAGGGTGGTAATGCCGTCCAGCGGGGTCAGCGGACGCGAGCCGGCGATCTGCGGCAGCGGCGCCAGGGACAGCGCCACGAACAGCATGGCGCTGCCCAGCAGCAGGGCCAGGTAGCGTTGCAGGGAACCGTTCTCCAGGTGCCCGGTGATCCAGCGGGCAGCCATTACGACACACTGCACCTGTTGCTCGAACACGTCCTTGGCATCGGTGTCGGGCAGGCCGGCGTACCAGTTGAACAACGGCTTGCGCAGCACGTAGAGCAGCAGCCCTCCGACCAGGGCCACCAGGCTCATGGCCAGCGGCGTGTTGAAGCCGTGCCAGATGGCCAGGCTGTATTCCGGAAGCACGCCGCCCAGGCTGGCAGAGGCGGCAGTCGCGAGCAGCGGCGCCACCGTAACGGCGGGGAACATGCCCACCAGCAGGCAGAGGAACACCAGGATTTCCACCGGCACCTTCATGTAGCGCGGCGGCTCGTGGGGCGGGAACTTGGGCAGTACGGCCGGCTCGCCATTGAAGAACACGTCATGGACGAAGCGCAGGGAGTAGGCCACAGAGAACATCCCCGCCAGGGTCGCCGCCGCCGGCACCACCCAACTGAAGCTGCCCAGCAGGTCCTGCTGCAGGGTCTCGCCGAAGAACATCTCCTTGCTCAGGAATCCGTTCAGCAACGGCACCCCGGCCATGGCCAGGGACGCCACCATGGCCAGCACCGCCGTATGCGGCATGTACTTCCACATCCCGTTGATCAGGCGCATGTCGCGGCTGCCGGTCTCGTGGTCGATGATCCCGGCGGCCATGAAGAGCGAAGCCTTGAAGGTGGCGTGGTTGATGATGTGGAACACCGCTGCCACGTTCGACAGCTGCGAATCCAGGCCGAACAGCAGGGTGATCAGGCCCAGATGGCTGATGGTCGAGTAGGCCAGCAGGCCCTTGAGGTCGTGCTGGAACAGCGCCATGCCGGCACCGATCAGCAGGGTCGCCAGGCCGCTCAGGCTGACCAGGTAGAACCACAGGTCGGAACCGGACAGCGCCGGATAGAGGCGCGCCAGCAGAAACACGCCGGCCTTCACCATGGTGGCCGAGTGCAGGTAGGCCGACACCGGGGTCGGCGCCGCCATGGCATGGGGCAGCCAGAAGTGGAAAGGGAATTGCGCGGACTTGGTGAACACACCCAGCAGCACCAGCACCAGCGCCACTGGATAGAGGCTGTGGGCGCGGATCTGCTCACCCACGGCCAGTACCTGGGTCAGCTCGAAGCTGCCGGCGATGTGCCCCACCAGCAGCACGCCGGCGAACAGCGCAAGACCGCCGCCGCCGGTGACCGTGAGTGCCATGCGCGCGCCTTTGCGAGCGTCTGAGCGATAGCCCCAGAAGCCGATCAGGAGGAACGAAGACAGGCTGGTGAGCTCCCAGAACACCAGCATCAGCAGCAGGTTCTCGGACAACACCACGCCGAGCATCGCCCCCATGAACAGCAACAAGAACGCGAAGAAGCGCCCCATGGGCTCTTCGTCCGACAGGTAATAGCGGGCGTAGAGAATGACCAGCAGGCCGATGCCGAGGATCAGCAGCGCGAACAGGTAGCCCAGGCCATCGAGGCGCAGGCTGAAACTCAGGCCGAAGCCCGGCAACCAGGGTTGGATGAAGGTCAGGGTATGGCCGGCGAAGACGCTATCGGTCTGGGCCAGCAGGAGGATGAGGCCGGTGAGCGGTACCAGCGCGGCGGCACCCGCGCAAACGAAACGGCCATGGCGCTCGGCCAGCGGCGGCAGAAGCGCCCCGAGAAAGGGCAGCGCAACAATGAGCGCCAGGATCATCCATATCTCCCCTAGGTCAGCGCCATTTCCTTCCCAGTGTCGGAAACGGCAAGCGAAAAACCCGACGATTATCCATTGCTATCGATCCGCATCGATAGATTGAATTATTTCAAAACACGAGTGAGGCCGGAGGACGCCCAGCCCGGAAGGCGACAGGCCATTGGCTCTGTCGCCTTCTTCTGCAGGACTGGAACGGGCAAGAACAAGCTGTCCCGATCGGGACAGCTTAGCTTCAGTGAGCTACGCGGCTGGTGCCGTTGACGGTCATGATGCGCACACGCTCGCCAACGCGGAAGACTTCGTTGGGCTGGACTTCCTGGACGTAGGCGCGCATCGAGCCATCGTCCTCGCGTACGGTAATTTCCACACCCTGGGTGCGGGTCATACCTTCCTCGGCGGCTGCGCCCAGCAGGCCGCCAGCAACCGCACCGATGACGGCTGCAACCGCGCTTCCGCGGCCATGGCCGATGGTGCTGCCGCCGATGCCACCGACTACAGCGCCGGCACCCGCGCCGACCGGAGTCTTGGTGCCTTCGATCTTCACCGGACGCAAGGATTCGATGGTGCCCATGCGCACGGTCTGCACTTGCCGAGCCTCGTCACGGGAATAGGTGTCACCGGTCAGGCTCGACTGACAGCCACCCAATGCCAGTGCCACTGCCGTGAAAGAGGCCACCAGCAGGACGGGTTTACGCATAGCATTTCCTCCAGAATTAAGTACCTATCCATTAGACTCCGCGCCGCGAAAGCTGTCACCTGAAGGGGCGAACTACTCAGGCTTCGTTCAGCCTGAATTCAGCTTTCCTACAGTCTCCCGAGAATGATCCCACGTCCTCTCGTAACCCAAGGTTAGCTTATGGACTACTTCATCATCGTGATCACCACCGCTGCCGGCTTGTATTTCCACTGGTGGCTGTATGTCCGCATCAAGCGCTGGATGGATCGTGACCTCGCGCTGTCCCTCGCCGAGGGCGACAAGGCCAAGCAGGCCTTCATGCTGGAACAGCTGGAGCAGGCGCGGAAGGAAGGCATCAGGCGCAAGCAACTTCCCGACCGGCTGCGCCAGGCAGCCGACGGCTACCGGGCGCAGGGCTGAATCACCTCAGGGCGCAAGGCGCTCGCGGACCCAGGCGCCGTCCACCAGACGGTAATTGAGGCGGTCGTGCAGCCGGCTCGGCCTGCCCTGCCAGAACTCGATGCGCTCCGGCAGCAGGCGATAGCCGCCCCAATGCGGCGGACAGTTGGGCGCCTTGTCGAGGAAGCGTTTCTCGGTGTCGGCCAGCAGGGATTCGAGTTCCCCGCGATCACGGATCACCCGGCTCTGAGGCGAGGCCCAGGCCCCCAGGCGGCTGCCCAGCGGACGCACCTGGTAGTAGGCATCGGATTCGGCTGGAGTCACCCGCTCTACCCTGCCCTCGATGCGCACCTGGCGCTCGAGGGCCGGCCAGAAGAAGGTCATGGCGGCGAAGGGATTGGCCAGGAGCTGTTCGCCCTTGGCGCTGTCGTAGTTGGTGAAGAAGGTGAAGCCACGCTCATCCAGCCCCTTGAGCAGCAACACCCGGCAGTGGGGACGACCTTCGGCATCCACCGTGGCGAGGGTCATGGCGTTGGGTTCGACCGGTAGCTGCTCGGTCTTCACGGCATCGCCGAACCAGTGCTGGAACAGACTGAAGGGCTCGGCGGGAGCCTGGTCCTCGCTGAGCCCGTCACGGGTGTAGTCGCGGCGCATATCGGCCAGGGTCTGGGTCATGATTGGCAGTCCTGTGTTCGGAAAGCCGATAGCTTACCCAAGCCCGGCCTACTTGGTTTGATCTGCCGCAACCACCTCTACGGCCTTGCCAGGCGCTTCCGGCTTGGCCGGCATGTTGTATTGGGCAAGCAGTGCGACCAGGGTTTCCTGTGGCGTGAGGATCATCTCGACACGCCGGTTGAGGGAGCGGCCTTGCTGGCTGTCGTTGGCGGCACGCGGCATATCCGAGCCCAGCCCCTTCAGGGACAGGCGATCACGCTGCAGGCCGCTCAGGCGGAAGATCGCGGCAACGGACTGGGCACGTTCCTGGCTGAGCTTGCGGTTGGCTTCATCCTTGCCAGAGCTATCGGCGTGCCCCAGGACCAGCACGGCGGTCTTGGTATCGCCTTCCACCAGCTTCGCCACTTTGGTGATGGGGCCCAGGGTGATGGGCAGCAGCATGCTCGGTCGATCCGGGTTATAGGACGGATCGACCGGCAGGGTCACTACCAGCACGTTCTCACGGCGCTCCACTTCCAGCTTGCTGCCCTTCACCGCCTCGCGCAGGCGCGGCTCGTACTGATCGAGCCAGGCCTGGGTCGCCTTGGTATCCACCTTGGCGACCTTGGTCTGCTTGGTTTTCTTGTCACCGCCGAAGGGCCACCAGGACTGGCTGGCGGAGACGGACTTCTCGGGCTTGGCTGGGACCTCGGCCTTCTGCTGGCCAAGCATGCTGCAGCCGGAGGCAGACACACAGAGAATCAGGGTGGAAATATTCAACAGCTTCATGGGCAGGATTCCGTAGTCGCAGGAGGCCGCACGCCAGCAGGAAATGATGGCGATTTAATCTCTCAATCGAGCTTAAATTCTCGCGCCAAGTGTCTAATCAGCAAAGAAAAAAACAGTCGAGGTGACGAGTGGCTCAGCCCAGGCATTCCTTGACCACGCGCGCCAGTTTCTGTGCGCGCGGGTCCATCAGGACGTAGGGACCGAGTGTGTTGGTGACAAAACCGAATGCCAGTTCGCGCTCGGGGTCGGCGAAGCCGGTGGAGCCACCAGCACCGGGGTGGCCGAAGGCGTAGCGGCCCATGCCGTAGGTGGCGTTGGCCACGTCCGGCTCGTCGAGCATGCAGCCGAGGCCGAAGCGAGTAGCGGTCAGCAATGTGAGGTCATCGCCACGGGCATGCTCGCGGGTCAACTCGGCGAGCAGTTCCCCATCCAGCAACTGGCCGTCCAGCAGGCCGGCGTAGAAGCCTGCCAGACTGCGCGCATTGCCGTGGCCATTGGCCGCCGGTTGCTGCATGCGCCGCCATTCCGGCTTGTTGGTGCTGGTCATGATCGACGGCGGGTTGGTGAAGGAGCGGGTACTGAGCGAGTTCGGCTCAGTCATCATGCATTTGAGCAGGCGCTGCGCTGCGGCATCCCCCATGTTGCCCTTGGCGCGGGCGATATGGGCGACGCGGTGGAACTCCTCATCGGCCAGGCCGACATGGAAATCCAGCCCCAGCGGCCTGGCGACGCGAGCCACGATGGACGCTCCCGGACCGCGACCTTCGACCCGGCGGATCAGCTCACCCACCAGCCAGCCGTAGGTGATGGGGGCATAGCCGTGCGCCTCGCCGGGTGTCCACCAGGGTTTCTCGGCCGCCAGTGCAGTGGTCATAGCCTCCCAGTCGTAGAGGGCTTCCGCCGGCAAAGCGGCGCGGATTGCCGGCAAGCCGGCGCGGTGACACAGGACCTGGCGAACGCTGATGCGCTCCTTGCCGGCGGCGGCGAACTCGGGCCAGTAACGCGCTACAGGCGCGTCCAACTCCAGCTTGCCCTCCCCTACCAGTTGCAGCAGGGTGACCGACGCGAAGGTCTTGGTGCAGGAAAACAGGTTGAGGATGGTGTCGCTGTGCCAGGCTTCCTGGCCATCCTTGTCCGCTACGCCGGCCCAGAGGTCGAGCACCGTCTCCCCGCCCACCTGCACGCAGAGCGCGGCGCCGCGCTCCTGCGGGTCCGCGAAGAGTTCGGCGAAGGCGTCTCTCGCCACCTCGAAGCGCAAGTCGAAATAGCCCTGGGTCTGCACCGGCATGCTCCTGTAGGAAATGGAGGCGGCATTGTTCCAGCCTTGCCGCCCCTTGTGAACCGTGCCGAAGACGGGTCGCCCATCAGGGCGTCCCGGCTTCCTCCGCGGGAGCAGCGGGCTCGGCAGGCGCCTCGGCCTCGGGCGCTCGTGCTGGAGCCTCCGCCTCATCCATGGGTTGCTCGGCGTCTTTCGCGGGCTCCGCCGGTTGCTCTTCAGCTGCCGGTTTGGCCGCTTCCTTCGGCGGCTCCTTGGCCGGCGCCTTGGACACCTGAGGTTTGTTGATTTCCGCCGCCAGGGCCAGGTTGGCCTTGCGCACCGCTTCGACGAAGCCCTGCCACGGACGGTCGGTGATGCCCACCAGGCCCAGGTGGCCGTTCTCGCCGTCGAGCAGGCGGCCTGTGGCTGGCTGGTCCAGATACTGGAACCAGTGGGCACCGACGATCAACGGCTCTTCGGCGGCCTTCTTCAGGTAGTTGGCGTAGGCCGGGCCGCGCTCCTCTTCCTTGTACACCTCGGACACGCCGCCCCAGAACGGACCGCGGTCGCGGGAGCCGAAGTGGAACTCGGTGAGCATCAGCGGCTTGTCCAGGCGACGCAGCAGCTCCATGTCCAGCCCATGCTGCGGCTCGCGGGTGTAGCGATTGAAACTGATCACGTCGCAGTACTGTGCGCACGCCTCGACGGCTTCGGGCACGGTAGCGGCGAATCGACCGCCCAGCAGCATGTGGTTGGGCGCATGCCACTTCATGGAATCGGCGATGGTCTTGAAGTAGGTGTCGGCATAGAAACGCTGGAAGCGCTTGAAGTCTTCCTCGATGGCCGGGTGCTCGGGGTTCGGCAGAGGTGGCTCGAAGCCCGGGTCTTCCATCAGTTCCCACGCCTGCAGCTCGATGCCCCAGGCCTTGGAGAGCCCCTCCTGGTTGCGATACTTGTCGCGCAGCTGCTTGAGGAAGGCGCGCTTGGCCGCCACGTCGGTGGTCAGGCGCAAAGTGCCGTAGGCCAGCGCGTAGCGGGCTTTCGGGTCTTCGCCGTGACCGCCCCAGGCCAGTTCGTTGTCAGCGAAGTAGCCGAGCAGCCAGGGATCGTCACGATGGTCGCGGGCGGCAATGGCGATAGCGCGCTCCGCCGCCATGGCGAAGCGCGGATCGAAGGGGTCGGGCATGCCACCCCACCAGTCGAATCCGGTCTTGATGGTGGAGAAATCACCGTGGATGGACAGCGGCAAGGTATAGGGCATGCGCTGGCTGGTGTTGAAAGCCGGATCACTCCAGTTGCCGACTGTGTTGAAGCCCCAGGCTTTCAGGCGATCCAGGCTGTGGTTCTTCCAGCGCTCCGGGTCGTTGCCGCCGTAGGTGCGCTCGATGTTCGCGCCATAGAAGTCGTACCAGCGGCCCTGATTGAACGCGCGGCCCTTGTTGGCATCGGTCTCGGCACGGTCGTCACCCTTGCCGAAGTGAGTGGCCAGGGGCTCGTTCTCCTTCGGCAGTGCCTTGAACATGGCTTCGCGGCCTTCGACGTAGGTCTGGCTGAGGCCAGGTGTTACCGCGTTGACGCCCAGGGAGAAGAACGGGTGGCCCTCCGGGGTGACCAGGAACCAGCGGCCATTGCGTTTCTCGGTACGGAAGAAGCCGCTGGCCTCGAAGGTTTCGCCGCCCAACCAGCCGCCGTAGGCGTCCTGCGCAGGCAATTTGGCGGTCCAGCCAGCCAGTTGCTTCGCCTCTTCCTCGGCGCCCTTCTTCAATTGCTCGTCGTTCTTCACCTTGCCCGGCCAGTCACCACGGGTGAACTGGCCGTAGGCATCCATCAAGCCGTCGTAGAGCGCCTCCTGCTGGTCTTCCTCTTCGGTGCCGAAACGGCCGAGCAGCACGTTCTGGGCTGCGTTTGGCTGGTTCAGGGACAGCGTCACGGAAGAAACCTTGCTGCGATCGAGCTCGCCATTGACCAGGGTGGCCGGCAGCCAGCGCTTACCATCGCGGGTCCAGGGCACCGGCGGTGCCGCGCGCATGCCGTGGGCATTGGGTGAGGTGGAAGCCAGGGGAATCAGCAGTGTCTGGGCCGGACCTGCCGGCAACGCGACCTGGGTGGTCAGGACCTTGCCGTCGGTGCTCTCGATGGCGACGTCCAGGGTGATGGCCCAGTCCTGCGCACTCTGGATGCGCAGGCTCATGGCCTCGGCCTTGGACCAGTCCCAACTGCCGCTCTGCGGGGTGAGGCGCAGGCTCGGCTTCTCGGCGGCATTGAAGGTGAGCCGTCGGAGAATCTCACCGTTGGCGGTTGTTTCGGCAGTCACGCTCGGCAGATTGGCGTCCTGGGTGGTCACCTGCACGGAGTCCAGCGGACGCACGAAATTGAACAGGGTCTCGGCCTGGGCAGCCAGGGGGATTCCCGACATCCCGAGAAGGATGGCCAGGACGAGGGGGCGTTTGGATGTCGAAAGCATCGGACCGGAGTTCCCAAGAGAATGCAGTGCATAGACCGCAACAAGTTCGTCTCTCGCCGTGGGTGCGACAAAACGAAGCGGGCCAGGCGGATGCCACGGGGCACCCGCAAAAACCCCGGCATCATCGCAGATCGGGGGAGCACAGCGTCAAGGGTGGGCCATCTGGCGCATTACCAGTCGTCGCCCCGGATATCCGGGAACGGGCCGGGGCAGCGGTCAGGCGATCTCGCGGCGGAACGGCGGCAACGCATCGAGGATGGCGCGGCCGTAACGCTGGGTGACCACACGACGGTCCAGCAGCGTGATGGTGCCGCGGTCCGCCTCCGTACGCAGCAGGCGACCGCAAGCCTGGACCAGTCGCAGGGAGGCGTCGGGCACGGCGATTTCCATGAAGGGATTGCCACCACGGGCCTCGATCCAGTCGGACAGCGCCGCCTCCACCGGGTCGTCCGGCACGGCGAAGGGAATCTTGGCGATCACCACGTGTTCGCAGTAGGCGCCCGGCAGGTCCACACCCTCGGCGAAGCTGGCCAGGCCGAAGAGCACGCTGGACTCGCCATCGTCCACCCGCGCCTTGTGCTTGTTCAGGGTTTCCTGCTTGGACAGGTTGCCCTGGATCAGTACGCGCTTGCGCCAGTCGCGGTCCAGCCCGTCGAACACATCCTGCATCTGCCGGCGCGAGGCGAACAGCACCAGGGTGCCACGCGCGCCCTCCACCAGGCCGGGCAGGTCACGGACGATGGCGGCGGTGTGGGCTGCTGCGTCGCGGGGGTCGGCTTTCAGGTCGGGCACCCGCAGCAGCCCCGCATCGGCGTGCTGGAACGGACTCGGCACAACGGCGGTGACAGCGGCCCTGGGCAGGCCGGCGCGCATGCGGAAACGGTCGAACTTGCCCAGCGCGGTGAGGGTGGCAGAGGTCACCAAGGCGCCGTAGGCCACGTTCCACAGGTTACGGCGCAAGGTCTCGGCGGCGAGGATGGGGCTGGCGTTGACTTCGATGTCATGCAACGCGCCGCTTTCCGCCAGGGTCAACCAGCGCGCCATGGGCGGGCTGTCTTCCGGGTCTTCGGTGGTGAAGGCGGTCCACAGTTCCCAGTTGCCCTGGGCGCGGACCAGCAGGCTGCCGAACAGCGGATACCACTCTTCCGCCTGGTGGCTGGCCAGACCGATGCTGGCTTCACCATCCATGGCTTCCTTGAGGAGTTCGGTCAGGCGAGTGAAGACATCGTGCAGCCTGGAGAAGCCTTTCTTCAGTTCGATGCCCAGCTCGCGAAGATGCTCGGGCACCACGCCGGCCTCGAAGCGATGCCGCGGACGGTCGCGGCCTTCCATGTCTTCACCGGCGCGGAAGTCGGCAATCTCTTCGCAGGCATTGAACATGAACTGCTGGTGGGTACGGATTTCCCGCGCCAGTACAGGCACGCCTTCGATCAGGCGGCCGAAATCGCCCGGCAGGGGATTCTGCGCCAGCAGCTTGGTGAGGTTCTTCGCCACTTGCTCCAGCCAGTCGGCGGTGGAGCGCAGGCGGGTGTAGTGGGCGAAGTGGCCGATGGCCTTGTCAGGCAGGTGATGGCCCTCGTCGAACACATAGAGGGTATCGCGCGGGTCGGGCAGCACGGCGCCGCCACCCAGGGCCAGGTCGGCCAGGACCATGTCGTGGTTGGTGACGATCACGTCCACCTTGGTCATGCCTTCCCGTGCCTTGTAGAAGGCGCACTGCTGGAAGTTCGGGCAATGGCGCTTGGTGCACTGGCTGTGGTCCGTGGTGACGCGGGCCCAGTCCTGGTCCTCGATGGCCTCGGGCCAGGCATCGCGGTCGCCATCCCAGCGGTTGCCGGCAAGGCGCTCGATCATCTGGTTGAGCAGCTTCTGGCCTTTCTCGTCCACATCGATATGGAAGCCCTCATCGGCGAACAGCTGGGCGGTTGCGCTCTGCGCCTGGCCCTCCTGCAGCAGCATGTCGAGCTTGGACAGGCAGAGGTAGCGGCCGCGCCCCTTGGCCAGGGCAAAACTGAAATTCAGGCCGCTGTTGCGCATCAGGTCGGGCAGGTCCTTGTGGACGATCTGCTCCTGCAGGGCAACAGTGGCGGTGGCGATCACCAGACGCTTGCCAGCCGCCTTGGCCACGGGAATGGTCGCCAGGCTATAGGCCACGGTCTTGCCGGTACCGGTCCCCGCTTCCACCGCGACCACGGCGGGTTCGCCCTCGCGATGCCCTTCTTCATCCATGGGAATGGCGCCCAGGGCCTTGGCCACCTCGGCGATCATCAGGCGCTGGCCATAGCGGGCCTTTAGCCCCTTGGCTTCGAGGAAACGGCTGTAGGCGCCCTGGATCTGGGACTTGAGTTCAGTGCTGAGCATGGGAGCAGGCGGGGTCGGAACGCTGGATAAATTTTCAGTACTTTAACAGGCCGGCTATGATAGCGCGCCTTCTTTTCCCCGCCGAATGGAGTTGACCGGATGACGCCTCACGCCGCCCTTTATGCCCTGCACCTGCTGTCCGCCCTGGTATGGGTCGGCGGCATGTTCTTCGCCTGGATGATCCTGCGGCCGGCTGCCGTCGCCACCCTGGAACCGCCTGCCCGGCTGCGTCTGTGGCTGGAAGTGTTCCGCCGTTTCTTCCAGTGGGTATGGCCGGCGGTGCTGGTCCTGCCCTTCACCGGCGTCGGCATGATGCACCTGTCGTACGCCAGCATGGAGGCCGCGCCGCGCTATGTGCACATGATGATCGGCCTTTATGTGGCGATGCTCGCCCTGTTCCTGCGGGTGAGCGCCCTGCTCCTACCGCAGCTGCGGGCAGCGGTGAACGCGGAGAACTGGCCGGAAGGTGGCGCGGTGCTGGGTCGCATCCGCCGGGTGGTGGGATTCAATCTTCTGATCGGGCTGGCACTGGTGACGATCGTCGCCCTTCGCCCGACGTTCTGATTACAGCCTTGCAGGCGCACGTCCCTGTGCGCCATCCCGCATTCAGAAACGCACGACCTTGAGGCTGCCGGCACTGCCGGCAGCACCGGCACGACCGGGTGGCCCGGCGCGACCGCCCTTGCCACCATCGGCCTTGTAAAGCAGGCAGCCCTTGCCGGCGCCGCCATGACCGCCCGCGCCACCTTCACCCGGTGCGCCACCGGCCCCGCCATCCAGGCGCACGCGTACCAGTTCCACCGGGAAGGAAGCCGGCACCTCAAGGCGCACCTGCCCACCGGCGCCACCGGTCTGGCCATCGCCGCCAGGCTGGCCGTCCCAGCCACGGCTGGCATCGCCCCACAGGCAGCCCGCCGCATCGCCGTCGGCGCCGGCCAGCCCGGAGTGTCCGGGAGCGCCGATGCCGCCGCGCACGTCGAGGGTCATCTCGCTCACCTGGACTTCGACGAACCGCAGATCGAGGTTGCGCCCGGAACTGGCCGGCTTGCTCATGCTGCCGGCAGCGCCCGAGGCCGTGATGTGGCTACCGGTGCCAATCTCGCCACGCTGCACTTCCAGGCGAAATGTCTGCTCGGCCGGAGCGATACCAAGACGCGCCTCGCGCCCCATGTGCAATTCGCCGATGCGCAATTCGGTGACCCCCGCCGGGATCAGCAGTGTGGCGAAATCTGCCACTTCGACCCGGTCGAGATTCAGGCTTCCGGCTCTGGACGGCAGCTTGAGGAAGTTATGGGCCTCCACCGTTACCTGCCCCTGGGCCAGGGCGACAGGCGTGATCAGCGCAAGCATCAGGCAGAACTTACGCATGGCCGCTCTCCTTGGCGCCGTGACGTCGGATTCCGAGCAGGTGAAAGACTCCGAACAGAAGCAGTTGCAGTCGATCAAGCCAGGGATTGGCCCGACCACGCAGCAACGAATTGAACAGCGTGATTTCGAACAGGTGGACCAGTATCAGCAGGATGCCGGCGCCGCTCAGCAGCATGTCGAATGGTTTGGCGAACGGTGAAACGAGGTTGACGATCACCACCAGCCAGAACAGCAGGGCAACGACCTTGCCCAGCCCCATGAATAAACGCATTCATCCCCTCCCCAAAGCGCTCAGCCAGGTCTGCCGATGCTCGGCAGCACCTCTCGCCGAGCCAGGCATTTTTCGAGTTTTGCGGAACATACGCCGAAGCCCGACGACGCACCAGTGCGTCGCCGGGAAAAGAATCGAACTGCGGAAGAGTCATTGATGCAGCGCAGAAAAATCCGTCAGCGATCGACCTGGATCTCCACCCGGCGGTTCTGCGCGCGCCCCGCGTCCGTCTCGTTGTCCGCCACCGGCTGGCTTTCCCCCCTGCCTTCTGTGGACAGCTTGTCGGCCGGTACGCCCTGGCCCGCCAGGAAGTCCGCCACGGACCTTGCCCGGCGCTCGGATAGCCCCTGGTTGTACTGGTCGGAGCCCACGCTGTCGGTGTGGCCGATCACCTTGGCGCCCACCAGATTGGCGCCATTAAGGCGGTTGGCGACGGCGACCAGTTGTTCCTTGGCAGTGGATGTCAGCTCGGCGGAGTCGAAGGCGAACAGCACGTTGCCCATGTCGCTGAGGACGATCACCTCATCCTGGGGCGGCGCCGGAGGGGCCTCGGTCGTGGCCTGGGGATAAGTTCGCTGTGGACAACCGCGACTATCGACGGTCGCACCGGCTGGGGTATTGGGACAGTCATCCCGGCGATCGAAGACGCCATCGCCATCGGCATCGCCGTCCTGCACGTAACAGATCAGGCCACCGACAATGGCGCCGGCCGCGGCGCCACCCGCTGCCCAGGCAGAGCTCTCGATTGAGCCCAGACCACCGCCTGCCAGGCCGCCGATCAGACTGCAGATTGGCCAATTCCCCTGATTCAGCGGCGCACTGCCATTGCTGGACGTGGACGCACAACCAGAGAGGAAACTGCTGACCAGAAGAAGTGAAATCGCAACCCGGGGAAGTTGGTTGCCCATGATGATTCTCCTGTGCCACCGGCCAAGCCGGTACCACAGGAGTAAAGACCCGGCTCCTGCGGCGCACAAGGCGCGCGCCGCAGGTACTCCGGGGTTTAGCGGTCGATCTGGATTTCCACGCGACGGTTCATGGCGCGGCCGTCCTTGGTGGCGTTGTCGGCTACCGGCTGGCTTTCACCCGCACCGCTGACACTGACGATATTGGAGGCCGGGATGCCACTGCGTACCAGGTAGTCGGCCACCGATTGGGCGCGGCGCTCCGAAAGTTTCTGGTTGTAGGCATCAGAGCCGACGCTGTCGGTGTGACCGGTGATGGTCAGCTTGGCATCCGGAGCTTCGTTCTTCAGTCGACTGGCGACGCCATCGAGCTTGGCTTCGTCAGCCGGGTCGAGTTTCGCGGAGTCGAATGCGAACAGCAGATCGCGGACAACAATGGTTTCGTGCTCGACGACGACCACCTCTTCAGCCACCGGCTCTTCTGCCTTGAGCGGGCAACCGTCGGCGTCCACCTGGGTACCACGCGGAGTGCCAGGGCACTTGTCGCGGCTATCCAGTACGCCGTCGCCATCCTCATCGCCATCGCCGTGAACCCAGCAATAGGCTGCCGCCGTGCCGGCGCCAATCAGGGCACCCCAGCCGGCATAGGTGCTGCTTTCAATGGCACCCAGTCCCGCACCTACCACACCCCCTACTGCCGCACACTTGGGCCAGTCGGTCTTCTGCAGGCCGGCGCAACCGGTTAGCAGGCTGGTCACTAGTACAAGGGGTAAAGCTGTCCGTGTAATGCTCATAAGCAAGTCTCCTCTTAGAATCGGCCCATACCGACAATTAGGGAGTAAAGACGCCAGCCCCGGAAACCGCCAGCACTAGGCCACGAGTCGCCTTCGGGCTAGTCTTGCCCTACCTGTTCGAGGATTTTCGATGACTGATAGTTTCTCCTCCCGCACACCGCAGCAAGCCCTCGCGGCCTTGCTCGAACGCCATGCTCCGCAAAGCCTGCTCCTGGTCGGTGACAGTCCGCTTCCGGCGCTCGAAGCCTTCGCCTCCGTCCACCCGGAATGCCAGGTAACGCAGGTTCCCGCCGGCCCGCTGCCGGCGGAGCAGGCAGGTCGCCGCTTCGACCTCGCGCTGCTGGCGGACTGCCTGGAGCACCTGCCCAAGCGCGACGGATTGCAGCTGCTGGGCGGCATCCGCAACCTCAACGCCAGTCGCGTAGCGGTGCTGGCGGATCTCAATGCCTGTGACTGGAAGGACACCGACTTCTTCTCCCTGGCCATGCAGGCCAGCGAGCGTTTCCGTCGCGACCAGCAGATCCTGACCCTGTTCACCTATGATCTGCGTGAGTACAAGCAGGTACCTGACTGGCTGAACGCCAAGTTCTGGGCCAACCCGGAAAACTTCGGCAAGTACTGGTGGTAAGCCATGAGCACTGCGATCTGTCCCTGCGGTAGCGGCAATCTCCTCGAGGTCTGCTGCGGCCGCCACCACGCGGGTCACCCCGCCGCCAGCGCCGAGGCGCTGATGCGCTCGCGCTACAGCGCCTACGTACTGGGTCTGGTGGACTACCTGGTGGAGACCACCCTGCCCGCCCAGCGCTCCGGACTGGATATCGAAGCCATCCGCGCCTGGAGCCTTGGCAGCACCTGGCTCGGCCTGGAAGTGGAAGGCCATGACCTGCTGGGCGGCCAGCCCGAGCACGCCTTCGTCACCTTCACCGCACGCTGGCACGACCAGGGGGGCGAACACAGCCATCGTGAGCGCTCGGCCTTCGTCCAGGCGGATGGCCGATGGTATTTCCTCGACCCCACGGTGCCGGTGAAGGCAGGGCGCAACGACCCCTGCCCCTGCGGCAGCGGGGAGAAGTTCAAGAAATGTTGTTCGAGTTATTTCTGAAGCGATGACAAAAAGGCCCGCAGATCGCGGGCCTCTTGCTATCTATTTGCGCTCTTCCAGGCGCAGGTGGGAGGTATCCGGCGGCGGCCCGGAGGGAGGCGTCTTCTGCTGGCCCATATCGCTGCCCACGGGCGCCAGGCTCATTCCGGAGAAATCGAAGCGCGGTGTCGCCGCCTCCGGCTTGGCGTCCTGCAGATCGGCGCCGACGGGAGCGATGCCGAAGTCCGGAGCGTCCACGCCAACGAACGCGGCCATGTACTCATCGCGCGGCACCACCTTCAGGCGGCCCGGCGCCGCGACTTGCGCCGGTGCAGGCGCTGCCACGGGACGGGCCAGGGGTTCGGGCTCCGGCGGCGGCGCCAACTCCACTTCTTCTATTTCCGGCTCCATGGACAGCACCTCGACCAGCGCACCCGCGCGTTCCAGGGTCGAGCGGTATTTTTCCGCGGCGGCTTCATCCAGGTTGTTCTTGAGAATCACGCGACGCCCGGAGAAAAGCGTGGCAATGCGCTGGGCGTCGGCCTGGAACAATTTGGCCAGGTTGGCCTGCACCAGTTCCGGTCGCGCCCCGGGTACCAGCCTTCCGGCAAAGGCGATCTCGTAACGACCCATTGGTAACACTCCTGACCGAATTGCCCTGCAGTATGGCGCAGCTTTTTTTCGGCTCACAACAGGTTGCGGCCGAGCAGTTGCTTGTTACACTGAAGCGTCACTTGGAGTATTGCAATGTTTTACCAGGCGCAAATGATAAGAATTCTCAGCCTACTGTTTTTCTTCGCCCTACCCTTTTCGGGCCTCAGCGGATGCTCCACCTGGCTCAGCGACAGCTTCCAGGACCCCGACGTTCGACTGCTCAAGGTCGACGTCGTGCGCGCCAAACTGCTGGAACAGCAGTTCGTGCTGCGCTTTCGCATCGACAACCCCAACGATGTCAGCCTGCCAGTGCGCGGGCTCGCCTATACCGTTCATCTCAATGACGTGAAGCTCGCTTCCGGCGAATCCAGCACCTGGTTTACCGTGCCCGCCCACGGCAGCCAGACCTTCGAAGTACCCGTGCGCACCAACCTGTGGCGGCATATGAAGTACATCGTGAAGCTCCTGGAAAAGCCGGACGAACCCATCAAGTACCGCCTGCAGGGCGAGGTGAAGACCGGACTGATGTTCGGCAAGAGCGTGCACCTCACTCGCAATGGCGAGATAATCCCCGGCAGTTACATCCCGGAGTAGAACCTTCATGAGTCAAGAACCCCATGTCCATGGTCCGAACTGCAACCACGACCATGACCACGATCACCACCACGTGCATGGCCCGCACTGCAATCACGGCCACCAGGAGCCGGTGCGCAACCCGCTGAAGGAAGTGGGCCGCAACGATCCCTGCCCCTGCGGCAGCCAGAAGAAGTTCAAGAAGTGCCACGGCGCCTGACGCCCCCGCACTCATCCAGGCCCGCCTAGTGCGGGCCTGTTCGTTTCAGGGCCGAGCGTAAGGCCCGATGGAGCCTTCCCGATGATCGACCTGTATTACTGGACCACCCCCAACGGCCACAAGATCACCCTGTTCCTCGAAGAGGCCGGCCTGCCCTACCGCATCCACCCGATCAACATCGGCAAGGACGAGCAGTTCCAGCCGCACTTCCTGAAGATATCGCCGAACAACCGCATACCGGCCATCGTCGACAATGCGCCGTCGGACGGTGGCGAGCCGCTGTCCCTGTTCGAGTCCGGCGCCATCCTGCTCTACCTCGCCGAGAAGACCGGACGCTTCATCCCGCAGGACCTGCGCGGTCGCCAGGACTGCCTGCAGTGGCTGTTCTGGCAGATGGGCGGCCTGGGCCCGATGGCAGGACAGAACCACCACTTCAATCGCTTCGCCCCGGAAAAGCTGCCCTACGCCATCCAGCGCTACGTGAAGGAAACCTCGCGCCTCTACGGTGTGCTCGACAAGCGCCTGGCCGACCGGGCCTTTGTGGCGGGCAGCGAATACAGCATCGCCGACATGGCCATCTACCCCTGGATCGACCGCCACCCCTGGCAGGAACAGAACCTGGACGACTTCCCCAACCTCAAGCGCTGGTACCTGGACATCCAGGCGCGCCCGGCTACCGTTCGGGCCTACGCGCTGGTGGCACAGGTCAACCCCGCTGCCGGGAAAAAGTAGGGCCGGCGGCGCTTGCACGGCGCGGGGCGGCTCACTAACGTAGCGCGTTTGATCCGATGCCCCTCTCAGGAGAGCCCGTTCCATGGCTTCGCCAGCCTTCAAGCGCTTCCTTCCCCGGTTCTGCGTTGCCGCCGCCGCTGGCGCCATGATCGGCCTCAGCGGCTGCCAGTCCTGGCTGGACAGCCGTTACTCGGACAGCCTGCCGCCCACTTCCGGCTTCCAGCCGGTCAAGGGGCTGGCGCAGAGCGTCTCGATCCGCCGCAACCCGCTGGGCATGCCGCTGATCGAAACCACCACCTTCCACGACGCCCTGTTCACCCTTGGCTACGTGCATGCCTCGGACCGCCTCAGCCAGATGGTCGGCCTGCGTCTGATGGCCGAAGGACGACTCGCCGAAATGGCCGGCCCCGGCGTGCTGGAGATAGACCGCTTCATGCGTGCGGTGAACCTGCGCAAGAGCGCCGACATCCTCTACAAGAACGCCTCACCACGCCTGAAGGAGTTCTTCGCGGTCTACGCCCGTGGCGTCAACGCCTATCTCTATCGCTACCGCGACAAGCTGCCGATGGACCTGGCCGAGTCCGGCTACAAGCCGGCCTACTGGAAGCCTGAAGACTCGGTGCTGGTGTTCACCCTGCTGAACTTCGGCCTGGCGGTGAACCTGCAGGAAGAGATCGCCTCCCTGGTCCTGGCGCAGAAGGTCGGCGCCGACAAGCTGGCCTGGCTGACTCCCGTCTACCCGGATGAGCCGCTGCCCTTCGAAGAGGCCGAGAAGCTCAAGGGCCTGCAGCTCGGTGGCCAGATCCCGGGCCTGACCGCGCTGAACGACGCCGCCGGACAGATCGCCGCGCTGGACATGCTCGGCGTCGCCGCCTCCAACAACTGGGCCATCGCCCCGCAGAAGAGCCGTACCGGCCGCAGCATCCTGGCCAACGACACGCATCTGCCGATCTCCATGCCCTCGGTGTGGAACTTCGTGCAGATCCGCTCGCCGAAATTCCAGGCCGCCGGTGTCTCCATTGCCGGTGTTCCCGCGGTGGTCGCCGGCTACAACGGCAAGCTGGCCTGGGGCATGACCATGGTCATGGGAGACAACCAGGACCTCTTCCTGGAGAAGGTCAAGCGCGAAGGCAGCCGCCTCTACTACCAGGCCAACGGCAAGTGGGTGCCCGCCAGCGAGCGCATGGAAACCTTCTTCATCAAGGGCGAACGCCCGGTACGCGAGGTGATCTACGAGACCCGCCACGGACCGCTGCTGAACTCCGTGCTTGGCCAGCGCAAACATCCGCTGCAGCCGATGGAGATCAAGAGTGGCTACGGCATCGCCCTGCAGACCAGCCAGTTCGAGGCTGACCAGTCGCTGGAGGCCTTCTTCGCCCTGTCCCGCGCCCAGTCGGTGGAGCAGGCGCACGAGGCCACCCGCGAAATCCGGGCCATGGGCCTGAACATCCTCTACGCCGACGCCCAGCACATCGCCTGGCAGGTCACCGGCCGCTACCCGAACCGCCGCGAAGGCCGCGGCCTGCTGCCGTCCCCCGGCTGGGACGGCCGCTACGACTGGGATGGCTACGCCGACCCCATGCTCCATCCCTACGACCAGGACCCGGCCCAGGGCTGGCTCGGCACCGCCAACCACCGCACCGTGCAGGGCGGTTACGGCGTGCAGCTGTCCAACTCCTGGTACTACCCGGAGCGCGCCGAGCGCATCGCGGAACTGGCCGGCGGCAGCGGCAAGCATGACTGGCAAAGCATGATCGCCATGCAGTACGACCAGACCAGCCCCTTCCCGGCCAAGCTCAAGACCATGCTGCGGGATCCGGGCATGGCCGCGCCCCTCAAGCAGGCCATCAACGCCCTGCCGCCTGCCGAACGGGCCAAGGCCCAGGAAGGGCTCGACCGCCTGCTGGCCTTCGACGGGCGCCTCAGCCCGACGTCGGCGGACGCCGCCTACTACGGTGCCTTCCTCCACGAGAGCGCGCGGCAGATCTTCCTCGACGAACTGGGCCCGGAAACCAGTCCGGCCTGGCGCGCCCTGGTGCAGACCGCCGACCTCTCCTACTCCGCCCAGGCCGACCACCTGCTGGGCCGCGTCGACAGCCCCTTCTGGGACGACGTGCGCACCCCGCAGAAGGAAGACAAGCCGGCGACCCTCGCCCGTAGCCTGGCCGCCGCCGTCAGCTACGCCGAGAGCCGCATGGGCGCTGACCGCAAGGCCTGGCAATGGGGCAAGCTGCACACTTACGAGTGGGTCACCGAAAGCACCCAACTGGCGCCGCACATGAGCGCCAGCCAGCGCACCGGCCTCAATGCCCTGAAGGGCTACCTGGATCGCGGCCCCTACCCGGCCGGCGGCGACCACAGCACCCTCAACGTCTCGGCCTACCACTGGGGACAGGGCTTCGAAACCTGGCTGATCCCGGCGATGCGCATCGTCGTCGACTTCGGCCAGCCCGAGCCCATGATCGGCGTGAACAGCTCCGGCCAGTCCGGCAACCCGGCCAGCCCGCACTACGCCGACGGCATCGATGCCTGGCTGAAGGCGCGCTACATGAAGTTCCCCTTCCAGCCGCACAACCTCGATGCCGTCTACGGCACCAGGCGCCTGATGCTGACCCCGCAAAAATGATCGAGCAGCGGCGGAACTTCCCGCCGCGCTACCGCTCTGATCCGGTGGACTTACTCCATAGATCACATTTCAAGGCGCCTCCGGGCGCCTTTTCTTTTGCCTGCGCGGTGGAAATTGCTTTTCCTGTAGGGGCGAACGATTTCGCGCCTACAAGGTTTGGCCGAACCTGGCCGTCTTGCACCGCCTGTTCCCTTGCCGCATCCTGCGCCCTTTCCATCGTCCGCCCGAAGCTCCGAGACTCGACCATGGCTGACAGCGCCTTTTCCGGCCGAATCATCCAGAACCTGCTGGATACCGACTTCTACAAGCTGACCATGATGCAGGCGGTGCTGCACAACTACCCGAACGCCGAAGTCGAGTGGGAGTTCCGCTGCCGCAACGATGAAGACCTGACGCCCTACCTCGCGGAAATCCGCTTCCAGATCGAGCAACTGGCGGATATCTCCATAACCCCCGACCAGCTGCACTTCCTCGAGCGCATTCCCTTCATCAAGCCGGACTTCATCCGTTTCCTCAGCCTGTTCCGCTTCAACCTGCGCTATCTGCAAGTGGGTATCGAAGACGGCCAGCTCTGCGTCCGGCTGCGCGGTCCCTGGCTGCACGTGATCCTCTTCGAGATTCCCCTGCTGGCGATCATCAGCGAGGTGCGCAACCGCTACCGCTATCGCGACGTCAAGCTGGTCCAGGCGCGGGAGCAGCTCTACCGCAAGCTCGACTGGCTCCGGGCCAATGCCAGCGACGAGGAGCTGCAGGACTTCCAACTGGCGGACTTCGGTACCCGCCGGCGCTTCTCCTACAAGGTCCAGGAAGAAGTGGTGCACATCCTCAAGCGCGATTTCCCGGGCCGCTTCGTCGGCACCAGCAACATCCACCTGGCCCGCGAGTACGACATCAAGCCCATCGGCACCATGGCCCACGAATGGCTGATGGCGCACCAGCAACTCGGCCCCCGCCTGATCGACAGCCAGATCGCCGCCCTCGACTGCTGGGTTCGCGAATACCGTGGCCTGCTGGGCATCGCACTGACCGACTGCATCAACATGCAGGCCTTCCTCAACGACTTCGACCTGTACTTCGCCAAACTCTTCGATGGCCTGCGCCATGATTCCGGCGACCCGCTGGAATGGGCGGAAAAGGCCATCCGTCATTACCAGAAGCTGGGCATAGACCCGCTGACCAAGACCCTCGTATTCTCCGACGGCCTCGACCTGCCACGGGCACTGGCGCTCTACCGTGCCTTGCGCGGGCGCATCCACGTCAGTTTCGGTATCGGCACCAACCTGACCTGCGACATCCCGGGCGTCGAGCCCATGAACATCGTGATCAAGATGACCGCCTGCAACGGCCAGCCGGTGGCGAAGATTTCCGATGAAGCGGGCAAGACCCAATGCCGCGACGAGAACTTCGTCGCCTACCTGAAGCACGTATTCCGCGTCACCGACGCCCAGTAAGGACTCCGCACATGAGCAGCAACCGCCAGCAAGAAATCGCCAAAGCCCTGGACGTTGTTCCACCCTTCGCCGACGAAACCGCCCTGGTGGCCGAAATTGAACGTCGCAAGGCCTTCATCAAGGACTGCCTGCGCAAGTCCGGCCTGAAGGTGCTGGTACTCGGCATCAGCGGCGGCGTCGACTCCACCACCGCCGGACGCCTGGCCCAGCTCAGCGTCGAGGAACTGCGCGCCGAGACCGGTGATGACGCCTACCGCTTCATCGCCGTGCGCCTGCCCTACAACGTCCAGCACGACGAGGCGGACGCCCAGGTGGCGATGAACTTCATCCGCGCCGATGAAGAAGAAACCGTGAACATCGCCGACAGCGTGATCGGCCTGGCCGAACAGGTCACCCACCTGCATCATCTCGCTGACGCCCGCCGCGACTTCGTCACCGGCAACATCAAGGCGCGTATCCGCATGGTCGCCCAGTTCGCCATCGCCAACGCCAACAACGGACTGGTGATCGGCACCGACCACGCCGCCGAGGCGGTGATGGGCTTCTTCACCAAGTTCGGCGACGGCGCCTGCGACCTGGCGCCCCTCTCCGGCCTCGTGAAGAACCAGGTGCGCGCCATCGCCCGCTACCTGGGCGCGCCGGACAGTGCCGTGCACAAGGTGCCTACCGCCGACCTGGAAGAACTGCGCCCCGGCAAGCCGGACGAAGAAGCACACGGCGTGACCTACACCGAGATCGACGCCTTCCTCCACGGCCAGGAAGTCAGCCAGCGCGCCTACGACATCATCGTCCGCACCTACGACAACACCCAGCACAAGCGCATCCTGCCGCTGGTGCCCTGATCAGGCGATGGGTATCGCGTCGCTCAACCGATCCTGCGGGCCGTAGGTTGGTCTGAGCTCCGCGAAGCCCAACGCAATGGCCCCGAATCGCAGCCACAAAAAAGCCGGGCAATCGCCCGGCTTTTTCACATCTGCCAGAGCGGCCTCAGGCCTTGGGCAGGGTCACCCCGGTCTGGCCCTGATACTTGCCGCCACGGTCCTTGTAAGACACTTCGCACGCTTCATCCGACTGCAGGAAGAGCATCTGCGCCACGCCTTCGTGGGCGTAGATCTTCGCCGGCAGGTTGGTGGTGTTGGAGAACTCCAGGGTCACGTGGCCTTCCCACTCGGGTTCCAGCGGTGTCACGTTGACGATGATGCCGCACCGGGCATAGGTGCTCTTGCCGAGGCAAATGGTCAGCACATCGCGAGGAATGCGGAAGTATTCCACGGTGCGGGCCAGGGCGAAGGAGTTCGGCGGGATGATGCAGACGTCGCTGTTGATGTCGACGAAGCTCTTCTCATCGAAGTTCTTCGGGTCTACCACGGCCGAATGGATGTTGGTGAACACCTTGAACTCGGCGGCGCAGCGCACGTCGTAGCCATAGCTGGAAACGCCGTAGGAAATCACCCGGCTATCGTCCGCACCGCGCACCTGACGCTCGACGAACGGCTCGATCATGCCGTGCTCCAGCGCCATGCGGCGAATCCACTTGTCCGATTTGATAGTCATGGCGGGCGTCCTGTCAGGGGGTGAAAAATTGACCGCGAATCTTACAGTCCGGCGAAGGCCCGGGCAAAGGCCTCGCCGGATGGCCGGAATGTCAGTCGTCGCTGATGGTGATGTTCGGCATCGCGGTGGCCGCCTGGTCGGACAGTGCGATACGCGCCCCGACGCAGCGGGCCGCCTGCTGGTAGATCATCGCGATCTGGCTTTCCGGGTCAGCGATGGTGGTCGGCTTGCCGCCATCGGACTGCATGCGAATGGCCATTGACAGCGGCAGCGACGCCAGCAGCTCGACGCCGTATTGCGCGGCCAGCTTCTCGCCACCGCCCTCGCCGAACAGGTGCTCGGCATGGCCGCAATTGGAGCAGATGTGCACGGCCATGTTCTCCACCACACCCAGCACCGGGATGTTCACCTTGCGGAACATCTCCACGCCCTTCTTGGCGTCGAGCAGGGCCAGGTCCTGCGGGGTGGTGACGATCACCGCACCGGCCACCGGCACCTTCTGCGCCAGGGTCAGCTGGATGTCACCGGTGCCCGGCGGCATATCCACCACCAGGTAGTCCAGGTCGTCCCAGGCGGTCTGGGTAATCAGCTGGATCAGCGCGCCGGAAACCATCGGGCCGCGCCACACCACCGGGGTGTTGTCGTCGGTGAGGAAGGCCATGGACATCACCTGGACACCATGCGCCTCAAGCGGAATGAAAAACTTCTGGTCACGCACCTTGGGCCGGGTGCCCTCGGGAATACCGAACATGATGCCCTGGCTGGGGCCGTAGATGTCGGCATCGAGGATGCCCACCCGCGCGCCTTCACGGGCCAGCGCCAGGGCCAGGTTGGCGGCGGTGGTGGACTTGCCCACGCCGCCCTTGCCGGAAGCCACGGCGATGATGTTCTTCACGTTGGTCAGCGCCGGCACCTGCTCCTGGGCCTTGTGCGCCTCGATCACGCAATCCACCTGCACCTCGGCGCTGTCCACGCCATCCAGGTTCTCCAGTGCCATCTTCAGCATCTGTGCCCAGCCGGCCTTGAACAGACCCGCGGCATAGCCCAGCTCCAGACGCACGCGGACCTTGCCGCCCTGGATGTCGACCTCGCGCAGGCAACCGGCGCTGACCGGGTCCTGGTCAAGGTGGGGATCGGTGAACTGGCGCAGGGTCGCTTCAACCTGGGCGCGGGAAACGGTGCTCATGGCAAGACTCCAGGAAAATATCCGAGCAAATCAGGCGGCTATCCTACCCGACCGCCCGGCCGCTTGGTCCTCCGTGCGTGAAAAAATCGCGCCGGGCCTATATAGTTGCCGACTTCCCTTCTGTTTTACATCCGGTAGCCGAGCACCATGACCGAGCCCCGCAAAATCCTTGTGACAAGCGCCCTTCCCTATGCCAACGGGTCCATCCACCTCGGGCATATGGTCGAATACATCCAGACCGATATCTGGGTGCGCTTCCAGAAGATGCGTGGCAACCAGGCCGTCTATGTCTGCGCCGACGACGCCCACGGTTCGGCCATCATGCTGCGCGCCGAGAAGGAGGGCATCACCTCCGAGCAGCTGATCGACAACGTCCGCGCCGAGCACACCGCCGACTTCGCCGACTTCCTGGTGGACTTCGACAACTACCACTCCACCCATTCGGAAGAGAACCGCGCCCTGTCCAGCAGCATCTACACCAAGCTGCGCGACTCCGGCCACATCGGCACCCGTCCGGTGACCCAGTACTACGACCCGGAAAAGGAAATGTTCCTGGCCGACCGCTTCATCAAGGGCACCTGCCCGAAGTGCGGCACCGAAGACCAGTACGGCGACAACTGCGAATCCTGCGGCGCGACCTACTCGCCCACCGAACTGAAGAACCCGAAGTCCGCCATCTCCGGCGCCACTCCGGTACTCAAGGAATCCCTGCACTACTTCTTCAAGCTGCCGAACTTCGACGCCATGCTGAAAGAGTGGACCCGCAGCGGCGCCCTGCAGGAGTCGGTGGCCAACAAGATCGCAGAATGGCTGGATGCCGGCCTGCAGGAGTGGGACATCAGCCGCGACGCCCCCTACTTCGGCTTCGAAATCCCCGACGCGCCCGGCAAGTACTTCTACGTCTGGCTGGACGCCCCCATCGGCTACATGGCCAGCTTCCAGAACCTCTGCGCGCGCCGTCCTGAACTGGATTTCGACGCCTTCTGGAACAAGGACTCCAAGGCCGAGCTGTATCACTTCATCGGCAAGGACATCGTGAACTTCCACGCCCTGTTCTGGCCCGCCATGCTCGAAGGCGCCGGCTACCGCAAGCCCACCGCGCTGAACGTGCACGGCTACCTGACCGTGAACGGCCAGAAGATGTCCAAGTCCCGTGGCACCTTCATCAAGGCACGCACCTACCTGGACCACCTGCAACCGGAATACCTGCGCTACTACTACGCGTCCAAGCTGAGCCGCAGCGTCGACGACCTCGACCTGAACCTCGAGGACTTCGTACAGAAAGTGAACTCCGACCTGGTGGGCAAGGTGGTCAACATCGCCAGCCGCTGCGCCGGTTTCATCCACAAGGGCAACGCCGGCAAGCTGGTGGCCGAGAATGCCGCGCCGGAGCTGTTCGCCGACTTCGCTGCCGCTGTCCCGAGCATCACCGAAGCCTTTGAGTCCCGTGACTTCGCCCGTGCCATGCGCGAAATCATGGCGCTCGCCGACCGCGCCAACGCCTGGATCGCCGACAAGGCGCCCTGGGCCCTGGCCAAGCAGGAAGGCAAGCAGGCCGAGGTACAGGCCGTCTGCGCTGCCGGCGTGAACCTGTTCCGCCAACTGGTGATCTTCCTCAAGCCCGTGCTGCCGCACCTGGCCGCCGCCGCCGAGCAGTTCCTCAACGTCGCCCCGCTGACCTGGGACGACCACAAGGTGCTGCTGGCCGACCACCAATTGAACGCCTTCAACCCGCTGATGACCCGCATCGAGCCGGCGAAGATCGAAGCCATGGTCGCCGCCTCCAAGGAAGACCTGGCCGCCGCTTCGGCGCCCAAGGGCAACGGCGAACTGGAGAAGGACCCGCTGGCAGCGGAAATCGCCTTCGACACCTTCGCCGCCGTCGACCTGCGCATCGCGCTGATCGAGAAGGCCGAGTTCGTCGAAGGCGCCGACAAGCTGCTGCGCCTCTCCCTGGACATCGGCGATGCCAAGCGCAACGTCTTCTCGGGCATCAAGAGCGCCTATCCGGACCCGAGCAAGCTGGAAGGCCGCCTCACCCTGTACGTCGCCAACCTGGCAGCGCGCAAGATGAAGTTCGGCGTCTCCGAAGGCATGGTCCTGGCCGCCGGCCCCGGTGGCCAGGAAATCTACCTGCTCAGCCCCGACAGCGGCGCCAAGCCCGGCCAGCGCGTCAAGTAACACCGCAAGCTCCAGCAAAATGCCCGCTCCTGCGGGCATTTTCGTTCAAGGGCACCGGCAATCTGCTCGCGCAGCGGATACGTAGGATGTGGCGGGCGGCGCTCCGCTGGAGCGAAGCGAGACCCATCGCCAGCCCGCCAACAGAATCCGCATGGACCTGAGCTAGCCTTGTAGCAGGGCGCGGGCCATCGCGGTCGCGCCCCTGTACCGCTCCGGCTGCATCCCGGATAATACGCGGCCCTTTTTCCAGCCTGGCGACGTTCCGTCCCTATGACCGATTTCATCTTCGCCCTGCTCGGCGCGGCCCTGGTCAACAACCTCATTCTCGGCCTGCCCCTGGGCGCCGACAGCCTGCGCCAGCCTCGCAGCCGTGCGCTGGCCCTGGCTGGCGGCTTGCTGATCGCGCTGGCCACGCCCATCGCCTGGCTGGTCGAACAGCTTGTGCTGGCTCCGCTGGCTCTCGAATCGCTGCGCCTGTTCATCTTCCTGCCGCTGCTGGCGCCCCTCGCCTGGCTCTGCCTGGAAGGGCTCGCCCGCCTGCGCCCTGGCCTGTCTCGGGACGGCCTCTGGCCCCTGCTGCTGGCCAACGGCGCGGCCCTGGGCGCCATGCTGGTCGGCAGCGCCGGCGACTTCGGTTCGGCCCTCGGCCTGGGCCTTGGCGGTGGCGTCGGTTTCTGGCTGGTGCTGATCCTGTTCGACGACCTGCTGCAACAGGTCGATGAAGCCAAAGTGCCTGCCGCCTTCCGTGGTACCCCGATGTTGCTGATCTGCGCCGGCCTGATGGGCCTGGCCTTCCTCGGTTTCAATGGCATGGGGGCGCAATGAGCCAGGCCAGCCTGATCCAGCGCATCGATGCGCTGCTGCCCCAGACCCAGTGCGGCAAGTGCGGCCACCCCGGCTGCAAGCCCTACGCCGAAGGCATTGCCCAGGGCGAGGCGATCAACAAGTGCCCGCCCGGCGGCACCGCCACCATCATCGCCCTGGCCGACCTGCTGAAGGTCCAGCCGCTGCCCCTGGATGCGCCCAACGGCCCGGTGCCGCCGCAGATCGCCTTCATCCGCGAAGCCGAATGCATCGGCTGCACCAAATGCATCCAGGCCTGCCCGGTGGACGCCATCGTCGGCGCGGCCAAGCAGATGCACACCGTGATCACCGACGAATGCACCGGCTGCGAGCTCTGCGTGGTGCCCTGTCCGGTGGACTGCATCGACATCCTGCCCCTTGCCGAACCGGCCGCCAGCGCCCAGCGCCAGCACGCCGACCAGTTCCGCGAGCGCTTCGAATTCCGCAGTGCACGCTTGGCGCGCGAGGAAGCCCGCCGCCAGGCCGAACGTGAAGCCCGAGTTGCCCGCGCGGCCCAGGCCCAGCAGAGCACCAGCTCCGCGCCGCAGGACGCCGTGCTGGCTGCCATCGAACGGGTGAAGGCGCAAAAGGCTGCCACCCCGAGCCTGAGCGACCAGCAGAAGCGCCTGAAGATCGAGGCCGCCATGGCCCAGGTGGCGCTGAAGAAGGCCGAGGCGAAGCTGGAGGAATACGGCACGTCCGACCTCCAGGCCCAGGTCGCCGAACTGCGCGAGGCCAACGACAAGGCCCAGGCAGCGCTGCAGGCCGCCATGGCGGCCCCGCCTGCGCAGGTGGACGAAGCCGCCCTCAAGCAGGCGAAGATCGCTGCCGCCATGAGCCGTGCCCAGCTGAGCAAGGCCGAGAAGGCCTTCGGCGAATCCCCCACTGCCGAACAACAGGCCCAACTGGCTGAACTGCGCGCCGCGGTGGAGCAGGCACAGCAACGCCTGGACGCTGCTCATGGAACCCCGGCCGCGCCTGTGGCCACCGAAGGCGAAGCGCGCCTCAAGCAGGCCAAGATCGCCCTCGTCAGTCGTCGCGCGGAGCTCAAGGGCGCAGAGCAGCGCGGCGCCAGCGAGACGGAACTGGCTTCGTTACGCCAGGCACTGGCCAATGCCGAAGCCGCGCTGCACGCCGCCGAGGACGCCTCCGGCAAGCAGCCACCAGACCTGCAGCGCATCGACAAGCGCCCCATGGACCCTGCCGTGCGCGCGCTGAAAACCGAACTGGCCTACGCCCGCGCCGACGTCAGCAAGCTGGAGCGCCAGGCCGACGCCGACCCGGCGGTCCTGGCCCAGGCTCGCGAACGCCTGGCCCGGGCTGAACAGGCACTCGCCGAGCAGTCGCCCTCGCCATGACCACGCGCCCGGCCTTCGACCCGCGCCCCAGCATGCAGCTGGTGCTGGTCGCCTGCCTGCCGGGCCTTCTCGCGCTGTTCTGGCAATACGGCTGGGGCAGCGTGCTGCAATTGCTGGTGGCCTTGCCGGTCGCCCTCGCCTGCGACGCCCTGGTGCGCCGCCTGCGCCAGCAGCCCGCCGCGCCGGAGTCATCGCTCCTCAACCAGCCCCTGCTGGGTGAAGGCAGTGCCCTGGTCAGCGCCGTGTTGCTCGCGTTGGCCCTGCCGCCCTACTCACCCTGGTGGCTGACCGCCAGTGCCTGCGCCTTTGCCCTGCTGCTCGGCAAGGCGTTGTTCGGCGGCTTCGGCCAGAACCCCTTGAACCCGGCCATGCTTGGCTACGCCCTGGTGCTGGTAGCCTTTCCCGCCCACCTCAACCAATGGCCCACACCGGGCCAGCACCCCGGTCTCGGCGAATCCCTGCAACAGGTGCTGGGCGTTGGCGGCGGGCTGGTAGACGGCTGGAGCCAGGCCACCGCGCTGGACCACCTCAAGCACAACAACCGCCTGACCATCGACGAACTCTTCGCCGGCCACGTCGCCTTCGGCAGCTTCGGTGGGCGCGGCGCGGAATGGGTCAACCTGGCGTTCCTGCTGGGCGGCCTGTTCCTGCTGCAACGCAAGGTCATCCGCTGGCACGCGCCAGTCGGCCTGCTCGCCGGCCTGTTCGTCATCAGCCTGCTGTGCTGGAACGGCAGCGGTTCGGACTCCAACGGCTCGCCGATCTTCCACCTGTTCAGCGGTGCCACCATGCTCGGGGCCTTCTTCATCGCCACCGAGCCCGTGTCCGGCGCCGCCAGCGAGCGCGGCCGCCTGCTCTTTGGCGTTGGCGTCGGCTTGCTGGTCTACGTGATTCGCACCTGGGGCGGCTACGCCGACGGCATGGCCTTCGCCATCCTGTTGATGAACCTGCTGGTCCCCGCCATCGACCGCTATGCCCCACGCAATGCGGAGGCGCAGCCATGAAGGGGCGCAGCCTGGCCATCCTGGCCGCGCTGGCCGGTCTTGGCCTGGCGGTGCTGATCGCCGCCGACCAGCTCCTCGCCGGGCGCATCGACGCCGAACGCCAGGCCGCCGATGAGCGCGCCCTGCTCGACCTGCTGCCCCCGGGCAGCTACGACAACCATCCCCTTGCCCAGCCCATCCCCCTTCCCGAGAGCGGGTTGCTGGGCAGCCCCGCTCCTACGCAAGCCTGGCTGGCCACCCGCGAAGGGGTGCCAGTGGCCGTGCTGCTGCCGGCCACCGCCAAGGGCTACGAAGGCCCGATCCGCTTGCTGTTGGCCATTCGTCCGGATGGCCGGCTGTTGGCCACCAAGGTGCTTGGCCATCGCGAAACGCCCGGCATCGGCGACCGCATCGAGCCGGCCCGCAGCGCCTGGCTGCGGATATTCACCGACGCCTCCCTGGCCAGCCATCCCGAGGCGGAGTGGCGGGTGAAGGCCGACAAGGGCGAGTTCGATGAAATCGTCGGCGCCACCATCACCTCCCGCGCCGTGGTCAGCGCCACCCAGCACGCGTTGCAGTTCTTCGACGGCCACCGCCTGCTGTTGCTTGGGGAGAAGACGCCATGAGGCCCGGTCACTTCGGCGTGATGGGCCTGGCCCTGCTGCTGGGAGCAACCGACCTGCTGGTGAAGGGGCTTGGCCTGGCCATGACGGCGCTTCCCGTGCTGCTGCTTTTCGGCGTGGCCCTGCCTGCCCTGCGCCACCACCTGGACGGCGCCAGCTACTGGCTGGGCGCCCTGCTGCTATCCGCTCTGCTGGCGAGCCTGGCGAGCCTGCTGCTGCAAGCCGGTGCCTTTGAACTGCACCGAGCCCTGGGCCCTTATCTCTACCTGCTGGTATTGCCCTGCCTGCAACTGGCCGCAAGCGAGGCCACGGACGCTCGCAACGGCCTCGGCGCCGGGCTGGCGTTCGCGTTGCTCACCGTGCTGCTGGGCACGCTGCGGGAAGCGCTCGGCCACGCCAGTCTATTCGCCCACTTCGACTGGCTGCTGGGCCCGATCGCCCTGGGTTGGCGCCTGCAATTGGGTGCCGACGGCATTCCCCTGTTCGCCGTTGCGCCCGGAGCCTTTATCCTGCTTGGTACGCTAATAGCCATTTGGCGCCGCCTGACCACCCGGACCGCTGACTCCTGATGAACGCTGCGAAACGCTACGAAATCTTCCGCCGCCTCCACGACGACGACCCCAACCCCACCACCGAGCTGGCCTACAGCACGCCCTTCGAGCTTCTCATCGCGGTGATCCTCTCCGCCCAGGCGACCGACGTGGGCGTGAACAAGGCCACGGCCAAGCTCTACCCGGTGGCCAACACCCCGGAAACCATCTACGCCCTCGGTGTCGATGGCCTGTCGGAGTACATCAAGACCATCGGCCTGTACAACAGCAAGGCCAGGAACGTCATCGAGACCTGCCGCATCCTCATCGAGAAGCACGGCAGTGAAGTGCCGGACAATCGCGAGGACCTCGAAGCCCTGCCCGGCGTCGGACGCAAGACGGCCAACGTGGTGCTCAACACAGCGTTTCGCCAGCCCACCATGGCGGTGGATACCCACATCTTCCGAGTCAGCAACCGCACTGGCATCGCCCCCGGCAAGAACGTGCTGGAAGTGGAGAAGAAGCTGCTGAAATTCGTTCCAAAAGAATTCCTGCTGGACGCGCACCACTGGCTGATCCTGCACGGCCGCTACGTCTGCGTGGCCCGCAAACCGCGCTGCGGCGCGTGTCGCATCGAGGATCTGTGCGAGTACAAGGCGAAGACCTCCGACGATTGATAGCCTATTAATTCAGTCAAGTATCCGATTGAAAAAATCTTTTTTACCGACCCTGGCTTTGTGGTTATAAGGTGCGCCAATAGCGCCCCGCTTTGTGGAGTGACCCTATGAGCACAGCCAAAGACGATATCGAGCTCGAAGAAGAATTCGTTTCCGAGGATGCCGAAGAATCGGAAGCCCCGGCAGAAGCCGCCAAGACCAACCTGACCAAGCGCCGCATCATCGACAACTACCTCGAAGAACGGCGTTTGCAGAAGCAGCTTTCCGATTACGACTTCGACCTGTAATCGACGCCTTGCCCAGAAGCCCCGCAGTTGCGGGGCTTTTTGTTTTTGTGCAGAGGTCTTTGTGGGAGCGAATTGATTCGCGAATACCCGCGCAACGCTCCACTGCCACACAGCAGGCACCACCTGATCGCGATTGAAATCGCTCCCACAAACAGCGGGCAAAAAGAAGCCGGCGCAAGGCCGGCTCGAAGACGCACAACAAATCGGTCAGCGCAACTTTTCCATCATCTGGTAGTACCACATGCCCATCGCCAGCATGTGGTTGCCCAGGCGCTCGCTCAACGGTACGCGGATGTGCTGGCACTGGGCGAAGGTGTCGAACTTCTCCAGGCTGCCGCTCATGGCGTTGGCCATGACCTCGCCCATGATGTGGGTGGTCGCCACGCCGTGGCCGGAATAGCCCTGGCAGTACCAGACGTTCTTCGACAGCTTGCCAAGCTGCGGGATGCGGTTGATGACGATGCCCATGGCGCAACTCCACTTGAAGTCGATCTCCACGCCCTTGAGTTTCGGGAAGGTGCGCTCGATGCAGGGCCGCAGCTCCGCCTCGATGTCCCGGGAATCACGTCCGGAGTAGTTGGCACCGCCGCCGAACAGCAGACGTCCGTCGGCGGTCATGCGGTAGTAGTCGAGCACGAAGCGGCAGTCGTAGACGGCCAGGTCCTGGGGGTTGATCTGCCTGGCCAGGTCGCCCAGGGGCCTGGTGGTGACGATGCCGCCCATGGCCGGGAAGATCATGCCCTTGAGCTTCTTGCGCTCCAGCTTGTGATAGACGTCGCCGGCCAGCAGCACTTGCTGGGCGTTGATTCGGCCGCGAGTGGTGATCACCGCCGGGCGATCGCCGTGGATGATGTCCTGCACTTCGGAGTGCTCGAAGATCAGCGCGCCCAGGCTGGCGGCGGCCTTGGCTTCGCCGATGCACAGGTTGAGCGGGTGCAGGTGCATGTTGCGGGTGTTCTTGATGGCGCCGACGTAGAGGTCGGAATCCAGGTGCTCGCGCACACCGGCGGCGTCCAGCAGCGTTACGTCATCGGCCATGCCACGACGCACCGCTTCCTCATAGGAAGCCTTCAGCTCGTCCATGTGCGAGGCCTTCATCGCCGCGTGCAGGTGACCATGCTTGAGGTCGCACTGGATGCCGTACTTCTCCACGCGGCTCTTGATGATCTCGTGGCCACGCCAGCGCAGGTACCAGATGAAGTCATCCACGCCCTCGCCCAGGAAGCGGCTCATCTGCTTGCGCATGGCGGCGTCGCCCGACAGGCTGCCGGTCACCTGGCCACCGTTGCGGCCGGTGGCTCCCCAACCGATCTTGTGGGTCTCCACCAGTGCCACCTTGTAGCCGCGCTCGGCCATTTCCACTGCGGTGGCGACGCCGGTGAAGCCGCCGCCGATGATGGCGATATCGACATTCACCTCGCCTTCGAGGGTGGGATAGGCGGTTTCCTCATTGAGGGTCGCAGAGTAGTAGGAGGGCGCGCGTTCGGCAGCGGGCAGTGGGTGTTTGATTGCAGCGGTCATGGGGTGAATCCTTCTTGGCCACTGGGGCCTTCAATTCCGGAGAGCGATTCGCGAATGAGTTCGCTCCCACAAACAAAAACAGGCAGTCGTGCGCGGACTCACGCCTGGTTCAGGTACCAGCGCCAGTCCTGCTCGCCGACCTCGGACATGAACTGGCGGTATTCGGCGCGTTTCACGGCGAGGTAGACGCCGAGGAATTCCGTGCCGAACGCATCGCGAGCCCAGCTGGACTGTTCCAGCGCGCGCAGCGACGTCAGCCAGTCGGTGGGCAGCAGCTCCTTGGCCTGGGCGTAGCCGTTGCCTTCCACAGGGTTGCCCGGGTCGATGTCCTCACGGATGCCATGATGGATACCGGCGAGGATCGCCGCGGCAGCAAGATAGGGGTTGGCGTCGGCGCCGCAGATGCGGTGCTCGATATGCCGGGTGTTGGCCGGGCCGCCTGGTACGCGCAGGCTGACGGTACGGTTATCCACACCCCAGGTCGGAGCGAGGGGGGCGTAGCTGTTGGCCTGGAAACGGCGATAGGAGTTGGCGTTGGGGCAGAACAGCAGCAGCGAATCCAGCAGGCTCTTGAGCATGCCGCCCACGGCCTGGCGCAGCAGCGGCGTACCGGCCGGGTCGTCGCTGGCGAAGAGGTTGCGGCCCTCGGCATCGGCCAGGCTCACATGCATGTGCATGCCGGTGCCGGCGATTTCGGCGAAGGGCTTGGCCATGAAGCAGGCCTGCATGCCGTGGGCGTGGGCCACGCCCTTGACCAGGCGCTTGTAGCGCACGGCCTGGTCCATGGCTTCCAGCGCATCGCCGTGTTCCAGGGTGATTTCCACCTGGCCCGGCGCGTACTCGGAAATGGCCGTGCGTGCTGGAATGCCCTGGGCCTTGCAGGCCGCGTACAGATCGGCGAGGAACGGCTCGATCTGCTCCAGCTCGCGCAGGCCGTACACCTGGGTGCCGCGCGGGCGGTGACCATCAGCGTCCAGCGCCGGCTGCGGACGGCCGTCGGCATCACGCTTCTGGTCCAGCAGGTAGAACTCCAGCTCGCAGGCCATCACCGGGTGGTAGCCGTCGGCCTTGAGGCGATCGATCACCTCCACCAGCACATGGCGCGGATCGGCAATGGCGGCGGGCATGCCTTCCCGCGGGTGCATGCAGACCTGCACGGCGGCGGTGGGCATCTTGCGCCAGGGCAGGCGCACCAGGCTGCCGGCCAGCGGATAGGCGCGGCAATCGATGTCGCCCACGTCCCAGACCAGGCCGGAGTTATCCACATCCTCGCCGTGCACGGTCAGGCCGAGGATGGTACTGGGCAGCGGCCGGCCGCTCTCGTATGCGGCCAGCAATTCGTCGCGGTGCAGCAGCTTGCCGCGCGGAACGCCGTTGGCGTCGAGGATGAAGAGTTCGAAGGCGTCGATGTCCGGGTTCTGCTCGAGGAAATCCCGGGCTTCCTGCACGCTGGCAAATTTCATGGCGCTCTCTTTAGTGCCCTTGGGGCACGCAAACAGGCCCTCGCCGTTCGCGGCAAGGGTCGAATTTCTCGTTCTGGGTGAGGTTGGCCACAACGGTGGCGGCCTGGCAGTCAGACGCGTGCGCTATCCGGCGGACGAGCGTGACGGCAATGCCAGAGCGCCCAGAAGGCGAGTTCGAGCGGCAGGGAGATCAGGAGATGGATGGCCCACTTGCGGGAGAACTGGACCGTGGGTGCGACTCCGGGAGCACGGCGCGCGGCGCGAACCAGCCCGAGGGGCAAGGCGGCCAGCAGCGATTGGTGCGGAGTGGGACAACCCATGAGGGAAAGCCGTGTTATTGGAATGCGCTGGAGGCTCGCACGGCGAGAAGGGTCAATAAAATTCAGGTTTTTCTATCTTTGGTTAAGCCATTACTAAACATTGCGCATCGAATTGAGTCCTTTGCCCCGTCGTCGCCCCCTCTCCCATTGGCGGGAGAGGGGTGGTTCACGCCTGATGCCGTTGAGCTGAAGCGGGATACGAACATCTGCCAGCGCAGAGGCGGATGCCCTTCTCAGCTCACTGTTTGTAAGGCTCCAGCAGCGGCGCCTTTTCCTCGTTCAATATCCACACCACCAACTTCGCCGGCTTGGAATCACTGGCGTTGCGCGATTGCAGATGGGCGCTTCCGGCCGGCTCGTACCAGCTTTCGCCAGCCTTGTAGCGCCTGGGCTGTTCACCCTTGAGCTGGGAGATCACCTCCCCTTCAGTCACATAGGCAAGCACCGATCCCGGATGGACATGGGCGTCGGACGCCTGCCCCGGCGCATAAGTGACAGTGAGCAGCATGGCTTCCTTGCCCGGCGCATTGAGGAGCTTGTGCTGCTGGAGCACGGTGACCTCTTCCTGCCCAGCGCTCTCATGGGCATAGGCCAGCGGAAGGTTCAACAGCGCCAGGCCGGCAGCCAGGGCGCCCAGGGTTTTCAGATTGCGCATGACGGCCTCACTCGCTCGGGATCTTGCGGAAGCCGACTGCCAGCCGGTTCCAGGAATTGATGGTGCTGATGGCCAGGGTCAGGTCCACGCGCTCGCGCTCGCTGAATTCCTCAGCGAGTTGGGCATAGTCCTCGTCTGGTGCGTGGGTTTCAGAAAGGCGCGTCAGGGCTTCGGTCCAGGCCAGCGCGGCACGCTCGCGCGGGGTGAAGAAGGGGCTCTCGCGCCAGACGGCCACCGCGTAAAGACGGCGTTCGGTTTCTCCGCGCTTGCGGGCGTCCGTGCTGTGCAGGTCGACGCAGAAGGCGCAGCCGTTGAGCTGCGATGCACGCAGCTTCACCAGCTCGATCAGCGGCTTTTCCAGCGGAAGTTTGCTCACCGCGGCGTCCAGGGCGAGCATCGCCTTGAGGGCATCGGGAGAGGCGGTGTAGAAATCCAGGCGTGGGGTCATCGGGGCATCCTCAGGGTGGGAAGGGATGCCTCCACGCTACTGCCGGCGCGGCTTTCTACCTACGGCCAATTACTCCGAATACCAGGTGGCCAATCAGGTGAGCGGAACCTGGGCGGGGGATCGGACTGTGGGAGCGAATTCATTCGCGAATGAATTCGCTCCCACAAAAAGCAAAAGGAAAAACGAGCGCTCAGGCCTTCAGTTTGTGGGTCCAGTCCAACAGGCTGCGCCACAGGCAGATGCCGACGAAATAAGCCGACGCCAGCCACCAGATGCCCAGCACCAGCGACTTGTAGAAGGGGTGCTGGAGGATGAGGAGCATGCTGCTGATCATCCACACGAAGGTGACCACGATGTTCAGCGGCATCAGCCTGCGTACACGGAACGGGTGGAGGAATTTCAGCTTGGTCAGGGTCAGTGCGGCGAGCACGCAGATCAGCAGCAGGCTCACCACCGCCGGCGGGTCGATGATCCAGACGTACAGCGCTACCACGTTCCAGGCTGCGGGGAAGCCGACGAAATAGTTGTCGCTGCTCTTCATGTTCAGGTTGCAGAAACAGAACAGCGACGACACCAGGATCAGGCTCACCGCCACCAGCGCCGTGTGGTCCGGCAGGTCGATGTAGCGGTAGATGAAGATCGCCGGGATGAACACGTAGGTGAGGTAGTCGATCACCAGGTCCAGCGTGGAGCCATCGAAGTTCGGCAGCATGGTGCTGGTCTGCACGCGGCGCGCGAGCGTGCCATCGAGGCCGTCGACCAGCAGGGCCGCACCGAGCCAGAGCAGGCAGTCGCGGGGTTGGTTGTCGAACAGGGCGAGAATGGCCATCAGGGCCAGCACGACGCCGGTGGCGGTGACACCGTGAGCGGACCAGGCCTTGGCTTTGTTGACGACAGTGATGTTGGTGGACACGAGGCAGCTCTGCTCAGAATGGTGGGTGACAAAATCGATAGACCGCGATTATGCGTCAGCTTCTTCAGGGCCTTCAGACTTTTGTGAATCCGGCCATGTCGCTTTCAGACATCTTCACCTTGCATATTCGAGCCTAGGTCATCCGTGCCGGACGGCAACGTCCAACACTGCACGATCATCGGGAAACGGCGCCCATCGGCACGGGCTTGCAGCCAGGCGCGCAAGGTTGCACCCTTGCGCCCTTTCCAGCGCGAATCGCCTTCATGAGCCCCCCGTCCGATCCCACCCGCTGCCCGCTTTGCGGCCAGAGCAACCAGTGTACCCAGGCCGATCCCGCGCGCACCGGAGAGGCATGCTGGTGCTTCACAACCAAGATCGACCCCGTCGCGCTCGAACGCGTCCCCCCGCAGGACATTGACCGCGCCTGCCTCTGCCCCCGCTGCGCACAGGCACTGCCACCCGATGCACCAAGCTGATGCGCCTTGATCGATTCTTGAGCAATCTCGCCGAGTTCAACCGCCTCGACGCGCGCCTGCTGCTGGCCGCCGGCCGGATCCGGGTGGATGGGCAAGCGGTCAGCGACGGCCGCGTCGAAATCCGCGAATTCAGCCGTGTGGAACTGGACGAGCGCGTGCTCCAACCCGGCAAACCCGCTCGCTACTTCATGCTCTACAAGCCCTCCGGTTACGTCAGCGCCACCGAGCACCCGGAGCATCCCACCGTGCTCGACCTACTGGACGAGCCCGACAAGCACGAGCTGCACCTGGGCGGGCGCCTGGACCTCACCACGACCGGACTGCTGCTGATCACCAACGACGGGCACTGGTCACGCCGGCTCACCCTGCCCGGCAGCAAGCAGCCCAAGGTCTACTATGTGGAAACCGAGCAACCCATCGAAGCCGCGTACATCGGGACCTTCGCCCAGGGGCTGTATTTCGCCTTCGAGAACCTCACCACCCTTCCCGCCCAGCTGGAAATCCTCGACACCCGCGCCGCCCGCCTGACCCTGCACGAGGGCCGCTATCACCAGGTGAAACGCATGTTCGGCCACTTCCGCAACCGCGTCGTGCGCCTGCACCGCGAGAGCGTCGGCCCGCTGCGACTGGACCCGGACATGCAACCGGGCGACTACCGGTCGCTCACCGCTGAAGAAGTGGCCTGCTTTTAGCTAGGTACTCACCGAGTCACATCGGGAAGTGAATAACCCGACGAACTGCAAGAATTTTTCCTTTCAATGAGCTTGCAGGGGTAAAGAGGCCCTGCTTAAATCGAACCCAAGGTCATAGCGTGACCAAAGAGTCACGACGATCGTCCAAGCGTCCCCTGCGGCATCCTGTGCTCTGCACTCGTAGGTTCCCTGCCTGGTTAGAAGACTCCTTCCGGTGCTTTGAAAGCGTCGGAACCCGCCGTCTTTTTCGACCTAACCGCTTGAAATATAAATAATTTTAATAATTTCCGTCTGACATTCGATTGTCATCGAAAGACGTTTTCCTACTGCCAAGACTTAGAGCGGGCCAAGCCGTTGAGAGGGCCCGCATGACCCATCTGCGCCAGGAGGAAACGACATGAGGCCGGAAACCGCCATCGTCGAGATTCACAGCCAGTACAAGGTTCACACGGAGTTCTACGGCAACCCGGAGGCCAAGGAGACCATCATTCTGGTCAACGGCTCCTTGTCCACGACTGCCTCTTTCGCGCAGACAGTGAAATACCTGCAACCGCACTTCAACGTGGTGCTCTTCGACGAGCCCTATGCCGGCCAGTCCAAGCCGCATAACGACAACACCCGCTTCATCAGCAAGGAGACCGAGGCCGACATCCTCCTCCACCTGATCGAGCACTTCCGGGTGGACTACCTGGTGTCCTTCTCCTGGGGCAGCGTTTCCGCCCTGCTCGCCCTGGCCCAGTGCCCGGCGCGCATCAAGAAGGCCGTGGTGACCTCCTTCTCGCCCATCCTCAACGAACCGATGATGGACTACCTCACCCGTGGCCTGGACTGCCTCGCCGCCATCGACCGCGACGCGGTGGGCCGCCTGGTGAACAACACCATCGGCAAGCACCTGCCGAGCCTGTACCAGCGCTTCAACCACAAGCACTGCTCCAACCTGGACGAGCACGAATACCTGCAGATGCACTTCCACATCCGCCAGGTACTCAACATGGATTCGCGCTGCTACGTGGATTGCCTGGCTGACGTGGACATCCCGCTGCTGTTCATCAACGGCGACCGTGACGAGTACACCTCCGCCGAGGATGCCCGCCACTTCGCCAAGCACGTGCGCGATTGCCAGTTCGCCACCATCGACAACGCCGGCCACTTCGTCGACGTCGAACACAAGGCAGGCTGGCTGCAAACCCAGCAAGCAATGCTGGGCTTCCTCAAGTCCAAGGCCACCAGGGGCATTGCTCGCCCGCAGGTTGCCGACTACCAGGCCGTTGCCGTTTGAACGCGTGGCCGCCCGGGCAGGTGCAAGTATTTTCAGTAACTTGTGGCTGCCCCGGGCTTCACCTTGCCGATCGCTTCTGGTAAAAATGGCACCCTTCGCGGGCGTCGTATAATGGCATTACCTGAGCTTCCCAAGCTCATGACGAGGGTTCGATTCCCTTCGCCCGCTCCAGAACTCTTCAGATCAAGGCCCGCTTTCCGGGCTTTTTTCGTTTCTGGCGCCAGCCAATATGGCTGACCGTTTCCCCCATCCCACACTTCTACGTCATTGCCGCTTCCCGGTGGCGTCCACACCCTCTTTCGTCGGCGTCCATGAAACGCCTTATCAAGCAGCGGTTGACCGCTCCCGAAAGCTCAGCGGCTTTTCTGTGCTCGCGACTTACTCGCGTCCGCAACTCTGCTCTGTCGGGAGTGGGTTAATAAGAGACTCGCAAGAGGAAAATGCACGGCCTTCTGCTTGAGGTTTCTTAGCTCCCGACTCCAACAGCCCTGGGAAAGGCGTGGCTGCCGCTCAGCGATTTCTCGCATCTGATGGAACGAATGCCGTCTGTGATTGGCTGGAAAAAAGGGCGGATTCTGTCCGCCCCTTTTCTTGCCTCGATACCGAAGCCGGCACCCGCGCTCGATCAGCGGGGTTCGGCGGCCAGGATCGCGCTGGCCAGTTCCAGGTCGCTGCTGCCTTTGAGTTCGGGGTTCTGCTGGCGCAGGCGCTGCAGTTCCGCTTCGAGGTACGGGCCGCGAATGGCGCCATCGCTGGCGATGAAGCTGCTGGCATCGTCCTGGACCGGGCCGACGAGCTTGTCGTCGCCGCCACTGGTGATGTAGCTGGAAGCGGTGGTAGCGCCGGTGGAAATGAGATTGCGCAGCAGATCGTCGTGATCGTCGTGGTCGTGCTTGGCCACGACGGACGCAAAGGGAACAGCGATCAGTGCGAGGGCGGCAGCGGTATTGCGGACACGCATGGTGACTCCTTGGTGTTTGCGTTCCCCCTCAGAGTGCGGCCCGTGCAACGAGTTCCGGCGCCTGCCAGAGATTTTTCCGAACCGGCCAGGCGCTGCGTTTCCCGTTCGTCGCGGCAAGCGCTGCCGCGTCAAAAGCATTGATCCAGATTCGGTGAAACCTGCTTTCTTGCGTGGAAGAATGCGCGCGTTTCCACGTTGTGCCCTGTACCGGGTGTCGGGCCATGGCCGATGAACCTGGGAAGAAGGCAGCGCTGTACTAGACTGCTCCCCTGCTGTGTCGGCGGGTTCGGTCAGTCGTTGTCTCGCACGGTTTCACGTCACTGCATTCTGTAATCCGCGGGCCAGGGAGGGCCGACATTTCGAAGGAAGAGAGCGTTTCCATGTCCAACAACAAGTGTCTGATCGCCGCCGCCCTGACCATCGCGGCCGGCTATTTATCCTCTGCCCAGGCCGATGAATCGGCCATTCAAGCGCACTGCCAGAGCAAATGGAGTGGCGATGCCATGCGCGCCTACTGCGTGGAGGAACAACGCCGGTCCGCCGAGGCGATTACCGGCTACAGCGGACCGGTTCGCAACCGCTGCGAGTCCGAATGGGGCAGCGATTTCCACATGGTGCTGTTCTGCATCAGGGAGCTGGAAGGCCCCTCCCAGGCTTCGGTTTCCCGTGTGGCCCAGGACCAGTAGGTTTCCCCCGATACGAAAAGCCCGCCGATCGGCGGGCTTTTCCACTGGACGCCTCGAGGAGCGGTAGAGCCCCATTCGCTATCGCCTACAGCAACCCGCCGGCTCGGTAGAGCTCCGGGCGCCGGTCGTCGTGCAGGTGGTTGTGCTGGCTGATGCGTTTGTTGCGGGCTTCGTCCAGCTTCAGGGTGGCGATCAGGATCTGCTCCCCGCCCTCCTCCGCCGGTCCGGCCAACGGGTAGCCATCCGGGTCGACGATGACCGAACCCTGTACCCAGTTCACGCTGCGCTCGTTGCCATGACGGTCACAGGCCGCGATGAACAGTCGATTGACCGCCGCGTTGGCCTGCACACGCACCACCTCCGCCGGACGCTCGATGGCGGGGCGCGGACCGTCCGGCCAGTTGACCGGCGCGCACAGCAGGTCGGCACCAGCCAGGGCGGGCAGGCGCACCCATTCCGGGAATTCCAGGTCGTAGCAGACCATCACGCCGATGCGCCCGAAAGCGGTATCCACCACCGGCGGCTGCCCGTTGCCGGCGGTGAAGATGGCGTTCTCGGCATCCCACAGGTGCGCCTTGCGATAGATCGCGCGCACCCCCGAGGCATCCACCAGTGCGGCGCTGTTGGCGACTCGCTCACCCTCCAGGCGCTCGCAGAAGCCGCCGACGATGACGATATCCAGTTCGCCAGCCAGCGCCTGCCAAAGTTGCAGGATCGGCCCGTCGGCCGCCTCGGCAAGCGCCAACGCTTCGCCGAGGTTGTGGAAGACATAGCCGCTTTGCACCAGCTCCGGTAGCACCACGACTCGCGCGCCCTGCAGCGCCGCCGCGCGGATGGCCCGCTCGGTGATGCGGCGGTTGTGGGCGAGGTCGCCGATTTTCGGTGCCAGCTGGCAGCAGGCCACGGCGATGGTGCGGGATGCGTTCACGGGTGGGTACTCCCTGTTGTCTGGTTCACGACGCCTGGCTTGCGCCAGGTCGGGCCACGGCGAGGATGTCGCGCTCGCTGATGGCGTCGATGATGCGTCGCTCGGCCTCCAGGTCGAGCGAGCGGCTGAGAATGAAATAGGTCAGCCCGGAAACCACAAGCCCCACCAGCCAGGCGATGTCCACGCCGTCCAGCAGGCGTGCCATCGGGCCGACGAAGACTTCCTCCCCCGCCGCCGCATCGAAGATGAAGAAGAACGGCACCATGCAGGCGAAGCCCACCAGGTAGGCGACGATGCCGCGCAGCTGCCAGGCGCCGTAAATGCCCTTGGGCGTGAAGAAGTGGGGAATGGCGTAGCGGCCCTTGCGCACGAAGAAGTAGTCCACCAGGTTCACGGCGGTCCAGGGCACCAGGAAGTAGAGCATCAGCACCAGGAAGGTATTGAGGATGGAAATGCCGTTGCCGCGAATGGACAGCACGCAGGCCAGCAGTACCAGGGTGATGGCGAGGATGGACAGCACCCGGGCGCGCGGCGTGGGGTTGATGCGGCGAACGGAATCGATCCCGGTGAGCAGGGTCAGCATGGCGCTGTAGGTGTTGAGGGCGATCACCGGCAGGAAGCCGAGCACCGATACCAGCACCAGCACATTGCCCAGTCCCGGCAGGAGGGCACTGCCCACGCGGTCCAGCGCCACCAGCGCATCGGAGGCCTGAAGCAGCTGGGCCAGCCAGGCACCGAGGCCGATCATCCAGCCGCCGGAGAGCGAAGCGCCGAGGAATACGGCCGCAATCAGCTTCGCGCGACTGGTGTGCTTCGGCAGGTAGCGCGAGTAGTCGGATACATAGGGCGCATAGGAGATGTTGTAGCTGGCGGCGATGGCGAACTGCGTGGCGAAGGCCACCCAGCTGAAGCCGAGGCTGGCCGGCTCGGCGGCCTCGGTCTGCCCGGCGCCGAACGCCAGCGCGATGGTCACCAGCGCATAGAGTGGCAGGGTCAGCATCAGCGCCCACTTGAACGCCTTGTGCATCAGGTCATGGCCATAGATCGACAGCAGCGCGCCAACGGCGATCACCCCACAGGCCACGGGGATCGGTTCGATCCCGAAGACCTTGTTCAGGCCATCGATGATCAGCGTGACGTTGACCACGTTGAAGCCGACGAACACGAACAGGGTCGCCAGCAGCGCCAGCACCACCCCGCGATAACCGAACTGCGCGCGGGACTGGATCATCTGCGGCAATCCCATTTCCGGCCCCTGGGAACCATGGAAGGCCATGAACAGGGTGCCGAACATGATGCCCAGTGCACCGGCCAGGGTTGTCCACAGGGCGGACAGACCGAGGGCGGGGCCGACGAAGCCGATTGAAATGGTGAAGAAGTGGAAGTTGCCGAGGAACCAGAACGGCCCCTGGCTGCCGAGCCGGGCGTGGCGTTCCGATTCGGGGATGTAGTCGATCGAGTGGCCTTCGATGGCCAGACCGCCGCCGGTTTCGGCTGCGTGCACGGGCTGGGTGGACCCTGACATGGGATGCTCCTTCGCTCCTGGTCGAGCGAACTGTTGTTCTTGTGATGATGCTGTCAGCGGCCGCGCACGGCCCCGTGCCATACATCGGGTTCATCTATGTTGGCTGAGGTAACGCAGCCCGAGCCCTGTGGCGAACGCTACCCGGGACGCCCTATGATGGCGCGCCCGCGACCCTGATCTTCCCCGCATCCGGCGGACATCGAGCTGTCGCTGAGAGGGCAATCTAGGCGCCCCGCCAGGCTCGTAAAATAGCCAGGCCTAACTGTTCACATAGACCAGCCTCTATGTAATGCACTTCTGGAGGTCCCATGCTGGGCAACGTATCCGAACTGGATATCCGCTTGATCCGGGTCTTTCTCGCCGTCGTCGAAGCAGGAGGGATTTCGGCGGCGCAGACCGCGCTGAACACCTCTCAGCCCACCATCAGCGCGCAACTGGCCTCGCTGGAAACGCGCCTGGGCTTTCGCCTTTGCCAGCGCGGCCGGGCCGGGTTCGCGCTGACGCCCAAGGGCAGCCAGTTCGTCGAGGCAGCGCGCCGCCTGCTGGCCGCCGCCGAAGGCTTCCGCCTGGAAGTGCAACGCATCAACCGCACCCTCAGCGGCACCCTGAACATCGGCCTGCTGGGGCAGATCGACCCGACGGCCAACAAGAAGATTGCCCAGGCCATCGCCCGCCTGCGCGCGCGCAACCAGGGCCTGTACTTCCAGTTCACCGAGCTGTCGTCGTCCTTCCTCGAGGAGAAGCTGGTGAACGGCCACCTGGACCTCGCCATCGGCTACTTCTGGCGACGGCTCGACAGCCTCGACTACTTCGCCCTCTTCAACGAAACCCAGATGGCCTATTGCAGCGCCTCGCACCCGCTCTACGCGAGGGCCGGAGCGCTGGACAGCGCGGAGGTGGCCGGGCACGAATGGGTCTGGCCAAGCCACCCGTTGCCGGAAATGCCGGCGCCCGCGGCCATCGACCACCTCACCGCCCTCACCGACAGCATGGACGGCGCCGCCCTGCTGATTCTCTCCGGCCAGCACCTAGGCTTCCTGCCGCAACACTATGCGGCGCGCCATGTTGAACTGGACCAGGTGCGCGCGCTCAACCCGCAGCAATTGAGCTACGAGGTGCAGTTCCACGCGGCGGTGCGGCGCTCCACCCGCCAGAGCGAACTGGTGAGCACCTTTCTCGGGGAGTTGATGGAGGTGTTCGAAGTGGCCTGAGCGGCCCACCTGCACATCGCTTCACTGTCACCGCGAAAAGTGAGTATTCAGGCCGCATCGACGGGGAAATCGCCCTGGCTGCAACGGCGCAATTGCAGCCAGGGTGGAGGCGGTCAGGCGCTACCGCTGAGCGAATACCGGTGGATGTTTCCCCCGGGGGGTGTCACTCGATCGCCAGGCGCGCGGCACGTTCACGCCGATCAAGTGCAACAGCGATACCCGCCAGGAGGATGGCCAGGCCATAGGCGAAGAGCCCCAGATTGACGCCCAGAATCATCTTCTCCGACCCGTCGGAAAGGACCATGGAGCCACCGTAGTAGGCCCGTAGCCCGTAAGCCAGCAGGAAGCCGCCGGTCACGAACAGGGTCAGGAGGCTGGAGAGGCGCAGATCGCCCCTGAACCAGACCAGCCAGAAGCTGAATGCGCCAAGCGCCGTGTTGGTGAACAGTTGCCAGACCTCATGGAGCCGCGCGTGAGGCTCCCAGCCCGGGTTGAACACATGGGTCTGATTGATCTCCAGCACTGGTACAACAACGGCGTAGAACACAATGCCGACCGTCACAAGCAGCCTTGCAATCATTTGGAGTCTCCCTATTCGTCCTGCACGTCCCAAGATGCCGGTTGACGAAAACCCTCGAAAGCAATTTCGCCAGCGTAGAAGCTAGAACGCCGCCATGGCGCCAGAAGCCAACCTTCGGTTGGTTTTCCTATCGCTCAGGGCTGTCCCGCGACTCAAAGCTCGTACTTGGCCTTCAGGGCCTCTACCGCTGCCTGTTCCCGTTGCAGGAAGGCGTTGAAGCGCTGGATCAGCTCCGGGTGGCGGATGCTGGAGAGGTGGTAGTAGCTGTCGCTGATGGGCAGCAGGGCGGGCTCCACCACCAGGCCCTGCTCGTGCCCCTGGTTCTTGAGGTGGAAGCGCGCCACCTGCCGCGCCATGTTGGCGGCATCGATGTAGCCGGCCAGTACCATGTGGATCAAGCCTTCGGGGTTGGGCGCTTCCTTGATGGTCACCCGTCCTGCGGCGATGTCGTCCCGGAATTTCCACGGCGTGAATCCGCGAACGAACCCCAGCAGGCGAAACGTCTCGCGCGGATCTCCCTTGCGCTCCGGCAGCACCAGCATGACATCCTGGAACTGCAGCACCGGTTGTGAATAAGTGATGCCGGCCGGCTTCTGCGCAGCGTCCCAGCGCGGGTTGTCGGGGAAAACCAGATCGAGTTGGCCCGACCAGTAGGCATGGAACAGGCGCCGCACGGGCAGCGTCACATAGGTGAAGTGCAGGTGCTCCCGCTCGGCGAAGAGGTCCAGCAGATCGCGGGCGTAGCCACGATATCGGTAGTCCGGCGGCGCGGCGGAGAAGATCGGGTAGTAGTCCACCTGCTCCACCCCGACGCGATACTCCGCCGGCTGACTGGCATGACCGAGCGGCAGCCACGCGCTGGTAAACAGCAACGCGGCCATCCACAACGCTCGGCAACGACTAGATACCTGCGTGTTCCGCATAGATGGGCAATGGGCCTGACGAAAATGCCGTCCAGTGTAGGCCGGCAGGGCGTCGCCAGTCTTCCCCCTTTTCAGTCCTTCAACGGCCCCGGATATCCACCCGGCCGGTGCCGGTCATGGGGCCGAAATCGGCGCTATAGCGCTCGAACTCCGGCGCGTCGGCGGCCTGAAGGCCGGACTCCGGCAGCCAGCGCTGGAAGATCGCGGCGAAGGTCTCGTAGCCCTGTTCGTGTACATGTGCCTGCAGCCGTTGTTCGGCGCCATGTCCGACCGCATCGGGCGCAAGACCTCGGTGCTCTGTTTCGGCGCCCTGGGCATGCTCTGCACCTGCCGATCCTGTCCGCGTTGAAGGCCGTCAGCAGCCCCGTTTGCCGCCTTCGGGCTGATCATCCTCGCGCTGGCCATCGTCAGCCTGGCCCCCTCCATCAGCGGGCTGGTCAAGGCGGAAATGTTCCCGCCGGAGATCCGTGGCCTCGGCGTCGGTCTGTCCTACGCGGTGGGCAGAGCCATCCAGGGCGGCTCTGCGCAGGACGTGGCCCTGGGCCTGAAGAGCCTGGGCGTGGAGGAATACTCTTATATCCACGTGTCGATCATGTGCGGCGTGGCCCTCGCGGTCTGCCTGCTGCCGGACCTGCGCAAGGTCAGCGACCTGAACGACGAAGACTGAGCCGGTTCCCGGCCGACGGCCGGCGGGGAGTTGCGCAACCAATCCCCGCCGCCGCTGTCCATAATGGCGCGCGCAGTCCGCGCCTCCGGGAGGCCCCTTGTTCGCTGTATCCCCTCGTACGCTACTTCGCCCCACCATTCTCGCCCTGTCCTTCGCTTCCACCGCCGCCCTCGCCTGCCCCGCCGGGCAATCGGAGGTCTGCGTGGTGACCTGCTTCTGCGCGCCGGGAAGCCCGGGAGACATGGCGCCACTGCTGGAGGGCGTCAACCAGGTGGCCGCCACCAGCCTGCAACAGTGGATCGTGGAGTCGCGCAACAACATGCCCGATACCCTGCTGCATCCCATTCCACTGCATATCCGTGCGCAACTGGAGCCGTATTACGACCTGCAGGTGCTGGACACGGCGCGCTACAAGGTGGGCGTCGACCAGCAAGCGAATGCCGCCAATACCCTGATGCAGAACCCCGACGTGGAGGCCGTGACCCTGGTGGACGTGATCGTCTTCCGCACTGAAGACGATGCGCAGAACAACGTCGCCCTCTGGGCCCACGAACTGCACCACGTGAAGCAATACCTGGAATGGGGCGTGGCGGACTTCGCCAAGCGCTACACCCGCGACTACAACGCGGTGGAAGCCCCGGCCTACAAGATCCAGGGCGAGGTGGCGCGGGCGCTCAAGCCGACGGTGATGAGTGGCGGAAACCAGCGCCTGTCGGCAGCAGGCCAGCAGTAGGGCTGGCCTCCCATCGAGACTGCAGTCGCTCCCACCGGCAGAGCTTCGCGCAACGGTGATCCCGCGCCGGTCAGCGCAGCGGCTGGTCCAGCTTCCAGCGCTGGCGCAGCTGCCGCAGCCGGCGCAGCTATCGCGCCGTCCCGGCCGGCCGGGCCAGATGCTGGCCAGCACCCTGCAAGCGTCGGTTCTCCAGGCGCAGTGTATCGTTGGCAGCCTGCAGTTCCTGCAATCGGCGCCCCATGTCGGCCAGCGCCTCCTGGCAGTAGCGCACCCGCAGCTCCTGCCAGAACAGGGCCAGCATCAGCAACGCAATCAGCAGGATCGCACCGCCGAGCAAGGCCCAGGTCAGTTCCATGGCACTCATTCCCCACTCCAGAATGGGCAGTCTTGCCCGACGCCGCAAACATATGTAGCGTCAGACGACAGGTCTAGAATGTAGATGTGTACAGGTAAACAATTGGCACGGATGGAGGCACGCCATGAAACGCAAGCAGTCGATCGAACACGTGCGCTGGGACCTGGCCCTGCGCTACCGCGTGATCGAGACCGTGGCCTGGTGGGAAGGGCGCCTGACCACCAATCACCTGATGCAGAGTTTCGGCATCAGCCGCCAGCAGGCATCCAAGGACATCAACACCTACATCGGCGAACATGCACCCAGGAACCTGACATATGACAAGCACCTGAAGGGCTACGTCCCCAGCAAGCAGTTCCGCCCGCTGTTCATCGACGACAGCGCCGATGCCTATCTCCACCTGCTCAACCAGAACCACGAACGCGCCCCGCATATCGACGGCCTGGCCCTGGCCTATGCCCACACCGAAGTGCTCAAGGTGCCGGACCGCTCGGTGCGCCCGGAAGTGCTGCGCCCGCTGCTGCGCGCCTGCCGCGAGGGGCTGCGCCTGGAAACCGAGTACGTCTCCCTGGCCAACCCGGCCCCGGAGATCCGCCTGATCGCCCCGCATACGCTGATCTACACCGGCATGCGCTGGCACGTGCGCGCCTATTGCGAGAAGAACCGCGCCTACCGCGACTTCGTTCTCAGCCGCCTGCGCGGCGTGCCGGAGCTGCTGGATACCTCGGACTTCGGCCGTGAACAGGACGAGGGCTGGAACACCCGGGTCCAGGTGGTCATCGAACCCGACCCGCGCCTCAAGCCGACGCAGAAGGCACTGATCGAAGTCGACTACGGCATGCAGGATGGCCGTCTGGTGCTGGATACCCGTGGCGCCCTGGTGCAGTACGTGCTGCAGCGCTATCAGATCGACCAGAACAAGGTGCAGGCCAAGGCCGCGGCCCAGCAGATAGTGGCGGCCAACCTGGAGGAACTTCAGCGCTGGCTGTACAGCTGATCGCCCGCCGTATCCCATCGAGCAAGGGACCGGATCGGGCAGCACGTCATTCGTCCCGCGGCCCCACGAACTAGACTTTCATCAAGGCCCCGAAGAGAAGGGCCTCTGGCCGTCGCAGCACCTTCCCCATCCGCGAGTGATCGCGAAGCTTCGGCGGCCTTCTTTGGGAAGGTGCAATTGGCCATCTCCTCCCGGTTGCGTCCGCTTCGCGTCGTCGCTGCAGGCGTTTCCGCCCCCTACCCCGCCGTTGAAACCGCAGCGCTCCGGGCCTTGCGGGTCATCAGGTTGAACAGGCTGAACGCGCTAAGGGCAAATACGCCCTGCAGACCGATCATCGGCCAGGCAGTGCCATCCTGCAGGGCTCCCAGCAGCAGGCCGCTGCAGGTGGCGCCGAGCATCTGCGAAAAGCCCATCAGACCGGCTGCCAGCCCCGCACGGTGGGCATTGGGCATGACCACGCCAGCCACCGACGCCGGGATCAGCATGCCGCCGCCCAGGGTGACCAGCACCTGTGGCAGGGAAATCCCCAGCACCGACAGCCCGAGGGTGGCATGCACCAGCACGGCGAGGGTGGCGCCGGTCGCCACCAGGCTGATGCCAATGCCGACGATGCGCTGCGGCCCCAGTTGCATGATCTTGCGCTGGGTGAACAGCGCCCCGGCGATCAGGCCGGAGATGGTGGCGCCGAACACCATGCCGTACTGCGCCGAGTTCAGCCCCAGCAAGCCGATATAGACAGCCGATGAGCCAGCCACCACAGCGAACATCGCCCCGTAGGTGCCCGCGAGGGTCAGGGCCAGTGCGCGGCTGGAGCGCTGCCTGAGCAGGTCGAAGTAATCCCGCGCCAGGGTCGCTGGATGGCCGGCCTTGGGGTCGAGGCTGGGATTGGATTCACGATAGAAAGCCAGCACCGCCAACAGTGCGACGCTGCCGATGGTCAACGAAGCCAGCACGGGCGCGTGCCAGCCGCCCCACTGGGTCAGCAGGCCGCCCATCATCGGCGCCAGGGCGATGGCGCTGAGCATGCCGATCACGGTCAGCGCCAGGGCCGGCGCGGCCTGGGCCTTCCACACATCGCGAACGATGGCCCGCGCCAGCACCAGCGCGGCGCAGGCGCCGAGGCCCTGGGCGACGCGCCCGATGATGAAGCCGGTCATGTCGTCGGCCACGAGCATCCAGGCGGTGGCGGCCAGATAGAGGGTGAGACCGCCAATCAGCACCGGCCGGCGGCCGACCCGGTCGGACAGCGGCCCCATCAGCAGTTGCCCGATACCGAAGGCGGCGACGAAGCCGGACAGCGCGGCAAGGCTGGTGCCATGAACCGCGCCCAGACCCTGCTCGATCCTGCCGAGGGCGGGAATAAGCAGTTGGGTGGAGATTTCCCCAAGAGCGGTCAGCACCATGAGGATCACCAACAGCAGGCGCGACGGGTTCATGAACGGACTCCTTCTTCTTCGGCTTCCAGCGCCAGGGCCATCAGCTGCCATTCCAGTGCTTGCCAGTCGTCATTGCTGGCGGCAGACAGGACGTCGCAACCCGCATCGCGTTGCACGGCTTGTTGTTCATGGTTCATCGCACGCACCTCCGTTGGTCGTTTCGCCCTCGGGCTGACGAATTAAATGACGAGTGACATATATACACGAAATTAGATTATGCATATCATATTTTCGACCTGCGGTACTCCGCCCCGTCGCCGCCCTACCCGAGGATCGCTCCATGAATCGTCCGCATCTTGCCCTTCTCGCCCTGATTCCTGTTGCCCTGGTGGCCTTGAGCGGCTGCAACAGCCAGGCCGACACCTCGGTCAGCGCACCCCAGCCACGGGCGGTACTCGCAACGGACGTGCAGGCGGCATCCCAGCAGGACGCGCTCTACACCGGCGTGGTGGCTGCGCGCACCGCCAGCGACCTGGGCTTTCGCGTCGGCGGCAAGGTCATCGCCCGCAAGGTGGACCCAGGCACCCGGGTCAAGCGTGGCGACGTTCTGCTGGTACTGGACAACACCGACTTCGAACTGGCCCTGCGCGCCGCGCGCAATCGCGTCACCGCCGCCGAGGCTGAACTGCGCCAGGCACGCGACGACGAAGCCCGCTATCGTCGCCTGTCGGGTACCGGCGCCGTGTCTCGCCAAATCTACGATCAGGCCAACACCCGCCTGCGGGTGGCCCAGGCCGAACAGGCCGCCGCGACGTCGGAAGCCGCCCAGGTGGAAAATCGCCGCACCTACTCCACGCTCCAGGCCGACGCCGACGGCGTGATCACCGATGTGCGGGTGGACCGCGGCCAGGTGGTCGCCGAAGGCCAGATCGTCGCCAGCCTGGCCCATGACGGCGCCCGCGAGGCGGTGATCGACATCCCGGAAACCCAGCGCGCCCTGGCCAACCACCCGGCCCGCGCCTATCCCTACGGCGCCTCGGCCGACGCGGTGCCGGCCACCCTGCGCGAACTCTCCGCCGCCGCGGATGCCACCACCCGCACCTTCCGCGCGCGCTACACCCTGGGCGGCGACTCCGCTGCCCTGGCCATCGGTTCCACCGTCACCCTGCAACTGGATGGCGCCGCCCACCAGCAACTGGTGCGCGTGCCGCTTGGCGCGTTGCACGACAAGGGCCAGGGCACCGGCGTCTGGGTCATCCGGACCGACGGCAAAGTGGAGCTGCGCGCGGTACGCGTGGTGCGACTGGAGCAGGAAGAGGCAGTTCTGGAAGGTGGCGTGCAGCCCGGCGAACGCATCGTCGCCCTCGGCGCCCACCTGCTGAACCCCGGTGACAGCGTGCGTGAACTGCCGGCGCCGTCGCTGGCCCTGGAGCACTGAGATGAGCCGCTTCAACCTTTCCGCCTTCGCGGTGCGCAATCGGGCGGTGACCCTGTTCCTGATCATCGCCACGCTGGTCGCCGGCGCCATCGCCTTCAACAAGCTGGGCCGTGCCGAAGACCCGTCCTTCACGGTCAAGACCATGACCATTACCGCCGCCTGGCCGGGCGCTACCGCGCGGGAGATGCAGGAACAGGTGGCGGACCGTCTGGAGAAACGCCTGCAGGAACTGGACTTCTACGACCGGGTGGAAACCATCGCCCAACCGGGCTTCGTCTCGATGAAGCTGCAGTACATGGACTCCACCCGCCCCGGCGACATCCAGGAACTCTTCTACCAGACGCGCAAGAAGCTCTCAGACGAGGCCAAGCGCCTGCCGCAAGGCGTGGTCGGCCCCTTCTTCAACGACGAATACTCGGACGTCTACTTCGCCCTTTACGCGCTGGAGGCCCAACAGCTGCCGCACCGCCAACTGGTGCAGATGGCCGAAGACCTGCGCCAGGGCCTGCTCAACCTGCCCGGCGTGAAGAAGGTCAACATCCTCGGTGAACAGGCCCAGCGCATCTTCGTCGAGTTCTCCTACCAGCGCCTGGCCACCCTCGGCCTGAAACCCGAGCAGATCTTCGAAGCCCTGGGCAAGCAGAACGGCGTGGCGCCGGCCGGCTTCGTCGAAACCAGCGGCCCACGCGCCTACATCCGCCTGGATGGCGCCTTCGACAGCCTGAAGCTGATCGAGAATGTGCCGATCAACGCGGGCGGCAAACTGCTGCGCATCGCCGATGTGGCCACGGTCAAGCGCGGCTACGAGGACCCGCCGAGCTACCGCATCCGCCACCAGGGCGAACCGGCGCTGATGCTCGGCGTGATCATGGAACCGCACTTCAACGGCCTTGAACTGGACAAGTCCCTGCAGGCCGAGGAAGACCGCATCCACGCCGGACTGCCCCTGGGCGTGACGTTCGACAAGGTCTCCGACCAGGCCGAGAAGATCCGCATCGCGGTGAACGAGTTCATGCTCAAGTTCTTCGTCGCCCTCGGCGTGGTGATGCTGATCAGCCTGCTGGCCCTGGGCTTCCGCGTCGGCCTGGTGGTGGCCGCCGCCGTGCCGCTGACCCTGTCCATCGTCTTCGTGATCATGCTGATGACCGGGCGCGAGTTCGACCGCATCACCCTCGGCGCGCTGATCCTTTCCCTGGGCCTGCTGGTGGACGATGCCATCATCGCCATCGAAATGATGGTGGTGAAGCTGGAGGAAGGCCTCGACCGCATCCAGGCCGCCACCTTCGCCTGGACATCCACCGCCGCGCCCATGCTCACCGGCACCCTGGTGACCGTAATCGGCTTCCTGCCGGTGGGCTTCGCCAAGTCCGGCGCGGGCGAGTACGCCGGCAACATCTTCTGGATCGTCGGCTTCGCCCTCCTCGCGTCCTGGCTGGTGGCGGTGTTCTTCACCCCCTACCTGGGGGTCAAGCTGCTGCCGAAGATCCAACCCGTCGCCGGTGGCCATGAAGCGCTCTACGCCACCCGCCTCTACCAGCGCCTGCGCGCCCTGGTCACCTGGTGCGTGAACCACCGCAAGACCGTCACTGCCCTGGTGGTTACAGCCTTCATCGCCAGCGGCCTGGGCATGGGCATCGTGAAGAAGCAGTTCTTCCCCAACTCCGATCGTTCCGAACTGCTGGTGGAGGTCTACATGCCGCCGGGCAGCGCCTTCAAGGCCACCGAATCCGTGGTCGCACAGGTGGAAAGAGCCCTGTTGGAAGAACCCCAGACCAAACTGGTGGACGCCTATGTGGGCGGCGGCGCACCGCGCTTCTTCCTGTCCCTGAACCCCGAACTGCCGGACCCGGCCTTCGCCAAGCTCATCGTGCAGACCGCCGACTCCAAGGCCCGCGACGCCCTCCGCGAGCGCATGCAGGCGCGCATCGCCGCCGGCGAATTCCCCTCGGCACGGGTGCGCGTCACCCAGCTGGTATTCGGCCCACCGGTGCCGTTCCCGGTGGTTTTCCGCGTATCCGGCCCCCACCTCGACCCGTTGCGGCAGATCAGCGAAGAGGTGCGCCAGGTCGTGGCCGCCAACCCCATGACCCGCGACACCTTCGTCGACTGGGGTGAGCGCAGCAGCTCCTATCGCCTGGTGCTGGACCAGGATCGCCTGCGACTGCTCGGCTTCACCCCCAACGAGGTGAAAAGCCAGCTCAACGCCCTGCTCACCGGCAACCCGGTGACCGAAGTGCGCGAGGGCACTCGCACCGTGGCCGTGACGGTACGTGCGCAGAACACCCAGCGCGAAAACCTCGGCGGTATCGAGGGCCTGACCATTACCAACGCCGCCGGCGTCTCGGTACCGCTGGAACAGGTGGGCCGCTTCCAGCCACTGATGGAAGAACCCATCCTCAAGCGCCGCGACCGCGAGCTGACCTTCGAAGTGCGTGCCGACATCATCAAGGGCACCCAGCCGCCGGATGTGGAAAAGGCCGTATACGCCGACCTGCAGCCGCTGATCGCCCGGTTGCCGGCCGGCTACAAGGTAACCATCGGCGGCCCGGTGGAAGAAAGCGCCAAGGCCAACAAGGCACTGGCGGTGCTGTTCCCGGTGATGATCCTGCTGACCCTGGTGGTGATCATGTTCCAGGTGCGGTCGTTCAGCCGGATGTTCATGGTCTTCGCCACGGCGCCCCTGGGCCTGATCGGCGCCATGCCGGCACTGCTGCTGTTCAACCAGCCCTTCGGCTTCAACGCCATCCTCGCGCTGATCGGCATCGGCGGCATCCTGATGCGCAACACGCTGATCTTCACCGACCAGATCGACCAGGAACTGACCCACGGCCGCCCCCTGCGCGAAGCCATCATCGAAGCCACGGTACGCCGCGCCCGCCCGGTGCTGCTCACCGCCCTGGCCGCCGCGCTGGCCTTCATCCCGCTGACCTTCTCGGTGTTCTGGTCATCCCTGGCCTACGTGCTGATCGGCGGCGTGCTGGTGGGAACCGTGCTGACCCTGTTGTTCCTGCCGGCGCTGTGCGCGCTGGTATTGCGGTCTGTGGCGGCGAACTCATTCGCCAAGGGCAACGTGGTTGCCCTCTGAGATTCCCCCAGGGCAGACCTTCGGCCTGCTTCGCGAATGAAATCGCCCTACAAAAAAGAGCGGTGCCTTAACGGTCGAGCGCGGCGCTGAAGGTGATTCGCCCCCCGCAACACAAGCGCGGCACTGGACGCGACCTCCCTGTGGGAGCGAATTCATTCGCGAATGAATTCGCTCCCACAGGCCGGGCAAGACACTGGAGCGCGTTATTCCGCGCAGCAGCTATGCACCGCCTTGGCGGGCTCATCCTCATAGCGGTCGTGGTAGGTCATCCAGTCCATGATCTCCTGCTCGTCCCGCCCCTTGGGTAGCAGGTCGAGGAAGTTGTAGGCGCCCACCAGGAGGTCCAGGCCACGGGCGTAGGTTGAGTAGGTGTGGAAAATCTCCCCCAGCTCGTTGCGATAGAACACACTGAGCCCCGGCATGTCCTCGCCCGGGTCCTTGCTGGTGCCGTAGTTGTAGCGGGCGGTGCCGGCGGCGATGTCCTCGGGCCGGGCGGCCACGCCGAAGTCCTCGTTGAAGGAACTGCCCTGGGACGACACCCACTTGAACGTCCAGCCCATGCGCTTGCGGAAGGCCTGGAACGCCTGCAGGGGCGCCCGGGATACGCACAGCAGGGTCACATCGTGGTGCTTGAGGTGCTGATTCGGCCCATCGATATGGTCGGCGAGGAAGGAGCAGCCGGGGCAACCTTCCTTCCAGTTGGGGCCGAACATGAAGTGGTAGACGACCAGGGTGCTGCGTCCGTCGAACAGGTCGGCCAGGGTTTGCCAACCGTCCGGCCCCTCGAAGGCGTAGACCTGTTCGATACGTACCCAGGGCAGTGCCCGCCGCTCGGCGCTGAGCCGGTCGCGCTCACGGGTGAAGGCCTTTTCCTTGCGCAACAGCTCTTCGCGGGCGTGCAGCCATGCTTCGCGGGAAACCACGGGGTGTTTGTCGATTTTCATGTCGCACTCTCCTGAACCAGACGGAAATGAGGGACTCGCCCCTGGTAGTCGTCTGATTTCAGGTCCGATCGACAATCACCCGCACGATTCTCGACCGGCGGCAGTACTTCAGAGGGAACGCCCGCGCCGCTCCTCCAGGCGCTGGATGGTCGTGCTCGGGGTTTCGTCGAACAGCTTGCGGTATTCGCTGGCAAAGCGGCCGAGATGGTTGAACCCCCAGCCCATGGCGATCACCGAGATATTCCGGGCACTGCGGTCTTCCAGCAGTTCCTGGCGCACGGCGGTCAAGCGGTGCTTCTTCAGGTAGGCCATGGGCGATTGGCCGAAATATCGCTTGAAGCCCTCGAACAGCTTGAAACGCGAGACGCCGGCGGCCCGCTCGATGTCTTCCAGGCAGATTTCCTCGCGGGCATGGACATGGATGAAGTCTCGCGCCCGCACCAGGTAATGGGGCAACTTGATCTCCAGCCGTCCGCGCAATTCCTCCGAGTAATTGTTCGGCTGCGCCAGGATCAGCCCCTTGATCAGCGCGCTTTCCAGGTCGCGGGTAAAGAACAGCTGGCCGTAGAGGTCACGGCTGCGCTCCAGCTCGTCGATCAGGTGCCGCGCCATACGCCACCAGGACGCCGCGGCGCCCTCTACCGCGTTCATCTCCGCCTGGAAACTCAACGGCGTCTCCACGCTGCGCTGCAGCAGGTCCTCCAGGGTCTGCTGCATGGCGGCGCGGGGAATGGCCACCTGCAACTTGTGGCAGTCACCGGCGATGGTGAGTTCCTGGTACTCGTGGGGCGACACGATCACCCCCCAGTCGCGATCCGAACGCAGGAGATGACCGGACTTGACCAGCTCCTGTTCACCGGCCAGCGGCAGGCTGAGGCTGTAGCAGTTGAGGTTCATCTCGTCGCCGACGCCGATGGTGACGTCGGTGCCGTACTCGACGTAGCCGAGGGTCGTCGACATCGAGGGCAGCACGTTGCCGCTGTGGTGGAACTGGATCCGCTCGGGCTTCGCAGCCTTCAGGTGGTGCGGGCCGCAGATGTTCGACATCCAGGAGCGCGCCCCTGCGAGGTCGTAGCGATCGGCGGAAATGTCTCGGAATTGATGGTTCTTCGTACTCATCACGCGGCACCCAAAACGGCTTCTGGAGATGCGCGCTCTGCGGCGCGTCAGCATGGACAAGGCAAGCTCCGTGCCACGCCCCTGCGGTCCATCGCGATTCGAAACAAAAGGATAGCATTGGCGAAATCCGCGGATACCGGCCCCACCTGGAAGGCCCGCCAGGCCTGTTCCAGAGCGTTTCGCCGCCCCAGTACGGAGCACCCCGCCACGCCACGGCGCAGCGTGGCAAAAACGCTTCGGATGCCCCCGAAAACGGCCTGCCCCCGCCTCGCGAGCGAACCGATGGCCTTTGGGAATCACCAGTGTTACCGCCATTGACCGGACACCGCCCCGAAGACACCGACGCCGAAGCCGGCGGACAGTCTTCGCCAACTTTCCGGATAGCGCGCCAGGCACCCTTCTGCTAGCCACGCGAAAAAGCGTTACCCCGTATCGCAGAACGTTACTGCGGCCTCGGGTGGCGTGGCGACAACAGATTTCAGTCCTCTCCGGCACCGGTTGGCCATCCGCTTTTTCGGCGAAGATTATCCGTTTCTTCAGGCCACCCGAAAAGCATTGAAAGCCCCGTCATCCGGGCATTTCAACCGCTCGTTACGCCATCAAAATTTTCGGCGCTTCTTCGCCAACCAAGCGGATAGACCAGCCAGGCCGCGGCTCCTTCTAATGACCTCCACTGTTTCGCCCGATGTGGAAGGTGCCACCCATGAATACTTCGAATAAGAACATTGCGCAGTGGAGAGAGTACGTCAGCGGCTGCCTGGACTTCCGTCCGGAAGAAGGCGTGTACCGCATCGCCCGGGATATGTTCACCGAGCCGGAACTGTTCGACCTGGAGATGGAACTGATCTTCGAGAAGAACTGGATCTACGCCTGCCACGAGAGCGAGATCCCCAACGCCCACGACTTCATGACCATGCGCGCCGGCCGCCAGCCGATGATCATCACCCGCGACGGCAATGGCCAGCTGAACGCGCTGATCAACGCCTGCCAGCATCGCGGCGCGACTCTCACCCGCGTTGGCAAGGGCAATCAGTCCACCTTCACCTGTCCCTTCCACGCCTGGTGCTACAAGAGCGACGGCCGCCTGGTGAAGGTCAAGGCACCGGGCGAGTACCCGGAAGGTTTCGACAAGGCCACCCGAGGCCTGAAGAAGGCGCGCATCGAGAGCTACAAGGGCTTCGTCTTCATCAGCCTCGATGTCACCGGCACCGACAGCCTCGAAGACTTCCTCGGCGATGCCAAGGTGTTCTTCGACATGATGGTCGCCCAGTCGCCCACCGGTGAGCTGGAAGTGCTGCCCGGCAAATCCATCTACACCTTCGACGGCAACTGGAAGCTGCAGAACGAGAACGGCCTGGACGGCTATCACGTCAGCACCGTGCACTACAACTACGTGGCCACCGTGCAGCACCGCCAGCAGGTCAACGCCAGCAACGGCAACGCCGGCAGCACCCTGGACTACAGCAAGCTGGGGGCCGGCGACGCCGAGACCGACGACGGCTGGTTCTCCTTCAACAACGGCCACAGCGTGCTGTTCAGCGACATGCCCAACCCCACTGTGCGCCCCGGCTACGCCACCGTGATGCCGCGCCTGGTGGCAGAGTTCGGCCAGGGCAAGGCGGAGTGGATGATGCACCGCCTGCGCAACCTGAACATCTACCCCAGCCTGTTCTTCATGGACCAGATCAGCTCGCAGCTGCGCATCGTGCGTCCGTTGGCCTGGAACAAGACCGAGATCATCAGCCAGTGCATCGGCGTGAAAGGCGAATCCGACGCCGACCGCGAAAGCCGCATCCGCCAGTTCGAGGACTTCTTCAACGTCTCCGGCATGGGTACCCCCGACGACCTGGTGGAGTTCCGCGAACAACAGCGCGGCTTCCAGGGCCGCCTGGAACGCTGGAGCGACATCTCCCGCGGCTACGGCAAGTGGGTCACCGGTGTCACCTCGAACAGCCAGACCCTGGGCATCGCACCGGTGATGACCGGCACCGAATTCACCCATGAAGGCCTGTACGTGAACCAGCACGCCAACTGGCAGCGCTTCCTGCTCCAGGGCCTGGACCAGAAAGCCCTGAAACTGCAGGAGGTGCAGGCATGAACCCGCAGCTGCAATACCAGATCGAGCAATTCCTCTACGCAAAATCCGCCCTGTGCGACGCCCAGGACTGGGACGCCTACCTGGACCTGTTCGACGAGCAGTGCGAATACCACCTGCCCCAGTGGGACTCCGAACACGAGTACACCCGGGACCCGAAGCGCGGTATGTCGCTGATCTACTACAGCAACCGTTCGGGACTTGAAGATCGCGTGTTCCGCATCCGTACCGGCAAGGCCGCCTCGACCATCCCGATGCCGCGCACCCTGCACCAGATCAGCAATGTGCGCATCAAGGAGCGTGAGGACGGGCAACTGGAGGTGAAGGCCAACTGGCACACCCTGTACTTCCGCCTGGGCCAGAGCGAGCAGTTCTTCGGCCATGCGACCTACCACCTCAAGCCCGTGGGCGAGAGCTGGAAGATCACCCGCAAGCACATGCTGCTGCTCAACGACACCATCAACTCGGTGCTCGATTTCTACCACCTCTGATTGCCCGGATGTACGCGCCATGAACCACAAGGTCGCCTTCAGTTTTGCCGACGGCAAAACCCTGTTCTTCCCCGTGCAGGGCAACGAGATCCTTCTCGATGCCGCCCTGCGCAACGGCATCAACATCCCGCTGGACTGCCGCGAAGGCGTCTGCGGCACCTGCATGGGCCGCTGCGAGTCCGGGCGCTACGCAATGGACTACGTGGACGAAGAAGCGCTGTCGGAACAGGACCTCGCCCAGCGCAAGATGCTTACCTGCCAGACCCGCGTGCAGTCCGACGCGTCCTTCTACTTCGACTTCGACTCCACCCTCTGCGGCGCGTCGAAGACGGTGGTGGAGCGCGGCGTGGTCACCCACGTCGAGCAGGTCTCGCCCACCACCGCGATCCTCCATCTGGATGCCGGTGTCGACGGCCAGCAGCTGGACTTCCTGCCGGGGCAGTACGCCCGCTTGCAGGTGCCGGGCACGGACGCTCGGCGTTCCTACTCCTTCGCCAACCGGCCGAATGCGGAAAACAAACTGCAATTCCTCATCCGCCTGCTGCCGGACGGAGTGATGAGCAACTACATCCGCGAGCGCTGCAAGGTGGGTGACGAGATCCGCTTCGAAGCCCCGCTGGGTGCCTTCTACATGCGCCAGATCGAGAAGCCGCTGCTGCTGGTAGCCGGCGGCACCGGCCTCTCTGCCTTCCTCGGCATGCTCGACGAAATCGCCGAACGCGGCGACTGCGGCCAGCCGGTGCACCTGTTCTACGGCGTGCGCCAGGTGGCGGACCTCTGCGAGCGGCAGCGCATCCAGGGCTACGCCGAGCGCATCCCGGACTTCAGCTTCACCCCGGTCATCAGCGACGAAGGCCAGGACTGGAACGGCAAGCGCGGCTATGTGCCGGAGCATTTCGACGCGGCGACCCTGCGCGAGTCCTCCTTCGATATGTACCTCTGCGGCCCGCCGCCGATGGTGGAGTCGGTGAAAACCTGGCTCACGGAAAACGGCATCGACAACGGCCACCTGTATTTCGAGAAGTTCACCGAGAGCAATACCTGAACGCTTCGTCGGATGGCGTAGAGCGAAGCGAAACCCATCCTACGGGTTGGCGAATGCGCGATGCGTTCGCGAGCAAGCTCGCTCCTACGGCGGTACACAAAACAACAAACACGCTCCACACGCTCCACCAACTGCCCAAACAACAACTAGGCAGGCCGGGTCACGACGGCACTGCGCAACCAAGGCGGTAACCATGAAAAAAACCCTGAACCTTGCGATGCTCGGGGCCGCGCTGGCCTCTTCCCTCCCCGCCCTGGCACAGGACCCTGTGCGCATCGGCTTCATCACCACCCTCTCCACACCCGCTGGCTACCTGGGCGAAGACGCCCGCGACGCCTTCCGCCTGGCCATGGACCAGGAAGGCGGCAAGCTCGGTGGCGTGCCGGTGGAACTGGTGGTGGAGGACGACGGCCTGCAGCCCGCCAAGGGCAAGCAGATCATCGACCGCATGAGCCTCGACGGCATTTCGCTCTACACCGGGGTGATGTTCTCCAACGTCCTCGCCGCCGTGGTCAGCGGCGCCACCCAGGGCGACCGTTTCTACATCAGCACCAACGCCGCGCCCTCCAACCTGGCCGGCGCCCAGTGCAAGCCGAACTACTTCGCCGCCTCCTACCAGAACGACGTACCCCACGAGATGGCCGGCGTCGCCGCCAACGACCTGGGCTACAAGAAGATGGTCATCCTCGCGCCCAACTACCAGGCCGGCCGCGATGCCCTGGCCGGTTTCAAGCGCACCTTCAAGGGCGAGGTCACCGAGATCTACACCAAGCTCAACCAACTGGACTTCTCCGTGGAACTGGCGCGCATCCGTTCGCTGAACCCGGACGCGGTGTTCCAGTTCCATCCGGGCGGCGGCGGCATCAACTTCGCCAAGCAGTACGGCAGTTCGGGACTGGCCAAGAGCATCCCGATGGTGGTACCGGTGTTCTCCATGGACGAGCGCATGCTCGCCGCCACCGGCAACGTGGCCGAGGGCGTCAACGTGGTCAGCGGCTGGAACCCGCAGTCCGACAACCCGGCCAACCAGGCCTTCGTCAAGGCGTTCACCGAGAAGTACAACCGCGCGCCCACCATGTACGCCGCCCAGGGCTACGACACCGCGCGCCTGATCGGGTCCGCCCTCAAGGCCACCAACGGCGACATCAAGAACGCTGAAGCCTTCCGCAGGGCCCTGCGTGATGCCCGTTTCGACTCGGTACGTGGCGATTTCCGCTTCGGCAGCAACCAGCATGCAGTGATCGACTGGCACCTGCTCAAGGTCCAGGCCGGCGCCGACGGCAAGCTCACTGAAGTGCCGGTGAAGACCATCGCCAAGGCCCAGGTGGACAGCTACGCGGCCCAGTGCGCGCTCTGATCCCGACCTGAACCGCCAGCCCGCCGGCCACCCCGGCGGGCCATCACCGCAGGACTTCGCCATGCTGTTGCTCGAACAACTTCTCAACGGCCTGCAGTACAGCGCCCTGCTGTTCCTGCTCGCCTCCGGCCTGACGCTGATCTTCGGCATCATGGGCGTCATCAACCTGGCCCAAGGCGCCTTCTACATGGTCGGTGCGTTCTGCGCCGCCTACACCGCCATCGCCAGTGGCTCCTTCTGGCTCGGTGGCCTGGCCGCCCTGGCCGGTGCCGCGCTCTATGGCCTGGTGATCGAGACCGGAATCATCCGCCGCCTCTATAACCGCGACCATCTGGACCAGGTGCTGGCGACGCTGGCCGTGGTGTTCTTCACCAACGAACTCATCACCCTGCTGTTCGGGCGCAGCCCGCCGGCCATGCCCACCCCGGACTGGTACAACGTCTTCGTCGAAGTGCTGCCCGGCCTGATGTACCCGGTCAGCCGCATGCTGTTCATCGGCGCCGGCCTGCTGGTGGCCCTGGGCATGTGGCTGCTGATCAACCACACCCGCCTGGGCATGCTGATCCGCGCCGGTGCCGACGACCATGAAATGGTCGGTGCCCTTGGGGTCAACATCAGCCGCCTCTACACCCTGGTGTTCGTCTTCGGCTGCATGCTCTGTGGCCTGGCCGGTTTCATGGCCGCGCCGCTGCTCTCGGTGGAGATCGGCATGGGTGAGAAGGTGCTGATCACCACCTTCGTGGTGATCGTTGTCGGCGGCGTAGGTTCGGTACGTGGCGCCCTGGCAGGTGCCTTGCTGATCGGCATGGTCGACAGCCTCGGCCGCGCCTACATCCCGCCGCTGCTGGACCAACTGCTGCCCGCCGACGTCAGCGGCGCACTGAGTGGAGGCCTGGTTTCCGCCAGTGCCTATATCGTCATGGCCCTGGTGCTGCTGGTGCGTCCGCGCGGCCTGTTGCCGGCCCGTGCCTGAGGAGAATTCCATGTCCCGTCGACGGATTATCGACCTGGCCTGCCTGGCCACCTTTGCGCTGATGCCGCTGCTGGCGGCGCTGCTCGACGAACCCTTCCTGGTCAGCCTGTTCACCCGCCTGGCCATCTACGGCATGGCCGCCGCCAGCCTGGACCTGCTGATCGGCTACGGCGCCATGGTCAGCTTCGGCCATGCCGCCTTTTTCGGCCTGGGCGGTTACCTGGTCGGCATCATCGCCTTCCACACGTCCCAGGGCATGCCGCTGTGGGGCTGGGAGGGCAGCAACAGCGCGCTGGTGGTCTGGCCGCTGGCCCTGCTCTGCTGCGCCCTGCTCGGCCTGGTGATGGGCTACCTGTCGCTGCGCACTACCGGTGTGCAGTTCATCATGATCACCCTGGCCTTCAGCCAGATGCTCTATTTCATCCTCAGCTCTCTGTCCCTCTACGGCGGCGACGACGGCATCCTGATAAACGAGCGCAATAGACTGCCGGGCCTCGACCTGAACGACGCCAACCAGTTCTATTACCTCTGCGTCGGCCTGCTGGTGGCCTGGCTGCTGTTCTGCCGGCGCCTGGTGGGGTCACGCTTCGGCTTCGTCCTGCGCGGCCTCAAACAAAGCGAAAGGCGCACCGTCAGCCTGGGGCTGAAACCCCTGCGCTACCGCCTCACCACCTTCGTCATCGCCGGCCTCGGTGCCGGCCTGGCCGGCCTGCTCTGGGCCAACTACGCGCTGTTCGTCAGCCCCGACATGGCGTCCTGGCAGAAATCCGGCGAGCTGATGGCAATGGTCATCCTCGGTGGCGTCGGCACCCTGATGGGCCCCGTACTGGGCGCAGCCGTCTACCTCGGCCTGGAGCAGTTGCTGAGCCTGTGGACCGAACACTGGCTGCTGATCTTCGGCCCGCTGCTCCTGCTGGTGGTGCTGTTCGGCCGCCAGGGCATCCACGGCCTGCTGATGGCCGGGCAGCGGCCGCGCAGCTCCCCGACCGGGCCCGCCCCCGTCGCCACCACCCGCGAGGTGCACCCATGAACGCGCAACTGTCCATCCGTGGCCTGGAAAAGGCCTTCGGCGCGGTGAAGGCCACCAACGGCGCCGACCTGGAACTGGCTGCCGGCGAGCTGCACGCCATCATCGGCCCCAACGGCGCCGGCAAGTCCACGCTGATCTCGCAGATCGCCGGGGAAATCCGGCCGGACAAAGGGCAGATCCTCTTCGCCGGCCAGGACATCACCGCTGTGCCCGCCCACGAGCGTCCGCGCCTGGGGCTGGCGCGGTCCTTCCAGGTCAGCCAGCTGTACCCGGATTTCAGCCTGCTGGAGAACGTCGCCGTGGCCATCGCCGCCCGCGAAGGCAAGAGCTTCGGCATGTGGCGTCCGCTGTCCCGCGACCACCGCCTGCTTGACCCGGCGCGCGGCTACCTGGAGCAGGTCGGCCTCGGTCCGCGCGCCGAAGTCCGCGTGAGCGAGCTGTCCCACGGCGAACGCCGCCAGCTGGAACTGTCCCTGGCGCTGGCCCAGGAGGCTTCGGTGCTGCTGCTGGACGAACCCATGGCCGGGATGGGCGCGGAAGAGTCCGCGCGCATGACCGAGCTGCTCATGTCGCTCAAGGGGCGCTACTCGATCCTGCTGGTGGAACACGACATGGACGCTGTGTTCGCCCTGGCCGACCGCATCACCGTTCTGGTCTACGGCCAGACCATCCTCACCGGCTCCATCGAAGAAGTCCGCAGCAACGCGCAGGTCCGCGCCGCCTACCTGGGGGAAGAACATGCTTGAAGTCAGTGGATTGCAGGCCGGTTACGGCCTGAGCCAGGTGCTGTTCGACATGCACCTGAAGATCGAACAGGGCGAAGTGGTGTCGCTGATCGGTCGCAATGGCATGGGCAAGACCACCACGGTGAAATCCATCATGGGCCTGCTCAAGCCCAGCGCCGGCAACATCCGCATCCACGGCATGGAGATGCGTGGCGCCACGCCCTACCGCATCGCCCAGGCCGGCCTCGGCCTGGTGCCGGAAGGCCGCCGCGCCTTCGGCACCCTGAGCGTCAAGGAGAACCTGCTGGCCACCGCCAGCAAGGGTGGAAAGTGGGACCTCAAGCGCATCTACGCACTGTTCCCGCGCCTGGAGGAACGCCAGGAGCAATTGTCGAAGACCCTCTCCGGCGGTGAGCAGCAGATGCTGGTGGTGGGCCGTGCGCTGATGACCAACCCGCAGTTGCTGATCCTCGACGAAGCCACCGAAGGCCTGGCCCCGGTTATCCGCGAGACCATCTGGAACTGCCTGGCCACCCTCAAGGCCGAGGGCGAGACCATCCTGGTCATCGACAAGAACCTCAAGGAGATGGCGCGGGTCGTCGACCGCCATCACATCATCGAGAAGGGCCGCCAGGTCTGGCAGGGCACGCCAGCGGCGCTGGCGGCTGCCCCCGAGCTTTCGCACCGATACCTGGGCGTCTAGAGCACCGCCCCGATCCGCCCGGTCCGTAGTCACGACGGACCGGTAACCCTGACGCAACCCGCCTCCCGCCGGCTTCGCAAAAAGCCGGCGGCGGACGGTTGCGCCCAAAAACCAGAAGAAGAAGAGCCTTGCGATGATCAACAAGTCCCGTGCGTTACCCCTCCTTTTGAGCACCCTCCCCCTCGGCGCGCTGGCCGCGGAATCCGGTTTCATCGAGGACTCCACCGCCACCCTGCAACTGCGCAACTACTACTTCAGCCGCGATTTCTCCGACATCGTCGGACCGAACAAACAGTCCAAGGCCGAGGAATGGGCCCAGGGCTTCATCCTCAACTTCAAGTCCGGCTACACACCGGGAACCGTGGGCTTCGGTATCGATGCCATCGGCACCCTCGGCATCAAGCTCGACAGCAGTCCCGATAGGGTGAACACCGGCCTGCTGCCGGTGCAGGAGGACGGCGAGGCCGCGGACGACTACAGCCGCCTGGGCGTGGCCGGGAAGATGCGCGTGTCGAAAACCGAGCTGAAAGTGGGTGAGTTGCAGCCCAACCTGCCGGTGCTGATGTTCAGCGACATCCGTCTGCTGCCGCCCAGTTACCAGGGCGCCAGCGTCACCTCCAGCGAGATCGCCGGCCTCACCCTGCAGGGCGGCCACCTGACCGGCACCAGCCTGCGTAACGAAGCGGGCGACGACAAGATCCAGGCCCAGATCGGCTACCAACCACAGCGCCAGGCCTCCAGCGACGCGTTCAACTACGCGGGCGCGGATTACGCCTTCAACAGCAAACGCACCACGGTGGGCGCCTGGTATGCGCAACTGGAAGACATCTACGACCAGCGCCTGATCAGCCTCAAGCACGCCGAACCTGTGGGCGACTGGGTACTGGGCGTCAACGCCGGCTTCTACGACTCCAGCGAAGACGGCAGGAAGCTGATAGGCGAGATCGACAACCAGGCCTTCTACTCGCTGTTCTCGGCCAAGCGCGGCGGCCACACCTTCTTCGTCGGCTACCAGGGCATGTTCGGCGACCAGGGCTTCCCCAAGGTGTTCGCCAACATCACGCCGCTGGGCAACGAGGTCCCCACCTACGAGTTCGCCTCCGCCGACGAGCGCTCCTGGCAGGTGCGCCACGACTACGACTTCGCCGCCTTCGGCATCCCCGGCCTGACCACCACCCTGCGCTACATCAAGGGCGATAACGTCGACACGGGCAAGGGCTTCGAAGGCGAGGACTGGGAGCGCGACCTGGATATCGGCTACGTGATCCAGAGCGGCGCCCTCAAGGGTCTGGGTGTGCGTATCCGCAACGTCACCGCGCGCTCCAACTACCGCACCGACATCGACGAGAACCGCCTGATCCTCAACTACACATTGGCACTGTTCTAAGACCGAGCGCCGTTGCCTGGTATAGGCAGGGCCTGCTTTACCTGTGGGGGCACAGGCCTGAAGGCCCGCACGGACAGCCCCCTCTCCCTCCGGGAGAGGGTTGGGGAGAGGGCAGCCAGAACGTGCCGAGCTTCCCGAGGCAGTCCTTCGGCCTGCTTTCGCGAATGAATTCGCTCCCACAAAAGAAGAACAGGGCGCAGGCTACAACCCCATCAATTCGCACACCGCCCGATACAACGGCGTCCCCGGCTGGCCCAACTCCAGCACCACATCGAAATGGTTCTTGCCGGGCGCTTCGACGAAGCACCCGGGCAGCCCGTGAGCGGTCCAGGCTTCGAGGAACTCGCGTGACTGGCGAGCGAACTCGGCGGTCTCCAGGGCCCCATGGCTGATCACCAGTTCCGCCCCCCGCGTCGGCAGCTGGAAGGCCGGACTGTTGCGCCGCGCCGCCTGCTCGTCCATCCCCATCCAGCCGTTGATGTGGGTATCCAGCAGCGGATGCAGGTCGAAAAGGCCGCTGATGGGCAGCGCGCCGCGCAGCACGTCGTCCGGTACGCCATAACTCCCCTGCCAGCCATCGACCAGGAGCATTCCCGTGAGATGCCCGCCGGCGGAGCTGCCACTGGCATAGAGCCGCTGCGGGTCGCCGCCGAACTCGGCGATATGGCGATGCAGCCAGGCCAGCGCACGGCGGGTCTGGTCGACGATGTGGTCGAGGGTCACGGCCGGGGCCAGGTCGTAATCCAGCACCGCCACGCACGCCCCGGCAGCCTTCAGCGCCGGCGCCATGAAGGCCGAATCGGCCTTGGACAGCGCGCGCCAGTACCCACCGTGGATGAATAGCAGCACCGGTGCATCCGCCTTGCTGGCGGGAAAAATATCCAGCCGCTCAGCAGCGCCCGGACCGTAAGGCACATCCTTGAAGCAGCGCAGCGCGGCATGGGCGTCGTCGCTCAGCACGCGGTACTGGCGCGGGTACTGGTCGAAGTCTTCGACGCTGGCACGGGCGTTGTATTGCACGTCGTAGTATGCGGCCAGTTCGGCCGGATCACTGGGGCGGGTCATGGGCACCTCCGATGGTTGTCCGTCGATTAGGCGGCAATCGGGGGAACCGGGAAATCCGGATAGTCGGGGATGGTTATCCGGGGAGTTTGGGGGGCCGTTATGGGGGGAATTCATTCATGAAAGGCCGAGCGCGGGGGTCAACCACCCTCACCCCCGGCCCCTCTCCCAGAGGTAGAGGGGTGACTCGCGCCGGGCACTCACCAGCCATCCTGCACGGACAGCCCCCTCTCCCTCTGGGAGAGGGTTGGGGTGAGGGAAGCGGAGTTCAACGACGCCCAGACGGCCGATCCAGGCTAAACAGCCGCCCATAAAAAAGCCGGCCAAACGGCCGGCTCAAATGGCGGGAGAACCAGCCTCCCCCGCCACAATCACAACTCAGGCTTCTGCGCGAACGCGGTCGCGGATGGATTCCTGCTCCGGGCTCGGGGCCTTTTGCAGTTGGAAGTCGAAGTCGATTTCGGCGAAGCGGTCCACGGCGCCACGGGCGGCGGCAGCGGCTGCGTCTTCGGTGAAGCGGATCTCGCCCACCAGGCCATCACGGGTGGCGTAGGCGAAGTCGTCCCACAGGTATTCGTCGCCCGACAGGTTGATCTGGGTGGTCAGGTGACGGTAGCCCGGCGCGGAGATGAAGAAGTGGATGTGCGCCGGACGATTGCCATGACGGCCCAGGTGGTTCAGCACTTCCTGGGTGGTGCCATCCGGCGGGCAGCCGTAGCCGGACGGCACGATGCTGCGGGCGCGGTAACGGCCTTCACTGTCGGTGACGATGCGGCGACGCAGGTTGTAGTCGGACTGGGTGGTGTCGAAGTAGGAGTAGGTGCCCTTGGTGTTGGCATGCCACAGGTCGACGATGGCGCCAGCGATCGGTTTCCCTTCGGCGTCCTTCACCTGGCCCTGGAGGAACATCACGGTGCCCGCATCGGTGCCGTCGTCCATGCGGGTCTCGCCTTCGGACATCGGCGCGCCGGCCACGTACAGCGGGCCTTCGATGGTGCGCGGAGTGCCGCCGGTCAGGCCGGCCTGCTCGTCCTGGGCATCCAGCAGCAGGTCGAGGTAGTGCTCCAGGCCAAGGCCGGCAACCAGCAGGCCGGCTTCGCCACGGGCACCCATGCGATTGAGGTAGTCCACCGCTTTCCAGAATTCTTCGGTGGTGACTTCCAGGTCTTCGATGATCTTGATGGTGTCGAGCAGGATGCGATTGACCAGCTTCTTCATGCGCTGGCTGCCCTGGTCGTTGTTGAAACCGCTGACTTCCTGGAAGAACTTCTGGACGCTTTCGGAGCTGGACAGTTTGATAGTCATGGCTATTTCCTCATCTTGTTGTTATCGGGCGCGAAACGATCAGCGATCGTCTTCGTGAATCGACGACGGGTGGCGGCAGAGACCGTCCACCTCGATCTCCATGTAGGGGAACAGCGGCAGCTGCATCAGGGTGTCATGCAGCTCCTCGACGCTGGCGAGGTCGAAGACGCTGTAGTTGGCGTAGTGGCCGGCGATGCGCCACAGGTGGCGCCACTTGCCCTCGCGCTGCAGGCGCTGGGCCAGTTCCTTCTCGTCGGCCTTGAGCTTGGCAGCCTTGGCCGGGTCCATGTCGACCGGGAGTTTCACGGTCATCTTCACGTGGAACAGCATGGAAAGGTCTCCTGTTTACTTGCGGCGGAAGAACGCCAGGCGCTCTTCGTCCAGGGCCAGGCCAAGGCCCGGGGTACGCGGCACGTGCAGCTGGAAGTCGCGGTAGACCGGCGCTTCGCTGACGATTTCCTCGGTCAGCAGCAGCGGCCCGAACAGCTCGGTGTGCCAGGTCAGTTGCTTCAAGGTGACGAAGGCATGCGCCGACGCCAGGGTGCCGATGGAGCCTTCCAGCATCGTACCGCCGTACAGGGCGATACCGGCCGCCTCGGCGATCTGCGCGGTGCGCAGCACGGCGCGCGGACCGCCGTTCTTGGCGATTTTCAGGGCGAAGATGCTGGCGGCGCCGTCGGCGGCCAGGCTGAAGGCGTCTTCGACGCTTTCGATGGATTCGTCGGCCATGATCGGCGCCGGGCTGCGCTGGTTCAGGCGCACCTGTCCGGAGCGGTTGATGCGCGAGATGGGCTGCTCGATCAGGTCGATGCCGTTGTCGCCGAGGATGCGACAGGCGCGCAGGGCGACGGACTCGTCCCAGGCCTGGTTCACATCGACACGCACGCTGGCGTTGTCGCCCAGCGCTTGCTTGATGGCGATCACGTGCTTGAGGTCGCGGTTCACTTCGCCCGCGCCGATCTTCAGCTTGAAGATGCGGTGGCGGCGGATTTCCAGCATGTGCTCGGCTTCGGCGATGTCCTTGGCGGTGTCGCCGCTGGCCAGGGTCCAGGCCACTTCCAGGCCGTCACGCACGCGGCCGCCGAGCAGCTCGCTCACCGGCAGGCCGAGACGCTTGCCCTGGGCATCCAGCAGTGCGCTTTCCAGGCCGGACTTGGCGAAGGTGTTGCCCTTGGCGGCCTTGTCCAGGCGCAACATGGCAGCGTTGATGTTGCAGGCGTCCTGGCCGACCAGCAGCGGAGCGAGGTGGCTGTCGATGTTCTGCTTGATGCTCTCGGGGCTCTCGTTGCCGTAGGCCAGGCCACCGATGGTGGTGGACTCGCCGAGGCCTTCGATGCCGTCGGAGCAGCGCAGGCGAATCACCACCAGGGTCTGGTTCTGCATGGTGTGCATGGCCAGCTTGTGCGGGCGGATGGTCGGCAGGTCGACGATGATCGCCTCGACGCTTTCGATCAGGACTTGACTCACTTCAATACCCATCAGGTTCGTTTCATCTGGTACCGGATAGTGGCCGCGACAAGCGAAGGGGTCCAATATAGAGTTTGTCTAGCTTGATACCTTTAAAGTATCGCCAAACTTGCAAAGCCACCGCCCCGGAGTCCCCATGGAGCTTCGCCACCTTCGCTACTTCCAGGCGCTCGCCGAAACCCTCAACTTCACCCGCGCCGCGGAACGTCTGCACATCGCTCAACCTCCGCTGAGCCGCCAGATCCAGCAGCTCGAAGAGGAGCTGGGAGTGGCCCTGCTGGACCGTGGCCGGCCCCTGCGCCTGACCGAAGCCGGGCGCTTCTTCCACGAACATTCCCGCACCCTGCTCGAGCAGCTGGGCAAGGTCTGCGACAATACCCGCCGCATTGGGTCCGGTGAAAAGGCCTGGCTCGGCATCGGCTTCGCCCCCTCCACCCTGTACGGCGTGCTGCCCGACCTGATCCGCCGCCTGCGCAGCGACGCCGGCCTGGAGCTGGGCCTTTCCGAGATGACCACCCTGCAACAAGTGGACTCCCTCAAGGCCGGGCGCATCGACGTCGGCTTCGGCCGCATCCACATCAACGATCCGGCTATCCAGCAAGAGGTGCTCACCCTCGACCCGCTGGTGGCCGCCCTCCCCGCCGGACACCCGTTGCTGCCAGGTCCCGTGAGCCTCACCGACCTGGCCCAGGAGCCTTTCGTGCTCTATCCGGGCAACCCCAGGCCAAGCTACGCCGATCACGTGCTGTCCCTGTTCGCCGCCTATGGCCTGCAGATCGAGGTGGCGCAGTGGACCAACGAACTGCAGACCGCCATCGGCCTGGTGGCCGCCGGCATCGGCATCACCCTGGTACCGGCCTCGGTGCAGGTGCTGCACCGCATCGACATCGGCTATGCCAGCCTGCAGGAAGCCCAGGCCACCTCGCCCATCATCATCAGCCGCCGCGTGGGCGACGCATCGCCGGCTCTGACCCACTGCCTTGCGCTGATCGAAGAGCTGGCAGAGGGGCATATCGGCTAGCTCATCTGGTGAGCCGGTCATTTCTGTGGGGGCGCATCGACACCGTGCAGAGCCAAACCGCCCTCACCCCCGGCCCCTCTCCCGGAGGTAGAGGGGTGACTCTGGGCTCATCTCAGGCGCAGTCCTGTTCGCTCTTTGTGGGAGCGAATTTATTCGCGAATGAATTCGCTCCCACAACAAGGCCAACCATCGTGCATAGAAAAAAAGCCCGCAAAGGAGTGGAACGGGCTGAGGTGAAGCGTGAAAAAAGCCGCTACTGCAAGGGTGAGAACTTCGCCGGCAGGTAGACGGTGGAATGCATTTCCCGCAGTTGCGGACCGGAATTCTCTGGCGGCCATACGCCGTCTTCGACCGCCCGCGTGCGTACGTCCAGGCGCTGTTCCAGGGTCGCGTAGGGCCAGATGTGCAGGTAACGCGGCGTGCGGCCATCGGTGGCGTAGAAGGCCGCGCAGACCTGTGAATAACCTTCCGCAGTGCGCGGCCCGACGGCCTTCTTCCAGCCGTCCAGTGTCGGCGTCAGGCCGGAGGGGATCAGGTTGTATTCGCGCAGTTCGTAGAAGGGTCCGTGGGCGCCCGGCGCCAGGGGTTCGAGGAAGGGGAAGAGGCTGTAGTTCTCCACCTTCATGTCGAGCATGAGTTCTTCGATGCCGAAGGCATCCCGCGCCAGCAGGTAGCGCTCGCGTTCGGCCTGACGCGCGGTCTCGTCGGTGAAGCCGCGCAGCACGGCGATCTGGTTCAACGGGCCGATTTCCGAAACCCAGCAGCCCACCAGGGTGCACCCCGGCAGTGCCTCGGCCAGGGTGGATTCCAGGCGCGCCAGGGCCGCAGCCGGGGTGCGCACGCGCAGGGTGAAGGTGATGAGTTCGTAGAGTCGCATCGGGGTCTCGCTGCCAGGTTTGAAAAAGGGGCCGCCCCTCCTTGGCCGGCCCCGTTGGCTCAGAACTTGAAGGTGTAGGTGGTGATCAGGCGGTTCTCCTGGTAGTCCGGCCCGGAGGCGCTGCCAGCGCCGTAGCGGGTCTTGACGTCGATGTTGCGCCATTCGAAGCCCACGCCTTTGAGCGGGCCGCTCTGCACCACGTAGCTGAGGAAGAAGTTGCGCTCGCTCTCCACGTTCTGGTCCAGGGCGTTGTTGCCACGGTCGATGCCGGTGCCGCGCAGGTAGCGGGTCATCAGCTTGAGGCCGGGAACGCCGTAGGCGGCGAAGTCGAGGTCGTAGCGCAGCTGCCAGGAACTTTCGTTCGGCTTGACGAAGCCGACGGTGGACCAGTTAACCAGGTAGGGCTGAGGGGCGAAGCCGTTCAGCGTCGGGAAGGTGCTTTCGCCGAGCATGCGCTGGTAGCCGACGCCGATGGCGTGGGCGCCCTTGCGCAGGGTGGTCATGGCGCCGTAGGAGTGGTTGTCGATGTCGCCGTAGAGCGCCTTGCCGTCTTCGCTGTTATCGAAGTAGCGCAGGTCGGTCTTCAGGCCGTAACCGCCCCCCAGGTCGGCGTTGTGGGTCACGCCCAGGTAGTGCTGCTGGTAGATGTCTTCCAGCTGGCCGTAGAAGTAGCTGGCATTCAGCGCAGGGCTGAACGCGTAGGTGGCGCCCCCGAAGTTCAGGCCATCGCTGCGACGTTTGATGTCCGGGCCGTTGAACAGGTACATCTTCTCGCGGCCGGACGATTCGCGGCTGCTGATCTCGGTGAAGCGCCCGCCGGTGAGGGTGAGCTTGTCCACCTCGCGGGATTCCAGCAGGAAGCCGTGGTAGGTGGTGATCAACTGGCGGGTGTCGTCGTAGAAGGCCACCGGCAGCATCGGGCGGTGCTCGCCCACCTTCAGTTCGGTCTTGGAATAACGCATCTTGCCGGTCAGCGCGGCGCGGCCATATTCGTGCGCCTGCTCCCCCTTGCTGTCATCGTAGGGAATGATGGTGTCCGGGCCGCGGCCACCGCCGCCATCGAGGCGGAAAGCATATTGCCCGGAAACATCCAGACCGAACTGCACAGTGCCTTCTGTATATCCGGAGATAGCGCGAAAGTCGAAACCCTGGGTCCAACTTCCGAGACGCGATTTCGGCGCATCTTCCTGTTTGAAGTCACGGTCGATATAGAAGTTGCGCAGGCCAAGGCTGATTTGCCGATCCTTCACGAAGTCCGCCTGGGCAGACATCGGCATGAGCATTCCCATCAGGCCTGCGGCAGCTACGCCGCTGGCCAGCCAGCTTTTCTGAAACATGGACGTGATCCTTATTACATGTGCACGCAATGCACATAGAGTGGGAGCAGATTAATTAACGAAAAGAACAACTTCGGCAGTTAATCCACCTATTGTTTTTATAACCACTTACTGCAAAAAGGTCGTAGCAAGGCCCGCCACCCGAACATGTACAGGCGCCCTCGATTTCTAGTTATGGGTACATCGTCAGAACGGATGAAATACAACTTCATTCATTATTCCGGATTGACTCCGGAATTCTTTCATCGGTGGGCTTCAGCCCACCGCCCCCGGATCAGCACGCCGAGCGCGAGGCGTCTCCCAGGCGGTGGTAGGCGCGGTTGAAATACACCAGGCCTTCCTGGTTCTTGCCATGAACGATCCCCAGCACCTCGCAGTAGAAGATGGTGTGCGAACCCACTTCATGGGCCTGGGCGATGCGGCAGTCGAAGCTCACCAGGGCGTCGTCCAGCAGCGGGGAGCCACTTTCCAGGGTGCTCCAGCTGGCGCGGGCGAAGCGCTGCTCGGAGTCCAGCTCGCGGTTGGCGAACACGGCGGAGATTTCCTTCAGTTCGGCGGTCAGCACGTTCACGCTGAGCACGCCGTTCTGTTTGAAATGTCCGTTGGCGAACGAGGAGCGGTTCATGCACACCAGCAGCGTCGGCGGCTGGTCGGTGACGCTGCACACCGCCGAGGCGGTAAAGCCGAACCGGCCTGCGGCGCCATCGGTGGTGATGACGGAAACGGCGCCGCCCAGCAGCGCCATGGCATTACGGAATCCAGTGGTATCGACCATGGTCTTGCCCCTTTCGCTGTCAGATGTCCAGCACCAGCTTTTTCGATTTGGCACGCGAGCAGCAGACCAGGATCTGGTCGTTGGCGGCCTTCTCTTCATCGGTCAGGTAGACGTCGCGGTGGTCCGGCTCGCCTTCCAGCACGTCGCACAGACAGGTACCGCAGACGCCCTGCTCGCAGGAAATCTCGATCTTGATGCCCACGCCGGCCAGCGCGTCGACGATGCTCTGACCCTCGGCCACCTGCACGGTCTTGCCGCTGCGCTGGGCGACCACTTCGAAGCTCTCGCCGCTGGCGTCCACTTCCACCTGGAAGTACTCGCGGTGGATGTGATCGTCGGCGTAACCGGCCTTGCGCGCCTCGGCGATCACCCAGTCCATGAACCCGGCCGGGCCGCAGACATAGACGTGAACATCGTCGGCCGGCTGACCCAGCACGGCGGGCAGATCGAGCTTCTGTGCGGCGTCTTCGTCGTCGAAATGGGTGTGCACGCAGGCGGCGAAGGCGGCATTTGCCAGCTCGTCGAGGAAGGCGGTGCGGCTGCGCGAGCGGCCGCAGTAATGCAGCTCGAAGGCACTGTCCTTCGCGGTCAGCTCGTGGGCCATGGCGATCATCGGGGTAATGCCGATGCCGCCGCCGATGAGGATCGAACGGCTCGCGCCGGTAGCCAGCGGGAAGAGGTTGCGCGGTGCGCCGATGGCGACCTCGCTGCCTTCCCGCAGCAGTTCGTGGACTGCAACCGAACCGCCACGGGAAGCCGGATCGCGCAGCACGCCCAGGCGGTAGACGGAGGCATTGGCCGGGTCACCGCAGAGGGAATACTGGCGCACCAGGCCGGATTTCAGATGGATATCCACATGGGCGCCGGCCTCGAACGCCGGCAGGGGTTTGCCCGACGGGTCGGCGAGGTCGAGGATCACTACACCCTCGCCCTGCTCCACCCGCTTGCGGACCACCAGATTCAACACATGCTCACTCATACCGGCCTTCCCGCACCCTCGTGGGTGCTGATCGTTCTGTTTCGTTGTTACTTGCCGCACTGCACGCACGACATCATTTGGAATCGTCTGATTCAGGGGCTTGCGAGCCAGGTCGAAGCGAGGCGAAAGGGCCTGAGAAAGCGGCATTTACGACTGTAAATGAGCATTTCGAAGGCACTTTCAACGCGGCTTCCCCGACGCGCAGCCGCCCCTGGACAGACGATCAGCGCATGAACAGCCCACCGTTGACATCCCAGGTCGCCCCGGTCGTGAAATAAGCTTCCGGACGTGCCAACTGCACCACCAGGTCGCCGAGGAAATCGGCATCGCCCAGGCGCTTGACCGGGATATTGGCCAGCAGCCCTTCCATGCGTTCCGCCGGCACCGCCGCGCGCACCGCCGGCGACTCGATCGGCCCCGGCGCGATGGCATTCACGGTGACGCCGCCGGCCGCCAGCTCCTTGGCGAAGATCTTGGTCAGGGTGACGATGGCGCCCTTGGACGCGGCATAGTGCGCGCCCGTGGCGGTGCCACCGTTCTGTCCGGCCAGGGAGGCCATGTTGACGATCCGTCCGTAACCGGCCGCCGCCATATGCGCACCGAACACCTGGCAGCCGACGAAGACGCTGCGGGTGTTGAGGCTGAGGACGCGGTCGAACTCCTCGGGGCTGATCTGCATGACCGGCGTGGTCATGGTCATGGCGGCGTTGTTCACCACCACGTGCAGGCCGCCGAAGCGCTCCAGGGTCGCCGTCAGGGCCGCTTCGAAGTCAGCCTTGCTGGCCACGTCGAGCTTCAGCGCCAGGCAGCGTTCGCCGCTGGGGTCGAGCCGGTCGGCAGCGGCCTCGGCGCGTTCCAGCGACAGGTCGGTGATCGCCACCGCGTAACCGGCAACGAAGAGACGGCTGGCGATGGCGAGGCCGAGGCCCTGGGCGGCGCCGGTTACCAGTGCTACCTGGGTCATGGCGCGCTCCTTACAGGATGTAGCCGATACCGGCCAGGGTATCGGTCGAGTTGATCAACTGGATCAGCTTGCGCTGGATCTTGAAGCCCTCGCCTTCGCGCTTGAGCTGGAAGGTGATGTCGGCGGTGTAGTGCTTGAGCACGTCCTTGCGGAACTCCCGCAGGTTCTGTGCGCAGCGCACGGTCACCACGCCGTCTTCCTCGCCGAGCACGCGGAAGCGCGACAGGGCGCGCACGGTGCGGGCGCGTGGGCTGGTGGAGATGGACTCGCCGCCGATCAGGCGCTGCACGCGCAACTGACGCATATGGTGGTCGTCGTAGGCGTAGTTCAGGGTGTTCTCGAAGTCGGTCTCGTTCGGATCGATCGGGATGATGTAGGTGCCCTTCTCGGTCCACAGGTTCAGCCAGGCGTCGAAGTCGCCGTGGTCGAGCATGTCCGCTTCCTGCCAGATGAAGGCACTGACGTGGTTGAGCAATTCAAGGTTCATGGTTCGTCTCTTAGAAAGTGCGTTGCGTAGCCAACCCCTTGCCTTCTCCCGCTCGCGGGAGAAGGTGGCGCGAGGCGCCGGATGAGGGTCAGGCGGACATCATCTTTTTCCACTGCTGATAGGCCGCACGCATGCCGGTCTCGGCGCTCACGTCGCTGATCAGCCCGTCCTCGCTCGGCTTCTCGCCGGGCAGGCCGCGGTTGAGCATGATCCAGAGGTCGGTGCCCGCCTGGGCGCCCTTCTGCACGCGCTCCCAGGCCTCGGAATCGTCCGGGGTACCGAAGCCCATGGGGCCCTGGAAGTGCTCGTGCAGGCGCAGGCGGTAGCGGTTGGCCACGGCCGGGCCGCCATCCATGGTGATCACCGCGTGGTGGATCTCGGTCTCGTTCACCGAGATCGGCTGCAGCACGCGGAAGAAGGCCATGGAGCAGGCCACGTTGGGGAACAGGTTGAGGTTGAAGCCCGAGCCGCCCACGGCACGGACGATGCGGCGCACCTGCTGCTCCTCGATGCCCTCGGCGCGCAGATCGATGGCCAGGGCCTCGAAGCGCTCGGGGATCGGTTTGTCCAGGTCGGCTTCCAGGTCCACGAGGTCCGGGATCATCACCATCACGCTGTGGCCGTTGCCGAGATCCTCGACGTAGCCCGGGCCTTCGACGAAGTCGAAGAGTTCCAGGGTCTGCTCGTCCACCGAGGACAGGAAGGATTTGTGCACCAGCGGGAAGTGGTAGGCGTCGGTGGTGTTTTCCAGCTGGATCTTCCAGTTGCCGGGGAAGCGGAAGCGGTGCTCACCGGAAACCTTCACGCCGTAGCCGGCGCCCTGCTTCATGAACAGATCGATCCACTTCCTGGCCGGGCCGAGGAAGTCCACCAGCGGCTCGATGTCGTCCTTGAAGGTGGCGAAGATCATGCCGTTGTATTGCTCGACACGAAGGCTGACCAGGGGCAGTTCGCCCTTGTCCAGGCAGTCGGCGTAGCTCTCCGGGTGCGGCACGCCGCGCAGGCTGCCGTCCAGGGCGTAACTCCAGCCGTGGTAGGGGCAGACGAAGCTGTTGGCCTTGCCCTTCTTGTGTTCGCAAACGGTGGCGCCACGGTGGCGGCAACGGTTGAGCAGCACATGCACGTCCTTCTTGCGGTCGCGCACGACGATCACCGGCTGCTTGCCGATGTAGGTGCTCTTGTAGCTGCCGTTATCGGGAATCTCGCTGGCGTGGGCCACCCAGATCCAGGTGCTGTAGAAGACCTTCTCCAGCTCTTCGTCGAAGATGCGGGCGTCGGTGTAGAGGGAGGTGTGCACGCGGTCGTGCAGTACCAGGTCGGCCGGCGAGCTGGCCAGGTTCACGGTTTCGATCAGGTTGGTCACGATCACTCCTCGTCCGCGCAATGCGCCGACTCACTCAAATTTCTTGTTGGCGGCATCCGTAGGAGCGAGCTTGCTCGCGAACCTCGGATACCACTTTTTCGCAAGCAAGAACTCGGCGTCCCCCTCGCTCCTGCATTCCGCGTCGTCCTATTGCCCGTCGCGCTCGGGCACCGGCAGGTGCGCGTCGCTGTTCCACGCCTCCACCGGGCGGCTGAACAGGTTCTCGGTCTGGAAATGCGCCATGCGCCAGGCGCCCTCCTCCTCGCGGAACTTCACCGTCAGGCGCGCCGCGTTGAGGTGCGAGGCGCCGCTGGCGAAGGTGGAGGTCTGCAACATCACCCAGCTGCCGGTGGCTTCCACGCCCTCGACACGGATCAGCTCCGAGCAGAGGAAGTGCACGTTCAGGGCGAAGTGCGCCGGCTCCGGCATATAGGTGGCGAACATGGCGCGGATCGCCTCGCGGCCCCGGTAACCACCGAAGCTCTTGGCGTACTTCGCGCCCTTGCCTTCCCAGACGGCGTCGGCGGTGAACAGGCCGGCCAGCTCATCCAGGGGCGTGCGGGCGTCGAGGGCGTCGCACAGCTCCATGTAGCGGTTCATGCAGGCGCGCACGGCGTGTTCGTTTTCCAGTTGGCGCAGGCGCTGTTCGAGGGCTTGGCTCATGGCGGTCACGCGCGCTGGATGATCAGTTCGCGGCCGGTGCGGGCCTCGACCTTGCAGTAACGCCAGAGCTTGTAGGTGCCCTCGCCCACCGGGGTCGTGCGGAACAGGTTGCAGGCGGCGTGGACGGTCTCGATGTCCGGCACGTCGGCCAGCAGGTAGGTGGTCCAGGGGTAGCCGGTGCTTGGTCCGACCATGCTCTGGTCGTCGTCCATGTTGCCGAACACGTTCACGCCGGGCAGGTCGTGGATGCCGTTCCACATCTCGCTGAAGGCGGCCCAGACCTGCAGTTGTTCCTCACGCGGGGCGTCGAAGAAATTCTGGTTGATACCCATGCAGAACAGGACGCGCAGGGCTTTCTTATCGCTCATCACAATCACCGATCAGTCAGTTGGAATTCACAGGTAGCCGGGTAGCGGCTTGTTGCCGAAGAAGATCGCGCCGGCGTTCTGGTAGGTCATGTCGCCCATGAACGCGTGCTGGGTAACCACCAGGGTGTCGTTGACGAAGCGCGACAGGGGGTTGTCCCGGTACACGCCGGTCATGCCGGAGAGCATTTGCGCGGTGCGCGCCACTTCGGCGGATACGCGGGTGGCGTGGGTGGAGGACAGGCGCAGCAGGTTGGTCTGCTCCACGCTCACCGGGTCGCCGGCCAGCAGGGTGGCCCAGGCGTTTTCCATGGCCTCAAAGAACCAGGCGCGGGCGGCGCGCAGCTCGGCTTCGGCCTTGGCCATCTGCATCTGCGCCAGCGGGCGGTCGGCCAGAGCCGGGGCACCGGTGACGGAGAAACGGCCAGTGGCCATGCCGGAGAGGTAATCCAGGGCGGCGCGGGCAACGCCCAGGCCGACCACCGAGAGCACCTGGGTGGCGAAGGACAGCGAGGGATAGCGGAACATCGGTTCGTCGAGATTGGCCGGGCCACCGCGAACGAAGGTCCACTCCTCCGGCACGACCACGCCTTCGATCACCACATCGTGGCTGCCGGTGCCGATCAGGCCGATCACGTCCCAGGTTTCCTCGATCTTCACCTTCTCGCGCGGCATCACGGCCAGGCGCGGCAGGCCGACGGTGTCACCGTTCTTCGGGCTGATGCCGACACCGATCAGGTTGGCGCCCATGCAGCCACTGGAGAACTTCCAGCGCCCGTTCACTTCCAGTCCGCCCTCGACGAAGGCGGCCGGTTGCGGCGGGAAGATGCCGCCGGCGAAGACTACATCCGGGCCGTTGGCATAGACCTTTTCCAGGGTCGCCAGCGGCAGTGCGGCCAGGTACACCGGGTTCATGCCGAAGCTGGCGACCCAGCCGGCGGAACCATCAGCGGCGGAAATCTCTTCCACCATCTGGCAGAACTCCATCGGCGAGCGCTGGTCGCCGCCGAAGCGTGTGGGCACCAGGGCACGGTAGACGCCGAGTTCCTTGAAGCGCTCGATCACGTCCTGGGAAATGAATTTCTGCCGGTCGAATTCCTCGCGCCGGGCACGCTCGCGGATGTCGGCGAGCAGTGCCTGGAATCCTTCACTCGCGGTAATCGGGGTGGGGCGCTGGTAATCCAGCTCGCTTAGCGAAGACATGGGGCTCTCCAGGTGGGCTTCTTGGTTATTGTTCGAGGCGCTGCACAAGCTCGCGGGCGACTGCCAGCAACAGTTCGTCCGCGCCCTTGGCGGCAACGAGTTGCAGGCCCACCGGCAGCTTCGAGGCGCCCTCGAAGGGAATGCTCAGTGCCGGGTGGCCAGTGAGATTGAACGGCCGCACGAAGGCGGTCATGCCGATGGCCGCACGGGTGTCAAAGGCATCCGCCACCAACGCCGGGTAATCCGGCATGGTCGGCAGGGCGAGGATGGGGCAGCGCGCCAGGGCGGCATCCACCTCGGCGGTGAAGGCAGCGCGTACTGATTCGGCATCGGCGAGGGCAGCATCGCTGGTGTTGCTGGCGGCCAGCAGGCGGGCGGCGATGTCGGCGCCCACCAGGCCGGTTTCGACCAGGTGACCACAGCCGTTCCAGGTTTCTCGGTTGATGATGGCCAGGCCCGCGTCATAGGCGGCCTGCATGCCTGGCAGCGGCATGACTTCCAGGGGGAAATCCGCAGCTTCCAGCACGGCGTCCAGGGCGGCCTGCACTTCCGGGTTGGCCGCCACCGGCACGACGCCGATGCGAATGCCACTGACGGTGGGCAGCGCACTGAAGGAAGGATCGATGGCAGTCATGGCTTCGATCAGCAGGCCGATGCTGGCGGCGAAGGGCCCCACGCAATCGAGGGTTGTCTCGGCCGGCATCACGCCGGCACGGCTGACGCGGCCAAAGGTGGGTTTCAGGCCGAACACACCGCAACAAGCAGCAGGCACGCGTACCGAGCCACCGGTATCGGTGCCCAGGGAGAAGTCGCAGAGTCCGGCGGCCACGGCAGCGGCCGATCCACTGGAAGAACCGCCGGGAATGCGGCCGGGATAACGCGGATTTTCCGCAGTGCCGGTCCAGGCATTCAGGCCGGTGGTGCCGAAGGCCAGCTCATGCAGGCTGGTCTTGCCAATGATGCGGCAGCCGGCGTCCAGCAGGGCCTGGACCACGTCGGCATGGCGCTCGGCGTCGGGCGCTTCCTCCAGCGCACGACTGGAAGCGCGGGTCGGGTGGCCGGCGATATCGATGGTGTCTTTCACCATCACGGTTCGCCCCGTGCCACCCAGCTCCAGTCGCTCGACCACTATCGTCATCTGCATCACCCATTGGCGTTCTTGTTGGTGCCCGAGCACCCCGGGCGGGGTGTCGATTGCGTAAATTCAGAATCGGAAGAATTACGTGAAATGTCAATTGAATTATCACTGGAAAAATAGTGTGTAGATTCGGTGCACTTTCACGTATCAGGGCACCAGTTTCGTGCAGTTTTGTAACAGCGCAAAAATTCTTCACGCACTCAAAATTTAAAATAAAACCCTTATTTTTCAGTAATATATGAACAAAAAGAGAACCACTCTCGTTTATATGAAGCGAAACACCCCTTAGAAACAGTCCGTACTCCTGTTCGTTTATCGAACATATTTTTTGCAGTTCATCGCGAATTTTTCACCCCAAAAAACAGCATTTTTATTGCCTTTAATTCTCTATTTTTCACCCAAAAAAAGCGCCCTCCGAATGGCATGGGAGGGCCTGTGGCGTCTGGTGTCAGGGGCTGCCCGGAGCGGCCCCGGCGAAGGGCGCCGAAGCCCCCGGACGTGGGCCGGGATCGGAAGGCGCCGAGACGGCGAAACGGGGCGCGCACCAGGACGGCGCGGATTTTTCTGGCACGGGAGGTGCAGTTGCTGATCCCGCCGAGCGGGTTACCCGCCGGTAGCGCCAACAGGCGCCAGAACAACAAGAAGGCGGCAAGCCATCCGCGCAGCGGCCCGAAGGAGCCAGCCGCGCCCTGCGGATCATTGCCTCTCCAATAGCCTTGCAACCCGGAGTACGTCATGCACTTCAAACAAGCCGTGTCCACCCTGCTGCTCAGTGCCGCCTGCTTCGCCTATGCCCAGGCGGACGTGAAGGTCGGCGTCATCACCTCCTCCACTGGCCCCATCGCCCTGGTCGGCATTCCGCAGAAGAACTCGGTGCCGCTGCTGCCCACCCAGGCCGGCGAGCAGAAGGTCACCTACATCCAGCTGGATGACGGCAGCGACCCCACCGCCACCGTGAAGGCGCTGAAGAAACTGATCAGCGAAGAGAACGTCGACGCCATCATCGGCCCGAGCGGTTCGCCGAATGCCATGGGCGTGATCCAGTTCGCCGCCGAGGCCGGCGTGCCGCTGCTGGCCCCGGTGGGCACCGCCGCCGTGGTGCTGCCGATGAACGAGCAGAAGAAGTGGGTGTTCAAGACCACCCAGAACGACGACCTGATCGCCAAGGCCCTGGTGCAGGACATGAACGCCCGTGGGGTGAAGACCCTGGGCTTCATCGGCACTGCCGACCCCTACGGCGAGAACTGGTCCAAGGTGATGGCCGCCATGGCCGCCGAACACGGCATCAAGCTGGTGGCCACCGAGCGCTTCCAGCGCCAGGACACCTCGGTCACCGGCCAGAGCCTGAAGGTCCTCGCCGCCCGCCCCGACGCCGTACTCGTAGCCGCACCGGGCAGCGCCGCGGTGCTCCCGCAGACCACCCTGTTCGACCAGGGCTACCGTGGCCAGATGTACCAGACCCACGGTGCCGCCCTGCCGGACTTCCTCAAGCTCGGCGGCAAGAAGGTGGAAGGCACCATCCTCGCCGCCAGCCTGATGCTGGTGCTCGACCAGATGCCCGACACCCACCCGTCCAAGACCATCGCCGGCGAATACGTGGCCGCCTACGAGAAGCTCAACGGCAGCAAGCCGGCCACATTCGGCGCCAACACCTTCGACGCCGGCATCCTGCTGCAGAAGGCCATCCCCGAGGCCGCCGCCAAGGCGCAGCCGGGCACTCCGGAGTTCCGCGCGGCCCTGCGCGACGCCCTGGAAGCCAGCCATGAAGTGGCCGCCACCCAGGGCGTCTACAACATGACCCCCGAGGACCACAGCGGCTTCGACGAACGCGGTCGCGAACTGATCCAGGTGAAGAACGGCACCTGGACCCTGCTCGGCCGCAACTGATCCTCAGGCCCGGGCTCTCGTAGGGTGGACATCGCTTTTCATGTCCACCAAGCGGAGCCCGGCCGAACGCCGAAGGTGGATGAAAAAAGCGTCATCCACCGTACGCACTCGGCCGCAACTGAGCGCCTCGCGCGCCCCATACCGCAACAAGAGTTCCCGTCATGAATCTCCAGATAGCCCTGCTGCTCGGCCAGGACGGCATCACCAACGGCGCGATCTACGCGCTGCTGGCCCTGTCGATCCTGCTGGTCTTCACCGTCACGCGCATCCTGCTGATCCCCCAGGGCGAATTCGTCACCTACGGCGCGCTGACCATGGCCGCCCTGCAGGCCGGCCAGCCCACCGCCCTGGTCTGGCTGCTGCTCGCCCTGACCCTGGCCGACTGCGCCATGGACCTGCTTGACGCCACCCGCGCCAACCGCGGCTTCCGCTTCCCCAGGCGGATCGTGCTCAAGCTCGCCTACGCCCTGGCCCTGGTGGGCCTGGTGCGTACCCTGCCACTGGCCGAACTGCCGATGGCGCTGCAGGCGCTGCTGACCCTGGCACTGGTAGTGCCCCTTGGCCCGCAGATCTATCGCCTGGCGTTCCAGCCGCTGGCCTCGGCCAGCTCCCTGATGCTGCTGATCGTTTCCATCGCCGTACACGTGGCCATGGTGGGCATCGCCCTGCTGCTGTTCGGGCCGGAAGGCGCGCGCACCGCCCCCTTCTCCGAAGCCAGCCTGACCCTCGGCCCGGTGACCTTCAACAGCCAGACCCTGTGGGTGATCGCGGTGTCCCTGGCGATGATCATCGGCCTGTTCCTGTTCTTCGAGCGCAGCCTCTACGGCAAGGCCCTGCGCGCCACCGCGGTGAACCGCCTCGGCGCACGGCTGATGGGCATCTCGCCGAACCTGGCAGGCAAGGCGACCTTCGCCCTGGCCACCTTCATCGGCGCGCTGTCGGGCATCCTCATCGCCCCCATCACGACCCTGTACTTCGACTCCGGTTTCGTCATCAGCCTCAAGGGCTTCGTCGGCGCCATCATCGGCGGCCTGGTGAGCTACCCGGTGGCGGCCCTGGGGGCCCTGGGCGTCGGCCTGATCGAAGCGTTCTCGATGTTCTGGGCCAGCACCTACAAGGAGATCATCGTCTTCACCCTGATCATCCCCTTCCTGCTCTGGCGCTCCCTCACCAGCCGTCACCTGGAGGACGATGAATGAAACCGCGCTACCTGATCCTTGCCCTGGTGGCCGTGCTGGCGGTCGCGCCGATGGTGCTGCCGCCCTTCTACGTCACCCTGTTGAACTACATCGGCCTCTACACCCTGGTGGTCCTGGGCCTGGTGCTGCTCACCGGCGTCGGCGGCATGACCAGCTTCGGCCAGGCCGCCTTCGTCGGCCTCGGTGCCTATACCAGCGCCTACCTGACCACCGTGCAGGACCTGCCGGGCTGGCTGGCCTGGGCCAGCGCCTCGCCCTGGCTGACCCTGCTGGTGGGCCTGCTGCTCACCGGCGCGGTAGCCCTGTTGCTGGGCGCCCTGACCCTCAAGCTGTCCGGCCACTACCTGCCGCTGGGCACCATCGCCTGGGGCCTGTCGCTCTACTACCTGTTCGGCACCCTGGAGTCCCTCGGCGGCCACACCGGCGTCAGCGGCCTGCCCTCGATCTCCCTGTTCGGCTGGCAGCTGGACAAGGGCGAGGAGATCTATTACCTGATCTGGGCCGTGCTGCTGTGCGCCATGCTGATCACCCAGAACCTCCTGGACTCCCGTGAAGGCCGCGCCATCCGTGCCCTCAAGGGCGGCCAGCTGATGGCCGAATCCATGGGCGTGAACACCTTCCGCGCCAAGCTGGTGATCTTCCTCATCTCCGCCCTCTTCGCCGCCCTCTCCGGTTGGCTCTACGCCCATACCCAGCGCTTCGTGAACCCCACGCCTTTCGGCCTGCACATGGGCATCGACTACCTGTTCATGGCGCTGATCGGCGGCGTGGCCAGCGTCTGGGGCGCCCTGCTGGGCTCGGGTGTGCTGACCCTGCTCAAGCAGTGGCTGCAGGACCTCCTGCCGCAACTCTTCGGCAGCACCGGCAACTACGAGGTGATCGTCTTCGGCCTGATCATCGTGCTCCTGATGCAACGTGCCCCGGGCGGCCTCTGGCCCATGCTGCTGCGCCTGGTGCCGGAGTCCTGGAAGCCGCGCAAGGCCGCCAGGGCCCTGGCAGACGCCGCCGAGCTTCCGCGCCGCGAACTGCCGGCCGCCGGTGAAGTGCTGCTGGAAGCGCGCAACGTGACCCGTCGCTTCGGCGGCCTGGTGGCCAACAACGACATGAACCTGGAGGTCCGCGCCGGCGAGATCCTCGCCCTGATCGGCCCCAACGGGGCCGGCAAGAGCACCCTGTTCAACCAGCTCTCGGGCGTGGACACCCCCACCTCCGGCGAGGTGCTGTTCCGTGGCCAGAAGATCAACGGCATCCCCTCCCGCGACATCGCCCGCATGGGCATGAGCCGCACCTTCCAGCACGTCAAGCTGCTGGCGGAAATGAGCGTGCTGGAGAACGTCGCCATCGGCGCCCACCTGCGCGGCCACAAGGGCGTGCTCGCCGCCGCCCTGCGCCTGGACCGCACCGAGGAAGCCGAGCTGCTGGCCGAAGCCCGCCGCCAGCTGGAACGGGTGGGCCTGGGCGAGTACCTGCACGCGGAGGCCGGCAGCCTGGCCCTGGGTCAGCAGCGCATCCTCGAGATCGCCCGCGCCCTGTGCGCCAACCCCTGCCTGCTGCTGCTCGACGAGCCCGCCGCCGGCCTGCGCCACAAGGAGAAGGAAGCCCTGGGCATCCTTCTCAGCCGCCTGCGCAGCGAAGGCATGGCGATCCTCCTGGTGGAGCACGACATGGACTTCGTGATGGGCCTGGTGGACCGGGTCGTGGTGATGGAGTTCGGCCAGCGCATCGCCCATGGCCTGCCGGCCGACGTACAGAAGGACCCCGCCGTGCTGGAAGCCTATCTCGGAGGAGCCGAGTGATGAACATGCAGGTAGAGAACCTCAGGCAGCCTGAGAACCAGGTGTCCAGCCCGGTGCTGGAAGTCAGCGACCTGTCCGTCGCCTACGGCAAGGTGGAGGCCCTGTCCAACGCCAGCCTGCGGGTCGGCCAGGGGCAGATCGTCACCGTGATCGGCCCCAACGGCGCCGGCAAGACCACCCTGCTCTCGGCCATCATGGGGGTGCTCGGTTCCCGTGGCCGGGTGGCCTTCGACGGCAGCCTGGAAGCGGTGCCGGAAGTGGAAGTGATGGTCGCCCGCGGGCTCGGCCTGGTGCCGGAGAAGCGCGAGCTGTTCGGCAGCATGACGGTCGCCGACAACTTGCTGCTGGGCGCCTTCCAGCGCCACCGCAGCGGCAAGCGCGACCACGCCGACACCCTGGACGAGGTCTACACCCTGTTCCCGCGCCTGAAGGAGCGCCGCGACCAGATGGCCGCCACCCTCTCCGGCGGCGAGCGGCAGATGCTCGCCGTGGGCCGCGCGCTGATGGCCAAGCCCAGGCTGCTGATGCTCGACGAGCCGAGCCTGGGTCTGGCGCCGCTGATCACCCGCGAGATCTTCCGCATCATCAGCACCCTGCGCCAGCAGGGGGTGTCGATCCTGCTGGTGGAGCAGAACGCCCGCGCCGCCCTGCGGGTGGCCGACTACGCCTATGTGCTGGAAACCGGCCAGATCGCCATGCAGGGCCCCGCCGCCCAGTTGGCCGACGACCCGCGCGTGATCGAGGCCTACCTGGGCCTGGCGAGCAAGCACCAGGAGATGCTCGCCGGATGATCCCCCGGCCCGGCCGCCAGGCCGGGCCACCGTCCAAGGAGGACCCACATGACATCTTTCCCCAGCCGCATCTGCATCGCCGGGGCGGGTGCCATCGGCTGCACCCTCGCCGCGCGCCTGGCCGACGCCGGCCACCCGGTGAGCGTGCTCGCCCGTGGCGCCACCCTCGCCGCCATCCGCCAGGATGGCATCCACCTCGATGACCTGGACGGCCATCACTTCGTGCGCGTGCCGGCCAGCGACCGCGCCGCCGACCTGGGGCCCCAGGACATCGTCTTCCTCTGCGCCAAGGCCGACGCCCTGCCCGCCCTGGTGGCCGACATCCAGCCCCTGCTGCAGGCCGACAGCCTGGTGGTGCCGGTGGTCAACGGCCTGCCCTGGTGGTACTTCCACGGCCTGGAAGGCCGCTTCGCCGGCCAGCGCATCCACGCCGTGGACCCGGACGGTGCCCTCGCCGAAGGCCTCGACCTGGCGCGGGTGATCGGTTGCGTGGTGTTCATCACCGCGCAGTGCCCGGCCCCCGCCGTGGCCGAGGCGCAGAACCCCCACCTGATGATCTTCGGCGAGCCGGACAACCGCCTCTCCCCGCGCCTCCGACACCTGCGCGAACTGGTGGAATCCGCCGGCATCGAGGCCCGCGCCAGCGAGCGCATCCGCGACTCGGTGTGGACCAAGGCCATCGCCAACCTCAGCTCCAACCCGCTCTCGGTGGTCAGCGGCGCCACCCTGGAGCAGCTCTACGGCCAGCCCGGGTTGCGCGAACTGGCCGGTGCCTGCCTGCGCGAGGCGCTGCTCACCGCCGCCGCCTACGGCGCGCGCATCGACATCGATCCACAGACCTTCCTGGACCTGGGCGCCGGCATGGGCCCGGTACGCACCTCGATGCTCCAGGACTACGACAAGGGCCGGCCCCTGGAGCTGGCCGCCATCGGCGACGCGGTGCTGGAACTGGCCGATCGCCTTGACCTGCCCATGCCTGTCACCCGCCACCTGATCGCGCTGGCGCGCTTTCGCGGCGCCCAGCCCCGCCCCTGAATCGGAGAGTCCAGATGAACGCCCTTGCCCCAACCCAGCAACCCCGCCACTGCAGCGACGAAGAATGGGCGCTGCGCGTGCAGCTCGCCCACTGCTACCACCTGGTGGATTTCTTCGGCTGGACGGAGACCATCTTCAACCACATTTCCGCGCGCCTGCCGGGGCCGGCCCACCACTATCTGGTGAACCCCTTCGGCCTCAACTACAGCGAAGTCACCCCGGCCAACCTGCTCAAGGTGGACCTCGACGGCCACAAGCTGGAGGACTCGCCCTACGACGCCAACCCCGCCGGCTTCGCCCTGCACAGCGCGGTGCACGGCGCCCGCGACGACATCCACTGCCTGATCCACACCCACACCACCCCCATCTCGGCCATCGTCCAGAAGAAAAAGGGCTTCGCCCACGACGACTTCTACGGCGCGCAGCTGTATGGCCGCATCGGCTACCACGAGTTCGAAGGCATCACCCTGTTCGAGGACGAGAAGGGACGCATGCTCGAAAGCCTCGGCGACAAGCACATCCTGGTGCTGCGCAACCACGGCATCGCGGTGGGCGAGAGCAGCATCGCCAAGACCTTCTTCCTGCTCTGGACGGTGCAGCGCGCGGCGGAGATCCAGTGCGCCGCCGGCGCCCTCGGTGGCGAGGACAACCCGCTGCCGCTGGCCATCCAGCAGAAGTGCACCGACCTCACCGCCATGCTGATCCGCGAGAGCGGCTTCGCCACCAAGTTCTTCGACGCCATGGTGCGCAAGATGCGCGCCGGCCGCAGCCTGGACTGGTGATGGAGCGCCCCTGATGAGCCTGACGGACTTCACCGAACCGCCCATTTCCCGCCTGGACCCGGAAGGCCGGGTGCTGGCCTGCAACGACGCCTACCTGGACCTCTGCGGCTACAGCCGCGAGGAACTGCTGGGCAAGGGCTACGACCTGATCAACCACCCGGGCATGCCACCCCTTGTGCTGGACGGCATGTGGCGCACCCTGCGCGCCGGGGTGCCCTGGAACGGCCCGCTGATGGGCCGCCACCGCGAGGGCGGCACCTTCTGGAGCGACCTCTATGTGGTGCCACTGTTCGAGGGCGGTCAGCTGGTGGCCCTGGGCACCGTCTACCACCCCATGGACCGCGCCACCTGCCTGCGCGCCGACGCCCTCTATGCGCGCCTGCGCCAGGGCAAGCCGGCCGAACCGGCCGCGACACGGGCGCTGCGCCTGCTGGGCGAACACAGCGTCGCGGCACTCGGTGGCCTGCTGCTGGTCGGCGCAACCCTGGCCGGGGAGCTCGACGGCCGTCTCGGCCTGGCCCTGCTCGTCGGGACTGGAGCCATCAGCCTGCAGGCCGCCCATGTACGCCAACGCGGCGTGATTCGGGGCCTGGCGAGTCATCCACAGGTCTACAGCGACCCGCTGCTGGCACCGGCCTACAGCCAGCGCGGTGGTGCCGACGCCCTGCTGGACATGGCCATGGGCAGCTTGCAGCTGCGTTTGCGCACGGTGATGGCGCGCATCCACATCAACGGCGACATCCTGCGCAGCCGCGCCGGGGAATCCTCGGAGCTGGTGGCCAGCGAGGCCGGCCAGCTGGAGCGCCAGCTGGAGGAAACCGAGCAGTCGGCGGCGGCCATCCAGCAGATGAGCAGCACCATCCACGAACTGTCGCGCAACCTCCAGCACAGCGCCCAGGCCACCCAGGCGGTGGACGAGCTGGCACGGGATGGCGACCGCCTGGCCGGCCAGAGCCAGGCCTCGATGCAGACCCTGCACGGCTCCGTGGAGGACATCGGCATGGCGGTGGGCCAGTTGGCCGAATCCATCGAGTCCATCAGCGGCATAGCCGAGGTGATCCAGAGCATCGCCGAGCAGACCAACCTGCTGGCGCTGAACGCGGCGATCGAGGCGGCGCGAGCCGGGGAGTCCGGCCGGGGCTTCGCCGTGGTGGCCGACGAGGTGCGCACCCTCGCCTCGCGGACCCGCGACTCCACCGGCCAGATCCAGCAGTCCATCGAGCGCCTGCGCAACGGCAGCGCCCAGGCCCTGGCCACGGCGCAACGGGGCGAACAGGCCGCGCAGCAGTCCACCACCGACGTGGAACAGGTGCGCGAATCCCTGCGGCGCATCAGCGGCGAAGTGGGCCAGATCAGCGGCATGAGCCTGCAGATGGCTACCGCCATCGAGCAGCAAGGCCAGGTGGCCGAGGAGATCAGCCGGCAGATCGCGCGGATCGCCGGCCTCGCCGAACAGAGCGCCGGCCAGGCCCAGCGCAGTACCCAGATCGGCCAGGAGCTGCACCAGCTGGCCCGCTCCCAGCTCGACCTGGCCCAGCGGTTCCTGCACGGCTGAGCACCGCCGGCTGCCCTCGCGGCAGCCGACGGGTGCTGATTGGGGTCAAGGTTGCGTCATATGGCTGTCGACAGCCCACGCGCAACCCCCTATAACTCTCCCCCTGTCAGCAGGAACCTTGCACCACTCGCATGAGCACCCCGAAAAAGCGCCTCAACCGTTACAACCCCGCCAGCGACGATTTCAAGAAGGAGGAGTTCCCCTTCTACTGGATCGCCCGCGTCTATGGCCGCTACAACATGGCCATGGAAAAGACCCTGAAGAAGATCGACCTGGACATCCCGCGCTGGCGCATCCTCTTCATCCTCAAGGAGAACGGCCAGTCGAGCATCTCGGAAATCTCCGAGCACGCCATCGCCAAGCTCTCCACCGTTACCAAGATCGTCTACCGCATGAAGGAAGACGGCCTGGTGGACACCGCCCCGTGCAGCAACGATGGCCGGGTGACCCAGGTGACCATCACCGACAAGGGCCGGCACATGGTGGAAGAGATCCAGGTGAACACCGCGCACATCTTCACCAACAGCTTCAAGGACCTCACCGAAGCCCAGATCGCCAAGCTCAACGGCACGCTGGAAAAGATCTACGCGAATCTGCCGGAGGGTTGAGAGCCACAAGGCCCCTTCCCTTCTGTGGGAGCGAATTCATTCGCGAATAAGTTCGCTCCCACAAAATACCCGCTTCCCCGCCCTAACCTCGCGCGAACTCCGCCGCTTTCTCTATCAGTTCCGCCTCCGGCCTCACGCCTGTGTAGAGCACGAACTGCTCCACCGCCTGCAGCACTATGACTTCGGCACCCGTGATCACCGGCTTGCCCAGCTCACGGGCCAGAAGGATCAGTGGGGTTTCCACCGGCAGCGCCACCACGTCGAAAACCCAGTCTGTCGCCGCTACCTGTTCGCGGGTGAAGGCCAGGGCGTCGGCATCCGGGCCGCCTTCCATGCCCAGCGGGGTGACGTTGACCAGCATCTGCGGCTCCTCGTCGCCCAGCTCCGCCAGCCATGCATATCCACAGCCCCGGGCCAGCGCCGGGCCGGTCTGCGGGTTGCGAGCGACTATCGTGCCGTGGCGGTAACCGCTGTCGCGAAAGGCGCTGGCCACGGCCTTGGCCATGCCGCCGCTGCCGCGCACCACAAAACGGATGTCCCGTGGTACGGCGTGGCTCGCCAGCAGGCTGGCCACGGCGCTGTAGTCGGTGTTGTAGCCCCTCAGCCGGCCGTCGTCGGCGACGATGGTGTTGACCGAGTCGATGGCCGAAGCCGAGGTATCCAGTTCGTCCAGCAATGGGATGCAGGCCTCCTTGAACGGCATGGACACCGCGCAACCGCGAATGCCCAGGGCGCGAATGCCGCCGATGGCCGCCGGCAGATCGGTGGTGGTGAAGGCCTTGTAGACGAAGTCCAGGTCGAGGGCTTCGTAGAGGTAGTTGTGAAAGCGCGTGCCGAAATTGCCGGGACGGCCGGACAGCGACATGCAGAGCCGGGTGTCTCGGCTGATGGGGCGGGGCATGGGTAAATCTCCGATCAATAACCTTGTGGCGGCAACCCATCCGCCTCAGAAAATGTAATCCGTGGTCAGGAAGTTCGACTCGCGGTTGCGGATGATCTCGCTGACCAGTGCCTTGTTGTCTTCCTGGAACCTGGTCGCCACCAGGGTGCGGATGGAGAACACCCGCAGGGCGTCATGTACCGACAGCGTGCCTTCGGCCGAGTTCTTCCGGCCATTGAAGGGGAAGGTGTCGGGGCCGCGCTGGCACTGGGCGTTGATGTTGATGCGCCCTACCTGATTGGCGAAGGCATCCACCAGCCGGCCGACCTGGGCCGCATCGTCGCCGAACAGGCTGAGCTGCTGGCCGTAGTCGGAATGCAGCACATAGTCGATCACTTCTTCCAGCTCGCGATACGGCACCACCGGAATCAGCGGTCCGAACTGTTCCTCATGGTAAAGGCGCATCTCCGGACTCACCGGACTCAGCACGGCGGGATAGAAGAAACTCTGCCGGTGGCTGCCGCCGCCCGGATTGACCACTTTGGCCCCCTTGGCCACGGCATCTTCCAGCAGGGCATTGAGGTAGTCGACCTTGCCCGGTTCGGGCAGGGGCGTCAGGGCCACACCGTCCTCCCAGGGCATGCCGGGCTTGAGGGTGGCCAGCCTGGTGCAGAACTTGTCGAGAAAGGGTTCGAGCACGTCTTCGTGGACGAAGAGGATCTTCAGCGCGGTGCAGCGCTGGCCGTTGAACGACAGGGCGCCGGTGATGGCTTCGTTGACCGCGTTGTCCAGGTCCACCTTCGGCAGGACGATGCCAGGGTTCTTGGCGTCCAGGCCCAGCGCCGCGCGCAGGCGGTGCGGGCGCGGGTGCAGCTTCTTCAGGTCGGCGGCGCCGGAATGGGTGCCGATGAAGGCGAACACATCCACCTTGCCGCTGGCCATGATGGCGCTGACGGTTTCGCGGCCGCGGCCGTAGATGACGTTGATGACGCCAGCCGGGAAGCTGTCGCGGAAGGCTTCCAGCAGCGGGCGGATCAGCAGCACGCCGAACTTGGCCGGTTTGAAGACCACGGTGTTGCCCATGATCAGCGCCGGAATCAGCGTGGTGAAGGTCTCGTTCAGCGGATAGTTGTATGGCCCCATGCACAGCGCCACGCCCAGCGGCACGCGGCGGATCTGGCCGAGGGTGCCCTGCTCCAGTTCGAAGCGGCTGGAGCGGCGGTCCAGCTCCTTGAGCGCCTCGATGGTGTCGACGATGTAGTCGCAGGTGCGGTCGAACTCCTTCTCGGAATCCTTGAGGTTCTTGCCGATCTCCCACATCAGCAGCCTGACCACCGCCTCGCGCTGCTCGCGCATGCGGGCGAGGAACTTCTCCACATGCTGGATACGCTCGGCCACGCGCATGGTCGGCCAGGCACCCTGCCCGTGGTCGTAGGCAGCGACGGCGGCATCCAGGGCCGCCAGCGCGGCATCGGCATCCAGCAGCGGCGTGCTGCCCAGCACCACCTGTTCATCGCCCTTCTCGCCCGCCAGGAACACCGGACTGCGCACTGCCGCCAGCGGGCCCTGCCAACTCAGCAGCTCACCGTTCACCAGGTACTCGCGCTGTTCGATGGGCGCGCCGGGGCGGTAACGCTCGGGAATCTGGTCGGCAGTGGGGAACAGGGCTTCGAGGTTGTTGTTAGTCATTGCACTTTCCTCAGGATCGGGACCACTGGAAGTCGGTTTTAACGCGGTTTCGTTACTAGGTAAATCGTTTCAGCAAACCGTTTGGCGGAATCTGTTTCGCAACCGAGTGCGATATGGGAATGGGCTACGAAGTCACTGCGGTGGGCATGGACCCTGTGGGGGCGAATTCATTCGCAATGGGGCACGCAGTGCCCCCAGGGAGGATTGAAGGGCAGGCCTGCGGCCTGCATAGCGATTGAAATCGCCCCCACAAAAAAGCAGAACGCTCTCTGCCTACGTCAGCGCAACAGCTCCAATGCCGCTGCCGTGGTTTCCTGGATGCGCTGCCAGTCGCCGTTGCGGATCCAGTCCTTGTCCATCATCCAGGTGCCGCCCACGCACATCACGTTGGGCAGGGCCATGTAGTCGCGCAGGTTGTCGGGATTGACCCCGCCGGTGGGGCAGAAGCGGATACCCGGGAAAGGGCCGCCGAAGGCCTTGAGGGCCTTGATGCCACCGCAGACTTCCGCCGGGAAGAGCTTGAAGCGGCGATAGCCCAGGGCGTAGCCGAGCATGATTTCCGAGGCGCTGCTGATGCCCGGCAGCAACGGCAACGGGCTGTAGACGCCGGCCCGCAGCAGTTCGGCGGTGCAGCCGGGGGTGACGATGAATTGCGAGCCGGCGGCCTCGGCCTCGGCGAGCATCCACTCATCCAGCACGGTGCCGGCACCGACGCAAAGCTCCGGACGCTGCTCACGCAGGGTGCGGATCGCGGACAGGCCATGCTCGGAACGCAGGGTGATTTCCAGGGTACGCAGGCCACCGGCGGCCAGGGCATCGGCCAGCGGCAGGGCGTCCTGCTCGCGCTCGACGGTGATCACCGGAAGGATGCGTGCCGCACCGCAGAGAATGTCGATCAGGGCAGCCTTGTCGGCCATGCTCGGCACGGCTTCGCGACTGGTGGCCCGATTGGTGGGGAGGCTGGTCATGGGCGTTCCTTCGGGCTCAGGGGCACCAGTGGATTTCCAGGGGACGGCGGAGGAAGGCGCGAATCGGCATGGCCGCCTCGTCTTCGCCCGCCAGGGCGGCGGCCAGGGTGGCCAGCTTGGCCTGGCCTTGTACGGCCAGCAGGGTCAGCTGCGCACTGGCCAGCAGCGGCAGGGTCAGGGTGAGGCGCTGGCGCGGCACGCTGGGGGCCTGCATCGGCAGGCAGCGGCGCTCGCAGCCTGTACTCAGGGCCTGCTCGAGGTTCGGGCTGCCGGGGAACAGCGAAGCGGTGTGACCGTCCTCGCCCATGCCCAGCACCAGCACGTCGATAGCGCCCAGTTCGGCCAGGGCCACATGGGCCAGGCGGGCGGCCTCATCCAGGTTCGGCGCACTGTGGTAGAGGCCGAGGAAGCGCGCACTGGCGGCCTCCCCCTTCAACAGGTGGTGGCGTACCAGACCTTCATTGCTGTCGGCATGGCTGACCGGCACGAAGCGTTCGTCGGCCAGGCTGATGGTGACCTTCGACCAGTCCAGGGTCTGGCCGCGCAGGCGTTCGAAGAATGCGATCGGGCTGCGCCCGCCGGACACCACCAGCACGGCCGCACCACGGGCATCGATGGCCGCGCGCAGGGCGTTGGCAACGGTGATGGCCAGCTCGCCGGCCAGTTGTTCGGGGCTGCCGAGGCTGAGCCCGGTCACCTGCGTCGGCAGGTCGAGATTAAAGATCGCCATACCAGCTCCTGCCATCACGGGTGATCAATGCAATGGAGGCCGTCGGCCCCCAGGTTCCCGCCGCGTAGGGTCTGGGCGCGTCGCCCTGCTGCCGCCACCCGGCGATCAGCTGGTCGCACCATTTCCAGGCGTATTCGATTTCGTCCTTGCGCACGAAGAGATTCTGGTTGCCCTTCATCACTTCCAGCAGCAGACGCTCGTAGGCGTCTGGAATCCGCGCACTGCGATAGGTGTTGGAGAAGCTCAGCTGCAGCGGGTCGCTGCGCAGTTGCATGCCCTTGTCCAGGCCCTGCTCCTTGGTCATCACCTGCAGGGAAATGCCTTCGTCCGGCTGCAGGCGGATGACCAGGCGATTGCTGATCAACGGCCGCTGCTCGGGGGCGAAGATGTAGTGCGGCGGTTCCTTGAAGTGTATGACGATCTGCGAGAGCTTCTGCGGCATGCGCTTACCGGTACGCAGGTAGAAGGGCACGCCGGACCAGCGCCAGTTGCGGATCTCCGCCCGCAGGGCAACGAAGGTTTCGGTGTCGCTGTGGGTATTGGCGTGTTCTTCCTCCAGATAGCCGGGCACCGTCTTGCCGAGGATGTTGCCGGCCACGTACTGGCCACGCACCACCTGCTGTCCGAGCTGTTCCGGGGCGATGGGCGCCAGGGCTTTCAGCACCTTCACCTTTTCGTCGCGGATGCTGTCGGCGGAGAGGTCGCTGGGCGGGTCCATGGCGATCAGGCAGAGCAGCTGCAGCAGGTGGTTCTGGATCATGTCGCGCAACTGGCCGGCCTGGTCGAAATAGCCCCAGCGGCCCTCGATGCCCACCTGCTCGGCCACGGTGATTTCCACGTGGGAGATGTGGTGCTGGTTCCACTGCGTCTCGAACAGGCTGTTGGCGAAGCGCAGGGCAATCAGGTTCTGCACCGTCTCCTTGCCCAGGTAGTGGTCGATCCGGTAGGTGCGGTTCTCCGGAAAGTGCGCCGCCACCGCTTCGTTCACCGCGCGTGAGGAATCCAGGTCATGACCGATGGGTTTCTCCAGCACCACGCGGGTGCGCTCGGCCAGCCCGGCGGCGGCCAGACCTTCGCAGATGGCGCCGTAAACGGCGGCGGGCGTGGCGAAGTAGGCGATCATCCTGGCCACCGGGCCCAGCTTGTCGGCCAGGACCGGGTAGGCATCAGTGTCGAGGAAGTCCATCGAGAGGTAGTCGAGCCGGGCCAGGAAACGCTGCATGGCGCCCTCCTCAACCTCACCGGCCGGCACGTAGCGGCGCAGGTGTTCGCCGATCTCGGCCATATGGGTGGCGGGCTCGCCGCTTTCACGGCCCAGGGCGAGGATGCGCGTATCGGCGGCCAGCAGCCCGGCACGGTCCAGTTGATAGAGCGCGGGGAACAGCTTGCGCAGTGCCAGGTCACCGAGGCCGCCGAACAGGGCCAGGGTGCAGGGTTCGACAGGTTGTGAGGCCATGATATTTGTTCTTCTATCAAACATAAGCTTATGAATACACCCTGCTAGCCGTTACAGCAAGACAAAATGTAGTAATAAAACTACATTTACCGATATACGAGATTACGGTGGCCCAGCCTGGGTACGCTCAGTACGATAGGCCACCGATTGCAGGCCCCTTCCCAGGAATCCCAATGGACCGCGTGCACAATCTGCTGGAGCAGATCCAGAACCGCCTCGACGAACTCAACAAGGCCGAGCGCAAGGTCGCCGAAGTCATCCTGCGCGACCCGCAGCAGGCCACCCGCTACAGCATCGCGGCCCTGGCCCAGGCGGCTCAGGTCAGCGAGCCGACAGTGAACCGCTTCTGCCGCTCCTTCGGCGTCAACGGCTACCCGGAACTGAAGATGCAGCTGGCGCAAAGCCTGGCCAGCGGTGCCGCCTACGTGAGCCAGGCGGTCGCCGCCGACGATGGTCCCGAGGCCTACACCCGGAAGATCTTCGGCAGTGCCATCGCCTCCCTGGACAGCGCCCTGCAGAGCCTCGACCCGCAGTTGATCAGCCGCGCCGTGGACCTGATGATCCAGGCCCGGCAGATCCATTTCTTCGGGCTCGGCGCCTCCGCCTCGGTGGCCCTGGACGCCCAGCACAAGTTCTTTCGCTTCAACCTCGCCGTATCCGCCCATTCCGATGTCCTGATGCAGCGGATGCTGGCGTCGGTGGCCCATACGGGCGACCTCTTCGTGATCATTTCCTACACCGGCCGCACCCGCGAACTGGTGGAAGTGGCGCGCCTGGCGCGCCAGAACGGCGCCTCGGTGCTCGGCCTTACCGCCGCAGGTTCGCCGCTGGCCAAAGCCAGCACCTTGAGCCTCGACATCCCGCTGCCGGAAGACACCGACATCTACATGCCGATGACCTCGCGCATCATCCAGCTCACCGTGCTCGACGTGCTCGCCACCGGCATGACCCTGCGCCGCGGCGTCGACTTCCAGCCGCATCTGCGCAAGATCAAGGAAAGCCTCAATGCCAGCCGGTATCCGGCGGAAGAGGAGCCGTCCTGACGCCCCCTCACCCCCGGCCCCTCTCCCTTCAGGGAGAGGGACCTCATCCAACCCACGCCTCCAGACTCAACCTCGCCTCCTCCCCCGCCACCAGCTCCGCACTGTCGTCTCCACAGGCCGCGCCCTGCACGGAAAGAAATCCCAGCCCCTCCGCCCAGCTCACTTCGGATAAAGGACGGCTGCCGGGATGCCAGACCACGGTGTTCGGATTGTTCCCACCATCGATGCACAAACGCCGCTGCCAACCGGCATCCTGAATCTTCACGCGGCCACCCTGCCGGAACACCCGGTGGCAGCCATCGATCACGCGCAGCTCGCCCCCTTGCCGACAGGGTTCGCGGCTCAGCAGATCGCGCCCTTCGGCGCCGTCCAGCCCGAGCAGGGCGACCCGCGCCACGTCGCTCACCCGCCAGTAGGCGTGCAGCGCATGGCTGAGCACGCAGGGTTCGCTGTCGCGGTGACGGGTGACCAGTTGCAGACTCATGCGCCCACCCAGTTCTGCCTCCAGTTCCACTTGCCAGTCGTGCAGATCCAGGCGCCAGGTCACGCGCACGCCATTGTCGTCGGCGGCCTTGTGGATAAGTCGCCAGTCGGACAACCGCGCCCAGCCGTGGTGGGGCCAGCCGCCCTCCATGGGGTGGCGGCCGAACCAGGGCCAGCACACCGGCACGCCGCCGCGAATGGCGCCAATGCGTGGCCAGCGCGTTGCGCACCAGAGCAAGGGGCGCTCGCCGTGGGGCTGGAAGTGCAGCAACTGGCCGCCCTGGCGACTGAACACCGCCGAGCAGCGCGAATGCTCCACCAGCAGCAGCTCGCGGCCCTGGTGTTCGGCCCAGCGGAACGGCTGCCCGGCTGCCGGACGCAACAGGTCGGCGAAGGGGTGGTCGACGCCCTCCCCCGCTCTCACCCGATGCGGCCTGGCACTGCGCATCACTTCCACCAGTACTCCAGTTGCACACCGAAGTTGGAGCCGTGCAGCGCGTCGCCGAAGGCACCGGTATCGGACAGCGCCGAACCCGCCGCCAGTTCGCTGGCCGCACGCTGGGCCGCTTCGTTCCAGCTGGCGTAGGTGTAATACAGACGGATTTCCGGGCGCTGCCAGAAGCCCGGACCGGCTGGCGACCAGGTGGGTGCGATGGTGAACTTGGTCAGCTTGCGGGTGCCGCCGGGGGCTTCCACCTGGTCCCGGCCAAGTTCGGTGACCAGCTTGAACTGCTCGGTAATGGCGTAGACCGGGCGCACACCGACGGAGAGCCAGTTCTGGTCGTCGCCATCCGGGCGCTTGTCCTTCTGGTAGATCACCTCGAACTGGCCACCGAAGCGCGGCGTCACCTGCCAATCGAAGAACTCCACCACGCGCCAGCTCTGGTTGCTGTTGTCCAGCGTGGGGTCGCCGGTATAGCCCAGCGCGGTGCCTGGCCCACGGCCGTACTGCAGGGCGAAGGTGTTCACCCCGCCGAGGAATTCCTTCTGCTTGTGCTGCGCCGCCACCGACCAGCCGCTGTGGGCATCGGTGCTGTCGGGCTTGTCGAGGTAGCTGACGCCCAGTTCCACCTCGCCGCCGGGGTTGGTCTGGAAGCCGGCCACGTTGAAGTCGTGGCGGTTGATGTAGGGGTCCTGGAAGACGTTGTCCTTGCGCGAGAACACGTAGCTGTACTTCAGGTCGCCAATGGCCACTTCATCGAAGCCGAAGCCGGTGGCGCTCTGGTTCCAGTAGTAGTAGTCGGAGATGTGGATATCGTTGCGCTTGTAGAAGCGGCGCCCCGCCCAGAAGGAGCCACCGCCCAGCGCCGGCATGTTGCTCCACTCGGCATACATCTGGTTCATCCGTGTGAAGCCGTGGTCGCCCGTGAACTCGGGGGTGTGGCCGTATTCGTTGAACAGCTGCGCCATGCCTTCGACACTGATCACCGATCCGTCATCGAGCCTGGCGAGGTCCTGGCGCAGGTCCAGTTCGATGTACTGCTCGCACTCGTTGCCCAGACGGTACTTGGATTGCGCCCCCGGCAGCTGGAAGCAGGATTGCGTGCCGCCCTCGCTGGACCCACCGGCGCCGCTGCGCATGTAGCCGGTGAATTCCACCGCTTGCGCCACACCGGAAACCGCGAAAAGCGCGCAGGGCAGTACCCACAAACCTTTGATCGTCGTGCTCATGTCCACTCCAGATTTTTATTGTTGTTGCGATGGATCTTTCTTTTGCTCGCTCGCGAACGGCCCGGCTCCGCGCGCCCCTTCGCGAGCAAAGCCCGCTCCTACAGGCCCTTCAGGCGTGCGACCCTGGCCGGCTCGGCCACGGCCGCCTTTCCCGGCACGCACAGCCGCTCGCCGCTCCGTGCGTCGAACAGCAACACCTTGTCGGGAGCGAATTGCAGGTCGAGGGTGTCGCCCACGCGCGCTGGGGAATCGGGCGCCAGGCGGCAGCAGACCTTGGTCTGGTTGATCTCGACGAAGGCCAGGGTGTCCGGCCCGGTGGGCTCCAGCACCTGAACCTGGGCGCGAATCGCCGGCAGGTCGCCAGCACCGACCAGCACCTGCTCCGGGCGGATGCCGAGGATCAGCTCGCGTCCTTCCAGCTCACCGTCGACCCCGCCGAGCGGCAGTTCGCAATGGCCGTCGGCGCTGTCCAGCAGGCCCACCAGGCGGCCGTCGCGGCGCTGCAGACGCAGGGGAATGAAGTTCATCGGCGGCGAGCCCATGAAACCGGCGACGAAGAGGTTGGCCGGATCGTTGTAGATCTCTCGCGGGGTGCCGAACTGCTGGATGACGCCGTCCTTCATCACCGCCACCTTGTCGCCCAGGGTCATGGCTTCGATCTGGTCATGGGTGACGTAGACCGTGGTGGTCTTCAGCCGCTGGTGCATCAGCTTGATCTCGGTGCGCATCTCCACCCGCAGCTTGGCGTCGAGGTTCGACAGCGGCTCGTCGAACAGGTAGATCTTCGGCCGCCGCGCCAGGGCCCGCCCCATGGCCACGCGCTGCTGCTGGCCGCCGGAGAGCTGGCCGGGCTTGCGCTGCAACAGGTGCTCGATCTGCAGCAGCCTGGCCACGCGGGCGACCTCCGCATCGATCTCGGCCGGGGGCAGCTTGCGGATCTTCAGGCCGAAGGCGATGTTCTCACGCACGCTCATGGTCGGGTACAGCGCGTAGGACTGGAACACCATGGCGATGTCCCGGTCCTTGGGGCTCATGCCGCTGATGTCCTGGCCATCCACCAGGATCGCGCCGCCGCTGATGTCTTCCAGCCCGGCGATGCAGTTCATCAGGGTCGACTTGCCGCAGCCCGAAGGGCCGACGAGGATCAGGAACTCGCCGGAGTCGATGGACAGCTCGATGTTCTTCAGGGTGTCCGCCAGGCCGCTGCCGTAGGACTTGTTCACATTGCGCAGTTCGAGGGTTGCCATGTCACTCTCCAATCTTGAGGGCATCAGCCCTTCACCGCGCCAGCGGTCAAGCCGCGCAGGAAGTATTTGCCGGCCAATACGTAGACCAGCAGGGTGGGCAGGCCGGCGATCATCGCGGCGGCCATGTCGACGTTGTATTCCTTGACCCCGGTGCTGGTGTTCACCAGGTTGTTCAGGGCCACGGTGATGGGCTGGGTATCGCCGCTGGCGAACACCACGCCGAAGAGGAAGTCGTTCCAGATCTGGGTGAACTGCCAGATCAGACAGACCATGATGGTCGGCACCGACATCGGCAGCAGGATGCGCCCGAAGATGGTGAAGAACCCCGCCCCGTCCAGCCGCGCCGCCCGCACCAGGGCGTCCGGGATGCTCACGTAGAAGTTGCGGAAGAACAGCGTGGTGAAGGCCAGGCCGTAAACCACGTGCACCAGCACCAGGCCACCGGTGGTATTGGCCAGGCCGAACTGGCCGAGGGTGAAGGACGCCGGCAGCAGAACCACCTGGAACGGCAGGAAGCAGCCGAACAGCAGCAGACCGAAAAACAACTGCGAACCGCGGAAGCGCCACATGGACAGCACGTAGCCGTTCAGCGCGCCGAGCAGCGTGGAAATGATCACCGCCGGCACGGTGATCTTCACCGAGTTCCAGAAGTAGCCACCGACGCTGGCCCAGGCCTTGGCCCAGCCGATCACGGTGAACGCATCCGGAATCGACAGCAGGTTGCCGGTGCGGATGTCGTCGGGCGTCTTGAAGCTGGTCAGCAGCATCACCACCAGCGGCACCAGATAGAGGGCGCAGGCGAAGAACAGCGTGGCGTGGATGGCCAGGCGACTGAAACTGAAGGCAGGTTTTCCGGCCAGGCTAGTCATGGCGCTTGTTCCTCAGTTCGGAATACAGGTAGGGCACGAGGATCGCCAGCACCGCGCCGAGCATGAGCATCGCGCTGGCGGCGCCGAGGCCCATCTGGCCGCGGGTGAAGGTATGGGCGTACATGAACATCGCCGGCAGGTCTGAGGCATAACCGGGGCCGCCGGCGGTCATCGCGGCGACCAGGTCGAAGCTCTTGATGGCGATGTGGGCGAGGATCATCAGTGCGCTGAAGAACACCGGGCGCAGGCTCGGCAGGACGATGCGCAGGTAGATGCTCGGCAGGCTCGCGCCATCCACCTGGGCGGCGCGGATGATCGACTGGTCCACCCCGCGCAGCCCGGCCAGGAAGAGCGCCATGACGAAGCCCGAGGACTGCCACACGGCGGCGATCACCAGGCAGTAGACGACGCGGTCCGGGTCTACCAGCCAGTCCAGGCGAAAGCCCTCCCAGCCCCAGTCGCGCAGCAGCTTGTCCAGGCCCAGGCCAGGGTTGAGCAGCCATTTCCAGGCGGTGCCGGTGACAATCATCGACAGCGCCATGGGGTAGAGGTAGACGGTGCGGATGAAGCCTTCGCGACGGATGCGCTGATCCAGCAGCACCGCCAGGAACACCCCGATCACCAGGCTGCTGGCGATGAACAGTCCGCCGTAGACCAACAGGTTGTGGCTGGCCACCCACCAGCGGTCGTTGTCCAGCAGGCGTTCGTACTGCTGCAGCCCGACGAACTTGTAGCTGGGCATGAAGCGCGAGTTGGTGAAGGACAGCAGGAAGGTCCAGAGGATGTAGCCGTAGAAGCCGACCAGCACGATCAGCACGCTGGGCGCCAGCACCACCTTGGGTAGCCAGCGTTGCAGCGCGTCCAGCGGCGAGGCCTTGGCGAAGACTGCGGTTGAGCTCATGGGGATTAGCTCCATGGGTTGGGCCTGTTACTCCCCTCTCCCTGAAGGGAGAGGGGCTAGCGAGGAGCAGCAGGAACCCCTGGCGCCTGCCGGCACCCTCGAAATCAGTCAGGTTGAATGGGGCCGCCTACGCGGCCCGACCGCTTACTGCACCGCTTCGATCGCGGCGGCCAGTTGCTGCGCGGCCTTCTTCGGGTCGGCAGCGGGGTCGTTGAAGAAATTGGTGACCACGTCGAACACCGCGCCCTGCACATAGCTGGAGGCGGCCATGCCGTGGGCCAGGCTCGGCTGCAGGCCATCGCCCGCCGCCGCTTCCTTGAAGTCCTTCATGGACTGCTGGGCGCAGGCGTCGAAGCTCGACATGTCCTGGTCCAGGCGGACCGGGATGGAGCCCTTGTTCTGGTTGAAGAACTGCTGGAACTGCGGCTCCAGCACGGTGCGCGCCAGGTCGTTCTGCGCCTGGATGTTGGCGTCGTCCTTGAGCTTGAACATGGCCAGGGAGTCGATGTTGTAGGCGAAGCTGCCCTGGGTGCCGGGGAATGGCAGGCACTGGTAGTCCTTGCCCGCCACCTTGCCGGCGGCGCTCCACTCGCTCTTGGCCCAGTCGCCCATGATCTGCATGCCGGCCTTGCCGTTGATGACCAGCCCCGTGGCGCTGTTCCAGTCACGGCCTGCGGCGTCCGGATCGACATAGCCGTGCAGCTTCTTCAGCGCGGCGAAGACTTCCACCATCTTGTCGCTGGTGAGCGTGGCCTTGTCCTGCAGGACGAAGGCCTTGTGGTATCCCTGCGGGCCCAGGATGCTGAACACCAGGTCCTCGAACACGGTGCCGTCCTGCCAGGGCTGGCCACCGTGGGCGATCGGGATGAAGCCGGCGGCCTTGAGCTTGTCGGCGGCGGCGAAGAATTCATCGAGGGTGGTGGGCGGCGTCGCCCCGGCCTTCTGGAACACCTCGGGGTTTATCCACAGCCAGTTGACCCGGTGCACGTTGACCGGCACGGCCACGTAATGGCCGTCGTACTTCATGATGTCGGCAACCTGCGGGGACAGCAGCGAATCCCAATTGCCCTCGGTGGAGACGTCGTCCAGCTCCGCAAGCAGGCCCAGCTCGCCCCACTCCTGGATATCCGGCCCCTTGATCTGCGCGGCGGACGGCGGGTTGCCGGAAACCGCACGGGTCTTCAACACGGTCATGGCCGCCTCGCCGCCACCACCGGCAACGGCGAAATCCTTCCAGGTATGGCCTTTCTCTTCGACGAGCTTCTGCAGGGTATCGGCGGCACGCTTCTCGCCACCGGAAGTCCACCAGTGCAGGACTTCCACTTCGCCGGCGAGGGCAGACAGCGGGAACAGGGAGGCGAGGGAAACGACAGCGGCCAGGCGGGAAATGGCATTCATGGATGGGGATACCTTCTTGTTTTTATGACTGTGCAAGTCGGTGCTTGCGCTTGCCTGCAGTCTAACCACGGCCTTCAAGCCCGCGGGTAACAAAGGGATAGCGGATGGTCACGGGGTGGTTACAAAAGTCGCTGCACGGACGCCAAGCAGCAGACCGGTGCCTCCCACGAGCTCTCCCGGAGGACGAAGGGAGACAATCACCCCGCCTGCCTCGGCAACCACAGCGTCACCCGCAACCCGCCGTCGCGCAGGTTCTTCAGGCTCAGCTCACCGCCATGGCTGTGGGCAAGGTTGCGCGCGATGCCCAACCCCAGGCCGTATCCCGGTTTGTGCCCGGCCAGGCGGAAGTGGGGTTCGAAGACCTGGCCAAGCTTCTGCTCCGGCACACCCGGCCCCTCGTCATCCACATGCAGGACGAAGGCCTCATCACTGTCCTCGATCCGCAGGTGCGCACGCTCACCGTACTTCAGGGCGTTATCCACCAGGTTGCCTATGCAGCGGCGCAGGGCGAGCGGTTTACCCGGATAGGCCGCCCGCACCGTTCCTTCCAGCGTCACCTGCCCGGTGCCGAGGTAGGGCTCGACCAGGCCGTGCAACAGATGGTCAAGGTCCACCTGCTCGATGTTCTCGTGGATGTCGGTCTCCTTCACGCACTGCAATGCGCCCTTCACCAGCAGCTCCAGGTCGTCCAGGTCGCGGCTGAACTTGGCTTGCGCGGTTTCGTCCTCCAGCAGCTCCACCCGCAGGCGCAGACGGGTGATGGGGGTCCGCAGGTCGTGGGAAATTGCGCTGAACAGCTGGCTGCGTTCGTTGAGATAGCGGCTGATGCGCTCGCGCATGCTGTTGAAGGCACGGCTCACGTCCGCCACTTCGCTGCCGCCGGCTTCAGGCAAGGGCTCCACTTCGGCTCCCAGGGACATCTCCCGCGCCGCCCGCGCCAGGCGTTTCAGTGGCCGGCTCTGCCAGTGCACCAGCAGGCCGATGAACAGCAACAGGAAGCAGCTGGTGAGGATGATGAACCACAGCTGCTGGGTCGGCAGGCCCTCGTCTTCCAGGCTGGCGTAGGGCTCGGGCATCAGCGAGGCGAGGTAGAGCCACTCGCTGGGGCCGATCTGGATCTGGGTGACCAGGATGGGCGGATTCACCGGCTCCAGGGTCAGCGCGTAGTGGGCCCAGGAGCGCGGCAACTCGTCGAGCTTCAGGCCGCTGTTGAAGATGCGCAGGTCGTTCGGATCGACGAAATGCAGGGACAGGTCCACCTGCTTGCCCAGCCGTTCGCGCAGTACCGACTCCACCTGGTCCAGCACCGCACGCTTGCGCGGGGTTTCCGGAAGCACGCGCATTTCCAGCGGCTTGTCGTTGAGGGAAACGAAGAAGCGCGTACCACCCATGGAACGCAACTGGTCCAGCACCATGGGGCGATAACCGATCGGCAGCGAGCGGATGTAGCTGACGCTGGCGACCATGGATTGGGCCAGGCTGCGGGCACTGGTGAGCAGGCCTTCCATCTGGCTGGCGCGCAGCTGCGACACCCAGATGACGCTCGACAGCGCCTGGGCCAGCAGTACCACCAGCAGGGTGAGGAAGAGCATGCGCCCGAGCAGCGAGCGCGGAATCAGGCGCAGACGGCTAGGCATGGTGGTACGGCGTGACCTGGGCCGCCAGCAGGTAGCCCGCGCCGCGCACGGTGCGGATCAGCCGCGGCGCCTTGCCGGTGTCGCGCAGGCGCTGGCGCAGGCGGCTCACCGCCATGTCGACGATGCGCTCCAGAGGCATCACCTCGCGGCCACGGGTGGCGTTGGCGATGGTGTCGCGGTCGAGTATCTGTTGCGGGTGGTCGAGAAAGAGCTTCAACAAGGCGAAGTCGGCGCCGGAGAGAATCACCTCTTCGCCGTCGACATGGAACAGGCGGTGGCTGATCATGTCCAGGCGCCACTCGTCGAAGGCCAGCACCTCGACCACCGAGCGCTCCTGGCCGAAGCCGACGCGACGCAGCAAGGCCTTGATCCGCGCCAGCAGCTCGCGAGGGCTGAAGGGTTTACCCAGGTAATCGTCGGCCCCCAGCTCCAGGCCGATCACCCGGTCGGCTTCGTCGGAGCTGGCGGTGAGCATGATGATCGGCACCTGGGCCAGGCGCTGGTGCGCGCGCACCCAGCGGCACAGGCTGAAACCGTCCTCATCGGGCAGCATCACATCGAGTATCACCAGGTCCGCCGCTTCCTCGGCCATGGCGCGGCGCAAGCCCTCACCATCGGCAACGCTGCGCACCTGGAAGCCGGCACGGCTCAGGTAGGTTTCAAGCAGTTCGCGAATTTCCTGGTCGTCGTCCACCAGGAGAATGGATTTTCCGGATTGGCTCACAGTGGCCGTCCTTTGTTGTTCTCTATCGCCTTGTAGGGTGCGCCGTGCGCACCACGAACCTGGACGGTGCGCACAGCGCACCCTACGTCATCGCGCGGTCTGCTGAAGGGCCACCCCCGCCCCTTCCAGGCCGGGATACTCGGCCGTCACCAGCCACACCGGAATCCCTTCGAAATACCCGCTCATGCAGCCCTTGCTGGCGAAGTTGCGGGCGAAGCTGCTCTTCTGGAAGAACGCCGCGAAGCGCGGCACCACGCCGCCGACTATATACACGCCGCCACGGCCGCCAAGGGTCAGCACGTTGTTGCCGGCTACCCGGCCGAGCCAGCCGCAGAACAGATCCAGCACGTCCTCGGCGAGCGGATCACCCGCCAGTGCCGCCGCGCTGACCTCGGCCGGCGAGGCCAGGCGCGGAGCATGGCCGTCCACGGCGCACACGGCACGGTAGAGCTGCAGCAGGCCGTTGCCGCTGAGTACATTCTCCGCACTGACATGGCCGAGCTGGTCATGGAGTTGCTGCCAGAGCGTTGCCTCGCGCAGGTTGCCCAGCGGCAGGTCGACATGGCCGCCCTCCCCCGGCAGCGCCTTCCAGCGTCCTTCCCCCAGAGGCAGCAGGGTGCCGACGCCGAGGCCTGTGCCCGGCCCGATGACCACCGCCGGGCTGTCCGGGTCGGCGACGCCGGGGCAGATCTGCAGCTTCTCGTGCTCGCGCAGGCGGGTCATGCCCAGGGCCATCGCGGAGAAGTCGTTGATCAGCAATAGCTCGTCCACCTTCAGGGTGCGGCAGAAGACCGAGCGACTCAGCCGCCAGTGATTGTTGGTGAAGCGGAAATGCTCGCCACTCACCGGCCCCGCCACCGCCAGGCACACAGCCCCGAGGCTGCCCACCGCCAGACCGAGGCCGGCCAGGTAGTGACCGATGGCCTGTTCGGGACCTGCGAAATCGGCGGTGGCCAGCACCCGCACCGACTCCAGTTTCTCGTCGCGCCAGAGCGCGAAGCGCGCGTTGGTACCACCGATATCCCCAACCAGCGCCAGCTTCACTTCAGGCTCTCCAGGTTGCGGGTGAAGGCGCTGGCGCCCTGCTCCGCCGTGCTGAAGGATTCGCGCATGAAGGCGAAGAGCTCGCGGCCGGTGCCGACGTTGGGCTCCAGGTCCCACTGCGCCGGCTCACGGGCCTCGAACTCCGCGGCGTCCACCAGCACTTCCAGGGTGCCGGTGGTGCCGTCCACACGGACCCGGTCGCCATCGCGCACCCGTGCCAGCGGCCCGCCATCGAAGGCTTCCGGGCAGACGTGGATGGCCGCGGGAATCTTGCCCGAGGCGCCGGACATGCGCCCATCGGTGACCAGCGCCACCTTGAAACCGCGATCCTGCAGCACGCCGAGGAAGGGGGTCATCTTGTGCAGCTCGGGCATGCCGTTGCTGCGCGGGCCCTGGAAGCGCATCACCGCCACCAGGTCGCGATCCAGCTCGCCGGCCTTGAAGGCATCGGCCAGGGCCTGCTGGTCATGGAAGACCCGCGCCGGCGCCTCCACCACCTGATGTTCGGAGGCCACGGCGGACACCTTCATCACGCCACGGCCGAGGTTGCCCTTCATCACCCGCAAACCGCCCTCCGGGGAGAACGGCCGCGCCACCGGGCGCAGGATGCTTTCGTCGAGACTCGCCGCCGGACCTTCGCGCCAGACCAGCTTGCCGTCATCGAGGAAAGGCTCACGGGTGTAGTGGCGCAGGCCACGGCCCATGACGGTGTTGACGTCTTCATGGAGCAGCCCGGCGTCGAGCAGCTCGCGCACCAGGAAGGCCACGCCGCCGGCGGCCTGGAAGTGATTGATGTCGGCCTTGCCGTTGGGATAGACGTGGGCCAGGGTCGGCACCACTTCGGAGAGATCGGCCATGTCCTGCCAGGTGAGCTGGATGCCCGCCGCCTGGGCGATGGCCGGCATGTGCAGGGTGTGGTTGGTGGAACCGCCGGTGGCGTGCAGCGCGACGATCGAGTTGATCAGCACGCGCTCGTCGATGATCTCGCCGATGGGCAGGAACTGCCCGCCCTGCGGGGTCAGGCGCGTGACCTGGTGCGCCGCCTCCACGTTCAGCGCCTCGCGCAACGGGGTGTTCGGGTTGACGAAGGACGCGCCCGGCAAGTGCAGGCCCATCACCTCCATGAGCATCTGGTTGGTATTGGCGGTGCCGTAGAAGGTGCAGGTGCCGGGGCTGTGATAGGCCTTCATTTCCGATTCCAGCAACTCGTCGCGGCTGGCCTTGCCCTCGGCGTAGCGCTGGCGTACCTCGGCCTTTTCCTTGTTGGAAAGACCGGAGGGCATGGGGCCGGCGGGCACGAAGATCGACGGCAGGTGGCCGAAGCGCAGCGCGCCCATCATCAGACCGGGGACGATCTTGTCGCAGATGCCGAGGAACAGCGCCGCATCGAACATGTTGTGGGACAGCGCCACAGCGGTGGACATGGCGATCACTTCGCGGCTGGCGATGCCCAGCTCCATGCCCGGCTCGCCCTGGGTGACGCCGTCGCACATGGCCGGCACGCCACCGGCCACCTGCCCCACCGAGCCGATGTCGCGCAGGGCCTGGCGAATCTTCTCCGGGTAATTCTCGTAGGGCTGGTGGGCCGAGAGCATGTCGTTGTAGGCGGTGACTATGGCCACGTTGGCCGAATCCATCAGGCGCAGGCGCTGCTTGTCGCCGCCTCCGCAGCCGGCCACCCCGTGGGCGAAGTTGGCGCACTGCAGCTTGCCACGCTGGGGCCCGTCGCTGGCCGCCTTGTGGATCATCGCCAGGTAGCGCTCGCGGGTTGCGCGGCTGCGCTCCACCAGACGCTCGGTTACCTCAAGTACGCGGGGATGCATGGATTCAGCTCCAGGTAGCGGGGAATTTGTTTTTATACAAACCACAATACTGCCATTTCGACCATTACTTCACTAGGAAAAGCAAAATATTTTGTTATTACAACAACAAAACCGAAAGAACCCGCTTCCATTCATATAGACCACCCGGCAAGGCGGCGGCACGCAGCATAACCCCGGCCCCGCGGCACCACCTATTCCACTCATGACGCATTCCAGAGCCTTATGACCGAATCGACATGGCATTAGTGCGAAATGCTCTAAAAAATAACTTGCGCGCAAAATAACTCAGCAGTAACTTCTGCCTCACCAAATTAGTTATCGCGCAAAAGATTAACGAACAAACCAATATCGGAGACTCGCCATGAAAGCCCTGATCACCTTCACCGCCGTCCTCGCGTTTTCCTCCGCCAGCTTCGCCGATACCGACAAGCCGGACAGCCGCCGCAGCGGCGCGCTGTACCCGGAATGGCTGATCAACCACGACGGCTGATCCACACACCCCGACCACCCACGCACACCACGCACTCCAAACCTGACTGAAAAGGAAACCATCATGAGCATCGAAAACGTTCTCTACCGTGCCTACGCAGAAGCCACCGGCGGCCGTGACGGCCGCGCCATCTCCTCCGACGGCGTACTCGACGTCAGCCTGACCACCCCGCGTGAGCTGGGCGGCGCCGGCGGCGAAGGCACCAACCCCGAGCAACTGTTCGCGGCCGGCTACTCCGCCTGCTTCCTCGGCGCTCTGAAGTTCGTCGCCGCCCGCGACAAGCACAAGCTGCCGGCCGATACCTCCATCGAAGGCATCGTGGGCATCGGTGCCATTCCCACCGGCTTCGGCATCGAAGTGGAACTGCGCATCGACATCCCCGGCCTGGACCGCGAAGAAGCCCGCGCCATCGTGGACAAGGCCCACATCGTGTGCCCGTACTCCAACGCCACCCGCGGCAACATCGACGTGACCCTGACCCTGGTCTGAGTCGCGCAATCGACAAGGGCGGGCATCCCGAAAGGGGTGCCCGCCCTTTTTGTGTAGGAGCGATTTCAATCGCGAATGAATTCGCTCCCACAAAGGAGCTGGGCACCTCGGCCTTACAAGGTGGCCGGGGGCAGCTACGCTGCCCTTGGCGATTGAAATCGCCCCTACAATTGGCCTCTCTTCCCATTGCCAAGGAGCGCAACATGATCCTTTCCACCACCCCTACCCTCGAAGGCCGTGCCATCCGCGAATACAAGGGCATCGTGGTCGGTGAAGCCATACTCGGCGCCAACGTGTTCCGCGACCTGTTCGCCGGCATTCGCGACATCATCGGCGGACGTTCCGGTGCCTATGAAAAGGAACTGGCCAAGGCGCGGGAAATCGCTTTCGAAGAATTGTCAGAGCACGCCGAGAAGCTCGGCGCCAACGCGGTGGTCGGCATCGACATCGACTATGAGGTGGTCGGGCAGAACGGCAGCATGCTGATGGTGAGCATCAGCGGCACTGCGGTAGTGATCTGATTCAGCCACCCGTGGCCTTTCGCGCCTGCTTGTCCCGCGCCAGCTTGTAGGCCACGTAGTACTTGTAGATGTTGCCCACGTAGTCGACCGTCTCGCGCCCGACCAGGCGCGCGGCGGCGTGCTCGACGTTGCCGAACCAGACGTTCTTGTCCAGGCCCGACCTCTCCGCCAGGCGGCGGAACTTGCGCAGGTTGCCTGGCCCTGCGTTGTAGGCGGCGAAGGTCATCAGGGTGCGGTTGAGCGGCGTCAGCTCGGGGTCGTTCAGGTACTTGTCGGCCAGCAGCCGCATGTACTTGCTGCCCGCTTCGATGTTGCGGTCAGCGTCCTTGTCGATCTCCGCGATCCCCACACTGGGATCGGCTGCCGTGCTGGGCAGCAACTGCATCACACCCACCGCGCCACGATGGCTGCGTGCTCCCTGATTGAGTTGCGACTCCTGGTACCCCTGGGCCATCAGCATCAGATAGTCGAAGTCATAGGTGCTGGCGTGCTTCTCGAAGAATCCCACCAGTTCGGCGAAGCGGCGCATCTCCTCCTCATCGGTGGCGTCGTAGAGCGTCTTACTGTTCTTCACGTACTTGTTGCGGATGGTGTTGCCGAACGTGGTGCCCAGCTTGTGGCCCTTGGCGAACTGCGCCATGACCTTGAGCAGTTGCGGGCTGCCTTTGCGCACGGCCCAGGCGATCTGTGTGTCGTCACGAATGGGAAAGTCTTCGTGTATCACCAGGTCCGTGAGCATCGTTTTCCAGGTTTCGGCGATGTAGCGGTCCACCACTATGGCGTTGATCAATCCGGCGTTGACCATTTCCAGCAAATCTTCGGACTCGAGGTTCTCGTCGGCCGGCTTTATGACAATAGGTTCCAGCCCCTTTTGCCTGAAGCTCGCATTGAGCTCGATGAGATGTTCGTAATAGCTGCTGGAGGGACGCACCATGACCTCCTTGCCGGCCAGGTCCTCCAGCTTGCCGATCTGCACACTCTTCGGCCCGGTCACCACCACTTCACGAATCCCACTGGCAAAGGGTTCGGAGAAATCCACCTGGGCCTGGCGCCTGTGGGTAACGGCCAACCCGCCCGCGGCAACGTCCCCTACTCCTTCGATCAGTTTGGGAATCAGCTCGTCGCGCCCGACCGGAATGAACAGCACCCGCCACTGCAAGGATTTGTTCTTGTAGCGGTACTGCTTGTTCAGCCACTGCTCGAAGCCTTTGCCAATTTCATAGCTGATGCCCAGCTGCCGCCCCCTGTCCACGGCGAAGAAGGTCTTGCTGTAGGGCACCAGGATGCGCACCAGGCGGCGCTCGCGCATGCCCTCGAAGTCGCCCTTCCAGGCGGACGGAACAGGCAGCACCATCGCATCCACCTCCGCCTCTTCCGCCGCGCTCAGCTCGACGCTGGGCAAGTCCTCCGCCCAGGCCCCCCGTGCCAGCAGGAGCAATGCCAGCGCCAGCAGGAGGAAACGCACCGCTTTCATGGGAACCGCCTTCGCCGCCCGGTGCGGCGCGATCAGAAGATTTCCTCGACAAGCCGGAACGGATAGGGAGCGGGCTTGTACTTGCCAAGCTTGCCGCGCTTGGGAAGCACCACCTTCTGGTCGCGGGTCAGGTCCTTGTAGGGGATCTGCTTGAGCAGGTGGGTGATGATGTTCAGCCGTACCCGCCGCTTGTCCTCCGAATGCGCCATGTACCAGGGCGCCCATGACGAATCGGTGGCGGCGAACATTTCATCGCGGGCACGGGTGTAGTCGTCCCAGCGTGCATATGACTTGAGATCCATGGGCGACAGCTTCCAGATCTTGCGCCCGTCGTCGATGCGGTCCTTGAGACGGCGGGTCTGCTCCTCGGCACTCACTTCCAGCCAGTACTTGATAAGGATGATTCCGGACTCGACCGCCATCCTCTCGAACAAGGGCGTGACCGTGAGGAACTTGTGTGCTTGCGCCTCAGTGCAGAACCCCATGACCCGCTCGACACCGGCGCGGTTGTACCAGCTGCGATCGAAGATCACGACTTCACCAGCCGCTGGCATATGGGCCAGATAGCGCTGGATGTACATCTGCGATTTTTCCCGCTCGGTCGGCGCCGGCAGCGCCACCACCCGGAATACGCGGGGGCTGACCCGCTCGGTGATGGCCTTGATGGTCCCGCCCTTGCCGGCACCGTCGCGGCCTTCGAAGACGATGCAGACCTTGAGTCCCTGGTCCACCACCCACTGCTGGAGCTTCACCAACTCCACATGCAGGCGCTTGAGCTCGCTTTCGTACTCCTTGCGACCGAGTGCTGCCTGCTCCGCCTTTTCTTCGCCGGCGGCCTTTTTCTTGCCTTTCGCCATGACCCGCTCCTGTGTGTGGGAATCCGATCCTTACAAGCTAGCTGAGCATTGACGTCCTGCAGGGTCCGACAGCAGCACGCCGGTCGATTCCCTGCGCAGTGGGGAACACGCCCTGTTCTGCTGGGCAGGACGAGGCGTCGGCGCTCGCTGAACCAGCCCCAGCCTGTGGGAGCGAATTCATTCGCGAATGAATTGGCTCCCACAATCGTTGTTCACCCCCACTAAGGACACCCCACCCGCTCATTCGCCCTGCTCATCTCCTCCACCAGGAAGTCGATGAAGGCTCGGGTCTTCTGTGGCGTGCGGCGGGCCGAGGGGTAGACGGCGTTGATGCTGATGGGCGGCGCCTGCCATTTGCACAGCACCGCCACCAGCCGCCCGGCGGCCAGGGCGTCGTCGACGATGAAGCTCGGCAGCAGGGCGATACCCATGCCGGCCTCGGCCACCTGGGCGAGGAAGTCGCCGTTGTTGGCCTGGAGTGGACCGCTCAATTGCACGCGACGGGTCTCTTCGCCGTTGCTCAACGCCAGGCTGACGCCGCTCTGCAGATAGCCGTATCCAAGGAACGCGTGATTGGCGAGGTCCTCCGGCGACTGCGGCATGCCGGCCCTTTCCAGGTACGCGGGCGAAGCCACCAGGTAGCGCGGCGCCGGGGCAATGGTGCGCGCCACCATGGACGAGTCCGCCAGGCTGGCGATGCGGATGGTCACATCGAAGCCGCCGCGCACCGGGTCCACCTGCTGGTCGCTGAGCACCAGTTGCAGTTCGATCTGCGGGTGCCGCTCGTGGAACAGCGGTATCAGCGGCCCCAGTTTGCGCAGACCGAAGGACATGGGCGCGTTCACCCGCAGTACCCCGCGCAACTCCCCCACGCCATCCCGCGCCCGCTGCTCGGCCTCGTCCAGAGCGGCCAGCAGGTCCCGCGCCGATTCGAAGTACTCCGTCCCCGCCTCGGTCAGGTGCAGGCTGCGCGTGGTGCGCACCAGCAGCTGCACGCCAATGGCGTCCTCCAGCGCCTGTACCTGCTTGCTCACGGTGGAGCGCGGCAGGTCCAGCGCCCGCGCCGCTGCGGCGAAACCATTGCTGCGCACGGTCTCGATGAAGGCGCGCATGCACTCGACTCTGTCCATCAATGTCTCCAATAAAGAATCAATGAAGTTCAATTATGCCTAATTGTCTCTCCAAATGAGCAAGTACAGAATTCATCCCAAGTCGGAACCAAACAGCCTCCAACGCGGAGGCACCGGCCAGGAAGAAATCAAACAACTCACGCTCCAGGAGAAATGCCATGTCCATCCGCGAATTGCTGAACCCGACCAACTCCGCCCTGATCCTGATCGACCACCAGCCGCAAATGGCCTTCGGCGTGCAGTCCATCGACCGCCAGCAACTGAAGAACAACACCGTGGCCCTGGCCAAGAGCGCCAAGATCTTCAACGTCCCGACCATCCTCACCAGCGTCGAAACCGAAAGCTTCAGCGGCTACATCTGGCCGGAACTGCTGGGTGTGTTCCCGGACCAGCAACCCATCGAGCGCACCTCGATGAACTCCTGGGAAGACGAGAAATTCGTTGCCGCGGTGAAAGCCACCGGCCGCAAGAAACTGATCATGGCCGCCCTCTGGACCGAGGTGTGCCTGACCTTCCCCACCCTGGAGGCCATCGAAGCCGGCTACGAGGTGTACATCGTCACCGACGCCTCCGGCGGCACCTCCCAGGAAGCCCATGACATGTCGGTGCAGCGCATGATCCAGGCCGGCGCCATTCCGGTGACCTGGCAGCAGGTCCTGCTCGAGTACCAGCGCGACTGGTCGAAGCGCGAAAGCTACGACGCGGTGATGGACCTGGTGCGCGAACACAGCGGTGCCTACGGCATGGGCGTGGATTACGCCTACACCCTGGTGCACAAGGCGCCCCAGCGTCAGGTGAAGTAAGCCGCAAGGCCGGAGGCGACCAGCGCCTCCGGCCTTCCTCCGCACCTTGCACGGAGCACGTCGCCATGAGCACCGACGATATCGTCACCCTGCTGATCCGCCACCGGGTCAAGGAAGGCCGGGAACAGGAATACGAAGGCTGGCTGCGCCGCATCATCGGCATCGCCAAGGGTTATCCGGGCCACCTCGGCATCGATGTGGTACGGGATCGCAAGGATGGCCTGCACCTGTTCACCTGCGTCCTGCGCTTCGCCAGCACATCCCGGCTCCAGGCCTGGCTGGATTCCACCGAGCGCCGTCTGCTGATCGAGGAAGTCAGCCACCTGCTGGCCGATGGCGACCAGGTGGAAATCAATCCCGAGCGGGAATTCTGGTTCACCCCGATGTCGGCCGACGTGCCGCAGCCGCCCCGCTGGAAACAGGCTTGCATTACTTTCCTGGTCATCCTGCCGTTGGCGCTGCTGGTGCCGCTGCTCTGGCAGCCACTGTTCAAGCTGCAGCCCTGGCTCGGCGGTTATGTGGTGAGCAACGTGGTGATCACCGCCAGCATCGTGCTGCTGGTTGTCTATCTTTTCATGCCGCCGGTGACACGTTTTTTCGCCGGCTGGCTGAACCGACCCTAAGTCCAAGGAGGGTTCCATGAGCGAAGACCCAACCAGCAACGGCCGCCGCCAGTTCCTCGCCGCCAGCACCGTGCTGGGCGCCGCTGGCGCACTCTGGTCCGCACTGCCTTTCGCCGGCGCCGCCGGCTCCGCCCATGCCACCTCAGGGGGTTCCATGTCCGCTGACCTGATCCTGTTCAACGGCCGCTTCCACACGGTCGACCGCGAGAAACCCACCGCCAGCGCCGTGGCCATCAAGGACGGCCGCTTCCTCGCCGTCGGCACCGACGCCGAAGCCATGGCCCTGCGCGGCGACGCCACCCAGGTCATCGACCTCAAGCAGCGCACCGTCATTCCCGGCCTCAACGACTCGCACCTGCACCTGATCCGCGGCGGCCTCAACTACAACCTCGAACTGCGCTGGGAAGGCGTGCCCTCCCTGGCCGACGCCCTGCGCATGCTCAAGGACCAGGCCGAGCGCACCCCCAGCCCGCAGTGGGTGCGGGTGGTCGGTGGCTGGAACGAATTCCAGTTCGCCGAGAAGCGCATGCCGACCCTGGAAGAGATCAACCGCGCGGCGCCGGATACGCCGGTGTTCATCCTCCACCTGTACGACCGCGCGCTGCTCAACCGTGCCGCGCTGAAGGCGGTGGGCTACACCAGGGACACCCCCAACCCGCCCGGCGGCGAAATCCAGCGCGACGGCAACGGCAACCCCACCGGCATGCTCATCGCCCGGCCCAACGCCACCATCCTCTACGCCACCCTGGCCAAGGGGCCGAAGCTGCCGCTGGAGTACCAGGTCAACTCCACCCGCCAGTTCATGCGCGAACTCAACCGCCTGGGCCTGACCAGCGCGATCGATGCCGGCGGCGGCTACCAGAACTACCCGGACGACTACCAGGTGATCCAGGAACTGGCCAACCAGGGTCAGCTGAGCGTGCGCATCGCCTACAACCTGTTCACCCAGAAGCCCAAGGCAGAACTCACCGACTTCAAGAACTGGAGCAAGGTGGTGAAACCGGGCGACGGCAGCGACTTCTTCCGCCACAACGGCGCCGGCGAGATGCTGGTGTTCTCCGCCGCCGACTTCGAGGACTTCCTCGAACCGCGTCCGGATCTCGCGCCGAGCATGGAGCAGGAGCTGGAACCGGTGGTCCGCCACCTGGTGGAACAGCGCTGGCCGTTCCGCCTGCACGCCACCTACGACGAATCCATCTCGCGCATGCTCGACGTGTTCGAGAAGGTCAACCGCGACATCCCGTTCAACGGCCTGCCCTGGTTCTTCGACCACGCCGAAACCATCTCGCCGAAGAACATCGAGCGGGTCCGCGCCCTCGGCGGCGGCATCGCCATCCAGGACCGCATGGCTTTCCAGGGCGAGTACTTCGTCGACCGCTACGGCGCCAAGGCCGCCGAGCAGACCCCGCCGATCCAGCGCATGCTCGCCGAAGGCGTGCCGGTGGGCGCCGGCACCGACGCTACCCGGGTGTCCAGCTACAACCCCTGGACCTCGCTCTACTGGCTGGTCAGCGGCAAGACCGTGGGCGGCCTGGAGCTGTATCCCCAGGGCCTGTCCCGCGCCACCGCCCTGGAGTTGTTCACCCATGGCAGCGCCTGGTTCTCCAGCGAGCAGGGCAAGAAGGGGCAGATCAAGGTGGGCCAACTGGCCGATGTGGCGGCCCTGTCGGCGGATTTCTTCAGCGTCGAGGAAGAAGCCATCAAGTGGATCGAGTCGGTGCTGACCATAGTCGACGGCAAGGTGGTCCATGCCGCCGCCGAGTTCGACAAGCTCGGCCCGCCGCAGGTGCCGGTGCTGCCCGAATGGTCGCCGGTGGCCAAGGTGCCCGGCCACTGGAAGCCCGCCGCGCCACTCGCCGCCCAGGTGCACCAGTGCGTCGGCGCCTGCGCCGTGCATGCCCACAGCCACGAGCGGGCGCGCCAGTCGAGTGTGCCGGTGAGTGATTACCAGGGCTTCTGGGGCGCGCTGGGCTGTTCCTGCTTCGCTTTCTGATGGGAACCATGCGTGGGGGCGAATTCATTCGCCAAGGGCAACACCGTTGCCCCCTGCAGCCTCGAAGGGCAGCCCTTCGGCCTGCTCAGCGAATGAAATCGCCCCCACAGGAAAAGCAGTGCGCATCATCTGCGGGAGCGATTTCAATCGTGAATGAATTCGCTCCCACAAGGCAGGCGGTTTCAGGAGCCATCACCCCAAGACCGATACCCTTCACCCGCTCTCACATCATCCCGCTTTCCTTGAACTCCTCCGCCAGGAAGTCGATCAGCGTCCGTACCGAAGGCAACAGTCCGCGCCGGGAGGGGAAAACGGCATGCACGATGCCGGTTCTCGGCGCCCAGTCAGGCGTTACCTGTACCAATCGGCCGCTGGCCAGCTCTTCCCGCGCCACCACCCACGGAATATGTACCACCCCTACCCCCGCTTCGGCTGCCTGACGCAGCACCAGCAAGTCGTCGGTGACCAGCCGGGGATGATGGCGCACCGCAGCGCTGGCGCCGTCGGGGCCGTCCAGTTGCCAGATGTATTCGCGAAGCGGCGTGCCCCAGTGCAGGCTTGGCAGGCTCGCCAGGTCCGCGGGCACCAGGGGATACGGAATGTTCTCCAGCAGTCTCGGGCTGGCCACCAGGCACTGGGTGCTGTTGGCCAGCACCTTCATCACCAGGTCGGTGCTTTCCAGTGGCGGGAAGCGCACCCGCAGAGCGATGTCGAGGCCTTCCTGGATGAGGTCCACCTGGCGGTTGGTGCTGTCGATGTGCAGCTGCACCAGCGGGAACTTCACCATGAACCGGCTCAGTATCGGCCCCACCCAGAAGTCCAGCAGCGCCGTCGGGCAACTGATGCGCACCACGCCCTGGGGCTCCGAGCGGTTGCGCTCGATCACCTCGGCGGCGCCCTCGGCCTCCACCATCATCGCCACGCAATGGCGGTAGTACTCCTGGCCGATCTCGGTGACCGAGAAGTGCCGCGTCGAACGCTGGATCAGGCGAACGCCGAGACGCTCCTCCAGGCTGGCGATGCGCCGGCTCAGCTTGGACTTGGGCATGTCCAGCGCCCGCCCGGCGGGGGCGAATCCACCATGTTCCACCACCTGGGCGAAGTAGTAGAGGTCGTTGAGGTCTTCCACCAGCGTTCTCCAAATAGGACTCTGAGATCAATTTAGTGGGTCTACCGGAGTCAGTGTTGCAGTTTCAACATGTGCCCCATGCACTACAGGAGGCACACCATGAAAAAGATCCGTGGCATCTACACCAGCCCCAGGCCCCATTGGGTGGGCGATGGTTTCCCGGTTCGCACACTGTTTTCCTACGACAGCCTGGGCAAGCACATCAGCCCCTTCCTGCTGCTGGATTACGCCGGCCCCGCAGAGTTCGCCCCGGCCGAGCGCCCGCGTGGTGTCGGCCAGCACCCGCACCGGGGGTTCGAAACGGTGACCATCGTCTACCAGGGCGAGCTGGAACACCGGGACTCCACCGGCGCCGGCGGCCTGATCGGCCCGGGAGACGTGCAATGGATGACCGCGGCCTCGGGCATCCTCCACGAGGAGTTCCACTCCCCGGCCTTCAGCCGCCGCGGCGGCACCCTGGAGATGGTCCAGCTCTGGGTCAACCTGCCATCCCGCGACAAGCTGGCCGCGCCCGGCTACCAGACCCTCCTGGATGCCGACATCCCCAACCTGCCCCTGCCTGGACAGGCAGGCAGCCTGCGCCTGATCGCCGGCGAATTCGACGGCCGGCGCGGCCCGGCACGCACCTTCACCGGCATGGACGTGTGGGATATCCGCCTGAACCCCGGCAAGCCGTTGACCCTAGACCTGCGCCCCGGCCGCAACACCGCGCTGGTGGTACTGCGCGGCACCTTGCTGGTGAACAGTGACGAACTGGTGCGCGAAGGGCAGCTGGTGCTGTTCGAGCAAGGCGGCGATGAGCTGCTGCTGGAGGCCAATGGCCAGGCCCTGGTGCTGCTGCTTTCCGGCGAGCCCATCGAGGAGCCGATCGTCGGCTACGGCCCCTTCGTGATGAACAGCGAAACCGAAATACGCCAGGCGATCGAGGACTTCCAGGCCGGCCGCTTCGGCCGGATGAACGACTGACAGTCACATGCCGGCCGGGCGCTGCCCGGCCTGGTCAATCCCCCACGACGGATGCGTGGGCCGGCGGGAAACCGCACCGGCCAGGACGGCCTTCACCCGGAGAAAAGAGGAAACGCCATGAACAACTTCGCCCAAGTCGCCAACTTCAACGGCCAGATTCCGCGAATCGACCCGGATGACGCCGCAATGCTGCTGATCGATCACCAGAGCGGGCTGTTCCAGACGGTCAAGGACATGCCCATGACCGAGCTGCGCTCCAACGCCATCACCCTGGCCAAGGTTGCCACCCTGGCAAAGATGCCGGTGATCACCACGGCCTCCGTGCCCCAGGGGCCCAACGGCCCGCTGATCCCGGAGATCCACGAAGCCGCGCCCCATGCCCGCTACGTGGCACGCAAGGGTGAGATCAACGCCTGGGACAACCCCGAGTTCGTCGCAGCGGTGGAAGCCACCGGCCGCAAGACCCTGATCGTCGCCGGCACCATCACCGGCGTGTGCATGGCCTTCCCCAGCATCAGCGCGGTCAGTGCCGGCTATCGGGTATTCGCTGTCATCGACGCGTCAGGCACCTACTCCAAGATGGCCCAGGAAATCACCCTGGCGCGCGTCGTCCAGGCCGGCGTGGTGCCCATGGATACCGCCGCCGTCTGCTCCGAGGTGCAGCGCACCTGGAACCGCCCCGACGCCGCCGAGTGGGCCGCAGCCTATAGTCATGTATTCCCGCACTACCAACTGCTGATCGAGAGCTACGGAAAAGCCCAGCAGGTGGCCAGGGACAACGAAGTGCTGGATTCGCAACGCTGAGAAATTCCTGCGCCCGCCCCGCAAGGGCGGACGCTCAACCAAGCGAGGAAAATGCCATGTCTTTCCAATACAAGCGTCTGGACAAGAACAACGCCGCCGTGCTGCTGGTCGACCACCAGGCCGGCCTGCTCTCCCTGGTGCGGGACATCGACCCGGACAAGTTCAAGAACAACGTGCTGGCCCTGGGTGACCTGGCCAAGTACTTCAAGCTGCCGACCATCCTCACCACCAGTTTCGAGACCGGCCCCAACGGCCCGCTGGTGCCCGAGCTGAAGGAGCAGTTCCCAGACGCCCCGTACATCGCCCGCCCCGGCAACATCAATGCCTGGGACAACGAGGACTTCGTCAAGGCGGTGAAGGCCACCGGCAAGAAGCAGCTGATCATCGCCGGCGTGGTGACCGAGGTCTGCGTGGCCTTCCCGGCCCTGTCCGCACTGGAAGAAGGCTTCGATGTCTTCGTCGTCGCCGACGCCTCGGGCACCTTCAATGAAGTGACCCGCGACGCCGCCTGGCGCCGCATGGAAGCCGCCGGCGCCCAACTGATGACCTGGTTCGGCGTGGCCTGCGAACTGCACCGCGACTGGCGCAACGACATCGAGGGCCTGGCCGCGCTGTTCTCCAACCACATCCCCGACTACCGCAACCTGATCACCGCCTACAACACCCTCACCAAGTGAGCCATCCAGGGGCCGCGTCGTAATGGCGCGGCCCCTGCGTCGGTGCCCGCTCTACTCTAGAATGTCGCCCCTTCAAGACGTCGGACCAAGGAGAGATGCATGCACCACGAAGGCAGCCTGCTGCAGGCAGCAGTGGTATTCCTGTTTGCAGCCGTGTTCACCGTTCCCCTGGCCAAGCGCCTGCAACTGGGGGCGGTGCTGGGCTACCTGCTGGCCGGGGTGCTGATCGGACCGTCGGTGCTGGGGCTGATCACCGACCCGGAGAGCGTGGCGCGCGTCTCCGAACTTGGGGTGGTCCTGCTGCTCTTCATCATCGGCCTGGAACTCTCGCCGCGACGACTCTGGGTGATGCGCCGCTCTGTGTTCGGCGCGGGCCTGGCCCAGGTGTTGCTCACCGCCCTGGCCGTCGGCCTGGTGGCCTGGCTGGTATTCGCCAAATCCCTGAACACCGCTGCCGTGCTGGGCTTCGGCCTGGCCCTGTCCTCCACCGCCTTCGGCCTGCAGATACTCGCCGAACGCAAGGAACTCACCAGTCCCCACGGTCGCCTGGCCTTCGCCATCCTGCTGTTCCAGGACATCGCCGCCATCCCGCTGATCGCCCTGTTGCCACTGTTCAGTGGCGCCGGCCATCTGGAAGCGGACGAGATCGACCCTCAGGCCATCCTCCTGGCAGTGGGCAGCATCGGCGCCGTGATCATCGGCGGCCGCTACCTGCTGAGCCCGGTGTTCCGCATCGTCGCCAGGACCAAGCTGCTGGAAGTCTCCACCGCCACCGCCCTGCTGGTGGTCATGGGCACCGCCTGGCTGATGGAACTGGCGGGGGTGTCCATGGCCCTGGGCGCCTTCATCGCCGGCCTGCTGCTCGCCGACTCTGAATACCGCCACGAACTGGAAGCCCAGATCGAGCCGTTCAAGGGCCTGCTGCTGGGCCTGTTCTTCATGAGCGTGGGCATGAGCGCCGATCTCAGCCTGCTGCTGAACGAGCCCTTCGCCGTGCTGGTGCTGACCGTGCTGCTGCTGATGTTCAAGCTGCCCCTGCTTTACGTGGCGGGCCGCTATGCCGGCGGGCTGGACCGCGTCCACGCGCTGCGCCTGGGCATCATCCTGGCCGCCGGCGGCGAGTTCGCCTTCGTGGTGTTCAAGGTGGCCCATGAGCAAGGCATGCTCGACGCCCGCCTGCACAGCCTGCTGGTGCTCAGCATCACCTTGTCCATGGCGGTCACACCGCTGCTGGTGCTGGCGTTTTTCCGCCGCCTGGTCGTCGCACCGGCGCCGGTGGAAGTGCCGGCGGAGTACCAGCGCATCGACAGCGACGCCCCACGCGTGGTGGTCGCCGGCATGGGGCGCATGGGTCAGATCATCGCGCGGGTACTGCGCGCCCAGCAGGTTCCTTTCGTTGCCCTGGACACTGCGGTAGACATGATCGAGTACGGTCGCAGCCTGGGCAGCATGCCCATCTACTACGGCGACCCGTTGCGCCCGGAGATCCTCCGCGCGGCCAAGGTGGGCAAGGCCGAGTACCTCATCATCGCCACCGACGACCCGGACACCAACCTCAAGCTCACCGAGCTGGTGAAGCGCCTCTACCCGAACCTCAAGGTCATCGCCCGCGCGCGTAATCGCCAGCACGTCCACCGCCTGCTGGACATGGGCGCAGTGCCGGTGCGCGAAACCTTCCACTCCGCCCTGGAAATGAGCCGCCAGGCATTGCTCGGCCTGGGGCTGGACGAAGACCAGGCCAATGCGCGCATCCGTCGTTTCCAGCGCCATGACGAGGAAGTCCTGGCGGCCCAGCACAAGGTCTATGACGACGATGCCGCGGTGATCCAGACCGCCCGCGAGGCCCGCTCCGAACTGGAGCACCTGTTCGACGCCGACCTGATCGAGGACAAGGCGGTCAAGTAACCCGCCACAACAAGGGGATCGCCCGGCAACGCCATTGCCAGGCGCCAGCAAGGCGCTTCAATCAATTCAGCCAAAGCCTGTGGGAGGCGCCGGATGAACCGGAACGATCTGCGACGTGTGGACCTGAACCTGCTGGTGGTTTTCGAAACCCTGATGTACGAGAAGAACCTCACCCGGGCATCGGAAAAGCTCTTCCTCGGCCAGCCCGCCGTCAGCGCCGCCCTGGCGCGCCTGCGCGACCTGTTCGACGACCCGCTGCTGGTGCGCAATGGCAGGGTCTTCGAACCCACCAAGCGCGCGCTGGAAATCCTCGAGGAACTGCAGCCGGCACTGGACTCCATCTCCGGCGCCGTCAGCCGGGCGAAGGACTTCACCCCGGCGACCTATCGCAATACCTTCCGCATCGGCCTGTCAGACGACGTCGAGTTCGGCCTGTTCCCGCCGTTGCTCGCCCAACTGCGCGAGGAAGCCCCCGAGGCCATAGTCGTGGTTCGCCGGGTCAACTTCCTGCTCATGTCCTCGATGCTCGCCTCCGGGGAAATCTCGGTAGGCGTCAGCTTCACCACGGAGCTGCCGGCCAACGCCAAGCGCAAGCGGCTGCGCAACCTGCGCTGCAAGATCCTGCGCGGCGACGACCGTCCCGGGGCGCTGACGCTGGACGATTACTGCTCGCGTCCGCATGCGCTGATTTCGTTCTCCGGCGACCTGAGCGGCAACATCGACAACGATCTCGCACGGGTTGGAAGGAGCCGCCGCGTGGTGCTGGCGGTGCCGCAGTTCGGCAGCCTGCGCTCGATCCTGGCGGGAACCGAACTGCTTGCCACGGTCCCGGACTACGCGGCTGACGCGCTGATCGACGGTAGCGGCCTGCGCGCCGACGACCCGCCCTTCCCCATCTACACCTCGGAGCTGTCCATGGTGTGGAGCAGCGGCACCGACAACGATCCCGCCGAACGCTGGCTGCGCGAGCTGATCATGAAGCACATGTCCGCGCCGCCGATGCCCAATCAGCCCGCCGCGTAGCGGGGATGGGTCTCGCGCAGGAACACGGGGAGGTCGGTGATGGGCGGCTTCGCCGGAATCTCGGCGTACATCTGGACCACGCTGCCCCGGTGATAGGACGCGTGGTTGACCACGTGCATCAGCATGGCGCCGGCCATCATCACGCCGGGGTCGCCGGAGCAGAAGACGAACTCCACCGGCTCGGCCAGCGAGGCATCCGTCTGCCCGGCGCTCCATGAAATGAACCAGTCGTCCATGGACGCCTGGGCCTCCCGGAGCTCGGCCAGTTCAGGGTGCGGCACTTCCAGCCGCGTCTTGTAGGGGTGTGACTTGCCCTCCAGGTGGGCACGCCAGATGCAATCGATCACGTAGATGTGATTGAGCGTGCCGATGATGCTCTTGCACAGGGAGATGCGCTCCTTGCCGACCTCGCCCGGGGGCAACCCGGCCAGGTCATCGAACAGCCGTTCATCGACCCATTGTTTGTAGTGGGCAAGCATCCTGGCCGTGTGAGCGTTGATCATCAGGGGCCCTCCTTCGGAAAGTCGGATCCGTCGCGCGGGGTGGGAGAGATGAGAGCAAAACGGCCCGGCAAGTGTAGGCGCGGCCTGGAATTACGGCGTCCCGACCGTCGCTTCCTCCGCACGGGGCAGGTTGCAGCGCCGCACGAACTCGACGAACTCCGCCAGCGGCACGGGCCGGCTGAACAGATAGCCCTGGAACTGCCCGCAGCCATTGCTGGCCAGGAAACGCAGCTGGGCCTCGGTCTCGATCCCTTCGGCGATCACGGTCATGCCCATGCTCTGCCCCAGGGCGATGACCGTCCGCACGATGGTTTCGCTGCTGGCATCGGTCAGCACGTCGCAGATGAAGGAGCGGTCGATCTTCAGCGTGCTCAAGGGCAGCCGCTTGAGGTGGCTGAGCGAGGAAAACCCGGTGCCGAAATCATCCAGGGAGAAACGCACGCCCTGCTGCACCAGCGCCGTCATTTTCCGCGTCAGGTCCTCGATGTCCTGCACGATCAGGGTTTCGGTCAGCTCCAATTCGAGCCGGCGCGCTTCGATGCCGTGCTCCCCGATCATCGCCAGCACGTCAGTCACGAAGGTGGCCTGGCGGAACTGGTTCTGGCTGATGTTCACCGCCAGGCCGATATCCGCCAGCGCCGGCTCGGCCTTCCAGGCCCGCAACTGGGCGCAGGTCTGCTGCAGCACCCACTGGCCGATGGGAATGATCAGCCCGGTCTTCTCGGCGTGGTCGATGAACTCGGCTGGTGGCACCAGCCCGCGCTGTGGATGCCGCCAGCGGATCAGCACCTCCGCCCCCACCACCCGCCGGGCGCGGTCCAGTTGCGGCTGGAAGTAGAGGACGAACTGTTCGTCCCGCAGTGCCGTACGCAGGTCGTGGTCCAGCTCCGAACGCTCGGCGGCGTCGGTCTGCAGGATGTGCAGCAGCATGAAGAACATCGACACCGACGCTATGCCCTGCACCCAGGAGCCGATCACCCGCACCTCATCCGGCAGGCTGTAGCCCGTGATGGGGCTCCAGTTCGTCGCGGACAGGCCGGTGAACAGCGCCAGGCAGAGCAAGGTGACGCCATAGCGCAGCCACCTGGGGTCGTCGCGAAAGGCCATCAACGCGGCCACGGCCAGCGGCAGGAGGTACAGGTGCGTCGCCCGCGGCGCCGCCGGCGTCGGCACGTCCAGCACCAGGGTCGAGACGAGGATGACCACCATCAGCAGGCCGAACAGCAACAGATTGGCGCTGCGCGCCTGGTTATGCAGGGTCAGGACGAACACGCCGAGCCCGCAGAGGATCAGCACCAGATCCATCAGCACGATGCCCCAGGCACCCCGCTGCACGAAGTAAGCGCCCCAGAACAGCCCCATGAACACCATGAGCCCACTGGCCAGCAGCCGCATGCGCCGCTCGCGACGCTGGCCGATCAGGGCCAGGTCATGGGACAGCCAGAGCTGCTGGACTCGCCTGGGGAATGCAGAGATGGGGGTCATGGAAAATCCCTTTGCCGACCCTGTTCATTCTTGAGGGTGATCGCGTGATTGCAAATTGGCATTGGATTGAAGGGCGACGCGGAGGGGTCGGCGGTTAAGTCCGGGGGAGTACCGGTCGGTGGCTTGCATGGGGACTATTTGCATAGCGAGCGATTAAATCGATGGCGATAACGCGGGACCATCGACCGCACGAGGAAATGACCATGATCCATTTGACCCAGGCGGGTGCTTGCCGAAGGACCTGATCCACGCCGGTATTTCCCGGCAAGTTGAAATCCGGCCCTTCCGACTAACTCGCATGCGACCTATAGTCCTTCCTTTCAGGACATGAGCCCAATGGCCAACGAGGAACTAAATGAAGCCCGACGGAAAAAAGCCCGGCAGCAAACCGGCACCGCTCTCGGATTTCCTGTGTTTTGCGGTGTATTCAGCCAACCTCGCCTTCGGCAAGGCCTACAAGCCGGTCCTTGAGCAGCTCGGGCTGACCTATACGCAATTCATCGCCATCGTGGCGCTGTGGGATGAAGACAATCAGACCGTTGGCAGCCTGGGCGAAAAGCTCTTCCTGGAATCGAACACCCTCACGCCGATGCTCAAGAAGCTGGAAGCGATGGGCCTGCTCCAGCGCCAGCGCGACCCCGAAGACGAACGCCAGGTGCGGGTCAGCCTGACCCCGGCAGGCCGGAGCCTGCGGGAACAGAGCCTGGAAGCCAGCCTCAACGACTCGACCGGTCTCTCGCCGGATGAGTTCGTGCAGATGCAGAAGGCCGTCACCAGGCTGCGCGACAATCTGCTGAAGCCGTCCAGGCGGGAAAAGTGATCCCTTGCAGCGCCCCGGATCAGGGCGCGCCGAACATCATGGTCCAGTAGATGCCGTTTTCGCTGCGCACCTGTGAGGCATAGGCGGCGCCGACCTGGGTGAACTTCGGGTTCATCAGGTTGGCGCAATGACCGGGGCTGGCCAGCCAGCTGTCCATGGCCGCGCGGGGCGAGCCCTGGCCGGCGGCGATGTTTTCACCCACCTGGCGTCCTCGAAAGCCCGCATCGCGTGCCCGGTCGAAGGGCGAGTCGCCGTCCGGGCCCTGGTGGGAGAAGTAGTCGCGGTTGGCCATGGAGCGACTGTGCTGCTGGGCGGCACTCGCCAGTGCGGAACTCCAGTTCAGCGGCCGGGCGGCGGCGAAACGCTTGCTGCCGCACATGCGCGGCTTGGCCCGCGCGGCGTTGACCTGCGCCAGCAAGGCCTGCCCCGTCGAACGGGAATCCCCCAGTTGGGCGCTGGCCATGGGCCGGGCCAATACCAGGCGCCACTGGTTGCCGCTGCGGCTGATGCCGATATCGGAAACCTGGCTGTCGAGCAGGTCGGCGCAATAGTCGTCGCGCAGCATGGCGAATGCCGACCTGGCATCCCGCGCCCCGGCCAGGCGGATGCTGCGCACCTCGCCAGCCTGGTAGCCGGCATCGCGCAAGCCGCGTCGCAACGCCCCCGAGTAACCCACCGGCAGCGCCAGGTTCGATTTCAGCACCAGCGGCGGCGCGCCCCGCATCGTGCTCCATTCGCAGCGCTGGCTGTGGGTTCGGTAGTCATTGATGGCGGCCAGCAATTGCCGCTCATCACCCGCCTGGGCGGGAATGGCGAAAAGGGATGTCAGGGCGGCGGGCAGCAACGGGAGCAGGCGAAGGGATCGACGGATCGGGTGCATGAATGGGCGTGTGGATAAGTGTGAGGGAAAGGGCCGGGGTATGACTGCGGCGCCGGTATCAAGGTTCAGGACGCTCAGTGAATTCTCCACGCCGATAGTCCGAGGTCCGCGCCGCGCAGCGCTCGATCGCCGGTGCGCGCGGCGCACCCTGCCTACCCGCTCCCCTGCCCTGACCGACGGTCACCCCGTTCGCCGCATTAGGTTGCCGGTTCTAGAGCGGTCGAACGATCCTCGCGGCGACCCATGCCTCCAACAAGAACAAGGCGAGTGCAGTTCCAACCACTACTGCCGGATCGAACCGAGGGGGTACGCCCCCGGGGAGGAGCCATGCGTATCCGTTGTTTCCTGCTCGGTTGCCAATGGACCGAGGGTTTTCGCACCGACGTGGGTGCCGTACCGATGATCTGCCAGCGCTGCCTGCGCTGCGGCGCCCATCGCTATCTCAGCCTCCCGGAGGAGGAGGCGGAATCAGCCGGGTGATTGGCGCAGCAGGCTGACAGATAGCGATTTGACAGCAGACGAGCGGCCTCTAGCTTTAAGCAGCGTTGCCGATGGCCTTTTAAAGGCCGCCGTCCGGTCATTAACCCCTGCTGGGAGTGCTCCATGTCGCATCCGTCGCCTGCCAACCCAATCCAGGGCCTGGCCCTGCATTCCCTGATCTGGCTGGCGTGCGCCGGCATGGTCGCCGTCGGCCTGCCGGTGTGGCTGGCCCTGGGCGGAGGCTGGCTGGCCAGCCTGTCGCTGGTCTGGCTGCAGCGCGATGCGCGCACCCATGGGACGCACGCCGATGCACAGCCCACGGTGGAGGCTCCCGACTGGCAGCGGGCGCAGCATGCGATGGACGAACACCTCGGCACCTTGCAGGCCCATGCCGGACAGGTAGACGGTTTGCTGCAGGACGCCATCGGTCGCCTCGGCGACAGCTTTCACGGCCTCGCGGCGCGCATCGACCAGCAGCGCACCCACTCCCACTCCCTGATCGAACGCTACGGCAATCAGTCCAATGATGACGAGGGGATGAACTTCCAGGAGTTCATCGCCACCACCCGCAACACCCTGGGCCTGTTCGTCGAGGCCACGCTGGAAACCAGCCAGACGTCCCAGGACCTGGTGAAGCGCATGGACCGCGTGACGCAGAAGATCGCCGATATCCTGAAATCCACCCACGATATGGACGCCATCGCCAAGCAGACCAACCTGCTGGCGCTGAACGCCGCCATCGAGGCGGCCCGCGCCGGGGAGAGCGGCCGGGGCTTCGCCGTGGTGGCTGATGAGGTGCGCGCCCTGTCCACCCGCTCCACCGGTTTCTCCGAGCAGATTCGCGAGCACGTGGATGTGGTCTACCGGGAAATCCAGGACGCCGAGTCGGCCATTTCCCAACTGGCGGACAAGGACATGGGCTTCGCCCTGGACTCCAGGCAGCGGTTGCACCACATGCTGGAAGACCTGGAAGGCATGAACCGCCACACGCTGAAGGTGATCCAGGAACTGGATCGGATTTCCCTGGAGGTGGGCTCGGGCGTCGACCAGGCCATCACCGCCCTGCAATTCCAGGACATGAGCAGCCAGTTGATCGGGCAGATGCGCAAACACTTCGCCAAGCTCGGTGCATTCGCCGCCGGCCTCGGGGCCCTGCGCGGCGTCGCGCCGGAACACTGGGCGCAACAGGTGGATGAGGAAGCCGCCGAGCTGCGCAAACCCATCGCCAACCCGGTCAGCCAGAGCAGCGTGAACGCGGGTGAGGTCGAGCTCTTCTGAACGATTGATGACAGCCGCCCGCCGCTCATCAATGCGACGAATGGCTGACGCCAGTAGCTGGACACCCCTCCGGTGCCCATCTACACCTAACCATGGCCACTGGCCAGCCTCCAAAAGCAGAACTGGGTTGCAAGAAGCGTCCAACCAGAAAAAAGATCGCAAGGGAGAGCGGCACTGATGAGCAAGCAGATCCTGATAGTCGACGATTCGGCCTCCATAAGGCAGATGCTGAGCTTCACCCTGAAGGCCGCCGGTTACGCCGTAGACGAGGCTGTCGATGGCAAGGACGGCCTCGGCAAGGCACAGAGCAAGGCCTACAACCTGGTGTTCACCGACCAGAACATGCCCAACATGGACGGCCTCAGCCTGATCCGCAGCCTGCGTGGCCTGCCCGGCTATCGCGCCACCCCCATCCTCATGCTGACCACCGAGTCCAGCGACGCCATGAAACAGCAAGGCAAGTCGGCCGGCGCCACCGGCTGGCTGGTCAAGCCCTTCGATCCGCCAAAGCTGCTGGAAGTCACCCGCAAGGTCCTCCCCTGACTCCAGCACAAGGCGTTTCCCATGAGCGACGGGATGAATCAGTTCCTCCAGGTGTTCTTCGAGGAAACCGAGGAACACCTGGCCAACCTCGAACTGCTGCTGCTCGGCCTCGACCTGCAGCAGCCTGACGCGGAAGAACTCAACGGCATCTTCCGCGCCGCCCACTCCATCAAGGGCTCGGCCGGCATGTTCGGCTTCGATGACCTGACCGCTGTGACCCACGAACTGGAAACCCTGCTCGACCGCATCCGCAGCGGCCAGATGGCCCTGCGCGGGGAAATGGTCGACCTCTTCCTGCAAGCCCGCGATGTGCTGATGCGCCTGCTGGACGCCCACCGCCAGCAGACGCCAGACCCGAGCGTGCCGGTGGAAGCGACCGTGGCCCGCCTGCGCGAGCTGCTGGGCGCCACGCCGACAGCGGAGGCAGATGCGGGCTTCGGTTTCTTCGACGAAGCGCCAGGCTCGCCGGATGCGGCCGCCGATAAGGACTTCGGGTTCTTCGACGATGCGCCCGGCATGCCCGCCCAGGACGCCTCCGCCGCCTTCGGCTTCTTCGATGAAGCCCCGGGTGCCCCCGCCCCGGTGGCCGCCGAGCCACCCAGGCCGGTGCCCGCACCCGCGCCGGTCGCCAGCAAGCCGGCCAGCAGCGAAGCGGAATCCAGCTCCATCCGCGTCAGCGTCGAGAAGATCGACAGCCTGATCAACCTGGTGGGCGAGCTGGTCATCACCCAGGCCATGCTCGGCCAGCTCGGCAACGCGCTGGACCCGAGCGTCCACGAGCGCATCCACCAGGCCCTGGCGCAGCTGGAACACAACACCCGCGACCTGCAGGAATCGGTGATGTCGATCCGCATGTTGCCCATCAGTTTCATCTTCAGCCGCTTCCCGCGCCTGGTGCGTGACACCTCGGCACGCCTCGGCAAACAGGTGGAACTGGTGCTGCAGGGCGAGCAGACCGAGTTGGACAAGGGCGTGATCGAACGCTTGAGCGACCCACTCACCCATATCGTTCGCAACAGCATCGACCACGGAATCGAGCAGCCCGAAGCACGCCTGGCCGCCGGTAAACCGGCCAGTGGCACCGTACGCCTGGGTGCCTTCCACCAGGGCGGCAGCATAGTCGTGGAAATCAGCGATGACGGCCGAGGCCTGAACCGCGAGCGCATCCTGGCCAAGGCCCGCGAGAAGAACCTCGCCGTGCACGACGGCATGAGCGATGCCGAAGTCTGGCAACTGATCTTCATGCCCGGCTTCTCCACCGCCGAAGTGGTCACCGACCTCTCCGGACGCGGCGTCGGCATGGACGTGGTCAAGCGCAACATCCAGGCCATGGGCGGCCGCATCGACATCGATTCGGCCGCCGGCCTTGGCACCCGCATCAGCATCCGCCTGCCGCTGACGCTGGCCATCCTCGATGGCCTGATCGTCGCCGTGGCACGCACCCACTACGTGATTCCGCTGACCTACATCGTCGAATCGCTGCAGCCCAAGGCCGACGACATCCGTGGCCTGGCCGGCGAGGAAGGTGCGGTGATCCGGGTGCGCGGCGAGTACCTGCCGCTGCTCTCGCTGCACGACCTGCTGGGCGAGTCCGCCCCGCCGCTGCCGGCGGAGCAGTCCATCGTGGTCATCCTCGAAGCCGACGGGCGCCATTTCGCCCTGCAAGTGGACGACCTGGTGGGCCAGCAGCAAGTGGTGATCAAGAGCCTGGAACAGAACTTCCGCCGGGTCGATGGCATCGCCGGCGCGACCATCATGGGCGACGGCAGCGTCGCCCTGATTCTCGATGTCGACGCCCTGCCGGCCCTGGCACAACAACAAGGAGCAGCGCTGCATGAACTCCACTAGTGCGGAACAGGCCGGGCAACCGGCCCAGGAGTACCTGACCTTTACCCTCGGTCGCGAGGAGTACGCCATCGACATACTCCGGGTGCAGGAAATTCGCGGCTATGACCAGGTGACCGCCATCGCCAACAGCCCGGCGTTCATCAAAGGCGTGATCAACCTGCGCGGCGCCATCGTTCCCATCGTCGACCTGCGCATCAAATTCAACCTCGCCGACGTCACCTACGACCCCTTCACCGTGGTGATCATCCTCAACATCGGCCGGCGCATCGTCGGCGTGGTGGTGGATTCGGTGTCCGACGTGATCGCCCTGTCGGGCGAAGAGATCAAGCCGCCGCCGGAATTCGGCGCCAGCTTCGATACCGAGTACCTGCTGGGCCTTGCCACCGTGGCCGAGCGGATGTTGATCCTGGTGGATATCGAGAAGCTGATGACCAGCCGCGAAATGGCCCTGGTCGAAGCAGCCGCAGCCTGACACGCAAGGGGACAATCCATGGGTCTGTTCAACGGAAAAGCACAAGCTCAGCTTCGCGCGCAACACCTGGCCAGCCTGATCCAGGGCCTGGCCGAGGGCAATTTCGAACAAACCATCGGCAGCGGTGACGACCCGATCTGGGCGCCGGTGTACGACAGCCTCGCCCGCCTGCAGAAAGACCTGCGCCAACAGAAGGCGGACGCGGCCAGCACCGTGGCGCTGGAACAGGCGCTGGTGGACATGACCCGCCAGCACAGCGACGGCTGGATCGACGAAATCATTCCGGTGGACCGCTTCGCTGGTACCCAGGCGCGCATCGCCAAGGGCATCAACGAGCTGGTGGCCGCCCATATCGCGGTGAAGATGCAGGTGGTGCGCGTGGTCACCGCCTATGGCAATGGCGATTTCAGCCAGGACATGGAACGCCTGCCAGGCAAGAAAGCGCAGATCACCCAGGCCATCGACAAGGTCCGCGACCAGTTGCACGCCGCCGCCCAGGCCGCCGGTGAAAACATCCGGATCAAGAGCGCGCTGGACAACGTCACCGCCAACGTGATGATCGCCGACCGCGACTTCAACATCGTCTACATGAACGAAGCCGTAGGCGAAATGTTCCGCGCCGCCGAGGCCGACATCCGCAAAGAGCTGCCGCATTTCCGCTCGAGCGACATCCTCGGCGGCAGCATCGATCGCTTCCACAAGAACCCGGGGCACCAGCGCGGCATGCTGGAGCGCCTGACCAGCACCTACGAGGCGAAGATCAAGCTTGGCGGGCGCACGCTCACGGTGGTGGCCAACCCGGTCATCAGCGCCAGCGGTGAACGCCTCGGTGCCGTGGTGGAGTGGCAGGACATCACCGAACAGGTGGCCGCCCGCGAGCGCGAACAGCGCATCGCCGGGGAGAACGCGCGGATCAAGAGCGCGCTGGACAACTGCAGCACCAACGTGATGATCGCGGACGCCGAACGCAACATCATCTACATGAACAAGACCGTCACCAGCATGCTGCAGAACGCCGAGGCGGACCTGCGCAAGGCGCTGCCGTCGTTCTCCGTGAGCAAGCTGCTGGGTGGTTCGATCGACCAGTTCCACAAGAACCCCGAGCACCAGAAGCGCCTGCTCGCCACCTTCACCAGCACTTTCCGCACCCAGATCGACGTGGGCGGACGCACCTTCGGCCTGGTGGCCAACCCGGTGCTCAGCGAAAGCGGCGAGCGCCTCGGCTCGGTGGTGGAATGGGCCGACCGGACGCTGGAAGTGCAGGTCGAGCGCGAAGTCGCCGCGCTGGTCGGCGCGGCCGCTGCCGGTGACTTCTCCAAGCGCATCGACGAAACGGGCAAGAGCGGTTTCATCCTCAACCTGGCCACCGGCCTGAACAGCCTGGTGGACACCGCCGACAAAGGCCTCAAGGACGTCTCGCGGATGCTCGGCGCGCTCGCCCAGGGCGACCTCTCGCAACGCATCAGCGCCGATTACCAGGGCACTTTCGGCGAACTCAAGGACTACTCCAACGAAACCGCGCAGAGCCTGTCGCGCATGCTCGGGCAGATCCGCGAGGCTGCCGACACCATCAACACCGCCGCCAGCGAGATCGCCAGCGGCAACGCCGAGCTGTCCACCCGCACCGAGCAGCAGGCCTCCAGCCTGGAAGAAACCGCCTCCAGCATGGAAGAGCTGACCAGCACGGTGAAACTCAATGCCGAGAACGCGCGCCAGGCCAACTCCCTGGCGGTGAACGCTTCGGAAGTGGCCACCGAAGGCGGCAACGTGGTGCAGAAGGTGGTCAGCACCATGACCGCCATCAACGACTCGGCGCGGAAGATCTCCGACATCATCGGCGTCATCGACGGCATCGCCTTCCAGACCAACATCCTCGCCCTCAACGCCGCGGTGGAAGCGGCACGGGCCGGTGAACAGGGCCGCGGCTTCGCCGTGGTGGCCGCCGAAGTGCGCACCCTGGCGCAGCGTTCGGCGGCAGCGGCCAAGGAGATCAAGACGCTGATCTCCGACTCGGTGAGCAAGGTGGAGAACGGCAACACCCTGGTGGCCCAGGCCGGCCAGACCATGAGCGACATCGTGATCGCCATCAAGCGGGTCACCGACATCATGGCGGAGATTGCCGCCGCCTCCACCGAACAGAGCCGTGGCATAGAGGAGGTCAACGGAGCGGTCAGCCAGATGGACGAGATGACCCAGCAGAACGCCGCCCTGGTGGAAGAAGCCGCCGCGGCCGCCGAAGCCCTGCAGGAGCAGGCCGGGCTGATGTCCCAGTCGGTAGCCGTGTTCAAGCTGGACCCGGCCCACGCGGGCCAACCCGGCACCCCGCGCAATGCCTCGCGGCAGACACCGTCGGCGAAGTCGCCCCGGAGTGCCGGCCGCGCGGCGCGGAGCAAGGAAGAGGAATGGGAAGAGTTCTAGTCCCTCTCCACCCCGGCGCCCTGCGCCGGGGGGTTCTTGAGGTAATGCGATGAATGCGCAGGTGCTGGGCGAACACGAATTCGGCTACAACGACCACGACTTCGAGCAGGTGCGTGAGCGGCTGTATCGCCGCGCCGGCATCAGCCTGGCCGCCAGCAAGCAGCAGATGGTCTACAGCCGCCTGGCGCGCCGTCTGCGCCAGCTGGAACTGCGCACCTTTTCCGCCTACCTGGCCTACCTCGACCAGCATCCCGAGGAATGGCAACCCTTCATCAATGCGCTGACCACCAACATCACCGCCTTCTTCCGCGAGCGGCACCACTTCGACCAGCTCGTCGCCCTGGCCAGGGAGCCCCAGCGCAGGGGCCGGCCATTGCGCTTCTGGTCGGCCGCGTCCAGCACCGGGGAGGAGCCCTACTCCATGGCCATCGCCCTGCACCAGGCGTTGGGCGAACGGGCCCAGGGGATACAGATCATCGCCTCCGACATCGATACCGGCGTGCTGGAAACCGCGCGCCGGGGTGTGTACCCGCTGGAGCGCCTTGCCCAGCTGGACCCGGCCCTGAGGAAGCGCTACTTCCAGCGCGGCACCGGCAGCAACGCCGGACTGGCACGGGTGGTGCCGGAGCTGCGGCAGATGGTGGAGTTCCGCCGCATCAACCTGCTGGACAAGGACTGGCGGCTCAGCGGCGGGCTGGAGGCGATCTTCTGTCGCAACGTGATGATCTACTTCGACAAGCCCACCCAGGTGCGCCTGCTGGAGCGCATGGTGCGCCTGCTGCGGCCGGATGGCCTGTTCTTCGCCGGCCACTCGGAAAGTTTCGTGCAGGCCAACCACGTGGTGAAACTGGTGAGTCGCACCGTCTACCAGCCCGTGCCGGGAGCCTCGATATGAAAGGAGAAACCGCAGGCGCCATCGCCGCCACCCGCTACTTCGACCCGGATATCCAGCTGCCGGCGGTGAAGGTGCTGCCCGGCGAGTTCTACGCCACCACCGAGGACCAGGTGCTGGTGTCGGTACTGGGCAGTTGCGTGGCGGTCTGCCTGTTCGACCTGCAGCGCGGCATCGGCGGCATGAACCAGTTCCTCCTGCCCGAGCCCGGCCCCGGCAGCGGCCTGGCCAGCGCCGCCACCCACCATGGCGTGCGCATGATGGAGCAGCTCTGTGAAGAGATGCTGCGCCAGGGCGCACGCCGCCATCAATTGCAGGCCAAGGTGTTCGGCGCCGGCAACCTGCCCAACGACCTGCTGCGCTTCGACGCTACCCTGCGCACCGTAGAGTTCGTCCACAGCTACCTGGATACCGAAGGCATTCCCCTGCTGGCCGAAGACGTGATGGGTGCCGAGGCGCGCAAGGTCTACATCTTCCCCACCAGCGGCACCGTGCGAGTGAAGAAACTGAAGAACCTGCACAACGACACCATCCTGCAGCGCGAGCTGGAATACATCCTCTACCTCAAGCGCGGGGAAGCGCTGGGGCCCTACGACCTGTTCAAGGAGTGAGCCCGTGCCGATCAAGGTCCTGGTGGTGGATGATTCGGCGCTCATCCGCAGCCTGCTCAGCGAAATCGTCCGCGCCGACAACGAATTGCGCCTGGTGGGCGTGGCGCCCGACGCCTATGTCGCCCGCGACCTGATCAAGCAGCACTCGCCCGACGTCATCACCCTGGACGTGGAAATGCCGCGCATGGACGGCCTGACCTTCCTCGACAAACTGATGAAGGGCCGCCCAACGCCGGTGGTGATGATCTCCTCCCTGACCGAACGCGGCTCCGAGGCGACCCTGCGCGCCCTCGAACTGGGCGCCATCGACTTCGTCGCCAAGCCCAAGCTGGGCATCGCCGAGGGCATGCAGGCCTACGCCGAGGAAATCCGCGCCAAGCTCAAGGTGGCGGCGCGCGCGCGGATGATCCGCCGCACGCCCGTGGAACGCCCGGTCGAACGCGGCCTGCCCATCGTCGGCACCGAGAAACTGATCGCCATCGGCGCCTCCACCGGCGGCACCGAAGCCATCAAGGAAGTGCTGCTGGGCCTGCCGGCGGACAGCCCCGGCGTGATCATCACCCAGCACATGCCGGCCGGCTTCACCCGCTCCTTCGCCGCCCGCCTGGACAAGCTCTGCCGCATCAGCGTCAGCGAAGCCCGCGACGGCGACCGCATCCTCCCCGGCACCGCGCTCCTCGCCCCCGGTGGACTGCACATGGAAGTGGCACGCTCCGGCGCCAACTACGTCGCCCGCCTGTCCGAAGCGCCCCCGGTCAACGGCCACCGCCCGGCGGTGGATGTGATGTTCAACAGCGCCGCCCGCTGCGCCGGCCGCAACCTCATCGCCGCCCTGCTCACCGGCATGGGCAAGGACGGCGCGCGCGGCCTGCTGGAAATCCGCGAAGCCGGCGGCTACACCGTCGCCCAGGACGAGGCCAGCTGCGTGGTGTACGGCATGCCCCGGGAGGCGGCGGAGATTGGCGCGGCGGAAGAGGTGCTGCCGTTGGAAGAAATAGGCCCCGCGCTGCTGGCGCAGGCGCGGCGAAGGGGGAGTGGGAATCGGGTGTGAATAGTCCGCGCGGGGCTGAGGGAAGCCTTAGACCGCTCGGAGCCTCCCTCCTGCCTCCTGCTACTCCGTTGGGCTGAAGCCCACCCTGCAGCTCGGATCACCCCGCAGGTTGGTCCGAGCTACGCGAGGCCCGACGAACGGCGTCGAACCCCACCTACGTCGGCATGACCCCACGCTGCCGCGACAGGGTCAGGGCCAGGTCTTCGATCATGTCTTCCTGGCCACCCACGGTGCCCCGGCGTCCCAGTTCCACCAGCAGCTCGCGGGCCTGGATGCCGTACTTCTTCTCTGCACGCTTGGCGAACAGCAGGAACGAGCTGTATACCCCGGCGTACCCCAGGGTCAGGGCATCGCGGTCGACGCGGATCGGCTGGTCCATCATCGGCACCACCAGGTCCTCGGCCACGTCCATGATCTTGTACAGGTCGATGCCGGTCTCCACGCCCATGCGCGCCAGTACGGCAACGAAGACTTCCAGCGGCGTGTTGCCGGCACCGGCACCCAGGCCCGCCACGGAACCGTCGATCCGCGCGGCGCCGGCCTCGATGGCGGCCAGGGAGTTGGCAATCGCCATGCCCATGTTGTGGTGGCCGTGGAAGCCGACTTCGGTGCCCGCATTCAGCCCAGCGCGCAGTACGCCGATCTTCTCGGTCACTTCATCCGGCAGCATGTAGCCGGCCGAGTCGGTGCAATAGATGCAGTTGGCGCCGTAGCTTTCCATCAGCTTCGCCTGCTCCAGCAGTTTTTCCGCGCTGACCATGTGCGCCATCATCAGGAAGCCAACGGTATCCAGCCCCATCTTCGCGGCCATGCCGATGTGCTGGCCGGAAACGTCCGCCTCGGTGCAATGGGTGGCGACGCGAATGGTGGAAACACCCAGGTCGTGGGCCATCTTCAGGTGGTCGACGGTGCCGATGCCCGGCAGCAGCAGGGCCGAGACCTTGGCCTGCTTCAACTTGGGGATCACCGCATCGAAATACTCTTCGTCCGAGTGGGCCGGGAAGCCATAGTTCAGCGAGGAGCCACCCAGGCCATCGCCGTGGGTGATTTCGATCAGCGGCACGCCGGCGGCGTCGAGGCCGGTGGCCACGGCCACCATCTCGTCCAGGCTGATCTGGTGGCGCTTGGCGTGCATGCCGTCGCGCAGGCTCATGTCGTGCAGGCGCACGCGCTTACCTTGCAGGTTCATGTTGTTTCTCCACTCAACGGGCAGGCAGTTGCAGGGCGCCCTTATGGGCCTCTTCGGCGAACATTTCCGCGGTGCGCAGGCCGGCGGCGGTCATGATGTCCAGGTTGCCGGCGGACTTGGGCAGGAAGTCTCCCAGCCCTTCCACTTCGATGAAGATCGACACCTTGCGGCCATCGAATACCGGGCCGTTGATCAGCTTGTAGCCCGGCACATAGCGCTGCACTTCCTTGACCATGTGCAGCACCGAAGCGCGGATTTCCGCCTGGTCGGGCTCACCTTCGGTGAGGCAATGGATGGTGTCGCGCATCATCAGCGGCGGCTCGGCCGGGTTGATGACGATGATGGCCTTGCCACGCCTGGCGCCGCCGATCTTTTCCACAGCGCCAGCGGTGGTGCGGGTGAACTCGTCGATGTTCTGCCGGGTGCCCGGCCCCACGGAGCGGGAGGACACGGTGGCGACGATCTCGCCGTACTCCACCGGCTGCACGCGGGACACCGCCGCCACCATGGGAATGGTGGCCTGGCCGCCACAGGTGACCATGTTGACGTTCAGCGCCAGCTTCTCGGCGTGCTCCTTGAGGTTCACCGGCGGTACGCAGTACGGGCCGATGGCCGCCGGGGTGAGGTCGATCATGATCACGCCCAGCTCATTGAGCTTGCGGCTGTTCTCGGCATGGACGTACGCCGAGGTGGCATCGAAGGCGATGCGGATATCGTCGTCCAGCACGTGGGGCAGCAGGCCGTCGACGCCTTCTGCGGTGGTCTTCAGGCCGAATTCGGCGGCGCGTTTCAGGCCCTCGGAAGTCGGGTCCACGCCCACCATCCACACCGGTTCGATCCATTCGGAACGGCGCATCTTGATCAACAGGTCGGTGCCGATATTGCCCGGCCCGATGATGGCCGCCTTGAGTTTCTTGCTCATGCTCTTTCCCCGGAGTCAGTCGCGGAAGGACACCCGGGCGCTGCCCAGGCCGTCGATGGTCAGTTCGAAGTGGTCGCCGGCACGCGCCGGCTCCAGCGGTACCAGGGAGCCGGAGAGGATGATTTCCCCGGCCTTGAACGGGATGCCGAAGGCTCCCAGGGTGTTGGCCAGCCAGGCCACGGCGGTGAGCGGGTTGCCCTGCACCGCCGAGCCCAGGCCCTGGCTGATCTGCGTGCCGTTCTTGAACACCGTCATGCGCAGGTTGGGCAGGTCCAGCTCGCGTGGGTCCACCTGCTCGCGGCCGAGCACGAAGACACCGCAGGAGGCGTTGTCGGCGACGGTGTCCTGGATGCGGATCTTCCAGTCGTGAATGCGCGAATCGACGATCTCGAAGCAGGGAATCACGCATTCGGTGGCGTCGAGCACGTCCTGCTCGGTAACGCCGGGCCCCACCAGGTCGTGCTTGAGCTTGAAGGCGATCTCGCCCTCGGCGCGCGGCTGGATCAGGCGGTTGCCGGACAGGGAAATGCTGTCGCCGTCGTCGAACCACATGTCTCGGGTAATGAAGCCGAAGTCCGGCTGGTGCACGTTGAGCATGCGTTGCACGGCTTCCGAGGTGACGCCGATCTTCTTGCCGACAATGGCATCGCCCGCCGCCACACGGCGCTCGATGCTGTAGAGGGAGATGCGGTAGGCGTCTTCAATCGTGATTTCTGGCCAGCGCTCGGTCAGCGGCGCCAGGGTGCGACCGGCGAGCAGGGCCTGATAGAGTTCCTCGCCGTATGCGCGCTGCAGGATTTCACTCATGACCGGCCCTCCGCGAGGAAGTCGAGGCAGGTGCGGTTGAACAGCTCGCGGTGCTCCACCATCACCCAGTGACCGCACTCGCTGAGCATCACGAAACGGATATTGCGACAGGCTTCCAGCATGGTCTGGGCGCCGGAGGACGGGCAGAACTTGTCGTTCATGCCCCAGAAACCGAGGATCGGGCAGGACAGCTCGGACAGGCGCGCCGCCATGTTCGGCACCTGCATGGTGCTCAGCACGCAACGCGGTTGCTGCTGCACCACGGCGACCCGCTCGTTGACGGTCTCGTCGCTGATCAGCGAGGCGTCGTAGAGCTGCAGGGACAGCAGCCGGCGCATGCCGTCGGCGTCATTCAGCTCGCCATTGGCAAAGGCGGCGCCCATCTTCTGGATGCCTTCCATCTGCAGGTAGTACTGCTCCTTCTCCATCAGGCCACCCGGCGCCATCAGCACCAGACGGCTGACGCGACGCGGCGCATCCAGCGCCAGCTTGATGGCGATGGCGCCGCCCAGGGAGTTGCCCACCAGCACGCAGCGCTCGATATCCAGGGAATCCAGCAGACCGGTCAGGGCGGAAACGAAGAAGTCGAGGCTGTAAGTGGTTTCCGGCTTGTCGGAAAGGCCGTAGCCCGGCAGGTCGGGGACTATCACCCGATAGCCGAATTTCTCGAACACCGGGTAGTTCTGCTTGAAGTTGCTGTGGCCGCTGGCGCCAGGGCCGCTGCCGTGAATGAACACCACCGGCTCGCCTTCGCCAGCATCCAGGTAGTGCAGTCGCAGACCATCGGGCAGCGTGACGAAACGCCCTTGCGGTAGCGCGCCCATGGGACTCTCCTCGGCTTGTTGTTTGGCCGGATTATTCGGCGCGCCCCGGTGGGCAACATCGTCCGAGAGGACTAGCAGGGAGAGAGATGCTCCTTGTAGCTCTTTTGTGGGAGCGAATTCATTCGCGATGCAGGCCGCAGGCCTGTTCCTCGGAATCCTGGGCCGCTTCGCAGCCTTTCGCGAATGAATTCGCTCCTACAGAGAAATCTCCCAGCGGCGAATAGTCCTCCCGGACGTAGGCACCCCGCCCTGCTCGCCCTAGCCTCTGCCCATCGACAACCGACAGACGAGGCAGCCATGGGCGATGCATTGGATTTCAGCGGCAAGGTGGTACTGGTGACCGGAGGCGGCAAGGGTGTGGGACGGGGCATCAGCCTGCGCTTCCTGCAGCAGGGCGCCGAGGTGGTGATCTGTGGCCGCAATGCCCCCGACCAGTTGCCTAGCCACGCTGGCCGCGAGGCGCACTTCCTGCCTTGCGACGTGCGTGACATCGAGCAGATCCAGCGCTTGGTGGACGCCATCGTCGAACGCTTCGGCCGGCTCGACGTGCTGGTGAACAACGCCGGCGGCGCGCCCCATGCCGAGGCCGCCACGGCATCGCCGCGCTTCTCGGAATCCATCATCCGCCTCAACCTGCTGGCGCCGCTCAACCTCTGCCAGCTCGCCAACCGGGTGATGCAGGAGCAGCCGGGCGGCGGCGCCATCGTCAACATCTGCAGCGTCAGCGCCACCCGCCCCTCCCCCGGCACCGCCGCCTACGGCGCAGCCAAGGCTGGCTTGCTCAACCTGACCCGTTCCCTCGCCGTGGAATGGGCGCCGAAGGTACGGGTTAATGCGGTGACAGCGGGGCTGATCCTCACCGAGCAGGCTGAACTTCATTACGGCGACGCCGAGGGCGTGGCACGGGTGGCGGCGGGGATTCCGCTGCAGAGGATGGCCAGCCCGGAGGACATCGGCGATGCCTGCCTGTACCTGGCATCACCGCTGGCCAGCTATGTGAGCGGCGCGGATATCTGCGTGCATGGCGGTGGGGAGAAGCCGGCTTTTCTGGATGCGGCAGGCGTGAATTGAGGGGCTGATGGGTATCGTTTCTCTCGCGGAGCGCCGCCCGCCCCATCCTACGGACAGACTTCGTAGGATGGGTGAAGCTTGGCGATACCCATCAAGTCGCAGCAGCGGACTCCACCATCGAATGCGCCCTGAACACCGTCTCGACGATCTTCCAGCGCCCGTCGATGCGGCGATAACGATCCTGGTAGATCCCGCCCAATTGCCGCGTGGCCCCAGTCTCGGCGTCGAGGTTGAAGTAGTAGAGCGCCCAGCGCCCCACCGCTTCGTCATCGCCGGCCAGCTCGATCTCCGGATTGGCGCCGTGGTGCAGGTCGATCACCCGCTCGTTGCAGGCCAGGGACTGGTACAGCGCGACAAAACTGTCGCGATCCTGGAAGCAGCCGACGGGACCGTAGTCGATAGCGATTTCACCCTCGGCGAAGCAATCGCGGATCACCTCGATCTCCTTCAGGTCGCAGGCGTTGAAATAGCGGTGCTTGAGCTCGCGGATGACCTCGACGGCTTCAAGGCGGGCAATGCGCTGTTCCAGGGTCATGGCTGTTCCCTCGCGATCATGTTGGCGTCGCCCCAATAGGCTTTCATCGAACGGATGCGACCTTCGGCATCGAACTCCATCACGTCGATAACTTCGATGGAGCGGGCCTGGCCGCCCCAGTCCAGGTCAACGCAGAAGGGCACGGCGCCGCAGCCACAGGTGGCGCGGATCGAACCATCCAGCCGCGCGCTGGCGTTCAGGCGCCCCAGGCCTTCGCGGTAAAAGCGCGAGATGGCCTCGATGCCCACGTAGGGCGGCTTGCCCACCGGGTCCTCGACGACCGCATCTTCGGCATAAAGCGCGAGGATGCCGTCGATATCCACGGCGTCCACCAGTTCGACATAACGGGCGAGCTTCGCCCGTACCTGCTGCTCATCAATCATGGAGTCGTCCCTCATGCCACTTCGAACAGAGCGGCGGCACCCATGCCACCACCGATGCACATGCTTACCACCACGTAGCGCAGTCCCCGGCGCTTGCCTTCGATCAGCGCATGACCAACCATGCGTGCACCGGACATGCCGAAGGGATGGCCGATGGCGATGGCGCCGCCGTTGACGTTCAGGCGCTCGTCGGGAATCCCCAGGGTGTCGCGGCAGTGGATGACCTGGCAGGCGAACGCCTCGTTCAGCTCCCACAGGCCGATGTGGTCCATGGAAAGACCGTGACGCTTGAGCAGCCTGGGAATGGCGAACACCGGGCCGATGCCCATCTCATCGGAATTGCAGCCGGCCACCGCCAGGCCGCGGTAGATACCCAGGGGCTCCAGGCCCCGGCGTGCGGCGGCTTGCGCGCTCATCAGCACCGACGCGCTGGCGCCGTCGGAGAGCTGCGAGGCGTTACCGGCGGTGATGAAACGGCCGGCGCCGGTCCACTGGCCGCCCTGCCACACGGGCTCCAGGGCGCTCAGGCTTTCGCGGGTGGTATCGGCACGGTTGCATTCGTCGCGGGTCAGGGTCACGGGTTCGTGGCGGCTTTCGCCAGTGGCCTTGTCCGTCAGCAGCTTGCGTACGGTCAGTGGCGCCAGTTCGGTGTCGAAGAGTCCGGCGCTTTGCGCCAGGGCGGTGCGCATCTGGCTCTGGTAGCTGTATTCGTCCTGGGCCTCGCGGGAGATGCCGTAGCGCCCGGCGACGATTTCCGCCGTCTCGATCATCGGGATGTAGGCGCGCGGGTCCTGCGCCAGCACCGCTTCGGACTGGTTGCGGTAGCTGTTCTTGTGCTTGTTCTGCACCAGGGAGATGGACTCCAGGCCACCGGCGACGGCGATGTCGATCTCGTCGCACATGATGCTTTTTGCGGCCAGGGCGATGCTCATCAGGCCCGAAGAGCACTGTCGCTCCACTGCCATGCCGGCCACGCTGGACGGCAGCCCGGCGGCCACCGCGCAGAGGCGGCCGAGGTTATAGGCCTGGGTGCCCTGCTGGGCGGCGGCGCCCATGATCACGTCGTCCACTTCGCCCCCTTCGACACCGGCACGACGCAATGCTTCGCGCACCACATGGCCGCCCATCAGTGGGGCTTCGGTGTCGTTGAAGGCCCCCCGGAAGGCCTTGCCGATGGGGGTGCGGGCGGTGGATACGATTACGGCTTCTTTCATTGGGTTTCCTCGAAATTCGTTGGCCGGCCATGGCTTTGTTGTGGGGGCGAATTCATTCGCCATGCAGACCGCAGGTCTGCCCTGCAAGGCCTGAAGGGGGCAGCTGCGCTGCCCTTTAGCGAATGAATTCGCCCCCACAGGGAAAAGCGGGATCAGGCCGGGTAGTACCGACTGATGGTGTCCACCACGCAGCCCGGACGCTCCTCGCCTTCGATCTCCACGCTGACGCGAATGGTGGCCTGGATGCCGCCCTTCACTTCCTCGACGGCGACCAGTTGCGCACTGCCGCGTACGCGGCTACCGGCACGGACCACATTGGGGAAGCGCACCTTCTCGCAGCCGTAGTTCACCCCCATGGAGATGCCGCGCACCTCGACAATCTGCGGCAGGAAGAGGTTGACCAGGGCCAGGGTCAGGTAGCCGTGGGCGATGCAGGCGCCGAAGGGGCCGCTGGCGGCGCGGGCGGGGTCCACATGAATCCACTGGTGGTCGCCGGTGGCTTCGGCGAACTGGTCGATGCGCGATTGCTCGACGCTGATCCAATCGCTCACGCCCAGTTGTTCACCAACGTGCTCCAGCAAGGCGGCCGGTGTTGCGAAGATGGTCGCCATGCTCAGGCCCTCTGGCTGGAGACCGACAACACTTCGCCGGTCATGTAGGAGCTGTAGTCGCTGGCCAGGAACATCATCACATTGGCCACTTCCCAGACTTCCGCCGCGCGGCCGAAGGCCTCGCGGGAGGCGAGCTGGTCCAGCAGTTCCTTGGGTGCGGATTTCTTCAGGAAGTCGTGCAGGGCAATGCTCGGGCTCACCGCGTTGATGCGGATGCCGTGCTCGGCCGCTTCCACCGCAGCGCAACGGGTCAGGGCCATGACACCAGCCTTGGCCGCGGCGTAGTGGCTCTGTTCCTTCTGCGCGCGCCAGCCCAGCACCGAGGCGTTGTTGACGATCACGCCGCGGCCGCGATCCATCATCTTCGGCAGCATGGCGCGGGTCATGCGCATGGTGCCGGTGAGGGTCACGTCGAGAACGCGATTCCACTCCTCGTCGCCCATCTCCACCAGCAGGCGCGAGCCGCCGAGACCGGCGTTGTTGATCAACACATCCACGCCGTCCAGCTCTCGCTCGGCGGCGGCCACCAGGGCCTGCACCTGCTCCTCGTTGGTGACGTTGCACACGCAGGTATGGACGCGCTCAAGCCCAGTGGCCTCGCGGATCTTCGCTGCCGCTTCCTGCAGGCGGCCTTCATGAATGTCGCTGATCATCAGCGCCCGGCAGCCTTCCTCGGCGGCACGCAGGGCGGCGGAGAAACCGATACCGGCACCAGCGGCGGCGGTGATCAGCACCGACTTGCCGCGCAGCAGGCCGTGGCCGGGAACGTAGGTGGGAGTGCTCATGCAAGGTCCTCGGGTCAAGCGCGCACGCGCGGCTCGCGGGGCATGCCCAGCGCGCGTTCGGCGATGATGTTGCGTTGGATTTCGTTGGTGCCGCCGTAGATGGTGTCGGAGCGGCTGAAGAGGAACATCGACTGCAGGCGGCCGAGCTGGTACGGCCCTTCTTCCAGCAGCTCTGCGTCGGGGCCGAGCACGTCCATGGCCAGCTTGCCCAGCTCGACGTGCCAGTTGGCCCAGCACAACTTGTAGATCATCGCCTCGCGGCGCAGCGAGCCGTCCTGCGCGCCGGAAAGCATGCGCAGGGAGTTGTAGCGCAGGATGCGCAGCCCGCCCCAGGCTTCGGCGATGCGCTGGCGCAGCAGCGGGTCGCGAGCGGCGCCGTTCTCGCGGGCGATGCGGATGATCTCTTCCAGCTCGTTCTGGAACAGCATCTGCTGGCCGAGGGTGGACACGCCGCGCTCGAAGCCCAGCAAGGCCATGGCGATCTTCCAGCCATCCCCCGGCGCGCCGAGAAGGTTGGCCGCGTCGGTCACGGCTTCGTCGAAGAACACTTCGTTGAACTCCGAGGTGCCGGTGAGCTGCTCGATGGGCCGCACGGTGATGCCCGGCTGGTCCATGGGCACCAGCAGGAAGGACAGGCCCTTGTGACCCACGCTGCCCGGCTCGGTACGGGCGATGACGAAGCACCATTCGGATTCGTGGGCGAGCGAGGTCCAGACCTTCTGCCCACTGATGCGCCATTGCCCGTTCTCCAGCACGGCGCGGGTTTTCACATTGGCGAGGTCCGAGCCGGCACCCGGCTCGGAGTAACCCTGGCACCAGAACTCAGTGCCGGCGACGATGCCCGGCAGCAGGCGGCGCTTCTGCTCGTGCGTGCCGAAGGCGGCGATGGTGGGGCCGGCCAGGCCTTCGCCGATGTGCCCCATGCGGCCGGGGCCGCCGGCGCGGGCGTACTCCTCGTGGAAGATCACCTGCTGGCTGATGGACAGGCCGCGGCCGCCGTGTTCGGGCGCCCAGCCCACGCAGGTCCAGCCGCCCTCGGCCAGCTTGCGCTCCCAGGCCTTTCGCTCCTCCGGGAAGCTGTGTTCGTCCCCCGGACCGCCACGGAATCGCAGCGGCTCGAACCCGCCGCCCAGGTTGTCGGCCAGCCAGCCGGCCACATCGCGGCGGAAGGCTTCGTCCGCCTCACTGAAACTGATCTTCATGCGTATTCCCCCAGGAGAGCGGTGGCGATGCGCTCGCGGTGCCAGGACGGCGCGCCGAACAGGGCCTCGCTGGCCCGGGCGCGCTTGAAGTAGAGGTGCGGGTCGTACTCCCAGGTGAAGCCGACACCGCCGTGCAACTGGATGGATTCCGCCGCGCAGTGGAAGAAGGCCTCCGAGCAGCGCGACTTGGCCAGGGCGGCGGCCAGCGGCAGCTCGGCGGCGACGCCCTGGTCGCCATTGGCCGCCAGGACCTCTTCGGCCACACAGGCGGCGTACCAGGCCGCCGAACGCGCGCACTCCACCTCCAGCATCATGTCGGCGGCGCGGTGCTTGATGGCCTGGAAGCTGGCGATGGCGCGACCGAACTGCTGGCGCTCGGCGGTGTAGGCCAGGGTCAGGTCCAGGGATTGCTGGGCGCCGCCGGTCTGCTCGGCAGCCAGGGCGATGCAGGCCAGTTGCAGGACTTTCTCCAGCAGCTCACCGCCCTGCCCCGGCGTGCCCAGGCGGGCATCGGCGGCGACGAATACCTTGTCGAACTTCACCTCGGCGAACTTGCGCGTCTGGTCCATCGTGGGGACCAGGCGGCGGCTGATGCCGGGGGTGTCGGCGGAAACCGCGAACAGGCTGACGCCCTCGCGCCCACGGCCGGCGACGATCAGCAGGCCGGCGCTGTGGCCGTCCACCACCTGGCGCAGGGCGCCGTCGATGACGAAGCCATCACCCTCTTCACGAATGCTCGCCTGCACCGCGTCGAGGCCATTTCGGTTGTTGCTGGCATAGGCAAGGGTCGCGGTCAGGCTGCCCTCGGCCAGTTGCGGCAACCAGCGGGTCTTCTGTTCCTCGCTGCCAGCCAGCAGCAACGCCGGGGTGGCCAGGCAGGCGCTGGCGAAGAACGGCGAACAGAACAGGCGACGGCCCATCTGCTCCAGCAGGATCGCCAGCTCGACGAAGCCCAGGCCCAGGCCGCCATATTCTTCAGGGATGTGAATGGCCGGCCAGACCATCTCGCTGCATACGCGCTGCCAGAGCTCGGGGTCATGGCCCAGCTCGGAGGCCATGGCCACCCGCACGGCGGCGGAGTCGGATACATCCGCGAGAAAGCTCTCGGCGGACTCGCGGATCATCTCCTGCTCATCGCTGAACGCGAATTCCATAAGGCTGCCTTCTTGTGATTCTTGGGCTGGAAAGCAGTCTGGCGGCTTGGCGGCAGCGGGGAATCGTCCGGATGGACGACGAGGCGAAAGGCCGTTGTAGCGAGGTAAGCCTGTGAGCGCCCAACGCTGCTCGGCGGCGTAGGCTGGTGCAGAGCGCAGCGAAACCCAACACGGGGCCAGCACGTATTGGCGACTGACTGGTTTGCACGGTGGGTATGCCCCTAGGCGGGGCATTCATTGTCGTGTGAAGAAACGCGTTGGCTTGAGCTGACGACGTGGTCGGGGACTGTCCTGGCGGACGGCTATCGGCCAGAAGCAGACGTTGGCAGGGGTCTGCTCGCGACCTGGAACCACCGGTGACGGGTACGGCCGCGCTAGGGGGGCGTTGGCCGAGGCTGTAGAGAATAGGTTCGATTCATTGCCTGTTCGCGCTTACCCGATGCTGGCTCCTCGCGCATCGACATAGTTGCGAATCACTTCAGCGAGAATACGAATCCCCTCGTCTATCTCCTGCATGGTCAGGCCTGCATAACCCAAAATGAGCCCTGCCGATCGCTCGTCCACTATCGATGGCAGGCCGGCAAACAGCGGCGAAAGTGGATAAACGCCGACGCCGCGTTCGAGCGAAGCCGCCTGCAGTGTGAGCTCATCCTGTGCTCGAAGAGTCGGCAGCAGCAGCACGCCATGCAATCCCGCAGCCATGCCAACCAGATGTCCGTATCCCGCCAGATGTTGATCAACGGCGTCCAGCAGCGCATTTCGCCGCCGTTCGTTCTCCCGGCGCAGGCGGCGCACGTGACGCTCATAGGCTCCACTTTCGATCAAGGAGGCAAGTACGTCTTGCTCCCACCGCGGTGAATGGCGATCCGTTATCCGCTTTGCTTCCCTGAAAACGTGAACCAACTGGTGCGGAAGAACCAGATAGCCCAGTCGAAGTTGCGGGGACAGTGCCTTGGAGAAAGTGCCGACATAAATGACGCGCGCATCAGTGTCCATGGATTGCAGCGCGTCGATGGGGCGCTGGCCATAGCGAAACTCCCCGCCGTAATCATCCTCGATGATCCAGGCCCCCTGCCGACTCGCCCATCTCAGCAGCTCCAGGCGGCGTGAAATGGAAAACACCGCGCCCATGGGAAACTGGTGCGACGGCGTCACGTAGGCCAAGCGCGCACAACCGTCTTCGGGCAAACCACTGGTATCCAACCCAGATGCGTCGACGTGCGTTGGCAGCGCGGTGGCGCCCGTTGCCTCGAAACAATACCGGGCCAAGCGATAGCCCGGCTCCTCAAAGACGAATGTGTCTCCCGGGTTCAGCAAGAGCCTGGCGCAGAGGTCGAGCCCCTGCTGCGAGCCATGCACAATGAGTATCTGTTCCGTGTCACACGCCAGGCCTCGTGCGCGGCGTAGATAGCTTTGGAGTGCGCGGCGCAAACGCAAGTCCCCTTCGGGATGGCCGTAATAGAGGCTTGGCACGCGTCTGACCAGTTCAGCGCGGTAGACGCGTTGCCAACCTGAGGCCGGAAAATCGCGCGAGGCGACCGAGCCGTACTTGAAATCGATCCGGGCCAACGGAGACGACATGCTGTACGACGTCAAAGCGGCAACACGCTGCCCGTACTGGGATAGCGCGGGCGATAGATCCTTGTGCTGCGCCAGGCTCGCTGCAGCAAGTCCGGACCGAACATTCGCTCCGCCTGCTACCCGGGCCGCCTTTCCTGCCGACGTCGCGACAAATCCCTCGGCCGCCAGTTGCTCATAAGCCGCCGTCACTGTGGTTCGTGACACCCCGAGTGCGGCCGCCATTGCACGTGTCGACTCGAGCTTCGAGCCAACTGCAAGCGTGCCGTCTTCGATCTGCGCGCGCAGATTGGCATAGATGCGACGTTGCGCACCGCGGGAGGCAGCATTCGGATTGGTTGAGAACTGGCCCATGGGAAAACCTCAAAACTGGCACTTTTTATTACGCAGCTCGTGTTTGAGATTGTGGAGCACAGAGTCCACATCAAGCCAACCAGAATGAGGAGTGCATACCTTGGAACTGGAGCTGACGACCACCACCATCCTGGTCACGTTCGCCGGCGTCTTTCTGATCTGTTTCATGAAGGGCGCGTTCGGCGGTGGCTTTGCCATTATCGGCATCCCGCTGCTGTCGCTGGTCATGGACCCCGTCACAGCCGGTGGATTGCTCGCCCCATTATTCATCGCAATGGATTTGTTCGGCCTTCGTTACTGGAAGCCGTCGACCTGGTCAAAACCAGACCTGAAATTGCTGGTACCCGGTCTTATCGTCGGGATAGGCGTTGGCTACCTGCTTTTCCGCGTACTGGACCATCACGCGATCGCCATCCTCATGGCAGCGGTGACACTGATTTTTGTCGGCCTCTGGTTCAAAGCCGGCGGGGAAGTCACGGTGAGGCCGCGCTCTTCGCCCAAGGCTGTGACCGCGGGCGTCACTTCGGGTATCACGACCATGGTGGCGCATTCAGGCGGGCCGCCGTTGGCGATGTACCTGTTGCCGCTCGGCCTGAGCAAACAGGTCTATGCCGGAACCACCAGCATGTTCTTCACGGTCGGCAATCTTCTCAAGGCCGCGCCATGGCTGCTCGTGGCAAGACCGACAGACAAAGTACTGAGTCTGATGTTCATCTGCCTGCTCGCTGTCCCATGCGGTGTCTGGCTTGGCTGGAAGCTTCACACACGATTGGAACAACGCCAGATGTATCGGGCCTGCTACGGCCTCCTGATCGTGACCGCCCTGAAGCTTCTGTGGGATGGGGTCTCTGGATATGTCGGCTGAATGCACCATCGAAGCCACCGGCAATTGATCCATACCTTGGAGCACCACCCGTACAACGGTGGGCCTGTGCCCCGGCTGGATTCGGGAATACGCGCCTCAGGCTACATACAAGGCGTTGTTCCAGTTTGGCGGGCCATCGGCCGTTGGCTGTGCGAGGTGCTGGTGCCAACGCCGCATGAGTATCACCGGGTGCCGAATGCGGCGCCGTGCCGTGACGTTCTGAGCTGCGAAGGACGGCGCATTGGTGTGGTGCGTTGGCAGGGTGAGGTGTGGGTCGCGTGCCGGAATTTGCCGGCATGAACATCGACTTCGAGGAGCGGCGGCGGCGGGAGCTGGCGGTTCGGCTGGATTCGCGGCTGCCGTTGGGCGTGAGGTGATTTGCGGTGTGGGTTGGCCCCTCTTCCGGGGTTGGAGAGGCGCTTTTGTTTGTTGGGGCAACGGGGCTGCCCTTGGCGATTGAAATCGCCCCCACAGGGGAGCCTTTTCCTGGATTTCATTCGAGCTGCCGACGCCGCATGGCCCGACCCGGCGAGGGCCAGGGTCGCCATGCATCACAGTGTGTCTGAAATGCATCGAGATACATGGGCACCGATTTGACCAGGGAACTGACACAGGCCAGATAACTCGGGGTGTTCAACTGTATGCGTCACTTGAAAGGGGTCGACCGCCCCCCCGCCAATCGCTTGCAACGGAGACATCCCCATGAAGATGGCAGTGCAGAACAAGGCAACCGGCAATAAACGCCGCCGCTGGGTCGGCTCGTCGATTCTCGCCCTGAGCCTGATGCAGCTTGGCGTAGCCCAGGCGCAAACTTCCCCGGGCGCGGAACCCGTCGCGCCCGGGGCCAGCACCCGGCAGGCGTCCGTCTCTCCGTTCGGTCCGCTGAAACATGTAAAGGCCGGGCTACTGGACGTGGCATACGCCGAGGTCGGCCCCGCCGACGGGCCTGTGGTCATTCTCCTGCACGGCTGGCCTTACGATATCCACAGCTATGAGAAGGTCGCGCCTCTGCTGGCGGACAAGGGCTATCGCGTGCTGATGCCCTATGCACGGGGCTATGGCGATACGCGCTTCCTCTCTGAGCAGTCCGTTCGCAATGGTCAGCCCGCCGCGCTGGCCAGTGACGTCATCGACTTCATGGATGCGCTCAAGATCAAACAGGCCGTGCTCGGCGGCTACGATTGGGGCGCGCGCTCGGCCGACATCGTCTCCGCGCTCTGGCCGGAACGGGTCAAGGCGCTCGTGTCGGTCAGCGGCTATCTGATCGGCAACCAGACCGCGGGCCAGAAGCCGCTACCGCCCAAGGCCGAACTGCAGTGGTGGTACCAGTTCTACTTCGCCACCGAGCGCGGCCGTGCCGGCTACGAGCAGAACACCCACGACTTCGCCAAGCTGATCTGGCAGCTGGCCTCGCCGAAATGGGCGTTCGACGACGCCACTTTCGATCGCAGCGCGGCTGCCCTGGACAACCCCGACCACGTCGCCATCACCGTTTACAACTACCGCTGGCGCCTGGGTCTGGAGAAGGGGGAAAGCCGCTACGAGGCCCTGGAGCAGAAGCTGGCCACCTCACCCTCCATCAGCGTGCCGACCATCACCCTGGAAGGTGACGCCAACGGTGCGCCGCACCCGAAGGCCGAGGACTATGCCAAGCGCTTCACCGGCAAGTACGAGTACCGGCTGATCACCGGCGGCATCGGTCACAACCTGCCCCAGGAAGATCCGCAGGCCTTCACCAAGGCCATCATCGACGCCGACAACCTCTGAAGCACAGATCGGGCAAGCTCGTTGCCACCGGCGCGCCTGGTGGCAGCGAGGGCCGCGATTCATCAGATGCTCAGAAAATGAGCAAATTCGGCCCTAATACATCTATAAAATTGATTATTCCATTCAGCGGAAAAAGCTTTTCCACTTAACGCAACTGCCTCGTCAGAAAGTACATAACTCATTGTTTTTAATTTAAATAAATCAACCATCAATAGCATCGATGGTAACCATTACGCAGCATCACTTCTTCATCGAAATCACATCAGTAACATGGGCCCCGTAGACGAATTCCACCCCCCTCTAACCAAGGTGACCAAAATGAAAAAGCAAATCTTCGCCAGCCTGTTCATCGCCAGCCTGTCCGCCTCCGCATTTGCACTGTCGGTTGCCGAGGGTGGTTCCGACCGCACTTCCATCCACCGCGTCGCCGAAGGTGGCGCTGACCGCACCAGCATCCACCGCGTCGCCGAGAATGGCTCCGAGCGCTCCCAATCCCTGCGTGTGGCTGAAGGCGGCTCCGACCGTACCAAGGGCTTTGATGTCGCCGAGAACGGCTCCGAGCGCTCCCAGTCCCTGCGCGTGGCTGAAGGCGGTTCCGACCGTACCAAGGCTTTCGATGTCGCCGAGAACGGCTCCGAGCGCTCCCAGTCCCTGCGTGTGGCTGAAGGCGGCTCCGACCGTACCAAGGGCTTCGATGTCGCCGAGAATGGCTCCGAGCGCTCCCAATCCCTGCGTGTGGCTGAAGGCGGTTCCGACCGCACCCAGGCTTTCCAAGTGGCTGAAGGTGGTGCCGACCGCACTGGCGCCAACCGCATCAGCTAAGTCCCGGAGCAGTTCAGAGGCGGGCAATTCATGATGTATGCACCTCGAAAGGCAGAAGGCGCCACCTACGGCGCCTTCTTTCTTTTTGGGGAGTGCACAATCCATGGGAGCGGATTTGGGGTGGGGTCGTTCGCCAGCAGAGCTCGCTCGTACGGCGGTTGTTGGGCGCCGGGCATGGGGGCAGTTGCGCTGCCCTTTCGCGAATGAATTCGCTCCCACAGGGTGTGAAGCAAGAGTCTGGCGAAGCTCAGCTGCCGTAGACCTTCTGCGCAGGAACGGCTTCGGCCAGCAGGCGTTCGACCACCTCGCCCACTTCGCCGGGCTGGTAGCGTGCGCCCTTGTCGAAGCCAGGGCCGCGGCGCCAGCCGTCGGCGATGGAGAGCTTGCCGCCTTCCACTTCGAACATCCGTCCGTTGACCGCCTGGGAGGCTTCAGAGCCGAGCCACACCACCAGGGGTGCGACGTTTTCCGGGGCGAAGTAGTCGAAGCCGTCTTCGGGCCTCTTCATCACGTCGGCGAACACGTCTTCGGTCATGCCGGTACGCGCGGCCGGGGCCAGGGCGTTGGCGGTGATGCCGTAGCGCGCCAGTTCGGCGGCCTGTACCAGGGTCAAGGAGGCAATGCCGCCCTTGGCCGCGGCGTAGTTGGACTGGCCGATTGAACCCTGCAGGCCAGCGCCGGAACTGGTGTTGATGATCCGCGCCTTGACCTGGGCGCCGCCCTTGGACTGCTCGCGCCAGTGCTTCACGGCGTGGCTGGCGAGGCAGAAATGCCCCTTCAGGTGCACCGCCATCACCGCGTCCCAGTCGGCTTCGGTGAGGCTGGCGAACATGCGGTCGCGGCAGATGCCGGCGTTGTTCACCAGCACGTGCAGGTCGCCGAAGGCTTCGATGGCCTGGCGCACGATTTCACCGGCAGCGGCGTAATGGGTGATGTCGCCGTTGTTGGCGATGGCCTGGCCGCCGGCAGCACGGATTTGTGCGACCACGGCTTCGGCGGCCGGCAGGTTGATGTCGTTGACCAGTACCTTGGCGCCTTCGGCGGCGAAGGCCAGGGCATAGGCCCGGCCCAGCCCGCCGCCGGCGCCGGTGATGATGACGGAGCGGTTTTGGCAGATCGGCATTTGGGGTTCTCCGGTGAGTCTGGAATTGGGGTTGGCCGCCCTCTCCCCCGGCCCCTCTTCCTGAAAGACGAGGGGAGCAAATCAGCCCGTGCCGGACTCAACCGCTGCGCGGACAGCCCCCTCTCCCGCTTGCGGGAGAGGGTTGGGGAGAGGGCCAGCGGATTCAGAGCCTTTCGATAATGGTCACGTTCGCCTGCCCGCCGCCTTCGCACATGGTCTGCATGCCATAGCGGCCGCCGCGGCGTTCCAGCTCGTGCAGCAGGGTGCACATCAGGCGGGTGCCGGTGGCGCCCAGGGGGTGGCCGAGGGCGATGGCGCCGCCGTTGACGTTGGTGCGGTCATGGGGGTAGCCGGTTTCCTGTAGCCAGGCCAGGGCGACCGAGGCGAAGGCTTCGTTGATCTCTACCCGATCGATGTCTTCCAGCTTCATGCCGGCGCGCTTCAGGGCGTACTCGGTGGCGGGAATCGGTGCGGTGAGCATCCACACCGGGTCGTCGGCGCGCACGCTCATGTGGTGGATGCGCGCGCGGGGCGTCAGGTTGTAGCGTTTGAGCGCGGCCTCGGAGACCACCAGCAACGCGCTGGCGCCGTCGCAGGTCTGGCTGGATACGCCGGCGGTGACGCGGTCGCAACCGAACAGGGCTTCCAGTTCAGCCATCTTGTCGAGGCTGGTCTGGCGCGGGGTTTCGTCATGCTCGACGCCGGCCAGCGGGACGATCTCGCGGGCGAAGCGGCCTTCGGCAATGGCGTGCAGGGCACGGCGATGGGATTCCAGGGCATAGGCCTCCAGCGCCTGGCGGGATAGCCCCCAGCGCTCGGCGATCATCTGCGCCGCGCGGAACTGGGTCGGCGGCACCTTGCCGTAGCGCTTCACCCAGCCTTCGGAGCCGGAGAAGGGATCGGTGAAGCCCAGGGGTTCGGCGGCGGTCATGGCCGAGGAAATCGGGATCTGGGTCATGGTCTGCACGCCACCGGCGATCACCACGTCCTGGGTGCCGCTCATCACGGCCTGGGCGGCGAAGTGCACTGCCTGTTGGGACGAGCCGCACTGGCGATCGATGGTGGTGCCGGGCACGGCCTGGTCGAGGCCGGCGGCCAGCCAGCAGGTGCGGGCGATGTCGCCGGCCAGCGGGCCGATGGTGTCGACGCAGCCGAAGATCACGTCGTCGTAGTCCGCGTCGGGAATGGCGTTGCGCGCCACCAGTTCGCGCAGCACATGGGCGCCGAGGTCGGCGGCGTGGATCTGGCTCAGGCCGCCCTTGCGCCGGCCGGTGGGGGTGCGCAGGGCGTCGACTATGTAGGCTTCGGGCATGGTGGTCTCGGATAGTCAGGAATGGAGTGAATGGTGACGTCCCTCACCCCCGGCCCCTCTCCCGGGGGGAGAGGGGAGCAAAGCGGCTCGTGCCGGACTCAACCAGTGCACGGGCAGCCCCCTCTCCCCCTGGGAGAGGGTTGGGGTGAGGGCAGGAAGGGTCAGAAGGTATTGCCCGCCCCCGGCTGAACGGCGCCGGAAAACAGGGCCTGGCGCACCCGCGCCTTGTGCCAGCCGCGGTCGCCCCAGACCTTGTCCAGGGCCCAGGCGCGCTTCATGAAGAGTTGCAGGTCCACTTCCCAGGTGTAGCCCATGGCGCCGTGGGTCTGGATGGCGTTCTTCGCAGCCAGCAGCGCGGCCTCGGCGCAGGCGATGCGTGCGTGGGAAACCTGGATGTCCTGCTCCGGCAGGTTGTTGGCGACGGCATGGGCGGCGCGGTAGAGAGGGCCCTTGGCGAACTCGATCAGCACCGCGACGTTGGCCATCAGGTGCTTCACCGCCTGGAAGGACCCCACCGGCTTGCCGAACTGCTTGCGTTCGAAGCTGTAGTCCACCGCCAGGTCGACCATGCGCTTGGCCAGCCCCAGCAGCTGGGCGGCGGTGCCCAGCGCGCCCCGGTTCTTCGCCGCGGCCCACAGCAACCGACCCTGCTCGCCTTCGGCCACGAGGGTCTGCGCGCTCGGCGTCCAGTCGACACGGAACAGCTGGCGGCTCGGGTCCACCGATTCGTTGCGGGTGAGCTGCACCTGCTCGGGCAGCACAGCGTGTACTTCATCGCCATGGGGCAGCAGCAACAGGTCGGCCACATGGGCGTCGGCCACCAGCGGGTTGCCCGGCTCGCCCACGGCGAGACGGGCCTTGCCTTCGGCGATGCGGGTCAGCCATTCGCCTTGCAGGTCGAGCTGGTTCGGCAGGGCGGCGAGCAGGGGCACGCCGATGAGCATGGTGTCCACCAGCGGCTCGGGCAGGCCGGCGTAACCACACTCCTGGGCCAGCAGGATGAAGTCCAGTTCGTTCATGTCCAGCCCACCGAAACCGTCCGGCACGGTGATGGCGGTAAGGCCCAGTTCGGTGAGCTGGGCCCAGAGTTCATCGCTGCGGCCACTCTCGCTCTGCCACAGCTCGCGGATGCGCTCCGGGATCACTTCGTTGGTGAGGAAGGCGCGCACGTTGTCCTGGAACAGCAGTTGGTCGTCGCTGAAAGTGAAGTCCATGGCGCGCTCCTCAGGCTCGCGGCATGCCGAGCATGCGCTCGGCGATGATGTTGCGTTGGATCTCGTTGGTGCCGGCGTAGATCGGGCCGGCCTGGGCGAAGAGAAAACCGTCCAGCCAGTGGTCGACGTCGCCGGCATCCGGCGCATGGGGCAGAAGTTCGCCGCGCAGGCCGAGGATCGACAGCGCCGTCTCGTGCATGCGCTGGTCCAGCTCGGACCAGAAGATCTTGTTGGTGGAGGATTCCGGGCCGATCCTGCCGCCCTTCACCAGCCGTGACGCGGTCATGTAGGTGTTCAGGGTGTAGGCCTCGGCATCCATCCAGGCGCGCATCACCGCTTCGCCGATGGCCGGGTCCAGGTCCGCCTGTTCACGGTTGGCCAGGTAGAGCTGTACCAGGCGCCGTGCGGTTTCCTGGAAGCGGGCTGGCGAGCGCAGCATCAGGCCGCGTTCGAAGCCGGCGGTGGACATCGCCACGTGCCAGCCCATGCCCTCCCCGCCCAGCACGTTTTCCACAGGCACTTCCACGTCGTCGAAGAAGATTTCGGCGAAGCCCGGCAGGCCATTGAGCTGCGGGATCGGGCGCACGGTGATGCCTGGGCTGTTCAGCGGCAGGAGGATGAAGGTCAGGCCGTGGTGGCGGCTGGACTGCGGATCGCTGCGGAACAGGCCGAACAGCCAATCGGCCCAGACGGCGCGGGTGGACCAGGTCTTCTGGCCGTTGATCACGTAGACGTCGCCCTTGCGCTCGGCGCGGCAGCGGATGGCTGCCATGTCGGAACCGGCGTTCGGCTCGGACCAGCCCTGGGCCCAGATTTCCTCGCCCGTGGCCATCTTCGGCAGGAAGCGTTCCTGCTGCGCGGCGGTGCCGAACTCCATCAGCGTCGGGCCGAGCAGGAAGATGCCGTTCTGGTTCACCCGGGCAGGGGCCCCTGCCCGGTAGTACTCCTCTTCGAAGATCAGCCACTCGATCAGGTCGCAGCCGCGTCCGCCGAGTTCCTTGGGCCAGGTCACCATGCCCCAGCGGCCCTCGTTGAGATTGGCTTCCCAGGCGCGGTGCTGGCGGAAGCCCTCTTCGCAGTCGAAGGACTGCAGCGGCTGGGCCGGCACGCTGGCCGCCATCCAGGCGCGAACCTCCTCACGGAAGGCCCGCTGTTCAGCTGTGTAGGTCAGTTCCATGGCTCAAGCCCTTGAAGGTGGCAGTGCGCTTGTCGACGAAGGCATCGCGGGCTTCCTGGGAATCCAGCGAGCGGTAGGCCTGCAGGGTGAAGCCCTGCTCCCAGCGGTATTTGTCTTCGAGGTTGCCGTCCTCGATGCCGGTCAGCGCCTCCTTGGCCAGGGCGATCATGGCCGGGCTCTTGGCGGCGATCTTCCGAGCGATATCCAGGGCCGCCTCGCGCAGTTCGGGGCGGGGCACCACGCGCTCCACGGCGCCCAGACGGTAGGCCTCGGCGGCGTCGATCATTTCGCCGGTGAAATACATGTGGCGCACCTTCTGCACCGGGAACAGGCGCTGCAGGTGGGCACCGCCGCCCATGGCGCCACGGTCCACCTCGGGCACGCCGAAACGCGCGCAGTCGGAGGCGACCAGGATGTCCGCCGCCCCGCAGAGGCCGATGCCACCGCCGAGGACGAAGCCGTGCACGGCGATGATCACCGGCTTGGGATTGCGGTGGACGGCCTTGAAGCTGTCGTAGTTGCCCTTGTTGACGGCGACGATCAGGTTGCCGTCGGCGGCCAGTTCCTTGATGTCGACGCCGGCGCAGAAGCCCCGCCCTTCGGCACGGATGAGGATGACGCGGACCTCGGGCGATTCGCCCAGGCGCTCCAGCTCAGCCGCGATGGCTGCCCAGCCCTCGCTGTCGAAGGCGTTCACCGGCGGATGGTCGAAGACCATCTCGGCGATGCCGTTGTCGATGCTCACGTGAAATGGATTACTCATCCGGCTCCCCCCTCGATTGTTCGTTTCTTCTCATTACCCGCAAGGCGGCACAGCTCGGCGAGTCGCTGCTCGGCCTGCTGCACGATGGATTCGATGAGTTCGGCGCAACCCGGCAGGCTGTCGATGGCGGCGGCGACCTGTCCGGCGGGCAGCACGCCCTCGGCCGGAAGGCCGTCGACCATGGCCTTCTGGATCACCATGGGCGCGTTGGCGGCCATCAGCGTCTGGGCGGCGGTCAGGCCATCCGTGCCGCCGAGCTTCAGGGCGCTGCCGAGCAACTGACCGATGCTGGCGCCACTGTGGCGGCGGTAGGCCAGGGCACTGCGCAGGGCCAGCAGCAGGCGCTTGAGACCGCCGGAGCGCTCCAGGCTGTCCAGCAATTCGTTGCGGATCATCCGTTGGGGCATGCCGTCGATGGCGCGGCTGACGATGATGGCGGCCGGATCGCGGACCTTCAGGTAACGCTCCAGAGTGGCCGGCGGCACCGGGCTGTCGGCGCTCATCAAGAAGCGCGTGCCCATGGCGATGCCGTCGGCACCGAGGGCCAGGGCGGCGAGCAGGCCGCGTCCGTCCTTGAAGCCGCCAGCGGCAACCACCGGTACGTCCACGGCTTCGACGACCTGGCCGAGCAGGATCGAGGTGGGCACCGAACCGGTGTGGCCACCGCCCTCCCCGCCCTGCACGGTCACCGCGTCGGCACCCATTTCCACGGCCTTCACCGCGTGCTTCAGGGCCCCCACAGTCGGCATGCAGACCACGCCGGCATCCTTCAGCCGGGCGACCATCGCCTTGCCCGGCGAGCGGCTGTAGCTCACCGCACGCACGCCGTGCTTGAGCACCAGCTCGACGATCTCGCCGGCGTTGGCCTGGTACATGTGGAAGTTGACGCCGAAGGGCTGGTCGGTCAGCCGCCTGGTTTCGAGGATGGCAGCTTCCATGTGTTGCGGTTCGATGGTGGCCCCGGCGAGAAAACCGAAGCCGCCCGCGTTGCCGGTGGCCGCCACCAGTTTCGGGTCGGCCACCCAGCCCATGGCGGTCTGGATGATCGGGTAGCGGCAGCCCAGCAGGCGGGTCAGGCGGGTGTCGAGGGAGATCGCCATCACGCCTCCGACGGGTTGCGCTGGGACTGCGCCATGGCGCGGGCGTCGTAGCCGCCCAGCTTGTCGCCACTGACCAGTTCGTTGTGCACGTGGGCGAAGTGGTGCAGGCCGAACACCATGTCCATGGTGGCGCGCTTGCCCATCAGGTCTTCGGCGTTGTTCACCGCCTGCTTGGTGAGCTGCAGGCCCATGCGCGGCATCTGCGCGATGCGCCGTGCCACATCCAGGGTCACGTCCTCCAGCACGTCGCGCGGCACCACCCTGTTGACCATGCCCATCTGCCAGGCACGCTCGGCCCCCATACGCTCGCCCAGGAAAAGGAATTCCTTGGCGATGCGCGGGTTGAGCTCATGCACGTGGGCGAAGTACTCGACGCCGGGAATACCCATGCGTACCACCGGATCGGAGAAGTAGGCATCGTCCGAGGCGATGATCAGGTCGCAGACCCAGGCCAGCATCAGCCCGCCAGCGATGCAGGCGCCCTGGACCATGGCGATGGTCGGCTTGGGCATCTCGCGCCAGCGCCGGCACATGCCGAGGTAGACCTCCTGTTCGCGGGCGTAGAGGAACTCGCCGCCCGGCTTGTTCACGTGGTCGTACCAGAGGCTGGTGCGCTCGAAGCTCTGGTTGACGTCGCGACCGGGGGTGCCGATGTCGTGGCCGGCGGAGAAATGCTTGCCGGCGCCACGCAGGACGATGACCTTGACGTTGTCGTCGTCGCAGGCGCGCTTGAAGGCGGCGTCCAGGGCGTAGGTCATGCGCGAGTTCTGCGCGTTGTGGTACTCGGGACGGTGCATGGTGACCAGGGCCAGCGGGCCCTGCACCTCGTACTGCACCACCTCTGCTTCGGGCTGTTCGTCATTCATCTGCAGGGCTCCGCCTCAGTGGCTGGTGGCACGGGCACGCACGCCCGGCGGGTTGTCCTTGAGCTGGCTGGCGCGCAGGTTGTGCGGGTCCAGTTGCTGGATGAGGATCAGTTGTTCGAGGGTCGGCGCGGCAGTGGTCGGGATCTCGTCCGGCACACACAGCGGGAAGCCGGTGGCGGCCTGCACTTCGTCCACCGTGACGCCCGGATGCAGCGAGCGGATGCGCATTTGCCGGTCGGGCCCCTGGAAGTCGAGCACGCAGAGATCGGTGACGATCAGGCGGATGTCGATTTCGTCGAACGACCAGCCACGGGCGAGGCGCTCGGGGTTGTAGCCAACCGACGCCACCACATCCACTTCGCCGTCGACGAACACCCGCTTGTTGTGGCCGGGCACCATGAAGGAGTTGGCGTGGCTGATGGAGTTGCCGGGGAAGCCGCGCACCCCGAGCATCTGCGACTTCGGTTTGGCGTGGTCGCCAATGCAGGAAATGTTGGCCTGGCCGAAGCGGTCGATCTGCACCGGGCCCACCAGGGCATGGCGCTTGCCGCTCCAGACGTTGTCGAAGATGCGCGAGAAGCCCATCCAGCTGTCGAACTTGGGCTGGTAGCCGCCGCGCGGGCCCAGGGGCACCGGCTCGGCGACCATGAAGGCTTCGGAGTCGGTCATCATCAGTTGGGCGTTGCTGTTGAGCATCGCCAGCGACGCGGCCAGGCGTTGCAATACGCCGATGCCGGTGGCGAGCACCTCACCGTCGTCCGCGAACGCTTCGGAAGCGGCGCAGATCATCAGTTCGGCGAGGCTGTAGGGTTGCTTGGTGGCAGTCATCTCAGCGTCCTCAGAAAACCGGGAGCGGCAGTTGGCGAATCGCGTCCAGGCCGCCTACACGGGCCAGGTATTCCGCTTCCCCGCAGTTGACGTAGCGTTCCATGTAGGCCTGCCAGCCATCCGGCTCGGCGGCCGAGGCGTTGTAGGCCTTGAAGTGGGCGGTATCGAAGCCGTACAGCGGCGCGCAGGAGGACGGGTGGGCGCCGCCTGCCAGGTGCACCACGGCACTGGTGCGGTTGCGTTCCCAGAACACCTGGCGTGCGCGGGATGGGTCCTCGTGGAACCAGGCGCTGTCCACCAGTTCGTCGCAACTCACGTAGGCCTTCTCGGCGGCACGCACGAAGAGGTCGTCCATGTAGTGGTCCGGGCCGGCGATCTGGCAGACGCCACGGGCGTCGGCACGGTCGACGTGGATCAGCGCTGCATCCAGCTTCAGCGCCGGCATGGCGACCCAGTCGCGGCTGTCGTCGTAGGGCGAGCTGACCAGCTTCAGCTCCGGGTTGATGCGCAGTACATCAGTGCCCAGGCCCACGGCGGTGGGAATGAAGGGCACGCCCATGGCGGCAGCCTTGAGGCCGAGCAGCAGCATGCCTTCGTCGATTTCCATCACCTCCACCGCGCCTTCCTGGCGGGCTTTGCGGAAGTAGGGTTCCAGCGGAATGAAGTCCAGCGAGACGAAGGCGTAGATCAGCTTGCGCACCTTGCCGGCGGCACAGAGCATGCCGACGTCGGCGCCGCCGTAGGCGACCACGGTGAGGTCCTTGAGGTCGGAACGGAGGATCTCGCGAACCAGGGCCATCGGCTTGCGCCGTGGGCCCCAGCCGCCAATGCCGATGGTCATCCCGTCGCGTAGCTGGCCGACCATGTCGGCAGCGGTCATGCGTTTGTCCATGGGTGGCTCCTTAGCGACGGCCAACGCTGAAGTCGTGGCCCCAGTGGCTGACCACGGTGCTCTCGAAGGGGGTGTGGCGTTCCCAGTCCATGACCTTGCCGCCGCAGCCGTATTCCAGGTCGAAGCCGCCCGGGGTCTGCATGTAGAAGCTGGTCATGTCGTCGTTGGTGTGGCGGCCGAGGGTGGCGGAGAGCTTGACGCCGCTGGCATGCATGCGGTCCAGGGCACGGCCCACGTCGTCCAGCTCGCCCACTTCCACCATCAGGTGCACGCAGCCGGAGGGAATCGGGCACTCGAACAGCGCCAGGGAGTGATGGCGGCCGTTGTTGCAGTGGAGGAAGTGGATGCGCTTTTCCGGTTCGGCCGGATCAGGGGTGAAGCGCACTTTCATCAGGTCGGAGAGACCGAAGCCCATGACCCGCTCGTAGAAGTCCAGGCAGCGGTCAAAGGAGGGTGCCGGCAGCACCGCGTGGCCCATGCCCAGGTCGCTGGTGACGAAGCCGCTGACACCTACCGGGGAAACGAAGGGTGCGAAATCCTGCTGCGGGCCCCAGAACAGTTCGTGGCGATTGCCATCCGGATCGGCGAAGCGCGCCAGCTCCTGCACCCTGCGGCCGGACGCGTCGGCAGCACTGGCACGCTGCACCTCGACGTCGGCCTGCTGCAGTTCGGCGATGGCCTGCTCGAAGGCGGCCTTGCCGGCCACTTCCCAGCCACAGGCGCCGTAACCGTCGCGGTCGGCACGCTCCACCAGGATGCGGTAGGGGCGTTCGTCCATCTTCAGGTAGAGCCGCTCGTCCGCAACGGCATCCACCATCATGCCGAGCACCCCGGCGGCGTACTCGCGCCAGCGGTTCAGGTCTGTCGAGGCTACGGTGACGTACCCCAGGCCACGGATATCCATGCGGTTCTCCTCATTGTCGTTATCGCCGCGCACGCCGGGCGCGGGGCTCTATGGGGAGGGATTAAATCGGTGGCCCAGGGAGCGGGCATCGTCCGTTGGGACTAGCGCGAAAGGCGCGTGGGACGGGGCTTCGGCGGTTTGTGGGAGGGTCGTTCGGGGAAAGCCACTATCAGTTGGACGTGGAGTACGGGCACTGAGTCGATCCCGCCCCTGTAGAAGGCGTGGTCAAACTCGCTCCTACCCAATGAATTCGCGAAAGCAGACAGCCGTGGCATCCAGCGGAAAAATCTGGTGGAAATTTCCCACTGCAGAGCCAGCCACAGGCGCAGTAACTTAGCCGACGGATCACTCTCGAGGGACGGCGATGGACTCACTCACCCAGGCGGTGCTCGGCGCCACTATCCAGGGCGCGCTGCTCGGCCGCTGGCAGGGGCGCAAGGCGCTGCTCTACGGAGCCGTGCTCGGCACGCTCCCGGACCTGGACGTGGCGATCCGCTATACCGATGCGGTGGCGGCCATGACCTACCACCGGGGCTTCAGCCATTCGATCTTCGTGCTCAGCGCCCTGGCGGCGTTGCTCACGCTGCTGGTGCGACGATGGCGGCCGAATCCCGGCTATTCGACGCAGCGGCTGTTCCTCAGCCTCTGGCTGGTACTGGTGACCCACACCCTGCTGGACTGTTTCACCAGCTATGGCACCCAGCTGTTCTGGCCATTGATGACGCCCCCCATCGCCTGGTCGAGCATCTTCATCATCGACCCGCTCTACACCTTGCCCCTCCTGGCGGCGGTGATCGGTGGGGTGCTTTTCGGCCTGCGTGACCGCACGCCACGGCTACCGGTGGCGGCGCTGGCGCTGTCCAGCCTCTACCTGCTCTCGACCCTCGGCGGCAAGTTCATGGCCGAGCAGCGGGTGCAGGAGGCACTGGAACGGGACGGCGTTCGCCCGCAGGCGATGTTCAGCACGCCGACACCGTTCAACACCCTGCTCTGGCGGGTGATCGTGCTCGACGGCGAGGACTACCACGAAGCCCTGGTGAGCTGGTTCGACCGCGAGCCGCCACGGCTCGAACCCATCCCCCGAGGTACCGAACTGGCGCGGTGCCTGCGGGATTCGCCGCAGCACCTGCGGCTGGCCTGGTTCACCCACGGCATCCTGCGCTACGACCAGATCGACCAGGTGCTGGTGGTCACCGACCTGCGCCTGGGCATGACTGGCTTCCATCCTTTCCGCTTCATCCTCGCCGAACACCGGGATGGCCGCTGGCAGCCGGTGAAGGAAGCTCGCCGCTGGCACACCGAACGGGGGGACCTGGATCGGCTCAAGGTGCTCTGGCAGCGGATCTGGCATGAGGATCAGGCGGTTCCGCTTTCCACCTGGGCGGGACTGCTGCAGCGCTAGGAATCTGGCGGTTTCGCCCTGCCCTCATGACGCCAAACCTGCGGCCGATAAAGTCTCCAGCGGCAGTTGCGGCTGGACTACCCTTGCCAGCGTCGGACTTCACCAGCGGGGACAGGACATGAAAATAAGGCAGAAAATGGTCGCCTCCGGAGCAATCAGCGTGCTGGCCGCTGCCCTGCTGGGTGGCATCGGATACTGGGGACAGACCGAACTGGCCGGGGCGCTGGCGGAGAACCAGTTGAGCGTAAGCGCCCTGCGCAATCACCTGGAAGGCGACATGATGCACGACGCCCTGCGTGCCGACGTGCTGGCGGCGCTGGTGGTGCAGCCGGGCGACCAGGCCGGGGCCGACCAGGTACGCAGTGACCTGCGCGACCACAGCGAATGGTTCCGCCGCACCCTGGGCGAGAACGCCAAACTGCCGCTGACGGCGGATATCCGCAGCGCCATCGCCGAGTCCCAACCGGCCCTGGAGACTTACATCGGAGAAGCCGAACGCATCGTCAATCTCGCCCTGCGCGATCCGCAGGCGGCGCGTGGCGAGTTGTCGGCCTTCGAGCGCAGCTTCGGCGAGCTGGAGGAGAAGAACGAGGCGCTGAGCGGCAAGATCGAGGCCCACGCGGCGAAGACCCGTAGCGATGGCGAGGCGGCCGTGAGCAGCGCCGCCGCCTGGCTGGTGGGCGGCATCCTGCTGGTAGTCGGCCTGCTCTGCCTGGTGACCAGCCAGCTGATGCGCGCGGTCCTGCGCCCCCTGGAGAAAACCGTCTGCGTGGCCCACGCCATCGCCCAGGGCAACCTGCTCACCCAGGTCAGCATCGACAGCGACGACGAGGCCGGCCAATTGCAACGGGCCCTGGCTGAAATGCAGGGCAACCTGCGCCAGATGATCGCCACCATCCGCAACGAGAGCGAGGAACTGCGCGGCACCGCCCACCGCCTCAGCGAAACCTCGCAGAGCATCGTCGACGGTGCCAGCGAGCAATCCGACAGCGCTACCAGCATGGCCGCGGCCATGGAGCAGATGATCGCCAACATCGGCCAGATCGCCGAGCATGCCCGCAATGCGCAGAACATTTCCGCCCAGTCCGAGGACCTGGCCGGCAGCGGCGGCGCGGTGATACTCGGTGTAGTGGACGGCATGAGCCGCATCGCCGACGCGGTGAACCAGTCCTCCAGCACCATCACGGCGCTGGGCCAGTCGTCAGAGGAAATCCACTCCATCATCCAGGTGATCAAGGGCATCGCCGAACAGACCAACCTGCTGGCACTGAACGCCGCCATCGAGGCTGCCCGCGCCGGGGAAGCCGGGCGCGGCTTCGCGGTGGTGGCCGACGAAGTGCGCAATCTGGCGGCACGCACCGCGCAGTCGACCCAGGAGATCACCGGGATGATCCAGCGCATCCGCGAGTCCACCCAGCAGGCGGTGGACAGCATGCAGACGGGCGTGGAGCGGGTGCAGGACGGCGTTGGCCTGGCGCGGCAGGCGGGCGAGTCGATCAATGAGATCCGCAGTGGCGCCCACCGTGCGGCGGAAGTGGTGGAGGAGATTTCCCACACCATCGGCGAGCAGTCCAGGGCCAGCAGCGAAGTGGCCCAGCGGGTAGAGCTGATTGCCCAGATGTCACGGAGCAACAGCCAGGCCATGCGCGACCTCGCCAACGCCGTCGAAAGCCTGGACGCCGTGGCCAGCGCGATGCAGTCGTCGGTGGCGCGGTTTCAGATTTGAGTCTGACAGCTCTCCCCTGCCTCTGCGTGCTGGACTGGAACCGCCCGCACCCTCTCCCCTCTCCCAGAGGGCGAGGGGTGACTCGCGCCGGTGAAGAACGAATAGTCCTGAAGCCAACGCGTAGCCTGACATCTGGAGAAAGAGGTGAGGCGGCGACACCGCCCCTTCAGGAGGCCGAGCGGAATCGTTGCAGAGAGGGACGAGCGGCATGGATGCCGCGCCCCCGGAGCAACGATGTCGGGAGGGAACCTGGCGAAGCCAGGCCGGATGGTAGGGCAAGCGTTTTTGGTCACTTTTGCCGCGATTGGCAAAAGTGACTCGCCCGGGAGGGCGAAACAGCAACCCGGAGCCCGCTCGGCAATGAGCCGGAAACCGATTCCCAAGCCAACTCACGCCGCGAGCAACCAAAAGAAAAACCCCGGCACAAGGCCGGGGTTCTTGTGGGTACAGCGGAGTATCAACCCGCTTCGTAACCCGCGACCTTGTCAGTCTGGGCCTTGCTGCTGAGCTTCAGGCGGTAGCAGCCCCACATCACCAGCAGCCATACCGGGATGGCGTACACCGATACCTGGATGCCCGGGATCAACAGCATGACGCCGAGGATGAACAGCACGAAGACCAGGCACAGGTAGTTGCCCATCGGGTACCAGAGGGCGCGGAAGCCGGTGCGAACACCGTCCTTGTCCATCTGCTGGCGGAACTTCAGGTGGGAGTAGCTGATCATCGCCCAGTTGATCACCAGGGCGGCCACCACCAGGGACATCAGCAGTTCCAGCGCATTCTGCGGAACCACGTAGTTGACCACCACGGCGAGGAAGGTCACGGCCGCCGACACCAGCAGCGAACGTACCGGTACGCCGCGCTTGTCCACCTTGGCCAGGGCGCGCGGGGCGTCGCCCTGCTCGGCCAGCCCCAGCAGCATGCGGCCGTTGCAATAGGTACCGCTGTTGTAGACCGACAGGGCGGCGGTGAGCACCACGAAGTTCAGCAGGTGCGCGGCGGTGTCGCTGCCGATCAGCGCGAAGATCTTCACGAAGGGGCTGCCGCTGTAGGCATCGCCCGCGCCGTTGATGGAAGCCAGCAGCGCGTCCCAGGGGCTCAGGGAGAGCAGCACGACCAGGGCGCCGACATAGAAGATCAGGATGCGGTAGATGACCTGGTTGATGGCCTTCGGGATCACCTGCTTCGGCTTGTCGGCCTCGGCCGCGGTGAAGCCGAGCATTTCCAGGCCACCGAAGGAGAACATGATGAAGGCCATGGCCATCACCAGCCCGCTCACACCGTTGGGGAAGAAGCCGCCATGGGCCCAGAGGTTGGCGACCGTCGCCTGCTCGCCGCCGCTACCGCTGAACAGCATCCAGCAGCCGAGGACGATCATGCCGACGATGGCGACCACCTTGATCATGGCGAACCAGAATTCGGCCTCGCCGAAGAGTTTCACGTTGGCCAGGTTGATGGCGTTGACCACCAGGAAGAAGACGGCGGCGGTGGCCCAGGTGGGGACGTCCGGCCACCAGTAGTGGATGTACTTGCCCACGGCGGTGAGCTCGCTCATGCCGACCAGGATGTAGAGCACCCAGCAGTTCCAGCCCGAGAGGAAGCCGGCGAAACCACCCCAGTACTTGTGTGCGAAGTGGCTGAAGGAGCCGGCGACCGGCTCTTCGACGATCATTTCGCCCAGCTGGCGCATGATCAGGAAAGCGATGAAGCCGCAGATGGCATAGCCGAGGATCATCGAGGGACCAGCGGACTTGAGCACGCCGGCGGAACCGAGGAAGAGACCGGTGCCGATGGCGCCGCCGAGGGCGATCAGCTGGATGTGGCGATTCTTCAGGCCGCGTTTCAGCTCGCCCGAGTGTTGCATCTCACTCATTGCGTCACCTTTTGTTGTTGTCGTGACGGGATTTCACCCGCCGGGCTTGTGGTCCGGCGGAAGTTTGCAAGGCGGGTAAACCTTATTGCGCGTCTGGCTGTACCTCCGGAGCAGCATTCCTGAATGCTTCGAGGGCTTCGCAGCGCGCAGCGATATCGAGGATGCGCGGATAGGCCGAAAGGTCACAGTCGAAGCGTCGTGCGTTGTAGACCTGGGGAACCAGGCAGGCTTCTAGGTAGCCGGGACGGCTGCCCAGGGAGAGCTTGCCGCCGAAGGCTTCCAGGCCCTTTTCCACGGCGGCGAGACCTGCGCCCACCCAGTGGCGGTACCAGGCATCCTTGGCCTCGTCGGAGACGCCCAGTTCAGCCTTGAGGTACTGCAGCACCCGCAGGTTGTTCAGCGGATGTACTTCGCAGGCGATATGCATGGCCAGCGAGCGCACCAGGGCGCGCTGGGCGGGGTCGGCCGGCAGCAGGGCCGGTACGGGGAAGACTTCTTCGAGGTATTCGAGGATGGCCAGGGACTGGGCGATGCGGATTTCGCCACCGGCATTTCCGGCATCCACCAGCAGCGGCACCAGGCCCTGGGGGTTGAGTTCGCGATAGGCGTCCTGATGCTGCTGGCCGCCATCCTTGACCAGGTGCACCGGCTCCTGGCGATAGGCCAGGCCCTTCAGGTTGAGGGCGATACGCACGCAGTAGGCAGCGCTGGAGCGCCAGTACCCGTAGAGAGTGAGTTCTGTATTCATGGCGTCGGGCCGAATTTTTGTTTGCGCCATCTCACTCTGGCAGGGCCTGGCGAACAAGGCGCGGAATCTCCCGAAGCGACGCGCCGGACGGCCCATGCGGAAACTTTTCCTTACAGCCCTGAAAAAACAGCGATTCCGCTTGCCAGACGCTCCGCTTCCGTAAGGATTTCTTGACGTGGCGTTCAGCCAGGCTTCCAGGCGGGAGCAGCATCGGCCGACCAGCGGCGGTTTGCACGGGGTCGGGGCCTGTGCCATATGACAGCAATGCGCCACCAACCGCCGGGGAACGTCACGCAATGCCGCACATGGACGAGCTCTACGACAGCCTGGTCAACCTCTGCTACGAATGCGTGCTGGATGGCGGCGCCTGGCGGCCGATGCTGGAACTTCTGGCGGCGGCCACCGGCCACCAGTTGGGCGCCCTGCTCTTCCTCGACCAACACGAGAAACGGCCGCAGGTCACCTCGATCAACCTCTGCGACCCAGCCTGCGTGGAGGTCTACAACGCCTACTACCACCAGCTCGATCCGGCCAAGGATGTGCTGGTCCCGAGGCCGGTGGGCAGTTGGTACCACGACCTGGAGGACCTGGGCCCCCAGCGCATCCGCCGCGACCCGTACTACCAGGAATTCCACCTCCCCTTCGGCATGAGCAACATTTCCTGCATCAAGCTGCACGAGCAGGCCGACTCGGGCATCTACCTGTCGCTGCTGACCGCTGTGGGCGCGGCCTTGCCGGAGATGCGGCAACGCGATCTGCTCATGCGCCTGAGTCCTCATCTGGTGCGTGCGGCGAAGATGTCCGGCCACCTGCGCAACCTGGAACTGGAAGTAGCGCACCGCGACCTGCTCCTGGAACGCCACCCCGCGCCGCTCTGGCTGCTGGATGCCGAAGGCCGGGTGCGCTACGGCAACCGCCAGGCCGAGCGACGCCTTAGCCAGCCGGAGTTCGCCCTGAAGGGCGTTCAGGGGCGGCTGCATGGCAAGGCCCTGGACGACCGCCTGCAGGCGCTGATCCGCCAGGCCTGTGGCCGGAATGGCAAGCGCCGCGCCGGCTGGCTGCCCCTGCCCGGTGAAGCGCAGGGCCGCCTGCTGGTGACACCGGTGCCGGAAGCTTCGCCGCTGTCGGGCCGGCACGCTGGCACGCTGGTGCTGCTGACGCTGCTGGAAGGCCAGGCCGGGAGCCAGTGGCTGGCCGACCTGTTCCAGCTCAGTCCGGCGGAGCAACGCCTGGCCAACCTGCTCGTCCAGGGACTGGCCCCCGAAGCCTGTGCCGAGCGCCTGAATGTCTCGATCAACACCATCCGCACCCAGTTGCGCGCGCTGTTCCGCAAGACCGAAACCGAACGTCAGGCGGAGCTGGTCACCCTCCTCGCTCGCCTCCAGGGCCTTTGATATCGCTGCAATTCACCCGTTTTAAAGCGCGATTTCATCTATCTGAATGATTGCGGGCAGATCGCCATCAACTAAGGTTCTACACGGAGACAGCACCTGCCTTCATCCCGCGTGACGGGTCAAGGAATCCACGTTTGGCCAGAGGAGGTGGCGTGTGGAAGAAACCAGTGATCCGGAAGAACTGAGCAGAGGCATCCTGGAACAACAACAGGTCAAGCAGGAACTGGCGGCAATCAAGGCCGAACGCGAGCGGCTGCGATTGGACACACCTGTACCGCCCCGGGAAGAGGCGCCGCCGCCGAGCAACATTCTTCCCTTTCCCAGCCGAACATTGCCGAGCCCCGGCCTGTGTTGCGGCAACGCGCTGCTGCTGGACTATCTCTACGGCGTCGAATCGGACGCCCTGCAGAGCCTGCCCGAGGAGCGCACCCGCCAGCTGTTCGATTTCGCCACCACTGCGCAAGCGGCCCGCGCCCTGCGTTGCCGCCGGCGCATGCTGGCCCGCATCCTGGACGAAACCTGCCTGGACTCCGGCAAGGGCGCGCGCATGCTGTGCATCGCTGGCGGCCACTTCCGCGAGGCGGAGCTGGCCCGCGAACTGCGCCACGGGCACTTCGGCGAGATGCTGGTGTTCGATGACGACGTGGAGCGCCTGGACAGGGTGCGCAAGAGCTATGGCGCCCTGGGCGTGCTCACTCGCCTGGGCAACCTGGAACAGTTGCTGAGCGGCGAGTGCGGGTTCGAGGGCTACGACCTGGTGTATTCCTCCGGAATCACCGAACTGCTGGATGACCGCCGTTGCGAACGATTGGTCCAGCGCCTGTTCCAGGCCCTGCGGCCCGGCGGCCGCCTGTTGCTGGCGAACTTCCGGCCGGGCGTCGATGCCATTGCCATTCTGGAAAGGCTGCTGGACTGGCACCCGCGCTATCGCCATGACGTGCAGATGCTCAGCCTGCTGGATGGGGTGGACTACAACCAGATCGCCTCGGCGCGAGTATTCCACGACATCGGCCAGCGCATCGTCTTCCTGGAGGCGGTGAGGTACGGCTGACCTACCTTGCCGTGCCTTCCTGATTGTGGGAGCGAATTCATTCGCGAAGGGCGGCTAAGCCGCCCCAACGACCTGCTGCGCCTGGCTCCTGGTCGAACCTGTAGAACAGCCCGCCGTCAGCCCTGCTGAAGATGCCCGTAGAGCTTGGCGTAGAGCCCGCCTTCGGCGATGAGCTGCTGGTGGTCGCCGTCTTCGGCAATGTGGCCGCCGTCGAATACCAGCACCCGGTCCGCCTGCTTAACCGCTGACAGGCGGTGGGCGATGATCAGGGTGGTGCGGCCGTTGAGGAAGGTGCCGAGGGCCTGGTGCAGGGCGTATTCGGTGGCGGCGTCGAGGGCCGAGGTGGCCTCGTCGAGGATCACCACCTTGGGTTCGGCCAGCACCATGCGGGCGATGGCCAGGCGTTGCCGCTGGCCGCCGGACAGGCGCACGCCGGAACGGCCCACCACGCTGTCCAGCCCCTGGGGCAGGTTGCGGATGGTGTCGGCCAACTGGGCGATTTCCAGGGCGCGCCAGCAGGCGTCGTCGCTGCGTTCGCGGCCCATGGTCAGGTTGGCGCGCACACTGTCGTTGAACAGCGCCGGGTGCTGCAGGACCACGGCGACGTTGTCGCGCACCTCGGCCAGGCCGATCTCTTCCAGCCGGCATCCGCCATAGCGGATCTGCCCGGCCTGGGGCTGGTAGAGCCCCAGCAGCAGTTGCACCAGGGTGCTCTTGCCACCGCCACTGGCACCGACGATGGCGACCTTCTCGCCGGGGGCGATGGAGAGGTTGAGGCCATCCAGCACCGGCTCCTCGGAATAGGCGAAGCGCAGGCCCTTCACTTCGATCCCCACGGTTTCGCGGCCACGAAACGGATCGACGCTCGGGCTGTACTGGGGCTCGTCGGCACGTGCCAGCAGCTCGTTGATGCGGCCCAGCGCGGCGCCGGCGGAATAGTAGGAATACTGCAGGCCCAGCAACTGCTCGACCGGGCCGATCATGAACCAGAGGTAGCTGAACACCGCCAGCATCTGGCCGATGGACAGGTCGGAAAACAGCACCGTGAGCATGGCCGCGGCGCGGAAGAAGTCGATGCCGAACTGGAACAGCAGCCCGCTGGTGCGCCCCGCCGCGTCGCTCTTCCACTGGGAGGCGACGGCGTAGTCGCGGACTTCCTGAGCGCGCAGGCCAAGGCGTCCGAAGAAGAAGCCCTGGCGGTTGCTGGCACGCACTTCCTGGATGGCTTCCAGGGTTTCCGTCAGCGCCTGGGTGAAGCGCGCGGTGCTGTCGTTCTCCAGCTTCTTCAGGTGCTTGACGCGCTTGCCCAACTGCACGGTGGCGTAGATCACCAACGGGTTGAACAGCAGGATCAGCAGCGCCAGTTTCCAGTGCATCCAGACCAGGATGGCCGCCGTGCCGGTGAGGGTCAGCACGGCCACCAGGAAGCGGCTGAGGGTTTCGCCGACGAACTTGTCCAGGGTGTCCAGGTCGGTCACCAGGTGGGCGGTGACGGTGCCGCCGCCAAGGCTTTCGTACTCGCCGAGGGAAATGCGCTTCAGGCGTTCGATCAGGCGGGTGCGGATGCGGTAGACGATGTCCTTGGCGAGCCGCGCGAACAGCCGCGCCTGCAGCACGTTGAACACCAGGGCCATGCCGCGCAGGACCAGCGTCACCACCAGCATCAGGCCGATATAGCCGACGGCGTTCTCCCAGGGCGCGGGCAGGAAGTGGTCCATGAAGCGCAGGGCGGCATCGCCGCGCTGCAGCAGCACTTCATCCACCAGCAACGGCAGCAGCAACGGAATGGGCACGCTGCAGAGGGTGGCCAGTACCGCGACCAGGTTGGCCAGCCAGAGGGCCTTCTTGTGGCGCAGGGCCAGACGGCGGATCTCCGCCCAGCTCAAGCGGTCAGGCATGGTTGCCTCGTTCCAGCCAACGGCAGAGCAGGGGTGCCAGTTCGTCGAGCGGCTGGTAGCCGTTGGTCAGCAGCGCCAGCTGGCCATCGCGCTCGGCCAGCAGGGTGGGGAAACCGGCGATGCCAAGGTCCTGCACCCAGGTGAAATCGGCAACGGTCTCCTCATGGCTGGAGGCGGCGTCGAAGGCTTCGGCGAACTCGATGCGCGGAATCCCGGCCTGCTCGGCCAGTTCCACCAGGACAGAGGCCTGGGTCACGTTGCGGCCTTCGGCGTAGAAGGCGTGCTGGATCAGCCGAACCAGTGGCCAGGCCAGTTCCGGCGCGAGCGAGCGGGCGACCACCATGGCGCGGCAGGCCGGCTCGGTGTCGTAGATGAAGTCGTCAGGCAGGGCCCCGTCGAAGCGGAACGGCTGCCCGGTGGCCCGGTGGACCGCCTGCCAGTGCTCGAGGATGTAGCGCCGGGTGTTGGCATCCAGTGCGGCACCCTGGCCCGTGCGCAGGCCGCCGGCCACCAGGTGCAACGAAACGCCGGCCGCCGCGGCCTGTTCGGCGAGTGCCGACGCCACCGGGGCGAAGCCCCAGCACCAGGAGCACATGGGGTCCATCACATAAAGCAGGCGGGCGTTGGACAAACTCAGTCCTCCAGGGCTTGGCGCGGGTCGCGGCCGATCGGGTGCGGCAGGTTACGGGCCTTGGCCAGCTCGATCTGCTTCTGCCGCTCGATGGCGCTGGCGCGGGTTTTCTCGCTCAGGCTGTCCCAGCAGTGCGGGCAGCTGATACCGGGCGCGTAGTGCTCGGACAGGCGATCTTCCACGGAAATCGGGTTACGGCAGGCGTGGCACTGGTCGAAGTCGCCCTCGGTTAAATCGTGGCGCACGGTGACGCGGTTGTCGAAGACGAAGCAGTCGCCGCGCCAGAGGGTTTCGTCCTGGGGTACCTCTTCCAGGTACTTGAGGATGCCGCCCTTGAGGTGGAAGACCTCTTCGAAGCCCTGGCCGAGCATGTAGCTGGAGGCCTTCTCGCAGCGGATGCCGCCGGTGCAGAACATCGCCACCTTCTTGTGGCGCGCGGGGTCGAAGTTGGCCTTGATGTAGTCGGGGAATTCGCGGAACGACTTGGTCTGCGGGTCTATAGCACCCTCGAAGGTGCCGATGGCCACTTCGTAGTCGTTGCGGGTATCGATCAGCAGCACTTCGGGGTCGCTGATCAGCGCGTTCCAGTCCTTGGGTTCGACGTAGGTGCCGACCTGCTGGTTGGGGTCCACGTTCGGCACGCCGAGGGTGACGATTTCCTTCTTCAACTTGACCTTGGTGCGGTAGAAGGGCTGCTCCCCGCAGTAGGACTCCTTGTGGTCCAGGTCCACCAGGCGCGGATCGACCTTGAGCCAGGCGAGCAGCGCGTCGATGGCTTCGCGAGTGCCGGAAACGGTGCCGTTGATGCCTTCCTCGGCGAGCAGCAGGGTGCCCTTGACGCCATTGTCCAGCATGGTCTTGAGCAGGGGTTCACGCAGCGCAACGTAGTCCTTCAGGGTGACGAACTTGTACAGCGCCGCAACAACGATCTGGGTCATGCGGTGACTTCCTCCAGTGGTCGCCCGCGTAAAGGGCGGACCGGGTGACAGAAACGACTGCGCCGGCGTGGGCCGGCGCGGTGCGAAGTCTATCAAAAAGCGGCTGGGATCAGGCTGCGTGAATTGGTCTCAGGCGCCGAGCGGACGGCTGAAAAACGTAGGCGAGGCAGCCGAGACAAGGCGAAACGACCAACGGGAGTAACAGCCAGAGGCTGGCCCGAAGGGTGAGCGCCAGCGAATAAAGTGGCCGAAGAAGCGGAGTTTACGACTGTAAATGAGCATTACTCACTTCGTTCGCCCTCCGGGCCGCGCTAAAGCGCGTTAGCCAAAAGCGGCTTTCTGAGGCCGCTTTCAACGCAGTATCGGCAACGCAGGTAGTTTTTCAGTGGTCGTGCTTGCTGCCGCCAGCGCAAGTCGGCGACTCCGGCGCCGCGCCCTGCTCGGCCCATTCCTCGGGCGTGTAGGTGTGCAGGGCCAGGGCGTGGAATTGCCCCATCAGCTCGCCCAGGCTGCCATAGACCTTCTGGTGGCGCTTGACGGCGTTGAGCCCGGCGAACACCGGGCTGACGATCACCGCCTTGTAGTGGGTTTCCAGGCCGCGGCTGTGCATGTGGCTCTCGTCCAGCACATCGAGGTGCTGGGGATCGAGGGCCTGCAGGGCGGTCAGGATGCGGTCGCGCATGGACATCGATTGACTCCGGCTTACTGCTTCTTCTTGTCCTGGGGCGCCAGTTCGCTGGCCATTTCGCTGAGCAGCTTGTTGACCTCGGGCACGGCGGACTCCAGGCGGGTCTGGGTGAGCTGGGCGGACTGCTGGGTCAGCGCCGGCATCTTCTCCAGCACTTTCTTGCCCAGGGGGGATTCGTAGAAGGCGATCAGGTCCTTCAGTTCGCTCTCGGAGAAGTTGCTGGTGTAGATCTTCACCAGCTCCGGCTTCAGCTTGTCCCAGCCGACAGCCTTGTCCAGGGCGGCGTTGGCCTTGGCCTGGTAGCTCTCGAGGGTGGCCTTCTTGCTGGCCGGCGCCTGGGCCTGCTGGAAACGCTGCTCGAACATCTGCTGCACCTGGGCGTAGACCGGAACGGTCAGCTTGTCGGCACGAGCGAGCTTGAGGAAGCGCTCGGCATCGGCGGCATGGCTGGCGGCATCGGCCAGGACCTGGCCGCTGGCGCAGGCCAGCAGTACTGCGGTGCAGAGAACGCGAAGCTTGGTCATTGAGTATCCTTGTCTGGGCACGGATGACGGGGACTGCCCCGGGGCTGGTCATTCTGCGCTCAAGCCGATATCCGGCTCAAGCGGCGGTCTTTTCGACAAGTCCACGATGAAAATGTGCGATGCCGCACTCCACGGAGCGGTTGTCAAAACGCCATCACTTGCTCATGCTTTCGCCCGCTGGGCATGCTTCGCCGGCCAGGAACCTTGTCGCGCCCATCGACGGAATTTCCGATGAGCTGCAGCCGGCTTCCCTCGGCTCTGTACGAAAAATCCCCCAAGGGGACCGAACTCGTACAGAACCTGAAGTGCCCAGGCTTCGCACACACATGGACGTGCCCGATGAATAGCCATATTTCCACCCTGGAGCCGGGATATCCCGCGCTCTGCGATGCCCGCGGCAAGCTCTCGCCCGCCGCCGTCGGCTGGTCAAGCCGGCCACGCCTGAACTGCGCGATACCCGGTCACACGGGCCGGCGCAAGCGCTGGAACCACTGGTGCATCACCACCCCGCGCTGGATGCTCTCGCTGACCCTCGCGGACCTCGATTACCTGGGCTACGGCGCCGCCTACTTCCTCGACCTCGACAGTGGCCAGGCCGTCGCCCACACCCAGCTACGCCCCTTCGCCTTCGGCTGCCGGTTGCCGGATACCCCGCTGGAAAGCCACAGCTTCCACCACTCGCGCCTGCAGATCCGCGTCGACGAGCACCCCGGCCGCCTGAGCTTGCGGGTGGCAGCGCCGGATATCGGTGGCCAGCCCCTGCAGGCCGCCCTGGAAGTGCTGCGCCCCGCACACCTGGACTCGGTGAACCTGGTCGCCCCCCTCCCCGGCCGCTGCTTCCACGCCAGCAGCCGGCAGCTCGGCCTGCCCGCCAGCGGGGGCGTGCAACTGGGCGGACGCCAGTACCAGTGCACCACCGGCCAGAGCTTCGCCGCCCTGGATTTCGGGCGCGGCGTCTGGCCCCTCCACAGCCACTGGACCCGCGCCGCCTTCGCCGCCCCCGGTGGCATCGCCGGCAATTTCGGCGCGGGCTGGACCGACTCCAGCGGCCTGACCGAGAACGCGCTGTGGTTCGGCGGCCGCCTGGCCAAGCTCGACCGCCCGGTGCAGATCGAGCAGGAGCCGAACAATGCCCTCGCCCCCTGGCTGCTTTCCACCGTCTGCCGGCGGGTAGAACTCACCTTCACGCCACGCCAGTTGCATCAGGCCTGCCCGCGCCTGGGCCTGTTCTACGCCGATACGCGCCAGTGGTTCGGCCGCTTCGACGGCGTACTGCGCAGCCCGGATGGCGAATGCGTGCCGGTGACCAATGCCCTTGGCTGGCTGGGCTCCACCCGCGCGCGCTGGTAATTGCCCGAACGGTTGAACCGAGTGCCGGAGAGAGAGCCTAAACTGCGGAATCAATAGCCGGAGCCAACCCACATGAGCCGCACAGAAACCGACAGCCTGGGGCCAGTCGACGTCGCCGACGACGCCTACTGGGGCGCCCAGACCCAGCGCTCGCTGGAAAACTTCGCCATCGGAGGCGAGCGCATGCCACTGGCGGTAGTGCACGCCCTGGCCCTGATCAAGAAGGCCGCCGCCCGGGTCAATGGCCGCGACGGCGACCTGCCGCCGGATGTCGCCCGCCTGATCGAGCAGGCCGCCGACGAAGTGCTGGCCGGCAAACATGACGACCAGTTTCCCCTGGTGGTCTGGCAGACCGGCAGCGGCACCCAGAGCAACATGAACGTCAACGAGGTGATCGCCGGCCGCGCCAACGAGTTGGCCACCGGACAGCGCGGCGGCAAGAGCCCGGTGCATCCGAACGATCATGTGAACTTCGCCCAGAGTTCGAACGACTGCTTCCCCACGGCGATGCACATCGCCATCGCCAAGGCGGTGCAGCATGAGCTGCTGCCGGCCATCGCCGAACTCTCCGGCGGCCTGGCCGAACAATCCGCGCGGCACGCCCATCTGGTGAAGACCGGCCGTACCCACATGATGGATGCCACGCCCATCACCTTCGGCCAGGAGCTCTCCGCCTTCGTCGCCCAGCTCGACTATGCCGACAAGGCGATCCGCGCGGCCTTGCCGGCGGTCCTGCAACTGGCCCAGGGCGGCACCGCCGTGGGTACCGGCCTGAACGCGCCCCACGGTTTCGCCGATGCCATGGCCGCCGAACTGGCGGCGCTGTCCGGGCTGCATTTCGTGTCGGCACCGAACAAGTTCGCCGCCCTCGCCGGCCATGAGCCGCTGGTGAACCTTTCCGGCGCCCTCAAGACCCTCGCCGTGGCCCTGATGAAGATCGCCAACGACCTGCGCCTGCTGGGCTCCGGCCCGCGCGGCGGCCTGGCCGAGGTGCGCTTGCCGGCCAACGAACCGGGCAGCTCGATCATGCCCGGCAAGGTCAACCCCACCCAGTGCGAGGCGCTGTCGATGCTGGCCTGTCAGGTCATGGGCAACGACGCCACCATCGGTTTCGCCGCCAGCCAGGGGCACCTGCAACTGAACGTGTTCAAACCGGTGATCGTGCACAACCTGCTGCAATCGATCCGCCTGCTCGGCGACGGCTGCCGCAACTTCCAGCAGCACTGCGTGGCCGGCATGGAACCGGACGCCGCGCGCATGGCCGAGCACCTGGAGCGCGGCCTGATGCTGGTGACCGCGCTCAACCCGCACATCGGCTACGACAAGGCTGCGCAGATCGCCAAGAAGGCCTACTCGGAAGGCACCACCCTGCGTGCCGCGGCCCTGGCACTGGGTTATCTGACTGACGAAGAGTTCGATGCCTGGGTCCGCCCGGAAAGCATGCTGGAGGCCGGTCAACATGGCTGAAGCAGTCAAGCATGGAGCCACGCCACTGGAAGGTGACGGCAAGCGCATCCTGATGATTCTCGGCACCCCCAAGGGGGGAAGCCTGTGCCATGCCCTGAGCGATGCCTTCGCCCAGGGTGCCCGCGGCGAAGGCCACGTGGTGCGCCTGCTGAAGCTGGGGGAGATGCAGTTCGACCCGGTGCTGCGCCAAGGCTATGACCAGAGCCAGACCCTGGAACCCGACCTGCTCGAAGCACAGCGGCAGATCCACTGGGCCGAACACCTGGTGTTCGTCTATCCGGTCTGGTGGGGCGGCCTGCCGGCGCTGCTCAAGGGCTTCTTCGACCGCGTTTTCCTGCCCGGCTTCGCCTTCCGCTACCGCGGCCAGCATTCACAGGCCTGGGACAAACTGCTGACCGGGCGTACCGCCGACCTGCTGGTGACCCTGGATACGCCGCCCTGGTACTTCCGCTGGATCTATGGCGCCCCGGCGCACCGGCAGATGGTGCGCACCATCCTCGGCTTCTGCGGTATCAAGACCCGTCGCCTGACCGAGTTCTCCCCGGTGCGCCCCTCCTCCGAGGAGCAGCGCCAGACCTGGCTGCGCAAGGCGGAGATGCTCGGGTCCCGTTGCTAGACCGCCCGCACGTGCTGCTTGTGGTACCTATCGTTCCCCATTGATGGGTGTCGCTCCGCTGCACCCATCCTACGAGGCGGAGAGACCGCCCTAGCGTGGGAGCGATTTCAATCGCGAATGAATTCGCTCCCACAGGCGGTTATTCACCGCCCGCCAATGCAGCTGCCTCACGCCGCGCGCGCCAGCTGCGCGCCAGCGACGGCGCCAGGGCGGTAAGGGCCGAGCCCAGTACGACGAACACCGCGCCGGCGTAGGCGATCCAGTTGATCTCTTCCGGCTGCACGTGGTCCGGCCAGAGTGCCGCGCAGGCGGCGACGCTGGCGAAGGTCACCAGCGGGGTGATGGCCAGGGTGGCACTGACCCGGGAGGCCTCCCAATGGGCCAGGGCTTCGGCAAAGGCGCCATAGGCCACCAGGGTGTTCAGGCAGCAGGCCAACAGCAACCAGCCCTGCAAAGGGCTCAGCTCGAGCGCTTCCAGCGGATGCGCCCAGGGCGTCAGCAGGGCCGCGCAGCCGAGGTAGATCACCATCATCACCTGGGCCGAACTCCAGTGGCTCAGCAGCTGTTTCTGCGCCAGTCCGTAGAAGGTCCACACGGCCGACGCCAGCAGGATCACCAGCACGCCCAGGGTGTACTGGCCCATGGACGTGAGCAGTTCCTCCAGGCGCTGGTTGAAGAACAGCCCGAAGCCCAGCACCGTCACCACCAGGCCGAAGGCCTGACCCAGGCTGAAGCTCTCCTTGAAGATGAACAGGCTGCTCAGCAGGAAGAGGATGGGCGCCACCTGGATCACCAGCTGCGTGGTGCCGGGGCTGAGCATCTTCAGGCCGATGAGGTAGAAGACGTAATTGCCGGTCAGGCCACCTACTGCCAGCACCACCAGCCAGCGGCCACGGGCACCCAGCGGGCGGAATTCGGGCAGGCGACGATTGGCGCCCAGGTAAACGAACAACAGCAGGCCGGCGACTATCAGGCGGTACCAGGTGACGGTCACCGGGTCCATGGTCTGCAGGACTTCCTTCAGCCAGATGGGCAGGACACCCCAGAGCACGGCCGTAACCAGGGCAAGGAACAGGCCGTAGACCCAACGGCCGGAGGAGATGTGCATGGGAACCTCAGCAGGAAAGCCCGGCGCTCTGGCGACAGGCGGGACAAGAGACGCCATTCTAGGAGTGCCGGTTCCCAGGGCACAGGAACAGTTCCCGCACGGTCGGAGACCGAACTGTACCTGTCGTAACCCGCTGCCGCCCGTCGAACCCCCGAGCAAGGCCGGTTGCGCTGGTTAGACTCAAGATGCCAATGCAGAAATGGAGGTGGTCCGATGTTCGGTCGACGCGCGTCCGACAAGGCACCCGGCACCCACTACAGAAGCGAGCGTGTCAGTGCCGTGAACGGGCAGTACTTCTTCTCCACCCGGGAGGGAACCCTGGAAGGGCCCTTCTTCACCCGCGTGGATACGGAACGGGAGGTCGCGCTTTACATTCGCCGCGTGCAGCTATCCAACGCCATACTTGCCCGGCGGGCGCCGTGAGTGCCCCACGATGAAAGAACCCGCGCCAGGCGCGGGTTTTTCTTTTGCGGCAATCGGATGGGCGTCAGGCACTGTCGTTGTGGGGGCGAATTCATTCGCTATGGGCAGCGCAGCTGCCCCATTCGAAGCAGCGGGGCGAACCTGCGGTCCGCTTAGCGAATGAAATCGCCCCCACAAAAGCAGGCAACATCATTAGTGCCCAGGCCCTCAGCGATACGCCTCGAACAGCCCGGTGGCCCCCATGCCACCGCCGACGCACATGGTGACGATGCCGTAGCGCTTGCCCTGGCGCTGCAGTTCGCGCACCAGGTGGCCGACCTGGCGCGAACCGGTCATGCCGAAGGGGTGGCCGATGGAGATGGAACCGCCGTTGACGTTGTACTTCTCGTTGTCGATGCCCAGGCGGTCGCGGGCATAGAGGCACTGGGAGGCGAAGGCTTCGTTGAGCTCCCAGAGGTCGATGTCGTCGACGGAAAGGCCCTTGGCCTTGAGCAGCTTCGGCACCGAGAACACCGGGCCAATGCCCATCTCGTCCGGCTCGCAACCGGCGACGGTGAAGCCACGGAAGTACGCCTTGGGCTTCAGGCCCAGCTCCAGCGCCTTGTCCAGGCTCATCAGCAGGGTCATGGAAGCGCCGTCGGACAGCTGCGAGGAGTTGCCGGCGGTCACCGAGCCGTCCTCGGCGAATACCGGCTTCAGCGAAGACAGGCCTTCCAGGGTGGTATCGGCGCGGTTGCAGTCGTCGCGGTCCACCACGCCGTCCAGGATGTTCTTCTCGCCGGTAGCCTTGTCTTCGACGAAGTACTTCACGCTCATCGGCACGATTTCGTCATTGAACAACCCCTCGGCCTGGGCGCGGGCGGTGCGCTGCTGGCTCTGCAGGGCGTAGAGGTCCTGGGCTTCGCGGGTGACGTTGTAGCGGCGCGCGACGATTTCGGCGGTCTGGCCCATGGGGTAGTAGATGCCAGGGTGTTCCAGCTTCAGGCGCGGGTTGACGAAGTTGTCTTGGTTGATGCTTTTCAGGGTCAGGGTGATCGACTCGACGCCACCGGCCACCATCACGTCGCTGCAGCCCGAGGCGATCTGGTTGGCGGCAATGGCGATCGCCTGCAGGCCCGAGGAGCAGTAGCGGTTGAGGGTCATGCCGGCGACGCCGATACCCAGGCCCGACAGCACCGCCACGTTGCGGCCGATGTTGTGGCCCTGGGCGCCTTCGTTGGAGCCGGCGCCCACCACGCAGTCGTCCACCAGCGCGGGGTCGAGAGCGTTGCGTGCCAGCAGGGCGTTCACGCAGTGGGCGGCCATGTCGTCCGGCCGGGTCATGTTGAACTTGCCGCGGAAGGACTTGGCCAGGCCAGTCCGCACGCTGTCGACGATCACCACTTCACGCATGACGCACCTCGTTATTGTCGGGATGGAAAGTGGGGTGAGCATAGTTCCGGCCCATGTTTCCCCACCACGATCATTCACCCCGCGTATGCGCGGCCATCCCGTGCTCAACCTTTCTTGAAAGCAGCCTCCAGCGCTTCGTTGATGGTGCGCAGCACCTTGACCCGTGCGTAACGCTTGTCGTTGGCCTCCACCAGGGTCCAGGAAGCGATCTCGGTACTGGTTCGATCGACCATGTCGTCCACCGCGTCGACGTAGAGGTCCCACTTGTCACGGTTGCGCCAGTCTTCATCGGTGATCTTGTAGCGCTTGAAGGCGACTTCCTCGCGCTCCTTGAAGCGTTGCTTCTGGGTGTCCTTGTCGATGGACAGCCAGAACTTCACCAGCACGATGCCGTAGTTGTGCAACTGCTCCTCGAAGTCGTTGATCTCGCTGTAGGCGCGCAGCCAGTCGGCCTCGGCGCAGAAGCCCTCGACCCGCTCCACCAGCACGCGGCCGTACCAGGAACGGTCGAAGATGGTGAACTGCCCACGCCCCGGCACGTGCCGCCAGAAGCGCCACAGGTAGGGCTGCGCCCGTTCTTCCTCGGTGGGTGCGGCGATCGGCACCGTGCGGTATTGCCGAGGGTCCAGCGCTCCGGTGACGCGACGGATCGCACCGCCCTTGCCAGCCGCGTCGTTGCCCTCGAACACGGCCATCAGGGCATGGCCACGCATGCGCTTGTCGCGCATCAACCCGCTGAGCCGCGCCTGCTCGGTGGCGAGCTGTTCCTTGTAGTCGTCCTTGTCCAGCTTGCGGCTGAGGTCGAGGCTGTCCAGCAGGCTCAGCTTGTCGAGACTGGACATCAGCGGCGCCGCATGGGGCTGCGGCCTGGGCCTGCCCTTGTGCTTGAGGGCCGCCTGCAGCCCTTCGAGGATGATGCGGCCGACACTGAGGCTGCGGTAGTACTCGTCGGCGCCTTCGATCACGTACCAGGGCGCGTAGTCGCGGCTGGTGCGACGCAATACCCTTTCACCGAAGCGCACGAAGCGGTCGTAGACCTCGCTCTGCTTCCAGTCCAGCGGATTGAGCTGCCAGCTGCGCTGGGGGTCCTTCTCCAGGGCCTTGAGGCGCTCCTTGAGCTGCTTCTTGGACAGGTGGAACCAGAACTTGAAGATCAGCGCCCCCTCGTCGCAGAGCATGCGCTCGAAGCCTTCGGCGTCGTTGATGGCCTGGTCCAGGCGGGCGTCCTTGATGTCGCCCTCGACCCGCGCGTGGAGCATTTGGCTGTACCAGTTGCCGAAGAAGATGCCGATCCGCCCCTTGCCCGGCAGTTTGCGCCAGAAGCGCCACTGCGGGGGCCGCGAGAGTTCTTCGTCGGTGGGACGCAGGAAGCTCTCGACGTTGATCAGGCGCGGGTCCATCCATTCGTTGAGCAGCTTGACCGTCTCGCCCTTGCCGGCACCTTCGATGCCGTTGATCAGGATGAGCACCGGGAAGCGCGCCTGCTGCTTCAGCTCGAACTGTGCGTCCAGCAGGGCTTCACGCAGCTCCACGACAGCCTTCTCATAGGTTTCCTTGTCGATTGAGTGGCCGATTTCGGCGGATTCGAACATGCAGACCTCCTTGGCGTGATAGGGAAAACATAGCGGAGTCATCCCTGAGGAAGCGAGTTCATTTGAACGTGGGAAACCACGCCCTGAGGACGTGATCATGAGTCACTGGCCCTGCCGGCCGGGCTACCAGGATGAAGCCGGTCCGGTAGGGTCCAGACCGAGCTGAGGAGGGTGGCCTTGTGCTCGGGGGGATTCGCTCCCACAAAGAAGCCGGCCAGTATTGCCGATCAGCTACTATTCGCGCTTCGCAGTCAGGAATACCCCATGTCCGATTTCCACCACGCCCAACTCGACTGGGACGAACAGGGCCGACCGCTGTCGCGGGAATTCGACGACGTCTACTTCTCTCCGACCTCGGGTTTCGACGAAACCCATCATGTGTTCATCAATGGCAACGACCTGACCCGGCGTTTCACCGAACTGCCGGCCGGCGGGCGTTTCTGCATTGGCGAAACCGGATTCGGCACCGGGCTGAACTTCCTCTGTGCCTGGCAACTGTTCGAGCAGTGCGCGCCTGCCGGTGCCCGGTTGCACTTCGTCAGCGTGGAGAAGTTCCCCCTCACCCGTGACGACCTCCAGCGCGCCCTCGCCCTGTGGCCGCAACTGGCGCCCCAGGCCGCCCAATTGCTGGATCAGTACGTGGCGATCCACCCCGGCTTCCAGCGCTTCAACCTGGCCGCGGGCCGCGTGGTGCTCACCCTGCTGGTGGGCGATGCCCTGGACTGCCTGCCCGAGCTCGATGCGCGCATCGACGCCTGGTTCCTCGACGGCTTCGCCCCGGCGAAGAACCCCGAGATGTGGAGCCCAGCCCTGTTTGCCCAGCTGGCGCGCCTGTCCCACCCGGGAACCAGCCTCGCCTCCTTCACCTCCGCCGGCTTCGTACGCCGCGCGCTGAAGGAAGCCGGTTTCGCCATCAAGCGCACACCCGGTTTTGGCAAGAAATGGGAGATGAGCCAGGGCCTGTTCACCGGTGAGCTGCAGGACGATGCCAAGCCCTGGTTCGCTCGTCCGCGCTTCATTCCCCAGCACCGCGAGGCCCTGGTGATAGGCGCGGGACTGGCCGGTTGCGCCACGGCCGCCAGCCTCGCCGCGCGCGGTTGGCACGTGACCCTGCTGGAGCGCCACGGCGAGCCGGCGCAGGAAGCCTCCGGCAACCCCCAGGGCGTGCTCTACCTCAAGCTCTCCGCCCATGGAACGCCGCTGTCGCGGTTGATCCTCAGCGGATTCGGCCATACCCGCCGGCTGCTGCAACGCCTGGAACAGGGCCGCGACTGGCAGGCCTGCGGCGTGCTGCAACTGGCCTTCGATGACAAGGAAGCGCAGCGCCAGGCGAAACTGGCCGAAGCCTTCCCCGCCGACCTGCTGCAGCGCCTGGACAAGGCCGAAGCCGAAGCCCTGGCCGGCGTTACCCTGCCTGCCGGCGGCCTGTTCTATCCCGAGGCCGGGTGGGTCCATCCGCCGGCCCTGTGCCGCCTGCTGGCCCGCCATCCGAACATCCGCCTGGTCACCCACGGCGAAGCCCTGGATCTGCAACGCGAGGGCGAGCTCTGGCACGCCCGGGATGCCGAGCGCACCCTGGCCGCCGCCCCGGTGGTGGTGCTGGCCGGCGCCGCCGAAGTGCTGCGTTTCTCCCAGGCCACCGGACTCCAGCTCAAGCGCATTCGCGGGCAGATCAGCCGCCTGCCGGCCACCGTCGAAAGCGCGGTGCTCGGCACCGTCCTCTGCGCCGAAGGCTACGTGGCGCCTCCGCGCGACGGCGAACACACCCTGGGCGCCAGTTTCGACTTCCACAGCACCGACCTCGCCCCCACCGCCGCCGAGCACGCGGGCAACCTCGAACTGCTGGAGGAGATCTCCCCGGACCTCGGCCGCCGACTGCATGCCGCAGAACTTGCGCCGGAACGTCTGGAAGGGCGCGCGGCCTTCCGCTGCACCACCCCGGACTACCTGCCCATCGTCGGCCCACTGGCGGATGCCGACGCCTTCGCCCAGGCCTATGCGGTGCTGGCCAGGGACGCGCGCCAGGTGCCACAAGTGCCGGCGCCCTGGCTCGACGGCCTCTATGTGAACAGCGCCCACGGCTCGCGCGGCCTGATCACCGCGCCGCTGTCCGGCGAGCTGCTGGCCGCCTGGCTCGACGACGAAGCGCTGCCGGTGCCCCGCGCCGTAGCCGAAGCCTGCCACCCCAATCGCTTCGCCTTGCGCCGCCTGATTCGCGGCCAGAGTGCCTGATCATGGAATTATTGCTACTCGAAGCCCTCGCCATAGGTGCCGTGCTCGGCCTGCTGCTGGGCCTGACCGGCGCCGGCGGTTCACTGGTGGCCCTGCCCCTGCTGCTCAGCCTGCACCTGCCGCTGCGCGATGCCATCGGCGTCAGCCTCGGCGCCGTCGCCCTGTCCGCCGCCATCGGCGCCATTCCCCGCGCCATCCAGGGGCTGGTGGCCTGGCGCCCGGTGCTGCTGCTGGCGATCTGCGGCCTGCCCGGCAATGCCGTTGGCCAGTGGCTGGGGCGCTTCATTCCCGAGTTCGCGCTGATACTCGGCTTCTGCCTGCTGGTGCTCTGGTCCGCCTGGCGCATGTGGCGTGGCGCGGCGCTGCCAAAAAGCCATTCCGGCCCGCTGCGCAGTGTGCCGCTGATGGCCATCGGCGCCGGTGTGGGGCTGCTCTCGGGGGTGATGGGCGTGGGCGGCGGCTTCCTCGTGGTGCCGGCGCTGCTCTGGTTCACGCCGTTGTCGATGCTGGCCGCCACCGCCACCTCGATGGCGGTGATCGCGCTGGTGTCCGGCGGCGGCTTCCTGCTCTATCTCACCGGCGCCCAGCCGCCCATGGCCCTGCTTGGCGGCCTGGCAGCCGGCGGAGCGGTCGGCGTGCTCTGCGGCAACCAGTTGGCCACTCGTCTGCGCGGCGCCACCCTGCAACGGCTGTTCGCCTTGATGCTGGTGGCGGTGAGTCTGTCCCTTGCGGCGCAAAAGTTACTGGGTTGACCCGGGAAGGCCGCGTTAGAACCAATCGATATAAAACTCACAGAAGTGCACAAGGGTCGGACCCTAGAGTGCCCCTTTCCGGGGCACCCACTCCCCAACGGCAACACCGGTAAGGAACTATGTGCGGCATTTCTGGAGAACTTCGCTTCGACAAACGCCCGGCCGACCTGGCCGCCCTCGATAGAATCACCCACCATCTAGCGCCCCGCGGTCCAGACGCCTGGGGCCTGCACAGCCAGGGACCGGTCGCCCTGGGCCATCGACGGCTGAAGATCATGGACCTGGCCGACGCCTCCGGTCAGCCCATGCTGGACCCCGAACTGGGGCTGGCCATGGTGTTCAACGGCGCCATCTACAACTACCCCGAACTGCGCAAGGAACTGCTTGCCCTCGGTTATCGCTTTCATTCCGACGGCGACACCGAGGTGCTGCTCAAGGCCTGGCACGCCTGGGGCAAGGACATGCTGCCGCGGCTCAACGGCATGTTCGCCCTGGCCATCTGGGAACGTGACAACCAACGCCTGTTCCTCGCCCGCGACCGCCTCGGCGTCAAACCGATCTACCTGTCGCGCAACGAACAACGTCTGCGCTTCGCCTCCAGCCTGCCGGCCCTGCTCCAGGGCGGCGACCTGGACACGGCGCTGGACCCGCAGGCGCTGAACTTCTACCTCAATTTCCATTCCGTGGTGCCGGCGCCACGTACCCTGGTCAAGGGTGTGGAAAAGCTGCCACCGGCAAGCTGGATGCTGATCGATGCCGACGGCAACTGCAGCCAGGGCACCTGGTGGGAACTGGAGTACGGCCCACGCGAGGATGAACAGAGCCTCAGCTTCGATGACTGGCGCGACCGCCTGCTGGCCGGGCTGCGCGACGCCGTGTCGATCCGCCAGCGCGCCGCCCGAGAGGTGGGCGTCCTGCTTTCCGGCGGGGTGGACTCCAGCCTGCTGGTGGGCTTGCTGGCGGAGTCCGGTATCGAACAACTGGCGACCTTCTCCATCGGCTTCGAAGATGCCGGCGGCGAGCGCGGCGACGAGTTCGAGTTCTCCGACCTGATCGCCAACCATTACGGCACCCGCCACCAGCAGCTGCGCATCGATGAGCACGAAGTGCTGGAGCAGTTGCCTGCCGCCTTCGCCGCCATGAGCGAGCCCATGGTCAGTCACGACTGCATCGCCTTCTACCTGCTGTCCCGCGAGGTGTCCCGGCACTGCAAGGTGGTGCAGAGCGGCCAGGGTGCCGACGAACTCTTCGGCGGCTATCACTGGTACCCGCCGCTGGCCGACACCCGCGATCCGTTCAACAGCTACCGCACAGCCTTCTTCGACCGCGCCCACACCGAGTACGAGGCCACGGTGCAGCCGGGCTGGCTCACCGGCGACCTGGCCGGCGAATTCGTGCGCCAGCACTTCGAGCACCCCGGTGCCCTCGACCCGGTGGACAAGGCGCTGCGCCTGGACAGCACGGTGATGCTGGTGGACGACCCGGTGAAGCGGGTGGACAACATGACCATGGCCTGGGGCCTGGAGGCGCGGGTGCCGTTCCTCGACTACCGGGTGGCCGAGCTGTCGGCGCGGATTCCCTCGCGTTTCAAGCTCGGTGACGGTGGCAAGGCGGTGCTCAAGGCCGCCGCCCGCCAGGTCATTCCCCACCAGGTGATCGACCGGCCCAAGGGTTACTTCCCGGTGCCCGGTCTCAAGTACCTGGAAGGCCGCACCCGCGACTGGGTACGCGAACTCCTGCTGGACCCGAGCCAGGATCGCGGCCTGTTCCGGCCAGCCATGCTCGAACGCCTGCTGGCCAGTCCCACGGAAGACATCACCCCGCTCCGGGGCTCGAAGCTCTGGCAGATGGCGGCGCTCAACCTCTGGCTCAATCAACAGGGACTCTGAACCGATGAAAGCCCATACCCAACACAGCCAGCGCCTGCTGCGCGGCCAGGCTCCGTCCTATCAGCGTCTGCAGGCACGACTGGCCGAGGGGCACCTGGAGCCCCAGGAAGCGCCGCAGATCCTCCACTGTGGCTGGGGCCGCCTGCTGCTCGGCCACACCTTCCCCGACCCCGTGAGCCTCGCCCGGGAGCTGCTGGACGAACAGCCCGGCGAACGCGATATCGCCCTCTACGTCGCCGCGCCCCAGCAGGTGCTGGCCCAGGCGCCGCAGCAACTCTTTCTCGACCCATCCGACACCCTGCGCCTCTGGTTCCCCGATTACCGCCCGGCGCGCCGGGCCTTTCGCGGCTTCCGCATCCGCCGAGCCCTGAGCGACGCCGACTGGCAGGCGGTCAATCAGCTCTACCGCTGCCGCGGCATGCTGCCGGTCGACCAGGACGCCATCACCCCGCGCCACCAGGGCGGTCCGGTGTACTGGCTGGCCGAGGACGAGCGCGACAACCAGGTGATCGGCGCCGTCATGGGTCTCAACCACCAGAAGGCCTTCGATGATCCGGAAGGCGGTTCCAGCCTTTGGTGCCTGGCGGTGGACCCGCAATGCAGCCGCCCCGGCGTGGGCGAAGTGCTGGTGCGCCACCTGATCGAGCACTTCATGAGCCGCGGGCTCAACTACCTCGACCTCTCGGTGCTGCACGACAACCGCCAGGCCAAGGCGCTCTATTCCAAGCTGGGCTTCCGCGACCTGGCCACCTTCACGGTCAAGCGCAAGAACAGCATCAACCAGACCCTGTTCCTCGGGCCCGGGCCGGAAGCGGGGCTTAACCCCTACGCCCGGATCATCGTCGACGAAGCCCTGCGGCGCGGTATTGAAGTGCAGGTGGATGACGCCGAGGGTGGACTATTCAGCCTCAGCCAGGGCGGTCGGCGCATCCGCTGCCGAGAGTCGCTGTCCGACCTCACCAGCGCGGTGAGCATGACCCTCTGCCAGGACAAGCAGCTGACCCATCGCGCCCTCGCCCGCGTCGGCATTTTCCAGCCGGAGCAGCGCCTGGCGGGCAAGGACGACGAGAACGCGGCCTTCCTTGCCGAACACGGCAGCCTGGTGGTCAAGCCGGTGAATGGCGAGCAGGGCCAAGGCGTCGCGGTGGACCTGCGCAGCCTCGATGAGCTGAAAACCGCCATCGCCAACGCCGAGCGCTTCGACAGCCGGGTGATTCTGGAAAGCTGCCACCAGGGCCTGGACCTGCGGGTGGTGGTGATCAACTACGAAGTGGTGGCGGCGGCCATTCGCCGCCCGGCGGAAGTACTGGGCGACGGCCTGCGCACGCTCAGGCAGCTGATCGAACGCCAGAGCCGCCGACGCCAGGCCGTGACCCATGGGGAAAGCCGCATTCCGCTGGATGGCGAGACCGAGCGCACCCTGCACGCCGCCGGCTATGACTATGAAGACGTACTGCCGGCCGGCACCCGGCTGGCGGTGCGACGTACGGCCAACCTGCACACCGGCGGCACCCTGGAGGACGTCACCGCGATCCTGCATCCGGCCCTGGCCGAGGCCTCGATCCTCGCTGCACGGACGCTGGAAATTCCGGTGGTCGGCCTGGACCTGCTGGTCCCCGCCGCCGACCAGCCGGGCTACGTGATGATCGAAGCCAACGAACGGGTCGGCCTGGCCAACCACCAGCCGCAACCCACGGCGGAGCGCTTCATCGATCTGCTGTTCCCGCTCACGCGAGCGCACCCGGCCTGAAACCTGTAGGAGCGAATTCATTCGCGAATGAATTCGCTCCGCCTATCAGGCTGAACGACCCGCGCACTATGGAGCCCCCATGAGCCAGACACTTCCCGAACCCGATCTCACCTACCTGCAGAGGGTACTGCTGGAAATGCTCGCCATTCCCAGCCCCACCGGTTTCACCGACACCATCGTGCGCTACGTCGCCGAGCGCCTGGACGAGATCGGCATTCCCTATGAGCTGACCCGGCGCGGCACCATCCGCGCCACGGTCAAAGGCATGCAGAGCAGCCCGGACCGCGCGATGTCGGCGCACCTGGACACCATTGGCGCCATCGTCCGCGAGATCAAGGACAACGGCCGCCTGGGCCTGGCGCCGGTGGGCTGCTGGTCCAGCCGCTTCGCCGAAGGCAGCCGCGTCAGCCTGTTCGGGGACAACCGGGTACTGCGCGGCAGCGTGCTGCCCCTGCTGGCGTCGGGGCACGCCTTCAACACCCAGGTGGACAACCTGCCCATCAGCTGGGACCACGTGGAACTGCGCCTGGACGCCTACAGCACCACCCGCGCCGACTGCGAGACCCTGGGGGTTTCGGTGGGTGACTTCGTCGCCTTCGACCCGCTGCCGGAATTCACCGAGAGCGGCCACATCAGTGCCCGCCACCTGGACGACAAGGCCGGCGTCGCCGCCCTGCTCACCGCCCTCAAGGGCATTGCCGATGCACGCCTGGTACCGCCCATCGACTGTCATCCGTTGTTCACCATCACCGAGGAGATCGGCTCCGGCTCGGCCGCCGCGCTGCCCTGGGACGTCAGCGAGTTCGTCGGCATCGACATCGCTCCGGTCGCCCCCGGCCAGCTCTCCAGCGAGCACGCCGTGACCGTGGCCATGCAGGATTCCGGCGGACCCTATGACTTCCACCTGTCGAGGCACCTGCTGCGCCTGGCCGAAGCCAACGCCATTGCGCTGCGTCGCGACCTTTTCCGCTACTACCATAGCGATGCCCAGTCGGCGGTCACCGCCGGCCACGACATCCGCACCGCCCTGCTGGCCTTCGGTTGCGACGCCACCCACGGCTACGAGCGCACCCACATCGACAGCCTGGAAGCCCTGACCCGCCTGATCGGCGCCTACCTGATGAGCCCGCCGGTATTCGCCACCGACGCGGTCACCAGCCAGCAGTCCCTGGAGCCGTTCAGCCATCAGCTGGAGCATGACGCGCAGATGGAGACCGAGACGCGCGTCCCGACCGTGGAAAGTCTTGTGGGAAAGGGCGACGGCAGCCCTTGAAGGCCGAACCCGCCAGGAGCAAAGTGCCACCTATGCTCAATACGAAGGCTGCGCGGGAGCGGTGAGGCCATGTCGAACATCGGTTTCTGCCTGGCATCACCGCCCCTCGGCTACCTTTCGTAGAGAGACAAAGGACGAATAACAACGCGGGTGGTCACCCATGCTTCACCTTTCAGGCTGTGTGAAAACTGTCGCACTCGGTCTGGCCCTTCTCATGTTCTGGCTCTGCCGGCCCGCCTTCGCCCAGGAAGCGGTGCCGCTCGACCAGGACCAGCTGCGCCTTTCGCTCGGTCACTGGGTCAGTTACCTCGAGGACCCCAAGGGCGAACTCAGCCTGGAGCAGGTCCGCAAGCTCCCAGATCCTGCATTCCAGGAGGTCGGGAGCGAACAGCCCAACATGGGCAAGAACAGATCGGTCTGGTGGTTCAAGGTACGCCTGGACAATCGCCGCCCCCGGGCGCTGGATGGCTACCTGGAAGCCAACTACCCGCTGCTGGACAACATCCGCCTCTACTACCTCACCCCTGATGGCCGGGTGCAGGCGCAGGAAACCGGCGACCACTTCGCCTTCTCGCAACGTCCGGTGAAGGTCCGCAACTTCTGGTTCCCCCTGCGCGTCGAGCCGGGACCGAGCACGGTGATCCTGCGGGTACAAAGCACCAGCACCCTCTTCGTGCCGCTGGTGTTCAGCACCTTCGACGCCAGCGCAGCCGCCCAGGAGAACCTGATGGGGTTCAACGGGGCCTTCTATGGTGTGCTCTTCGCCATGTTCTTCTACAACCTGTTCCTCTATCTGTCGCTGCGCGAGCGAGCCTATCTCTGGTACCTGGCCTACAACCTCAACGTCGGGCTGCTCGCCGCCTGCTTCGACGGCATGCTGTTCAAGCTGCTGCCCGACCATGTAGGGCTGCAGTCGGTGGCGATCTACATCTTCATGTACCTGCACTGCCTCGCGGCCCTGCAGTTCAGCCGCCACTTCCTCCACACCAGCCTGCATTTCCCACGTCTGGACCGCGTGCTGCGCGGCCTGATGCTGGCATCCCTGGTGGCGCTGATCAGCGCCCCGGTGATTGGCCTGCAGAACTGGAACATCCTCGCCAGCCTCACGGTGTCGGGCATTTCCGCCTTCCTCCTGCTCACCGGGCTCTATGTCTGGCGCAAGGGGTTGCGTTACGGCTCCTACTACACCCTGGCCTGGGGCGTGCTGCTGTTCGCCTTCATCCAGACCACCACCGGCTCCCTGGGCATCGAAGTGCTGGGCCTGTTCGGCGCCACCGTGGTGAAGATCGGCGTCACCATCGAGCTGATCACCCTGTCCATCGGCCTGGCCGATCGCATCAACACGCTCAAGGAGGAAGGCTTCCGCTCGCGCCAGGCCGCCGAGCAGGCGCGCTTCGAAAACCAGGCCAAGAGCCGCTTCCTGGCCACGATGAGCCACGAGATCCGCACGCCGCTGAACGGTGTGCTGGGCATGCTGCAACTGCTCAAGGAAACACCCCTGGACCGCAGCCAGCGCTTCTACGTGGACACCATCTCCAGCTCGGGCACCGCGCTGATGGCGGTGATCAACGACATCCTCGACTTCGCCCGCATCGAGTCCGGCAAGCTGGAACTGGAACACATCGAGTTCGACCTGGAAGACCTGGTTTCGGAAACCCTCGGCCTGTTCACTGCCCAGGCCATGGGCAAGCGCCTTGGCCTGCACCTGAGTCTGGATGCCGGGGTGCCGCGGCGCGTCCAGGGTGACCCGACACGGCTCAAGCAGGTGCTGATGAACCTGCTGGGCAATGCCCTCAAGTTCACCGCCGAAGGCCACGTGAGCCTCAACCTCAGCCTGCGCCGCAATTCCGAGGGCAAGCCGCACCTGGTATTCAGCGTCAGCGACAGCGGCATCGGCATCCGTCCGGAGGCCCTGACCCAGCTGTTCGACTCCTTCTCCCAGGGCGACTCCAGCACCACCCGCCGCTACGGCGGCAGCGGCCTGGGCCTGGCCATCAGCAAGGAGCTGGTGGAAATGATGGGTGGACGCATCGAGGTGCAGAGCACGCTCAACCAGGGAACACGCTTCAGCTTCGACATCCCGCTGCAACCGGGCGAATTCCAGACCGACGACCTGAACCAGTTGCTGGGTGGCCGCACCGCCCTGATCGCCTGCCAGGACGCCCTTGGCCTGGATGCCCTTGGCCGCCTGCTCGGCCGCTGGGGCATGCGCTGCGAACGCTGCCAGGACCCAGAGCGGCTGCTGGACCAGCTGGAAGACTTCGCCGTGCCGCCCCTGCTGGTGATCCAGGCCCCCTGGCCGGGCGATCCGGAGCGCTGGGTGGACAAGCTGCGGCCACACCTGGAGCACGGCCAGCGAGTGATGCTGATCTGCCCGCCGGAGTCCTGCCAGAACCTGCCGGCCGGCGCCGGCCTGCGCCTGCGGGCCACGGCCCAGCCACTGACCCTGGCACTGTTGCGCGACACCCTGCAGGAGCTGTATCGCGAACGCCGCCTGGAAGAACGCACCCAGCAGCAGGAAGAGCGGCGCCGGGTGAGCGCCACGCCCTGCATCCTGGTGGCCGAAGACAACCCGGTGAACCAGATGGTGGTCCAGGGCTTCCTCAAGAAGCGTGGCTACCTGGTGCGCACCGTGGCCAACGGCCTGGCGGCGGTGGACGAGTACCAGCGCGACCCGGAAGGCATCCAGCTGATCCTGATGGACTGCGAGATGCCGGAAATGGACGGCTTCGAAGCGACCCGGCAGATCCGCCGGCTGGAGCGCAACCGCAACTGGCCGCCGGTACCCATCGTCGCGCTGACCGCGCATATCCTCGAGGAACATCGCCAGGCCGGCGCCGCCGCCGGCATGGACGACTTCCTCGGCAAACCCCTGGACAGCGCCCTGCTGTTCAGCACCCTGGAACGCTTCATCCAGCGCCAGAGCGTGGACGGATGACGAGGCGGGCCGGCGGAGTTAGCATTCCGCCCCCGCTGGAGGCCCCCCGATGCTCATCCCCTTTGACCTGCTCGAAGCCGAAACCCTGACCCGCCTGATCGAAGACTTCGTCACCCGCGAAGGTACCGACAATGGCGACGACACCCCGCTGGAAACCCGCGTCGAACGGGTGCGCCGCGCCCTGCAGAAGGGCGAAGCGGTGATCGTCTACGACCCTGACAGCCAGCTGTGCCAGCTGATGCGCAAGATGGACGTGCCCAAGGAGTGGCTGGAAGAGTAACGCCATGGGAAGGCGCTTTCGTTGTGGGGGCGATTTCAATCGCTGGTGAGCTGAAGCCCTCCCTACAGGGCTCGCGCCGCCTGCCCCATCCGCGTCACTTCCACTTTCAGCTTGTCCTTGCCCAGCAGGTAATCCACCAGCCGCTGCGGAAAGGGCCAGTAGTTCAGCTCCGCCGTCAGGGTGACGGGGGCGTCTCGGCGATGGCGGCGAGGCTCGCCTGCCAGGACAGCAGCAGGCACGTGAGCGGCCAGGAGATCAGGCGTCCTGACGGGACAGGAAGATTTGAAGTCGAGAACTTCTTCACCGGATTGCCCATTTCGCCCCACCTTCATCGATGCCGATGAGAAGGCGCACGAGCCGCGCAGAATAACGGCAATAACCGTCTCTTTCAGCGCCTTTTTGCCGAACTTCACCCAGCTCCCCGTTCTTGGGGGGGAAAGTAAGTCAGTCGTAGATGGAGGTCAGTACCGCGTCAAAGGCATGACTTCGGCAGGGAGCAACCGAACGGAATACTTATCCGGATGGTTCGTATGGATTTAATTGGAGCGGGGAGCGACGCGGCAGGCGATGAAGCGGCGATTCTTCCGTACCAGCGACAGGGTGGCCGGTCATGGACGACAGGCACAAAAAAGGCCGCCACGAGGCGACCTAAACAAAGCACAGAGCACCAATAGACTCTGAAGTCAGAGTGTAGTTGTTCTGCTACGAAATGATGACAGCGCTTCGAAAAACAACAGGCATTTCGTCGGCAAATGCGCCGAACTGACGCGCAACCGCTCTATCTCGCGATTTTATCCTGCGCCCTGGATCGAAGTTCGCCGACGACGCGTAACAGGCTGGCGCGGAAATCCCGTCTCCCGCCGAAAGTAAGAAATTTCATACGGTTCATCGACCTTGAGGACCTACAAATGCCCTCGCTAGAGTCCACGACCGTCACGGTAGGAACCGCGACCGGGAGTCGCAACCCGAACAACGCAAGGCGCGATCCACCTGAATTGCAATCGCAACATGGCGGGCCGTGCAGGGAAGGCTCAGGCCTTGCCGGGTTTTCCTCGCGTAACCGGTTTGCGACCCCTGCACGGCCCGCCGCCCTTCCGTGTCGTGATGGCAAGGTGCGGCTCCTCTAGCACGCGAGGACGCAAGGATATGCACTGTCCACACTCCATGCAGACAACCCTCGGCCTTTCTCCCCTGCGAAAAAGCCCGAACATCGACTTCACCCCCCTCCCGCCTTCGTCCCAGCCGTACAGGGACGTCCTTTTCGTCAACGCCCGGGCACCCTCGGCCCACCTGTTCGAAGCCGCCAACCAGCGCATGACCGCCCTGGCTGACCTGCTGCGGATCCTGGAGTCCGGCAGCGGCGGCGCCCTGGCCCAGGAAACCGCCCGGCTCGCCTCGGCCCTCGGCCTGCTCCTGGCGGACGCCCAGGCGTTGCACGAGGCGGCCTACCTGCGCTCGTGCGAGGAAGAACGCACAGCCAGCTGTCAACGCGCGCCCGATGCCATCTCCCCTTCCGAAGCCCCCGCCTAGAGCCAGTATTCCCAGGCGCGCCCGATCCGTTCACTGATGCGGGCGCGCACGGGACGGCGCTGCCACGCCTCCAGGGTCAGCTCTTCGGATCCGTCCACGTCTTCCAGGAAGGCCTTGCGCATTCGCCCGCCGAACTCCGCCCCCAGCACCACCACATTGACCTCCTGGTTGTGCAGGAAGCTGCGCCAGTCGAGATTGGTGGAGCCGACGGTGGACCAGACGCCGTCAATCACCCCGGCCTTGACGTGCAGCAGCGCGTCGCGGCGCTCGAAGAGCCGCACCCCGGACTCCAGCAACTCGCGGTAGTAGGCTCGCCCGGCATGGAACACCAGCCAGGAATCAGTGCTGCTGGGCACCACCAGGCGCACATCGACGCCACGGGCCACGGCAGCCTTGAGTGCGTCGAGCAGTTGCGGATCGGGCACGAAGTAGGCGCTGGTCAGCCAGATTTCGCTCTGCGCGCTGTGCAGGGCGGAGATGAGCGTGGCGTAGATCTGGCTGTAGGGCTCGTCCGGCGAGCTGCCGATGGCCCGTACCACGTCATTGCCCTTGCGCTCCAGCGGCGGGAAGTAATGACGGGGCACCAGCTCGCCGCCTTTCTGCCGGTCCCAGGTCGTGATGAAGAGCTTCTGCAGATCGGCCACCACCGGCCCTTCGATGCGCAGGTCGGTATCGCGCCAGGGCAGATCACGGCGCGGCCGCCCCTGCCTGCTCGAACCGAAGGAGCCGCTTGAATAGACCCCGCTGATGTTCACTCCACCGAGAATGGCGATACGCCCATCGACGATCAGCAGCTTGCGATGGTCGCGCTGGTTCAACTGCCAGCCCGACCTGGCGGTCAAGGGATTGACCGGGTTGAATTCCACAAGCCGGATACCCGATTCGCGCAATCTGGTGAAGAAGGCCGGCGGCGTCGCGAGGGTACCGACGCTGTCGTAGATCAGGTTGACCTGCACACCGCTGCGCTGCTTGGCAATCAGGGCGTCAGCGAAGCGTTGCCCCACCTCGTCCCCTTCGAGGATGTAGGTTTCCATGTTGATGTGGTCCCGCGCGCTTTCGATGGCCGCGAACATCGCCGCGTAGGTCTCGGGGCCGTCCTGCAACAGGTCGACCTTGTTGCCGGCCGTAAGCGGGCTGCCCACCAGGGCCTCTTCGATCGCCAGGTGCAGGTCGAAGATGTTCGTCTGCATGCCGGAGACCTTGAGCCGGTCGAGGATCGCCTGGCTGCGCGACTCGGAGAGCGGGCCATGGGCGCCATCCAGCTGCACCGGGGCGGCCGGTGAATGGACCATGTCGGGGTTGATGCGGGGCAGTGAGCTGCAGGCCAGGAGGAGCATCGAATAGAGCGCCACCAGGACACGCGCCACGGTCCCTGATGACGGCAGGTTCATCCAGCATCCTCCTGCACGGGGAGGTTCGATGCCCGAAAGGCGTATCAGCCGCTTCTGCGACTGTCTTGCGGGCTGCCTTGTCGATTTCGACAGCAGGCCCTCTGGAAAGGTTGAGGGAAAATTCACCGGCCAGATCACACCGGATGCTGTTCCCCGGGATGACGCGCAGCAGCACCAGCGCCACTGGCGGCGCCTTCGCAGGAAGCCTGGTCGCCGGGTGTTGGTAGTGCGCCGCGAGGCATCCCGCACATTCCGGGCCAGCCGTCAGCTTGACGAGAAGCGCGGCCCCAGCAGGATCACGGTGGCACCCAGGACGCAAAGGGCCGCGCCCAGCCAGTCGCTGGCCAGCGGCCGGGCGCGTTCCACCACACCCAGCCAGAGCAGCGAGGCGACGATGTAGATGCCGCCATAGGCCGCATAGGCGCGCCCCGCATAGGCCGCTTCCACGCGGGTCAGCAGCAGGGCGAAGAGGGTCAGGCTGAGCAGGCCGGGAACGATCCACCAGGCACTCTTGCCCATCCGCAGCCAGAGCCAGAAGGCGTAGCAGCCGCCGATTTCAAAAAGCGCGGCGAGGAAGAACCAGAGGTAATTGAGCATCGATGTTTCCCTTCGGGATGGAGCGGCCTGCGGCCCAGGTATCAGCCGTGCACGCCGCCTTCGCGTTCCCAGGCGCAGCGCACCCGCAGATTGTCTTCCTGGGGGCTGTGGAAGCCCTGCTCGCTTTCCCAGCGGAAGGTGTGGATGCCGTTGAGCTCGGTTTCCAGGTGGACCACGGCGCTGCTCCAGTAGAGCTGCCTGAGCAGGGCTTCGAACGCCTTCACCCAGAGGCTCCATTCGTACTCCACCGCCGGATAGCTCGCGCCGAAGTGGATCACCTGGGTACGGAACAGGCCCTCGCCCGGTTGCTCGCAGCAGGAGAACATCTCACGGCCGAGAAAGGGCCATGCCTCGCCGCTGGGCAGGCTGTCCAGCACACGGCGATTGGTTTCGCGGCGCAGGCGGTGCTCCTGATCGTCGAGCGACGGCCAGTCGCGGATGCAGCCATAGACGATGGATTCGGACTCCACGCGGGCACTCCAGTAAAACAGTGGCAGCCTTCTAACACAGGACTGCCACGGGAGAAAGGAAATGCGTCGAAGTCCTCAACGGCGCTTGAGCCCGAGCACCCAGGCCAGCACACACATGACCAGCGCAAGCCCCGTGATGACCATGAAAGGCGCCTGGTAACTGCCCGCCAGGTCGCGGCCGAGGCCGGCCAGGATCGGGGCGAAGCTGGCCATGCCGTATCCGGCGAACAGCATCATCGCCGTCCAGCGGCTCACCGCCAGCGGCGTGTGCGCTTCATAGAGCGGCAGCACCAGGGACAAGGCGAAGGAGCCGCTGAGCCCGAGCCCCAGCAGCGATGCCCAGACTTCCGGCAGCACGGTCGGCAGGAAGCAGACCATCCCCAGGCAGACGCTGCTGATCAGGCCGCACGCCAGCAGCAACGGGTAGCGGTTGTCGAAGCGCTGGGCCAGCCAGGGCAGCACGAAGGCGCTGGGCAGTCCCACCAGCATGAACAGGCTGAACAGGCTGTTGCTGTGCAGGAGGCTGAGGCCGGCTTCGTGGTAACGGGCCACCAGCCAGGTGGTCAGGGCGTAGAACAAGCCGGCCTGGAGAGCGAAGAATGCGGTGATCAGCCAGGCTCGCGACTCCCCCCAGGGCAGGCCGCCCTGCGCGGCATCGCTGGCGGACTCGGCGCGATTGGGCATGCGCAGCCAGAGCAGCAACGCGAAGAACGCCGGCACGGACCAGAAGGCCAGGCCGAAATGCCATTGGTCCCCGAGCAACTGGGTCACCGGCGGCGTCAGCACCGCGCCGGCGGCACCGCCCATGGTCATGCTCAGGGAGTACCAGGCGACCACCCGCCCGACCTGGTCGTGGAAGTGACGCTTGATGAAACCGGAGAGCAGCGGCCCGGCGACCGCGATGCCCGCGCCCATGGCCACGGCGCTGCCGATCAGCACGGCGCTGGCGTGGCTGCCCAGGCGGGCCAGCAGGGCGACGCCGATCAGCCCCAGGCAGAAGGTGATCACCCGCTCCAGCCCGAAGCGCACGGCCAGGCGCGGCGCGAACGGCGCCAAGAGCCCCATGCAGAGCACGGGCACGGCCGTGGTCAGGCTGATCAGGCTGCGGCTCAGTGCCAGCTCATGGGCGATGCGTTCGATCAGGGGGGCGAGGGAGGTGATGCCGGGCCGCAGGTTGATCGCGGCAAGCACCAGAGCCAGCATCAGCAGCGCACGGGAAAGGGGTTTCACTGTGGGTCCATCCGGATAGGCGGTCAGGCCGGGGGAGCAACCCTACTCCCCCGGTCCGCGGCCGGGCAACCCCGAACCGCGCCGAACCTGACCGATCGGACAGCCAGATTCTCAAGCGCGGTGCTTGACCTTCATCTTCGCCGACATGCTGGCCATCTCGTCATAGAGCGCCTGCGGGTTCTTCTGCTTCAAGGCCCAGGCCATGCGGCCCTGCTCGTGGGGCAGGATCATGAAAGTGCCGGCGGCCACTTCCCGGAAGATGTAATCGGCGATATCGGACGCGGTGATTGGCGAACTCTCCAGCAGCTTGCCCACCTGTTGCTTCATGGCCGGGGTCGGCCCACGGAAGGAGTCCAGCAGGTTGGTCTGGAAGAAGGACGGGCAGACCACGTGCACACCCACGCCCTCTTCCTTGAGCTCGATCAGCAGGCTCTCGGAAAGGGCCACCACGCCCGCCTTGGCGACGTTGTAGTTGCTCATCGCCGGGCCCTGCATCAACGCGGCCATGGAGGCGACGTTGATGATCCGCCCCTTGCTCTTCTGCAGCAGCGGCAGGAAGGCCTTGCAGCCCTTGACCACCCCCATCAGGTTGATCGCGATCTGCCAGTCCCAGTCCTCCAGGGACAGCTCTTCGAAAAAGCCGCCCGAGGCGACGCCGGCGTTGTTGACGATAATGTCGATGCCGCCGAGCTTCTCTTCGCACGCCTGGGCGAAGGCGGTGAGCTGGCTGTAGTCGCGGACGTCGCAGCGTTGGGTGAAACCATCGCCGCCAGCCTCGCGGACCAGCTTCAGGGTTTCCGCCAGGCCGGCTTCGTTGACGTCGGACAGGGCCAGCTTCCAGCCCTCGCGAGCCCAGCGCAGGGCGATTTCGCGACCGAGCCCGGATCCGGCGCCGGTGATCATGATGCGGTTTTGCATGGTGAGGTGCCTTTCTGCTTGTGCGGTAGATGAGCCGCAGTGTAGCCAAGGCCATAGTCCTCCCACCCTTGAATCACGGCGCTGAATGACGAGGGCAAACACCACTAGCGGCGCCGCATCAGCCTCCTCGCCAGCAGCCCGTAGGGCACCAGGTTGATCAGCAGCACGAGGGCCCCGAGCCAGAGCTGGATGCCCGGCGTCAGACCCGCCGGATAGATCAGCGGTCCCAGGTAATGCTCGACGAAGCCGCCGCTGTAGCCCTCCTCCCCCGCCACCCGGCGCAGGTGGTTCTCCAGGGGCGTGAGGGGGCAGATCAGGTGAAGCAGCTCCACCGTCGCCCCCCAGGCCACCGCCGGCAGGTGCAGCAGGGCCAGGCGCGGCCACTTCAATACCAGCACCCCGCCCAATACCACGAAGAGGATGAAGGCCAGGTGCAGCAGCAGTACGGCATCGGCGGCGATCCGGTAACTCATCGGCTGGCTTCCATGGCGAGATTTCCCTGAACCATCATGAAAGGTGGTCAGTCGGTTACTACAGGCACGGACGATCTGCCATCAACGATAACGCGGCGTGCCCTGGCAATCCCAGCCACCGAGGAGCCCTTGCCCATGATCACCATTCTGCTGCTCGTCATTCTGATCCTGCTGCTGATTGGCGGCCTGCCGGTATTCCCTCACTCCCGCCACTGGGGCTATGGCCCGTCGAGCATGGTTGGGGTACTGCTGGTCATTGTGGTGGTTCTGATGCTGGTGGGGAGGATCTAGCCGCTGCCTCGTTAAGCCGGGGACGAGGTATTCACACTGGATTCGCAAAATTATGTGATGAGACTCGTCGAACTCCGTGCAGTCTGACTCTTCCCTCACCTCCGGCCCCTCTCCCAGAGGTAGAGGGGTGACTCGCGCCAGCGAGGCACAAGCAATCCTGAAGCCACCAGCGGCTTGAAACTGAGCAACTGAGGTGAGGCAGCGACACCGCCCCGTCAGGAGGCTGAGTGGAATCCTTGTGCAGGGGAACGAGCGACATGGACGCCGCGAGAGGCGTGTGGGGCCATGGATGGCCCCCCTCGCCTGCCCCCGGCGCAAGGATGGAGCGAAGGAAGTTTGGCGAAGCCAAACCCGGATGCAGGGGCAAGCCTTTTGGTCACTTTCTTGTGGGCGGCATTCCGACGTTTGAAAAGGGGACTCGCCCGGGAGGGCGAAACAGAAACCATGGGCCCACTCGACAACGACCTGGGCAAAAAAGCTCCAGCCCCCTTCAGCCAAATAAAAAGGGCGGCCCGAAGGCCGCCCCAATACTTGCAAGGGAAGAAGTGTGGATCAGTGGGCTACTGCACCGCTGGCGCCCAGGCCGGTCTGGGAGCGCACGAACTGCGGGTAGAAACGTGCACGCTCTTCGTCCGCGGCAGTCGACTTGTCGGTGATCGAGAAGAACCAGATACCAACGAAGGCAACGATGATGGAGAACAGCGCCGGGTACTCGTAGGGGTAGATCGCGGTCGCGTGGCCGAGGATCTGTACCCAGATGGTCGGGCCCAGGACCATCAGCGCAACAGCGGTGACCAGGCCCAGCCAGCCGCCGATCATGGCGCCACGGGTGGTCAGCTTCTTCCAGTACATGGAAAGGATCAGTACCGGGAAGTTGCAGCTGGCGGCGATGGAGAATGCCAGGCCCACCATGAAGGCGATGTTCTGCTTCTCGAAGAGGATGCCGAGGCCGATGGCCACGAAGCCCAGGCACACGGTGGTGATCTTCGATACGCGCAGTTCATCCTTCTCGCTCGCCTTGCCCTTCTTGAACACGGAAGCGTAGAGGTCGTGGGACACGGCCGAGGCACCAGCCAGGGTCAGGCCGGCAACCACCGCCAGGATGGTGGCGAAGGCCACGGCGGAGATGAAGCCCAGGAACAGGCTGCCGCCTACGGCGTTGGCCAGGTGCACGGCGGCCATGTTGTTGCCGCCCAGCAGGGCGCCGGTGGCGTCCTTGAAGGCCGGGTTGGTGCTGACCAGCAGGATCGCGCCGAAACCGATGATGAAGGTCAGGATGTAGAAGTAACCGATGAAACCAGTGGCGTAGAACACCGACTTGCGGGCTTCCTTGGCGTCGCTGACGGTGAAGAAGCGCATCAGGATATGCGGCAGGCCGGCGGTACCGAACATCAGGGCCAGGCCGAGGGAGATGGCGGAGATCGGGTCTTTCACCAGGCCGCCGGGGCTCATGATGGCCTCGCCTTTCGGGTGGACCTTGATGGCTTCGCTGAACAGGGTGCTGATGTCGAAGTTGACGTGCTTGAGCACCATGATCGCCATGAAGGAAGCGCCGGAGAGCAGCAACACAGCCTTGATGATCTGTACCCAGGTGGTGGCCAGCATGCCGCCGAACAGCACGTAGAGCACCATCAGGATGCCGACCAGGACCACGGCCACGTGGTAGTTCAGGCCGAACAGCAACTCGATCAGCTTGCCGGCACCGACCATCTGGGCGATCAGGTAGAAGGCCACCACCACCAGCGAACCGCTGGCGGACAGGGTGCGGATCTCCTTCTGCTTCAGGCGATAGGAAGCCACGTCGGCGAAGGTGTACTTGCCGAGGTTGCGCAGGCGTTCAGCGATCAGGAACAGGATCACCGGCCAACCCACGAGGAAGCCGATGGAGTAGATCAGGCCGTCGTAGCCGGAGGTGAACACCAGTGCGGAAATACCCAGGAAGGACGCGGCGGACATGTAGTCGCCGGCAATCGCCAAGCCGTTCTGGAAGCCGGTGATGCTGCCGCCAGCGGTATAGAAGTCGGCGGCCGACTTGCTGCGCTTGGAGGCCCAGTAGGTGATGTACAGGGTGGCGCCAACGAAGGCGACGAACATGACGATGGCCGAGGTGTTCAGCGGCTGGCGCTGGACATCACCCTCGATGGCGCCGGCGGCCCAGAGTGCGGGCGCCACGGCCATCAGGCCGAGCACGGCAAGGATGCGCGCGATCATTACTGGACCTCCTTGAGGATTTCCTGGTTCAGACGGTCGAACTCGCCGTTGGCGCGGCGGACGTAGATGCCGGTCAGCACGAAGGCAGACAGGATCAGGCCGACGCCGAGCGGGATACCCCAGGTAACGGGAGAGTCAGGGTTGATGCGGGTGCCGAGCAGTTGTGGCTCGAAGGCGATCAGGAGAATGAAGGCCAGATAGAGGCCTAGCATGATGGCAGAGAGTATCCAGGCGAAGCGCTCTCGCTTGGAAACCAGTTCCTGGAAGCGCGGATTCTCCTGAATCCGCTGGTAAGTGCTGTCGTTCATTGTTGTTGTCCTCCACAGCGCGGGTTGCGGGTGAAGCCAACAATAGAACGGCGGTGCAAGCGCAACAGACGACCTTAGTCGTACATCGGGGCGTTCTCTACCAAGGTCGTAGGAGATTCATAAAGCCAAACTATCAGCCCCATGGCAGTTGAGCATTTCCCTGTATCGAACGACCGGCCTAACCTGAGCACATCGAATAATAATTCTCATTAACGAGGTGCGCCATGCTCAAGACCGTGACCTTCACCATCATGCACTTCTGCATTGCCTTCAGCGTGGCCTACGCCCTGACCGGCAGCATCACGGTCGGCGGCCTGGTGGCGGCGGTGGAGCCGCTGTGCAACTCGGTGGGTTTCTACTTCCACGAGAAGATCTGGAAGCGTTTCGAGAAGGCGGACGCACAGGCGCAGGAGATTCCGAAACACGCCTGGCTGCACCACCATGCGTAGTGGAAATCCCCCGTACGGATTTTCCACGGCGGACCGTAGGAGCGATGAGGGCTAATCCGCTAAGATGCGCGGCTTTGCCCTCACGCAAGCACGCCCGAACATGAGTCAGAACGCCCGTTTCCCTGTACTCCCCTATCTGCTGTCCTTCCTGGTCGCAGTGGTCGCCCTCGGCGGCCTCTGGTACGGCCTCGGCAAGCCGGTGATCCTGCCGGACGCCGCAACCCCCACCCACAAGCTGCAGTGCGCGTCCTACAGCCCATTCGACAAGGACCAGTCGCCGTTCGACCAGCCCTTCGTGCTGCGCCCCGAACGCATGGACGCCGACCTCGCCCTGCTGGCGACCCGCTTCCACTGCGTTCGCACCTATTCCATGACCGGTCTGGAAGCCATTCCGGAGCTGGCCCGCAAGCACGGCCTGAAGCTGATGCTGGGTGCCTGGGTGAACGGCAATCCGGTGGATACCCAGAAGGAGATCGACGCCCTGATCAAGGCCGCCAACGCCAACCCGGACGTGGTGCAGTCGGTGATCGTGGGTAACGAGACCCTGCTGCGCAAGGAAGTCACCGGCGCGCAACTGGCCAGCCTGATCGGGCAGGTCAAGGCGCAAGTGAAGCAGCCGGTCACCTACGCGGACGTCTGGGAATTCTGGCTGCGCCATCCGGAAGTGGCACCGGCGGTGGACTTCCTCACCATCCACCTGTTGCCCTACTGGGAAGACGACCCTGCCGGTATCGACCAGGCCCTGCGCCATGTCGCCGAGATCCGCCAGGTGTTCGGCAACAAGTTCGCGCCCAAGGACATTTTCATCGGCGAAACCGGCTGGCCCAGCGAAGGCCGCCAGCGCGAAACCGCCGTACCGAGCCGGGTCAACGAGGCGAAGTTCATCCGTGGCTTCGTCGCCATGGCCGAGGAAAACGGCTGGGGCTACAACCTGATCGAAGCCTTCGACCAGCCCTGGAAACGCGCCAGCGAAGGCGCCGTAGGCGGCTACTGGGGCCTGTTCGATGCCGATCGCCAGGAGAAAGGCGTGCTGGCCGGCCCGGTCACCAACCTGCCCTACTGGCCCATGTGGCTGGGTGTTTCCGGCCTGATCTTCCTGGCCACCCTGGTGCTCGCCGGTCGCCCCGCCTCGACTCGAGCCGCCCTGGTGCTGCCGATTCTGGCCGCCGTGGGCGCCGGCTGCATCGGCCTCTGGGGCGAGTTGGCGCGGGTCACCAGCCGCTTCGTCGGCGAGTGGGCCTGGGCCGCCTTCCTGGTCGGCCTCAACCTGATGGTCCTGGCCCACGGCGCCCTGGCACTTTCCGCCCGTGGCGGCGTGCGCAGCCGTCTGTTCGACTGGCTGGAAACCCGTGGCGGCTGGTGGCTGTGCGCCTCCGGCTTCGCCGGCGCGGTGCTGATGCTGGCCCTGGTGTTCGACGCCCGCTACCGCAGTTTCCCCAGCGCCGCCCTGCTGCTGCCGGCACTGGTCTACCTGTTCCGACCGGTCGCCGCGCCGCGCCGCGAGATCGCCCTGATGGCAGTGCTGATCGGCGCCGGCATCGTGCCGCAGCTGTACGAGGAAACCCTCGGCAACGCCCAGGCCATCGGTTGGGCGGCCGTCAGCACCCTGCTCCTGGCCGCCCTGTGGCGCAGCCTGCGGGTTCGCGGTTGATCCGCGACGTGCCCGGCCCCTGTGGGAGCGAATTCATTCGCGAGTGAAAGCGCCCCCACAGGTACGACATCCCTCCTTTACCGGAAACAAAAAAGGACGCTCGAAGCGTCCTTTTTTGTTGCCTGCCAACTGGATCAGGCGCTGACCGGTACCGGCTCCGACTGGCGGCGCACCAGGCGCAGGCCGGCGATGACACAGGCGAACACGGCAAGGCTGGCGGTGTAGAGCACCAGGGCCGGCAACGCGAACAACAGGGCCAGAAGGGCCAGGCCCCAGCCAGCGCGGCCGGGGATGAGGAAGGCCGCCACGGAGGCAGCCAGACCGATCCAGGCAATGATGCGGAAGTGGATCAGCAGGCCCAGGCCGGCGCGAACCTGGCACTCCCAGCGTTGCGCTTCGTCGACGCACAGGCCGACCCACTGGCCGTCCTCCATCAGGGCGAAGCGGACCCCGTAGCTGGCGGCCAGCCAGAGCGGCAGCAGGATCAGCAGCAGGATGAGGGACGAACGGCTGGACATGGTTCTCTCCGAATGGGTAGGCGGCGCCAAGGATACCCCCCCGTCCGAGCGATGCAAGGACCTTACAACGATCCGCAACAACCTGGCCTGACGTACGGACCGCACTTGCGGTACTTGCAGTTGTCATAGCCTCGGTATTCACTCATGACGTTCTCTTATAAGGAACGCGGCCCGGCAGCCCTGATGGGCAGGACCGGTGGAGTGGCTGGAGCCCGCCCATGACTTCGGGCCAAGGCCTCCGCAGAAACTGATACAGGGACCTCTCCTATGCTCCGTCTAAGCCTCGCCGCCCTGCTGGGCAGCCTGACCTTCTGCGCCCAACTGCTGGCCGCAGACCTGGATGCCGCCAGCTACGGCTTTCCGATCACCAATCCCTTCGAGGCGACCATCGCCACCACGCCGCCGGATCTGCGCAGCACGGTGCCGGCGGACGACGACATCGACCAGGCCGACTACGCCCTGAAGCTGCGCCCGGAACGTGAGAGCGTCCTGCCCGACAACTTCTGGTCGGTGAAGAAGTTGCGCTACCGCCTCGCGCAACAGAAAGGCCCGGCGCCCCTGGTGTTCATCATTGCCGGCACCGGTGGCCACTACGCCAGTACCCATGCGGAGAATCTCAAGAAGCTGTTCTACGGCGCCGGCTACCACGTAGTGCAGCTCTCCTCCCCTACCAGCTACGACTTCATGGCCAGCGCCTCGCGCCATGCGACGCCCGGCCTCTCGGCCGAGGATGCCGATGATCTCTACCGCGTGATGCAGGCCGTGCGCGCCCAGCATCCGGGCCTGGAGGTCACCGACTTCTACCTCACCGGCTACAGCCTGGGCGCCCTGGAAGCCGCCTTCGTCAGTCATCTGGACGAAACCCGCCGCAGCTTCAACTTCAAACGCGTGCTGCTGCTCAATCCGCCGGTGAACCTCTACACCTCGGTGACCAACCTCGACCGCCTGGTGCAGACCCGGGTGAAGGGCGTCGACGACACCACCACCTTCTACCAGGTGGTGCTCGGCAAGCTGACCCGTTACTTCCAGCAGAAGGGCTACATCGACCTCAACGACGCCCTGCTCTTCGACTTCCAGGAGTCCAGGCAGCGGCTCTCCAACGAACAGATGGCGATGCTGATCGGCACGTCCTTCCGCTTCTCTTCCTCGGACATCGCCTTTACCTCGGACCTGATCAACCATCGCGGCCTGATCACCCCGGTGAAGTACCCCATCAACGAAGGCACCAGCCTGACGCCCTTCTACAAGCGCGCCCTGCAATGCGACTTCGACTGCTACATCACCGAGCAGCTGATTCCCTACTGGCGCGCCCGCTACGACGGCGGCAGCCTGACCCAGCTGATCAACCAGGTCAGCCTCTATGCCCTGGAGGACTACCTCAAGGGCAGCAGCAAGATCGCGGTGATGCACAACGCCGACGACCTCATCCTCGGCCCCGGCGACCTCGGCTTCCTGCGCCGCGCCATGGGCGACCGCCTGACCGTCTATCCCCACGGCGGGCACTGCGGCAACCTCAACTACCGCGTCAACGGCGACGCCATGCTGGAGTTCTTCCGTGGCTAAGAAAGCACTCTTCATCGCCCTGTTGCTGGCCAGTGGCCTGGCCGTGGCCCAGGAGCCCGACCAGGATGGCTTCACCCAGCCGCTGAAGGACCTGAAGTTCAACCCCGGCCTGGACCAGCGCGAGTTCGAGCGCTCCACCCTGGATGCGTTGAGCGTCTACGACCCCTACGAGTCCTGGAACCGGCGGGTCTACCACTTCAACTACCGCTTCGACGAATGGGTGTTCCTGCCCGTGGTGCGCGGCTACCGCTATGTCACGCCGGGCTTCGTGCGCAGCGGCGTCAGCAATTTCTTCAGCAACCTGGGCGACGTTCCCAACCTGCTGAACAGCGCGCTGCAGCTCAAGGGCAAGCGCTCCATGGAAATCACCGGCCGCCTGCTGCTGAACACCACCATCGGCGTCGTCGGCCTCTGGGACCCGGCCACGCGCATGGGGCTCCCCAAGCAGACCGAAGACTTCGGCCAGACCCTCGGCTACTACGGCGTCACCGACGGCCCCTACCTGATGCTGCCGATCCTCGGTCCTTCCAACCTGCGGGATACCGGTGGGCTGGTGGTGGACTACGTCGCCGACTACCAGATCAACTTCCTCAACGTGCCGGAAGTCGCCAGCAACCACCCGGAAATCACCGCACTGCGCATGGTGGACAAGCGCTACACCACCAATTTCCGCTACGGCCAGCTCAACACCCCGTTCGAGTACGAGAAGCTGCGCTACGTCTACACCCAGTCGCGCAAGTTGCAGATCGCCGAGTAGGTCGCTGGGGACCGGTCTTCTCCCTTGTGGGAGCGAATTCATTCGCGAATGAATTCGCTCCCACAAGCGTCTTAATCATCCACTTTATCGATTTAAAACACGCAAAATAACGCACCATCAATTCAATTCATCGGCGTAGCATCCCGCTCATTCCAACCTTGAGGAGGTTCAGATGAGCTACCGCCAGATTCTCGAACAACGCCCCGGCCAGCCCGCATCCGACGGTGCCGGCGTCAATCTGACCCGCGTCTTCGCCGAGCAGGGCGTGCCGCGCTTCGACCCCTTCCTGATGCTCGACGAGTTCGGCTCGGCCAACCCCGACGACTACGTCGCCGGCTTTCCGCCGCACCCGCATCGCGGCTTCGAAACCATCACCTACATGATCGAAGGGCGCATGCGCCACGAGGATCACCTGGGCAACAGCGGCCTGCTGCAGAACGGCGGCGTGCAATGGATGACCGCGGCGCGCGGGATCATCCACAGCGAAATGCCGGAGCAGGAAGAAGGCGTGATGCGCGGGTTCCAGATCTGGCTGAACCTGCCGGGCAAGGACAAGATGGGCGACCCTGGCTACCGCGACTTCGACCCGGCGGAAATTCCTCGGGTGCGCACTGCCGGAGGCGTCGAGGCGCTGGTGATCGCCGGCCGCTTCGACGATGGCCAGGTCGCCCGCGATGGCGCCGTGCAGCGCCCGCACAGCGAGCCGCACATTTTCGACCTCGACCTGCCGGCTGGTGGCCGGGTAGCGCCGCAACTGGCCGATGGCCTGCGGGTGATGCTCTACGTCTACGAAGGCAGCGTGCACCTGAACGGCCACGCCATCGGCAAGGGACGGCTGGTACGCCTGTCAGAACAGGGCGCCGTGGAGCTGGCCAGCGATGACGGCGCCAAGGTCCTGCTGCTGGCTGGTCGCCCGCTGGGTGAACCCATCGTCCAGTACGGCCCCTTCGTGATGAATACCCGCGAAGAGATCGAGCAGGCGCTGCGGGACTACCGGGATGGACGCTTCGGCGCGTGACACCCCGGCCGGACTGAAGACTGGTCGTTACGCGGGGTGGGCCACGCCGGGCTGCGCTGGTGGACGTAAAGAGCGAGGTCCATCCTATGGCTAAAGGGCAGGAACGATGTGGGGATGGGCCGGCGCCATCTCCAGGCCGAGGAAGCGCTGCAACTCGGCGCGCTTGGCCATGGCGTCCTGGTAACCCAGCTCGATCAGTTCGTTGCAGTATCCCGGCTCGAACAGCAGATAGCTGAGCACCCCCGCCCCGCTCGCCCGGGTCGCCCCCGGACCGCGCAGGAAGGTGCGGATGGCGCGGGGCATCTCGCGGCGGTGGCGGGCGGCGATCTCATCCAGCGGCCGGCTCGGCGAAATCACCAGCACCTCCACCTGCTCCGAACTCAGATGGCGTGGCCGCGATTCGGGCGGGATGGCCCGGCTCATCCGATTGATCCGCTCCAGCAGTTCGATGTCGCTTTCCAGGTTGTCGATGAAGGTGCTGTTCAGCAGGTGCCCGCTGATCTGCGCCAGGGTCGGCGGACGACCGCCCTGGGGCAGCGCCATTTCCTGGCTGGGGTTCATGCCCAGCGGGTTGCCACTCACGCCCACCACCAGCACCCGGTTGGCGCCCAGGTGCAATGCCGGACTGATGGGTGCCGTCTGGCGTACCGCTCCGTCGCCGAAATATTCACGCCCCATGCGTACCGCGGGGAACAGCAGGGGAATCGCCGCGCTGGCCATCAGGTGCTCGACACTCAGGCGGGTCGGCACGCCGACTCGGCGGTGGCGGTACCAGGGGTCGATGGTGGCGCGGCCCTGGTAGAAGGTCACCGCCTGGCCGGTCTCGTAGCCGAAGGCGGTCACCGCCACGGCGCGCAGCTGGCGGGTGCGGACGGCGGCGGAGATACCGGTGAAGTCCAGCTCGCGGGTCAGCAGCTCACGCAGGGGAGCGTTGTCCAGCAACGCCACCGGGATATCCCGGCCCAGTCCCAGCAGGCTGTGGCCGAAGAATCGCGAACTCTGGCGGATCACGCCGGGCCAGTCGCTGCGGTAAACCTCTCCGCAATGAAAGCCTTGCCAGACGCTGTTGAGACGACGGACTGCCTGGCTGAAATGCAGTGCGCCGCAGGCCAGGCCAACGGCATTCACCGCGCCGGCGGAGGTGCCGACGATCACCGGAAAAGGGTTGCAGGCGGCGTCCGGCAGCAGATCCGCGATGGCGCCCAGCACCCCGACCTGATAGGCCGCCCGCGAACCGCCACCAGAAAGGATCAGCCCTGTCACGGGCTTCTGGGGGGCGGCGCTGGCATCCATGGACTGCTCTCCGGACGGGATTTCCCGATTATAGGTTTCAGTAGAGCTTCGGCGCGCCTTCGGGCCGGGTCTTGAAGCGACGGTGGGCCCAGAGGTACTGCTCGGGGCATTCGCGCACCGCCTCTTCCACCCATCGGTTGACGCGCAGGCAGTCGGATTCCTCGGTGTCACCGGGGAAGTCGGACAGTGGCGGATGGATCACCAGCCGGTAGCCGGAACCGTCCTCCAGGCGACGCTGGGTGAAGGGCAGGACGATGGCGCGGCCCAGGCGGGCGAACTTGGTGGTCGCCGTGACGGTGGCGGCCTCGATGCCGAACAGCGGTACGAAGATGCTCTGCTTGCGGCCGTAGTCCTGGTCCGGCGCGTACCAGATGGCGCGACCGGCGCGCAGCACCTTGAGCATGGCGCGCACATCCTCACGCTCGATGGCGGTGGCATCCAGGTTGTGCCGCTCGCGGCCGCGACGCTGGATGAAATCGAATACTGCGTTCTTGTGCTCGCGGTACATGCCGTCGATGGTGTGCACCTGTCCGAGCAACGCGGCGCCAATTTCCAGCGTGGTGAAATGAAGGGCCATGAGGATCACCCCCTGGCCTTCGGCCTGGGCTCGCTGCAGGTGCTCCAGGCCTTCTATATGGGAGAGTTGTGCCAGGCGCGCCTTGGGCCACCACCAGCTCATGGCCATTTCGAAGAAGGCGATACCGGTGGAGGCGAAATTCTCCCGCAGCAGGCGCTCGCGCTCGCGGCTGGAGAGTTCCGGAAAGCAAAGTTCCAGATTGCGCCGGGCGATCTTGCGCCGCGAACCGGCCACCCGCAGCATCAGCGCCCCCAGCGCACGCCCCAGGCCCAGTTGCACCCGATACGGCAGCAGGGTGATCAGCCAGAGCAGCCCCAGCCCCAGCCACAGCGCCCAATAGCGCGGGTGAAGGAACTGTGGGCGAAATTGAGGTCTATCCATCTCTGAATCCGCTTGAGCGAGAAAATCGCGCATTCTACTCCAAATGCGCCTCCCCCTTCCGGCTTGCTAGCGCCGGGCGATCTCGCTATAAGTCCTCGCCATTCACGACTGCAGGCAGACCATGAGCCAAGCCGACCTTCTCGACCAAGAACCCGTGTTCCAGCTCAAGGGCAGCATGCTCGCCATCACCGTGATGGAACTGGCCCACAACGACCTCGAACGCCTCGATCGGCAACTGGACGAAAAAGTCGCCCAGGCCCCCAACTTCTTCCAGAACACCCCGCTGGTGATGGCGCTGGACAAGCTGCCTGAAGGCGAGCCGCCGCTGGACCTCCCAGCCTTGCTGGAAATCTGCCGCCGCCACGGCCTGCGCACCCTGGCCATCCGCGCGCAACGCGAAGAGCACATTGCCGCCGCCGATGCCCTGGACATTCCGGTGCTCCCGCCATCCGGCGCCCGCGAACGCCCCATCGACCCGGTAGAACCCGAGGCGAAGAAGAAGCTCGAAAAACCCGCCGAGCCCCCCAAGCCCGAAGTGCAACCGACCAAGGTCATCACCACCCCCGTGCGCGGTGGCCAGCAGGTTTATGCGCCCGGCGGCGACCTGGTGGTCCTCGCCGCGGTCAGCCCCGGTGCGGAACTTCTCGCCGACGGCAATATCCATGTGTACGGCCCGATGCGCGGCCGCGCGCTGGCCGGTATCAAGGGCGATACCAAGGCGCGGATTTTCTGTCGCCAACTGGCCGCCGAACTGGTCTCCGTAGCCGGTCAGTACAAGGTTGCCGACGACTTGCGCCGCGATCCGCTGTGGGGTCAGCAAGTGCAGGTCAGCCTGTCGGGAGACGTGTTGAACATCACCCGCCTTTAACGGATACTGCCGCGAAATTTCAGGGAACTGAAAGGGAAGAAGGACGGTTCGGGCGAACCGATAACTTCCCGGTTTTACTTATTCATTTGGGGTGAATCACCTTGGCCAAGATCCTCGTTGTCACGTCCGGCAAGGGTGGAGTGGGTAAAACCACCACCAGCGCCGCAATCGGTACCGGTCTCGCACTGCGCGGTCACAAGACTGTCATCGTCGACTTCGACGTCGGCCTGCGTAACCTAGACCTGATCATGGGTTGTGAACGCCGCGTGGTGTACGACTTCGTCAACGTCATCAATGGCGAAGCGACCCTCACCCAGGCCCTGATCAAGGACAAGCGCCTTGAGAACCTCTACGTGCTGGCCGCCAGCCAGACCCGTGACAAGGACGCGCTGACCCTCGAAGGCGTGGGCAAGGTCATCGAGGAGCTGTCCCAGAACTTCGAATACGTGGTCTGCGACTCTCCGGCCGGTATCGAGAAAGGCGCCCACCTGGCCATGTACTACGCCGATGAGGCGATTGTCGTGACCAACCCGGAAGTCTCCTCCGTTCGCGACTCCGACCGCATGCTCGGCCTGCTGGCCAGCAAGTCCCGTCGCGCCGAGAAGGGTGAAGACCCGATCAAGGAGCGCCTGCTCCTGACCCGTTACAACCCCGAGCGCGTCACCAAGGGCGAAATGCTCGGCGTCGAAGACGTCGAGGAAATCCTCGCCATCAACCTGCTGGGCGTGATTCCGGAGTCCCAGGCGGTCCTCAAGGCCTCCAACCAGGGTATCCCGGTCATCCTCGACGACCAGAGCGACGCCGGCCAGGCGTACAGCGATGCCGTTGACCGCCTGCTTGGCAAGGAACTGCCCCATCGCTTCCTCGATGTGCAGAAGAAGGGACTCTTACAACGCCTGTTTGGAGGCCGTGAATGAACATTTTCGACTTCTTTCGCGAGCGGAAGAAGCAGAGTAGCGCTTCGATCGCTAAAGAACGCCTTCAGATCATCGTTGCCCACGAACGTGGCCAGCGCAGCCAGCCGGACTACCTGCCGGCCCTGCAGAAAGATCTGGTGGACGTGATCCGCAAATATGTCGACATCGACGAAGAGCAGGTTCAGGTCCTGCTGGAGAATCAGGGCAGTTGCTCCATTCTCGAGCTGAACATCACCCTGCCCGATCGTTGATCGAGCAATAGACCCGGGTCCGACTGGACCCACGACGGCGGCTTCGGCCGCCGTCTTCATTTCCGGAACTCCCATGCCGCTTTCCCAGATCGAATTCATCCACCGGGACGATGCCCTGCTGGTGGTCAACAAGCCCACGCTGCTGCTTTCGGTGCCCGGCCGCGCCGACGACAACAAGGATTGCCTGATCACCCGCCTGCAGGAAAACGGCTACCCCGAGGCACGCATCGTGCATCGCCTGGACTGGGAGACCTCCGGCCTGATCGTGCTGGCCCGCGACGCCGACAGCCACCGCGAGATGTCCCGCCAGTTCCACGATCGCGAGACCGAGAAAGCCTACACGGCACTCTGCTGGGGCGAGCCGGAGATGGACAGCGGCCGCATCGAACTGCCGCTGCGCTACGACCCGCCGACCAAGCCGCGGCATGTGGTGGACTTCGAGCACGGCCGCCATGCGCTGACCTTCTGGCGCGTGATCGAACGCTGCGGCCACTACAGCCGGGTCGAGCTGACCCCCATCACCGGACGCTCGCACCAACTGCGCGTACACATGCTGTCCATCGGACACCCGCTGCTCGGCGACCGCCTCTACGCCAATCCTGAAGCACTGGCCGCCCATGATCGTCTCTGCCTGCACGCCAGCCTGCTCAGCCTGACCCATCCCCAGACGGGTGAACGCCTGAGATTCGAGTGCCCGGCGCCGTTCTGACCTAGGCTCAAGAAAAAGACCTCGATTCGAGGGAGAGATGAGCCTCACCGAGTTCTACAACGCCACCGAGGGTCAGCCCGCCCGCTTCACCCTGCTCACCGCCCTGGAAAGCTGGAACGGGCCGCCCGGCCACGCCCTCGATCTTGGCTGTGGCGCCGGTCGCGACACCCTCGAACTGCTCAGGCGCGGCTGGAAGGTGCTGGCGGTGGATGCAGAACCCGAGGCACTGGCCCGCCTCGATGCCCAGCTGGACGACGAAAAGCGCCAGAGACTTCAAAGCCGCTGCTGTCGCTTCGAGAGCATGCCGTTGCCGACGGCCAACCTGGTCAACTCCAGCTTCGCCCTGCCCCTCTGCCCGCCCGTGGCCTTTCCCGCCCTGTGGCAGGCTATCTGCGGCGCCCTGCCGGTTGGCGGACTGTTCGCCGGTCACCTGTTCGGCGAACGGGACGACTGGGCCGACAACGGCATCACCATCCTGCGCCGCCGCCAATTGGAAGAACTGCTGTCGGGCTGGGACGTACTGATGCTGGAGGAGAAGGAAGAAGACGGCATCACCGCCAAGGGCCGCAACAAGCACTGGCACCTGTTCTCGGTGGTTGCGCGGCGCCATTAGGTCTTGCGGAATTGTGGGAGCGAATTCATTCGCGATTGAAATCGCTCCCACGACAGGAGCTACGCCCCTCACTATCGGCCTGTTAGGAAAATTCACCGCTGGTCGCCCTCCTATTCCTCGGGGGCTATGGGATAAACTCCCGGCACTGCTGTCCGGAGTCCCCCAATGCGCGAAGAGTTGAACCAGGGCCTGATCGATTTCCTCAAGGCCTCGCCCACCCCCTTCCACGCCACCCGCAGCCTGGCCAAACGCCTGGAGGCCGCCGGTTATGTGCGCCTCGACGAACGCGAAGCCTGGCGTATCGAAAATGGTGGCCGTTATTACGTCACCCGCAACGACTCCTCCATCATCGCCATCAAGCTGGGCAAACGCCCGGTGCTGGAAGGCGGCCTGCGCCTGGTTGGCGCCCACACCGACAGCCCCTGCCTGCGGGTCAAGCCGAACCCCGAGCTGCATAAGCAGGGCTTCTGGCAACTGGGCGTCGAAGTTTATGGCGGCGCCCTGCTGGCTCCCTGGTTCGACCGCGACCTCTCGCTCGCCGGCCGTGTCACCTACCGCGCCGCCGGCATGGTGGAAAGCCAGCTGGTGGACTTCCAGGCCCCCATCGCCGTGATCCCCAACCTGGCCATCCACCTCAACCGTGAAGCCAACCAGGGCTGGGCCATCAACGCCCAGACCGAGCTGCCGCCGATACTGGCGCAACTGGCAGCCGGCGAAGCCCGCGAATTCCGCGATCTGCTGGCCGAGCAGCTGACCCTGGAGCATGGCGTGGTCGCCGATGCGGTGCTGGATTACGAGCTGTCCTTCTACGACACCCAGAACGCTGCGGTCATCGGCCTGGACGGTGACTTCATCGCCGGTGCGCGCCTGGACAACCTGCTGTCCTGCTACGCCGGCCTGCAGGCCCTGCTGGCTGCCGAGGCCGACGAGAGCTGCGTGCTGGTCTGCACCGACCACGAAGAAGTGGGCTCCTGCTCCGCCTGCGGCGCCGACGGTCCTATGCTGGAGCAGGTGCTGCGCCGCGTACTGCCGGAGGGCGACGCCTTCGCCCGGGTGATCCAGCGCTCCCTGCTGGTTTCCGCCGACAACGCCCACGGCGTGCACCCGAACTACGCCGACAAGCACGACGGCAACCACGGCCCGAAGCTCAACGCCGGCCCGGTGATCAAGGTCAACAGCAACCAGCGTTACGCCACCAACAGCGAAACCGCTGGTTTCTTCCGCCACCTGTGCCTGGAGAACGAAGTGCCGGTACAGAGCTTCGTGACCCGCAGCGACATGGGTTGCGGCTCCACCATCGGTCCGATCACCGCCAGCCAGCTTGGCGTGCGTACCGTGGATATCGGCCTGCCCACCTTCGCCATGCACTCCATCCGCGAGCTGGCGGGCAGCCATGACCTGGCCCATCTGGTGAAGGTACTGGCCGCCTTCTACTCCAGCCACGACCTGCCCTGATCAGGAAGGAACCCCGCATGCTCAGCCATATTCGCAACAGCCTGGAGGAAGCCAGGCGTGCCCTGGACAACTTCATTGCCAACGAGCAGACGCTGAAGAACATCGAGCGTGCGGCCGGGCTGCTGGTCGAGAGCTTCGAGAACAAGGGCAAGGCGTTTTCCTGCGGTAACGGCGGCTCCATGTGCGATGCGATGCACTTCGCCGAGGAGCTGACCGGCCGCTACCGCAAGAACCGCCCCGGCATCGCCGCCGTGTCCATCAGCGATGCCAGTCACATCAGCTGCGTCGCCAACGACTTCGGCTACGACTACATCTTCTCCCGCTACGTGGAATCCCACGGCCGCGCAGGCGACGTGCTGATCGCCATCAGCACCAGCGGCAAGAGCCCCAACGTCATCAAGGCCGCCGAAGCCGCCCGTGCGCTGGGCGTGAAGGTGGTGGCCCTGACCGGCAAGCCCGGCTCCGCCCTCGAAGCCCTGGCCGACGTGTGCATCTGCGCACCCGGCGGCGACTTCGCCGACCGCGTGCAGGAACTGCACATCAAGGTGCTGCATATCCTGATCGAACTGGTCGAGCGCAAGCTCAGCCCCGGGAACTACGCCTGATCCGCGGCGGCGCAGCCGCCCCGTAGGCGGGTCCGAGTGCAGCGAAGCCCAATGTGGCCGGTCACACACGCTGCTGCGTTGGGTTTCGTTGCGCTATCCAACCTACAGATGCCGCCGATTCCTGTGCGGGCGAATTCATTCGCCAAAGGCAGCGCAGCCGCCCAATCACTCCGGCACTTCGACGCTCACCTGAATCGCATCGTGCCGCCAGAACTCCAGGTCGCAGTCGATCAGCCGCCCATGCTGGTCGCGGTTGATGCGGGTGATCTTCAGCGCCGGGCTGCCGGCTGACACTTTCAGCGGCGCCGCCGCCTCCGGGTGCAGGGCGGTGGGCACCATGTCGAAGCGAACCCGGCCGTAGCGGATGCCGTACTGGCTGTCATACAGCTCGGTAAGCGACCGGGTCAGGTCGAAATCGATGATGCCGGGGAAGTAGGCCGGATTCAGGTAGTGCTCCACATAGAGCACCAGGCGCCCGTCGATGCGGCGGGCGCGGCGGATCTGATAGACGCTCGACAGCGCCGGCAGCTCCAGCAATTCGCAGATTTCCACGCTGGCCGGAATCAGCCGCGCACCCAGCACTTCGGTGGCGGGTACGCGCCCCTGCCCGGCCACCATGGCGTGGAAGTGGCTGCGCACCAGCGGGTTGTAGAGCAGTCGCGACGGCGAAACGAACCACCCGCGGCGCTCCTCGCGGTAGATCAGCCCCTGGGCTTCCAGTTGCCCAAGCGCCTCGCGCAGGGTGATGCGGGTGGTATCGAACAATTCACTCAACTTGCGCTCGGCGGGCAGCTTGCTGCCCTGGGGCAACAGGCCGTGCTCGATCTGTTCCTGCAATGCATTGCAGATGGCGGTCAGGGTACGGGGCGCCTCATCGCGCATCGAAAAACTCCAATCTGGAATAGACCAGCACCATCGAGGTGCATCGTGGCCGGGCTTGCCGGCCATCCTAGGCAGCCTAGATGACTGAGGGATGACAGCAAGGCACGCCTGCATGCGCCATGCCATCGCCAATCGCGACATCCCCAGGAATCAGCCATCTGGCCATGGTCTACGCTTTTCAGGCGTTTTCCGCCGCCGGATGCTGCTGCGCCCTGCAATCAAACCGTCATCCAAGGCTTTTAGATTTGGCCTGGGTCTTGCTGATCTAGACCAACCTCCAAACCTGCTAAGGAGCTTCACATGAAACGCCTGTTGCTGGCTTCACTGATGGGAACGGCCATCGCCCTGGGAACCCAGGCGATGGCGAGCGACGCAGATCTGAAGAGTCTCGAACAAGCCGCGCGCAAGGAAGGCGCGGTGAACAGCGTGGGCATGCCCGACAGCTGGGCCAACTGGAAGGACACCTGGGTTGACCTGAACAAGCAGTACGGCCTGAAGCACGTCGACACCGACATGAGTTCGGCCCAGGAAATCGCCAAGTTCGCCGCCGAGAAGGACAACGCCACCGCCGACATCGGCGACGTCGGCGCGGCCTTCGGCCCCATCGCTGTCCAGCAGGGCGTGACCCAGCCCTACAAGCCCAGCACCTGGGCGCAGATCCCCGAGTGGGCCAAGGATGCCGACGGCCACTGGATGCTGGCCTATACCGGCTCCATCGCCTTCATCGTCAACAAGCAGTTGGTCAAGGAAGCGCCCAAGTCCTGGGCCGACCTGAAGCAGGGCAAGTACAAGGTCGCGATCGGAGACGTCAGCGCCGCGGCCCAGGCCGTCAACGGCGTGCTGGCCGCCGCCATCGCCAACGGCGGTGACGAGAAGAATATCCAGCCGGGCCTGGACTTCTTCGCCGAGATCGCCAAGCAGGGCCGCCTGTCGCTGTCCAACCCGACTATCCAGACCCTGGAAAAAGGTGAGGTGGAAGTGGGCATCGTCTGGGACTTCAACGGCCTGTCCTACCGCGACCAGATCGATCCCAGCCGCTTCGAAGTGCTGATCCCCTCGGACGGTTCGGTGATCTCCGGCTACACCACCATCATCAACAAGTACGCGAAGAACCCGAACGCCGCGAAACTGGCCCGCGAGTACATCCTCAGCGACGCTGGCCAGATCAACCTGGCCAAGGGCAACGCCCGCCCGATCCGCGCCGAGCACCTGACCCTGCCGGCCGAGGTCAAGGCCAAGCTGCTGCCCAACGAGCAGTACGCCAAGGTCCGGCCGATCAAGGACGCCAAGGCCTGGGAAGAAACCTCGAAAGCATTGCCGCAGCTGTGGCAGGAACACGTGATCATCGAGATGGAGTAAGGGGCTGGCCCAATCGCTTCCGGGCGCTTGGGCTGCTTTGAGGCGAACCATGAAGAACAAAGTCATCCTCGTCCTGCTGGATGGCCTGAACTACGAGGTGGCCCGGCATGCGCTGGGCCACCTTCAGGCCTGGTGCGGTGCCGGCAAGGCGGTGCTCTACAAGCTCCAGTGCGAGCTGCCGGCACTGTCCCGCCCTCTCTACGAATGCATCCTTACCGGTGTTCCACCGATCCAGAGCGGCATCGTCCACAACGATGTGTCGCGCCTGTCGAAGGAACGCAGCATCTTCCACTACGCCAGCGCCGCCGGTCTGACCACTGCCGCCGCCGCGTACCACTGGGTCAGCGAGCTGTACAACACCTCGCCCTTCGACGCCGCCCGCGACCGCCACACCGAAGCGCCGCAACTGCCGATCCAGCACGGCCACTTCTATTACGCCGACCACTATCCGGACTCGCACCTGTTCGCCGACGCGGAAAGCCTGCGCCAGCGCCAGAACCCGGATTTCCTCCTGGTGCACCCGATGAATGTCGACGACGCCGGCCACAAGCACGGCCTGGATTCGCCGCAGTACCGCAACAGCGCGCGAGTCGCCGACATCCTCCTGGCCGAGTACCTGCAACGCTGGCTGGACGCCGGCTACCAGGTGCTGGTGACCGCCGACCACGGCATGAACAACGACCGCTCCCACAACGGCCTGCTTCCCGAGGAACGCGAGGTACCGCTGTTCGTGCTGGGCGATGCCTTCAGCCTGGATACTGCGGCACAGCCGAAACAGACCGAGTTGTGTGGCACCGTCTGCGAGCTGCTGGGCGCCCCCCACGACAAGTCCGTCTGCCGGGAGCTGCTCAAGTGAATTCCTCCATCCGGGGCAAATGGCTGGCGCTGCTCTGCCTGCTGCCCTTCGCCCTGTTCTTCATCCTGTTCCAGATCGCGCCGCTGGCCTGGGTCGCGATCCACAGCCTGAACACACCCGACGGCTGGGGCCTGGGCAACTTCGCCAAGGTGTTCAGCTCGAAGTTCTATCTGCAGGCCATCAAGCACAGCCTGCAGATCGCCTTCTGGTCGAGCCTGTTCGGCATCGTCATCGCAGTGATCGGCAGCTACTCGCTGCGCAAGGTGGACTCGAAGCTGCGCGACTTCGTCATGGCCTTCTCCAACATGACCAGCAACTTCGCCGGCGTACCACTGGCCTTCGCCTTCATCATCCTGCTCGGCTTCAATGGCGCGCTGACCATCCTGCTCAAGCAATCCGGCGTGATCGAGGACTTCAACCTCTATTCCAAGGCCGGCCTGATCGTGCTCTATACCTACTTCCAGATCCCCCTCGGTGTGCTGCTGCTCTATCCGGCCTTCGACGCCCTGCGCGAGGACTGGCGCGAATCCGCAGCGTTGCTGGGCGCCAGCCCCTGGCAGTTCTGGCGACACATCGGCCTGCCAGTGCTGACCCCCGCCCTGCTGGGCACCTTCGTCATCCTCCTGGCCAACGCCCTCGGCGCCTATGCCACCGTCTATGCCCTCACCACCGGCAACTTCAACGTACTGACCATCCGCGTCGCCGCCATGGTCGCCGGCGACATCGCGCTCAACCCCAACCTGGCCAGCGCCCTGGCGATGGTGCTGGTGGGACTGATGGCACTGATCACGGTGGTGCACCAGTGGCTGCTGAAGAGGAGCTACCATGTCTCCCGCTGAATCCCGCAGTGGCGGCCTCTACCATCGCGTGGTGGTCTGGCTGCTGTTCCTGATCCTGCTGCTGCCGCTTGCTGGCACCCTGCTTTATTCGCTCTCCACCAGTTGGTCGGCGACCATCCTTCCGGACGGTCTGACCTTCAAGTGGTACCTCGCGCTGTGGAGCGACGCGCGGTTTCTCACCGCCTTCGGCCAATCGCTGCTGGTGTGCTTCGGTGCATTGGCGCTGTCGGTGGTGCTGATCCTGCCGCTGCTGTTCGTCGTGCACTACCACTTCCCGAAGCTCGACGCCCTGATGAACATCCTCATCCTGCTGCCCTTCGCGGTGCCGCCGGTGGTGTCCTCGGTGGGGCTGCTGCAGATCTATGGTTCGGGTCCGCTGGCCATGGTGGGAACGCCCTGGATCCTGATCGGCTGCTTCTTCACCATCGCCCTGCCCTTCATGTACCGCGCCATCACCAACAACCTGCAGGCGATCAACCTGCGTGACCTGATGGATGCCGCCCAACTGCTCGGCGCCAGCACCTGGAAGGCCGCCTTCCTGGTGGTGCTGCCCAACCTGCGCAAGGGCCTGATGGTGTCGCTGTTCCTGTCGTTCTCGTTCCTGTTCGGCGAATTCGTCTTCGCCAACCTGCTGGTAGGCACTCGCTACGAGACCCTGCAGGTGTACCTGAACAACATGCGCAACAGCAGTGGCCACTTCAACAGCGCCCTGGTGATCTCCTACTTCTTTTTCGTGCTGCTGTTCACCTGGGCAGCCAACCGTCTGAACAAGGACAAGGCATGAGCTTTCTTTCCATCCGCGGCCTGCACAAGAACTATGGCCAGACCGCGATCTTCAGCGACATCCACTGCGAGATCGGCAAGGGCGAGTTCGTCACCCTGCTCGGCCCCTCCGGCTGTGGCAAATCCACCCTGCTGCGCTGCATCGCCGGCCTGACCGAGGTGAACGGCGGACAGATCCTGCTGGAAGGCCAGGATCTGGTGCCCCTGTCGCCGCAGAAGCGCGGCATCGGCATGGTGTTCCAGAGCTACGCGCTGTTCCCCAACATGACCGTGCAGCAGAACGTCGCCTTCGGCCTGCGCATGCAGAAGGTCGGTGCCGCCGACAGCAAGCGTCGGGTGGACGAGGCCCTGGCCATGGTGGAGCTTTCTGACTTCGCCACACGCTACCCGCACCAGCTTTCCGGCGGACAGTGCCAGCGTGTGGCCCTGGCCCGCTCGCTGGTTACCCGCCCACGCCTGTTGCTGCTGGACGAACCGCTGTCGGCGCTGGATGCGCGCATCCGCAAGCACCTGCGTGAACAGATCCGTTCCATCCAGCAGGAGTTGGGCCTGACCACCATTTTCGTCACCCACGACCAGGAAGAAGCCCTGACCCTGTCAGACCGCATCTTCCTGATGAACGCCGGCCGCATCGTCCAGAGCGGCGACGCGGAAACCCTCTACACCGCCCCGGTGGATGCCTTCGCCGCCGGCTTCATCGGCAACTACAACCTGCTCGACGCCGACACCGCCAGCCGTCTGCTGCAGCGCCCGGTAAGTGGCCGCATCGCCATACGCCCGGAGGCCATTTCCCTCAGCCGCGAAGGCGGTATCGAGGCCGAAGTGCGCAGCCACAGCCTGCTGGGCAACGTGGTGCGCTATCGCGTCGAAGCGCGCGGCGTGGAGCTGGTGGTGGACGTGCTCAACCGCTCCGTCGAAGATCTGCACCACAAGGGCCAACGCATCGGCCTGTGCATAGACGATCACGCAATCCGGGAGGTGGCCTGATGGCCCTGGCAATCTTCGACCTTGACGACACCCTGATAGATGGCGACTGCGCCAGCCTGTGGAGCGCCCACATGGCGGAACTGGGGTGGGTCGACGGCGAATCCTTCGTCCGCAAGGACCACGAACTCATGGCGCTCTACGCCGAAGGCAAGCTGGCGATGGAGGACTACATGGCCTTCAGCCTGTCGCCGCTGGTGGGGCGCACGGCCGAGGAAGTGGACTTCGTGGCAGGGCCCTTCGTCGAAGACGTGGTCGAGCCGCTGATCCACTCCGACGCCATGCGCTGCCTGGCCCGGCACCGCGCCGCCGGCGACCGCATCCTGATCATCTCCGCCTCGGCGCACTTCCTGGTCAGCGCCATCGCTGAACGCCTGGGCGTGGAAGAAGTGCTGGCCATCGACCTGGAAGAACAGCACGGCAGCTACAGCGGCCGCACCCGTGGCGTGCTCACCTACCGCGAAGGCAAGGTGACGCGCCTCAATGCCTGGCTGGAAGAACAGGACGAAAGCCTGGAGGGCGCCTACTTCTATTCCGACTCGCGCAACGACCTGCCACTGCTCTCGCTGGTGGCCAACCCGCACACGGTCAACCCCGACCCGACCCTGCGCGCCCATGCCGAACAAGCGGGCTGGCCGGTGCTGGACTGGCGCTGAAGAAAAAACTCTCCCCAACCCCACTTTGCGCCCCGGCCGGATCGCTGCGCGATTCGGCGCTGGCACCTCCCCCTAGGGCGAATTCATTCGCGATCGTAGGGTGGGCTTCAGCCCACCAGCGGCCTTACAGCAGTGTCAGGGTGTAGCTGAGAATCGGGCAGTTCTCGTCCTGGTCGCGGTCGGCGTCGCGCGCTCCGGTCCTGGGGATACGCGCCTTGCCGGTGAGGAACTGTGACCCTGGAAGTCCCCGCCCCAACCGCTGTATTGTTTTGTATATAGCGTTAGGCGAACATTGGCCGCCGGCATGATTGGCGGCGATCAGGAAGAGCGGAACGGCGTGCATCAGGACCAAACCCGACTACGAAGTCAAATCCTGATCAGAATGCCAGCTCTATCGCTATATAAATCCATACATAGCGAAAACCGAATAAGAATCACCCCTTACCAGGAGTCATCCCATGAGTCATCGCCTCGCCCGCACTGCCGCCGCGCTCGGCGCCATATTCGCCCTGAGCAGCGCCTCGGCTGCGGAAGTCCAGGTGGCGGTAGCCGCCAACTTCGCCGCGCCGATCCGGGCCATCGCCAAGGACTTCGAAAAAGACACCGGCCACAAGCTGATAGCCGCCTACGGCGCCACCGGCCAGTTCTATACGCAGATCAAGAACGGTGCGCCCTTCGAGGTCTTCCTGTCGGCCGACGACACCACCCCGGCGAAGTTGGAGAAGGAGGGCGATGCCGCGCCCGGTTCGCGCTTCACCTACGCCATCGGCACCCTGGTGCTGTGGTCGGCGCAGGACGGCTATGTGGATGCCCAGGGCGACGTGCTGAAGAACGGCCAGTACAAGCACCTGTCCATCGCCAACCCGAATGCCGCGCCCTACGGCCTGGCGGCCACCCAGGTGCTGGACAAGCTGGGCCTGACCGCGACCGTGAAGCCCAGGCTGGTTGAAGGCCAGAACATCACCCAGGCGCTGCAGTTCGTGTCCAGCGGCAACGCCGAGCTGGGCTTCGTCGCCCTGTCCCAGGTGTACAAGGATGGCAAGATCACCAGCGGCTCCGCCTGGATCGTGCCGGCCGACATGCACGAGCCGATCAGGCAGGACGCGCTGATCCTGAAGAAGGGTGAATCCAACCCGGCCGCCAAGGCGCTGGTGGATTACCTGAAAGGCCCGAAAGCCGCGGAAGTGATCAAGTCCTACGGCTATCGCCTGTAAGGCGCGGCAATTCGTAGGGTGGATGGCGCTCTTTCCATCCACCATCGGCGTCGATCCGGGTTCCGGCGGTGGAAGCAGAAAGCGACTTCCACCCTACTGCGGCTCAGTCGTCGTCGCCTTCTTCCATAGCGGCCTTGAGCGCTTCATAGGCCGGTGCGGCGTAGATGCCGACGTCCACGGCCAGCTGCATGACCTTCTCCAGGTCGTTCTTGTAGACCAGCACGCACTGCAGCTCGTCATCCAGCGGCTCGCTGAAGTCCACCAGCACGTAGCCGCCCTTTTCCGGATAGAGGCTGCCCATCTGCACCTGGATGCGGTTCAGGGCCTTGAGCGGCTCGACTTTCACCAGTTGCTTGGGCTTGAGCACGAAATTCACGCTCGGACCGAAGGAATCCACCACCTGCTGGAACAGCTGGTCGTAGCTGTCGGCCTGGAACAGCACGGTCTCGGGCAGGCTGCCCACCACTACCCATTCGCCGAGGGGGATGGGGAAGCTGTCGTCGTAGTTGATATCAGGGTTGGCGGCGAGGAAGGCGTCCGCATCGGCGTACGCCTGGGCTGCCTCGGAGGCGACGCCTTCGATCTCATCCTCGGCCATGCAGCCGGAGCTGATTGCCGTAATCAATTCGATAAGTTGTTGTTTCACGAGATGAGCCCTGCCGCTTGAGGAACGAAAGCGCGAAGGATACAGGGAAGCCGCGCGGACATAAAAAAGCGGAGGTCTCTTGCGAGACCTCCGCCACTTCAGCACACCACGCTGAGTAAATCAGGTCGTACGGATCAGGTGATCGAAGGCACCCAGCGACGCCTTGGCGCCCTCGCCCACGGCGATCACGATCTGCTTGTACGGAACCGTAGTCACGTCACCGGCGGCGAACACGCCGGGGATGTTGGTCTGGCCCTTGGCGTCGACGATGATCTCGCCGCGCGGCGACAGTTCCACCACGCCCTTGAGCCATTCGCTGTTGGGCAGCAGGCCGATCTGCACGAAGATGCCTTCCAGCTCCACGACATGCAGCTCGTCGGTGGTGCGGTCCTTGTAGACCAGGCCGGTGACCTTCTGGCCATCGCCTTTCACCTCGGTGGTCAGCGCGCTCTTGATGACCCGGACGTTGGGCAGGCTGGCCAGCTTCTTCTGCAGCACGGCGTCGGCACGCAGCTTGTCGTCGAACTCGATCAGGGTGACGTGGCCGACGATGCCGGCCAGGTCGATGGCCGCTTCCACGCCGGAGTTGCCGCCACCGATCACCGCCACGCGCTTGCCCTTGAACAGCGGGCCGTCGCAGTGCGGGCAGAAGCACACGCCCTTGGCTTTGTATTCCCGCTCGCCGGGCACGTTCATTTCGCGCCAGCGGGCACCGGTGGAAAGGATCACGGTCTTGGCCTTGAGGCTGGCACCGCTCTCGAATTTCACTTCATGCAGCTCGCCTTCAGCCTTGGCCGGAACCAGCGCGCTGGCGCGCTGCAGGTTCATGATGTCGACTTCGTACTGCCTGACGTGCTCTTCCAGGGCTCGGGCCAGTTTCGGGCCTTCGGTCTCCTGCACGGAGATGAAGTTCTCGATGGCCATGGTGTCCAGCACCTGGCCACCGAAACGCTCGGCGGCAACACCGGTGCGGATGCCTTTACGCGCGGCGTAGATGGCAGCGGAAGCGCCGGCCGGGCCACCGCCGATCACCAGCACGTCGAAGACCGCCTTGGCGTTGAGTTTCTCGGCATCGCGAGCAGCGGCGCCGGTGTCGATCCTGGCGAGAATGTCTTCCACGCCCATGCGGCCCTGGCCGAACACTTCACCGTTGAGGTAGATGCTCGGCACCGACATGACCTGGCGCTGCTCGACCTCATCCTGGAACAGCGCGCCGTCGATGGCGACGTGGCGGATGTTCGGGTTGAGCACGGCCATCAGGTTCAGCGCCTGCACCACGTCGGGGCAGTTCTGGCAGGACAGCGAGAAATAGGTTTCGAAGGTGAATTCGCCCTCGATCGACTTGATCTGCTCGATCACATCGGCAGCGAGCTTGGAGGGGTGGCCACCCACCTGCAGCAGGGCCAGCACCAGCGAGGTGAACTCGTGGCCCATGGGGATGCCGGCAAAGCGCAGGGAAATGTCCGCGCCGGGGCGGTTCAGGGAGAACGACGGACGACGGGCGTCGCTGCCATCGGTCTTCAGGGTGATCTTGTCGGTCAGACCGACGATGTCTTGCAGCAGCCCGAGCAGTTCGCGGGATTTGTCGCTGTCATCGAGGGACGCGACGATCTCGAACGGCTGGGTGACCTTCTCGAGGTAGGCCTTCAACTGGGTTTTAAGATTGGCGTCCAACATGTGCGAATTCCTTTATTGCGGGCATGAGTCACCCCTCGACGGCCGTTGCCGACCGCCCGAAGCGGGATGAGGGGTGTGGTGCGAGCGGATTGCCGGAAGGTATTCCGCTCGCCTTTACAGCGCGTAAACGGAGTGGGAAGCGTCGTGAGCATCAGCGCTGTGCAGAAGCCTCCCGACCGTTTTTAGATCTTGCCTACCAGGTCGAGGGACGGGGCGAGAGTGGCTTCGCCTTCCTTCCACTTGGCCGGGCAGACTTCGCCCGGGTGAGCGGCAACGTACTGGGCAGCCTTGACCTTGCGCAGCAGCTCCTGGGCATCACGGCCGATACCGCCGGCGTTGACTTCAACGATCTGGATCTTGCCTTCCGGGTCGATCACGAAGGTGCCACGGTCGGCCAGGCCAGCTTCTTCGATCAGAACTTCGAAGTTCTTGGACAGGACCCAGGTCGGGTCGCCAACCAGCGGGTACTGGATCTTGCCGATGGTGTCGGAAGTGTCGTGCCAGGCCTTGTGGGTGAAGTGGGTGTCGGTGGACACGCCGTAGATTTCCACGCCCAGCTTCTGGAACTCGGCGTAGTTGTCAGCCAGGTCGCCCAGTTCGGTCGGGCAAACGAAGGTGAAGTCAGCCGGGTAGAAGAAGAACACGGACCACTTGCCCTTCAGGGTCGCTTCGGAGATCTCGACGAACTTGCCCTGGTGGTAGGCGGTGGCTTTGAAGGGTTTGACTTCGGTGTTGATCAGAGACATCGCAACGTCCTCGTTGGGTTAGAAATTTACCCGACGAAGACTATTGGGTTATTCCAAAAAGATCATATTGATTGACCCCATCAGAACGATTGATTACCTCAATGCAACATGCCGACGCCCCGTGCCATGCGGCCTGGAGCGTCGGAGCACCGGGCGTCACACCAGGCTTTCGTCCAGCAGCAGGACCAGTTTTCCTTCCACCTGGTTGCTGGCCAGGGCCTCGAAAGCCGCCTCGGCATCCTTGGCAGGGAAGGCACGTTCCAGGCGCGGATGCAGGCGGCCCTCCTCGAACAGCGGCCAGACGTGCTGACGCAGTTCACTGATGAGATCGGCCTTGAACTGTTCGTCACGGCTGCGCAGGGTCGAGCCGATCAGCTGCACCCGCTTGCCCAGCAGCAGGGCCATGTCGAGTTCAGCCTTGCGGCCGCCCATCAGGCCGATGTTCACCCAGCGGCCGTCGACAGCGGCCAGCGCCAGATTGAGGCTGGCGTAGTTGCCGCCGACCGGATCGAGGATCACATCGAAGGGGCCGAAGTCGCGCAGGCTTTCCAGGCTCTCCCCCCGCAGCGCACCGCCCTGGGCACCCAGGGATTCGCAGTAGGCCAGGCGCTCGGCAGAACCCACGCTGACCCAGCAAGGATTGCCGAAAGCCTTGCACAACTGGATGGCCGCCGAGCCGACACCACTGGCACCGGCGTGCAAGAGCACCTTCTCGCCGGGCTTCAGGGCCGCCAGCTGGAACAGGTTGAGCCAGGCGGTGGCATAGACTTCCGGCAGCGCCGCGGCTTCGGCCAGGGAGAGGCCTTCGGGCACCGGCAACACGTGGCGCGCATCCACGACCACCTCTTCGGCCATGCCGCCACCGGCCAGCAGGCAGCAGACGCGATCACCCACCTGCCAGGCGCCACTGCCGGTGCCGACTTCGCTGATCACCCCGGAAGCTTCCAGGCCGAGGATGTCGCTGGCCCCCGGCGGCGGCGGGTAGAGCCCCGCGCGCTGCAACAGGTCGGCACGGTTCAGGCCAGCGGCGGCCACGCGGATCCGCACTTGCCCCACGTCACAGGCCGGGCTGGCCCGCTCCCCCCACTCCACGCGTCCGTCGACGCCTTGCAATGCCTTCACGGTGCCTCCATAGTGAGCTTGGATCTGGCCCGGCGACTCGCCGGGCCTTCGCTTTGCGCCAATGGAACCCGGCGCCCTCAATTACGGCCTAATATGCGTTATCACCTGTCCCGACGTCGAATCAGCATGAAGCGCTCCCTGATCAGTTCTGCACTTGCCTTGGCCCTCAGCGTCAGCGTTCTGCCGCTGCATGCCGCCCCAACCGCCCCGGACAGCTGGGACGCCCTTCAGCCCGACCGTGAACAGGTCATCGCCAGCCTCAATGTGGTGGAACTGCTCAAGCGCCATCACTACAACAAGCCGCCGCTCAACGATGAGCGCTCGGTGAAGATCTACGAGGGCTACCTCAAGCTCCTCGACCCGGCGCGGATGTACTTCACCGCCGGCGATATCGCCGAATTCGACAAATGGCGCACGCGTTTCGACGACCTGCTGAAAAGCGGCGACCTGGAACCCGGCTTCATCATCTACAAGCGCCACCTGGACCGTCTCAAGGAGCGTCTGGACTTCGCCCTGGCAATGCTGGACCACGGCGTCGACAAGATCGACTTCACCGTCGACGAAAGCCTGGAGACCGACCGCGAGAAGGCGCCCTGGGCCAAGGACCGAGCCGCCCTCGACGACCTCTGGCGCAAGCGCGTGAAGGACGAAGTCCTGCGCCTGAAGCTGGCCAAGAAGGAACCCAAGGCCATCCAGGAGCTGCTGGTCAAGCGCTACAAGAACCAGCTTGCACGCCTCGACCAGACCCGTGGCGAGGACGTGTTCCAGGCCTACATCAACGCTTTCGCGCAGACCTACGATCCGCACACCCAGTACCTCTCCCCGGACAACGCGGAGAACTTCGACATCAACATGAGCCTGTCCCTCGAGGGCATCGGCGCCGTGCTGCAGAGCGACAACGAGTACGTGAAAGTGGTGCGCCTGGTGCCGGCCGGGCCGGCCGAGAAGAGCAAGCAGGTGGCTCCGGCGGACAAGATCGTCGGTGTCGCCCAGGGCAACGGCGAGATGGTCGACGTGATCGGCTGGCGCCTGGATGAAGTGGTCAAGCTGATCCGCGGACCGAAAGGCTCGGTGGTGCGCCTGGAAGTGATTCCGGCGAGCAATGCGCCGAACGACCAGACCAGCAAGGTGGTCGCCATCACCCGTGAAGCGGTGAAGCTGGAAGAACAGGCGGCGAAGAAATCCGTCCTCAACCTCGAGCATGAAGGCAGCAAGTTCAAGCTCGGCGTGATCGAGGTGCCGGCCTTCTACCTGGACTTCAAGGCGTTCCGCGCCGGCGACCCCGAGTACAAGAGCACCACCCGCGACGTGAAGAAACTCCTCGGCGAGCTGCAGAAGGAGAAGGTCGACGGCGTGGTCATCGACCTGCGCAACAACGGCGGCGGCTCCCTGCAGGAAGCCACCGAGCTGACCGGCCTGTTCATCGACCAGGGCCCGACCGTGCTGGTACGCAACAGCGACGGCCGTGTCGACGTGCTGGCCGACGAGAACACCGGCGCCTTCTATACCGGCCCGATGGCCGTGCTGGTCAACCGCCTGTCCGCCTCGGCTTCGGAGATTTTCGCCGGCGCCATGCAGGACTATCACCGAGCACTGATCATCGGCGGCCAGACCTTCGGCAAAGGCACCGTGCAGACCATCCAGCCGCTGAACCACGGCGAACTGAAGCTCACCCTGGCCAAGTTCTACCGGGTCTCCGGCCAGAGCACACAGCACCAGGGCGTACTGCCGGACATCGAGTACCCCTCGGTGGTGGATACCAAGCAGATCGGCGAGAGCGCCCTGCCCGAGGCCATGCCCTGGGACAGCATCCGCCCGGCCATCAAGCCCGAACTGGATCCGTTCAAACCGTTCCTGGCCGAGCTGAAGGCTCGCCACGATGCACGCACCGCGGACGACCCGGACTTCGTCTACAGCCGCGAGCGCCTGGCGCTGGCGCAGAAACTGATGAAGGACACCGTGGTCAGCCTCAATGAGGCCAAGCGGCGCACCGAACAGGCCGATATCGAAACCAAGCAGCTGGCGATGGAAAACACCCGCCGCAAGGCCAAGGGCGAAGAACTGCTGAAGGAGCTCAAGCCGGAAGACGAGGATGCCGTGCCGGTGGAAGAGGAAAAGACCAAACCGGAAGACGACGCCTACCTGACCGAAACCGGGCAGATCCTGCTGGACTACCTGGGTTTGAACGCCGCAGTGGCCAAACATTGAAATGATGTCATAACGCCGTCACATAACTGTCGTGAAATTCGGGGGCCGCAAATGCGGCCCCTTTCTTTTTCACGAGTAACAGCATGACCGTCACCGAGCAGTTGAGCGCGCTGGGCCTGATCCTCGCTCACGGGGACTTGCACAGCCTGTTCCAGCCAATCCTGTCGCTGTCGGAGCGGCGCATCCTCGGCTACGAGGCACTGACCCGCGGCCCGTCCAACAGCCCATTGCATCCACCGGTAACCCTGTTCGCCGTGGCCCGTCATGCCGGGCGCCTGAGCGAACTGGAAATGGCCTGCCGCAAGAGCGCGTGCCGGCGTTTCAAGGAGCTCAAGCTCGACGGCCTGCTGTTCCTCAACGTATCCCCCGAATCCCTGCTCGACCCGGCACACCAGCCAGGGCGCACCCTGAAGATGCTGCAGGCATTCGGCATCCCGCCCAGCCAGGTGGTAATCGAGCTGACCGAACAGACCCCGACCGAAGACTTCAACCTGCTCGACACCGCCCTGCACCATTACCGCGCCATGGGTTTTTCCATCGCCCTGGATGACCTGGGGGCTGGATACTCCAGCCTGCGCCTGTGGTCCGAGCTGCGCCCGGACTATGTGAAGATCGACCGCCACTTCATCGACGGCATCCACCAGGATGCGGTGAAGCGGGAGTTCGTCGAATCGATCCTGAAGATGGCCAAGGCCTCGCGCGCCCAGGTCATCGCCGAAGGCATCGAGCTGCCCGAAGAATTGGCGGTGCTGGCGGAAATGGGCGTCGACCTGGTCCAGGGCTACCTGCTCGGCCGCCCACAGGAACACCCTTCGCGCGATGCCCGCGCACTGCTGCCGCCGATGGAATCCATCGGCAGCATGAACGAGGAAAGCAGCGACCTGTCCGCCCTGCTCAACGAGCAACCGGCGGTGAATGAGGACACGCCGATCCACGAAGTGCTGGAAGCCTTCCGCGCCCAGGCCAACCTCAACTCCCTGGCGGTGCTGGATGCCCGGCAACGTCCGGTGGGCATCGTCCACCGCCACCTGCTCTCGGAAGCCTTGCTGCGCCCCTTCGCGACCGACCTTTTCACCCGCAAGTCGGTCAACAGGCTGATGAGCACCGACTTCCTCGCCGTGGAAATGGGGCAATCGCTGCAGCAGGTCAGCCGCCTGATCACCAGCCGTGCCCGGCAGCGCATCGAAGAGGATTTCATCATCATCCTCGACGGTCGTTACCGTGGCCTGGGGCGGGTGATCGACGTACTCAAGCTGATTACCGAACTGAAGATCCAGCAGGCCCGCCACGCCAACCCACTGACCCTGCTGCCCGGCAACGTGCCCATCCAGCAATGCCTGGCGCGCCTGTTGCAGCAGCGCCGCCAGGCAGTGGTCTGCTACGTGGACATCGACAGCTTCAAGCCCTTCAACGACCTCTACGGCTACGCCAAGGGCGACGAGGTGCTGCTCTGCCTGGCCCAGTGCCTGAGCGAACGGGTGGACCCCGCGCGGGACTTCGTCGGCCATATCGGTGGCGACGACTTCATGCTGGTGCTGGGGTCGGAGGACTGGCGTGCCCGGCTCAATTACCTGCTGGAAGACTTCCAGGGCCAGTGCCGGCGCTTCTATCGCAACGATCACCTGCAGGCCGGCTGCTTCGTCGCCCATAACCGCCACGGCCAGCGAGAGGAGTTCCCGCTGCTGTCGCTGTCCATCGGTGTAGTGACGCTGCGGCCGGAACACTGCGCCAGGCTGGACGCCTCGCAACTCGCAGGGCTCGCCTCGGAAGCCAAGCGCCACGCGAAGGCCGTGCCCGGCTACAGCCTGCACATCATCGAAGCGGATTGAAGGACTGCCGGCTCGCGGCCGACTCAGAGACCCAGTTCGCCCGCTTGCCGGGCGGCACGCTCGGCGGCAGCGGGATCAGGCTCCAGGCCCGGCCCACCGTCGCGATAGAGATCGGCCAGCTTGCGCGCGGCCAGCGGATGACCCGCGTTGGCCGCCAGGCTCCACCAACGCGCGGCCTCGGCGGCATCCGGCGCCTGCCGGGCATCACCGGCAAGGCTCAGTACACCCAGTTGGTAAGCCGATTTTCCATCCCCACCCTGCGCGGCCAGGCGCAGCAGGCGGATGCCCTCCTCCCGCGCCCCGAAGCCGTGACCCCGATGCAGCAACAGATGGCCGTAGAAACTCTGCGCAGGCACGTCGCCCAGAGCCGCCATGCGCGCGTACTGGCCCTGCATCCACTGCCAGGCACGGGGCCGGGCCACCAGTTTGGGAAAGCGCATCAGCCAACGCGCTACCTGATAGCCGATCCGGGCCCGCAGTTTCCAGAGCATCATTGCTCCGAGGGATAGCTGAACTCGAACACGCGTACCACTTCGGCGGCATGCCAGGACGCCGCAGCGGTTCCATCCGGCGGACCGGAGAAACGGCCCAGGCGTTCGACGCACTCGAAGAAGCCGGTGCGCGGCAGGCGACTGGCGCCCTGGCTGATCACCAGGGAACTGCGCAGCGGACGCTCGGCGCGGGCATCCAGCGCGGCCAGGTGCTCAAGGGCCGCAGTCAGGGTCTGCATGGCCGGGGACGGCAGTTGCAGACGTTCGATCAACGCCCGATAGGTCAGCAGATGGCGCTGACGGCGGGCATCCTCCAGTTCGGTCAACAGGGCTTGCCAGTGCTGGCGGCTGATTCGCAGACTCAAGATCTGGACTCCCAGCCGGAGACCCCGAGAACGCGCGCCAAGCCGCGCTTGATGGCTTCATCAGGTTCGCGTTCGCCGCTTTCGATCAGGCTCAGATAGTGAGGACTGATGCCCACGGCGCGGGCCAGTTGCTCCAGGCTCTGGCCCTGGGCCTCGCGTAGCGACTTCAGTTGTCCGAACGCTGTCCTGGCTGGTTCAGCGGCCGTTTCCGTGGTGGCCTGGCCGGCGGCGCGCAGCAGCGCCTGGTACTCGGCCCAGGGCAGAACCGCATATTCCGCCTGGCCGTCACGCATGATCACTTGCACACTCATTGAAGCTCCCCGTGGAACGCAGTGCCGACTGCTTCAGCACCTCCATGCAGGCGGCCATCTTATCAGGCCAAGGGCCCGCAGAGGGTGAACTATACTGCGTCCACCAGGGGGGGAAGGCTCGTGACGCCGCAATTTCGTGTAGTTCTCTGGATACTTGCCAGCCTCTGGCCCGGCCTGCTGCTGGCCCAGGAGCTGCGCTGGGGCTTCGGCCCCGCCGACGGCATGCCTTACGCACAGGTAAGCGACCATGCCCTGCTCGGCGGATTCGTCTTCCGCCTGGGCGAGCGCATCACCAAGGAGCTGTCCGTCTCGGTGAACTTCATCGAAACCCCGAACAAGCGCATCGAGGAATCCCTGAAGAACGGCCGCATCCACCTGATCTGCAATTCCAATCCGGAGTGGATGGTCGATGCCTCGGCCTATCACTGGTCACCACCCCTGTTCGAGGAAGAGGACGCCCTCCTCCAGCACCGCGACACCCCGAGCATCCAGGGCCTGGCCGACCTCAAGGGCAAGGTGCTGGGCACGAGCCTGGGCTTCGCCTACAGCCTGCCGCTGATGGAAGCCTTCGCCAACCACGATGTGGAACGCAAGGACGTGCGCGACCTGGATACCCGCCTGAACCTGCTTAGCCACAAGCGGCTCGATGCCATCATCGACATGCGTCGCAGCCTGGCCTACGAACTGGCGACGCGCCCCGACGCTCCGCTGGTCTTCAGCCCCTGGGTGGTGGAGCGTTACTACATCCATTGCGCCTATGGCAGCCAGTTGCCGATACCGGCGGATCGATTGGACGCCGCGCTGCAGAAGCTGCGCGACAGCGGTGAGCTGGAAGCGCTGCTACGGGGCGAGCAGCGGCGCGCCGGTCTTCAGGATCGCTGAGAGTCCGGCGCGGGCAAACGCTCCAGCGCCGCCTGAACGTCCGGGGCCTGTCCCGCGCGCCATGCACGGAAGGCGTCCAGCTCGCCGCTCCAGGTCTTCAGGACCCAGGCCAGCACCGCCAGGTCGTCGACAAAGCCCATTCCCACCAGCCAGTCCGGCAGCGCATCGAGCGGCGTGACGAAATAGAGCAAGGCACCTACCACGGCGAGAAACGCCTTGGGGTTGATCTGTCGGTACTCACCCCTCAGCCAGGCGTTGGCGAGGGACAGTAACAGTCGCAGGTCGTCCTTCACCGCACCGAGCCGGCCGCTCTGGCTCGTACTCTTGCGAGACACCGCCAGCAGTAGTGAAGGCAGACGCCCGCCGGCGAGGAAACGCTGTGCCAACGTCAGGTAACGCTCGAAATTCCAGGGCGCTTTCATGGGGGATCCTCGGCAGAAGCCTGGCCTAGAGAGCTCGGCGCGGTTATCCACGAAATCTGTGGATAACCTTGTTAGCAGTTTTCCACAGAACGGGGAAAAGGCCCATGTCATGGGGCTCCGCGACAGATCGGGCAAATTTTGCCCAGCCCCAAAAGACCAGCAAAATCAAGCATTTGACTGGACGGTCCGCAATGCGACTTCAGGTCGCATTCGCTAGGGGCGCGGTTACCCGGTCATGTGCATAACCGTAACACTTTCCCGACGCCCCACTCCCGATGTGACCAAAAGGTCGCTTCGTGGTTCGAGTCGGACCGCCCCGAAAACGAAAACGCCCCGTCGAAACGGGGCGTTGCGGGAGCCGGCTGCCGCTTACTGCTTGTCGGCGGCGTTCGGGTCCTTGATGCCGAGCAGTTCCAGGTCGAACACCAGCACCGAGTTGGCCGGAATGGCCGGGCTCGGGCTCTGCTCGCCGTAGGCCAGCTCGCTGGGAATGTAGAGCTTGACCTTCTCGCCCACGTGCATCAGCTGCAGACCTTCGACCCAACCCGGAATCACGCCATTGACCGGCAGGTCGATGGGGCTGCCACGCTGGATGGAGCTGTCGAACACGGTGCCGTCGGTCAGCTTGCCTTCGTAGTGAACGGTCACTACGTCGGTGGCCTTGGGCTGCGCGCCTTCAGCCTTCGTCACGATTTCGTACTGCAGGCCGGAGGCGGTGGTCACCACGCCTTCGCGCTTGCCGTTGTCTTCGAGGAATTTCTTGCCGGCCTTGGCGTTCTCGGCATTCAGCGCGGTCATGCGCTCTTCGGCACGCTTTTGCAGGAAGGCGAAGGCTTCCACCAGCTCTTCATCCTTCAGGCGCTGTTCCTTCTTGCCGATGGCGTCTTCGATACCCTGGGCGACAGCCTTGGGATCGAGGTCATCCATGCCTTCCTGGGCGAGGCTCTTGCCCATGTTCAGGCCAATACCGTAGGAGGCCTTCTGGGCCGGAGTCTTGAGTTCAACGCTGGTCTGCGAATCGCAGCCCGCGAGAACCAGGCCCACGAGGGCCACAGCGGCCGCCAACCGATGTTGTTTCATGCTGAATCCTTGTCTGTCGCCATGATGGCAATACGATGGAGCGGCGAGCTTAGCAGGCCGCCGCGCGGAGTGGCTATGGGCAATAAGAACGGCGCCCCGCCAATTAGTTCAGCGACTTGCGCGGCATCACGTAAGTAATGATGTCGGACTTGTAGGCACTTTCTGGAAGGCAAAGAAAAAGCCCTCAGGCATCGCTACCTGAGGGCTTTATAGTGGCGCAGCGGACGGGACTCGAACCCGCGACCCCCGGCGTGACAGGCCGGTATTCTAACCGACTGAACTACCGCTGCGCGTAACCTTGAAAATGGTGGGTGATGACGGGATCGAACCGCCGACCCTCTGCTTGTAAGGCAGATGCTCTCCCGGCTGAGCTAATCACCCAAATACGATCCAAACGGGATCGCATCTAAATTAAAAGCCCCCAGGCATTACTACCTGAGGGCTTTGAATATGGCGCAGCGGACGGGACTCGAACCCGCGACCCCCGGCGTGACAGGCCGGTATTCTAACCGACTGAACTACCGCTGCGCATAACTGCGAGATTGGTGGGTGATGACGGGATCGAACCGCCGACCCTCTGCTTGTAAGGCAGATGCTCTCCCGGCTGAGCTAATCACCCTTCACTCTCGAAGTGGGGCGCATTCTAGAGAGGTATCCGACCCCTGGCAAGCCCCTTTTGAAAAAAAATCCTCAGGCCTTCCAAAGGCTTAGCTCAGGGTTGAGCCCGACGCCTCCCGGTGAGAATAATGCGCGCTTTGTGTCCGGAGGTTTTCCCCCTATGTGGTTTCGCAACCTGCTTGTCTATCGCCTCACCCAGGATCTGGATATCGATGCCGAGGCGCTGGAAGCCGCGCTGGCAACCAAGCCGGCCCGGCCCTGTGCCAGCCAGGAGCTGACCACCTACGGTTTCGTGGCGCCCTTCGGCAAGGGGGCGGATGCGCCGCTGGTGCACGTGAGCGAGGGCTTCTTCCTGATCTCCGCGCGCAAGGAAGAGCGCATTCTCCCGGGCAGCGTGGTGCGCGATGCGCTGAAGGAGAAGGTCGACCAGATCGAGACCGAGCAGATGCGCAAGGTCTACAAGAAGGAACGCGACCAGTTGAAGGACGAGATTGTCCAGACCTTCCTGCCGCGTGCCTTCATCCGCAAGTCCGCCACCTTCGCGGCCATCGCCCCGGCCCAGGGCCTGATCCTGGTGGACGCGTCCAGCCCCAAGCGCGCCGAGGACCTGCTCTCCACCCTGCGTGAAGCCATCGGCTCGCTGCCGGTGCGCCCGGCCTCGGTGAAGATCGCCCCTACCGCCACCCTCACCCAGTGGGTCCAGACCCAGGAAGCCGCCAGCGATTTCTACGTGCTGGATGAGTGCGAGCTGCGCGATACCGACGAAGACGGCGGCGTGGTCCGCTGCAAGCGCCAGGACCTGACCAGCGACGAGATCCAGCTGCACCTGACCTCCGGCAAGCTGGTCACCCAGCTGTCCCTGGCCTGGCAGGACAAGCTGTCCTTCATCCTCGACGACAAGCTGGTGATCAAGCGCCTGCGCTTCGAGGACCTGCTGCAGGAGAAGGCCGAGCAGGATGGCGGCGACGATGCCCTGAGCCAGCTCGACGCCAGCTTCACCCTGATGATGCTGACCCTGGTGGAGTTCATCCCCCAGCTCTTCGAAGCCCTCGGCGGCGAAGAGATTCCCCAGGGCATCTGACCCTGCCGCGCCGGCCCCGACCGGCGCTCTCCTGCCTGGGCAGGCCCGTCGATCCCGGCGGACTTGCCCAGCCAGTCAGGATGTGCAAAATACTGCACAGCGTAAGGACGACCTTACCACTCTGCGAGTGATCAACGGGGACGGCCCCACCCCAATCTGTCGTCCATCTGGAGCTCACCATGTCCTGGATCATTCTCTTCTTCGCCGGCCTGTTCGAGGTGGGCTGGGCCGTAGGCCTGAAGTACACCGACGGTTTCAGCAAGCCACTGCCCACCGCCCTCACCGTCCTCGCCATGCTCATCAGCCTTGGCCTGCTGGGCCTGGCCATGAAGGAGCTGCCGCTCGGCACCGCCTACGCCATCTGGACCGGTGTCGGCGCGGTCGGTACGGTGATCGCCGGGGTCATCCTGTTCGGCGAGTCGATGGCGCTGGTGCGCCTGCTCAGTGTCACGCTGATTGTCGGTGGCCTGATCGGCCTCAAGCTCAGCCACTGACCGGCCCCCAATGAAAAAGCCCGCCAATCGGCGGGCTTTTTCATTCAGCGGGCATCCCCCCGCAATTCGGCCACCTGCAATTGCAATGTCTGCCGATCAGCCAGTTCCGGCGACAGGGGCGACCCGGCCACCAGGCGGATGTGCGACCAGAATCGCTTGAAGAAACCCTTGCCCGGATCGCGGCTGAAGAAGCTGCCCCAGAGCCCCTGCAACGCCATGGGAATCACCGGCACCGGGTTTTCTTCGAGGATACGTTCGATGCCGCTCTTGAACTCGTTCAGCTCGCCATCGCCGGTCAGCTTGCCCTCGGGGAAGATGCACACCACTTCGCCGTTGCGCAGGTACTCGGCGATCCTCTTGAAGGCCGCGTCGTACACCAGCAGGTCCTCGTGGCGCGCCGCGATGGGTACGGTCCCGGCCGTGCGGAAGATGAAGTTAAGCACCGGCAGCTGGTAGATCTTGTAGTACATGACGAAGCGCACCGGCCGCCGCACCGCACCACCAATCAGCAGTGCATCGACGAAGGACACGTGGTTGCACACCAGCACCGCCGGGCCTTCCTCGGGAATCGCTTCCAGGCCCTTGTGCTCCACGCGATACATGGAATGGCCCAGCAGCCAGACCAGGAAGCGCATGGTGAACTCGGGAACGATCTTGAAGATATAGCTGTTCACCGCGATGTTCATCAGCGACACCACCAGGAACAACTCGGGAATCGACAGCCCGGCAACGCTGAGGAACAGGATCGAGGCGACGGCCGACACCACCATGAACAACGCATTGAGGATATTGTTCGCGGCGATCACCCGGGCCCGTTCGTTCTCCGCGGTACGCGACTGGATCAGCGCGTAGAGCGGCACGATGTAGAAACCGCCGAACAGACCGATACCGAGGATGTCGGCAAGGATCAGCCAGGCCTGGCCGTGGCCCAGCAGCGCCAGCCAGTCATGCGGCACGGCACCCTGCGGGAACTCGCCGGAATGCCACCAGAGCAGCAGGCCGAACAGGGTCAGGCCAATGGAGCCGAACGGCACCAGGCCGATCTCCACCTTGCCGCCCGAGAGGCGTTCGCAGAGCATCGAGCCCATGGCGATCCCCACCGAGAACACGGTGAGGATCAGCGTCACCACACTCTCGTCGCCATGCAGCAGCTCCTTGGAGTAGGCCGGGATCTGCGTCAGGTACACCGCGCCGAGGAACCAGAACCAGGAGTTGCCCACCAGCGAGCGCGACACCGACGGCCGCTGGCCCAGCCCCAGGCGCATGATCTGCCAGGACTGTCGGAAGATGTTCCAGTCCAGCGTAAGCCCCGGTAGCGCCGCTGCCGCGCGGGGAATGCCGCGGCTGGCCAGGTAGCCCAGGCTGGCGGTGAGGACGATGGCGCAGGCCACCACCGGCTCGTAGCGTTCGACGGACATCATGACGCCGGCGCTGATGGTACCGGCGAGGATGGCCAGGAAGGTGCCCATTTCCACCAGGGCGTTGCCCCCCACCAGTTCGTCCTCGCGCAGCACCTGCGGCAGGATCGAGTATTTCACCGGACCGAACAGCGCCGAGTGGGTCCCCATGGCGAACAGCGCCAGGAACAGCAACGGCAGGCTGTCGAAGAAGAAACCCAGTGCGCCCACCGCCATGATCGCCACTTCGGCCAGCTTGATGGCGCGGATCAACGCGTCCTTGGCGAACTTCTCGCCGAACTGTCCACCCAGGGCGGAAAACAGGAAGAACGGCAGGATGAACAGCAGCGCGCAGAGGTTGGTGAAGATGCTCTTGTCGCCGAAGATGGCCAGCTTGTAGAGGATGGCGAGGATCAGCGACTGCTTGAAGATGTTGTCGTTGAAGGCGCCGAGCAGCTGGGTCACGAAGAACGGCAGGAACCGCCGTGTGCCCAGCAGGGCGAATTGCGAGTGTTGGCTCATCTTCCTTGGTACCTGGTGGTTGGCAGTGGAGTAGCCCCGTGCGACTGAATCCGCACGTCGCTGATTGGACAGCAGGACAATGGCCGAAAGCCACATCCACCAGGAAGATCTTCGAGGAAAAATCCCGTAGGAGCGAATTCATTCGCGAAGCAGCCCGGAGGGCTGAGTTTGCCAACGACGGCACGCCCCTCCGCTTTCGCGATTGAAATCGCTCCCACAGGCCTAGATCGGCAGCTGCCCCAGCGCCCAGCGCAGCAGGAAGAACAGCACCAGGCCACCGAGGATGGTCGCCAGCAGGTGGCGCGTCAGCGCGGCAATCAGGATGGCGCCGAGCCCCGCCAGCAGGTAGGCGTTGTCCACCGTCAGCTGCATGCTCTGGCCATCGGGCATCAGCATTCCCGGAACCACGATGGCGGTGAGCACAGCGGTCGGCACGTAGTGCAGGCCCTGGCGCACCACCGGTGGGAAACTCAGGTTGGGCCAGGCGAACAGGCTGTAGCGGATGGCGAAGGTAATGACCGCCATACCGAGAATCAGGCTCCAGGTTTGCACGAGATGTCCTCCCGGATCAGATCGAGGCGATAACGACGCTCCAGCACTACGCCCACGGCGATGCCGCAGAGGGCGGCGGCCATCAGGCCCAGCTTGTACGGCAGGCCCTGGCAAGCCAGAGCCACGGCACCGGCCACCAGGGCGGCGGCCACCTGCGGCTTGTTGCGCAGCATGGGCACGACGATGCCGATGAAGGTGGCGAGCATGGCGAAGTCCAGGCCCCAGGCCGCCAGGTTGGGCACCGCCTGGCCGAACAGTACGCCCACCAGGGTGCAGAGCTGCCAGTTCAGGTACATGGCCAGGGCGGCGCCGAAGAAGTACCAGTGCTTGTGCGGCGAGTCGTCCTTCTCGGCATAGCGATGCTGCACCACGGCGAAGGCTTCGTCGGTCAGCCAGAAGGCCAGCGGCATGCGCCAGCGGGTCGGCAGATGTCGCACAAAGGGCTGCAGGGTTGCGCTGTAGAGGGCATGACGCAGGTTGACCACGAAGGTGGTCAGCAGCACCACAGCCGCCCCGGCGCCGCCGCTCAGCAGGGTGATGGCGATGAACTGGGACGAACCGGCGAACACCAGCAGCGACATGCCGAGGGTCTGCCAGGCGGACAGTCCGGCCCCGGCCGCGAGGGTGCCGAAGATGATGCCGAACGGGATGGCGCCGACGATCATCGGGACGATGTCTCGGGCGCCGTGGATGAACTCAGTGATACGGGACATGGGGCCTCCTTGTCCCGGAAGGCTAGCGGACGGCCCTCAATGGGTCTTGAACGATCTTGCGCAGGCGTTGCGATATTCGCCCGGTCCCACGCCATAGGCCTGCTTGAACTGACGGGTCAGGTGGCTCTGGTCGGCGAAGCCCAGCTGGGCTGCCACGCCGGCTGGCGTGCAGCCGGCCCTGAGCAGGGCCCGGGCCTGGTCCAGACGCTGTTGCTTGAGCCAGGCGTGCGGCGGCATGCCGGTAGACCGGCGGAACGTGCGGGCGAAGTGGAAGGGCGAGAGCCTCACCGCGCTGGCCAGCTCCTCAAGGGACGGCGGCTCGGCCAGGCGTTCGCGCAGCAGTTCCTTGGCGTGCAGCACGGCCAGGGGCTCGCGACCAGGAGCGCCGGGTTCAGGCAATCTGGAATGGCGACGGAACAGCGCCAGCAAGGCCTCGCGCCAGGCTGTCTGTTGCTCCAGGGCACTGGCATTCGCTTCCAGCAACCGATGGAGATGAGTGAACATCCGGACCAGGTCGGGATCGTGGTGAACGCTACCGATGAAGGCCGGCATCCCGGCCAGCGGCAGTTCGAGTTCTTCAAGGGCACTGCGCACCAGGGCGACATCCGGATAGAACACCCGGTAGCGCCAGCCGTCGTCGTGCCCCTTGGAGCCGGTGTGCACCTCATCCGGGTTGATCAACGCCAGGCTGCCGGCACCGGCCAGGTGATCGACGCCGCGATAGCGGTAGCGCTCGGCGCCCGCCTCCACCACGGCGATCACATAGCCGTCATGCACATGGGGCGCGAAGCGATGTTCTATATAGCGTGCAGACAACAGCTCCAGGCCATCCAGATGGCCCGCCTGCCAGAAATGCGCGTCTTCCCTCTGCTCGCTCACGGCTATGCGCTGAACAGCGCCTCCAGGCGTTGCCTGACCTCCGGCCAGTCGTGGTCGGTGATGCTGTAGAGCACGCTGTCGTCGAGGCGGCCGTCGGCCAGGCGGCGATGGTTGCGCAGCACACCCTCGCGCTGCGCGCCCAGTTTCTCGATGGCTCGCTGGGAGCGCAGGTTGCTGGCGGCGGTCTTCAGTTGCACCCGCACCAGCTGCCACTCTTCGAAGGCGTGGCGCAGCATCAGGTACTTGATCGAGGCGTTCAGGCCGCTGCCATGCTCGCCGGCGGCCAGCCAGGTCCAGCCGATTTCGGCGGCCGGCAGGCTGGGCATGAAATCGGCGAAGCGCGTGGTACCCACCAGGTTGTCGCCCAGGCGGATGGCGAAGACCACTGCCCGACCTTCCCGCTGGGCGGCCAGGGCCTGGCGATACCAGTCGGGCCGCAACGGACCATTCATGTAGACCAGGACTTCGCGGTTGGCTTCGGCCAGGGTCACCAGCGCCGGGATATCGGCCTCCATCAGCGGCTCGAGGCGCAATGCGCCGCGCTGCAGGGTGACCGGTTGTGGATTGAACATCTGCGCCCTCCTCAGGCGAAAGGACCCTGCCGGATGAGTACGTCGCGCCAAGCGGAAGTGCCGTGCAGGTACCCGCGCGGGAAAAACGGAAAGGCGCGGGTGAACCAGCACGCTAGCAGCCCCCGTGCGGGGGCTCAAGAGCGCCTGCGACCTTGGTCGCAGCGGCCTGACGAATTGCCGGCTTTGGTGCGAAACTGCTGAAAGCCGAATTCTCGCGGGCCTGCCCCGCCCCCGTACCAACCGGAGTCGCAATGTCGCTGTCCAGCGGGCTGATCGCCACGGTCGCCTTTCTCTATATGGCAGTCCTCTTCGCCATAGCCTTCTACGGCGACCGCCGCAGCGCGCCGCTTTCCCCGCGCATGCGCGCCTGGGTCTACAGCCTGTCGCTGGCGGTCTACTGCACCAGCTGGACCTTCTTCGGCGCCGTCGGCCAGGCCGCCGGGCAGGTCTGGAACTTCCTGCCCATCTACCTCGGCCCCATCCTCCTGCTGCTGCTGGCGCCCTGGGTGGTGCAGAAGATGGTGCTCATCAGCAAGCAGGAGAACATCACCTCCATCGCCGACTTCATCGCCGCGCGCTATGGCAAGTCCCAGGCCCTGGCGGTGGTGGTGGCGCTGATCTGCCTGGTCAGCGTGCTGCCCTACATCGCCCTGCAGCTCAAGGGCATCGTCCTCGGGGTGAACCTGCTGATCGGCTCCGGCGCCGAATCCGCCGGCACCCGCGCCCAGGACACGGCGCTGATCGTATCCCTGGTGCTGGCCCTGTTCACCATCCTCTTCGGTACCCGCAACCTCGACGCCACCGAGCACCACCGCGGCATGGTGCTGGCAATCGCCTTCGAATCCCTGGTCAAGCTGCTGGCCTTCCTCGCGGTGGGCGCCTACGTCACCTTCGGCCTGTTCGACGGTTTCGACGACCTGTTCGAACGCGCCCGCAGCGCAACGCAACTGGAACACTACTGGTCGCAGCCTGTGGATTGGTCCTCGTTGCTGGTGCAGACGGGCCTCGCCATGCTCGCCATCATCTGCCTGCCCCGGCAGTTCCACGTGACGGTGGTGGAGAACATCGAACCCCGTGACCTGCGCCAGGCGCGCTGGGTGTTCCCGATCTATCTCGCCCTGGCTGCCCTGTTCGTCGTGCCCATCGCCCTGGCCGGGCAGATGCTGCTGCCCGGTGGCGTGATGCCGGACTCCTTCGTCATCAGCCTGCCGCTGGCCGAAGCCCATCCGGCCCTGGCGCTGCTGGCCTTCATCGGCGGCGCCTCGGCGGCCACCGGCATGGTGATCGTCGAAGCCGTGGCGCTGTCGACCATGGTGTCCAACGACATGCTGCTGCCCTGGCTGCTGCGCCGGCAGAACGCCGAACGCCCCTTCGAGGTGTTCCGTCACTGGATGCTCTCGGTACGCCGGGTGAGCATCGTGGTGATCATCCTGCTGGGTTACGTCAGCTACCGCCTGCTGGGCTCCACCGCGAGCCTGGCGACCATCGGCCAGATCGCCTTCGCCTCCATCGCCCAGCTCGGCCCGGCGATGATCGGCGCGCTGTTCTGGAAGCAGGCCAACCGCCGTGGCGTGTTCGCCGGCCTGGCTGCCGGCGCCGCGCTCTGGGCCTACACCCTGGTGCTGCCGGTAATGGCGCGCGGCCTGGGCTGGCCGCTGGAGAACTTCCCTGGCCTGGCCTGGATGATGGAAAACCCCCTGAACCTGCCCATCGAGCCACTGACCCAGGGCGTGGTCCTGTCCCTGGCCGGCAACTGGATTCTCTTCGCCTGGGTATCAGTGTTCTCCCGCACCCGCGTTTCCGAACACTGGCAGGCCAGCCGCTTCATTGGCCAGCAGGTGTCCGCGCGCGCCAGTTCCCGCACCCTGCTGGCGGTACAGGTGGACGACCTGCTGATGCTCGCCTCGCGCTTCGTCGGCGAGGAGCGGGCGCGGCAGAGCTTCATCCGTTTCGCCTATCGCCTGGGCATCAGCTTCAACCCGACGCAGAACGCCAACCAGGACTGGATAACCCACACCGAACGCCTGCTCGCCGGCGTGCTCGGCGCCTCCTCGGCGCGGGCCGTGGTGAAGGCGGCCATCGAGGGCCGCGAGATGCAGGTGGAGGACGTGGTGCGCATCGCCGACGAAGCCTCCGAGGTGCTGCAGTTCAACCGTGCCCTGCTGCAGGGCGCCATCGAGAACATCACCCAGGGCATCAGCGTGGTGGACCAGTCGCTGCGCCTGGTGGCCTGGAACCGCCGCTACCTGGAACTGTTCGATTACCCCGATGGCCTGATCAGCGTCGGCCGCCCCATCGCCGACATCATCCGCTACAACGCCGAGCGCGGCCTGTGCGGCCCGGGCGAAGTGGAATCCCATGTCGCCCGCCGCCTGTTCTGGATGCGCCAGGGCACGCCGCACACTTCCGAGCGCCTGTTCCCCAATGGCCGGGTCATCGAGTTGATCGGCAACCCCATGCCCGGCGGCGGCTTCGTCATGAGCTTCACCGACATCACCGCGTACCGCCAGGCCGAGCGGGGGCTCAAGGACGCCAACGAAGGGCTGGAACAGCGGGTCGCCGAGCGTACCCGGGAATTGTCCAAGCTCAACCAGGCGCTCACCGAGGCCAAGGGCACCGCGGAAGCGGCCAACCAGTCCAAGACCCGCTTCCTCGCCGCCGTCAGCCACGACCTGATGCAGCCCCTGAACGCGGCGCGGCTGTTCTCCGCCGCCCTCGGCCACCAGCAGGACGCGCTGCCCCGTGAGGCCCGCGAACTGGTGAACCACCTGGACAGCTCGCTGCGCTCTGCCGAGGACCTGATCACCGACCTGCTGGACATCTCGCGCCTGGAAAGCGGCCGTGTGACCCCCGACCGCACCGCGTTCCCGCTCGCCTCGCTGTTCGACACCCTTGGCGCCGAGTTCAAGGTGCTGGCCCAGGAACAGGACATGGACTTCCGTCTGCGCGGCAGCAAGCTGCGGGTGGAAAGCGACATGAAACTGCTGCGCCGAGTGCTGCAGAACTTCCTCACCAACGCCTTCCGCTACGCCAGGGGACGCGTGCTGCTGGGCGTCCGCCGTGACGGCGACAACCTGCGCCTGGAAGTCTGGGACCGTGGCCCGGGCATACCCGAAGACAAGCGCAAAGTGATATTCGAGGAGTTCAAGCGCCTGGATAGCCACCAGACCCGCGCCGAGAAGGGCCTTGGCCTGGGCCTGGCGATTGCCGACGGTCTCTGCCGCGTGCTCGGCCACAAGTTGGAAGTACGCTCCTGGCCGGGCAAGGGCAGCGTATTCAGCGTCACCGTGCCCATTGCCCGCACGCAACAGCCCTCCCCCGTCAAGCAGAAGCAGGCTGAAGCCAACGGCCAGGCCCTTACCGGAACCCAGGTGCTGTGCATCGACAACGAGGACAGCATCCTCACCGGCATGCACAGCCTGCTGTCACGCTGGGGCTGCCAGGTCTGGACGGCGCGCAACCGCCTGGAATGCGAGCACCTGCTGGCCGAGGATGTGCGGCCGCAACTGGCGCTGGTGGACTACCACCTGGATGAAGGGGAAACCGGCACCGAACTCATGGCCTGGCTACGCACCCGCCTGGGCGAACCGCTGCCTGGCGTAGTGATCAGCGCCGACGGCCGCGCCGAACTGGTGGCCGAAGTCCACGCCGCCGGCCTGGACTACCTGGCCAAGCCGGTGAAGCCGGCCGCACTGCGGGCGCTGATCAGCCGGCATGTGAGCCTGCGTTAATCGCAATCCCCGCTGGTGGACGTCGCTCGTTACGTCCACCAGCGGGGCCCGCTGAACGCATGAATGGTGGATCGATAAAGCGTGATCCACCCGAACAGCCCCCATGCTGCTCAGACCTCTTCGTCTTCCCGCACCAGCACGCAATGCAGGCCTTCGTCATCTTCGTTGCAGTCGTAGAGATAGAACATCTGCACGTCGCCGGAAGCGGTGACCACCGCAACGAAGTCGCCCGCATCGGCGAGGAAGAAGTCTCGGGTTTCCGGGTCGGCCTGGCACTCGATCAGCGCGGTGACGAAGGCGGAAGGTTCGATGTCGCCGAAGTAGTCGTCGCGCTCCTGCGCGCTCCACTCGGCCGGCGCCTCGAAGTGGCCGGTAAAGAGGATGCGCGCATCGCCCAGGTCATCCTCTTCGGCGTCCAGGTCATTCTCGTCGGGGCGATAGAGGCTGCAGTCCAGGGCGTCGGCATGGCCGAGTACGGCCTGGCGGGCGGCCAGGCGCTTCTGCGGATCCAGACCGGCGGCCAGGCAGATCTGCTCCCAGCTGTCTTGCGGGCGTGGGGACACGGGTGAATTCCTTCTAGGGTGGGGATTGGTAAAGGAGTCTAGTGTCAGCCACGGCGAAGCGGCGGGCAATTCTCCAGTGCTCCGGGCTGTGCTTAGATGAATGCTTCAGCCCCAGGCCGAGCCCCATGATCCCCGCCGACATCCAGGCCCAGTTGCAGGACATCTTCCATGCCCACGGCATGACCGATCCCGGCTTGCAGGACCACCTGATGCAGGTGCTCAAGCTGCGCGACTACGATCGCGACCAGCTGATCATCCGCGCCGGCGAGCGGCCAGCGCACTTCTTCGCGATCATCGTCGGCGTGGCGCGCTACTACTACCTGTCCCCCGAAGGCCGGCAGTGGAACAAGACATTCTTCCGCGAGGGCCAGCTGATCGGCTCCCTCAGCGCCCACCTCAAGCAGCAGCCCTGTACCTACAACATCGCGGCGGTGGAAAAGTGCCGGCTGGCCAGTTTTCCCCTGGCAATCCTCGACCAGCAGGGGGAGCGCTTTCCCCAGCTGTTGCAGATGCAGGACCTGATGGTTCGCCAGATCATGCTGCGCAATGAAGACCGCGAAGCGCTGCTGCTCACCAGCAACAGCGAACAACGCTACCAGTGGCTTCTGGAGCACGAACCGTGGCTGCTGGATCGCGTGCCCCAGTACCAGCTCGCCAGTTACCTGGGCATGGACCCGGTGTCCTTCTCGCGGGTCAAGCGCAAGCGGGTGCGATGACCAGCTCCCGAACCCGCAGGCCCAGCGTCTCGGCGCACGCCACACAGAACTCCCTCTGCCCTTCCGGCACCCCCGTCAGACTTATCCACAACCCGCCATCCGAGTCCTGGGTCACCTCGCAGGCCAGCGTCGGGCACTCGCCGCCAACCCGCTCGCGATAGACGCTGGCCGCCGCCAGCTCCCGCAACCGCTGCTTGAAGATCTTGCCCACCACCGTCACCGGCAGCGCCTCCACCAGGAACACCCGCTTCGGACAGGCCGGACGCTCGGCGATGCGCTCGAACGCGAACTGCTGCAACTCGTCGGCGCTGGCCACCGCGCCCTGGCGCAATTGCACGAAGGCTACCGGCAATTCACCGGCGTACTCGTCGGGCATGCCCACGGCAGCCACCATGGACACCGCCGGGTGACTTTCCAGGCAGTTCTCGATCAGCGCCGGGTCGATGTTGTGGCCGCTGCGGATGATCAGGTCCTTGACGCGGCCGGTGATGAACAGGTTGCCCTCCTCGTCCAGCCGGCCCAGGTCGCCGCTGCGCAGCCAGCCATCCTCCAGCGGCGGCCGTTCCTGGCCGAGATAGCCGGCGAACACCGTGGGGCCACGCACACAGATTTCCCCGCCGTCGATCTTCACCTCGACGGGCACCGCCACATGCCCGGCACTTCCGGGAATCGCCGGATGCTCAAGGTTCGGCAAGGCGATCACCCCGGTGCATTCGGTCATGCCATAGGCCTGGTAGAGCTCCAGGCCGGTCACCGCCTTCACCTTCTCGCACAGGGCCGCCGGCACTGGAGCACCGCCGGACAGCATGAAGCGCAGACTGCCGATGTCATGCCCGGCAACAGGCACCTCCAGCATCGCCGCCACCGACGTGGGAATGCCGCCGCTCAGGGTGATGCCGTAGTGCTCCACCAGACGCCAGTGCTGGCGGATCACCTGCGGATTGCGGAAGCCGCCAAGGGTCGGCAGCAACATGCGCAGCCCGCTGGCCAGCCCTCCCAGGCTGTTCACCAGGGCGCCGGCCACATGGAAGATCGGCAGGCCGTTCATTGCCACGTCCTCGGGTCCCGCAGCCATACGCGCCCGATAGGCGCAGGCGGCAGCCACCTGATTGGCGTGGGTCTGCCGGGCCAGCTTGGGCAAGCCGGTGGTGCCGCCGGTATGGAAGTAGGCGGCGATGTCCCCCGACTGCGGCAGCAGTTCCGGCGGCAGCACTTCGCCGCTGTAGTCCTGCTGCAAGCGGTCGTAGAACAGCTCGCCACCCTGCACCAGCACCGACAGGCACCTGGGCCGCTTCGACAGGCGCTGCGCTGCATTCACCGCCTTCTGCCACAGGTCGGACCCCGGCACCGGCCCCAGGGCGATCACCAGGTCGGTGTCGGCCTTCTCCATCAGGCTGGCCAGGGCTTCTTCGTTCAGCAGCGGGTTGATCGGGTTGGCGATGCCGACGCTCGCCGCCGCCCAGAGCAGGCATTGGCTCTGCGGAATGTTCGGCAGCATCAGGGTGATGACCGGCTTGTGTGCACCCGCCAGGTCCAGCATCAGGCGCGCGCTGCGGTTGAGCTGGGCGAAGAACGCGGCATAGCTCAGCTCCTGATCGCCGATGTCCGCCCCCAGCTCATGGATATAGGTCAGCGCCGGGCGATCCGCAAAGTCGGTCGCGCTGGCCTGCAAGAGTTCATAGACGGTGGTGGGAATCGGGCGGGACATGGCGGCCTCCTGGACCTGCGCGTTGTTGTGTGCCGATTCTTGGGGGCCGTCACGACGGCGGCATTAACAAATGTTAAGAAGGCCGGCTAGGCCTCAATGGGCGGCCAGCGCCTCCTTTGCGACATCGTTCCGCCGTCCCTGCGGCGGCCAAGGACCCGCTCCAGTAGCGCGGCGTCAGAAGCGTTCGAGCTGCATTTCGCGCAAGCGGCTCAGGGTGCGGCGGAAAGGAAACTCCAGATAGCCCTCGGTGTAGAGACACTCCATGGCGACGGCCGCTTCCACGTAGAGCGGCACCCGGCGGTCGTAGCACTCGTCCACCAGGGCGATGAAGCGGCGCACGCCATCGTCATGCACCGACAGCTGCGGCAGCTCGCGGTCACCGGCGGCCACACGCTCGGCGCCATCCTCGGTGCCACGGGCAATGCGTCCTTCGCGGCGGGCAGCGCTGAGGTTGGGTACATCGCCCAGCAGGATCGCTGGAAAGCGGTCGCACAGGACGATGAAATCCAACGCTGCCAGCGGCTGTTCACAGAGGTCGGCGTAGCGGAACCAGGCGGCTGCTGTGCATTGGCGTACCACCGGCACCGGGCGATGGCCAAGCTCCACGGGCTCGTCCGAGACGCCCAGCCCCGACGCCAGGCGCTCGAATACCCCGGCCAGGGCGCTGGGCTGTCGGGGTTCGGCCACCCAGTAACGCTGGTGGGCCGCACCGGGATGCAGGCGATGGTCCTGGCCACCGTCCACCGCCACCACCTGCATGTGCTGTTCGATGGCCTCGATGGCGGGCAGGAAGCGCTCGCGGTTGAAGCCTTTGGCATAGAGCTGCCGGGGCGGCTGATTGGAAGTGGCGACCATGGCCACGCCCTCCTCGAACATCGCCCGCAGCAGGCGGCCCAGCAGCATGGCGTCGCCAATGTCGTTGACGAACAGCTCGTCGAAGCAGAGCACCCGCACCTCTTCCGCCAGTTCACGGGCCAGCGCCCGCAGCGGGTCCGGCGTGCCGGTGAGCTGGAACAGCCGCTGGTGCACCCAGCGCATGAAGTGATGGAAATGCTGGCGCCGGGCCGGGACCTCGAGGCTCTGGTGGAAGCGGTCCATCAACCAGGTCTTGCCGCGCCCCACCGGGCCCCAGAGGTAGACACCGGTCACCTCGCCGGCGCGGTGCAGCGCCTCATGACAGGCCTGCAGGCAATCCACGGCATGGCGCTGGGCCGGGTCCGGCCGGAACCCACCCTGCTCCAGGGCGTGGCGGTAGGCGGCAAGGGGGGATTCGAAGGTCATGGCGCCGCATTGTGCGGATTGGGTCACGGGAAGCAAGGGTCCGCATGTCTGTGGGAGCGAAGTCATTCGCGATGCGGACCCACGGGCCGCTGTGCGGCGGCCCTTCACGAATGAATTCGCTCCTACAGCTCCAGCGCCAGCAGGTCGGCCAGGGGCTGGCGACGGCGGATCAGACGGACGTCATCGCCGTCCACCAGCACTTCCGGCAGCAGCGGACGGCTGTTGTAGTTGGAGGACATGGACGCGCCATAGGCACCAGTGTCGTGGATCAGCAGCAGGTCGCCGACCTGGGCCGCCGGCAAGGCACGCGGTGCCACCAGGCCGCCGTCGTGCTGGGTGAACACGTCACCGGACTCGCACAGCGGACCGGCCACCACGGTCTGGCGCTGCGGGGCGGTGGACGGGTTGCCAGCGGCGTCCAGCAGGCTCATGCCGTGGAAGCTGCCGTACATGGACGGACGCATCAGATCGTTGAAGCCGGCATCCACCAGGATGAAATGGTTGTTACCCACATCCTTCACCGCGCGGACTTCGCTGAGCAGGCAGCCGGACTCAGCCACCAGGAAACGGCCTGGTTCCAGTTCGAGGCGCACCGGGTGCCCGACGATGCCTTCGACCTCACGTCGGGCCTGGTTCCACAGCTCGGCGTAACGCGGGATGTCGACTACCGGATCGCCATCGCGATAGGGAATCGACAGGCCGCCACCGGCGGAAATCGCTTCCAGGTCGCTGCCCAGCTCGCGCACTGCGCCGACCATGGCGCCACAGACTTCTTCCAGGTGGCTGTAGTCGACGCCCGAACCGATGTGCATGTGCAGGCCGACCAGCACCAGTCCGTAATCACGGATCACCGCCATTGCGGCGTCCAGCTGGCTGTGCCAGATGCCGTGCTTGCTGTTCTCGCCGCCGGTGTTGGTCTTCTGGCTATGGCCATGGCCGAAGCCGGGGTTGATACGCAGCCAGACGCGGTGGCCGGGGCTCGCCTGGCCGAGCTGGGTGAGCATGTCGATGGAACCGACGTTCACCTCGATGCCCAGTTCCACGGCGCGCTGGAGAGTGGGGCGATCGAGCAGGTCGCAGGTCAGCACCACGCCTGCCGGTTCGCCCTTGGGCGAGTAGCCGGCCAGCAGTGCGCGTTCGATCTCGCCGAGGGACACCGCGTCCACCTGCACACCCTCTTCGCGCATCAGCCGCAGGATGCTCAGGTTGGAGCAAGCCTTCTGGGCGAAGCGGATCACATCGAAGCCCTTGAGCTGGGCGATGCGCTCGCGGATCACCGCGGCGTCGTAGCACCACAGCGGGGTGCCGTGTTCACGGGCGAGCATGGCGAGGGTAGCGGCGGGAATGTTCGGGCGCATGGCGGCCTCCGGATTCAGGATGGCGTCATGATGGCGAGACGGGATGATTCAATAAAATACCAATTTATGAATATGCCATTCATTATTGATATGTGCTGACATCCGTTTCCGAGCGTCCCATGGACCTTTCCATTCGCCATATCGAAATCTTCCGCGCCGTGATGACCGCCGGCAGCGTCACCGGCGCCGCGCGCCTGCTGTTCACCTCGCAGCCCACCGTGAGCCGCGAGCTGGCACGGTTCGAGCACCTGCTCGGATTCCGCCTGTTCGATCGCGAGGGTGGCCGCCTGGCCCCCACCGCCCAGGGGCTGGCGCTGTTCGACGAAGTGCAGCGTTCCTACGCAGGCCTGGAACGTATCGTCGGCGCGGCCCAGGCCATCCGCCGTTTCGACCAGGGCCAGTTGGCCATCACCGGCCTTCCGGTCTTTGCCCAGACACTGCTACCGGGGTTCTGCCAGGCCTTCCTCGAACGCCATCCGGGTGTGCGCCTGTCCATCAGCGCCCAGGAATCGCCCCTGCTGGAGGAATCCCTGAGCGGCCAGCGGCATGACCTGGGCCTGTCGGAAACCGACCTGCTGCCCCGGGGCACCCGGGGTTCGACCCTATTCGCCGCCGATATGGTCTGCGTGCTGCCGGATGGCCACGAACTCTTGACCCGATCCGAGCTGGAGCTGGCGGACTTCCATGGCCGCCCGTTCATCAGCCTGGCTGGCCTGGACATCTACCGGCAGAGCCTGGACGCCCACTTCCAGGCCGCCGGGGTGGAACGCCGGATGGTGGTGGAAACCAGCACCGCCGCCTCGGTCTGCGCCATGGTCCGTCAGGGGCTGGGACTGGCCATCGTCAACCCGCTGAGTGCGCTGGACGAGGCCGGGCGCGGGGTGCAGATACGCCGGCTACAGACGTCCGTGCCATTCCGTGTGCAACTGATCCGCCCGGAATACCGACCTTCGTCGGCATTGGTGGATGAGGCTGAAGGGGTATTGAAGGACGTCGCGGAAGGGTTGCTGGAAAGGCTGGAATCCCGGCTGCGCGGACTCATACCGTAGGGTGCGCCGCGCACCGGGAAGCCGGCAACTGCCCTCCCCCCAGCCCTCCAGAGGGAGCAGCCCGAAACAGGCCGTCAGGCCTGCCCCATTTCCTCACTGCACGCTGTTCTGCACCGTCGCCTGGCGAATCTGGCTGTCCTTGTACTGGCGGTAGTTCTTCGCCGCCGCGGGCACCGGGCCGCTCTTGCCGGTTTCCAGCCAGCGGCGCATGCGCGTGGCGTCGGCCACGTGGGTGTACTTGCCGAAGGCATCCAGCAGCACCATGGCAACCGGGCGGCCGTTCATGTGGGTCAGCATCACCAGGCAGTGGCCGGCCTCGTCGGTGAAGCCGGTCTTGGTCACCTGGATGCTCCAGCCCGGCTTGCGCACCAGGCTGTTGGTATTGCGGAAGCCCAGGCTGTAGCGCGGCTTGACGAAAGTGATGGTCTTTTCCGGCGTGGTGCTGAGCTGGCTCAGCATCGGGTACTTGCGGGCTTCCTTGAGCAGCAGCACCAGGTCGTGGGCGCTGGACACGTTGTGCAGCGACAGGCCCGTGGGTTCGACATAGCGGGTGCTGGTCATGCCCAGTGCGCGGGCCTTGGCGTTCATCGCCTTGATGAAGGCCGAATAACCGCCGGGATAGGACTCGGCCAGGGCGGTGGCGGCGCGGTTCTCCGACGACATCAGGGTCATCAGCATCATGTCGTGGCGATTCACCTGGCTACCCACTCGAACCCGCGAGTACACACCTTTCATGTCCGGGTTGTCGCGGATGGTCACGGTGATGATCTCGTCCATGGGCTGCTTGGCGTCCAGCACCACCATGGCGGTCATCAGCTTGGTCACCGAGGCGATCGGGGCAACCAGGTCGGGATTGCGGGAATAAAGGACCTTGTCGGTCTTCAGGTCCAGCAGCATCACGCTGCCGGAAGCCAGGTGCAGTTGAGCCGGATCGCGAACCGTTAGCGGCGCTTCCTGGGCTTGGGCCGGAGCACCCGCAAAGACGAACAGGCAGGAACCGAGAACGAACAGCTTGGCGATCGAACTGCGAATTTTCACGATGCGTCCAGTAAAGAAAGTAAGAAAGAAGGAATGAAAAGAAGAGTAAGACCCATACCTCAGAAGTATAGGAATGAAGGCGCCTTAATACTCAGCACCTTCCGTCGACGAGGCGCGATTCTGCGCCTTTGGTCGTAGGACTGCCAGAGGGGAGTGATGGGCGTTTTCCGCCGCGGGAATCAGCGAAGCGACGCGCCGCGCTCGGCCAGCAACTGGCGCAGCAGGGATCGGTGGCAGCGTGCCTCGTTCTCGCAGTAACAGCCCACCGCGAAGTGGCTGCCGTGGGACAGGGCGGCCAGCAGGTCCAGCACCCTCGCGCCCTCCCCGCCTTCCATTTCGGCGCGGTAGCGCTTGGCGAAGCGCGCCCAGTCGGCGTCGCTTTCGGCGGCCTTGCCCTCGGCCATCAGCTCCGCGCTGGGCGCCAGCAGGGGCAGCCAGGTGTCGTAGTAGTCGCGGCTGGCGAAATCGGCCTTGGGTACGCCGCGCGGGGGCCGACGCACGGTGCCGATGCGCAGTCCTTCATCGGCGGCTCGCGGCGTGCCCAGTCGGACGATGCTGATGCTCATTTCCCCTCCTCCTCAGCGGCTGCTGCCCGGCAGCACACGGAAATCCTCGCTTTCCTCCAGGGCCTGGAGCGCTTCCAGCAGGGCCGGCGGCGGCACCACCAGCTTGCGCTGCTCCAGGTCGAACCAGCCGACGGTGGAGGTGACCCGCGCCGCCAGGGTGGTGCCCCGGTAGAACTCGTTGCGCAGCATCATCCGGCTGCCGTCTTCGGACAGGCCGGCCAGGCGCATGCTGATGTCCATCGCGTCCAGCAAGTGGAATTCGCGGAAGTACTCGATCTCGTCCTTCATCACCACCGGCCCCAGGCGCAGGCGACGGAACTCGGACATGGGGAAGCCACGCTCGGCGAAGTACATCATGCGCACGTCGGCAGACTTGTCGAGGTAGGCGGTGTTGCGCATATGGGAGTTGAAGTCCATGTCGCCCCAACCGGCAATGAGGGTCTTCTGATACATGACGAGTCTCCGCAGCAAGGGGTGTGGGGCTCACTTTATGGCCCATTACCCCTTTGCCATACTGGCGCGATTGACAACTTTGGTAGCGATCTCGCCATGAAGCTCACCGTCCTCGCCCTTGAGGGTGTGTTCGACACGGGCCTTGCCACCGTGCTCGACGCCCTCACCACCGCCAACGAGCTCTCCGCCCTGCATGGACTGCCCTGCCCGCGGTTTGAGGTGGCCCTGGCGGGGGTTCGGCCTCAGGTGAAAAGCTCCCTGGGTTTCGGCGTTCCGGTGCGACCGCTGGCCGATTGCCCGACGCCGGAGTGGGTGATCGTCCCGGCCATGGGCTACAAGATGCCCGACCCATTGCAGCAAGCCCTGGCCCGCCCTGACGTAGCCGATGCGGTTGTCGCCCTGCGCCACTGGGCGGTAGGTGGCGCGCGAATCGCCGCAGCCTGCATCGGCACTTTCGTGCTGGCGGAAACCGGCTTGCTGGACGGGCACGAAGCCACCACCACCTGGTGGCTGACACCGCTGTTCCGGCAACGTTATCCACAGGTGCGGCTCGACGCCGGCCGGATGATCGTCAGCTCCGGGCAATTGGTGACCGCTGGCGCCGCCCTCAGCCACCTGGACCTGACCCTCTGGCTGATCCGCCAGACCAGCCCGGAGCTGGCCGCCCTGGTGGCGCGCTACCTGATCGTCGACTCACGCCCGTCGCAATCGGCCTACGCCCTCTCCGACCACCTGGCCCATGCCGACCCGCTGGTGCAACGCTTCGACCGCTGGGCGCGCGAACGCCTGGCCGAAGGTTTCAATCTCGACGCGGCGGCCAGCGAACTGGCCACCAGCAAGCGCACCCTCGCCCGGCGCATCCACGAGGTGCTGGGCAAGACGCCCCTGGCCTACGTACAGGACCTGCGGATCGAACGTGCCGTGCATCTGTTGAAAACCAGCGAACACAGCGTCGATCAGGTGGCCGGGCTGGTGGGCTACGCCGACGGCGTGACCCTGCGCACCTTGCTGCGCAAGCGCCTCGGCAAGGGTATCCGCGAGCTGCGCGCCGGCTGAGCGGCGGGCGCTATTCGTTCACTCGGGCAGTCCGAACCAGCAGGAAATGACCTTGAACTGCTCCGGGATGGGCGCCGTGACCGTTTCGAAGACGCGCCGGTATCCGGTGGACAGAATCTGCCAGGCCCCGTCGCGCTTGACGTATTCGTCCTGGTAGAACGCCGTGCCGTGCACCATCCAGCCGTTCTCCGTGTCGATCACATGATCCTCAAGGTACCAGCTACCCCGGGCCCGATCGGGCGCGACCAACTCGATCTCCGGGTGGTGCCCCTGATGCTTGGACAGCAGGGTCGGACGGTCCATCAGCCCACGTAGCCCCTCTACAAAGCGGGCGCGACCGGAAAAGGCGTACTTGCCGCTGTCCAGCGCGGTGGTCACGTCCTCGGCCACACAGGTTTCGAACAAGGCCCAGTCATGGCAGTCGATCGCCCTGAAATAGCGGTACTTCAGCTGCTTGATCTGCTCGATTTCCAGAAGTGTTTCAACGGCGTCGGCCATCTCTGCTGCTCCATATAAGCGGGAACGCCTAACCTAGCCGGCGCTACCTGGCCACTCATCGTCCGAGGGGACTAGCGCCCTGCGCGATGACCAATAGTCCGATCGGCCGATGCCCCTCTGCCCCGGCGATGCGAGTTTCCCCGCACCTGCAACCTAGCAGGACAAACAAGGAGGCTCCTGGCATGTCCGAGGCATCGCACAAGCAAGCGCTCTATGAACTCGTCTGTCGTTACGCACAGGCGGTGGATAAACGGGACTGGACGGCACTGGCCCGCCTGTTCGCACCCGACGCAGTACTCAAAGGGCCCGGCTTCAGCTTCGACGGCGTTGACGCCATCGTCGCGGGAATGAATGGTCTGGGTCGCTACAGCGTCACCCAGCACCATGTCCACAACCACCTGGCGGAGGTGGAAGACCTCGAGGCGAGTGCCGAAACCTACTGCATCGCCAACCACATCTACGAAGCCGAGGGCGTCACCCGCAAGCTGGATTGGGGCATCCGCTACCGTGATCGCTTCGCCTGCATTGACGGTCTCTGGCGCATCACCTGTCGCGAGCTGCTGCTGGACTGGTCCCAGGACCAGCCCTTGCCAGGAGCCAATCAGTGATCGGGGTCCTGAGCGGCAAGACTGCGCTGATCACCGGCGGCACCGGCGCCCTGGCCAGGGTTTGTGCCCTCGCGCTGATCAGGGACGGTGCCAACGTGGTGCTGCTGGGCCGACGCGCCGAGGCGCTGGAGGCAGCCCGCAACGACCTGCTCGGGCAGGTGCCCGGCGCCCAGGTCGAGTTCTGCGTCGGCGACGCCTGTGAGGAAGCCGACTTGCTGCGGGCGCTGGACCAGGCCTACGACCTTCACCAGCGCCTGGACATCCTGATCCCCACAGTGGGCGGTGGTGGCTTTCGCCCCCTGCTGCACCATGACGCCAAGAGCTTCGCCGCCGAACTCGACGCAAACCTGATGAGCGCCTTCCTCGCCATCCGACATGGCGCCCCGCTGATGGCGCGCAACGGCGGCGGCTCCATCGTGTGCATCTCGTCCACGGCCGCGCAGATGACCTTCCGCTGGCTGTCGTCCTACTGCACCGCCAAGGCTGCCCTGGAAAGTCTGGTGCGCTGCGCTGCCGAGGAGCTGGCCAGCGCCGGCATCCGCGTCAATTCCGTGCGCCCCGGACTATTCCGCAGCGAGGCCACTGGCGCCCTGTTCGCCAGCCCTGAACTCTGCCGGCCGTTCCTCGACGAGGTACCGCTCGGCCGCCTCGGCACACCCGCGGACATCGCCGGAGCCGTGCGTTACCTGGCCGGCCCGGAATCGGTCTGGACCACCGGCCAGAGCCTGGCCATCGACGGCGGCAACGAACTACGCCGCAATCCCCACCTGGACGACCTGGTGGCGGCCATGTACGGCGCAGACGCCATACAGGACGCCCTGGCCGGTCGGGCCCCTTTGAGGAGAGCTGAATGAAACGTGTCCTAGACAAGGTCGTACTGATTACCGGCGCCGCCAGCGGCGTCGGCAAGGCCGATGCCCTTCTGCTGGCCGCCGAAGGCGCCCGCGTGGTGCTGGCGGACATAGACTGTGAGGCCGGCGCGGCCCTGGCTGCCGAGATTGGTGCCGCAGCCCTGTTCGTCGAACTCGATGTCGCCGAGGAACAACACTGGCAGCGGGCAATCGAGCAGACCCTGGCGACCTTCGACCGCCTCGATGTGCTGGTCAATAACGCCGCCATCTGCCCCCTGGGTACGATCGAAGAGGCCAGCCTGCAGCAATGGCGCAACGTGATGCGGGTGAACGCCGATGGCTACTTCCTCGGCTGCAAGTACGGCATCGAGGCCATGAAGCGCAACGCCACCGGCGGCTCGATCATCATGATGTCCTCGGTCGCCGCCCTCGGCGGTCTGCCGCCCATGTGCGCCTACACCGGCTCCAAAGGCGCCGTCACCGCCCTGACCCGCAACGTGGCGATGCACTGCAAGAACAGCGGCTACCGCATCCGCTGCAACTCCATTCACCCCGACGGCATCTGGACACCCATGACCCAGTCCCTGGTGCCCAACCTCGATCCGGTGGCCCTGGGCATCGGCGACAACCCCATGGCACGCATGTGCATGCCGGAAGACGTGGCCAACCTGGTGCTGTTCCTCGCCTCGGACGAATCGCGCTTCGTCAACGGCGCCGAACTGCGCATCGACAACGCACAGACGATCTCCGGCATCGCCGGTTAATCCAATGATTCGGGAGCAAACAAACATGAGCATGCTGCAAGGCAAGGTCGCCCTGGTGACCGGAGGCGGCCAGGGCGTTGGCCAGGGTATCGCCTACTCGCTGGCCGCCGAGGGCGCCAAGGTCGCCGTGGCCGGTCGCACCCGCGCGACCCTGGAAGAGACTTGTGCCGAAATTCGCCGCCGTGGCGGCACCGCCCTGGCGCTCGAATGCGACGTGATGTGCCCGGCGGATATCGATCGCTGCGTGGCCCAAGTGGTGGAGGCCTTCGGTGGCCTCAACATCCTGGTCAACAACGCCCACATCGTGCCGCTGGGCAGCATCCTCGAGGTGACGGACGAAGCCTTCATGAAGGGCATCGACTCAGGTCCCATGGCCACCCTGCGCCTGATGCGCGCCTGCTACCCGCACCTCAAGGGTGATGGCGCCGTGGTCAACCTGGCCTCCTCCGCCGCCGTGCGCTGGGACGCATCAGGCTACGGCCACTACGCCGCAACCAAGGAAGCCATCCGCTCGCTCAGCCGTGGGGCTGCCTGCGAATGGGGCGTGGACGGCATCCGCGTCAACGTCATCGCCCCTCACGCCCTATCCCCCGGCCTACGCGGCTGGATCGAGGCCAACCCGGTGGAGGCGGAAGCCTTCTTCAGCAGCATTCCGCTGCGCCGGGTGGGTGATTGTGAACACGACATCGGCCGCACCGTGGCCTTCCTGGTCAGCGACAACGCCCGCTATCTGACCGGCGCCACCATCCCGCTGGATGGCGGCCAGGCCTATTGGGGTTAAAGGAGAACGACATGCAACGTCTGGCAAACAAAGTCGCCATCATCACCGGTGGCGCGCGCGGCATGGGCGCGCAAACCTCGCGTCTGTTCGTCAAGGAAGGCGCCACCGTCGTCATCGCCGACCTGCTGGAGGACGAAGGCCGCGCACTGGCGGCGGAACTGGGTGAGGCGGCCAGCTTCCGCCGCCTGGATGTCAGCAAGGAAGAATGCTGGCAGCAGCTGGTCCGCGAAACCGTGGAGCGCCACGGCCGCATCGACGTGCTGGTGAACAACGCCGCCGTGCTGGTATTCGGCGCCATCGAAGAGTTGACCCAAACACAGTTCGAGCGCGCCCTGTCGATCAACCTCACCGGCACCTTCCTCGGCATCCGAAGCGTGGCGCCGATCATGCGCGAACAGCGCACCGGCTCCATCGTCAACATCTCGTCCGTGGACGGCCTGCGCGGGGTCAACGCGCTGGCGGCCTACGTGTCGAGCAAGTGGGGTGTGCGCGGCCTGACCAAGGTTGCGGCGCTGGAACTGGGGCCCCATGGCGTGCGCGTCAACTCGGTGCATCCGGGTGGCGTCGATACCGTCATGTCCAACCCCACCGGTGCCTCGCGGGAAGAGCTGGCTCCGCAGTACCGCACCGTGCCGCAGCAACGCATTGGCGCACCGGAGGAGATCGCCCGCGCCACGCTCTTCCTCGCCAGCGACGAAGCCAGCTACTGCAATGGCAGCGAACTGTCGGTGGATGGCGGCGTGGCGGCCGGTTCCTATTACCCCGGCCTACCGGGCTCGCCGATCTGATTGGGGAAATGGATGCAGAAAGGCCCGCGAAAGCGGGCCTTTTTCGTTCCCTGTGAATTGGCAGGTTTGTGCGATTGCCGGGGTCGGCACCCGCCGGTGCTTCCCTCACCCCCGGGTCCTCTCCCCTTCTTGGGAGAGGACCGCTTCGGACCATCACCCGCGATACTGCGCCACCACCTCGTTCACCGCCCGCTGGATGTCGTTGCGCACATACCCTAGCAGAGCGGCTTCAGCGGTATCCGGCTCGTAGACAACGGTATTGCCGCGCCCGGTGTAGAGCGCCATGTCTGGCAGCAGCGGATGCTCCTGGTCCAGCGACGGCACCTCAGCGTCGTTGCCGACGGCGCGCAGGAAGGTCTCGAAGTATTCGGCGTAGCTGAGATTCTCGTCCCCCACCAGATAGGCCTTGCCCGACTCACCGTGGAGCAGCGCCCCGAGGATCGCCTGGGACAGCGAGCGGGTGGAGATGAAGTTGCTGCCACCGGCCGGACCGAAAAACGGCAGCGGCGCGAACTTGCCCTCGGCGTAACGGGTATAGGCCTCGAACATGTCGACCTTCAGCCCCGGTACCGCACCAACCACGAAGGGCGCATTGACGCTGCACACGCGGAAGTCCGGCGTGGACAACGCACGTACGCCTTGATCCGACAGATGGCGCGACCGCACGTAGGGAATGCTCTCGATCAGTTCCGGTGCCACCTGGGGATAGAAGCTGCCCACCAGCACCGCCTGACGGACACCCGCGCTGCGGGCCAGCTCGAAGAAACGCGGAATGGCCTCGACGTTGGCCCGCTGCCAGTGGGCGTCGATGTCGCCACCCTGGGGCGCGTGGCGGATATCACTGCCGGCGGCAAACACCAGGGCGTCGAAGCCGGCCAGGTCATCACGGCTGAAGCTACCCGCGACGTAGTCGCCCTGCAGCTGCTTCAGGTCAGCGAGTGCGCTGCCCTCTGCAGCTGGTTTGCGCCCGGCAATGGTCACGTCATGGCCACGGTCCTTGAGGTAAAGCGCGGCATGGCCGCCGATCAGGCCGGTCCCGCCAATCACCAGAATCTTCATCACTTCCTCACTCCTGCATGGGACCCTTCCAGTCCCGTGGTTGAAGCGCCCGGAGCATCCCGGGCGATGGTCGGTTCAGATCACCCGCGCGGGGTGCTGCACACGCGGTGCGCCGAGCATGTCGCGGTAGGACGGCGGCTGCCGCCCGGCGTCTTCAGTGATGCCGTAGCCGGCGGCGAGCTCGGCGGTGATCAGCGTCTGTCCGGAACGTGCGGCCAGCTCCGGGTCGTTCAGCAGCGCGTTGATCACACGGCCGTTGAACTCCGGGGTCTCCGCCATGGCGAGGAATTCCTCGTACTGGTCGGCACGCTCGGCACCAGCGATCGCGGTGCGTTCGGTGCGCTGCGGACCCAGCCACAGCGAGACCGCAGCGACTCCGGTGTCTTCCAGGTCGATGGCCATATCAGCGGCGAACTTGTCGACGCCGGCCTTCTGCGCACCGTAGGCCGGGCCGTGCATGTAGCAGCCGGCTCCGAAGGAGGAGACGAAAGCGATCAGGCCGTGGCCGTTCTTCACCAGCAGCGGCGCGGCGAAGTAGCTGGCGACATAGGACGAGCGCAGGCCGATATCGAGGATGTCCACCATATCCAGGGGCTTCTGCCAGAAGGGGCCCGGATCGATCAGGTTCTCGTGGATGTAGGTGGCGTTGTTCACCAGCAGATCCAGGCGGCCCTGCTCGCGCTCGACGCGGGCAAAAAGTTCGCGCACCTGCTCGTCGTCACGATGGTCGCAGGCCACGACAATGCCACGGCCGCCAGCGCGGGTTACCGCTTCGGCGGTTTCCGCCAGGCTGCCGGGCAGGGTCTGGCCACGCAGCTGGCTGCTGCTCTGGGTGGCAGAACGGCCGCTAAGGTAAACGGTCATGCCAGCTGCGCCCAGGGCGATGGCGATGCCCTTGCCGACACCACGACTGGCGCCAGTGACCACGGCGACTCTGGAGTTCTTCGCGTTCATTCGGAATTCCTTGTTGCAATCAGCGAAAGCTGGGGTTCTAGAAGTTGAAACCGTTGCCCGTGATTACCGGAACATTCGTCCAGGTGCCTTTCGGGTCGCGGTACCAGCCCGCAGCAGCAAGGGCGCCGCCGTCCACGTGCAAGGTGGTGCCGGTCACCCAGCCGGAAAGCGGACTGGCCAGGAAAAGTGCCGCGCCGGCCATGTCTTCCGGCTGGCCGAACCGGCCCAGGGGAATCCAGTTCGGCAGCTGCGCACAGTGTTCCGGCGCGATCATCAGGGACATCGGCAGTTGCGGGGTTTCGGTGGACTCGGGGGCGATCTGGTTGACGCGGATGCCCACTGGGCCGAGTTCCAGGGCCAGACTCTTGGTGAAACCACCGATGGCAGCCTTGAAGGCGGCGTAGACACTGCAATTGGGAATGCCGCGGAAGGCCTCGATAGACGACAGGCTGATGATGCTGCCGCCCGCACCCTGACGGCGCAGAAGCGGCAGCATGGTGCGGGTCACGCGGAACACGTGCCCCAGGTTGACGGCGTAAAGCCGATCGATGTCGTCGTCGCTGTAGGCGTCGAACGGTTTGGCGATCATCAGCGAGTCCCCGACGTTGTTGATCAGCACGTCGAGACCACCGAAACGAGCCTCGATCTGTTCCGCCAATACGGCGACCTGCTCCTTGCAGGTCACGTCCGCTTCCACCACCAGCGCCTCACCGCCGCAACTGGCCAACCAGTCACGCACCTGGGCGGCGCGCTCGGCGTCCCGTTCCGCCACTGCCAGCCGGGCGCCAGCGCGGGCGAAGGCTTCGACCATGGCGCGGCCTATGCCCACGCCGCCGCCGGTGACCAGCACAGTCTTGCCGGTGAAATCGATCATCGCGTCTTCCTCTTTTTTGTTTCTGTTGGGGGGAATACGTGCACCGGGGGCCGCACGGCGGCCCCGTCCGTCAGTCGACCGGCTGCGCCACGTTGCGGCTACCTTCCGTCGCAGCAGCGGCGTGCTGGGCATGCAGGTCTTCCGCTGCACGGAAGCCGAACACCATGGCCGGGCCGATGGTGGAGCCAGCCCCCGGGTAGGTACGGCCCATCATGGAAGCGGCGCTGTTGCCGATGGCGTAGAGACCGGTGATGGGCGCGCCGTCCTCGCGCAGCACGCGGGCATGCACGTCGGTGAGCAGACCGCCCTTGGTGCCGATGTCGCCGGCATCCACCTTCACCGCATAGAACGGCGCCTTCACCAGCGGTGCCAGACAGGGGTTGGGGGTTACGCTGGGGTCGCCGTAGTAGCGGTCGAATAGCGAATCGCCCTTGTGGAAATCCAGGTCGCTGCCGGCTTCGGCCATCGGGTTGAAGCGCTCCACGGTACGCATCAGTCCGGCCTCATCGACGCCAATGGCGCGCGCCAGCTCCACCAGGCTGTCGGCCTTGTGGAAGTAGCTCTTGAGGTGCGCCGGCACACGGCTGTCGGGCATGGCATAGCCCGGCAGCAGCGCACCGCAAGGGTATTTGTGGCGATAGTCGGCATCGAAAATCAGCCAGCAGGGCACGCTGGTGGCGCCCTCGCGGTTGCTGCCGTACATCGCGTAAACGATGTCGGTGTAGGGCGCGCCTTCGTTGACGAAGCGCTCGCCCGCCGAGTTCACCATGATGCACCCCGGCAGGTTGCGCTCGACGAACAGCGCGCGCTGTTTTTCCTCGCCCTCCACATGAGTGGTGGGTGCCCACCAGCTGTGGTCCATCAGCGCAGTACGTGCGCCCAGGGCCTGTCCGGCGCGGATGGCATCACCGGTGTTGAACGGCGGCGTGGCGCTCCAGTCGCTGCGCGACGGTTCCGGGTGGTACTGGGCGCGCATGGCCTGATTGCGCTCGAAGCCACCCGCACCGAGGATCACACCGCAACGGGTCTCCACGCGCAGGGAACGGCCCTGGTGGACCAACTCGGCGCCCACAATGCGGCCGCCCTCTTCCACCAGTTTTTCCAGCCGGCATTCAAGCTGCAGCGCTACGTCGCGATCCTTCAACGAAGCCCGCAGCGCCGCCACCAGGGCGTTACCCAGGGTGAGGAAGCGATCGCGCCGCGAGCGCAGGCGCCAGCCCAGGTCGCGCCAGTAGCGCCACATCACCTTCATGGTCAGGCCGACCCAGCCCGGCCCGCGGCAGAGCAGCACGCGGGCTTCCTTCATGGTCATGGTCATACGCCCCAGCATCAGGGTGCCCGGCGAGGGTTCGCGCAGGCGCATGAAGTCTTCGCCCAGTTCACGGGCATCGAAGGGCCCCGGGTCCATGGAGCGATAGCCGGGCTTGCCGCCAGGCACCTCCGGGTAGTAGTCGGCGTACGCGGCCTGGGCCTCGAAGCGTACCCGCGAGTTCATTTCCAGGTACTGGATCGCACGGTGGCCGTGCTCGACATAGGCCTCGATGCGGCCATCGTCAACCTCACCGTTGGTCACGGCGCGGATGTAGGCGATGGCTTCTTCGGCCGTGTCTTGGCCGCCCAGCGCGGCAATGCGGTGGTTGCAGGGGATCCAGATTCCGCCGCCGGAGATGGCCGAGGTGCCGCCGAAACGGTCGCTCTTCTCCACCACCAGCACCTTCAATCCCAGGTCGTGTGCCCTGAGCGCGGCGGTCATGGCACCGGCTCCGGATCCGACCACCAGTACGTCGCAGCTTTGGTCCCATTCCGGGCTGTTCGCGCTCATCGGGCATGCTCCCTTTTTGTTGTTCGTGGTGCGCAATTGCCCGGATTCTCAGTGCGCCCCCAACCGCCAACATCGTCCGATGGGACTAAGAAAACTCCACAGGAGCCGGGAAACGACATCCCGGCATTAGGTTCCGACAACCCCCTCCGAATTCGTACAAACCTCGTAGTCTTTTCGGACGATGTTGCGCCCCCTCGGTGACCACATAGTCAGCCCGCCACACTCAACTCAATCTTGGGCCTGGCGGACCGAGCTGTGCCCAGACACGCCGAGAGCGACATCATGATAAGAACAAGAAAGGGTCATCCCCTTGCGCCGCTTCACTCCGCGATCCGCATTGCCTGCATGGGGCTCGCCCTTGGCCAGGCAGGGCAGAGCCACGCGCTGGCTTTCCAGCCCAACGATGACCTGAAGATTTCCTGGGACACCACCCTCACCTACGCCCTCGCCTGGCGTACCGAGTCCCGTGACCATGCACTGTCCAATGGCTTCCCGAACCCGGTTATCGCCAACATCGACGATGGCAACAACGCCTTCGACAAGGGCAGCCTGATCACCAACCGCTCCAGCTTCCTCACCGAGGCCAACTTCAACTGGAAGGAGGACTTCGGCCTGTTCGTGCGTGCCAGCGGGTTCTACGACGACGTCTACAACCGCAGCAACGACAATGGCACCGGCACTTCCAACTGCGTCGCCGGCGGCCAGTGTTCGCAAGCCAACCACTTCCCTCACGGCACCATCGACCAGCACGGTCATGATCTGCGCCTGCTGGACCACTACGTCTACGGCGCCTGGGACCTGGGCGGCCACAACCTCAACCTGCGCGTTGGCGACCAGGTGGTGAGCTGGGGCGAGAGCCTGTTCATCGGCAACGGCATTTCCGGTGCCATGGCCCCGGTGGATGCCACCAAGGCCAACACTCCGGGTGTGGAACTCAAGGAACTCTTCCTGCCGGTGGGCCAGGTGTTCGGCCAGATCGACCTGACCGACGCGCTGAGCCTCCAGGCGTACTACCAGTACGAGTGGAAGAAAACAGAGATCGATGGCGTCGGTAGCTTCTTCTCCGTTTCCGACCAGATCGATGAAGGCGGCTTCACCGATGCCTTCGGCATCACCCGCCGCCTGCACGACGACAACCCCAGTGACAGCGGCCAGTATGGCGTGGCGCTGAACTACGTCGCGGAATCGCTGAACAACACCGAGTTCGGTCTCTACTACGTGCGCTTCCATGACAAGGCGCCGCAGATCGACTTCCTCACCGACTGGAACACCGCCAACTACCGGGTGAACTACTTCGAGGACATCGACCTCTACGGCGCGAGCTTCTCCACCGTGGTCGGCGACACCAACATCAGCGGCGAGGTGAGCTATCGCGACGGTCAACCGGTGCTGGTGGATACCGGCCTGGTACCGCATCCGGTACGCGCCGAAACCATGCAGGCGCAGGTGTCGTTCATCCACTCCATCGGCACCACGCCCTTCGCCGACAACGCCACCCTGACTGGCGAGGTGGGCTACAACGAGGTGCTCGACAACGACAAGGCACCCAGCTTCACCGCCTTCGTTCCGGATGGTCTCGGCGGTGCCTTCCCGCTGGTCACGCCGGACACCGACAAGCTGTATTTCGACAAGAGCTCCTGGGGCTACACCCTCAACCTGTCCCTGGAGTACCTGAACATCTTCAACGGCTGGGACCTGACCGTGCCCCTGATCTTCAGCCAGAACCTGGGAGGCGACTCTTCCATTCCGGGCACCTTCGGCATGGGTGAAGGTGACCATCGCCTGGGCGTTGGCACCACCTGGCGCTACCTCAACAACTTCACAGTGGAAGCTCGCTACAACGCCTTCCTCGGCGATGCCGGCGACACCCCCTTCGCGGACCGCGACAACTTCGGAATCAACGTCAAGTACAGCTTCTGATCCACTGCCGCAGGAGACTCATGATGCAACTCAACAACAAGACCCCGCTCCTGGCCGGCGTTCTCGCCGCCGCTCTCGCCAGCACTCAAGTCCTGGCCAAGGTCACCCCGGAAGAGGCCAAACGCCTGGGCGACGACCTCACCCCCATGGGGGCAGAAAAGGCCGGCAACTCCGATGGGAGCATTCCTGCCTGGAGCGGCAAGTGGCTGGGGGCTCCGCCCCAGGTCAACTACGCAGGTACAGGCACCGGCTATGGCGACCCCTATGCCGGTGAGAAGCCGCTGTTCGTGATCACCGCCGATAACATGGCGCAGTACGCCGACAAGCTCACCGAAGGTCAGAAGGCACTGTTCCAGCGCTACAAGAGCACATTCAAGATCCCGGTTTATCCGAGCCATCGCGACTTCCGCTACTCCGACCGGGTCCTGCAGCGCACCCTCGCCAACGCCACCAGTGCCGAGTTGGTCAGCGACGGCAACGGCGTGATCAACGCCATCGGCGCCTCGCCCTTCCCGATCCCGAAGAACGGCTACGAGCTGATGTGGAACCTCAACCTGCCGGCCCGTGCCTGGAAGGAAGACGCCATCTACACCATGGCGCTGACCCTCTCCAATGGCACCCGCTCGCTGGAGTCCATGGACTACAAGATCCTCTCGGTATGGGACTCGCCCAAGGAATCCGTGGAAACCTTCGGTGGCCAGCAGGCCTTCGCCCTGGTCCAGACCCTGGAGCCGACCCGCAAAAAAGGCGAGATCATCCTCGCCCATACCTTTACCGACCCGATCGCCTCGCCGTCGCAGTCCTGGCAGTACCTGCCGGGTAATCGCCGGGTGCGGCGCGCGCCGACCGTTGCCTATGACACCCCGTTCGGCGCCGGTGGCTTCCGCGTAATGGACGAGGACCGCCTGTTCAACGGCGCCCCGGACCGCTACGAGTGGAAACTGGTAGGCAAGAAGGAAATCTACATCCCGTACAACAACTACAAGCTGGACGACCCGAGCCTGAAGCTCGACAACCTGCTTTCCACCAACGGCCACGTCAACCCCGAGTACATGCGTTATGAGCCGCACCGTGTCTGGGTCCTGGAGGCCACGCTCAAGCCCGGCAAGCGTCACATCTACGGTAAGCGCGTGCTCTACATCGACGAGGACTCCTGGATCGCCGTACTGGCCGACAACTACGACGGCAAGGGCCAGCTCTGGCGCAGCAACATGCAGACCACGGTCTACGCCTACGACCTGCAAGGCTTCCAGGCCCGGGTCGCGATCTTCCACGACCTGATCGCTGGCTCCTACCTGACCGACCGCCTGCTCAACGGCAAGCCGCCGGCGAAGCTGAACAACAGCGATTACGAAGCTGACTACTTCTCCGTCGCCAACCTGCGAAAGCTGGGCAAATAAGCGCCCTCATCGAGCGAGGCCCCCGGGCCTCGCTTTTTTGTGTCCCGCTGCAACCCGCCTTAGTTCAGCCAGCAGTCGACCCAAGGTTCCCTTCTTCCGATAGAGGAAACGAGATGACGCACACACTGTTGAAATCCGCCATCAGCCTGGCCGCCCTGTCCATTTCGCTCCAGGCCAGTGCCTTGAACATTCTCCTGACCAACGACGACGGCTGCCGCGCTCCAGGCATCGACGCCGTGTACCAGGCACTGGTCGCCGCCGGCCATCAGGTGACCCTGGTAGGGCCGCAGAACGACAGCAGCGGCATCGGCGCCGCCAGCGTCGTGGTGCCCGGCCAGGCTGTGGCCATTACCCAGTTGGCCCAGGACAAGTACTGCGTCGGCGCTCCCGCCGGCTACACCCCGCCGGCCGGCAAGACTTCCGCCATCGGCACTCCGGTGGACGCGGTGAACGTCGGCCTCGACCTGCTGCTCAAGGACAACCGCCCGGACCTGGTGGTCTCCGGCACCAACTTCGGCGACAACGTCGGCCCGCTGACGCAGATGTCCGGCACCGTGAACGCAGCAGTCCGCGCCATGTTCAAGGGCGTGCCGGCGGTGGCCGTGTCCACCGCCATCGACCTGCAGCTGATCGCGCAGAACCCGCAGGCCGGCTACCAGAAAACCCTCAACGCCATGGACGACACCGCACGTTTCGCCGTCCGCGTGATCAACCGCGCCGCCGCCATCGGCGCCGAAGCCAAGCGCATCTGCGACAAGAGCCACGGCAAGGCCAAGCCCTACTGCGAAACCAACGTGATCGGCCTGCCGGGCAACACCGGGCTGAACATCAACTACCCGGCACTGGAGTCGGGTGAAGTGACAGGCGTGGCCTTCGCGCCCATCAGCGACTGGGGCAACGTGGTCTTCCAGCCACAGCAGGGTGCTGACGGCGTGGTACGGGTGAACCTCGTTCCCCCGCCCGCCCCCACCGCAGAACAGAAGCAGGGCGACGCCTACCAGCTGTCCCTCGGCAAGGCGGTGATCACCCCCATCGACGGCAACTACACCGCCTCGCCGCTGGTCCAGGCGCAGGCGAAGCTGATGCTGGGTGGCGTGCAACCCTAAGCTTTCAGGGTTTAAAAAAGAGCCCCGCGAATGCGGGGCTTTTTTTGTGCGACCGTAGGTTGTGGCCGAGCTACGCGAAGCCCAACGGTGCCGACCTGATACCACGCCATGTTGGGCTTCGCTGCGCTCTGCCCAACCTACGAAGAGCCACGCCTGGCGTGTAGGGTGGATGTCGCCTTTTACATCCACCAGCGGAGTTCGGGTGAACCCCACGCCTTGTGCGTCAGACGCCGTATCCCCCATCCACTGCCAGTATCTGGCCGGTGGTGTAACCGGCACGATTGGAGGCGAGGAAAGCCACTGCTTCGGCCACCTCCTCCGCCATGCCCCAGCGTTTGATGCAGAGCTTGGCCTGCACCGCATCCTTCCACTGCTCGTCGAAGGTGCCGTCGGCCCAGAGGCGGTGGAAGATGCCGGCGTCGATCACGCCGATGGCCACGCTGTTGGCGCGGATTCGGTGGCGGCCCTCCTCCTTGGCGATGCCCTGGATCAGCGATTCGATGGCGGCCTTGGGTGCCACGGAAAGCACATCGCCCTCCGGCCAGCGGAACAGCCCGGCGGAGCTGATATGCACGATCGAACCACCGCCCTGCTCGCGCATATGCGGCAGCAGGCACAGCACCAGGTTGAGGAATCCATTGAGGTCGGCGTCGATCACCCGCTTCCACTGCGCCAGGTCGAGATCACCGATGCGCGGCTGGCTGATGTCCGAACCGGAGGCGATCACCAGGGTATGGATGCGCCGGCCAGCGCTGAGCGCCTTCAGCGTCGCGGCAACGCCCGCTTCGTCGCCCAGGGTCAATTGCACCGCCTCGGCGCGTCGACCGCGTTCCATCACCGCGCCGACCACGGATTGCGCCCGCTCGGCATTGCGGTGGTAGGTGAGCACGACATCACTCCCTGCCTCGGCCAGGCGCTCGCAGATCGCCTGGCCCATGCCACCACTGCCGCCCACTACCAGGGCGACGCCTTCGGGGAATGCTTCACGAGTCATGGGAGTTCCTTGTTGTTATGGATAACGCCTGTAGGAGCGAATTCATTCGCGAAAGGCCGCGAAGCGGCCCCAAATCCCTGAGGCAGAGCTGTGCTCTGCTTCGCGAATAAATTCGCTCCCACAAGAGCATTCGAGCTAGGCAAACACCACCGGCTGGTTCAGCACGCAGCGAATCCCGCCAGGCAGCCCCATGCTGGCTACGCACTGGTTGCAGTGGGTGCAGTCGCTGCGCCAGGTCGCGCCTTCGTGCTGAAGGCGTTGCGGCAGGTGCGGGTCATTGAGCAAGGCGCGCCCCAGGGCGAGGAAGTCGAAGCCTTCGTTCACCGCTCGCACCATGCCCTCGGCGCTGGCCACGCCGCCCAGATACACCAGGGGCATGGACACCGCCCGGCGCATCTGCCGGGCCAGTTCGAGGAAGTAGAGCTCCTCGAACGGCAGGTCCGGGAAGCTCGCGCCGCCGAACCATTTCATCGCCGTGCGCTGCAGCGGGTTCTTCTCCAGCGGCACCATCTGCGGCAACGGGCTGTCACCACGGAAGAGGAACATCGGCGTGCGGCTGACCAGCCCGCCGCTCATGACGATGGCGTCCAGCCCTGCCTGCTCCAGCAATCGCGCGGCCAGGCAGGCGTCCTCTATGTCCAGGCCGCCCTTGAACCCATCGCTCAGATTGAGCTTGGCCAGGATAGGGAAATCCGGTCCCACGGCACCGCGCACTGCCGCCAGCACCTGCAGCGGCAGGCGCATGCGGTTTTCCAGGGAGCCGCCATAGGGGTCGCGACGCTTGTTCAGCGCCGGGGAGATGAACTGGCTGAGCAGGTAGCCGTGCCCCATGTGGATTTCGATGGCATCGAACCCAGCGTCACGTACCAGGCTCGCCGCAGCGACATATTCCGCAACCGTGCGGCCGATGTCGGCGATGCCCATGGCGCCGCCGAAGGGAATGCCGGAGAACAGCCCGTACTGGTTGATGCAGGCGCTGGGGCCGCGTGGCCGTGGAATGTTGTGCGGGCGATTGCGGCTGAAGTAGCCACAGTGGGCGAGCTGGGCGGAGATGGCACCACCCTCGGCATGCACCGCTGCGGTCAGGCGCTGCAACTGCGGGAGGATGCCGGCATGCATCCACATCTGGTCCGGGAAGGTCAGGCCATCCGGAGAGACACCGCAATAGGCCACCGTGGTCAGGCCGACACCACCTCGGGCCATGGCGGCGTGATGGTTGATCAGGTCATCGCCCGGTATCCCGCCGGGGCACATGCCTTCGAAGGTGGCGGTCTTGATCAGGCGGTTGCGCAGTTGAAGGCCGGCCAGGCGAGCCGGCTGCAGCAGGGTATCCAGTTGCGGGTTCATGCCGGCTCCCGTGCATCGAAGGGGACGAATTCAGCGACTTCCAACTCGAAGCCGGACACCGCCTTGTAGCTGACCGGGAAACTCAACAGGCGCATCTTGCGCACACCGACATCGCGCAGGATCTGCGCGCCGACGCCCAACGTGCGCTGCGGGAAGCTGGGCGGACGCGGCTTCTGCGAGCCTTGCTGGAGCTGCTCGATCACCGTCGCCGGGGTTTCCTGGTGCGCCAGCAGCACTACCACGCCTGCGCCCTCCTCCACCACCTTCGCCAGGGAGCGGTCGAGGTTCCACTGGTTCGGGTGGCTGTCGAGCAGATCGCGCAGGGTCTCCGCGGCCTGTACCCGCACCAGTGTGGGCCGGTCGCGGCGGACTTCACCGCGTACCAGGGCCAGATGCAGTTGCCCCTGATAGTCGTCCAGGTAGGTGATGACGCGGAACTCACCGTGGCGGGTGTGAATGGGGTATTCGCCGGAGCGGCGGATGGTGCCTTCATGCAGGATGCGGTAGTGGATCAGGTCGGCCACGCTGCCCACAGGCAGGCCGTGGCGCAGGGCGAAGTCGCGCAGCGCCTGGCCACGAGCCGGTTCGCCCTGCTCGTCGAGAATACTGACCAGCACGGCTGCCGGCATCAGGCCGGCGAGCCGAGCGAGATCGCAAGCCGCCTCCACATGGCCGGCCCTCTGCATCACGCCGCCAGGCTGGGCACGCAGGGGGAAGATGTGGCCGGGCTGGACGAGGTCGGCGGCGCTGCTGGCCGGATCCACGGCGACCGCGATAGTGCGGGCGCGGTCGGCAGCGGAAATACCGGTGGACACCCCGCTGCGCGCTTCGATGGACAGGGTGAAGCCCATTCCGTGGCGGGCCCGCGAGTTGGGCACCATGAGTTCCAGGCCCAGAGCCTTGCAGCGCTCCTCGGTCAGGGCGAGGCAGATCAGCCCGCGCGCCTCGCGGGCCATGAAGTTGATGGCGGCGGCGTCGGCCTGGCCGGCGGCGATCACCAGCGAGCCTTCGCCTTCCCCATCATCGTCGGTCACCACCAGCATGGCGCCGCTGGCCATGGCTTCGATCAGTCGCTGCGGGCTGTCCATTTTCATTTCCTCAGTTCAATGCCTGGCGCAGGTCGGCAGCCGCCGCTTCCAGCGCGGACTGGGCCTTGCCAACGAACGCGGCCATGCTGATGAAGCCGTGGATCATGCCCTCGCAGCGCTCCAGGCGGACCTGGACGCCAGCCTGCTGCAGACGCTTGGCGAAGGCTTCACCTTCGTCGCGCAGCGGATCGTATTCAGCGCTGATCAGGGTGGTGGCCGGAAGGCCGGTCAGGTCTTCGGCACGCAGGGGCGAGGCCAGGGCGTCGTCGACCAGCTCGGCGCGGGGCAGGTACTGGCTCCAGAACCAGCGCATCTGTTCACGCGTCAGGAAGTAACCGTCGGCAAAGGCTTCGTGGGACGCGCTGCCGCAGCGGGCATCGGTGGCCGGATAGAACAGGCACTGGTAGGCGATACGCGGGACCTTGCGGATCTGCGCCAGGCGGCTCACGGCAATGGCCAGGTTGCCACCGGCGCTGTCCCCCGCCACGGCCAGGCGACTGGCATCGAAGCCAAGCTCGCGTGCGCGCTCCACCAGGTCGCAGGTGGCCCGGTAGCAGTCGTGGGGCGCTGCCGGGAAGCGGCTCTCCGGCGCCAGGCGGTAGGCCACCGAAACCACCACGGCATTGCACTGGCGCGCCAGGCTGCGGCAGAGGTTGTCGTGGGTGTCGATGTTGCCGATGACGAAACCGCCGCCGTGGAAGAACACCAGCAACGGCAGGTCGTCGCGGTCTTCGGGGCGGTAGAGGCGCGCATCCAGTTCACCCTCGGCACCGGCCAGCTTGAGGTTGCGCACCTCGAACAGGCGCTCGCCGGGAATCGGCGGCATCAGGTTGTCGCAGAACTGCCGGTACTGCACGGGGTCGAGCTGGCTGTAGTCCGGCTTCGGCATGCCGCTGAATTGCTGGAGCACGGCGGCGATCTGGGGGTCGAGTGACATGCTGGCGCTCCTTATGCGTCGGCCATCTGGAAGACCGGATTGGTCTCATCGAGGATGCTGGTGAGGCGCCGTTCCAGCGCCGGCTTGAAGTTCTTGTGGGGCAGCAGCCAGAAACGTCCCACCTCGATGCCGGCGAAGACTTCACGGGCCAGTTCGCGCGGCTCCATGCCCTGGCGGATGCTGCTGTCGAGCAGTACGTCGAGCGGGCCGGTGGCGGCACCGGCGGCCTGGTTGGAGTTCATGATGTCGCTGGCCACCGGGCCCGGGCAGAGCACGGCCACGCTCACCTGGGCCTGGAGCACGGCCAGTTCGTAGTGGAGGGTTTCGGACAGGGCCACCACCGCCTGCTTGCTGACGGTGTAGGGGCCGAGCATGGGGCTGCACACCAGGCCGGCGAGGGAGGCGGTGTTGACCACCTGGGCCGGGCGTTGCTGGCCGAGCAACAGCGGGATGAAGCTGCGGATGCCGTTGATCACGCCACCAAGGTTGATATCCAGCAGGCGCTGCCAGCGGTCGGCGCCGATCTCCCAACTGAAACCGGTCTGCAGGACGCCGGCGTTGTTGAACAGCAGGTCGACGCCGCCGAAGCGCTCCACCGCCAGATCTCGCAGGGCATCCACCTGGGCCGCATCGCTCACGTCGGCCACCTGGCTCACGACCGTCACGCCCAGCCCTTGCAGTTGTTCGGTGAGGGCCGACAGGCGCTGCCCATCGACGTCGGTCAGTACCAGGCGCAATCCCCTCGCCCCCCCTTCTTCCGCCAGGCCGCGGCCTATGCCGCCTGCCGCACCGGTGATCACCGCCACCTGGCCCTGTTCGATTCGCATGGCTGACGCTCCTGCCTCTTGTTGTAGTGGCCGCCAGTAGAGCGGCTCCGGCTCGCCACTCCATCGTCCGAGCGGACGAGGCTGCAGGTCAGCCAGCGACTTGCAGCACCTGTTTACGTCGCGCGTGCCCGTGCTGGAGCCGATCGTGGGCGCTGGCCACGTCGCTCAGGGGCAGCAGGTCCAGCGCGGGTGGCCGTACCCGGCCGGCGGCCAGCAGGCTGGCGATGCGGCCGAGCAATTCACCGCTGGGCATGCGGCTGTAGGCCACCGCCGTGCGCAGGCCGCGTCGGGCCGCCTCGGCGTGATCGGGACCGGCATCGCCCGGGGCCAGGGTGAGGATGGCGACCAGAGCGCCGCCCGGCCGCAACAGGTCGAGCCCGTTCGGCAGGCTGCCCCCACCGATGCAGTCGAGCACCAGGTCTACGCCCTCCGGAGCCCAGCGGCGCAGGGCCCCGTGGATATCGCCGGCACGGTAATCGATGGCGAGTTCGGCGCCCGAGGCCTTGGCCTGGCCGGCGTTATCGGCGCTACAGGTGGTGGCGATGCGCGCACCGGCACAGCGGGCGAACTGAATGGCGAATCCACCCACCGCACTGCCGCCGCCATGCACCAGCACGGTCTGGCCGGGACGCAGGGCGCCCTCTTCGAGCAGGCCGGTCCAGGCCGCCAGTGCTGGCGTCGGCACAGCGGCGGCAGCGGCGAAGTCGAGGTTCTCCGGCATCGCCACCAGGGAGGCACGGGAGACGCAGGCGTACTCGGCGTAGGAGCCCCACTTGCCGGCGCCGACATCGCTCTGGGCGAACACCCGGCTGCCCAGCGGCAGGTCGTCCACGCCCTCGCCCAACGCGACTACGGTTCCAGCCAGGTCGAAGCCGAGGACGAAGGGAAAGCGATAGTCGAGGAAGGCACCCAGGTAGCCCTCGCGGCATTTCCAGTCCGCCGGGTTCACCCCGGCACACACCACTTGCACCAGCACTTCGCCGGGGCCGGGTTGTGGACGTTCCAGTTCCTTGAGTTGCAGGACTTCGGCTCCGCCGAGGCGTTCGATCACCACTGCACGCATGCGTGTCTCCAGGTCAGCTTTCTGAGAATTCGGCGGCCCGAGCCAGCAGGCTCTGCTGGAAGGGACAGAAGGCATGGGCGATGGCGTCCACCGCCCAGTCCGGGCAATCGGGGTCGAACCAGCGGTCCACCCAGGCCCAGTGATAGGGATGGCTGAGGTATTCGCCCAGCAGGTCCTCGACCCGGGCGAACTCCTGCTGCCAGACGTGAGTCCAGGGCGACGGGGACGTCACCCGCGACAATTGCCAGTTGCGGATGCCCGGCATGTAGCCGGGCATCCGCAGAAGGTCCTGCTCCAGTGCTGCGCGCTGCTCCATTGCCTGCGGGCGTACCCGCAGCAGCAGCGTGCGCCAGGCACCGCCGGTCAGGGCCGGTTCTCTGAGCCCGCCACCGATGCGCTGGTACGGGATGCGCTGGAATCCGGCGATGCCCGGCAGGTGGCTGAGGATGTCGTCCAGGGCGACAGGGGGCGACTCCGCAAACAGCAGGTCGAGGGTGCAATCGGCGGCGCCCCAACTGCCCGGCAGGTTCTGGCCGAACCCCAGGTACAGCAGGTCGGGCAGTGCCTGCAGGCGCTCACGCAGCAGAGAGTCCAGGACGGAAGGATCGCTATCGGCGGACAGCGTCAGTTGCAGGGTTTCACTCCACATGGGGCGCCTCCAGTGGCAGCCCGGCCGGGCCGAGCACGTGACGGCGACGGCCTTCGCCGTGCGATTCCACCTGGTCCCAGAAGGCGCGGACTTCCTCGCCCGCACCACTGCGCATGGCGTAGTAGGCCCAGACGTCGGCCACCTGCCAGAGCAGCCAGAGGGTGTTCACCTGTCCGGGAATCTCCACGGGTGGCGACACCCAGCGCCGCTCCAGGGTCAGGCCACGGGCGGCGCAAGCCGGCAGGTAAAGCTGGTCCAGGGCCTCCAGCACCGGCGCAAGGCGCGCGGGGGCGAGCGGAATCTCATCGAGTATGTGGATCACCCTTGGGCGCTCCCTTTTGTTGTTCTTCCGCGCAGTAGAACCGTGGCGCCAGCCGGGGCCATCGTCCGATCAGACGATGCCGGGAAATGCTGGCACCGCAGAATCCGGTCGGTGCACGCGCTGCAACGGTCTGCCTGAATCGGATGCAGCCCTCCAGAACCCCGATGGGAGAAGAACAAGATGAGTACCCTGCACCGCATCGAAGCCAAGCAGCTGGAGCCCCGTTACGCGCGTGGCTGGCACTGCCTGGGCCTGGCCAGCCAGTACCGTGACGGCAAGGCCCACCGACTGGATGTATTCGGCACCCGCCTGGTGGCCTTCGCCGGAGAGGACGGGCAGATCCGCATCCTCGATGGCTACTGCCCGCACATGGGGGCCGACCTGAGCCAGGGTTGCGTCGAGGGCGACGCGATCCGCTGCCCCTTCCACGAATGGCGCTGGCGCGCCGACGGCATCTGCGACGACATCCCCTACGCCAAGCGCATTCCGCCGCGGGCGAAGATCAAGTCCTGGCCGGTTTCCGAGCAGAACAATCTGCTGTTCGTCTGGAACGACCCGGAAGGCAACCCGCCGATCGAGGAGCAGGCCATTCCACGCATCGATGCCTGCTTCAGCGACGAGTGGGCGGAGTGGGAAGTGGCCGAGCTGAAGATCGACACCAACTGCCGCGAGCTGATCGACAACGTCGCCGACATGGCGCACTTCGATTCGGTACACGGCACCGACCTCAACCACTTCAGCAACACCTTCGAGGCCCATATGGCCGTGCAGGTGATGCGTGGCAAGAGCGCACGGTTGTCCGGCGACGACGAGCTGACCACCGTGGCCACCTACTACGGTCCGGCCTACCAGATCACCGAAATGACCGGTGCCATGGGCGGCATGCCGATCCATTCGATCCTGCTCAACTGCCACGTGCCCATCGACCTCGACAGCTTCACCCTGCGTTACGGCGTGCTGGTGAAGAAGGTCCCGGGCCTGACCGACGAGCAGAACCGCGAGATGGCCAGGGCCTACGTGAAGCAGGCCCAGGACGCCTTCTACGAGGACGTGGCCATCTGGCACAGCAAGACCCGCGTCGACAACCCGTTGCTGTGTGACGGCGACGGTCCGGTCTACCAGCTGCGCAAGTGGTACGACCAGTTCTACACCGACATCGCCGACGTGCCTTCCGGCATCGCCGAACCCCGCTCCTTCGTTGTACTGGACGTCACTGAACCGGCCTGACACCGGCAACGGGACCGGTCGTCTCCCGATCAGCGGAAGACGACCGGACTTGATGAAACATCCCGTTAGTCTGTAAGTAGCTCCCTACAAAAATAAAAAGCGGTTCAGACATGGCACACAATCTCACGCTCGAAGAATTCAGCGGGATGCTCGGCAACCTCTACCAGGGGCCGCTGGAAGACATCCCGTGGGCAACCTTTCTCAACCAGCTGAACATGTACCTGCAGAGCAAGTACGTCACCTTCATCCTGCGGCCGCCGAGCGAGCACGCCGAAGGCCTGATGGTCAACACCACCGGCAGCTCTTCTGAGGTCACGGCGTCCTACAACAAGTACTTCTTCGCCCTCGACCCCTTCGTCGACCTGCCCAACCGACAGGTGGTCACCAACGCGGAGTTCCTCTCGCGCACGGAATGGGAAGAATCGGAGTTCTTCAAGAGCTTCCTGGAGCCGGTGGGGGTGTTCCACATCCTCGGCGCGGACATCCGCACCAGCGACGGCGCCCAGTGCCGCATCCGCGTCAGCCGCGGCCGCGAGGACCCGGAGTTCACCGAGAACGACAAGGCGCTGGTGGCGCAGTTCATCCCGCACCTGGAACGCTCCATCAAGATCCATATGCAGCTGAACCGCATCGAGACCGAGCGCAACCTCTACGCCGGCGCGGTGGACCAGTTGGCGGTGGGCACCATCATCCTCGACGAGGACGGCAAGGTGCTGCAGACCAACCGTGTGGCCGAGCGACTGCTGCAGGACAAGGACGGCCTGAAGCTGGTCAACGAAGGCCTGCAGGTGGGTAACCCGCGGGATACCCAGGAATTCCGCCGCCTGGTGAAGCAGGCCCTGCAATCCCAGAAGAACAACCTGCCCTCGGTCGTGGAAGCCCTGCGGGTGCAACGGCCGTCGGGCAAGGCGGATCTCGGCATCATCGTGCGCTCGGTGCCGCTGTCGGCCTGGAACGAGGGCAAGCAATGCCCATCGGTGGTGATTTTCATCAGCGACCCGGAACAGGAATCCAGCGCGCCCCAGGAAATCGTCAAGGCATTGTTCGACCTGACCCCGGCCGAGGCCCAGCTGGCCATGCTGCTGGCCAACGGCCTGACCCTGGACGAAGCGTCCGACGCCCTGGGCATCAGCCGCAACACCGCACGGGCCCACCTGCGTTCCACCTTCTCCAAGACCGGGGTGACCCGGCAGACCATGCTGGTGCGGCTGATCCTGCGCAGCGTGGCGACGCTGGGGTGATCGGTCTGTCCCACGCCCTTCCGTAGGAGCGAGCTTGCTCGCGAACACCCATTGCGCGCGTCCGTTCGCCAGCAAGCTGGCTCCTGCAGCGTCACCCGCAGGCTCTGGCTCCACGACGTAGTCCATCCAGACGATGCCCCGCATCCCGATGCGCGCGACCCTCTTGCGGAACCGCCACGGGAGCCCGCCATGCGCAGCCTGCCCACCATCCTCAAGACCGAACTGCGCGCCAGGAGCGACTGGTTCCAGATCGAAGCCCTGCACCTGGAATTCGCCAACGGTCAGCAGCGGGTCTACGAGCGCCTGCGCGGCTCCGGCTATGAATCGGTGCTGGTAGTGGCCCTGGCCGATCCACAGCACGTTCTGCTGGTGCGCGAGTACGCCGTCGGCGTGGAGCAGCGGGTGCTGGGCCTGCCCAAGGGTGGGGTCGAACCCGGGGAAACCACGCTGCAGGCGGCCAATCGCGAACTGATGGAAGAAGTCGGCCTGCGCGCCGGTCGCCTCCGTGAACTGGGCACGCTGACCCTGGCGCCCGGACACCTGTGCCATAGCTGCCGCGTGGTGCTGGCCGAGGACCTGCAGCCCTGCATCGCCACGGGCGATGAGCCGGAACCCCTGGAGGTCATGCAGGTCCCCCTGTCACAGCTGCCGGCCCTGGTGGCGTCGGGAGAGCTGCAGGAAGCCCGCGCCATTGCCGCGCTGTTCATGGCACTCAGCAGGTCGTCCCGAATCTAGTCCATTCGGACGAGGCGGCTTGTCGCAGCAGTTCCTAGTCTTGCTTCACAACAAGATGTCCCTCCATTGCAGAGGAATGACCATGACAATAAGAGAAAAGCTGTGCCTCGCCGTTGCCGTCTGCGCCTTCGGTGCTGCCTACACCGCAGCGCTGATGCGTCCCCTGCCGCAGCCCCTGGCCGCGACCCAGTACTGTCCGCCCGCATACCCCACCTGCATCATGCCGGTGGCCACCATAGGCTCGATGTTGCGCTGATCGCTGTGCTGCGGCACGTCTGACCGGATCAGAGCTGGCTGCCTCGCCCAACGACCCGCGACCAGATGCCGCACAGCTGTCATGGATTCCACCGCCAGGTGCCCACGCCATGCGTGTTGCGGCCTGGCGGCCCATCACGGCTCATCTGATATGGTTTTTGGTGTCTGATCTGAATCTGTTTTGCCGATCAGTGCCTTCCTATAGTCCGTCTCGCCGTAACAGCCTGATGGGCACTGATCATGAGCGAGAGAATTCCGGCGCAGGTCATCGAGGTGACTCCCAGCCTGCCCCCAATAGCCAGCAAACCCCTTTCCGCCTCCAGCGGACCTATCCACACCCGCCGCTTCACCGGCCTCTTCCGCGACCTGCGCCGCCTCGGTGCGGGCCTTCTGTGCCTGCTCTTCTTCGGCACCCTCTGGCTCGACTGGGACGGTCGCCAGTCGGTGCTCTGGAGCCTGGAAGAAAGCAAGTTCTACATCTTCGGCGCCACCTTCTGGCCCCAGGATTTCATCCTGCTGTCGGGTTTGCTGATCATCTGCGCCTTCGGCCTGTTCTTCATCACGGTGTTCGCCGGCCGCGTCTGGTGCGGCTACACCTGCCCGCAGAGCGTCTGGACCTGGATGTTCATGTGGTGCGAGCAAGTCACCGAGGGTGACCGCAACCAGCGCATCAAGCTGGCGGCCGCCCCCTGGAGCGTTGACAAGCTGCTGCGCCGCTCCGCCAAGCACTTCCTCTGGCTGGCCATCAGCCTGGCCACCGCCATCACCTTCGTCGGCTACTTCACCCCGGTACGTGACCTGGTGGCGAACCTGGCCACCTGGGAAATCGGCGGCACCGCGCTGTTCTGGGTGATCTTCTTCGCCGGGGCCACCTATATAAATGCAGGCTGGATGCGCGAGCAGGTGTGTATCCACATGTGCCCGTACGCCCGCTTCCAGAGCGTGATGTTCGACAAGGACACCCTGATCGTTTCCTACGACGCCCCCCGCGGCGAATCCCGTGGCCCGCGCAAGAAGGGCAGCGACCCGAAGGCCCAGGGCCTGGGCGACTGCATCGACTGCCAGATGTGCGTGCAGGTCTGCCCCACCGGCATCGACATCCGCGATGGCCTGCAGATCGCCTGCATCGGCTGCGCCGCCTGCATCGATGCCTGTGACTCGATCATGGACCGCATGGGCTATGCCCGTGGCCTGGTGGGCTACAGCTCGGAACGCGCACTGGAAGGCGGCAAGACCCGTCTGCTGCGCCCACGACTGATCGGCTACGCCATCGCTCTGGTGCTGATGATCCTCGCACTGGCCTGGCTGGGTGCCACCCGTCCGCAGCTGTCGGTCGACGTGATCAAGGACCGTGGCATGTTCCGCGAGAACGCCGCCGGCGAGATCGAGAACATCTACAACCTCAAACTGATCAACAAGACCCAGCGCGACCAGCGTTACGCGGTGGAACTGGAGCAAGCCCCCGGCTTCCGCCTCCAGGGCGAGCACGAGGTCAGCGTCGGTGCCGGCGAGATCCTCTCCCTGCCGGTATCGGTGGCGCTCACCGACGACGGCGGCCCCGCCGGTTCCCGTCCGCTGCGCTTCGTGGTGCGCAGCCTGGATGAACCGGAAACCGAGGTCAGCGCCGGCAGCACCTTCGTCAGCCCGAGACGCTGAAGCATGGGCCGGGATCATGGCGGCGTTCGCGCCGAGCGCTTAGAGTTGGGCACCGCCTTGCCGCTGCCCAACCAGGAAAAGATGAAGCGCTACGAGAAATTCGCCGACGAGATCGCCGAACTGATCCGCACCGGAGTGCTGGCCCCGGGTCAGAAAGTACCCTCGGTGCGGCACGCCAGCCGCACCTACGGTGTCAGCGCTTCCACCGTGTTCCAGGCTTACTACCTGCTGGAAAGCCGCGGGCTGATCATCGCCCGCGCCCGCTCCGGCTACTTCGTCTGCGAACACGTGCGCCGGCCCTTGCCCGAGCCCCAGCCGGGACCACGGGAAGCGGCCACCACCGAGGTGGATGTCAGCGAACTGGTGTTCTCGGTGCTGAGCTCCATCAAGGACCCGGACACCGTGCCCTTCGGCTCGGCCTTCCCCAGCCCGGAACTCTTCCCCCTGCAACGCCTGGCACGCTCCATGGCCCACGCGGTTCGGGAAATGGACCCTCGCTCCACAGTGGCCGACATGACGCCGGGCAACCATGCCCTGCGCCGGCAGATCGCCCTGCGCTACATGGTCGGCGGCCTGCCGCTGCCCATCGAGGAACTGGTGATCTGCAACGGCGCGCTGGAGGCCCTCAACCTCTGCCTGCAGGTGGTTGCCCGTCCTGGTGACCTGGTGGCCATCGAAGCGCCTGCCTTCTACGCCAGCCTGCAGGTACTGGAACGCCTGAAGCTGAAGGCGGTGGAAATTCCGGTGCACCCACGCGATGGCATCGACCTGCAGGTGCTGGAAGACAGCCTGGAGCGACTGCCGATCAAGGCCTGCTGGTTCATGAGCAACTTCCAGAATCCTCTGGGAGCGAGCCTCTCGGAAGACAAGAAACGCCAACTGGCCGCGCTGCTGGCAAAACACCAGGTGCCGATGATCGAGGACGATGTCTACGCCGAACTGTACTTCGGCCAGCACGCACCCAAACCGGTCAAGGCCTTCGACAGCGAAGGCCTGGTAATGCATTGCAGTTCCTTCTCCAAGAGCCTGGCACCCGGCTACCGGGTGGGCTGGGTCGCCGGCGGGCGCTTCGCCGGGCAGATCGAGCGGCTGAAGCTGATGACCAGCATCTCGGCTTCAGTACCGGCCCAGGCCGCCATCGCCGACTACCTGCAGCACGGCGGCTACGACCGCCACCTGCGCAAACTGCGCTATGCCCTGGAGAGCCAGCGCAACGCCATGCTCGCTGCCGTGGCGCGCCATTTCCCCGAAGAAACCCGCGTCAGCCGCCCCGAAGGGGGCTACTTCCTCTGGCTGGAATTCCCCGAGCAGGTGGACTCGTTGCGCCTGTTCCAGCTCGCCCTGGCGCAGGGCATCAGCATCGCTCCGGGGCCGATCTTTTCCGCCACACGACGTTTCGGTCATTGCGCCCGTCTCAACTTTGGTCATCCCTGGAGCAACTCCAGCGAACAGGCGATGGAAACTCTTGGCAGGATTATCCGGTCTCTTCTGGGTAACTCCTGACATTCGTAGAGTAGATATCGTTCGGGCTCTCGGGATTTCTCTGTAATGGAGCTTTCCCGATTCCTTGTTATACTTCGCAACGTTCTTTCGGGGTTTTCAGGGAAATAGACTTCCAATCCCGGAATTTTCGCAGGGACTTTCTGCAGTGCGTAAGAAAGCCCCGTTTAGTTGCGATAACTGAACTTTGTCCCACAAGAAGGCCGAACCAACGGCCTCGAACGGGCGACCGACGCCACGGGGGCCAACGCCTCTAGTTCGCCCGTTCCAGCTGAAGACCATTGATCAAAAAGACGGAATAACCACGTGACGAAAGACGAACTGCGCGCCGAACTCGAGCGCCAGGCGCAACGTTACAAGGACGTATACGGCGGCGAAATCACTACCTATGCCGCGCAAAGGGACCCAGAACGCAAGCCCTGGCGCAAAAAACCCAGCCTGCTCGACAAGAGCTTCGAAAGAGAGTTGGAAAAGATCGAGAAAGAGCTGCGAGAGGAACCCTGACAGATTGTCGCACCCCGCTCGCCGGGAGATTCGTTCGTATTGATTTGCGACAACTTCAGTAGGGAATGTCGGAAACCGCTCGGCGTCGGGGACTGGGCGACGACCGGTTTTCTGGCATAATCGCGGCCCCTTCATGACCTCAGTCACAAAACTTTCATGTTCGATCTCTTCAGCGGGCTAGATGCCTGGCTGGTGCTGAGCCTCTGTCTCGCCCTGGCATTCGTCCTGACCTTCGAGTTCATCAACGGCTTCCATGACACCGCCAACGCGGTAGCCACTGTCATCTACACCAAGGCCATGTCGCCCTACCGGGCGGTGATCCTTTCGGGGATCTTCAACTTCCTTGGCGTGCTGCTGGGCGGCGTCGGCGTGGCTTATGCCATCGTCCACCTGCTGCCGGTGGAGCTGCTGATCAACGTCAATACCGGCCATGGCCTGGCCATGGTGTTCAGCCTCCTGACCGCGGCCATCGCCTGGAACCTGGGCACCTGGTACTTCGGCATCCCGGCCTCCAGCTCCCATACCCTGATCGGCTCCATCCTCGGCGTCGGCCTGGCCAACGCCCTGCTCACCGACGTGCCGCTGGCCGAAGGCGTGAACTGGGGCAAGGCCATCGACATCGGCCTGTCGCTGATCTTCTCCCCGGCCGCCGGCTTCATGGTCGCAGCCCTGCTGCTGATCGGCCTGAAGTGGATGTATCCGCTGTCGAAGATGCACAAGACCCCGGAAACCCGTAAGGAACTGGATGAGAAGAAGCATCCGCCCTTCTGGAACCGCCTGGTGCTGGTGATCTCCGCCATGGCGGTGAGCTTCGTGCACGGTTCCAACGACGGCCAGAAAGGCATCGGCCTGATCATGCTGGTGCTGATCGGCATCGTTCCGGCCAAGTTCGTGCTGGACCTCAACAGCACCACCTACCAGATCGAGCGTACCCGCGACGCCGCTATCCACCTGAGCCAGTTCTACCAGCGCCACACCGATACCCTTGGCGAGATGCTGGCCCTGGGCAAGAGCAACGGCAGCGACATGCCGGAACTCTATCGCTGCGATCCGAAGCAGACCGAGCCGACCATCGCCGCCCTGCTGAAGACCCTCGACGGCGTCTCCAACTACAAGGACCTGAGCGAAGAGCGCCGCGTCGAAGCCCGTCGCTACCTGCTCTGCCTGGACGACACCGCGAAGAAGGTGGGCAAGCTCTCCGAACTGCCGGCCCGCGAGAAGGCCGACCTGGAGAAACTGCGCAAGGACCTGACCGCCACCACCGAATACGCCCCGTTCTGGGTGATCCTGGCCGTCGCCCTGGCGCTCGGCATTGGCACCATGGTCGGCTGGAAGCGTGTGGTACGCACCGTCGGTGAAAAGATCGGCAAGCACGGCATGACCTACGCGCAGGGCATGAGCGCTCAGATCACCGCCGCCTGCGCCATCGGCCTGGCCAACGTCTACAGCCTGCCGGTGTCCACCACCCACGTGCTGTCCTCCGGCGTCGCCGGCACCATGGTCGCCAACAAGAGCGGCCTGCAGGGCGGCACCGTGCGCAACATCCTGATGGCCTGGGTACTCACCCTCCCGACCACCATCCTGTTGTCCGCCGCCCTCTTCTGGCTGGCCATCACCTTCATCGTCTGATTCGGACGAGCATGAAAAAGGGCGCCTTCGGGCGCCCTTCTTCGTTCCTGATTTTCTGTAGGGGCGGATTCATTCGCCAAGGACGGCGAAGCTGCCACGGTTAAACCGCAGGGCAGACCTTCGGCCTGCAAGTCGATTGAAATCAACCCTGCAGAGTTAGCCGCGCCTCAACGGCGCTTGCTGCCTCCCAGCAAAGACCCCATCAACCCACGCACGAGCTGTCGGCCAAGCTGGTTGGCGGCCTGGCGTACGGCCGTCTTCATCGCCTGGCTGGCAAAGGTGCCCAGCAGCTCACCGGCCAGGTCGCCCATCCCGGGCTGGCTGGCCTCGGCCTTGCCGCTCTTCTGCTCGGGTTCTTCGACGGGCGCCCGGGCCGCTCGGGCCGTGAGCATTTCATAGGCGGACTCACGGTCGATGGGCTTGTCGTAACGCCCTGCCTGGGGCGAGCTGCGCACCAGTGCGACGCGCTCGCTGTCGTTCAGCGGGCCGATGCGCGACTGCGGTGGAGCGATGGCCACGCGCTGGACCATGGCCGGGGTGCCCTTCTCTTCCAGGGTGCCCACCAGGGCTTCGCCGATTCCCAGTTCGGTGAGGACAGTCAGGGTGTCGAACGCCGGGTTGGGACGGAAACCATCGGCCACCGCGCGCAGGGACTTCTGCTCCTTTGCGGTGAAGGCGCGCAGGCCGTGCTGGATGCGCAGGCCGAGCTGGGCCAGCACGTCATCGGGCAGGTCGCTGGGGGACTGGGTGACGAAGTAGACGCCAACCCCTTTGGAACGGATCAACCGCACCACCTGCTCCAGTCGCTCCTGCAATGCCTTCGGGGTACCGCTGAAGAGCAGGTGCGCCTCGTCGAAGAACAGCGCCAGCACCGGCTTGTCGGCATCGCCGCGTTCGGGCAGTTGCTCGAAGAGCTCCGCCAGCAGCCAGAGCAGGAAAGTGGCGTAGACCTTGGGCGCTTCATGGACCAGGCGGCTGGCATCCAGCAGATGGATGCGGCCACGGCCGTCGCGGTCGGGCTGGAGGATGTCTTCCAGTTGCAGCGCCGGTTCACCGAACAGCGACTCGGCGCCCTGCTGCTCCAGGGTGGCCAGGCGCCGCAGCAGGGCCTGGGCGGAGGCGCCGGCGAACAGGGCGCGGTCTTCTCCCAGCAGCTCCGGATGATCCTTGAGGTGGTTGAGCAGCGCCTTGAGGTCCTTCAGGTCGAGCAGCAGCAGGCCTTCGCGGTCGGCTACCTGGAAGGCGGCGTAGAGCGCGGCCTGCTGGCTGTCGGTCAGCTCCAGCAGGTTGCCCAGCAGCAGCGGCCCCATTTCGCTGAGCGTGGTACGCAGCGGATGGCCGGTCTGTCCGGCAACGTCCCAGAGGGTGACCGGGTAGGCCTGGGGCCGGTGGCCCAGCCAGGGCATGGAAGCGATGCGTTCGGCCACCTTGCCCTGCGGGTTTCCCGCCGCGCCAAGGCCGCAAAGATCACCCTTGATATCCGCCGCGAACACCGCCACGCCGGCATCGCTGAAGGCCTCCGCCAGGTGCTGCAGGGTCACCGTCTTGCCGGTGCCGGTAGCACCGGCGATCAGGCCATGGCGATTGGCCAGTTTCATCGCCTGGGCGACGGCGTTGCCCTGCGGATCAGCGCCAAGCGCCAAGGACCGGGGTTCAGGCATTTTGCACTCCTCGAGTTAAAGCTTTCATCGAATCCCGCCGATATATAAACCGACGTTTCTACTCAGTTTTTCCAGCACTCGCGTGCCATGAAGACTGGTGCCTGACCCAACCGGACGCAAGCAAACATGATCAAAAACCTGCGGTTCAGCCACAAGATTCTGCTCGCCGCCTCCCTGGTGGTAATTGCAGCTTTCTCGCTGTTCACCCTGTACAACGATTACTTGCAAAGGAATGCGCTCCGTGACGACCTGGAAAACTATCTGCAAGAGATGGGCGATGTAACCGCCAGCAATATCCAGAACTGGCTCTCGGGCCGGATTCTGCTGGTTGAAAGCGTTGCCGAATCCCTTGCCGCCAACCCATCTGCCGACGCCGTACCCACCCTGCTGCAACAGCGTGCCCTGAGCTCCACCTTCGCCTTCACCTACTTCGGTACCCAGGACGGGCAGTTCACCATGCGCCCGGACAGTGCCATGCCCGAAGGCTACGACCCGCGCACCCGCCCGTGGTACCAGGGCGCCAAGAGCGCCGGCGGCACCACCCTCACCGAGCCCTATGTGGACGCGGCGACCGGCCAGCTGATCATGACCATCGCCACGCCGGTGCAGTCCCACGGCGTCGCCGGCGGTGACCTGAGCCTGCAGACGCTGGTGCAGATCATCAACGCCCTGGACTTCGACGGCATGGGCTACGCCTTCCTGGTCAGCGCCGACGGCAAGATCCTGGTGCACCCGAACAAGGACATGGTGATGAAGAGCCTGCGGGACATCTACCCGCAGAACACTCCTGCCATCAGCACCGGCTTCAGCGAAGTCGACGTGGACGGCACCACGCGCATCCTCACCTTCGCTCCGGTGAAGGGCCTGCCGTCGGTGAACTGGTACATCGGCGTATCGGTGGACAAGGGCAAGGCCTACAGCATGCTCAGTGAGTTCCGCGCCTCGGCCATCATTGCCACTGTGATTGCCGTGGTGATCATCATGATCCTGCTGGGCATGCTGATCCGCGTCCTGATGCAGCCGCTGCACACCATGGGGCGCGCCATGCAGGACATCGCCCAGGGAGAAGGCGACCTGACTCGCCGCCTGGCGATCCATACCCAGGATGAATTCGGCGAACTGGCCAGCGCCTTCAACCGTTTCGTCGAGCGTATCCACGGCTCCATCCGCGAGGTGTCCTCAGCCACCAATCAGGTGAATCAGGTGGCCAAGCTGGTGCTGAACGCCTCCAACTCGTCCATGAGCAACTCCGACGAGCAGGCCAACCGCACCAACAGCGTCGCCGCCGCGATCAACGAACTGGGCGCTGCCGCCCAGGAAATCGCCCGCAACGCCGCCGATGCCTCGCACCAGGCCTCCTCCGCCCGCACCCTCGCCGAAGACGGTCGCCAGGTGGTGGAACGCACCATCGTCGCGATGAACGAGCTGTCCGGGAAGATCCGCGCTTCCTGCGGCAACATCGAGACGCTGAACAGCAAGACGGTGAACATCGGCCAGATCCTCGAGGTGATCAAGGGCATCTCCGAGCAGACCAACCTGCTGGCGCTCAACGCCGCCATCGAGGCCGCCCGCGCCGGGGAAGCCGGCCGCGGCTTCGCCGTGGTGGCCGACGAGGTGCGCAACCTGGCCCACCGCACCCAGGAATCGGCGCAGGAAATCCAGCAGATGATCGAGGAACTGCAGGTCGGCGCCCGCGAAGCGGTCACCACCATGACCGAGAGCCAGCGCTACAGCGAGCAGAGCGTGGAAATCGCCAACCAGGCCGGCGAGCGACTGGGCAGCGTGACCCAGCGCATCGGCGAGATCGACGGCATGAACCAGTCGGTGGCCACCGCCACCGAGGAACAGACCGCCGTGGTCGACTCGCTGAACATGGACATCACCGAGATCAACACCCTCAACCAGGAAGGCGTGGAAAACCTCCAGGCCACCCTGCGTGCCTGCGCCGACCTGGACCAGCAGGCCGCACGGCTGCAGCAGCTGGTGGGGAGTTTCCGGATCTGACGGCAGGTGCTTGCTCGTGTGGGATGGGCTGATCCTTGCAGGGGCAAATTCATTCGCCAAGCAGGCGACATGCCTGCCCATACACAACCCAGCACAATGAAAGAAGGCGCCCTAGGGCGCCTTTTTCTTTTCTTCCTCTTCCTGCACCTTGCGCCACAACTCGACGGCCCCGGGAAACTCGGTGCCGTTCTCTTCGCTCAACTCGTCCGGGTCATAGCGCCGGACACAGCCTTCGCCAAGCGTAGGCGGCGGGGTGGAAGTGGCGCGGTCACGCGGGTCGGCCATGACAGGGTCCTCAGACTTCCGGGGGTTGTTCTGGCTCGTGCTGGGCGAAGGCCTTCACCGCACGCAAGACATCGCGGCGACTGATCTGGCCGACCAGCACGCCCTCTTCCACCACCGGGAAGCGCCGGCGCTTGTCACGCAGGAAGCGCTGGCAGACTTCGATGATGTCGGTCTCGGGGGAAACACTCTCGACCTGGGTGGACATGTAACTACTGACGTTGCCGCCGACGGCGTCGAAATACGCGCCGGAGAGAATGCCACGCAGGCAGTCGCCGTCGGAGATCATGCCGATCAGGTGGCCCTGGGAATCCACCACGGGAGCGCCGGATATCCGGTGTTCCAGCAGTCGGTCGATGGCCAGGAAAAGGTCGGTGTCGGACCTGAATGTCAACAGGTGGCGCGTCATGTAGTCGCGCACCTTGATGGACTTGAGCATGGGGCGGGTTCCTCTGCCGGTGGACCGACGCGGGCGCCCGCCGATGGCATCAGTCGAACACGACGGTCTTGTTGTCGTGCACCAGCACCCGGTCTTCAAGGTGATAGCGTAGCCCACGGGACAGGACCATCTTTTCCACGTCCTTGCCGAGGCGAACCATGTCCTCGACGCTGTCGCGGTGGGTCACGCGCACCACGTCCTGCTCGATGATCGGGCCGGCATCCAGTTCCTCGGTGACGTAGTGGCAGGTGGCGCCGATCAGCTTCACGCCGCGCAGAGAGGCCTGGTGGTAGGGCTTGGCACCGACGAAGGACGGCAGGAAGCTGTGGTGGATGTTGATCACCTGGTGGGCGTAACGCTGACACAGCTCGGGCGGGAGGATCTGCATGTAGCGGGCGAGCACCACGGTATCGGCGTTGTGCTCTTCCACCAGGCGTGAAACCTCATCGAAGGCCGGCTGCTTGTTCTTCGGGTCCACCGGTACATGGAAGTACGGAATGCCGTGCCACTCCACCATGCTGCGCAGGTCGTCGTGGTTGGCGATCACGCAGGGAATCTCGCAATCCAGTTCGCCGCTGTGCCAGCGGTGCAGCAGGTCGGCCAGGCAGTGGGAGTCGCGGCTGGCCATCAGCACCACGCGCTTCTTCACTTCGGAGTCGGTAATGCGCCACTCCATCGAAAACTCGCGAGCGATGGGCGCAAAGGCCTGGCGGAAACCGTCCAGATCGAAGGGCAGGGAGTCGGCACGGATTTCATGGCGCATGAAGAACCAGCCGCTCTGATTATCCGAGTGGTGACTGGCTTCGGTAATCCAGCCGTTGTAGGTAGCCAGGAAGTTACTGACCTTGGCTACGATGCCGACGCCGTCCGGACAGGCAATCACCAGACGAAATGTGCGCATTTGGGAACACTCCAGAGACTTCGCAAAGGCGGCCATTCTAGCCAGTACGCGCAAAAACTTCAGTAACCTCGTGGCCTCCAGGGGATTGCCGCTGATCGCGGAACAACACAAGACAGGCAAACTAAGGGGTGAAGCCGAAGCTCGATATAGCGAGTGTCCCTGGCGCAATTACGCATTAGAAGGTCCATGGGACTAGTATGAAAGAAGAAGTCGCCAACAATGCGTACAAAACTTTTCCTGCTTATTTACTTGCAGATAATCGCTGTCTATTATTGCTGACACTTCGCAATCGCAAGTCAACGTACGATTCCAACAAGGGACGCCGACATGTCGCTGATCAACGAATACCGGGCAACGGAAGAAGCCATCAAGGAGCTCCAAGAGCGCCTGAAGAATCTGTCCCAGGACGACAAGCTGAAGAAAGAACTGGAGTTCGAAGGCAAACTGCGCACTCTGATGGGTGAATATCAGAAATCCCTGCGCGACATCATTGCCCTGCTCGATCCGGATGCACGCTCCGCCAAGGCTCCGCGCGCCGCCAAGGCCGCTGCAGGCGGCAGCAAGCGCGCCCGCAAGGTCAAGCAGTACAAGAACCCGAACACCGGGGAAGTCATCGAGACCAAGGGCGGCAACCACAAGACTCTGAAAGAGTGGAAAGCCAAGTGGGGCGCCGACGTCGTTGAAGGTTGGGCCACCATCCTGGGCTAAACCTTCGGTAATAAAGAACGCCAGCATCTGCTGGCGTTTTTTTTGGCGCGGGAAAAGCCCCGAAAAGTTTCCGGGGCGTTAATCACAACTGATAGCGCTGGCCCAGTTCCGTGGCATATCGACGCCATTCCAGCAAGATCGCCTGTTGTGCAGGCTGTGCTTTGGCCTGGAATTCATCCAGCGCCAGAAAAAAACTCTCCAGCGTATTAGGCGCCCCGAATTCCGGGCTTCTCAGCCGATTTCTACAAAACTCTTCCCAACGCGACCAGTCGGTCTCGGACAAAGTTTCAGGGAAGTTTCTTGCACGGTAACGGAACAGCAATTCTGGCAGACGCGGGTCGTCGAACGGCCAATTCTCCCGGGACAGCCGTTGCGGATCGGCGCGGCGCACTTGTTCGCAGAGTCGACGATCGCGATCACCGAGAAATCCGTCATACAACTGCTGCTCCGGATCATCCGGCGAAGCGAATTCTTCTTCTGCATAAATAACCGGCAACTTCTCTTGCCACACGGCGGCCTGAGCAGTGAGTAGCGCGGCGCGGCGCTGGCAGAGCTCCAGGTCGACACCCAGGCGCTGGCGATCGGCTTCACGCAGCACGCCGAGGGGCGCCACCACCGGACAGCGATTGACGTGAAGCAGCTTCAGCGGCACCGGCAGTTCGCCTTCGGCCAGTTCGTCGCGACGGGTGTAGAGACGCCGGCGTAGGGTTTCCCCATCCTGCTCCAGCAGGGGGGTGGGGTCCGACTGCAGGTCCAGCACGATCAGCGCATTGCGGTTGCGCGGATGCCAGGCCAGCGGCAACACCACCGCCAGGTAATGACGTTCGCCGGAGAAGCGTCCGGAAATGTGCACCAGCGGCTGCAGCAGGCGAACCTGTTCCTGCACCTTGTGCTTGCTGCGCAACTGATAGAGGTAATCGAAGAGTTTCGGCTGACGCTCACGCAGCAGGCGCGCCAGGGCGATGGTCGCGCGAACGTCGGAGAGTGCGTCGTGAGCCTGGCCATGGTCGATGCCGTTGGCCGCCGTGAGCAGTTCCAGGCGCAGGCTGACGCGCCCGTCCTGCTGCGGCCACTCGATGCCTTCCGGGCGCAGGGCATAGGCGGTACGCACCAGGTCGATCAGGTCCCAGCGGCTGTTGCCGCCTTGCCACTCGCGGGCGTAGGGATCGTAGAAATTGCGATAGAGGCTGTAACGGGTGACCTCGTCATCGAAGCGCAGGGTGTTGTATCCGGCGCCGCAGGTGCCCGGCAGTGACAGCTCGGCATGCACCCGGTGCATGAACTCCGCCTCGCCCAGCCCCTTCTCCGCCAGGGTGCCGGGCAGGATGCCGGTCACCAGGCAGGCTGCCGGATGGGGCAGGATGTCATCGCTGGGCTTGCAGTAGAGATTGATCGGTTCGCCGATCTCGTTGAGCGCCTCGTCGGTGCGAATGCCCGCCACCTGCAACGGCCGGTCGCAGCGCGGGTTGATGCCGGTGGTTTCGTAGTCGTGCCAGAAGATGCTGGAAGTCACGGCGTCCCCCTTGTTCGTGAGCGGGCCAGTCTAACACCGGGCCGGATGCGGCAACGGCGCCGAACGAGACCGGAAACTTCGCCATCCGCCTTCTTGCTGGTCGGTTTGCCGCGAGCCTAGAATCGCCGCCACTGGATGATCGACCCCGACAAGGACTGCCCCATGCCCGCGCCCACCTCCCCCCGCGCCGACGCCCGCGCGCCATTCGCCTTGTCGAATTCCCCGATCCCTTCACAGCATGCGGGCTGAGTCCTCCCTGCCCGGTTGCCTGGATACCAGCCGCTCGCTAGCATCTGGCTTTCCCCTTGGCGCCCAGCCGATGCCCGCACCCCGATCCGGTTCCCATCCCGCCGATTCCCAGGCCCAGCCGCTGGACACCCGCTACCAGGTCGAAACACCGGAAGGCATCGACCTGGTCCTGCGTCCGGCCGGCCTGCTGCCACGCGCCCTGGCCTATGCCATCGACCTGGCGATTCGCGGTGCGATCATGCTGGTGCTGTTCATCGCCCTGGCCCTGCTCGGGCAGCTCGGCATGGGCCTGGGGCTGATCCTCATGTTCCTGCTCAACTGGTGGTACATGGTGCTGTTCGAAGTCCTCAACCAGGGCCGCTCGCCGGGCAAGCAGATGATGGGCCTGCGCGTGGTGCATGACGACGGCACCCCCGTCGGCTGGTCCTCCTCCCTGGTGCGCAACCTGCTGCGCTTCGTCGACCTGCTGCCCTTCGCCTACACCTTGGGCGCCCTCAGTTGCCTGCTGCACCCGACCTTCAAGCGCCTGGGGGATATCGCCGCCGGCAGCCTGGTGGTCTACAGCGACGAGAAGAGCCAGCGCCCGACATTGCCGGACGCGGAGCCGGAGCGCGCGCCCTTCCCCCTGACCCTTGCCGACCAGCGCGCCCTGCTCAGTTTCGCCGAGCGCCAGGCCAGCCTGTCCCCGGCCCGCCGCGCCGAACTCGCCGGCATCCTTGCCGAACCCTTGTCCGTGCCGGCGGAACAGGCGCAGGCGCGCATCAATGGCATCGCGCGCGGCCTGCTGGGGTCGGAGTCGCCATGAAACAGAATCTCTTCGAACGCCAGCACCGGGCCGGCTGGAAAGCCTTCGCCGAGCAACTCGAACGCCTCGAACGCGGCAAGGCCGACGCCCGCACCTGCGAGGCCTTCTCCGCCGACTACCGGCAGGTCTGCCAGCAACTGGCCCTGGCCCAGGAGCGCGGCTACAGCAGCCATCTGGTGGAGCACCTGCAGCAATTGGCCATGCGCGGCCACCAGCAGTTCTATCGCCACCGCAGCCACCTTGGCGCGCGTCTGCTGGGCTTCCTGCTTGGCGGCTTCCCGCGCCTGGTGCGCAGCCAGTGGCGCAGCATCGCCGCCGCCAGCCTGCTGTTCTACGGCAGCCTGGTGCTGATGGGGTTGCTGGTGCACAACTGGCCGGACCTGGTCTACAGCGTGATGGACCCGGAACAGGTGTCGTCGATGGAATCCATGTACGACCCGGACGCCCGGCGCATTGGCCCCATGAGCGAGCGTGACTCGGGGGATGACTGGATGATGTTCGGCCACTACATCATGAACAACATCGGCATCGCCTTTCAGACCTACGCCGGCGGCCTGCTCTTCGGGGTCGGCAGCCTGTTCTTCCTGCTGTTCAACGGCCTGCATATCGGCGCCGTCGCCGGCCACCTGACGCAGATCGGCTTCGGCGAAACCTTCTGGTCCTTCGTCGTCGGCCACGGCGCCTTCGAACTCACCGCCATCGCCTTCGCTGGCGCCGCCGGCCTGCAACTCGGCTGGGCCCTGCTCGCTCCCGGCCGCCTGCCCCGTGGCGAGGCCCTGCGCCTGGCCGCCGGACGCAGCGTGCAGTTGGTGGCCGGGGTGATCCTGCTGCTGGTGATCGCCGCATTCGTCGAAGCCTACTGGTCGTCCATGACGCTGGTGACGCCGCAAGTGAAATACCTGGTGGGCGCGGGCCTGTGGCTGCTGGTCGCGCTCTATTTCGGCCTGGTGGGCAGGAGGACGCATGCGCCTGACTGACGCCAGCGTCGCCATCCGTCCACGCAGCGCCTGGGAGGCCATGGACCTCGGCGTGCTGCTGGCGCGCCGTCACGCCGGCCTGCTGATGGCCAGTTGGGCCATCGTCACCGTCCCGGTGTTCGCCCTGCTCACCCTGGCCTGCTGGAACTACCCGGGACTCGCGGTGTTCCTTTTCTGGCTGTTCAAGCCCGCCTACGAACGGCTGCCGCTGTACATCCTCTCCCGCGCCCTGTTCGGCGACACGCCAACCCTCAAGGAAGCCCTGCGCGCCTACCCGCGCCTGCTCAAGCCACAACTGCTCGCCAGCCTCACTTGGCGCCGCCTGAGCACCACCCGCAGCTTCGACCTGCCAGTGCTGCAGCTGGAAGGACTCTCCGGGCAAGCGCGCAGCCAGCGCCTGGTGGTGCTGGGCCAGCGCGATGCGGGCGGCGCCACCTGGTTGACGGTCATCGGCGTGCACCTGGAATCGGCTCTCTGGTTCGGCCTGCTCACCCTGCTCTACCTGATGCTGCCCCAACAGGTGGCGATCGACTGGGACTGGCAGAAGCTCCTGGAAATGGCTTCGGGTGAATGGCTCTGGCTGGAACACCTGTCCAACAGCCTCTACGTCCTGGTGCTGATGATCTGGGGACCGGTCTACGTCGCCTGCGGCTTCACCCTCTACCTGAACCGCCGCACGTCCCTGGAAGGCTGGGACATCGAACTGCAGTTCCGCCGCCTGCGCCAACGCCTGACCGGCACCGCCTACGCCCTGCTGCTGTGCCTTGGCCTGCTGCTCAGCCAATTGCCGCAATCGGCCATGGCCGGGGATGCACCCACCTCCTGCCCGGCGCCCCAGGCCTACCTCGACGGCCCCGACGCGGCGCGCCTCACCCACCAGGCCCTCACCAGCCAGGCCGCGAAGGACAGCATCACTGCGCTGCTTGATGCAGCGCCTTTCCAGAACCGCGAAACCGTCACGCGCTGGCGCCTGGGCGATGAAAGCGCCGACAAGGAAGTGAAACCCGAAGACGTCGAAGGCTGGGCCGAATTCATCCGCAACCTGTTCAAGCTGGCCGAGTACGCCAAGAGCCTGGACAGTGTCGCCCTGCTGATCAAGGTGCTGCTCTGGGGCGTACTGATCAGCCTGATCGTCCTGCTGGTCTGGCACTACCGCGACTGGCTAAGCGCCTTTGCCGGACGCCTGGGCCTGCCCCAGCGCCGCCCGCGTGAAGCACCCGCCGTGCTGTTCGGCCTCGAACTCGCACCGGAAAGCCTGCCCGACGACGTCGCCGGGGAAGCCGAACGCCTCTGGGCCAGCCAGCCCCGCGAGGCCCTCGGTCTGCTCTATCGCGCCCTGCTCAGCCGCCTGCTGCACGACTTCCGCCTGCCCCTCAGGCAATCCCACACCGAAGGCGAAGTGCTGCAACTGGTGCTCCGCCTGGACAACAGCGAACTGGAAGGCTTCAGCCGGAGCCTCACCGGCCACTGGCAGAACCTCGCCTATGGCCACCGCCTGCCCGCCGCCGAACTGCGTCAGGGTCTCTGCGATGGCTGGCGACGCCTGTTCGCCAGCGGAGCCGCGCAATGAGCCTGCGTCCGCGTTTTCTCATTGGCGCCGGCCTGTTGCTGCTGCTGGGACTGATCGCGATCCATGTCGCCGGGCGCCTGCAGCCTTATCAGGACACCATCGAACACGGCCCCTCGCCCGAGGTGCTGGGCAACCCCTATCTGGCCGCCGAACACTTCCTGCGTAAGCAGGGCCTGCAGGTGAATCGTGCTGACGGCCTGGAAGTGCTCGACAACCTCCCCAGCGCCGGCAACACCCTGTTGCTGCTCGGCGGCCGTTCGCGCATGACCCCGCGCCAGGCCGATCGCCTGCTGGAATGGGCGAGCAAGGGCGGCCACCTGCTGTTCATCGTCGAGCGGCTCTATGACGAGAAGGAAGGCAAGAGCGGCGATCTGCTGGCCGACCGCCTTGGCGTCCAGCAATACGAAACCCGCGACCTCGAAGAAGACGAAGGTAGCGAGCCGGAGGAACCCGAAAAGCCGGAAGGCCTGCGTGCCGAAGAACGGCCGGAGGACGCCCCGTCTTCCCAGGACGAAGAGACCGATGCCGAGAACGATCCCTTCCCCGAGCTGACCAAGCTCTACCTGGAAAACGAACAGGCGCCGGCCTACGCCAGCTTCGACACGGACTTCCATCTCTACGACAGCCAGAACCGCGCCCACGCCTGGGCCAACAGCGCCAAGGCCACCCACATGCTGCAGCTGAACCACGGCGACGGACTGGTCACCGTGGTCACCGATGGCTGGATCTGGCAGAACCGCGACATCGACCAGTACGACAACGCCTGGCTGCTCTGGTACCTCACCCAGGACAGCGCCGTCACCCTGCTCTACCGCGCCGAACGCGATGGCCTGGCCACCCTGCTCGGGCAGAACTTCCCCGAGGCCCTGGTAGCCCTGGCCCTGCTCATCGCCCTGGTCCTCTGGCACGTCGGCCAGCGCCAGGGCCCCTTGCAGGCCCCGGCCAGCCGCGCTCGCCGGCAACTGGAAGAACACCTGCGCGGCAGCGCCGACTTCCTGCTCCGCCGCAGCGGCCAGGTCAGCCTGTTGCAAGGCCTGCAGCGGGATATCCAGCGCCGCGCGCGACATCGCCATCCCGGATTCGAACGGCTACCCGTAGCCGAGCAATGGCAGGTATTGGGTCGCCTGACCCGCCTGCCGCCCAGCGCCATCAGCCAGGCCATGCGGCCATTGCCCAAGCAACGCCTCAGCGCCGCCGATTTCACCCGCCAGGTCGCCCACCTGCAAACCCTCAGGAATGCCCTATGACGAGCGAACAGATTTCCGATCCGTCGCAAGCCGAAGTCGCCAGCCCCGCTGCGGCCTCCACCGCCACCCAGCGCCAGCGTGCCAGCCAGCTTGCCCAGGCCCTGCGCCTGGAACTGCAGAAGGCCGTGGTCGGTCAGGTCGCGGTGATCGACGACGTGCTCACCGCTCTGCTGGCCGGCGGCCACGTACTGGTGGAAGGCGTGCCGGGCCTTGGCAAGACCCTGCTGGTACGGGCCCTTGCGCGCTGCTTCGGCGGTGAGTTCTCACGCATCCAGTTCACCCCCGACCTGATGCCCAGCGACGTCACCGGCCACGCCGTGTACGACATGCAGAGCGAGCAGTTCAAGCTGCGCAAGGGGCCGGTGTTCACCAACCTGCTGCTGGCGGATGAGATCAACCGTGCCCCGGCCAAGACCCAGGCCGCCCTGCTGGAGGTGATGCAGGAGCGCCAGGTCACCCTGGAAGGCCGCGCCCTGCCGGTGCCCCAGCCGTTCCTGGTGCTGGCGACCCAGAACCCGATCGAGCAGGAAGGCACCTACCCCCTGCCGGAAGCCGAGCTCGACCGTTTCATGCTCAAGCTGCGGATGGACTACCCGACCGCCGACGAAGAACTCAGCCTGGTGCGCCAGGTCACCCGTTCGGCCCGCGCCGACATGCTCGACGTAGCGCCGCTGCGCACCCTGGTCCAGGCCCGCGACCTGATCGCCCTGCAGAAGATCGCAAGCGAACTACCGGTGGACGACCAGGTGCTCGACTACGCCGTGCGCCTGGCCCGCGCCACCCGCAGCTGGCCGGGCCTGGCCATGGGCGCCGGGCCACGCGCCTCCATCGCCCTGGTCCGTGGCGGTCGCGCCCGCGCGCTGCTGCGCGGTGGCGACTTCGTGCTGCCGGACGACGTCAAGGGCTGCGCCCTGGCGGTGCTGCGCCACCGCGTCCGCCTGTCGCCGGAACTGGATATCGAAGGGCTGTCGGTGGACCAGGTGCTCCAGCAGATCCTCGACCAGGTGCCGGCGCCGCGCCTATGAAGCCGTCCCGCGCCCTGCTCGCGCTGGTAGCTGGCCTCTTCGGCCTGGCCCTGCTGCTCGGTGCCCTGCCGGCGCTGGGCATCGACCTGCCGGCGCAGTTGCAGCCGCTCTGGTGGGGCCTGCTCTGCGCCCTGGCCCTGCTCGGCCTGCTCGACGCCATCTGGCTGCGCCGGCTGCCTTCGCCGCGCCTGGAACGTGCGCTGCCGGGTAATCTGGCGTTGGGCCGCTGGAGCGACGTCCGCCTCACCCTGCACCACGGCTACGGGCGCTCCCTCGACGTCGGCGTGTTCGATCAGGTGCCCGCCGCGATGGACTTCGACCCCCTGCCCCAGCAGGTGGCCCTGCATCCCGGCGAACACACCGAGTTCGGCTATCGGGTGCGACCGCTCATGCGTGGCCATTTCCACTTCCCCGCCTGCGAACTGCAGCTGCCCAGCCCGCTCGGCCTATGGCGGCACAAACGGGTGCTGGACCTGCCGGGAGAAGCGCGCGTCTATCCGGACTTCGCCCGCCTTTACGGCGCCCAGTTGAAGGCAGTGGACGACTGGCTCAGCCAGCTCGGCGTGCGCCAGCGCCCGCGCCGCGGCCTCGGCCTGGAATTCCATCAGCTGCGGGAATTCCGCGATGGCGACACGCTGCGCCAGATCGACTGGAAAGCCACCGCCCGCAAGCGCACCCCCATCGCCCGCGAATACCAGGACGAGCGCGACCAGCAGATCGTCTTCCTCCTCGACTGCGGCCGCCGCATGCGCAGCCAGGACGGCGACCTTTCGCACTTCGACCACGCCCTCAATGCCAGCCTGCTGCTCAGCTACGTGGCCCTGCGCCAGGGCGATGCGGTAGGCCTGTCCACCTTCGCCGCCGAGCGCGACCGCTTCGTACCGCCCGTGAAGGGCCCGGCCCAGTTGAACGTGCTGCTCAATGGCGTCTACGACCTGGACAGCACCTTGCGCCCAGCCGACTTCAGTGCCGCCGCCGAAGCCCTGCTTGCCCGCCAGCGGCGCCGCGCCCTGGTGGTGCTGGTCAGCAACCTGCGCGACGAAGACGATGCCGAGCTGTTCAGCGCGGTGAAGCGACTCGGCCGCCAGCATCGCCTGCTGGTGGTCAGCCTGCGCGAGGAAATCCTCGACAGCCTGCGCCACACCCCGGTGCAGGGCTTCGATGACGCCCTCGCCTACTGCGGCACGGTGAACTATCTGAACGCCCGCAACAGCCTCCACGAACGCCTCGCCGCCCACGGCGTACCCGTGCTGGACGCCCGCCCCAGCGAGCTGGGCCCGCAGCTGGTGAGCCGCTACCTGGCGTGGAAGAAGGCTGGGGCGCTGTAGAACCCCTCTCCCCATCCCGCTCCTGACTGTCCGAGCAGGCGCGCTTTCTGTGGGAGAGATTTCATTCGCGATTCGTCTCCACCGCCCTGCGACACTCTCCTTCCCTCATCCCAACCCTCTCCCAGAGGGAGAGGGGGCAGACCGCACGGGGTCCAGTCACAGCGCACTTCCTGTGGGAGCGATTTCAATCGCGATGGAGACCGCAGGTCTCCCCTGCCCCAAAAAGAAAAAGGCGAAGCCTTGGCTTCGCCTTTTCTCATTCAACTGCCCCTCAGTGGTGCTTGCGCGGCACCGACTTGAGCAGTTCGGCGGGGGGCATTTCGCAGTTGATCTTGCGGCCCAGCAGTTCCTCGATCGGCGGCAGGGCGAAGGCGTCGTCCTCGCCGGCGAAGCTGATGGAGGTCCCGGTGGCGCCGGCGCGGCCGGTACGGCCGATGCGGTGCACGTAGTCGTCCGGGTCTTCCGGCAGGGTGAAGTTGATCACGTGGCTGATGCCATCGATGTGGATGCCGCGACCGGCGACGTCGGTGGCCACCAGTACGCGGATCTTGCCTTCACGGAAGCCTTCCAGGACCTTGATGCGCTTGTGCTGGGGCACGTCGCCGGACATCTGGGCGGCGCTGATGCCGTCCCGGGTCAGGCGTTCCTCGATGCGGCGCACTTCGTCCTTGCGGTTGGCGAAGACCATCACCCGCTCCCAGTTGTTCTGCGCCACCAGGTTGTAGAGCAGCTTGTACTTGTCGCTGCTGGCCACGGCGTAGACGTGCTGTTCGACGGTCTCGCTGGCGACGTTTTCCGGCTCGATCTCGACGATGGCCGGCTCGACGGTCCACTGCTTGGCCAGGTTCATCACGTCTTCGGTGAAGGTGGCGGAGAACAGCAGGGTCTGGCGTTCGCCCTTGAACGGCGTCTGGCGGATGATCTGGCGGACCTGCGGGATGAAGCCCATGTCGAGCATGCGGTCGGCTTCGTCCAGGACCATCACCTCGACCATGTCCAGGTGCACTTCACCGCGCTGGTTGAAGTCCAGCAGGCGGCCGGGGGTGGCGACCAGGATGTCGCAGAAGCGGGACTCCAGCTGCCTGAGCTGCTTGTCGAAGTCCATGCCGCCGACGAAGCTCATCACGCTGAGGCCGCTGTACTTGGTCAGCGCCTGGGCGTCCTTGGCGATCTGCACCACCAGCTCGCGGGTCGGCGCGATGATGAGCGCGCGCGGCTCGCCCATGTAGCGCTCTTTCGGTGGGGGGGTCTGCAGCAGCTGGGTGATGGTGGAGATGAGGAAGGCGGCGGTCTTGCCGGTACCGGTCTGCGCGCGGCCGATGGCGTCCCGGCCCTTGAGGGTATGGCCGAGGACCTGGGCCTGGATCGGAGTGCAATAGGGGAAACCCAGATCGTGGATGGCGTGCATCAGCCGCGGATCGAGGTTGAAGTCGTGGAAGCGGGTCTTGCCCTCCTGGGGCTCCACCGCGAAGTCTTCCAGCTTCCAGTTGTCCACCGGGGCGGCCGCCTTGGCCGGGCGCTCACGGCGCGGCTTGTCGGACTTGGGCTTGTCGCTGCGGGGCTTTTTCTCGCCACGGGGCGGGCGTTCGCTGGAACCTTCGGCCTTTTCGCCTGCTTCACGAGGCGCTTTCTTCGGTTTGGCCGGACGCTCTTGCTTCTCGGTCTGGGCGGGGGCTGACGCGGTGGGGGCGGGGCTAGCCTGCGGCTCTTCACCCTTGCTGAAAATCTTCTTGAGTGCTTTGAGCACGGTGGTCTCGTCGATTGGTTAAGGAATGAACGGCCGCCAGTGTAAAGCAAGATGCCCGCAGGGCGAAGAGCTGCGGGCACTCAAGGGCTTGACTTGGACTAAGGAAGGGACTCCAGCAGCAGCCGGCGGACGTTCCCGCCCATGATGGCGGCGATGTCCGGCTCGCTGAATCCGGCCTCCTTCAGGCCCTGGGTCAGCTGCGCCAGGCCGCTGGTGTCGAAGGGCGTATGCACCGCGCCGTCGAAGTCCGAGCCCAGCGCCACATGCTGCACGCCGACCTTGTCGGCGACATAGCGGATGGCTTTGGCTATGGCCTTGACCGAGGTTGCGCAGACGGCGGTATCCCAATAGCCGATGCCGATCACCCCGCCGGTGGCGGCGATGCGCTGGATATGCGCGTCGGTAAGGTTGCGGGTACCCGGACAGGTGCCCTCGACGCCGGTGTGGGAAACCAGCACCGGACGCTCGGCCATGTTCAGCACGTCATCGATCAGGGCGCGGGAGGCGTGGGCCAGGTCCACCAGCATCTTCTTCTCTTCCAGGTGGGCGATCACCCGGCGGCCGAAGGGGGTCAGCCCGCCCTTCTCCAGGCCATGGGCGGAGCCCCCCACCTCGTTATCGAAGAAGTGGGTCAGGCCCATGATGCGGAAGCCCGCGTCGTACATGCGATCGACGTTCTCCAGTTTGCCTTCCAGCGGATGCAGGCCTTCGGTGGCGAGGATGGCGGCGACCTGGTTCGGGTCCTTTTCCCTGGCGGCGAGGTAGCGGGCGAAGTCGTCACGGCTGCGCACCAGGGTCAGCCTGCCCTGGCTGCCGGCAGCGGCTTCTTCGAGTTTCCTGCCCTGATAGAGGGCGCGTTCCAGCAAGCTGTGCCAGGTCGCGCGGGGCCAGCGCTGGGCCATGACCAGCAGGGTGATGTCGTCGGTGTCGGAACCATTGCGCTCGTAGTTGAGGCCGCGCGGGGTCTTGGTCACGGTGGAGAACACCTGCAGGCCGACATGGCCTTCGAGCAGGCGCGGCAGGTCGCTGTGGCCGAAGTCATGGCGCTCCAGCAGGTTGCGGTTCCACAGCAGGGCATCGTCATGCAGGTCGGCGACGAACAGCGTCTTGTGCAGGCTCTCGGCCTCGTCAGAGGCGTGATAGGGCGGCGGCGATTCCACCGTGTTCATCTCGCGGTCGAGGAACCCCGGCAGGTAAAAGAAGATCCCCAGGCCAACGGCCACCAGCAGTAGCAAAGCGATCAGGAGTTTGCGCATGTCCAGCTTCCCGGCTGTCTTGATTGTGAACGGACTCTAGCAAACAGACGTTTGAAGCCGAGGGAAATCAAGGAACATTCGCGTTGCCGAATGCCGGGCCATCACCTGTCGAGGCGCGGAGCTCGCTGTGGGCAGTTACCCATTCAGGCGATTGCGCCCATCGTGCTTGGCCTGATAGAGCGCGTTGTCGGCCCGGGCGATCAGGCCCTGCAGGCTGTCCGGCTGCTGCATCTCGGCCATGCCGATGGAAACGGTCACACCGGGCAGCACACCCAACGGGGAATAGAAGGAGGAGATCTGCTCCAGGCTGACGCGCAGCCGCTCTCCGATACTCCGTGCCTCATCGCCGTTGATTTCCGGCAGCAGGATGACGAACTCCTCGCCGCCGTAGCGAGCCATGCTGTCCTTGGGCCGCAGCTGGTTGCGCAGGGTATGGGAAACCAGGCAGAGCGCGTAGTCGCCAGCCAGATGGCCGTGGCGATCGTTGTAGGCCTTGAAGTGGTCCACATCCAGCATGAGCATCGACAACGGTTGCTCATTGAAGGCGCAGCGGGTGCTTTCGCGCTGGTAGATCTGCTCCAGCCAACGGCGATTGAAGAGCCCGGTGAGGGTGTCGATCTTGGCGTTCTGTTCAGTGTCGAGAATGATCCGGTTGCCCTGGCGCACCCGCTCGCAAAGCACTTCCAGCAGGTTCTGCATCAACTGCGGCGACTGCTGGAACAGGTTGACCAAAGATTGCCGGTGCAGGCGCAGCGCAGTAGTGGGCTCGCTGGCCACCACGTAGGCCGAAGGATGGTCGTTGTCGATGAAGCTGATCTCGCCGGCGCACTCGCCCGCTTCGATGGTGCTCACCGGATTGTTATCCAGCGAACCGAGATAGACCTTCAGCCGCCCGCTCACCACCAGATAGAGGTGCTGGTTGCGGTTGAACGGCGACAGCACCACCTCCCCTGCCTCCAGATCGCAGGCACGGAATTCCTTGAGCAACTGCGCCAGACAGTTCGCGGTGACGTTCTGGAACAGACGCAGTCGGCTCAGCAGAGCCAAGTCTTCTTGCCAGTGGACATGCTTCATGGCTGCAACGGCCTCGGATGGCAGTCGAAGCGGACGACACCGCTAACGATCCTTGTCTCAGCTGTAAACCCGGTGTGACAGTATTCCCACACTTTTTGCCTGACAATGCCCACCTAAAGTTGGGCCGACAGACGGCAGGATAACGGTAAGGAACGCGACGATTACTGATATTCGCCACAATTTCGCAACAGTTTTACAGGCGCGCAAAAATGCCCGGAGCCGCTGCGGACGGCCAGGCGCGATAAGTGCGGATGTTGCACAGAGCAGAAGGCCGCCCCGTGAGGCGGCCTTCGACATCCAGTATAGATGGCCTCAGGCCAGCAGACGGAATCTCACCGCATAACCGGCCATGCGCGCTTCCAGCTTCGCCCGAAGCGACTCATCCAGCCCCGGCACGCGGATCTCCGCGACCTGGCCGTGGCGGTCGTCGTTGACCACTTCCACCGTCACGCCCGGCGCAATGGCACCCAGCACCTGCTCCAGCGCACGGCGGGTGGCGTCGAAACGCAGCGTCGGCTTGAAGGTCTTGCCCACGGCGGTGACCGGAATGGCGTCGATGATCCAGACATCCTTGGGCACCGCCGCGCGCTCAGGCACATGCCGGGCGGCGTGCGCCAGCAGTTCGGCCTCGCTGACGCTGGCGCCGGGCTTGAGCTGCACATAAGCCACCGGCAGTTCGCCGACCTTGTCGTCCGGCTTGCCGACGGCGGCGGCCATGGCCACGGCGGGATGGCGGTGCAGGGCGTCTTCGATCATCTGCGGGTCGATGTTGTGGCCGCCCCGGATGATCAGGTCCTTGCTGCGGCCGGTGAGCCAGATGTAGCCGTCGGCGTCCATCCGCCCCAGATCGCCGGTGTTGAACCAGTCGCCGTCGACCCAGATGTCCTTGTTCTTGCTGGCCTGCAGGTAGCCTTTGAACACGGTCACGCCGCGCACGCAGAGGTTGCCGATCTCGTTCGGCGCGGCATCGCGCAGGTAATGCCCCTGCTCGTCCAGTACCGCGATCTTCACCTGGCAATAGGGCATGCGCATGCCGATGGAGCCGGGCCGGCGCTCGCCGTGGGCGGGGTTGCCGCAGGTGCCGCAGGTCGCCTCGGTCAGGCCATAGCCTTCGATCAGCTTGAGGCCGGTCTTGGCCTCGAACTGGCGGATCAGTTCCACCGGCATGGGCGCGGCGCCGCACAGGGCATAACGCAGGCTGGACAGGTCGTGCCCCTCGCTCGGCACCTGCAACAGGCTCGCGTAGATGGTCGGCACGCCACTGAAGAAACTCACCCGATAACGCTCGATGACTTTCCAGAAGTTCTGGATCAGTTGCGTATTGCGATAGCCCTGGGGCGTGGCGATGAGGAATTCGGCGCCCGCGAAGATCGGGGCGAGGCCGGTGACCATCACCCCATTCACGTGGAACAGCGGCAGGCCGCAGAGGGTGTTGTCGCCCTCCCCCAGGTTGATGGCGTAGGCGAGGATCATCGCCATGGCCACTTCATTGCGATGGCTGTGGGGCGCCAGCTTGGGCGTGCCGGTGGTGCCGCCGGTATGGAAGTAGGAGGCGACGTCATCCGGCGCGATCACCCGGCCACTCTGCAAGTGGTCGGCGGGGAACCGGTCGAGCAGTTCGTCGAAGTCCAGCACGCCTTCCGGCAGCGGGCCACGCTGCGCCTTGATGGCGCTGCGCTGGGGCTCGGGCAACAGGTTGGCGAGGTCGACGGTAACGATGGCCGAAAGCGTCGGCAGCCGTTCGCGCAGCCCGGCCACTTTGTCCCAGAGATCGGTGCCGGGGAACGCTGCCAGGGTCACCAGCACCCTGGAGTCGGCCGCATGGACCAGCTCGGCGATGTGCTCGGGCTCCAGCAACGGGTTGATGGCATTCACCACGCCGGCGGCTTCCCCACCCCAGATGGTGAAATGGGTATGGGGCAGGTTCGGCAACAGGAAAGACACCGCCTGGCCCGGCCGCACCCCCAAGTGGTGGAAGGCGTTGGCGGCCTGGGTGACCCGCGCCAGCAGCTGTGCATAGGTCAGCTCGAACGGCGCCTCTTCGGCATCGCCCTGGAGCAGGAAGGTCAGGGCGCGCTTGTGCGGATGGCGCTCGGCGCTCTGGCGGATCAGCTCATAGGTGCTGTCCGGCATGCCGCGTTCTTCCAGCGAAAGGCGTTCGAGTTCTTCGATGTCGCGCAGGTTGGCGATGGGCGGAGCGGAGGTCTGGGCCATGGTCGTTTCTTGTTCTGTCGGGTTGTGGGGTCAGTTGTGCAGGCGCTCCACCAGCCAGGTGCCGATGTCACGGATCTGCTGCGGCAATACCTCATGGGCCATCGGATAGTCGCGCCACTCCACAGGGACCCCGGCAGCCGCCAGGCGGTCGTGGGCGGAGCGGCCCATCGCAGGCAGCACCACATCGTCGAAGGTGCCATGCAAGCAAAGGACCGGCAGTTGTCGTTTTGTATCCGACAGTTTCATTTCGTCAGCGAAGGTGGGCGCGTAGGTGGACAGCGCCAGCACGCCACCCAGCTCGCCCTCCCAGCGCAGGAAGGCGGTGTGCAGCACCACGGCGCCACCCTGGGAGAAGCCGGCGAGAATGATGCGGCGGGGCTCGATGCCGCCATCGATCTGCGCCTGCACCAGCGCCATGACCTGCTCGGCCGATTCCTCCAGCTGCGCCTCGTTGATCGCGCGCTCAGGGCGCATGGCGAGAATGTCGTACCAGGACGGCATGGCCCAGCCGCCATTGATGGTCACCGCGCGGGTCGGCGCCTGGGGCAGCACGAAGCGCGTGGTACCCAGCACTTCCTGCAGCGCCTCGGCCACCGGCAGGAAGTCGTAACGGTCCGCGCCCAGGCCGTGGAGCCAGATGACGCAGGCGTCGGCGCGATGTGTGGGCTCCAGGATCAGTGTGTCGCTCATGTGTGGCTCCGTTGTGGTGCATCTGCACAGTTATGGGGCAATGACATCAGAAGGGGTGGTTTGATAACTGAAAAAGATGTCGCAAGGCTAAAACTTTACCTATTGACCTATCCGAATAGGCCTACTGGCGTCTTGCTGGTACGGCCTTTGCTAACCAGCAACTCACTGAAACACAGCCGTGGCACGGTAACACTTGCCCGGTGTGCAACGGGTTGGGCAGCGGCTCCGGCCGAGGCCTTGCAGGCGGTCACCTGGCATCATTTCTGATGCGAGGGCGGGCGCAAATCCGTCTCCAGCCCATTTGACCAATGGGCAGGGAAAGGTCTGGTGGCGAGCGGAGCAGCGCCAACTAGACTCCTTCCTTAGGTCCGACACCCCGGTTGACCCTTTCCAGTGCATAAAGGGTTGAACCTGCCTCACGAGGGTACGGCGGTGGGATCGAGACTCCAACACCAATAAAAGCAACTGGAGGTTTTAATGAAGATGGTGAAATCCACCCTGGCCGTGCTGACCGCGGCAACCGTTCTCGGTGTCAGCGGTTTCGCGCAGGCGGGCGCCACCCTGGACGCGGTGAAGAAGAAAGGCTTCGTGCAATGCGGCATCAGTGACGGCCTCCCGGGCTTCTCCTATGCCGACGGCAAGGGCAACTACAAGGGCATCGACGTTGACGTCTGCCGCGCAGTTGCCGCCGCCGTGTTCGGCGACGCCAGCAAGGTCAAATTCAGCCCCCTGACCGCCAAGGAACGTTTCACCGCGCTGCAGTCCGGCGAAGTCGACGTCCTTTCGCGCAACAGCACCTGGACCAGCTCCCGTGATGCTGCCATGGGCCTGAACTTCACCGGCGTGACCTACTACGACGGCCAGGGCTTCCTGGTGAACAAGAAGCTCGGCGTATCCAGCGCCAAGGAACTCGATGGCGCCACCGTGTGCATCCAGGCCGGCACCACCACCGAGCTGAACCTGTCCGACTACTTCCGCGCCAACAACCTGAAGTACACCCCCATCACCTACGACACCTCCGACGAGAGCGCCAAGTCGCTGGAGTCCGGTCGTTGCGACGTGCTGACCTCCGACCAGTCCCAGCTCTATGCACAGCGCATCAAGCTGGCCGCTCCGGACGAGTACGTGGTGCTGCCGGAAGTGATTTCCAAGGAGCCCCTCGGCCCAGCCGTGCGCCAGGGTGACGAGGAGTGGTTCGACATCGTGCGCTGGTCCCTGTTCGCCATGCTCAACGCAGAAGAACTGGGTCTGACCTCGAAGAACGTCGAAGAACAGGCCAAGACCACCAAGAACCCCGACATTGCTCGTCTGCTGGGCACTGAAGGCGAGTTCGGCAAGGACCTGAAGCTGCCGAAGGACTGGGCGGTGCAAATCGTCAAGCAAGTCGGCAACTACGGTGAAATCTTCGATCGCAACATCGGTGCCGGTAGCGAGCTGAAGATCGAGCGCGGTCTCAACGCCCTGTGGAACAAGGGCGGTCTGCAATACGCACCGCCGGTGCGCTGACCGTCGCCCGGCGGCCGCATGAAGTGGCCGCCGGGTTCGAGTTCCGTTTCAACGCGAACCCTGGCCGCCGTCCCCCATCCGGCCGGCCAGCGGTTCCCAGAGGGCTGTCATGCAAAAACCTGCCAACGCCCCGCGTGCCCCGAAAGGTTCGGTCTGGACCGATCCCAAGGCACGTGCGTGGCTATTCCAGATAATCGCCGTCATCGCGGTCGTGGCACTGGGCTGGTACCTGTTCCAGAACACCCAGCACAACCTGCAACAGCGCGGCATCCTGTCCGGCTTCGATTTCCTTGAACAGAGCGCCGGCTTCGGGATTTCCCAACACCTGATCGATTACAACGAAAGCAACAGCTACGGCCGCGTTTTCGTCATCGGTCTGCTCAACACGCTGCTGGTCTCGGGCATCGGCATCTTCTTCGCCACCATCCTCGGTTTCCTCCTGGGCGTGGCACGGCTGTCGCCGAACTGGCTGATCCGCAAGCTGGCGACTGTCTACATCGAGACCTTCCGCAACATCCCGCCGCTGCTGCAGATCTTCTTCTGGTACTTCGCGGTGATGCTGCCCATGCCGGGGCCGCGCCAGAGCCTGGCCATCGGCGAGCACTTCTTCCTCAACAACCGCGGCCTGTACATGCCGGCGCCGACCATTGCCGACGGCTTCACGCCCTTCCTGGTCAGTCTGGTACTGGTGCTGCTGGCGATCATCGCCGTCGCCCGCTGGGCCAAGGTCAAGCGTGAGGCCACCGGCCAGCGCTTCCCGGTACTGATCACCTCGATCGCGCTGCTGGTGGTGATTCCCGGCCTGGTCGCGCTGGTCTTCGGCCGGCCTTTCGAGTGGAGCATTCCGGAGCTGCAAGGCTTCAACTTCCGCGGCGGCTGGGTGGTGATTCCGGAACTGATCGCCCTGACCCTGGCGCTGACCGTGTACACCGCGGCGTTCATCGCCGAGAACGTGCGTTCCGGCATCCAGGCGGTCAGCCATGGCCAGACCGAAGCCGCACGCTCGCTCGGCCTGCCCGCCGCCAAGACCCTGCGCCTGGTGATCATCCCGCAGGCCCTGCGTGTGATCATCCCGCCGCTCACCAGCCAGTACCTGAACCTGACCAAGAACTCGTCCCTGGCGGCCGGCATCGGCTACCCGGACATGGTCTCGCTGTTCGCCGGTACGGTGCTGAACCAGACCGGCCAGGCGATCGAGGTGGTCACCATCACCATGAGCGTCTACCTGGCCATCAGCATCAGCATTTCCCTGCTGATGAACTGGTACAACAAGCGCATTGCGCTAGTCGAGCGGTAAGGGGCGAACCATGACGACACACGTATTCAAGCCCGACCAGCCGCCACCCCGGTTGAGCGTCGGTGTACTGGGCTGGCTGCGCGCCAACCTCTTCTCGAACTGGTTCAACACCCTGCTGACCCTGTTCGCCATCTACCTGGTGTGGCTGGTCCTGCCGCCGCTGATCAAGTGGGCCTTCCTGCAGGCCGACTGGAACGGCAGCACCCGCGCCGACTGCACCAGCGAAGGCGCCTGCTGGGTCTTCATCAAGATGCGCTTCTCGCAGTTCATGTACGGTTTCTACCCCGAAGCCCTGCGCTGGCGAGTGGACCTGGCAGTATGGATCGCCATCATCGGCGCTGCGCCGCTGTTCATCCCGCGCTTTTCGCACAAGGCGGTGTACGGCCTGAGCTTCCTGGTGATCTACCCGATCCTGGCCTACTGGCTGCTGCACGGCGGCTTCCTTGGCATGAGCACCGTGTCCAGCAGCCAATGGGGCGGCCTGATGCTGACCCTGGTGATTGCCTCGGTGGGTATCGTCGGCGCGCTGCCGCTGGGCATCCTGCTGGCCCTGGGACGGCGTTCGAACATGCCGGCGATCAAGGTCATCTGCGTGACCTTCATCGAGTTCTGGCGTGGTGTTCCGCTGATCACCGTGCTGTTCATGTCATCGGTGATGCTGCCGCTGTTCCTGCCTGAAGGCCTGTCCTTCGACAAGCTGCTGCGGGCGCTGATCGGCGTGATCATGTTCCAGTCGGCCTATATCGCCGAAGTGGTGCGTGGCGGCCTGCAGGCCATCCCCAAGGGCCAGTACGAAGCCGCTGCGGCGATGGGCCTGGGGTACTGGCGAATGATGGGCCTGGTGATCCTGCCGCAAGCCCTGAAGCTGGTGATCCCCGGCATCGTCAACACTTTCATCGCGCTGTTCAAGGACACCAGCCTGGTGATCATCATCGGCCTGTTCGACCTGCTCAACAGCATCAAGCAAGCCACCACCGACCCGGCCTGGCTGGGCATGGCTACCGAAGGCTACGTCTTCGCCGCCCTGGTGTTCTGGATCTTCTGTTTCGGCATGTCCCGCTACTCCATGAGCCTGGAGCGCAAGCTGGACACCAGCCACAAGCGTTAGGAGTCATCCCATGACTGAAGCAAGCAAGAAAGTAGCCGGCGAGCCGATCATCCGCCTGCAGGGCGTGAACAAGTGGTATGGCCAGTTCCACGTGCTGAAGGACATCAACCTCGACGTGCAGCAGGGCGAGCGCATCGTCCTCTGCGGTCCGTCCGGTTCCGGCAAGTCCACCACCATCCGCTGCATCAATCGCCTGGAAGAGCACCAGCAAGGCCGCATCATTGTCGACGGCACCGAGCTGACCAGCGACCTCAAGCACATCGAGGCGATCCGCAGCGAAGTGGGCATGGTGTTCCAGCACTTCAACCTGTTCCCGCACCTCACCGTGCTGCAGAACTGCACCCTGGCGCCGATGTGGGTACGCAAGATGCCCAAGCGCCAGGCCGAGGAAATCGCCATGCACTACCTGGAGCGCGTGCGCATTCCGGAGCAGGCGAACAAGTTCCCGGGCCAGCTCTCCGGCGGCCAGCAGCAGCGCGTGGCCATCGCCCGCGCCCTGTGCATGAAGCCGAAGATCATGCTCTTCGACGAACCCACCTCGGCGCTTGACCCGGAAATGGTGAAGGAAGTGCTCGACACCATGATCGGCCTGGCCCACGACGGCATGACCATGCTCTGCGTGACCCACGAGATGGGCTTCGCCCGCACCGTGGCCAACCGGGTGATCTTCATGGACAAGGGCGAGATCGTGGAACAGAACGAGCCCAACGCCTTCTTCGACAACCCGCAGAACGAGCGGACCAAGCTGTTCCTCGGGCAGATCCTGCACTGACAGCCGTTCGCCGCAACGAGAAAGGGAGCCTTCGGGCTCCCTTTTTCATTCGTGGCTTCCATCGACCTGCACTGGCAATCGATGGGTATCGCTGCGCTCCATCCATCCTACGTGATGAACAAGAACGCGCCTTCGAACGCCCTTTCGCAGGCTGGCGCAGAGGGAAGCGAACCCCAGCATTTCCCCCCGCGCCACCAGTACGAAAGCATCAGCCGCACACCAGAACGAAGAAGCCGCGCATTCGCGCGGCTTCTTCCCAGCGGCAGATCGATCACTCGCCGTAGATATCGAAGTCGAAGTACTTGGCCTGGATCGCCTGGTACTTGCCGTTCTCGCGCAGGGTCTTGATGGCGTTGTTGAACTTCTCGCGCAGCTCGTTATCGCCCTTGCGCACGGCGATACCGGCACCCTCGCCGAAGTACTTCGGATCGTTCAGCACCGGACCGACGAACTCGTAGCCCTTGCCGTTCTCGGTCTTGAGGAAGCCTTCGTTGAGCGGGAAGACGTCGGCCAGCACGCCATCCAGTCGGCCGGACAAGACGTCCAGGTAGATCTCGTTCTGGGTGCTGTAACGCACCACCTTCACACCCTTGGGCTCCAGTACCTCGGCAGCGAAGCGGTCAGTGGTGGTTGAGCGCTGGGTGCCGATGGTCTTGCCCACCAGGCTCTTGAACTCGGGGTCGACCACACTGCCCTTCTTCATCACCAGACGCGCCGGGCTGTAGTAGTACTTGCCGGTGAAGTCGACGGACTTCTTGCGCTCATCGGTGATGGTCATGGACGACAGCACGGCGTCCACCTTCTTCACCTTCAGGGAAGGAATCAGGCCATCGAATTCCTGCTCGATCCACTGGCACTTCACTTTCATCTCTTCGCACATGGCATTGCCGATGTCGTAGTCGAAGCCAGAGATCTGGCCGTCCGGCGTCTTGAAGGCGAAGGGCGGATAGGCGGCCTCGATGCCAATGCGCAGGGGCTTGTCAGCGGCGAAAACGCTGGAGGCAAGCAGGCTCAGGGCAAGGCTGCCCAGCAGAACGAGTTTCTTCATGGTGCGACTCCCGCAGTACGGATGGATGCCCGCCACAGGATAGGACGAGCAGGTTCGGAATGGGTTTGCGAGGCAGAAGAAGACACGGCCATGGACGGCCGGGATGGGAATGAGGTGGGTAGCTGGCTGAGGATCATCATGGATGCCGCTAACTTGTACTTATGAGTCCATACTGGACTCAAATGTACAGATCGTCAATTACCCATGAAAAAGCCCGGCAATGGCCAGGCTTGTTCGGAATCTTTTGGGGGGCAAATGAATTCACCCCCACAGGAAAAGCAATCCGCACTCGGATTATTCCCAACGCTCGGCGGCGGCCTTGTCGCTGCACCGCCCTTCCACCCAGCGTGGGCCTTCGGCAGTGTCTTCCTTCTTCCAGAAGGGCGCGCGGGTCTTGAGGAAGTCCATGATGAAGTTGCACGCGTCGAACGCTGCCTGGCGATGGGCACTGGCGGTGCCGACGAAGACGATGGGCTCGCCCGGTTCCAGGCGGCCAACGCGGTGGAGTATCTCCACGTTGAGCAGCGGCCAGCGTTCCCGTGCCTCTGCCCCGATCTTCTCCAGGGCCTTCTCGGTCATGCCCGGGTAATGTTCGAGGAACATCCCCGCCACTTCCTGGCCGTCATTGAAGTCGCGCACGTAGCCAACGAACCCGACCACGGCGCCAATGCCGACGTTGGCCGCGTGCAGCGCGTTGAGTTCAACACCGGGATCGAAAGCGCCTTCCTGCACGCGAATGGCCATCTCAGCCTCCTGTGACCGTGGGGAAGAAGGCGACTTCGTCGCCATCGGCGAGGGCCTCGTCCAGGCTGCACAGCTCCTGGTTGCGGGCGCACATCAGGTTCTGTTCGGCGAGCACTTCCCACACGCCGCCACGGGCCAGCAGGTGCTGGCGCAGGTCATCCAGTTTCGCGAACGCCGAGTCCCAGCTGAGCTGCTCGCCTTCAATGCCGAGCGCTTCACGGTAACGGGCGAAATACTGCACGCGAATCATCATTACTCCCCGGCCTGGTAGTGGCCGCTCTTGCCGCCCAGCTTTTCCAGCAGGCGTACGTTTTCGATGGTCATGCCGCGATCCACCGCCTTGCACATGTCGTAGAGGGTCAGGGCGGCGACGCTGGCGGCGGTCAGCGCCTCCATCTCCACGCCGGTCTGCCCGGCCAGCTTGCAGCGGGCGACGATGCGCACGCAGTCATCCCCTTCCGCCTCCAGCTCTACCTTGACGCTGGTGAGCATCAGCGGGTGACACAGGGGAATGAGATCGGAGGTCTTCTTCGCCGCCTGGATGCCGGCGATGCGCGCCACGGCGAACACATCGCCCTTGGGGTGGCCGCCGGCCTGGATCATGGCGAGGGTTTCCGGGCGCATGCGCACACGGGCTTCAGCCGTCGCTTCACGGGAGGTCACCGCCTTGTCGGTGACGTCGACCATGTTGGCGCGGCCTTGGGAATCGAGATGGGTAAGCACTGCACGTCTCCTTGGACAGGAGACAGATTGTATACAGAAACCCGCACCGGGCGGCAGCTGCCGCCCGGCGGGATACTGAGGTCACATATGGGCTTCGGCGAACTCGGCCAGCACGGAACGCGGCACGCCCTGAAGGGTGATGTGCACGCCGTGGGGGAAGTCCTTGAAGCGTTCGGTCAGGTAGGTCAGGCCGGAACTCGGCGCGGAAAGGTAGGGAGTGTCGATCTGCGCCAGGTTGCCCAGGCAGATCACCTTGGAGCCAGTACCGGCGCGGGTGATGATGGTTTTCATCTGGTGCGGCGTCAGGTTCTGGCATTCGTCGATGATGATCAGGCTCTGCTGGAAGCTGCGGCCGCGGATGTAGTTCAGGGATTTGAACTGCAGCGGCACCTTGCTGAGGATGTAGTCGACGCTTCCATGGGTGTTCTCGTCATCCATGTGCAGGGCTTCCAGGTTGTCGGTGATCGCCCCCAGCCAGGGTTCCATCTTCTCCGCCTCGGTACCGGGCAGGAAACCGATCTCCTGGTCCAGCCCCTGCACGCTGCGGGTGGCGATGATACGGCGGTAGCGCTTGCTGACCATGGTCTGCTCGATGGCCGCGGCCAGCGCCAGGATGGTCTTGCCCGAACCCGCCGCGCCACTGAGGTTGACCAGGTGGATATCCGGATCCAGCAGCGCGTAGAGCGCCAGCGCCTGGTAAACGTCCCGCGGACGCAGGCCCCAGGCTTCCTGGTGCAGCAGCGGTTCCTGATGCAGGTCGAGGATCAGCAGCTCATCGGCCTTGATGCCCTTGATCCAGCCGACGAAACCCTGCTCGTCGACGATGAACTCGTTGACGTGCACGGCAGGAAGGTTGTCGGTGAGCTGTACCCGGTGCCAGGTGCGACCATGGTCCTGGCGCGTCTCCACCGTGCTCACGCGGTCCCAGAATGAACCCGGCATATCGTGGTAGCCACGGGACAGCAGGGAGACGTCGTCCACCAATTGGTCGGTGTGGTAGTCCTCCGAGTCGATCCCGCAGGCTCGCGCCTTCAGGCGCATGTTGATGTCCTTGGTCACCAGCACCACGGCCATCCCCGGCTTGCGGCTCTTCAGTTCCACCAGCTGGTTGATGATCTTGTTGTCGTTGAGGTCTTCGGGCAGCCAGGTGATCGGAGCTGCGCGCTTGCTCATGAGAATCGAGAGAAAGCCGCAAGGGCCGCTCTTCTCTCGCTGGATGGGTACACCGTGCTCCACTTCCTCGGGGGTGGCACCACTGAGGATCTTGTCGATGTTACGGATGGCCTGCCTGCATTCAGCGGCAACGCCCTGTTTGCCGGTCTTGAGCTTGTCCAGTTCCTCCAGCACGGTCATCGGAATGGCCACGTGGTGTTCCTGGAAGTTGAACAAGGCGTTGGGATCGTGGATCAGGACGTTGGTGTCGAGCGCGTACAAGGTTGGAGCGGTAGGGCGGGAGCGTCCGTGGTCATCCATACTCGGTCACCTTCTTATAGGGCCAGGCGACGGAATGCCAGACAGGCGCTCCGCCGCGGGGGACCGCCGACCTCCCCGCTCCGGGTCATGCCGGGTAGAGGATGGAGCCAACAAGGTGAGGGCCTATGGCCGCCACCTGTCTGCAGGGTTCGGCGGTCTGTATTTTTTTTACTCCATTCGGGATGACAGAAAAAAGAACTTTTTTGCCTGTACGAGTCTTTTTTCACAGTGCGACAAAAACCCCTTGGCGCGTAGGGGGTTGCCCGTTAAAGTCGAAAGTCCCCTCCCCCGAAATTCCCCGATTTTTCCACCCTGGGCGGTCATCCCGTTCCTGAATCCAGCCTGCCTATCGGCGGGATAGGTGGAGCCAACCAACACAAATCCCTAGAATCGCCCCGTTCCCGAAGGAGACGATTCGATGCTGTTGGTGATTTCCCCTGCCAAGACCCTGGACTACGAGACCCCGCCGGCCACTTCGCGCTTCACCCAGCCGGAGTTCCTCGACCATGCCCAGGAACTGATCCAGCAACTGCGTGACCTCAGCCCCGCGCAGATCGCCGAGCTGATGCACCTGTCCGACAAGCTCGCCGGCCTGAACGCCGCGCGCTACGGCAGCTGGCACCCGGATTTCACCCCCGACAACGCCAAGCAGGCCCTGCTGGCCTTCAAGGGTGACGTCTACACCGGCCTCAACGCCGAAGACTTCAGCGAAGCCGACTTCGACTTCGCCCAGCAGCACCTGCGCATGCTCTCCGGCCTCTATGGCCTGCTGCGCCCGCTGGACCTCATGCAGCCCTACCGCCTGGAAATGGGCACCAAGCTGGCCAACGCCCGTGGCAAGGACCTCTACGCCTTCTGGGGTGATCGCATCAGCGGCTGGCTGAACGACGCCCTGGCGGCCCAGGGCGACGACATCCTGCTCAACCTGGCCTCCAACGAATACTTCAGCTCGGTGAAGCGCAAGGCGCTGAACGCCCGCATCATCGACACCGAGTTCAAGGACCTGAAGAACGGCCAGTACAAGATCATCAGCTTCTACGCCAAGAAGGCCCGCGGCCTGATGGCCCGCTACGTGATCAAGGAGCGCCTGCAGGACCCGCAAGGCCTCAAGGACTTCAACTACCAGGGCTACCGCTACTCGGTGGAGCACTCCAAACCGGACAGTCTGGTATTCCTGCGCGACGAACCGCAGGAGTGAAATGAGAAAACCCCGCCGAACGGCGGGGTTTTCGTTTTTTGGGGGGCGCATGCGTGGTCTGCCACCCATACCAACCCACGACACCTGGAACACACGACAATTCCCGGTGCCCACCTGTCGATTCACCGCCCCATCAGCAATCGACAAATGACTCTCCTCCCGCCAGCAGCGATCACCGGCCCAACCTGGCACATATGTTCCGCATATCCGGCCTTCAAATCCGGAATCCAATATCACTTCAAGATCATTTGGCCTTCAAAACTGAGTTTCAGATACTGGCCAACTTAACTTCGAGTAGTGGCCAACTTGCAAAATGCAATCATGAAAAAAATGCAATTTGCACTATCAGGAACTTTTTTAGAACCGCAAAACTCTGAGCATTCCGTCAGGACGGAATCATGCGCAGTCACGATTCCGCAATAAAGCAAACCGGGGACGAACGGTAGGAACTATCCGAAAACGCAGATACTCATACCCCCGACACCTAAATTCCTCACACGATATTTCTGTGTGAATTAAAACTGCCTGGATAACTATCGGCGTAAAGCCGAGGGATAGTTTTTATCTGGTGAAAACCAAAGAAGTTTATTAAGGAGAAGCGCAACAAACTCGACCTACTGGACAAAACCAACGAGCCAGAGCCTTCGCGGTGATCAGCTCAGGACTCTACCCGGGTAAGCAATACCACATACCCAGTTCAGGCGCCCTAAATTTGGCGTCCGGTATTAATCATGCCTGTGCACTGCAAAGTTGCATTTGCGACATAACGGTGCAAACGGAAGTGACACTTACGTCACATATTAAACAGCGTGCTGAAAGGACGAGGTGAATACGATGCGAATCAGCATCTTTGGTTTGGGCTATGTTGGTGCAGTGTGCGCCGGCTGCCTCTCTGCTCGTGGTCATGAAGTTATCGGTGTCGATGTCTCTCAGACCAAAATAGACCTGATCAACAGTGGCAAATCGCCAATTGTCGAGCCGGGCCTTGAAGAACTTCTGCAACAGGGCGTGAAGACGGGCCGCCTGCGCGGTACGACCGATGTCGCCGGTGCCGTTCGCGATACCCAGGTGTCCTTCATCTGCGTCGGCACCCCGAGCAAGAAGAACGGCGACCTGTCGCTGGATTACATCGAAGGCGTCTGCCGCGAAATCGGCTTCGCCCTGCGCGACAAGGCCGAACGCCACACCGTGGTCGTACGCAGCACCGTGCTGCCGGGCACCGTGAAGAACGTGGTGATCCCGATCATCGAAGACTGCTCGGGCAAGAAGGCCGGCGTGGACTTCGGCGTCGCCGTGAACCCCGAGTTCCTGCGCGAGAGCACCGCGATCAAGGACTACGACTACCCGCCCATGACCGTTATCGGCGAACTGGACAAGGCCGCCGGCGACGTTCTGGAAACCCTGTACCGCGAACTCGACGCCCCGATCATCCGCAAGGACATCGAAGTGGCCGAGATGATCAAGTACACCTGCAACGTCTGGCACGCGGCCAAGGTCACCTTCGCCAACGAGATCGGCAACATCGCCAAGGCCGTCGGCGTCGATGGTCGTGAAGTGATGGACGTGGTCTGCCAGGACCACAAGCTCAATCTGTCCAAGTACTACATGCGCCCGGGCTTCGCCTTCGGCGGCTCCTGCCTGCCCAAGGACGTGCGCGCGCTGAACTACCGCGCCACCTCCCTGGACGTGGACTCCCCGCTGATCGGCTCACTGATGCGCAGCAACGCCGGCCAGGTGCAGAAGGCCTTCGACATCATCGCCGGCCATGACAAGCGCCGCGTCGCCCTGCTCGGGCTGTCGTTCAAGGCCGGTACCGACGACCTGCGCGAAAGCCCGCTGGTGGAGCTGGCCGAGATGCTGATCGGCAAGGGTTACGACCTCAGCATCTACGACCGCAACGTCGAGTACGCCCGTGTCTACGGCGCCAACAAGGACTACATCGAGTCGAAGATCCCCCACGTGTCCTCGCTGCTCAACAGCAACTTCGACGCCGTGGTGGACAAGGCCGACATCATCGTCCTGGGCAACCGCGACGAGCTGTTCGCCCCGCTGGCGCAACAGGCTCCCGCCGGCAAGCAGGTAATCGACCTGGTGGGCTTCATGCCCAAGGGCACCCAAGGCAATGCCGAGGGTATCTGCTGGTAAGCGCCCTGCCTCCTCCCGTTGCGGGAGGAGGCAGGCCCAGAACGACCAGTACAGGACGATCATCCCAATGGAAAAAATCAAAGGTGGCCTGCTCGAAGCCTCGGGCTGGCTGTTCTACCTCATCGCGCTGATGCTGCTGGCACTGGCACTGCCCAAGTCCGTCTTCGATCCCGATTCCAAGCATTTCCTGCTGCTGATCGGGGCCGTGGGCATCTGGCGCTACTCCATGGGCGCCCTGCACTTCGCGCGCGGCACGCTGTTCCTCTACTTCGTCTACCCCTGGTACAAGCGGCGCCTGGCCAAGCTCGGCAACGCGGCGGACCCGTCCCATGTGTTCCTCATGGTGACGAGCTTCCGCATCGAGGCCCTGACCACCGCCATGGTCTACCGCTCGGTGATCCAGGAAGCCATCGACTGCGGCTACCCGACCACCGTGGTCTGCTCCATCGTCGAGCTGTCCGATGAGCTGCTGGTGAAGAACCTCTGGACCAAGCTGGCACCGCCGCCGCGGGTCAAGCTGGACTTCGTGCGCATTCCCGGAACCGGCAAGCGCGATGGCCTGGCCTATGGCTTCCGCGCCATCTCCCGGCAACTGCCGGACGCCAATGCGGTGGTGGCTGTGATCGACGGCGACACCGTGCTGGCTGAAGGCGTGGTGAGGAAGACCGTGCCCTGGTTCAAGCTCTTCCCGAATGTCGGCGGCCTGACCACCAACGAGTTCTGCGAGGTGCGCGGCAGCTACATCATGAGCGAGTGGCACAAGCTGCGCTTCGCCCAGCGCCACCTCAACATGTGCTCCATGGCGCTGTCCAAGCGCGTGCTGACCATGACCGGGCGGATGTCGGTGTTCCGTGCCAGCGTGGTGACCGATCCGGACTTCATCGCCGACGTGGAAAGCGATCACCTGGACCACTGGCGCCTGGGGCGTTTCCAGTTCCTCACCGGTGACGACAAGTCCAGCTGGTACAGCCTGATGCGCCTGGGTTACGACACCTTCTACGTGCCGGATGCGGCGATCAACACGGTCGAGCACCCGCCGGAGAAGAGCTTCATCAAGGCCAGCCGCAAGCTGATGTTCCGCTGGTACGGCAACAACCTGCGGCAGAACTCCCGTGCCCTGGCACTGGGCCCGCGCCGCCTCGGCTGGTTCACCACCGTGGTGCTCGCCGACCAGCGCGCGTCGATGTGGACCTGCCTGCTGGGCCTGGCCGTGGCCATCATCGCCAGCCTGAAGTACAGCATCGCCTACCTGCTGGTGTACCTGCTGTGGATCGGCCTCACCCGCTTCGTCCTGACCCTGCTGCTCAGCATAACCGGGCACCGGATCGGGCCGGCCTACCCGCTGATCCTCTATTACAACCAGATCGTCGGGGCCCTGGTGAAGATCTACGTCTTCTTCCGCCTCGACCAGCAGTCCTGGACCCGCCAGAACACCAAGCTCAACCGTGACCTCGCCAGCTTCTCGCGCTGGTTCAACACCTGGTCCTCACGCGCCATGACCTTCTCCGCAACAAGCGTATTCATCGCCACGCTGCTGGCGATCGTGTGAGCACAAGGAACCTGACAGGAATCGAAGCCATGAATACAGCCGTCAATCTCAATGTGGTGCATGAATCCGAAGCCCAGCGCCAGCACGCGCGGGTGAAGATCCCCGGCAAAGTCCGCTATATCGCTCGCGGCGAACGCTTCGAAGCGTCGCTGCTGGACGTCTCCGCCGGCGGCTTCGCCTTCACCGGCGGGCGCTCCGGCTCCACCATCGGAGACCACCACAAGGGCCGCCTGATGTTCCAGATCGACGGCCTCAGCCTCGGCCTGGACATCGAGTTCCAGGTGCGTGCCGTGGATGCGCGCAACGAGCGCGTCGGCTGCGTCTTCCACAACCTGCAGCCGCGCGATATCGCCACCCTGCGCTACCTGATCAGTGCCCATCTTTCCGGCGAACTGGTCAGCGCCGGCGACCTGCTCAACACCCTGCAGCGCGAGAACTTCACCAAGCCGCGCAAGGGCGGCGCGGGCGGCGGCATGGGTCCGCTGGCGCGCCTGAAGGCGGTCGGCCTCAGTGCCGGCATCTTCGTCGTCGGGGTCGGTGCCTTCGGCTACATCCTCAATTCGCTGTACGGCCTGTACTTCGTCACCCATGCCGATTCGGCCATGGTGGCGGTGCCGTCCATGCAGGTCACCATGCCCCGTGAAGGCACCGTGCAGAGTCTGGTGAGCGCCGATGCCAGCGTGGAGAAAGGCGCCCCCATCGCTTCCTTCAGCGCCACCATGCTGGAGATGCTCAAGGGCCACCTGACCGACGACCAGCTCACCCCGAAGAACGTCGAAGAACTCTTCGGCAAGCAGATGAAGGGCACCCTCACCAGCCCCTGCAACTGCAAGATCGCCCGCCAGCTCGTGGCCGACGGCCAGTTCGCCAGCAAGGGCGACGTGATCTTCGAACTGGTCCCCCAGGACACCCAGGCCACCGTCCAGGCGCGCTTCCCGTTCCGCAACATCGCCCAGGCCAGGCCCGGCGCCCGCGTCACCTTCCAGGTGGCCGGCGAGGACCAGGTACGCCACGGCAAGATCCTCAGCAGCAACCTGCACGACGGCAGCATGTCCGCTGACATCCGCGCCACCATCCAGCCCGACGAGCCGCTGCCCAGCACCCTCGCCGGCCAGCCGGTGGAAGTCAGCGTCGATCGCGGCCCGTCCCTCGACTGGCTGATCGATCGCGCCCTGGCGACAGGTTTCTGAGGAGGGCACCGCCATGGCCCATCACGCTACTCCCGTTCTGCTGCTGGCCGCCGCCGTCGCCCTGGCCGGCTGCGCCGGCCTGCCCGACGAGCGCCTCGCCCGCGAAGCCCTGAAGAGCGGTGACAACGCCACCGCCGAGCAGAACTTCCGCCAGTTGGCCGATCTCGGCTATGCCGACGCTGCTGTCGGCCTGGCCGACCTGCAGGTGGCCAGCGGCGACCCTGAACAGCTCGCCAAGGCCGAGCAGACCTATCGCCAGGCCATGGACCAGTCGCCCCGCGCCAAGGCGCGCCTGGGCAAGCTGCTGGCACGCAAGGCCGAGCTGAGCCCGGCCGAGCGCCGCGAGACCGCGCAGCTGCTGGAAGAGTCCTTCGCCGCCGGAGAAGAAAGCAGCCTGCTGCCGCTGGTGATGCTCTACCTGCAGTACCCGCAGGACTTCCCCGAGGTGAACGTGCCGGCGCGCATCGCCAAGTGGCGTGCCGAGGGCCACACCCAGGCCGAGCTGGCGCAGATCCTCTTCTATCGCACCCAGGGCACCTACGATCAGCACCTGGGCGAGATCGAACAGATCTGCACCCGCAACCTGGCCCAGGCCGATGTCTGCTACGTCGAACTGGCCACCGTCTACCAGAAGCAGGGCAACGCCGATGCCCAGCAGAAGCTGCTGGAGCAGATGATGGCCGGCTACCGCACCGGGCGCATTCCGGCCCAGCGCGTGGACTCGGTGGCCAACGTGCTGGCCGACGCCGACCTTGGCAAGCCGGACGACGGCAAGGCCAAGGAGCTCCTGGAAGCCGTGGCGCCCACCTACCCCGCCGCCTGGGTCAGCCTGGCCAAGCTGCTCTACGACTACCCGGGCCAGGGCGATACCGAACAGCTGCTGGGTTATCTGGAGAAAGGCCGCGCCGCGTCCCTCCCCCAGGCCGAACTGCTGCTGGGACGCCTCTACTACGAAGGCAAGCTGGTGCCGCTGGACCCGAAGAAGGCCGAGGAGCACCTGCTGAACGCCGCGCCGAGCGAACCCCGCGCCAATTACCTGCTGGGGCAGATCTACCTGCGCGGCTACCTGGGAGAAATCGATCCGCAGAAGGCCCTCGAGCGGCTGCTGAGTGCCGCCCGCAACGGCCAGATCAACGCCGACTTCGCCCTCGGCCAGATGTACGTCCAGGGCAAGGGCGTCCAGCGCAACCTGGTCAATGCCTACGTCTTCAGCCAGCTGGCCCTGCCCAAGAACACGCCGCAGGCCCAGGAACTGGCACAGCAGGTGGCGCAGCAACTGCCACCGGCCGACCGCGCGCGCGCCGAGCAACTGCTGCGTGAAGAACGCGCAGCCCGCGGCGCCGCGGTTCCAGGCACCCAGATGAGCAGCCTTTGAATTCCCATCCGCAGCTCCAGCGCGAAAAGCGGGGCTCGCGGAACGAGAGAGATGAAACGCACATGAACAAGACCCCCTGGATCAAGGCAGGCCTCGGCCTGTCGCTGCTGGCCGCAAGCATCGCCCACGCTGCCGAACCCGACGGCAAGAACTTCGGGCTGGACGTGAAGATCACCGCCCAATCGGAAGACGACCGCGACCTCGGTACCCGCGATGGTGGCGACGTGAACGGTATCGGTCTCGACCTGCGCCCCTGGGTCTACGGCGAGCGCGGGCAGTGGAGCGCCTTCGCCATGGGCCAGGCGGTCACCGCCACCGACATCGTCGAAACCGACACCCTGGAATCCAGCGATATCGAAGCCGACGCCGGCCAGCGCAACAACGGCCGCGAGCCGGACAAGAGCTACCTGGCCATGCGCGAGTTCTGGGTCGACTACGGCGGCCTCACCGCCTACCCCGGCGAGCACCTGCGCTTCGGCCGCCAGCGCGTCCGCAGCGAGGAAGGCACCTGGTGGGACACCAACATCGAAGCCCTGCGCTGGAGCTTCGACACCACCTTGCTGCGCGCCCACGCCGGCGTCGCCGAGCGCTTCAGCGAATACCGCACCGACATTGACGAACTGGCCCCGGAAGACGAGGACCGCCAGCACTTCTTCGGCGACATCTCCACCCAATGGCGCCCGGGCCACTGGGTCGGCGCCAAGCTTCACCACAGCCGCGACGACGGCGACCTGCCCAACGTCGGCGAGGAAGTGGATGAACTGGACAAGCGCACCACCGGCGACCTGACCTGGCTGGGCCTGGAAGCCGATGGCGGCTTCTTCGACCGCCGCTCCACCCTGCCGCTCAACTACTGGGCCCAGGCCACCTGGCTGACCGGCGACGTGGACGAGCTGCAGCAGACGCCCGTGGGCAACCAGAACATCGCCAGCGGCAAGCGCAATGTCGACGTGGACGCCTGGGCGGTGGACCTCGGCCTGCGCTGGAACATCGATGACCAGTGGAAAGTCGGCGGCGCCTACGCCCGCAGCAGCGGCGGTGGCGATAACGACAGCTCCGAGCAGTTCCGCCAGACCGGCCTTGAGAGCAACCGCTCCAACTTCACCGGCACCGAGTCGCGCATGCACCGCTTCGGTGAAGCCTTCCGCGGCGAGCTGAGCAACCTGCAAGTGGCCACCGCCTTCACCTCCTGGCAGATGGGCGAGGACTACGACGCGAGCGTCGTCTACCACCGCTTCTGGCGCGTGGACGACAACCAGGACGTCGGCCAGAGCGGAATCATCGCGCCGCTGGAAGACGGCGAGAAAGACATCGGCCAGGAGATGGACCTGGTAGTCACCCGCTACTTCAAGCAGGGCCTGCTGCCGGCTTCCATGGCCGAACACCTGGACGAACGCTCGGCCCTGGTGCGCTTCCGTGGCGGCGTGTTCAAGCCCGGCGATGCCTATGCCAGCGGCACCGATTCGGTAATGCACCGCGCCTTCGTCGACTTCATCTGGCGCTTCTGATGGGCATTGGGCGCAAGGGAGGAACAGCCATGAAACGTGGCATGGGAACCACACTGCTGGCGGGAGGCGTCATTCTCGGCGCCCTGCAGTTCGCCTCGCCCTGGGTCCAGGGCGAGGAACTGACCCAGCAACTCAAGCCGATCAAGAACTACAAGGTGCTCACCGCGCCCGTCGAGCAGTTGCACCTGGACACGCCCAAGCTGCCGGACATGACCGGCTACACCGCCGAGGCCGTGGAAGCGAAGATCGATCGCAGCACCCGTGGCCACGTGGTGGTCCGGCGGATGCTCCAGCAGGATGCGCTGAAGGACTTCATCGGCGGTAACGAGCGTCTGCGCGAATGGGTCCGGCGCCAGCAGGGCATGCCCCAGGCGATCTTCGTCGAGGGCGGCTACGTGACGCCGGAAGACCTGGCCAAGGCCCTGCCCGACAGCCAGTTCAGCGAGACCGAGCCGGGCGTGTACCTCGCCCGCCTGCCGCTGGTGGTGGCCCAGGGCGCGAGCCTGCAGATCGGCAAGGAGACCAGGGACTTCCGCCTCTCCCAGGAGCGCGGCGCCTTCCTGGTCAACGACGGCAAGCTGTTCGTCACCGGTACCCAGCTCACCGCCTGGAACGAAAAGAACAAGTCACCGGCCTGGTTCCAGAAGCCCGAGGAATTCCGTCCGTTCCTGGTGTCCTGGGGCGGCAGCGAGCTGTATATCGTCGGCAGCAAGGTCACCAGCCTCGGCTACGACAACTCCAAGTCCTACGGCGTCTCCATCACCCAGTACACGCCCGGCCAGGCCAAGCGCCTGAAGCGCGCCGCCCCCACCGGCTGGCTGCTGGATTCCGAGTTCATCGACCACTGGTACGGCTTCTACTGCTTCGAAGCCGAAAACGTGGTCATCAAGGGCAACACCTACCGCGACAACATCGTCTACGGCATCGACCCCCACGACCGCTCGAAGCGGCTGCTCATCGCCCACAACACCGTCTTCGGGACCAAGAAGAAGCACGGGATCATCATCTCCCGCGAGGTGGACGACAGCTGGATCGTTCACAACAAGACCTACGACAACAAGCTCTCGGGCATCGTCATCGACCGTAACTCGGTGAACAATCTCGTGGCCTGGAACGAGGTCTACCAGAACCATTCCGACGGCATCACCCTCTACGAGAGCTCGAACAACCTGCTGTGGGGCAACAAGATCCTCAGCAACCAGCGCCACGGCATCCGCGTGCGCAACAGCGTGAACATCCGCCTGTACGAGAACCTCTCGGCGGCCAACGGCCTGACCGGCGTGTACGGCCACATCAAGGACCTCTCCAACACCGACCGGAACGTCAAGCTCGACCCCTTCGACACCAAGGTCTCGCTGATCGTGGTGGGCGGCAAGCTCGCCGGGAACGGTTCCAGCCCCCTTTCCATCGACTCGCCGCTGTCGGTCGAGCTTTACCGCGTCGAGTTGCTCGCCCCGAGCAAATCCACCGGCATCAGCTTCGCCGGTGTACTCGGCGAAAAACAGGACGAAATCCTCGACCTGATGGTGCGCCGCAAGAAGGCGGTGCTGATCGACCCCGTCGAAAGCCAGGCCGAGCTCCAGGACTGAGGTATCCGCCCATGACCAGACTATCCCGCAAGTGGTTCACCCCCTCCGCCCTGGCTGCCGCCCTGCTGGCCGCCGCCCAGGGCGCGCAAGCGGCGCCCGAGTACAGCGTGCAGGCAACCGGCCCGCTCTGTGCCGCGGCGCAGAATCCGGCCAACTACAACACCAAGTACCTGAGTTTCTTCACCACCCTGGTGCAGGGACAGGGCGACTGGCTGTTCCGTACCCAGTACGACCTGCGTACCGACTTCGGTACCTCGCAGTTCGGCTGGAGCCAGTTGAAGCGCCTGCGCGATGCGCTCAAGGCCAAGGGCGTCGAGCTGATGGTGGTCTACCAGCCCACCCGTGGCCTGATCGACCGCGAGAAGCTGACCCCGGAAGAGAAGGCTCACTTCAACTACGAACTGGCGAAGAAGAACTACCTCGCCGCCGTGGACCAATTCCGCAAGGCCGGTATCTGGGTAACCGACCTCTCGCCGCTGTTCGACGAGAAGGGCGTGGACACCGACTACTACTTCAAGGCCGACCACCACTGGACGCCGGCCGGTGCCGACCGCACCGCCAAGCTGGTGGCCGAGACCCTGAAGCAGATCCCCGCCTTCGGCGACATCCCGAAGAAGGAATACGAGAGCAAGGTGGTGGGCCTGCTGCCCAAGGCCGGCACCTTGCACAAGACCGCGGCGCAGTTCTGCGGCAATGGCTACGCGACCCAGTATGTCGACCGCTACGAGACCGAAGCCGCGGGCGACGGCGGCAGCGGCGACAGCCTGTTCGGCGACGAGTCCAACCCGCAGGTGGTCCTGGTTGGCACCAGTAACAGCGGCCCGGCCTACAACTTCGCCGGCTTCCTGCAACAGCACAGCGGCGCCGAGGTGCTCAACATGGCGGTCAGCGGCGGCGGCTTCGAAAGCGCGCTGATGCAGTACATGAGCAGCAAGGAATTCCACGAGAACACGCCGAAGGTGCTGATCTGGGAATTCGCCACCCACTACGACATGGCCCAGGCGAGCTTCTACCGCCAGGCGGTGCCGATGGTGAACAACGGCTGCGAAGGCCGGACCAAGGTGCTGAAGAACAAGATCAAGCTCAAGCCCGGCGCCAACGAGGTGCTGGTCAACAGCAACGGCCTGCCCCTGCGCGGCCGCGACTACCAGGTGGACCTGCGCCTCAGCGATCCGTCCATCCACGAGTTGAAGACCACGGTCTGGTACCTCAACGGCCGTCGCGAAAACTTCAAGCTGGAACAGAGCGACCGCATCGATACCGGCGGGCGCTACGCCTTCGAGCTGCGCAATGAAGCGGACTGGGCCGACCTGAACATGCTCGCCCTGGAAGTCCACAGCCCCGAACCCATGCCCCAGGAACTCAGCGTCGACGTCAGCGTCTGCGCGCGTCCCGGCAAGGGCGGCGGCAACCTCACGGCCAACGCCGAGTGAGGAAGAGGAGGTTCCCATGAACACCAGACACTGGCTGATCGCTCCCCTGCTCGCGGGCATGCTGCTCGCAGGGCAGGCCCATGCCGCCGACCTGGTGCCGCCCAAAGGCTATTTCGCACCGGTCGCGGGCGATGCCAAATCCGGCGGCACCTGCAAGGCGCCGCCGGCGCCCTATACCGCCAAACTGGAGTTCCGCAGCAAGTACGAAGGCTCCGACAAGGCCCGCTCCACGCTCAACCCGGCAGCGGAGAAGGCCTTCCGCGAGAAGACCGCCGCCATCACCGAGATGGAGCGCGGCGTCAGCAAGATGGTCACGGACTACATGCGCAAGGGCCAGCGCACCCAGCTCGAATGCACCCTGCAATGGCTGGATAGCTGGGCCCGGGCCAACGCCCTGCTGAGCAGCGAGTACAACCACACCGGCAAGTCGATGCGCAAGTGGGCGCTGGGCAGCATGGCTTCGGCCTACCTGCGCCTGAAGTTCTCCGAGTCGCAGCCGCTGGCGCCCTACGCCGCGCAGACCCGGGTGATCGAATCCTGGTTCTCGCACCTGGCCGACCAGGTGGTGCACGACTGGAGCGACCTGCCGCTGAAGCGGATCAACAACCACTCCTACTGGGCCGCCTGGTCGGTGATGGCCACCGCGGTTGCGACCAACCGCCAGGACCTCTTCGACTGGTCGGTAGCGCAGTTCCGCGTGGCCGCCGGCCAGGTGGACGAGGACGGTTTCCTGCCCAACGAACTCAAGCGCCGCCAGCGCGCCCTGGCCTACCACAACTACAGCCTGCCGCCGCTGGCGATGATCGCCAGCTTCGCCCAGGCCAACGGCGTGGACCTGCGCGAGGAGAACGACGGCGCACTGCGCCGCCTCGGCGAGAAGGTGCTGGCCGGCGTGGATGACCAGGACGACTTCAGCGACAAGACCGGCAAGGACCAGGACATGAGCGAGCTGAAGAAACACAGCAAGTTCTCCTGGCTGGAGCCCTGGTGCTCGCTCTACCAGTGCTCGTCGGAAACCCTCGAACGCAAGGACGAGATGGGCCCCTACAAGACCTTCCGCCTCGGCGGGGACGTGACCCAGGTCTTTCACCCGAAGAAGGAGGGGGGAAGTTGACCCGCACCCGGACAGCCCCCTCTCCCTGAGGGAGAGGGTTGGGGTGAGGGGAATTGGCCTCGGCACGGAGTTCAGCCCCCTCATCCGAACGCGGCCCGCCCCGGCCCCTCTCCCAGGGGGAGAGGGGAGAAATACGCCCCCGCCCCAACATGGCGGGACTGAAATCAAACGTTAACCGGAGAGACTCGGATGGTCTTTTCTTCAAACGTGTTCCTGTTCCTGTTCCTGCCGACTTTCCTCGGCTTGTACTACCTGGTCGGGACACGCTACAGAAACCTGCTGTTGCTGGTCGCCAGCTACATCTTCTACGCCTGGTGGCGCATCGACTTCCTCGCGCTGTTCGCCGCCGTCACGGTGTTCAACTACTGGATCGGCCTGCGCATAGGCGCGGCCGGCGTGCGCACCAGGACGGCACAGAAATGGCTGATCCTAGGCGTGGTGGTGGACCTCTGCGTCCTCGGCTACTTCAAGTACGCCAACTTCGGCGTCGACAGCCTCAACGCCATCATCACCTCGTTCGGCATGGAGCCCTTCGTGCTCACGCACATCCTGCTGCCGATCGGGATCTCCTTCTACGTCTTCGAGTCCATCAGCTACATCATCGACGTCTATCGCGGTGACACCCCGGCGACGCACAACCTGATCGACTTCGCGGCCTTCGTGGCGATCTTCCCGCACCTGATCGCCGGCCCGGTTCTGCGCTTCCGCGACCTGGTGGACCAGTTCAATCACCGCACCCACACGGTGGACAAGTTCGCCGAGGGCTGCACGCGCTTCATGCAGGGCTTCATCAAGAAGGTTTTCATCGCCGACAGCATCGCGCCGATCGCCGACCACTGCTTCGCCCTCTCCGACCCGACCACGGGGGATGCCTGGCTCGGCGCGCTGGCCTACACCGCGCAGCTGTACTTCGACTTCTCCGGCTACAGCGACATGGCCATCGGCCTCGGCCTGATGATGGGCTTCCGCTTCATGGAGAACTTCAACCAGCCGTACATCAGCCAGTCCATCACCGAGTTCTGGCGGCGCTGGCACATCAGCCTGTCCACCTGGCTGCGGGACTACCTGTACATCAGCCTGGGCGGCAACCGTGGCGGCACCTTCCAGACCTACCGCAACCTGTTCCTCACCATGCTGCTGGGCGGTCTGTGGCACGGCGCCAACTTCACCTACATCATCTGGGGCGCCTGGCACGGTGCCTGGCTGGCCATCGAGCGCGCCCTGGGTGTGAACGCCGCGCCGCGTGCACTCAACCCGCTGAAGTGGGCCCTCACCTTCCTGCTGGTGGTGATCGGCTGGGTGATCTTCCGCGCCGAGAACCTGGACGTGGCCTGGCGCATGTACGCGGCCATGTTCAGCTTCGGTGACTGGAGCCTTTCCGAGCTCAACCGCGCCCAGCTCACCAGCCTGCAGATCGCCACCCTGGTGCTGGCCTACGTGGTGCTGGCCATCTTCGGCATCCGCCAGTTCTACGCCCAGCCGCTGGCCGGCGCGCCCAAGGCGAAGGCCCGCGATGAGGACGACGGCATCGCCATCCATGCAGACGGCAGCGCCACCCTCGCCGCCAGCCGCGTGAAGCTCGGCGCCCTCGCCTTCCACGCTGCCGTGCTGCTGCTGTTCACCGCCTCGGTGCTGAAGCTCTCGGCGCAGAGCTTCTCGCCCTTCCTGTACTTCCAGTTCTGAGTGGAGCCGACCATGAACAGAACCCTGAACCTGCTCTACATCCTGCTCTTCTCCGGCCTGTTGCTGGCCCTCAGCCTGTGGTCCCTGCGCGGGGTGCTGGGCTTCTCGGTGTCCAGCGAAACCAGCGTGCTGGACGGCAAGCTGGCCCAGGCCTTCGAGAAGCGCTACGACGACCAGTTCCCGATCAAGCAACTGGGCACCAACCTCTGGGCACTGCTGGACTACAAGCTGTTCGGCGAAGGCCGCCAGGGCGTGGTCATCGGCCAGAACGGCTGGCTCTTCTCGGACGAAGAGTTCGACCCGGTGGCCGACGGCGCGCGCCACATGCGCGACAACCTGGCGCTGATCCAGGGGGTACGCGACGAGCTGGAACGGCACGACGTGAAACTGCTGCTGGCCATCGTTCCGGCCAAGTCGCGCCTCTATCCCGAGTACCTCGGCGAGGCCACCCCGACCGCCCTGCGCCAGGACCTCTACGAGCGTTTCCGGGGTGCCGCGCGCAAGGCCGGGATCATCGCGCCCGACCTGCTCGCCACCCTGGAACAGGCCAAGAATCAGGGCCAGGTGTTCCTGCGCACCGACACCCACTGGACGCCCCAGGGCGCCGAAGTGGTGGCCGGCAGCCTGGGCAAGGCCGTGGGCGAGGCCATGAGCCTGCGTGGCAACCCGCAGCTCTACGTGACCGATATCCAGGGCGTGGATACCTACAAGGGCGACCTGACCCGCTTCCTGCCCCTGGACCCGCTGTTCGAGAACCTGATGCCGGCTCCGGACCAGCTGCAGAAGCGCTCCACCCGCAGCGAGAGCGAAGGGACCGCCGGTGAGGACGCCCTGTTCGCCGAAAGCGAAGTGCCGGTGGTGCTGGTGGGCACCAGCTACAGCGCCAACGACAAGTGGAACTTCGCCGGAGCCCTGCGCCAGGCCCTGCAGCGCGACCTGGTCAACCACGCCGAGGACGGCCACGGGCCGATCCTGCCGATGCTCAAGTACCTCAAGAGCGACGAACTGAAGGACGCCCCGCCGCAGCTGGTGATCTGGGAGTTCCCGGAACGCTACCTGCCGATGCTGAGCGACCTGTCCGAATTCGACCCTGAATGGATCGCCAGCCTGCGCAAGGGCGCCGGCAGCGATGAACGCCTGGCTTCGCGCTCGGGTAACTGAATCGCCCCTCGCGAGGGGCAAACAGGGCCGAAACCGGCCCGATCAAGAGAGAAGATGGAGGTACACCTCATGAACCGACAGAACAACCGCAGCTGGACGTCTTATGCCTGCGCCCTCGTGCTCGGCCTCGGTGCCCTGCAGGCCCAGGCCGATGAAGGTGGCCTGTACGGCCCGCAGGCACCCAAGGGGTCCGCGTTCGTCCGCGCCTACAACGCCGGCAGCAGCGAGCTCAGCATCAACGTCGGCAACACCGCGCTGAACGACGTGCCGCCGCTCGGCTCCAGCGACTTCAAGTTCCTCCCGGCGGGCAACTACAGCGCCCAGGTCGGCAGCAGCAACCTCCCGGTGAAGCTGGAAGCCGACCGCTACTACACCCTGGTCAACCAGACCGGCAAGAACCCTCAACTGGTGGAAGAACCGCCTTACACGAACAAGCAGAAGGCCCTGCTGCGGGTGCAGAACCTGTCCGACGCAAAACTCACCCTGAAGACCGCCGACGGCAAGACCCCGGTCGTCGAGGACGTGGCACCGCAAGGCCGCGGCGAACGCGAGATCAACCCGGTGAAAGTCGGCCTCGCCCTGTTCGACGGTACCCGCAAGGTCAGCGACCTCAAGCCCGTCTCCCTGCAGCGCGGTGAAGTGGTCTGCCTCTACATCACCGGCAGCGGCGGCAAGCTCTCCCCGGTCTGGGTCAAGCGCCCGGCCGAATCCTGAGGCCAGTCCTCAACGGAGCGAGAACCGGTGCGGGATGAACCGCGCCGGTCATTACCCGCCACGCAGAGGGCGGGAAAGAAAGAAATGTGATCGATGGAAGCAGTGCCCTCAAACCATGACAGTTCTAGGAGAAACACCATGATTCCCGTGATCCTTTCTGGCGGTAGCGGCTCTCGCCTCTGGCCTCTTTCGCGCAAGCAGTATCCCAAGCAGTTCCTCGCCCTCACCGGCGAACAGACCCTGTTCCAGCAGACCCTGCTGCGCCTGAACTTCGACGGCATGCAACAGGCCGTCCTGGTGGCCAACCAGGATCACCGCTTCATCGTGCAGGAGCAGCTCGACGCCGTCGGCATCCAGGCCCAGGCCATGCTGCTCGAGCCCTTCGGCCGCAACACCGCGCCGGCCGTGGCGATCGCCGCCATGCAGCTGTTGGCCGAAGGCCGTGACGAGCTGATGCTGGTGCTCCCGGCCGACCACGTGCTGCGCGACCAGCGCGCCTTCCAGCAGGCCCTGGCACTGGCCACCATCGCCGCCGAAAAGGGCGAGATGGTGCTCTTCGGCGTACCCGCCGAGCGCCCGGAAACCGGTTATGGGTATATCCGCAGCAAGGCCGACGTCCGCCTGCCGGATGGCATCAGCCGCGTTGCCGAGTTCGTCGAGAAGCCGAACGAGGACCTGGCCCGCCAGTACGTGGAGTCCGGCGACTACTTCTGGAACAGCGGCATGTTCCTGTTCCGCGCCAGCCGCTTCCTGGAAGAGCTGAAGCACCACGACGTGGACATCTACGACACCTGCCTGCTGGCCGTGGAGCGCAGCAAGCGTGACGGCATCGCGGTGAGCATCGACTCGGCCACCTTCGCCTGCTGCCCGGACAACTCCATCGACTACGCGGTAATGGAGAAGACCGAGCGTGCCTGCGTGGTGCCGCTCTCGGCCGGCTGGAACGATGTGGGCAGCTGGAGCTCCATCTGGGAAGTGCACGACAAGGACCAGGACGGCAACGTCACCAAGGGCGACGTGGTGGTGCAGGACAGCCACAACTGCCTGGTGCACGGCAACGGCAAGCTGGTGTCGGTGATCGGCCTGGACGACGTGGTGGTGGTCGAAACCAAGGACGCCATGATGATCGCCCACAAGGACCGCGTTCAGGACGTGAAGAAACTGGTCAACAGGCTGGACGCCGATGGCCGCAGCGAAACCCAGAACCACTGCGCCGTGTACCGCCCCTGGGGTTCCTACGACTCGGTGGACATGGGTGGCCGCTTCCAGGTCAAGCACATCACCGTGAAGCCGGGCGCGCAGCTTTCGCTGCAGATGCACCACCACCGCGCCGAACACTGGATCGTGGTCTCCGGCACCGCCCAGGTGACCTGTGACGACAAGGTGTTCCTGCTCACCGAGAACCAGTCGACCTACATTCCGATCGCCTCCGTGCACCGTCTGGCCAACCCCGGCAAGATCCCGCTGGAGATCATCGAGGTGCAGTCCGGCAGCTACCTGGGTGAGGACGACATCGAGCGTCTGGATGACGTATACGGCCGTGCGCCGCAAAGCGCGACGGTGCACAGCATCGCCCGCTGAGCCCGCATCGAGCGGCCCGGTGCAATACCGGGTCGCACGCTTGCGCTAGCATGGAAGGCCTCAAGGAGGTCTTTCCATGCTGATTGGCGCTGTTCTCTTCCTGACCTGGCTGATCCTGCTGCTGCGCTATCCGGCCAAGGCCCTGCCGCTGTCCCTGGCGGCCGTCCTCGGCGTGGCCCTGATCGCCCTCTGGGTGCTCTGGGAAGAACGCGGCACGGAACGCCGTTTCTCCCGCCTCGATATCCAGCTCTCCTACGCCCCGCAAAGCTGCCCTGCCGACCGTCCGCTGTCGATCCGGGTACGCAATGGCGGCGACGCGGTCCTGCGTGATTTCGCCTGGCAGGTAGAGGCATTCCGCCCCGGCGACACCATCAACCTGGCACAGCCCAGCTACGAACGTCCGCGCTACCTCGGCCCCTCCGAACTGCAGCCGGGCGCCCAGTGGCAGGACTGCCTCGCACTCCCGCCCATTCGCCAGGGTTATCGCGCACAATCCCTGGAGTTTCGCGCCGCCAATCTGCGTGGCACATTCGTCGACTGATCGCCCGCCCAGCGACCGCAGGTTGCTGCGGGCCGCACAGGTCGGCGCGAAGCGAAACCCGACATTCCGCGTACAAGGACACGCCATGCCCACTCCCACCGCCCTGATCACCGGTTGCTCCAGCGGCATCGGCCGCGCCCTGGCCGACGCCTTCAAGGCCGCCGGCTACAGCGTCTGGGCCACGGCCCGCAAGCCGCAGGACCTGGCCGCTCTGGAAGCCGCCGGCTTCATCGCCGTCGAGCTGGACGTGAATGACCAGGCCGGCGTAGCGGCCCTCGCCGCGCGCCTGGAGCAGGAGGGAGGCGGCCTCGACGTGCTGGTGAACAACGCAGGTTTCGGCGCCATGGGGCCACTGCTGGACGGCGGCGTCGAAGCCCTGCGAAAGCAGTTCGACACCAACGTCTTCGCCCTGGTGGATGTGACCCGCACCTGTTTCCCGCTGCTGCGCACGCGCCGTGGCCTGGTGGTGAACATCGGCAGCGTCTCCGGCGTGCTGGTCACTCCCTTCGCCGGCGCCTACTGCGCCTCCAAGGCGGCGGTGCATGCCCTTTCCGATGCCCTGCGCCTGGAACTGGCGCCCTTCGGCATCGACCTGATGGAAGTGCAGCCCGGCGCCATCGCCTCCAGCTTCGGCGCCAGCGCCACTCGCGAGGCGGAAAACCTGATCGCCGAAGATTCGCCCTGGTGGCCGGTGCGCGAAGGCATCCGCGCCCGTGCCCGCGCCTCCCAGGACAATCCCACCCCGGCCGCGGACTTCGCCCGCAGCCTGCTCGCTGCAGTGCAACGCAAACCGCGTCCGGCGCTGGTACGCATCGGCAACGGCAGCCGCGCCCTGCCCCTGCTGGCGCGCTGGGTGCCGCGATCGTTGCTGGAGCGGGTGCTGAAGAAGCGCTTCGGACTCGGAGTCGAGTTATAGGATGGGTGGAGCACAGCGATTCCCATCAGCGGCTGCTCAGTGTCACGGGCGGTACTTCGGCGATGCGTTGGGCCTCGCTTCGCTCGGCACCAACCCACGTTCAATGCCAAGCAGCTAGAGTTATCCCCGTCCCGGTCCCGAGGAACCACCATGTCGCTCCCCATGCGCTACGCCGTCGGCGGCGTGGCCCTGGCCATCGTCCTGAACCTGCTCTTGCGCAGCTTCGCCAAAGTTGGCGGCATTTTCGCCACCCTGCTGATCGCCGCCGCCACGGCCGCCCTGCTGGCCCTGGCCTTCCGCTTCCTCCAGCGCCGCGCACCGGAACCGGGCGAGCGCTGGCGCATCGTCCTCGGCTACGGTGGCCTGCTCGGGCTGCTATACCTAGGACTGCTGACGATGATGACCTTGCAGGACACCCCCAGCCCCATGGGCGTCCTGCTGCTCCTGGTGCATTACCTCTGCTATCCGGTAATGGCCGCATTGCTTCTGTCGGAACGGGTGTTCGCGAGATTCCGCTGACGCCGCACAAGGATGTCCACCATGAACTACCGCCCCCTTCGCGTACCGGCCGACAGCGAGCGGCTCACCGCATTCGATGCTTCCTATTGCACGTCCCATATCTGGCGGGTCGAGGCCGATGGCCTGGCCCTGCGGCTGGTGGAGGAAGCGCTGCCCGAGCCGTTCCACAAGGCCTACGACGCCAACGCCTTCCCCGATGATGTGGCGGATGCCGATTTCGCCCTGGCCGCCGAAGCCCGCGATGGCAGCCTGGCCGGTTTCGCCTGCGTGCGGCTGGTGCCCTGGAACCGCAGCGCCGAGTTGAGTGCGCTGTTCGTGGCACCAAAGCACCAGGGCCAGGGAATCGGCCGGACGCTCCTGGGCGGCGCCATGACCTATGCGCGCAGCCAGGCGATGCGCTGCCTCTGGCTGGAAACCCAGACCAGCAACCACCCGGCCATCGGCTTCTACCAGCGCGCCGGCTTCACCTTCTGCGGCCTCAACACCATGCTCTACGACCCGACCGAGGTGGCGCCCGAAGAAGTCGCGCTCTACCTGAGCCATCCTCTCAACGGTTGAAGACGGACTAGACACTGCCCTCCTTCTCGATCACGAGGATGCGTGCCGCCCCCTTGGGATGGGCGACATGTTCGCAGCCGATCCCGGCGTAGAAGATGTCCCCCACGCCCAGCCGGACGCGGCATTCCTCTCCCGCGTCCCGGTAGCGCATTTCCACCTCGCCATCCAGCACCACGAAGACCTCCTGGCCGTCGTTGACGTGCCAGATGTAGGGCTGGTCGGTCCAGTGCAGGCGCACCGTGGTGCCGTCGAGGTTGGCGATGTCCAGCGCGCCCCAGGCCCTCTGCGCAGTGAAGTCGCGGCCGCGTACCACCTGCCCGGCGCTCATGCGCGGCCCGCCGTGGTGGCGACCGGCATGGCCGGCTTGGGCTTGCGGAACACCAGTACGTTGCCGGCCATCACCAGGGCCAGGCCGAACAGTGCCGGCAGCGTCCACTGGTAACCCTCGACGAAGGCCGAGATGTTCAGCGCCACCACGGGGAACAGCACCGTGCAGTAGGCGGCGCGTTCCGGCCCCATGCGGCCCACCAGGGTCAGGTAGGCGGTGAAGCCGATGACCGAGCCGGGAATGGCCAGGTAGAGCAGAGAACCGATGTAGCGGGCGTTCCATTCGACGTCGAACGGCGTACCGCTGACCAGGCACCAGGCGCTGAGCATCAGGGCGCCGTAGAACATGCCCCAGGCATTGGTGGTCAGCGGCTTGAGGCCGGCCTTCTGTTGCAGGCTGGAGAGCATGTTGCCGGCGGAGAAGCACAGGGTGCCGAGCAGGGCCAGTCCCAGGCCGATGAAGGTTTCACGGCTGGCGCTGTGGTGCGAGAGTTCCGGCCAGAACAGCAACCCCAGGCCGAGAAGGCCGAGGCCGCCACCGGCAAGCACGTTCGGCGCGATGCGCTGGCCGAAGAAGATGCGTGCATTGAGGGCATTCCACAGGGTGGCGGTGGAGAACACCACGGCGATCAGGCCGCTGGGGATCCACTGGCTGGCGGTGTAGAAGCACATGAAGTTGACACAGAACAGGCACAGCCCCTGGGCCAGGCAGATCATCTGGGCGCGACTGTCGACCTTCTGCAGGCGGCGGCTGAGCAGCAGGATGGCGAAAAGCACGGCGGCGGCCAGGGCAAAGCGGTAGGCGATGGAGGCGGGAATGGCGACGCTGCCCATCTGCAGCTTGATGGCGATCCAGGTGGTGCCCCAGATCAGGACAGTGAGCAAGTAGAGGGACAGGTTCATCACGGTGACTCCGGTTTCGATGGAGCCAGTCTCCGCCCGCCCCCACTGCCCCGCTTGCACAAACTTGCGCTTATCTTGTCGGAAGACTGCCCGCGTCCATCCACGCGCGTTAGCATGGACTTCATTCGCCAACCGGCCGGCCCAGCCCATGTCGCTACTCGAACAGAACCAGGTATTCCAGTCCCTCAGCAGTTCGCCCAACGCTCGCCTGGAGCATTGCGCGGAGCTTGGCGACGGCCTGGGCGCGGCCCTCTGGAGCAATCACCACGACGCCCGGGACTACCAGGGACCGAAGGTGCACACGCTGTCCTGCTACCTGGCGGGCGGCACCGGCACCTTCCGCCGCGAGCGGCCGGATACCAAGGGCGCACCGGACAAGCTGTGCATCCTTCCCGCCGGGCATGAATCCTCATGGGTGATCAACGGCGAAATCCGCCTGGCGCACCTCTACTTCAGTGCCGAGCACTTCGCCCAGGCCGCGGTCACCCTGCTGGATCGAGAACCCCGTGAGTTGCAGCTGCGCGAGCGCACCTTCCTCGACGATCCACAGCAGGCGCGGAATTTCCGCCAGCTGATCGCCCTGGACTGGGACGAGCCCGCCGAGCGCCTGCGGGCGACCAGCCTGGCCCACGACATGATCCACCACAGCCTGCTGACCCAGGCCGGGATGCGTGATGGCCTGCGCCTGAAAGGGGGACTGGCGCCGGTGCTGCGCCGGCGTCTCATGGAGTACATCGAGAATCGCCTGGCCGAGCCCATCAGCCTGGGCGAACTGGCGACCTTTGCGGCGCTGTCGGAATATCACTTCGCGCGGATGTTCCGCGAAAGCTTCGGCATGCCGCCGCACCAGTACGTACTGGCGCGCCGCCTGGTGCGGGCGCGCAAGTTGCTGCGGGATGGCGAATTGCCCCTTGGGGAGATCGCCCTGGCGTGCGGCTTCGCCAGTGCCAGTCACTTCAGCAATCGCTTCCGCACGGCGGTTGGCGCTACGCCAGGGGCCTACCGCGCGGCGTTTCGCTGATCAGAACACCAGGTCGGAGAGGCGCCAGACTTCGAAGGCCGGAGTCTCGTAAGGGTGGGCCTTCTTCAGGGCCTTGACCGCCTCGTGGATCACTTCGTCGGCGACGACCATTTCCACTTTCCATTCGGCTACATGCTCGACGGTGCCGGTCTGGCCCAGGTAGGGACTGCTGCCCTCGAGCGGACGGAACTGACCCTGGCCGAGCGCCTGCCAGCAGCAGCTGTCATAGGCGCCGATGCGCCCCCCGCCTGCGGCGAAAATGGCCTTTTTCACAGGTTCGAGATGGCTCTCCGGGACATAGAAACACAGCTTGTACATCGGGTTCTCCGCGTGGATCCAACGACGGGTTCATACTCGGCCATGATGGCATTTTGACTTCATTTTACCGAGGCCCTGTTCACATACGCGAGTTGGACCCATGGTGCGCAAAAGCGTTCTCCACGGGAAAGTGCATCTGGCGATAAAGGGGAAGCCCTACTCACCTTTCCAGAAGCGCCGCCAACGCTGGCCAAGCCTCGGGGTGGGCGGGCTGTGGCTGCCATCGCACCAGGGCAGCCGTTTGGACTGGCCGCAGCGACAGAGCAGCAGGCGTTGCTCGCGGCGGGCGGTCAGGCTGAGGCCATCGGGGCAGTCGGACGGGCAATCGGGCAATCGTTCCGAACGGCCGCAGCGGCAAAGGCGGCATCGGTCGCCGGGTTGCAGCAGGCGGACTTCAGGCAGGATCGGGTCCGGCATGGGCGCGGCTCGGAAACGAAAAAGGCGGGAGAAGAGTGCCTTCTCCCGCCTTTTCCTGTCGATGTCCGAGCAGGCCAATCTGAGGCCTCTCGTGCCCTGGAACAGAAGCCTGAACCGACTGGAACAGCCCTCTCCCGCCCTTCGGGCACCCTCTCCCGCAGGCGGGAGAAGGGCATCAGATGGCCTTCGGCCGGCTATTAATCCACCCAGACGCGGGCGTTGCGGAACATGCGCATCCAGCCGCCGTCTTCCTGCCACTCGTCCGGGCGCCAGGAGTTCTGCACGGCACGGAACACGCGCTCCGGGTGCGGCATCATGATGGTCACGCGGCCGTCGCGGCTGGTGAGGCCGGTGATGCCACGGGGCGAGCCGTTGGGGTTCGCCGGATAGGTCTCGGTGACCTTGCCGTGGGTATCGACGAAGCGCATGGACACGCAGCCGGACAGATCGGCTTCCAGCAACGCCTCTTCGCTCTCGAATTCGGCATGGCCTTCGCCGTGGGCGATGGCGATCGGCATGCGCGAACCGGCCATGCCACGCAGGAAGATCGAGGACGACTCCTGCACCTGGACCATGGCCACACGGGCTTCGAACTGCTCCGAGCGGTTACGCACGAAGTGCGGCCAGAACTCGGTGCCGGGAATCAGTTCGTGCAGGTTGGACATCATCTGGCAGCCGTTGCACACGCCCAGGGCGAAGCTGTCCTTGCGCTCGAAGAAGGCCTGGAAGCCTTCACGGGCACGGGTGTTGAACAGGATCGACTTGGCCCAGCCTTCACCGGCGCCGAGCACGTCGCCGTAGGAGAAACCACCGCAGGCCACCAGGCCCTTGAAGTCTTCCAGGCTGACGCGGCCGGCGAGGATGTCGCTCATGTGCACGTCGATGGCGGAGAAGCCGGCGCGGTCGAAGGCGGCAGCCATTTCCACCTGGCCGTTCACGCCCTGCTCGCGGAGGATCGCCACCTGCGGACGCACGCCCTTCTTGATGTAGGGCGCGGCGATATCCTGGTTGACGTCGAAGCTGAGTTTGACGGACAGGCCGGGGTTGTCTTCTTCCAGCAGTGCATCGAATTCCTGGTCAGCGCAGTCGGCGTTGTCACGCAGGCGCTGGACACGATAGCTGGTCTCGGACCACTGGCGCTGCAGCATGCGGCGCTCGCCGCCGAACACGGCTTCGCCATTGAAGCTGATGGCGACGTTGGCGCCATTGAACGGCTGGCCGATGACGGCAACGCAATCACCGAGACCGGCGGCGCTGAACTGGGCCAGCACTTCCGGCGTGGCGTCCTGGCGAACCTGGATGACCGCACCCAGTTCTTCGTTGAACAGGACGGAGGTCAGGCCTTCACGGTTGTCGGCCAGGGCGTCGAGGTAGAGGTCCAGGCCGCAGTGGCCGGCAAAGGCCATCTCCAGCACGGTGGCCAGCAGGCCGCCGTCGGAACGGTCGTGATAGGCCAGCAGGTGGCCATCGGCGTTCAGGCCCTGGATCACGGCGAAGAAGGCTTTCAGGTCCTCGGCGTCATCAACGTCCGGTACCTGCTGGCCGATCTTGCTGTAGACCTGCGCGAGGATGGAGCCACCCATGCGGTTCTGGCCACGGCCGAGGTCGACCAGGATCAGGTCGGTTTCGCCCTTGTCCAGGCGCAGCTGCGGAGTCAGGGTCTTGCGCACATCGGTGACCGGCGCGAAACCGGTGACGATCAGCGACAGCGGCGAGGTGACGGACTTGTCCGCGCCTTCATCCTGCCAGCGGGTCTTCATGGACATGGAGTCCTTGCCCACCGGGATGGTGATGCCCAGCGCCGGGCACAGTTCCATGCCCACGGCCTTGACGGTGTCGTACAGGCGAGCGTCTTCGCCCGGGTGACCGGCTGCGGCCATCCAGTTGGCGGAGAGCTTGATATCGCCCAGCTTCTCGATCTTCGAGGCAGCCAGGTTGGTGATGGTTTCACCCACGGCCATGCGGCCGGATGCCGGCGCATTCAACAGGGCCAGCGGAGTGCGCTCGCCCATGGCCATGGCTTCGCCGGTGTAGACGTCGAAGCTGGTGGCGGTGACGGCGCAATCGGCTACCGGGACCTGCCAGGGGCCGACCATCTGGTCGCGGGCCACCAGGCCGGTGATGGTGCGGTCACCGATGGTGATCAGGAAGTTCTTGCTGGCAACGGCCGGGTGGTGCAGCACACGGCTGACGGCTTCTTCGATGTCCAGTTCGGCGGCGGCGAAGTCATCGCCCAGCTCGGCCTCGCGGCTGACGGAGCGGTGCATGCGCGGCGGCTTGCCGAGCAGGACTTCCAGCGGCATGTCCACCGGCTTGTTGCCGAAGTGGCTGTCGGCCACGGTCAGGTGGCGCTCCAGGGTGGCTTCGCCGACCACGGCGAAGGGGCAGCGCTCGCGTTCGCAGATGGCCTTGAAACGCTCGAAGTCAGCGGCGTCCACGGAGAGCACGTAACGCTCCTGGGACTCGTTGCACCAGATTTCCAGCGGGCTCATGCCCGGCTCGTCGTTGGGCACGGCGCGCAGTTCGAAGCGACCGCCGCGGCCACCGTCGTTGATCAGTTCCGGCAGGGCGTTGGAGATGCCGCCGGCACCCACGTCGTGAATGAACTTGATGGGGTTTTCCGAACCCATCTGCCAGCAGCGGTCGATCACTTCCTGGCAGCGACGTTCCATTTCCGGGTTGTCGCGCTGTACCGAGGCGAAATCCAGGTCGGCGGAGCTGGCGCCGGTGGCCATGGAGGAAGCCGCGCCACCGCCGAGGCCGATGAGCATGGCCGGGCCGCCGAGGACGATCAGCTTGGCGCCAACGGAAATCTCACCCTTCTGCACGTGCTCGGCGCGGATGTTGCCCATGCCGCCGGCGAGCATGATCGGCTTGTGATAGCCGCGCACCTCTTCACCGTGGGGGGTGTCGATGGCCTGTTCGAAGGTACGGAAGTAGCCGGTCAGGGCCGGACGGCCGAACTCGTTGTTGAACGCGGCGCCGCCCAGCGGGCCCTCGATCATGATGTCCAGCGGGGTGACGATGCGCTCGGGCTTGCCGTAGGGCTTTTCCCAGGGCTGCTCGAAACCGGGGATCTGCAGGTTGGAAACGGTGAAACCGGTCAGGCCGGCCTTGGGCTTGGCACCGCGGCCGGTAGCGCCTTCGTCGCGGATCTCGCCGCCGGAGCCGGTGGAGGCGCCGGGGAACGGTGCGATGGCGGTCGGGTGGTTGTGGGTTTCCACCTTCATCAGGATGTGCACGGGCTCCTGGGTGGCGCCGTACTGACGGGTCACCGGGTCCGGGAAGAAGCGGCCAGCGGTGAAGCCCTCGATCACCGAAGCGTTGTCCTTGTATGCCGACAGGACGCCTTCGCGGTGCATCTCGTAGGTGTTCTTGATCATGCCGAACAGGCTCTTCTCCTGCGCCTGGCCGTCGATATCCCAGCTGGCGTTGAAGATCTTGTGGCGGCAGTGCTCGGAGTTCGCCTGGGCGAACATCATCAGCTCGACGTCGTGGGGGTTGCGGCCCAGTTCGTTGAAGCTCTTCACCAGGTAGTCGATTTCGTCTTCGGCAAGGGCCAGGCCCAGTTCGACGTTGGCCTTCTCCAGGGCGGCGCGGCCGCCACCGAGGATGTCCACGGCAGTCAGCGGCTTGGGCTGGGCGTGGCTGAACAGGCCGGCGGCCTCTTCCTGGCCGGCCAGCACCAGTTGGGTCATGCGATCATGCAGGGTGCTGGAGACGAGTTGCGCCTCGGCGTCACTGATCTCACCGGCCACGTAGTAGGCGATGCCGCGCTCCAGGCGCTCGATCTTGGCCAGGCCGCAATTGCGGGCGATATCGGTGGCCTTGCTCGACCAGGGCGAGATGGTGCCGAAACGCGGCACCACCAGGAACAGGCGGCCGCTGGGCTCCTGAACCGGGACGCTGGGGCCGTACTTGAGCAGGCGGGCCAGTACTTGCTCTTCCTCCCCGCTGAGTACGCCAGTCACTTCGGCGAAGTGGGTGAACTCGGCGTAGAGTCCGCTGACGGCGGGGACCTTTTGGGTCAATTGCTCGAGCAGTTTGCCGTGGCGAAAAGCGGAAAGGGCGGGAGCACCGCGCAGGATCAACATCTTCGGGACAGCCTCTGGGGAAGGGGTGTGCTTGGAGGCCGTGCATTCTAGCGCAAAGCACCGCATTCCGGCACCTCTGAAGGTGCCTCGTGTCGCCTGACGGCTAGCAGAGAAGATGCCCCCTGTCGAGATATGGCGCCCGCCAGGCTTTGCGTATACTCCGTGGATGCTAAATCGACACGTGTTCGGCACACGTCGGGCTTTCTGGGCCCTGGCTACCGGATTCTTCCTGATGCTCGTCGGCTGCAAACAGCCCACCACCCTCGAGCGCGTGCAGGAGGAGGGTGTGCTACGCGTGATCACCCGCAACAGCCCGGCCACCTACTTCGAAGACCGCAACGGCGAAACCGGCTTCGAATACGAGCTGGTCAAGCGCTTTGCCGATGATCTGGGCGTCGAACTCAAGATCGAGACCGCCGACAAGCTGGACGACCTCTACTCCCGCCTGGGCCAGGCCAATGGCCCGGTGCTGGCGACCGCAGGATTGGTAGCCAGCGATGCGCGCAAGCAAGATGTGCGCTTTTCCCATTCCTATCTGGACGTCACCCCCCAGGTCATCTACCGCAACGGTGAACGCCGCCCTACCCGCCCCGAGGACCTGGTCGGCCGCCGCATCCTGGTGCTCAAGGGCAGCAGCCACGCCGAACAGCTGGCGGCGCTGAAGGCCACCCTGCCCGGGCTGAAGTACGAGGAATCCGACGAGGTGGAAGTGGTCGACCTGCTGCGCATGGTCGACGAAGGCCAGATCGACCTGACCCTGGTGGATTCCAACGAACTGGCGATGAACCAGGTCTACTTCCCCAACGTGCGCGTGGCCTTCGACCTGGGCGACGCCACCAGCCTGGCCTGGGCCATGGCGCCGGGCGAGGACGACAGCCTCTACAACGAGGTCAATGCCTTCCTCGACAAAGCCCGCAAGGATGGCACCCTGCAGCGCCTGAAAGACCGCTATTACGGCCACGTCGACGTACTCGGCTACGTCGGCGCCTACACCTTCGCCAAGCACCTGCAGCAGCGCCTGCCCAAGTACGAGCAGCATTTCCGCCAGGCTTCGCAGAAGAACGAGGTGGACTGGCGCCTGCTGGCGGCCATCGGCTACCAGGAGTCCCTCTGGCAGCCCACCGCCACCTCGAAGACCGGCGTGCGCGGCCTGATGATGCTGACCGAGGGCACCGCCAAGGCCATGGGCGTATCCAACCGCCTGAACGCCAAGCAGAGCATCCACGGTGGCGGCAAGTACTTCACCATGATCAAGGACGGTCTCTCCGATGACCTCAAGGAACCGGACCGCACCTGGTTCGCCCTGGCCGCCTACAACATCGGCATCGCCCACCTGGGCGACGCACGCAAGCTGGCCGAGGCCGAGGGCCTGAACCCGAACAAGTGGCTGGACGTGAAGAAGATGCTGCCACGCCTGTCGCAGAAGCAGTGGTACCGCAAGACCCGCTACGGCTACGCCCGAGGCGGCGAGACAGTGCACTTCGTGCAGAACATCCGCCGTTACTACGACATCCTCACCTGGGTGACCCAGCCGCAGATGGAAGGTAGCCAACTGGCCGAGAACGCCACCCACCTGCCTGGCATCAACAAGACTCGCCCACCGGAAAACCGGCAGGACGAAAAGCTCTGAGCCGTCATTCCGGCCACAAAAAAGCCCGCATCGAAGCGGGCTTTTTCATTTCAGGCGATCACCAGCCGGACGGCAGCAGGTTCAGCGCGCTGCAGAGGGCATAAGCGGCGCTGGCCAGGTAGATCATCACGATGAACACCTGGATCAGCGGATGAGCGATCCAGCCACATTGCCACGCCGGTTGCAGGTCACCGCGGCGACGGGCGGAGCGCAGCATGAGGATCGGCATGATGGACAGGATCACGCCACTGAAGGCACCGGCGAAGTACAGCGCGTTAACGAACCCGACCATGCCGCTGTAGGCCAGCAGGAAGGGTGGTACGCACACGATTCCGAGTACCAGAAGGCGGGTCTTCGGCTGGTTTTCCGGACCGAGCTTGTGGAATTTGTCGAAGATGTTGGTCAGGAAGCTGCCACCCAGGCCCCAATAGGACGTCAGCATGGCGCAGAGGGCGAACGTGTTGGCGGTGTAGAACGCCCATTGCCCCAGTGCCTGGCCCCACGCCAGCGTGGCGACCTCGGTCTGGTTCTCCAGCCCGGTCAGGGAGATCACTGACATGGGCACGATCGCCAGCAGGCAGAAGGTCACCAGCATGCCGGTGATCACCGCCTTGGGCAGTTGCGACGGTGCATGGCTGAAGCCACGGGCCATCTCCGGGACTATGTACTGTGCGGAGAAGCAGAACACCGCGATGTTGAATACCGGCACCATGTAGATCCAGTCGCCCTCCAGCAGACGGGCAACGTCGGTGTTCTCATTGACCAGGGTGGCGACCACCAGCAGGACGATCATGCTGACCATGCCGATGCTGATGAACTTTTCGCCCTTGCCGATCGCTCCCAGGCCGAGGTAGAGCACCAGCGCCGCGGGCAGGAAGAACAGCAGGCTGCCCAGCGCCGGGCTGATGCCGAGGAAGGCACTGAGGATCTTGCCACTGCCGCTCATATAGGCGATCAGTGCACCGATGCTGTTGACCGCGACGGAAAGGAAGATTGCCCAGGCACCGAACGAACCCACGTAGCGCTGTGCGAGGCCGCTCAGCTGGTTGTGGGTACGGGTCCGCAACGCGGTCTCCGACACGTAAAGCATGGAAATGGTGGTGAACACACCCGCCACCGCAAGCCACAGCAGCAGGGGCATGAAACCGGCCTTGCGGCTGGCATAGGCCATGGAGAGCACGCCTGCCCCAATGTTGGTGCCTACGATCATGGCGACCGCTTCAAGGAAGCTCAGCCTATGGACCGCCAGCCCCGACGAATCGACTGGCTCCGCCCAAACCTGATCCTGACAAGACTGGACCCTGGTTTCACTCATAACAGCACCCTCAACAACACATTCTCGTTTTCAGGAGGCCCCTGACCTGAAGCTGCCATGGCCTTTCCGTCAGACGGTGAATCGGGCACTGCGGGACAACGGGATTACGGATGCCTCCTGGCGGTGGCCCCATGCAGGGACCCTCCCCAGCGACTCGCACTCGAGTCGCTCTGGGCCGCCCTTTTCGGGCGGCCGCGCACCTTAGCACAGGAGGTTTCTGGGTCTAGTGAGAAGGGTCCCGACCTTGGTCGAATAGCCTGTCGGAAGTGTCCGAGTCAGACGTCCTTGCGCGCGGCTCGACGGGCCTGGAAGAAGCTGGAAAGCATCTCGCTGCATTCCTGCGCCAGCACCCCGCCCTCCACCAGCACCCGGTGATTGAGGAACTCCTGGTCGAAGAACTGGCCACGGCTGACCGCCACGCCCGCCTTGGGTTCGGTGGCGCCGTAGACCACGCGGGTGATCCGTGAGTGGACGATGAGCCCGGCGCACATGCTGCAGGGCTCCAGGGTGACGTAGAGAGTGCTACCCACCAGCCGGTAGTTCTCCAGGCGGCTGGCGGCATCGCGCACCGCCACCATCTCGGCATGAGCACTGGGGTCGTGACCGGAGATGGGGCAGTTGAAGCCGCGTCCGACTATCTCGCCCTCCTTGACCAGCACCGCGCCCACCGGCACCTCGCCCAGCGCCGCACCCTGCAGGGCCAGGGCGAGGGCCTCACGCATGAAGTATTCGTCACGGCTGCGATCGATGATCTGGGGTTGGCGCATGGTTCGGCTCAGGCTACTTCGATGGCGGCCATCAGGCCGGTTTCCATATGGTCGATGACGTGGCAGTGGAACATCCATATCCCCGGGTTATCCGCTACCAGTGCTATGCGCGCGGTCTCGTTCTTGCCCAGCAGGTAGGTGTCGGTGAAATAGGGAATGATGGACTTGCGGTCCGAGTCCAGCACCTTGAACGCCATACCGTGGAGATGGATGGGGTGCAGGTACTGTGCCATGTTGCGCAGTTCGAAGATGTAGTGGCCGTCCTTCTTCAACTTGGCGATGGGGCGATCCGCGCAGGTCTTGTCGTTGATGTCCCAGGCCTTGCCGTTGATCTGCCAGTAGTTGTTCGGCTGCCCGGTGGCGCTGGCCAGGGTTGCGGCCCATTCGAAGTTGAAGCGCAACACCTCGGCCTTCTCCAGGTCGGGCTCCGGCACCGGGTTGGCCGGCAGCGCCGCCGGCCAGTCACCGGGGGCCTCGCTGCTGGCTACGCTCTTCAGGGTCGCAAGGCGCAGCGGACCGTTTCGCAGCGGCAACTCGGTGCCTTCGGCCGGCACCTTGATGGCCAGCTCGATGCGCATGCCCGGCCCCAGCCAGTACTCCTTGCCCAGGTTGCGGGGCTCCACGGGGTGGCCATCCAGGGAATAGATGCGCGCCTCGGCACCCGGCAGGTTGAGCCGGTAGGTGACGGTGTTGTCCAGGTTCAGGATACGCAGGCGCACCACCTGGCCCGCCGGCAGTTCCACGGTAGGCAGCGGCTTGCCGTTGATGGTGGTCAGGCGGCCACGGGTACCTTCGCGGGCGGCTTCGCGCGGTACGCTGAAGGCGGTGAACGCACCTTCCTGGTCCACATGCCAGGTCTTCAGGCTGAGCACTTTCTCGTGCCTGAAGCCGGTAGGCTCGCGTTCCTCGACGATCAGCGGGCCGACCAGGCCGCGCCCCAGCTGATGGGCACTGGACAGGTGCGGGTGGTACCAGAAGCTGCCGGCGTCGTCGGTCTTGAAGCGGTAGTCGAAATATTCGCCGGGCAGCACCGGCAGCTGCGACACGTAGGGCACGCCATCCATCTCCAGCGGCACGCGGATGCCATGCCAGTGGATGGTGGTGGGTTCGTCGAGCTTGTTGATGAAGCGCACCCGCAGCCAGTCGCCCTGGCGGGAACGGAGTTCGACGCCCGGCGCCTGGCCGCCATAGGCCCAGGCAGGCGTCGTGTGGCCGGCGACCAGTTCGAGGTCCAGCGGTGCGGCGATCAGTTCGTAGTCGTGGGTCTTGGCATCCAGGCTGCGGCCCAGCCAGTAACGGGCGCCGCCGGCACCCAGGCCGACCACGCCGAGGCCGACCAGGCCACCGAGAATCTGTCTGCGAGTGAAGGACATGGGGGTCAGGCTCCTCTGGGGAAGAACGGGGCTGTCCCATCGGCTAATCGAACCAGCCTCTGCCGGGCCGGCTTTCGGGGCGCACAAGATACACCCCGGGACTGTGAAAGATAAGTGAAAGCATCTGCATTAGCCGCGACCGATGGGCGCAGCCGCCCTTCCCTGCCGGGCGTAGGATGGACGAATCGGCCAGAGAGGAGCTTGCCCATGCATCCCACCCGCCGCGAAATGGTGCAGTTCTGCATTGGAGGCTTCGTGCTGCTGAACTGGCCTCGCCTGGGCCAGGCCGACAATATCGGAGTCTGCCGACTCAGCCCGGAACAGACTGCCGGGCCCTTCTACCTGGAAGATGCGCTGCTGCGCCAGGACATCACCGATGGCAGGCCGGGCACGCCACTGAAACTGCAATTCGAAGTGCTGCAGGCGGACGCTTGCCACCCACTGGGAGATGCCGCCCTGGAGATCTGGCACTGCGACGCCCAGGGCGCCTATTCCGGCGTCGGCGCCGAATCCGCGAGCCGCTTCCTGCGCGGCGTACAGATCACCGACGACGATGGCCGCGCGGAATTCCGCAGCATCCTTCCCGGCTACTACCCGGGACGCACCAACCACGTCCATCTCAAGGTCCATCTGGGCGAGCAGGATATCCACACCGGCCAGTTGTACTTCCCGGAAGCGGTGATCCGCCCGGCCATGACCCGGCCACCATACGCACATCCCGGCCAGGTCTGGACGCCCCGGGAGCAGGATTACATCTACCGCCGGCAGGGCGGGGAGCAGTCGGTGGCTGAGCTGGAGGAGGACGGCGACGGATTCATTGCGCGCCTGACGCTGGTGGTCGATACCCGCGCCAATGCCTGACAACTGAATCCGACCTGCAGGGTGCGCCATGCGCACCCTGCAGGAAAGGCGGTGCGCGCGGCGCACCCTACAATCTACAAGGAGCCGGCCCCGCAAGCCCCAAAACAAAACCGGCCGGGCTTTGAGGCCTGGCCGGTTCCGTTTCGCTAGCGCTTGCGCACTCGCATCACTCCCACTCGATGGTCGCCGGCGGTTTGCTCGACACGTCGTAGGTGACGCGAGAAATGCCTTCGATCTCGTTGATGATGCGGTTGGAGACGGTCTCCAGCAGCTCGTAGGGCAGGTGCGCCCAGCGGGCGGTCATGAAGTCGATGGTTTCCACTGCACGCAGGGCGACGACCCAGGCGTAGCGACGGCCGTCACCGACCACGCCGACGGACTTCACCGGCTGGAACACCACGAACGCCTGGCTGGTCTTGTGGTACCAGTCAGCCTTGTGCAGCTCTTCGATGAAGATGTGGTCGGCACGACGCAGCAGGTCGGCGTATTCCTTCTTCACTTCGCCGAGGATACGCACGCCCAGGCCCGGGCCCGGGAACGGATGGCGGTAGACCATGCTGTAGGGCAGGCCCAGTTCCAGGCCGATCTTGCGCACTTCGTCCTTGAACAGCTCGCGCAGCGGCTCGACCAGTTCGAACTGCATGTCTTCCGGCAGGCCGCCGACGTTGTGGTGCGACTTGATCACGTGGGCCTTGCCGGTCTTGGCGCCGGCCGACTCGATCACGTCGGGGTAGATGGTGCCCTGGGCGAGGAACTTGATGCCCTGCAGCTTGGTGGCTTCCTCGTCGAACACTTCGATGAAGGTGCGACCGATGATCTTGCGCTTCTCTTCCGGGTCGGCGACGCCGGCCAGGCGGGAGAGGAACTTGTCTTCGGCGTTGGCGCGGATCACGCGTACGCCCATGTTCTCGGCGAACATGGCCATCACGTGGTCGCCCTCGTGCAGGCGCAGCAGGCCGTTGTCGACGAAAACGCAGGTCAGCTGGTCGCCGATGGCCTTGTGCAGCAGGGCCGCGACCACCGAGGAATCAACGCCGCCGGAAAGCCCCAGCAGCACCTTGGACGAACCGACCTGGGCACGTACCGTGGCGATGGCGTCTTCGACAATGTTCGACGGGGTCCAGAGGGCGGCGCAGCCACAGATATCCAGCACGAAGCGGGAAAGGATGCGGCCGCCCTGCTTGGTGTGGGTCACTTCCGGGTGGAACTGCACGCCGTAGTAGGCGCGGTGATCGTCAGCCATGGCGGCGATCGGGCAGCTCGGGGTGCTGGCCAGGATGTGGAAGCCGGCGGGCATGTCGGTGACCTTGTCGCCGTGGCTCATCCACACGTCGAGACCGAGGACTCCGTCGTCGTCCACGTGGTCTTCGATGCCGTCCAGCAGGCGGGCCTTGCCCACCACGTCGACACGGGCGTAGCCGAATTCGCGCAGGTCGGAACCCTGCACTTTGCCACCCAGTTGCTCGGCCATGGTCTGCATGCCGTAGCAGATGCCGAACAGCGGCACATTGAGGTCGAACACGGCCTGCGGAGCGCGCGGGCTGTTGGCTTCGTGAACCGACTCCGGGCCACCGGCGAGGATGATGCCGCGCGGGGCGAAGGCACGGATCGCCTCATTGCTCATGTCGAAGGGGTGGATTTCGCAATACACGCCGATCTCGCGCACGCGGCGGGCGATCAGTTGGGTGTACTGGGAGCCGAAGTCGAGGATCAGGATCCGGTGGGCGTGAATGTCTTGGGACATGGCCATCTCTCGTTACGGAATTCAAAAACGACACGGGGCTGAATCAGACAGCCCCGTGACGCACTAGCTTTCAATCAGCCTCAACCAACGCGGTAGTTCGGGGCTTCCTTGGTGATCTGCACGTCGTGGACGTGGGACTCGGCCATGCCGGCGCCGGTGATGCGCACGAACTGCGGCTTGGTGCGCATTTCCTCGACGGTGGAGCAGCCGGTGTAGCCCATGGAGGCACGCAGGCCGCCCATCAGCTGGTGAACGATGGCGGTCAGGGTGCCCTTGTAGGGAACACGGCCTTCGATGCCTTCGGGAACCAGCTTCTCGGCACCGGCCGAGGAGTCCTGGAAGTAACGGTCGGACGAGCCCTGGGACTGCGCCATCGCACCCAGCGAGCCCATGCCGCGGTAGGCCTTGTAGGAACGGCCCTGGAACAGTTCGACTTCGCCCGGTGCCTCTTCGGTACCGGCGAACATGGAGCCCATCATCACGCAGGAAGCGCCAGCCACGATGGCCTTGGACAGGTCACCGGAGAAGCGGATGCCGCCGTCGGCGATCAGCGGGATCCCGGAGCCGGCCAGGGCGGCGGCAACATTGGCGATGGCGGAAATCTGCGGTACGCCGACGCCGGCAACGATGCGGGTGGTGCAGATGGAGCCCGGGCCGATACCGACCTTGACCGCGTCAGCGCCAGCCTCGGCCAGGGCCTTGGCGGCTTCGCCGGTAGCGATGTTGCCACCGATCACCTGCACATGCGGGTAGGTGTCCTTGACCCAGCGAACGCGCTCGATCACGCCCCTGGAGTGGCCGTGGGCGGTGTCCACCACCACCACGTCGACACCAGCGGCAACCAGCGCGGATACGCGCTCGCCGGTGTCGGCGCCGGTGCCCACCGCCGCGCCAACGCGCAGACGGCCCTGGTCGTCCTTGGACGCCAGCGGGTAAGTCTTGGCCTTCTCGATATCACGGAAGGTCACCAGGCCGCGCAGGTAGAAGTTCTCGTCGACCACCAGCATCTTCTCGATGCGGTTTTCGTAGAGCTTGGCCTTCATTTCTTCCAGCGGGGTGCCTTCACGGGCGGTGACCAGTTTTTCCTTGGGAGTCATGATCGCGGCAACGGTGTCACCGACGTTCGGACGGAAGCGCAGGTCGCGGCCGGTCACGATGCCCACCAGCTCGCCCTCTTCCACCACCGGGAAGCCGGAGAAGCCGTATTCACGGGCGATCTGCAGCAGCTCGATGATCTTGGTGGAGGGGGTGACGGTCACCGGGTCACGGACGATGGCGGTCTCGTGACGCTTGACCTTGCGCACCTCGGCAGCCTGCTGCTCGATGGTCATGTTCTTGTGGATGATGCCGATGCCGCCTTCCTGGGCCATGGCGATGGCCAGGCGGGCTTCGGTCACGGTGTCCATCGCCGCGGATACCAGCGGGATGTTCAGTTCGATGCCGCGGGTCAGGCGGGTCTTGAGGCTGACATCCTTGGGCAGAATCTCGGAATATCCCGGAATCAGGAGAACGTCGTCGAAGGTCAGGGCTTCTTGGCTGATGCGCAGCATGGCGGGGGCTCCCAGGCGGGAAAATTGGAAGCGCGCCATTATAACGAGGCCACGGCCGCTGCTCAACGCAGCCGACGGGCTACAGATCGGGTTTCTGGTCGTGGGAGCGAATTTATTCGCGAAATGGCGGCACTACAGTCCGAAAACAGCCGAAATACAGGCTTCCTGCCCGTTTTGCGATTGAAATCGCTCCCACAGTCACCCATCGGTCCGCACCTGGCGCACCGAGAATCCGAGCCGTTCGCCGAACGCGTCGAGGAAAGCCTGGGTGAAACGGGTTTCACCCCAGCCGTTGAAGATGAAACCGAGATTGGAAAAGCCGCAGGGCTGCAGGAAGAGGAAGCCGTTGATGTCATCCTCGAAGCCGCATTCCGGGCAGCTGAAGTTGTCGGTATGCCCCGGCCACCATTCTTCCAGGCTCTCGAACAGCGGTTCGCCGACTTCCTGACGGCACTCGGGGCAGCCCGCTTCATTGAGGAAGTCGCGCGTAGGTGTATAGATGCAGCGCTTGTCCACCAGCTCCAGGCCGTTCACCGGCTGGCCGAATGGCAGGCGTTCCGGGTGCTCGACCACACTCCGCGCGCCGCGGGCGATGGCGTAGGCCATGCGGTTGCCGCGCAGCCCGCAAGTGCTCGGCAGCGCTTCGACCACCTCGCGCTGGGCCAGCCAGCGCAGCATGCGCCCGACCAGGGCCTGATGCCCGGGAACGGTGGAAATCTGCGGCACGATGATCAACTGGCTCGATTCCATTTCTGGCTCCTGCTGCATCGAAAAGGGCGCGCAGCTTAACCCTCGCCCTTTACCCGTCAACTATGGCGCATGGCGGCAAAGCCATTATCATTTCCACCCATGCTCAAAGACCCCTTCCAACGGCTCGGCCTCGACCGCGAGGTGCTGACCGTCAGCCAGCTCAACCAGCGCGCCCGCCATCTACTGGAGGACGTGTTCCCGCAGGTCTGGGTGGAAGGCGAGATATCCAACCTCGCCCGCCCCGCTTCCGGCCATCTCTATTTCACCCTCAAGGATGCCCAGGCCCAGGTCCGCTGCGCGCTGTTCCGACAGAATGCCCAGCGCGTGCGCCAGGCCCTGCGCGACGGCCTCGCCGTGCGGGTGCGCGGCAAGGTCTCGTTGTTCGAAGGCCGTGGCGACTACCAGCTGATCGCCGACGCCGTCGAACCGGCCGGCGACGGCGCCCTGCGCCTGGCCTTCGAAGCACTGAAGGAAAAGCTGGCCGCCGAGGGGCTGTTCGCCACCGAGCGCAAGCAACCCCTGCCCGCCCACCCGCAGCGCATTGGCATTGTCAGTTCGCCCACCGGCGCGGTGATCCGCGACATCATCAGCGTATTCCGCCGCCGTGCCCCCCAGGTGCAGCTGACCCTGATCCCCACCGCGGTGCAGGGCCGCGAGGCCACCGCCCAGATCGTCCGCGCCCTGGCGCTGGCCGATGCCCAGGGCTTCGATGCGTTGATCCTGGCCCGGGGTGGCGGCTCGCTGGAGGACCTCTGGTGCTTCAACGAGGAGGCCGTGGCCCGCGCGGTGGCCGCCTGCAAGACGCCCATCGTCAGCGCCGTCGGCCACGAGACGGACGTATCCATCAGCGATTTCGTCGCTGACGTGCGCGCCCCGACCCCCTCCGCCGCCGCCGAACTGCTGGCCCCGGATGCCAGTGAACTGCAGCAGCGCCTGGACAGCCTGCATCGGCGCCTGGTCCTGCGCATGCGCGAACACCTGACCCGAGAGCGCCTGCGCCTGGACGGACTGTTCCGGCGCCTGCGCCACCCCGGCGAGCGACTGCGCCAGCAGGCGCAGCGCCTGGACGACCTGGACATGCGCCTGCGCCGCGCTTTCGAGCGCCAGCTGCAAGTTCGCCACGAACGCCTGGCGCGCCTCGATACGCGCCTCGCCGCACAACATCCGGGACGCAGCCTGGCGCTGTTGCGACAGCGGCTGGACAGCCTGGCCGAGCGCCTGCCCCGCGCCGCTCGTGAAGCCATCAAGGACCGTCGGCAGAAGCTCGACGCCCTGGCCCAGACCCTGCACGTGGTCAGTCCGCTGGCTACGCTCGGCCGCGGCTACAGCATCCTGCTGGACGAACGCGGCCAGGCCATCCGCGCCGCCAGCCAGACGCGCCCCGGCCAGCGTCTGAAGGCCCGCCTCGCCGAGGGGGAGCTGGACGTACGTGTCGAAGACAACCACCTCACCCCCGTGAACCTCTCCCTGCTGGACTGACCATGCGCCTGCTCGCCGCCCTGCTCCTCTGCCTCGCCCTACCCGTCCACGCCGAAGGCTTCATCACCCGCCTGCTGAACAAGCCGGTACCGGGGGGCGTGGCGGTGATCCAACTCGGCAGCGCCGCCCAGGCGCCCACCGCGCGCTACCAGGGCAAGCCTGTGCTGGTGGTCAAGGAAGACGGCCGCGACTGGATCGCCATCGTCGGCATTCCGCTGGGCACCCAGTTGGGCCAGCAACGGATCGAAGTGAGCGATGGGCGCAAGCTGGCCTTCAGCGTCGGCCCGCGCACCTATCGCGAGCAGCACATCAAGCTGGCCAACCAGCGCCAGGTAAATCCGCTGCCGGAAGACCTCAAGCGCATCGACCGCGAACTGGCCGAGCAGACCACCGCCTACCGCCGCTTCAGCCCCGGAACGCCGAGCAACCTGCTGTTCGACAAGCCGGTGAACGGCCCGCTTTCCAGCCCCTTCGGCCTGCGTCGCTTCTTCAATGGCGAGGAGCGCAACCCGCATTCCGGCCTGGACTTCGCCGTGGGCGCCGGCACGCCGATCAAGGCCCCGGCGGCAGGCACGGTGATCCTCATCGGCGACTACTTCTTCAACGGCAGGACAGTGTTCGTGGACCACGGCCAGGGCCTGATCAGCATGTTCTGTCACATGTCGAAGGTAGAGGTGAAGCTCGGCCAGCAAGTGCCGCGCGGTGGCGTGGTGGGCCGCGTCGGAGCCACCGGACGCGCCACCGGCCCGCACATGCACTGGAACGTCAGCCTCAACGATGTGCGCGTGGACCCGGCCATCTTCATCGGCGCCTACAAACCCTGATCGACATCTACGCTTACACCCCAGGCCTGGGGCGGGCCTGGTGGATTTGCTAAGGTCCGGCGCTTTCCGGGGCCCGCCCCGCTCACCAGACTCTCCAAGGGAACGCCCATGCAGAACGATGTCACCCCCTGGCTCGCCTGGCTGCGGCAGCATCAAGAGCTGCACACCATCGTCACCACCGCGGTCCTCATCCTCCTCGCGTGGATTTCCAACTGGGTCGTCCAGCGCATCCTCATCCGCGGCCTGTTCCGCCTCACCGGCGTACACGTCCAGGACCACGGACTGATCAAGCGCCTGGCCAACGTGGTACCCGCCCTGGTGCTGACCGGCGGGGTGCGGGTGGTGCCGAACCTGCCGAATGCGCTGGTGGAGATCATCACCAACGTCTGCGCCGCCTTCATCATCCTCACCATCGCCCTGGCCCTGAGCGCCGCACTGAACATCGTCAACAGCCTGTACCTGCGGCGCAAGGACGCCCACCTGCGGCCCATCAAGGGCTATATCCAGGTGCTGAAGATCGCCATCTTCGCCATCGCCACCGTCCTCATCATCGCCAGCCTGATCGACCGCTCGCCGCTGATCCTGCTCTCCGGCCTGGGCGCCATGGCCGCCGTGCTGCTGTTGATTTTCCAGGACACCCTGCTGTCCCTGGTGGCCAGCGTGCAGATCACCTCCAGCGACATCATCCGCGTCGGCGACTGGGTGGAAATGCCGCAACTCAACGCCGATGGCGACGTCATCGATATCGCCCTGCACACGGTGAAAGTGCAGAACTGGGACAAGACCATCACCACCATTCCCACCAAGCGCTTCATCACCGACTCGTTCAAGAACTGGCGCGGCATGCAGGAATCCGGGGGCCGGCGGATCAAGCGCTGCCTGTACCTGGACCAGAACAGCGTGCGCTTCCTCAACCAGGACGACATCGAGCGACTGCACGATTTCCGCCTGCTGGACAGCTACCTCACCGTCAAGCAGAGCGAGCTGCTGTCCTGGAACAGCCAGCTGGACGAACAGGAGCGCCTGCCGGTCAACCGTCGCCAGCTGACCAACCTCGGCACCTTCCGCGCCTACGTGGAGAACTACCTGCGGGAGAGCCAGGACATCCGCAAGGACATGACCCTGCTCGTGCGGCAGATGGCCCCCACCGCCAACGGCCTGCCCATGGAGCTGTATTGCTTCACCAACACCACTGCCTGGGCCCGCTACGAGGCCATCCAGTCCGACATCTTCGACCACTTGCTGGCGATACTTCCGGAGTTCGGCCTGCGGGTCTTCCAGCACCCCAGCGGAGCGGACATGCGCGCACTGCGCCTGCCTCCAGCACAATGACCCGGGCACTGCCCGCGGATTGCCCGGCAATGGGCCTTTCGCCGGCTGGCTGCCTCGCGCCAAAGAAGCCGCGCAATCATTCCCAGAAACCCGCCCCTTTCACGCAATAAATTCCCTCCTTGCAGATTCTTGCGCTCTTTTTCACCATTTTTTCCGCGATGCTTGCCATATTCACTCACGATGAATAGGGTTAGCCCCTATGAAAACCGCACACACTCTCATCCTTCTGCGTCAACACGCCTGCCTGCGACTGGTCAGCCCCCGACTGCGTGGCTGAATCCCACCTCCGCCGCACCCGCCGATTTCCAATGCCTGGCCGACCATCACACGGCCCGCAGTAAAAAGGATTTGCCCCATGAGCATGCTGAAAGACCCGTCCAACAAGTACCGTCCGTTCCCGGCCATCAACCTGCCGGACCGTACCTGGCCGTCGAAGACCATCACCGAAGTACCGATCTGGTGCAGCTCCGACCTGCGCGACGGCAACCAGTCACTGATCGAGCCGATGGATGCGCAGAAGAAGATGCGTTTCTTCAAGACCCTGGTGCAGGTGGGCCTGAAGGAAATCGAGGTGGCCTTCCCGTCCGCTTCGGACACCGATTTCAACTTCGTCCGCGAGCTGATCGAAGGCGGCCACATTCCGGATGACGTGACCATCCAGGTGCTGACCCAGGCCCGCGAAGACCTGATCACCCGTACCTTCGAGTCGCTGAAGGGCGCGAAGAAGGCCATCGTCCACGTCTACAACGCCACCGCGCCGTCCTTCCGCCGTATCGTCTTCAACCAGGACAAGGCCGGTGTGATCGAGATCGCCACCAACGCCGCCAAACTGATCAGGAAGCTGGCCGCCGAGCAGCCGGGTACTGACTGGACATTCCAGTACTCGCCGGAAATCTTCAGCTCTACCGAGCTGGAGTTCGCAGTAGAAGTCTGCGATGCGGTGATCGACGTCTGGCAGCCGACGCCCGAGAAGAAAGTCATCCTCAACCTGCCGGCCACCGTGGAATGCGCCACGCCGAACGTGTACGCCGACCAGATCGAATGGTTCGGCCGTCACGTCAGCCGCCGTGACTCGGTGATCATCAGCCTGCACACCCACAACGACCGTGGCACCGGTGTGGCCGCCACCGAACTGGGCCTGATGGCCGGCGCCGACCGTGTGGAAGGCTGCCTGTTCGGCAACGGTGAGCGTACCGGCAACGTCGACCTGGTGACCCTCGCGCTGAACATGTACACCCAGGGCCTGCACCCGCAGCTGGACTTCTCCGACATCGATGCCGTGCGCAAGGTAGTCGAGGAATGCAACCAGCTGCCGGTCCACCCGCGTCACCCCTACGTGGGCGACCTGGTGCACACCGCCTTCTCCGGCTCCCACCAGGACGCCATCCGCAAGGGCTTCGCCCAGCAGAAGGACGACGCCGTCTGGGAAGTGCCCTACCTGCCGATCGACCCGGCTGACATCGGCCGCAGCTACGAAGCGGTGATCCGTGTGAACAGCCAGTCCGGCAAGGGTGGCATCACCTTCCTGCTGGAACAGGAATACGGCATCAGCCTGCCGCGCCGCATGCAGATCGAATTCAGCCAGGTGGTGCAGAAGGAAACCGATCGCCTGGGCCTGGAAATGACTGCCGAGCAGATCTACAAGCTGCTGGACGCCGAGTACCTGCAGGCCAGCACTCCGTTCACCCTGAAGGGCCATCGCCTGCAGGAAGAGAACGGCACCAGCGCCGTGGATATCGAAGTCCAGGTCAAGGGCGAGAACCAGCACCTGCGCGGCATGGGCAAGGGCCCGCTGGAAGCCCTGGTGGCCAGCCTGCCGGTGAAGGTGGAGATCATGGACTACTCCGAGCACGCTATCGGCGCCGGCACCAACGCCAAGGCCGCGGCCTACATCGAACTGCGCGTCAACGGCGGCCGTGCCCTGCACGGTATCGGCATCGACGAGAACATCACCACCGCCAGCTTCCGTGCCCTGTTCAGCGCCCTCAACCGTGCCCTGAGCCAGGCCGAGGCCGAAGCGGCCTGAGGCTGATGCTGCAATGAAAAACCCCGCCATCCGGCGGGGTTTTCTTTTGTGGAAAGATTGTGGGAGCGAACTCATTCGCGAATGAATTCGCTCCCACAGTGGCCAGAATGGAAGCGGCTAGCCCTGCTGCTGCCAATGGCACTTGCCCCAGGCACACATGGAATCCAGCACCGGCTTCAGGCTCAAGCCATGTTCGGTCAGACGGTATTCGACCCGCGGCGGCACCTCGGCGTATACGGTGCGCGAAACGATGCCGTCGCGCTCCAGCTCGCGCAGCTGCTGGGTCAGCATCTTCTCGGTGATGCCCGGCACCAGCCGCTTGAGCTCGGAGAAGCGCCGCGACTCGGGTATCAGGTGGTAGACCAGCAGCGACTTCCACTTGCCACCAATCACCGCCAGGGTGACTTCCACCGGCGTGTTGTAGACTTTTTCCCCCGCCACCAGCAGGTTGCCCCCAGCAGGTATCGGCTTGTGCTCGCTCATGGCGCCCCCGAACTCAAAGGTGCAGGTCGAAGGCGTCCGCGTCGCGCATCGCCGGGAAGCGCTCGCGGTAGGCCGCCAGTTGCGAAGCGGACAGGCTGGCGAAGAACACCCCGTCGCCATCGCCGGCATCCAGCAGGTGTTCGCCCTGGAAATCCAGCACTTGGCTATCGCCGCTGTAACCATGGCCCTTGCCATCGGTACCGACGCGGTTCACCGCCGCCACATAACAGAGGTTCTCGATGGCGCGCGCCGGCAAGAGGCGGTTCCAGTGATGACGGCGGGCCGCTGGCCAGTTGGCCGTGTAGAGGAGCAGGTCGGTGTCGTGCGGATCGCGGCTCCACACCGGGAAGCGCAGGTCGTAGCAGATCAGCGGACGCACCCGCCAGCCCTTGAGTTCGAACAGCGCCTGGGTCTCGCCCGGCGTGTAGTGCTTGTGCTCGCCGGCCATGCGGAACAGGTGGCGCTTGTCGTAATGCAGGACTTCACCGTCCGGACGCGCCCAGAGAAGGCGGTTGCGATGACTGCCATCGGCGGCCTGAATGATGACGCTGCCGGTGATCACGGCATCGAGGCGACTGGCTTGCTCGCGCAGCCAGGCATGGGTCGGGCCTTGCTCCGGTTCGGCGAGCTCCGACGAATCCATGGAGAAGCCGGTGGTGAACATCTCCGGCAGGACGACCAGGTCCGCCCCCCTCGCCTGCTCCAGCAGCGCTTCGAAGTGCGCGTGGTTGGCGGCGCAGTCATGCCAGGCCAGGGTGGTCTGCACCAGGGCCAGCTTGAGGTCGGGCAAGGTGGTCAGATCGCGCATAGCTTTTCCGCCGCCTCACGCAGCGTCTCCTCACGTTTGGCGAAGCAGAAGCGCACCAGGCGCAGGTCCTTGGGTGCCTGCTGGTAGAACACCGAGACCGGGATCGCGGCGACGCCATGCTCGCGGGTCAGCCACTCGGACATGGCCACGTCGTCCAGGTCGTCGCGGATGGCGCTGTAGTCCACCAGCTGGAAGTAAGTGCCGGCGGCACGGGTGAAGCCGAAGCGCGAGCCGGCCAGCAGGTCGCAGAACAGGTCGCGCTTGGCCTGGTAGAAGGCGGGCAGCTCGGCCAGGTGCTCCGGATGCGCCGCCATGAAGTCGGCCAGCGCCCACTGCAGGGGAGTGACGCCGCAGAAGTTCACGTACTGGTGGACCTTGCGCAGCTCGGCAGAAAGCGCCGGCGGGGCGACTACGTAGCCGGTTTTCCAACCAGTGACGTGATAGGTCTTGCCGAAGGAACTGACCACGAAGGCGCGGGCGTAGAGCTCGTCATGGGCGAGCACGCTGACGTGGCTGACACCGTCGAACACCAGGTGCTCGTATACCTCGTCCGAGACCAGGTAGATATCGCGGCCACGGATCAGCTCGGCCAGCTGGTCCAGCTCAGCGCGGGAAATCAGCGCGCCGCTGGGGTTGTGCGGGCTGTTGAGGATGATCATGCGGGTGCGCGGGCTGAGGGCATCCGTCATGCGTTGCCAGTCGATGGAGAAGCCGGGCAGTGCCAGCGGCACATGCACGCAGCGGCCGCCGGCCAGCTCCACGGATGGCTCATAGCTGTCGTAGCAGGGATCGAGGACGATCACCTCGTCGCCGGCGCGGACCACGGCCTGGATGGCGCAGAAAATGGCTTCGGTAGCACCGGGAGTGATGGTCACTTCGGCATCGGCGCTGACCGCTCGACCGTAGAAAGTGGCCACCTTGGCCGCCACCTGTTCGCGCAGCGCGGGCAGGCCGGTCATAGGGGCGTATTGGTTATGTCCGGCGGCAATGTGCTGGCCGACCGCGTCGCACAGGGCAGCAGGCGCGGAGAAATCCGGGAAGCCCTGGGACAGGTTGATGGCGCCGGCTTCAGCGGCGAGCTGGGACATGCGGGTGAAGATGGTGGTGCCGACGTTCGGCAACTTGCTGGCGATCATTTCTTCAGGCTGCTGGCGACTGGGAAGTGGCTCATAGCTTAAGGCCTGAGTGGTTTCGCGACTACCGGAATGCCGGCAAGAGCGAGCTCTGCTCGCGAAACATTGTGCCTGCCCGATTCGCGGGCAGAGCTCGCTCCTACGAAAGACGCACTCCCCCGAAAGTGAGGCTCTGGAAATGAAAAAGGCGCCCATGGGCGCCCTCTTCTTCCAGCCGGTATCAGCGCTTCTTGTCGCGGCGCTTCTTCTCGGCCTTCTTGTGGTGCGACATGAGGCGGCGCTTCTTGTTCACCTGACGCTCGGTCAGGGTGTTCTTCTTGCCCTCGTAAGGGTTCTCGCCCCCCTTGTACTCGATGCGGATCGGCGTACCGACCAGCTTGAGCACGCGCCTGTAGGTGTTCTCCAGGTAGCGCGAGTAGGACTTGGGCACCGATTCCACCTGGTTGCCGTGGATTACGATCAGCGGCGGGTTGGCCCCCCCCAGGTGGGCGTAGCGCAGCTTGATGCGGCGACCGTTGACCAGCGGCGGTTGGTGCTCCTGGACCGCGTCCTCGAGGATCTGCGTCAGGCGGCTGGTGGGCCAGCGGGTGATGGCGGAGCGGAACGACTCCTGCACCGACTTGTACAGGTGGCCGACGCCGGTGCCGTGCAGCGCGGAGATGAAGTGGATATCGGCGAAATCGACGAAGAACAGCCGGCGCTCCAGCTCGGTCTTCACGTAGTCGCGCTCACTCGGCTCCATGCCGTCCCATTTGTTCAGGGCAATGACCAGCGCGCGGCCGGTTTCCAGCACGAAGCCCAGCAGGTTGAGGTCGTGCTCGACCACGCCCTCGCGGGCGTCCATCACGAAGATCACCACGTTGGCGTCCTGGATGGCCTGCAGGGTCTTTACCACCGAGAACTTTTCCACAGCCTCGAAGATCTTGCCGCGGCGGCGCACGCCCGCGGTGTCGATCAGGGTGTACTTCTCTTCGTTGCGCTCGAAGGGGATGTAGATGCTGTCGCGCGTGGTGCCGGCCTGGTCGTACACGATCACCCGCTCTTCACCGAGCATGCGGTTGACCAGGGTGGACTTGCCGACGTTGGGGCGGCCGATGATGGCGATCTTGATACCGTCCTTCTCGCTCGGGCCGGGAATGCGCTTGGCTTCTTCGCCTTCAGCGACTTCCTCGGCGCTGGCCGCTTCCTCTTCGTCGGCACCATCGTCGCGCGGGAACTCGCCCAGCGCGACCTGCAGCATCTGGCTGATGCCACGGCCGTGAGCGGCGGCGATCGGCAAGGCATCGCCCAGTCCCAGGGGGCTGAACTCGGCGCGGGCGAGGTCCGGGTCAACGGTGTCGACCTTGTTGGCCACCAGGAAGCTGCGCTTGTTCCGCTTGCGCAGGTGCTCGGCGATCATCTGGTCGGACGCGGTCATGCCGGCGCGGGAGTCGACCATGAAGAGCACTGCATCTGCCTCTTCAATGGCCTGCAGCGACTGCTCGGCCATCTTTGCGTCGATGCCTTCCTCATCGCCGGAAATACCCCCGGTGTCGATGACGATATAGGTGCGACCCTGCCACTTCGCCTCGCCGTACTGGCGGTCACGGGTCAGACCTGCGTACTCCGCGACAATCGCGTTGCGGGTCTTGGTCAGGCGGTTGAACAGGGTGGACTTGCCGACGTTGGGCCGACCCACCAGGGCAATTACGGGAACCATGAGGCTCTCCACTCGTTATTTCAGAAAACACAAAGGCCGCTGCCGTTTGACGGCAGCGGCCCGACATCAGGCTTCAGCTTAGCGGATGGTCAGGCCAACCAGCTTGCCGCCGTTGCCATAGGCATACATCCACTCACCGACCACCAGCGGACGGGCACGCAGGCCGTCGCCATCGATCTTCACGCGACCGACGAAGTGACCGTCCACCTGGCTCAGCAGGTGCAGGTAACCTTCGAAGTCACCCACAGCCACGTAGCTGGAGAAGACTTCCGGAGCGGACAGCTGGCGGCGGGCCAGCGCGTCGTTGCTCCACAGGGCGGAGGCGGAACGCTCATCCACGCCTTCCACGGTGCCATTGGCCAGGCTCACGTACACGTTGCCGAAGCCCTGGGCGACGCCAGCGTAGCTGGAGGCTTCGCGCTGCCAGAGCACACGGCCGCTTTCCAGATCCAGGGCAGCAACGCGGCCCTGGTAGGTGGCCACGTATAGGGTACCGCCGGACAGCAGCAGGCCGCCGTCGATGTCTACAACGCGATCCAGCTCGGAGCGGCCCTGGGGCACGGCCACGCGTTGTTCCCAGACCGGAATGCCGCGTTTGATATCCAGCGCGAGCACCTTGCCGGTGGACAGGCCGGCCACGGCCAGGTTGTTGGTCACGATGGGCGCGCCGGTACCGCGCAGGGTCAGCACGGCCGGGGTGTTCTCGTAGATCCAGAGCTGGTTGCCGGTAACGGCATCGAAACCGAACAGGGTGTCGTTCTGGGTCTGCACGACCACCACGTCACCGTTGTTGGCCGCCGGGGCCAGCACTTCGCCGTTGACGCGGGCACGCCACTTCTCTTCGCCGTTGGTGGCGTCCAGCGCGACGATCTCGCCCTTCAGGGTGCCGACCATCACCAGGCCGTAGCCAACGCCCACGGCGCCGGATACCGGGAGTTCCAGGTCCTGCTTCCAGATCACGTCGCCATTGAAGCGGTTGAGCGCCATGACCTCGCCGTTGACGTCCGAGGCGTAGATGGTGTCGCCGTCGACGGCGGGCACCAGCAGGTTGTAGGTCTCGCCCTGGCCATCGCCAATGGAGCGGCTCCAGCCCTTGTCCAGACTCACCTCTTCGGTGATATCGGGCAGTTCGGCCGGCGGCAGTTCCTTCTTGCTGTTGCTGCTGCAGCCCACGGCCAGAACGGCCAGGGCCAGCACTGCGGCATTCTTCCAACGCATCACGTCACGCGTCCCCTTTTGCCAGGTCGTCGAGCTTCATCTGCAGGCCACCCACGGCGGCGTCTTCGGGCAGTGCGGCCTTGGCTTTCAGGTAGGCGGCATGCGCGTCATCGGCACGACCCAGCTGCACCAGCAGGTCGCCCTTGAGTTCTTCGCGGCTGGCGGCGAAGGCCTTGTCGGCGTCGCCTTCCAGCAGCTTGAGAGCATCTTCGGCCTTGCCCTGGGCGGCCAGGACACGGGCCAGGCGCTGGCGGGCAAGTTCGCCGAGGGTCGCGTCGGCCGGCTTGTCGAGCACGGCCTTGAGTTCGGCAGCGGCGTCGTCCAGCTTGCCCGCCTCGACCGCGACCTTGGCCACGAACAGGCTGCCGTACTGGGCGTAGTGGGTGCCGCCGAAGTCACTCTTCAGCTTGCCGGCCAGTTCGGCGACCTTGGCCGAATCCGGAGTGCCGCTGGGGTTCAGCGCGGTTTCCAGCAGTTGCTGGTAAACGGCCGAGGCGCCCTGGGCCTGATTGGTTTCGTACTTCTGCCAGGCCTGCCAACCGAAGACCACCGCCAGCGCCAGTGCGCCGCCAGTGAGCATGGGTTTGCCGTTGCGCTGCCACCAGTCCCTGAACTGCGCAATCTGTTCTTCTTCAGTCTGCATGCTTAACCCCGTACTCCTGATCTTTGGATGCTCAAGCCCGCTTCAGGCAGGCTGCGAGATGCTCGGCCAGAGCATCCCAGGCAATGTCTTGTTGTTCGCTGTCGTCGCGAAGCGGCTTGCAACCTACCACGCGCTTGGCCAGTTCGTCGTCCCCCAGGATCAACGCATACTGGGCACCGCTCTTGTCGGCCTTCTTGAACTGGCTCTTGAAGCTGCCAGCGCCGGCATTGACCAGCAGGCGCAGGCCGGGAACCGCATCGCGCAGCTGCTCGGAAAGGCCTAGGGCAGCCAGTTCTGCGGCTTCGCCGAAGGCGCAGATATAGACGTCGGCCGGGCTGTTCAGCTCATCCGGCACCAGGCCGAGGGTTTCCAGCAGCAGCACCAGACGCTCGACACCCATGGCGTAGCCCACGCCCGGAGTCGGCTTGCCGCCGAACTGGGTGACCAGGCCATCGTAGCGGCCACCGGCACAGACGGTGCCCTGGGAGCCGAGCTTGTCGGTCACCCACTCGAAGACGGTGCGGCTGTAGTAGTCCAGGCCGCGCACCAGCTTCTGGTTGATTTCGTAGCGGATACCCACAGCATCCAGACGCGCCTTGAGGCCTTCGAAGTGAGCCAGGGACTCTTCGTCCAGGTAGTCGTGGAGGGTCGGCGCATCTACCAGCACGGCCTGGGTGCCACCATCCTTGCTGTCGAGAATGCGCAGCGGATTGGTGGTCAGGCGACGCTGGCTGTCTTCGTCCAGCAGGTCGTAGCGATCCTTCAGGTAAGCCACCAGTGCATCGCGATAGCGAGCGCGAGCCTCGCTGGAACCCAGGCTGTTCAGCTGCAGGGTCACGGCGTCGGCCAGGCCTAGCTTCTTCCACAGGCGCCAGGTGAGCACGATCAGCTCAGCGTCGATGTCCGGGCCGGGCAGGTTGAAAACTTCCACGCCCATCTGGTGGAACTGGCGGTAGCGACCCTTCTGCGGCTTCTCGTAGCGGAACATGGGGCCGGCATACCACAGTTTCTGCACCTGGCCGCCGCCAGTGAGACCATGCTCGAGCACAGCGCGCACGCAGCCCGCAGTGCCTTCCGGGCGCATGGTCAGCGACTCTTCGTTGCGATCGAGGAAGGTGTACATCTCCTTGTCGACCACGTCGGTGCCTTCGCCGATACCACGGGCGAACAGCTCGGTGAACTCGAGGATCGGCAGGCGGATTTCCTTGTAACCGTAACTATCCAGCAGGTCAGCGACGGTATTTTCCAGGTAACGCCAGGCGGGCGTCTGCTCCGGCAGGATGTCGTTCATGCCACGAATGGCTTGCAAGGTCTTGCTCACGTGGGTTCCTTGTTTCAGCTACGGGCGATCAGTGCCGCGTCAGCTTCGGCCTTTGCAGCCGCCTTTTCGCGGATGAGCCGTTCCAGCTCGTCCACCAGGTTGTCGTTGTTCAGCTTCTGCGCCGGCTTGCCGTCGATGTAGACCAGGTTGTTCGGCGTGCCGCCGGTCAGGCCGATATGGGCCTCCTTGGCTTCGCCCGGACCGTTGACCACGCAGCCGATCACGGCCACGTCCATCGGTACCAGCAGGTCTTCGAGGCGCCCTTCCAGCTCGTTCATGGTCTTGACCACATCGAAGTTCTGCCGCGAGCAGCTCGGGCAGGCGATGAAGTTGATGCCACGGGAGCGCAGGTGCAGGGACTTGAGGATGTCGAAGCCGACCTTGACCTCTTCCACCGGGTCCGCCGCCAGCGAGATGCGGATGGTGTCGCCGATGCCCTCGGCCAGCAGCATGCCCAGCCCCACCGCGGACTTCACGGTGCCGGAGCGCAGGCCGCCCGCTTCGGTGATGCCCAGGTGCAGCGGCTGCACGATCTGCTTGGCCAGCAGGCGATAGGCTTCGACGGCCATGAACACGTCAGAGGCCTTGACACTGACCTTGAAGTCCTGGAAATCCAGCTTGTCGAGGTGCTCGACATGGCGCAGGGCGGATTCCACCAGGGCCTGCGGTGTCGGCTCGCCGTACTTCTTCTGCAGGTCCTTTTCCAGGGAACCGGCGTTGACGCCGATGCGGATCGGGATGCCCTTGTCGCGGGCGGCATCGACCACGGCCCTGACGCGGTCTTCGCGGCCAATGTTGCCCGGGTTGATGCGCAGGCAGTCGACGCCCAGTTCGGCGACGCGCAGGGCGATCTTGTAGTCGAAGTGGATGTCCGCCACCAGCGGTACCTGGACCTGCTGCTTGATGCGGCCGAAGGCCTCGGCAGCGTCCATGTCCGGCACGGAGATGCGAACGATATCGACGCCGGCATCCACCAGGCGCTGGATCTGGCCCACGGTGGCGGCGACGTCGCAGGTGTCGGTGTTGGTCATGCTCTGTACGGCGATGGGCGCATCACCGCCCACCGGTACGGAGCCGACCCAGATTTTCCGCGAAACGCGGCGTTTGATCGGGGATTCGCAATGCATGGCTTATTGCCCCAACTTCAGGCGAGCGGTCTCGCCGCGGACAAAAGGCGATACGTCGACCGACTGGCCGTTGTAGCTGACTTGCGCGCCGCGGGCGAAGCCCAGGCGAACTTCCAGCGGCGCCTTGCCGGCCAGCTCGACGCTGTCGCCGGTGCGCTTGAGGGCGCTGACCAGTACCTTGCCGTCGGCATCGGTGACCTGGGTCCAGCAATTGGCGGTGAACTGGATACGCACCACGCCATGGCCCTGCTGGGCAACCACGGGGGCCGGTGCTTCGGTGGCGGGCGCCGGGGCGGCAGCGGGCGCGGCCGGAGCTATCGGAGCTACCGGCTGGGCGGTCGCGGGAGCTGCAGGTGCAGTAGCGACCGGCGCAATCGGAGCGGCCGGTTGTGCAGCCGGCGCGGTGGGAGCGGCGATTGCCGGTGCCGGGTTCGGCGCGGCCGGGGCTGCAGCGGCAGGCGCGGTTTCGCCAGCCGGCGCGACAGGGGTATCGCTGGCGGCGGCCTGCTGTTCGGGTTGGGCAGCCGTTTCCGGGGAAACTTCGGCCGGGGACGGCACTTCGCTTTCCTGAGCCTCGGCCACGGCCTGGTCTTCCGGCTCGTCGAGCGGGTGGATCTGGGTGGTGCCGTCGGCACTTTCCACTTCCACATGTTCCATGTTCACGCTGGCCGATTCTTCGTTGTTGCGGCTGGAATGCTCCTGCCACCAGAAGAAGCCGACGGCGCCAAGTGCCACCAGGATGATGAAGCTGACGATACGCAACACGCTCTGGGACAGGCGCACCGGCTCTTCGATGCGACCCAGGCTGTGCACGTTGCTGCCCTTGGCATCGGTGCCGGTGTAATGGTCGAACTCGGCGACCAGGACAGCCTGGTCCATGCCCAGCAGCTTGGCATAGGCGCGCACGTAGCCGCGAGCGAAGGTGTGCCCGGGCAACTGCTCGAAATCACCCGCCTCGAGCTGGCGCAGTGCCTGCTCGGTCAGGTTCAGGTGGCGAGCGACCTCGCCCAGGGACCAATCCTTGCTCTCACGGGCCTGACGCAGGGTTTCGCCCGGGTTGGCACGGGTCGCCGCTACAGCTTCGGGATGCGACGCTTTCATCTTTGCTCCGACAGGTATTGCTGATATTCCGGCGTGCCGGGATAGAGTCGCTTGAGTTGCAGACCGAGGCTGGCGGCCTGGTCGCGGTCTTCGAATATGGTTGCCAGACGCGACCCGAGCAACAGGCTTTGGGCGGTCTGATCGGCAATCCGGGAATAGCGCTGGTAGTAGTCGCGAGCAGGCACGTACTGCTTCTCGTCGAAGGACAGCTGGGCCATCTCCAGCAGCGCCTTGGGCTGTTGGCGATTCAGGCGCAGGGATTTTTCGAAGTGCTGCTTGGCCAGCGCCGGATTGTTCATCTTCAGCGCGGTCAGGCCGAGGTTCTCGAACACGCGCGAGCGCTCGGGATAGAGGTTGTCGTCCGCGGCTTGCTGGAAGCGGTCGTAGGCATCCTTGTAACGGCCTTGCTCGTAGAGGAAGCTGCCGTAGTTGTTGAGGATGCGCGCATCGTTACGGGAGGACAGGGCCTTGCGATAGTGCTGGTCGGCTAGCTCCGGCTCCATCTCGGTCTGGAACACCAGGGCGAGGGCCGCATTGGCGTCGGCGTTGGAAGAGTCCAGCTCAAGGGCCTTCTTCAGTGGAACCTTGGCTCGCTCGGTGGCCCCTTGCTTCAGATAGCCGATACCCAGTTCGATGTAGGCATCACGCGCTGCATCACGGCCCTTGTCGGTCTTCATCGGATCGACCTGACCGGTCGACACGCAGGCCGCGAGCAATGCGGTGGAAACGAGGAGCAGCGCAGCGCGCAGGGTCATGGGGTGTCCTTCTCTAGTTCCGGTTCGCGGCGTTGCTGGACGCCTCCGCTTCGGCATTCAGCTGGCGCACGGCGATGTAGCGCTCGCTGCGGCGGGTACGGTCCATGACCTGGCCGACCAGCTGGCCACAGGCTGCATCGATGTCGTCGCCGCGGGTGGTGCGGACGGTGACATTGTGCCCGGCCTTGTGCAACAGGTCCTGGAAGCGGCGGATCGCATTATTGCTCGGCCGCTCGTAACCCGAGTGCGGGAAGGGATTGAACGGAATCAGGTTGATCTTGCAGGGGAAGTCCTTGAGCAGCTCGATCATCTGGGTAGCGTGTTCGGGCTGGTCGTTGACGTCCTTGAGCAGGGTATACTCGACGGTCAGCACGCGCTTCTCACCGAGACGGGAGATATAGCGGCGGCAGGCATCGAGCACCACTTCGAGGGGGTACTTCTTGTTGATCGGCACCAGCTGGTTGCGCAGCGGGTCGTTCGGCGCGTGCAGCGACAGCGCGAGGGAAACGTCGATCACCTCGCCCAGCTTGTCGATCATCGGCGCCACGCCAGAGGTGGACAGGGTCACCTTGCGCTTGGAAATGCCGTAACCGAGGTCGTCCATCATGATGTTCATGGCGGCGACGACGTTGTCGAAATTCAGCAGCGGCTCGCCCATGCCCATCATCACCACGTTGGTGATGGCACGGTCGATCTTCGCGGGGATGGTCCCGAAGGACTTGTTGGCGATCCACACCTGGCCGATCACTTCGGCGGCGGTGAGGTCGCTGTTGAAACCTTGCTTGCCCGTGGAGCAGAAGCTGCAATCCAGGGCGCAACCGGCCTGGGACGAGACACACAAGGTGCCACGGCCGCCTTGCGGGATGTACACGGTTTCGACGCAGCTGCCGGAGGCCACGCGGACCACCCATTTGCGGGTGCCATCGCTGGAGATGTCCTGGCTGACCACTTCCGGGCCGCGAATCTCGGCAGAGGCCTTGAGCTTGTCGCGCAAGGCCTTGCCGATATTGCTCATGGCGTCGAAATCATCGACGCCGAAGTGGTGAATCCACTTCATCACCTGGCCGGCGCGGAAGCGTTTCTCCCCGATGGACTCGAAGAAGCTTTCCAGTTGCGGCTGGGTCAGGCCCAGCAGGTTCACTTTACCGGTCGATTCAGTCATGGCTTCACCCTCTCCCATTCGCGATTAGCGGATGCGAGCGCACACCTCGGTGGCGGCGAAGAAGTAGGAGATTTCGCGAGCAGCGGAAGCCTCGGAATCCGAACCGTGTACGGCGTTTTCGTCGATCGAAACGGCGTAGTCGGCGCGGATGGTGCCGGCGTCGGCTTTCTTCGGATCGGTAGCGCCCATCAGCTCACGGTTCTTGGCGATGGCGTTCTCGCCTTCCAGTACCTGAACAACAACCGGGCCGGAGGTCATGAAAGCAACCAGGTCCTTGAAGAAGCCGCGCTCTTTGTGCTCGGCGTAGAAACCGCCGGCTTCACGCTCGGACAGCTGGACCATCTTGGCGGCAACGACGCGCAGACCGGCCTTTTCGAAGCGGGTGATGATCTCGCCCACAACGTTCTTGGCAACGGCGTCCGGCTTGATGATGGAGAGAGTACGTTCGACAGCCATGGAAAAACTCCAGAAACAAGGATTAAAGCGAAAAATTAAACCCGCGAATTATACGCGGGTTAGGGGGAAATGCGTAGGGCCGCAGCCCAGGGGCAGAAGCCGATCAGTCGGCTTCTTCGATCCAGGCAGCCTGGACGGCTTCCAGAACCTTCTCGCCACCGCGCTTGGGATCGTCGGAGAACTCCGGCAGGGCCACGATCCAGTTGTGCAGATCGACGAAGTTCACGTAGCGCGGGTCGACATCCGGCTTGGCTTCAGCGAGCTGGATGGCAATTTCCAGTACGTCGGTCCATTTAAGGCTCATATGGCGCTCCAAAGGCGGTTTCGAGACTCGCGAGCCAGACAGGGCAAGCAGGCGAGGACGCGCAGTTTACAGATTCCAGCGAGCGGCGTTCAGCAGAGTTCGCACTTGCGGGCGAGCCTCTGACGCGACCGACATGCGGCCGGCTTCGAACCGCGCTTCAGTGGCCTTCCGACACCTGATTGATAGTGTATTTCGGAATTTCCACCACCAGATCCTCATCCGCCACCAAGGCCTGGCAGGACAGACGGGAAGTAGGCTCCAGACCCCAGGCCTTGTCGAGCATGTCGTCCTCCAGCTCGTCGGAGGCCTCCAGGGAATTGAAGCCCTCGCGCACCACCACGTGGCAGGTGGTGCAGGCGCAGGACTTCTCGCAGGCGTGCTCGATGTCGATGCCGCTGCGCAGGGCGGCATCCAGGATGCTTTCGCCCGGCTTCGCTTCGATCACAGCACCCTCGGGGCAATGCTCGGCGTGGGGCAGGATGATGATCTGCGGCATTTCTGGGTCAATCCTCGATTTCGTTGAGTCGGCGGCCGGACAGGGCGGCCTTGACGGCGGCATCCATACGACGCGCGGCAAAGGCATCGGTCACCTGGGACAGGCGCTTGATCTGGGCTTCGATGGCGACGACATCACTGCCGATCGCCAACTCGCGAAGGGTTTGCATGCTATCCAGGATCGCCCCGCGCTCGGTTTCATCCAGCAGACGCTCGCCATCGGCTTCCAGAGCGGCCTGGACCGCCTCGAGCAAGCGTTCGGCCTCGACCTGCTGCTCGCGCAAGGCACGAGCGTTCTTGTCTTCGCCGGCGTACTGGAAGGAATCCTGCAGCATGCGCGAGATTTCGCCATCGGTCAGGCCATAGGACGGCTTGACCTGGATGCTAGCCTCGACGCCGCAGGCAAGCTCGCGGGCGGTTACGCCCAGCAGGCCGTCCGCGTCCACCTGGAAGGTCACGCGAATCTTCGCCGCCCCTGCCACCATGGGCGGGATACCGCGCAGTTCGAAGCGTGCCAGGGAGCGGCAATCCTTGATCAGCTCGCGCTCACCCTGGAGCACATGAATCATCATGGCCGTCTGGCCATCTTTGTAGGTGGTGAAGTCCTGGGCGCGCGCCACGGGAATCGTGGTGTTGCGCGGGATCACCTTCTCCATCAGCCCGCCCATGGTTTCCAGGCCGAGCGACAGAGGAATCACATCCAGAAGCAGCAGCTCTTCGCCACGCTTGTTGCCGGCGAGGATATCGGCCTGTACGGCAGCACCGATGGCCACCACCTGATCGGGATCGATATCGGTGAGAGGCTGACGACCGAACATTTCCGCGACTGCTTCACGCACGCGCGGCACACGAGTGGAACCACCTACCATGACCACGGCTTCGACTTCTTCCAGCTCGATGCCGGAGTCACGCACAGCGCGGCGGCAGGCCTTGAGGCTACGCGCCACCATAGGCTCGATCAGCGCATCGAATTGTTCACGGGTCAGCACGCCGCGCCAGTCGCCATAGACCAGTTCGACGCTATCGGTATCGGTCAGGGCCTCCTTGGCATCGCAGGCAACGCGCAGCAGGCTGCGCTGAGCCCCCGGATCCAGATCGGCGGACAGGCCGGCCTGCTGCACCATCCAGCCAGCGATGGCGTGGTCGAAATCATCACCACCCAGGGCACTGTCGCCACCGGTGGCCATGACCTCGAAGACACCGCGGGTCAATCGCAGGATGGAAATATCGAAGGTGCCGCCACCCAGGTCGTAGATCGCGACCACGCCTTCGGCCTGCTTGTCCAGGCCGTATGCCACTGCGGCGGCGGTCGGTTCGTTGAGCAGGCGCAGCACGTTAAGGCCGGCAAGGCGGGCTGCGTCCTTGGTGGCCTGACGCTGGGCTTCATCGAAGTACGCCGGCACAGTGATCACCGCGCCGACCAGTTCGCCACCCAGGGTGTTTTCGGCGCGCTGGCGCAGGGTCTTGAGAATGTCAGCCGAGACTTCCACCGGGCTCTTGGCACCCTGGACAGTCTCGATGAAGGGCATGTGCGATTCGCCACCGACGAAACGGTAAGGCAGTTGCTCGCCCAGTTGCTTGACGTCTTCCAGGCCACGCCCCATGAAGCGCTTGACCGAGATGATGGTGTTCAGCGGATCGCTGGAAGCGGCCTGCTTGGCAGTGCGGCCGACTTCAATGCGATCGGAATGATAGCGGACCGCGGACGGCAGGATGACCTGGCCATCGGCATCCGGCAGGGGCTCGGCGACACCGCTGCGCACAGCGGCGACCAGCGAATTGGTGGTACCCAGGTCGATACCCACCGCCAGACGGCGCTGGTGCGGTTGAGGGCTCATCCCGGGTTCGGCGATCTGCAGTAGGGCCATGCTTGTCTATTTATCAGGCGTACCGGCAACCATGACGGCATCGCGGGTTAATCGTCGAGGCGCTCTTCCAGTTGGCGCACTTCTTGGGTCAGCTTGTCGAGGAACTGCATGCGGCGCACCAGACGCTCGGCATCTTCGCGGCGCTCGACGTCATCCCAGCACTCGCCGAACTCGACGTCGAGCTCGGCCTGCGCAGCCTTGAGCCGGCGCTTGAAGACAGCGACACCATCCAGGTCGGCGCTGTCGTGCAGTTCTTCCAGCTCTTCACGCCACTGCATCTGCTGCAGGAGGAACTTCGGGTCCTGCACCGTGACTTCGAGCGGCAACTCGCGCCCCTTCAGTGCCAGCAGGTACAAGGCTCGCCGTGGTGCGCTCTTCAGCGTCTGGTAGGCGTCGTTGAGCTGCGCCGCACGCTCCAGCGCCAGGCGCTGCTCGCGCTCGGAAGCATCAGCGAATCGGTCGGGATGGACGGTACGCGCCAGCTCGCGATAACGCGTCGCAAGCTGGTCGAGATCCAGTCGATAACCCGGCTTCAGGTCAAACAGCGCAAAATGACAGGGAGTTCCCACACACGCCTCAGACGTTGAAGCTCTCGCCGCAGCCGCATTCGCCGCGCACGTTCGGGTTATTGAACTTGAAACCTTCGTTGAGCCCTTCGCGAACGAAGTCCAGCTCGGTGCCATCGAGGTAGGTCAGGCTCTTGGGATCGATGATCACCTTGACGCCGTGACTCTCGAAGACCAGGTCTTCCCCGGTCACCTCATCGACGAACTCCAGCACGTAGGCGAGACCGGAGCAGCCAGTCGTACGCACCCCCAGACGGATACCTTCACCCTTGCCACGCCCCTCGATGGAACGCTGCACGTGACGGGCGGCGGATTCAGTCATGCTGATGGCCATTGCAACTCCTTACTCGTTTCGAGCGCTTAGAGCAGACCCTTCTTCTGCTTGTAGTCGTGGACGGCCGCCTTGATGGCGTCCTCGGCCAGCACCGAGCAGTGGATCTTCACCGGCGGCAGGGCCAGTTCTTCGGCGATGGTGGTGTTCTTGATGGCAGCCGCCTCATCCAGGGTCTTGCCCTTCATCCACTCGGTGGCAAGGGAGCTGGAGGCGATGGCGGAGCCGCAGCCGTAGGTCTTGAACTTGGCGTCTTCGATAACGCCCTGCTCGTTGACCTTGATCTGCAGGCGCATCACGTCGCCGCAGGCCGGGGCGCCGACCATGCCAGTACCCACATTCGGGTCCTGGGCGTCGAGCTTGCCCACGTTACGCGGGTTTTCGTAGTGGTCGATGACCTTGTCGCTGTATGCCATGGTAACTATTCCTCACTCATCAGGGTGGCGTCAGTGCGCCTGCCATTCGACCTGGGAAAGGTCGACGCCCTCTTTATACATATCCCACAGCGGGGACAGTTCACGTAGTTTGACTACCGCTTCGCGCACCTTGGCAGCGGCGTAATCCACTTCTTCCTCGGTGGAGAAACGGCCGAAGGTGAAGCGGATGGAGCTGTGCGCCAGCTCGTCGTTGCGACCCAGGGCACGCAGCACGTAGGACGGCTCAAGGGAAGCCGAGGTGCAGGCGGAACCGGAGGAGACCGCGAGGTCCTTGAGCGCCATGATCAGCGACTCACCTTCGACATAGTTGAAGCTGACGTTCAGGTTGTGCGGTACGCGGGAAGTAGCGCTGCCGTTCAGGTAGAGCTCTTCCATGTCTTCGATCTGGGCCCAGAAGCGATCGGCCAGAGCCTTGATGCGCTTGTTCTCGCTGGCCATTTCCTGCTTGGCGATGTGGAAGGCTTCGCCCATGCCGACAATCTGGTGGGTCGCCAGGGTACCGGAACGCATGCCACGCTCGTGGCCGCCACCGTGCGTCTGGGCTTCCAGACGTACGCGGGGCTTGCGGCGAACGTACAGGGCGCCGATGCCTTTCGGACCATAGGTCTTGTGGGCGGAGAAGGACATCAGGTCGACCTTCAGTTTCTCCAGGTCGATTTCCACCTTGCCGGTGGACTGGGCTGCGTCGACGTGGAACAGGATGCCGCGGGCACGGGTCAGCTCGCCGATGGCGGCGATATCGTTGATGGTGCCGATCTCGTTGTTCACGTGCATGACCGACACCAGGATGGTGTCGTCACGCAGGGCCGCTTCAACCATTGCCGGAGTGATCAGGCCATCTTCGCCCGGCTCCAGGTAGGTCACTTCGAAGCCTTCGCGCTCAAGCTGGCGGGTGGTGTCCAGCACCGCCTTGTGCTCGATCTTCGAGGTGATGATGTGCTTGCCCTTGCCACTGTAGAAATGCGCGACGCCCTTGATGGCCAGGTTGTCGGATTCAGTCGCACCGGAGGTCCAGACGATTTCGCGCGGGTCGGCATTGACCAGCTCTGCCACCTGACGACGGGCATTCTCCACTGCCTCTTCAGCTTTCCAGCCGAACACGTGGGAACGCGAGGCCGGGTTGCCGAAGTTGCCGTCCACCAGCAGGCACTCGCTCATCTTCTGAGCGACGCGCGGGTCCACCGGCGTAGTGGCGGAGTAGTCGAGGTAGATCGGCAATTTCATCGGGGCTCTCCTATCAGGTATCGAGGCCAATCACGGGCCGGCGCCCTGCTCAATCGATGGCAGACGCTTCAATCTTATCGAGGTGCGGCATCCTGCCATTGCTTCCACAGCGGCGTTGATCCTGCCGCTGAGCGACCTCCTGGACCTCGCGACGGTTGACCAGATCGGCCAGACTGATGCCGCTGAGGAATTCGTGGATCTGCAGGCTCAGATCGCACCAGAGGTGGTGAGTGAGGCAGGTATCGCCGGAATGGCAATCGCCGAGGCCCTGGCAACGGGTGGCATCCACCGACTCGTTGACCGCATCGATAACCTGGGCGACGTGAATGCCATGCATGTCACGGGAAAGCTGGTAGCCACCGCCCGGGCCGCGCACGCTGCTGACCAGATTGCCACGGCGGAGCTTGGCGAAAAGCTGCTCGAGGTAAGACAGGGAAATGCCCTGCCGCTCGGAAATATCTGCCAGAGACACCGGCCCGTGCTGCGCATGTAGCGCCAAGTCGAGCATGGCGGTGACGGCGTATCGGCCTTTGGTGGTCAGTCGCATGGTGGGTACCACGGGATCGCTGGAATGCAGCGAGTATGCAATTCCCGACTATTTAAGTCAACTATAAGCCTGATTAAAACAGTCGGGATTACATCTTGCAGGGGCGAGCATGATAGCAGAGGCACATCCCGTTAGCATCCTAATAATCCGCCCCCACCCTCCGGACCAGGGTCGGATCGACGGGCCTCAGGCAACCGGCTTGCGCTCGTCATCCTTGACCCCGGCGAAGTCCTCGTCGCGCAGCTCCGGGAGGGCCTTGGCGCAGTAATCGCTGCCGAGCGCAGTGAGCGCTTTGCACATGCCGTCCAGGCGCTCGTCCACCGCCTGCACATGATCCAGCAACTGACCGATCGCACGCGCCACCGGGTCCGGCATGTCCTGCCCCAGACCGTAGGCATCGAAGCCGAAACGCTCGGCGATGGCCTGGCGCTTGGCCTCCTGCTCGGGATCGGCCTTGACGATGATCCGCCCCGGAATACCCACTGCGGTAGCGCCTGCCGGCACCTCCTTGGTCACCACGGCATTGGAGCCGATCTTGGCGCCGGCGCCGACGATGAAGGGACCGAGCACCTTGGCGCCCGCCCCCACCACCACACCGTCCTCCAGCGTCGGATGGCGCTTGCCCTGGTTCCAGCTGGTGCCGCCCAGGGTCACGCCCTGGTAGAGGGTGACGTCATTGCCGATCTCGGCCGTTTCGCCAATGACGATGCCCATGCCGTGGTCGATGAAGAAGCGGCGACCGATCTTCGCACCCGGATGGATCTCGATGCCGGTCAACCAGCGACTGAAGTTGGAAACCAGCCGTGCGAGCCACTTCCAGCCCGCGATCCAGAGAGCATGGGCCACGCGATGCAACCAGATGGCATGCAGGCCCGGGTAACAAGTGAGCACCTCGAAGGCATTGCGCGCAGCCGGATCACGGTGGAATACGCTCTGAATGTCTTCTCGAATGCTGTCGAACATCACGTGTCACTCCGCTTGCTTGTTTCGCCCCGCACGGCCTTCTGCGTCTCGGTGAGGATGCCGCGCAGGATGTTCATTTCCAGCTTGCTGATGCTGGCTCGCCCATAGAGACGACGCAGCCGGGACATCAGGTGCCGGGGCTTCTCCGGGTCGAGGAAGCCAATCTCCACCAGAGTGCTCTCCAGGTGCTCGTAGTAACGCTCCAGCTCATCGACGGTCACCGGCTGGGCGTTGAGCATGGCGGTGGTTTCCACCTTCTCCACCTTGCTCGGCAGCCCCTCCACTTCCAGCCAGGCCATGCGCGCCTCATACACCAGCACCTGGACCGCAGCAGCCAGGTTCAGCGAGGAGAATTCCGGATTGGAGGGGATATGCACGTGGTACTGGCAGCGCTGCAGTTCTTCATTGGTCAGGCCTGCATATTCGCGGCCGAACACCAGGGCGACTTCCCCCGCACGAGCCTGCTCCACCGCAGTCCTGCCGCACTCGCGCGGATCGAGGAGTGGCCAGGGAATGCGGCGATCACGCGCACTGGTGCCAACCACCAGGCTGCAACCCACCAGCGCCTCTTCCAGGGTGGCGACCACCTGGGCAGCGTCAAGAATATCGTCGGCGCCGGAAGCACGGGCGCGCGCTTCAGGACTGGGGAAGTCCACCGGATCCACCAGCACCAGCTTCGACAGGCCCATGTTCTTCATGGCGCGGGCGGCACCACCGATATTGCCGGGATGGCTGGTATTGACCAGCACCACGCGAATGTTCTGCAGCAACGCTCTAGTCTCTCAGCGGAAGCTCTAAGGGAGCGGAATATTACCGGACGCCCCGACGCAACGCCACGAATCACGCAGCCTCCCCTGCCTGCCTCGAGCTTTTTCTGATACCATGTGCGGCTTTCTTCTTTAACGACCCAGGTGAACTCCCCATGCAGCCTATGCTGAATATCGCCCTGCGCGCCGCTCGCAGCGCCGGTGAACTGATTTTCCGCTCTATCGAGCGCCTGGACGTTATCTCCGTCAACGAGAAGGACGCCAAGGACTACGTCACCGAGGTCGATCGCGCCGCTGAGCTGTCCATCGTGCAGGCCCTGCGCAAGGCGTACCCGAACCACGGCATCCTCGGCGAGGAAGGCGGCCTGCTGGAAGGCAAGGGAGAAGGCGCCGACTACCTGTGGATCATCGATCCACTGGATGGCACCACCAACTTCATCCGTGGCGTTCCGCACTTCGCCGTCAGCATCGCCTGCAAATACAAGGGTCGCCTGGAACACGCCGTAGTTCTGGATCCGGTTCGCCAGGAAGAGTTCACCGCCAGCCGCGGCCGTGGCGCCGCCCTCAACGGCCGCCGCCTGCGCGTCAGCCCGCGCAAGAGCCTGGAAGGCGCACTGCTCGGCACCGGCTTCCCCTTCCGCGACAATCAGCTCGACAACCTCGACAGCTATCTGGGCATGTTCCGCAGCCTGGTCGGCCAGACCGCCGGCATCCGCCGCGCCGGCTCCGCCAGCCTGGACCTGGCCTATGTCGCGGCCGGCCGTTTCGACGCCTTCTGGGAATTCGGCCTGTCCGAGTGGGACATGGCGGCCGGCGCGCTGCTGGTACAGGAAGCAGGCGGCCTGGTGAGCGACTTCACCGGTGGTCATGACTTCCTCGAGAAGGGCCACGTGGTAGCGGGCAACACCAAGTGCTTCAAGGCCGTGCTGACTGCCATCCAGCCGCACCTGCCGCCGTCGCTGAAGCGCTGATCGCGCTTCACGCGACCACAAAAAACCCGGCCTTGGCCGGGTTTTTCGTTTTCTGGACGCTGCTTATTCCTGCACGCCTGCAACGCCACCTTGAGGCTGGACAGCGCCTTGCTGACCAAGAATCAGCTGACCATCCTTGCCGACCGGGATCTGCCGGCCCGGATCATGATCCATGCGCACCTGGCCGACCTTGCCGTCGAACTGGTACTTCACGTCATAGCCCACCAGCTTCTCGCTGGTATCGGTTACCGTCTTGCAGCGGGTTTCAGTGGTGGTGTAGGTGTCGCTCTCCTGCATGTGCTCCTGCACCTTGTTGCCGGCATATCCACCGCCTACGGCACCTGCGACGGTGGCAATCTTCTTGCCGGAACCACCACCAACCTGGTTACCCAGCAGACCACCCGCCACCGCACCCAGCACGGTGCCGGCGATCTGATGTTGATCCTTGACCGGACGCTGGCGGGTCACCGCCACGTCATTGCAGACCTCGCGCGGGGTCTTCACGGTTTCATTGATCGGCTGGACAGCGAGCACTTCCGCATACTCCGGGCCGTTATTACCTACCAGACTGTAGGTAGCCACGGCGCCGCCGGCAGTTACACCAACCGCACCCAGAACAGCACCGACGAGCATCGACTTGTTCACTTGAACCTCCTGACTCTTCCATCGCGGGCTTGCATGCCCTACTCCCTGCCTTGGATAGACGAAAAAATCCCGAGTTCCCAAACCTATGGGAATATTCCGACAAATGGGACGTCAGTCTCATGCACCAGAAACGACGAGGCCCGGCATTGCCGGGCCTCGTACATGGCGCTCGAACACCTCAGGGACGATCGTCGACCTCGGCGGTATTCGCCGGCGGAATCAGGTCCTCGGAGGTCAGCTTCAGCCAGATCAGCACCGGGGCGCTGATGTAGATGGAGGAGTAGGTACCCACCACCACACCGACCAGAAGCGACAGGGCGAAGCCATGCAGGCTGTCGCCACCGAACACCAGCAGGGCGAACAGCGCCAGAGCGGTCGACATCGAAGTCGCAATGGTCCGCAGCAGGGTCTGGGTGCAGGACACGTCGATGTTCTCGATCAGGTCCGCACGACGCAGCACGCGGAAGTTCTCGCGGATACGGTCGAAGATGATGATGGTGTCGTTCAGCGAGTAGCCGATCATCGCCAGGACCGCTGCCAGGACGGTGAGGTCGAAGGGAATCTGGAAGAACGCCAGGATACCCAGAGTCACAACCACGTCGTGGACCAGCGAGGCCACGGCACCGACACCGAACTTCCACTGGAAGCGGAAGGCCAGGTACAGCAGGATGCCGCCCAGGGCCAGCAGCATGGCCAGGCCACCCTGGTCACGCAGCTCCTCGCCCACCTGCGGGCCGACGAACTCAACGCGCTTGAGCTCGAACTTGCTCTCTGCGTCGACCTTGCGCAGGGCGTCGGCAACCTTGTTGCCCAGTTGCGGGTCTTCGCCAGCCAGACGCACCAGCACATCGGTGGAGGCGCCGAAGCTCTGCACCACGGCGTCCGGATAGCCCGCCTGACCCAGCTCCTGCTTGATCAGTTCGAGGTTCGCCGGCTTCTCGTAGGACAGCTCGATCAGGGTACCGCCGGTAAAGTCCAGGCCGAAGTTCAGACCCTTGGCGAACAGGCTGCCGATACCGATCAGGCTGATGATCACGGTAATGGCGAACGCAACGTTGCGTATCGCCATGAAACGGATGGTTGACTTGATCATGACAGGCCTCAAATCCACAGTTTCTTGAAGTTGCGGCCACCGAAGATCAGGTTGACCATGCCGCGGGTGAACATGATGGCGGTGAACATCGAGGTGATGATCCCGAGCGACATGGTCACGGCAAAGCCCTTGATCGGACCGGTACCGAGGGCGAACAGGATGCCGCCCACCAGCAGGGTGGTGAGGTTACTGTCGACGATCGCGGTGTAGGCGCGGTCGAAGCCTTCGTGAATCGCACGCTGAACCGACAGGCCATTGGCCAGCTCCTCGCGAATCCGCGAGTAGATGAGCACGTTGGCGTCCACCGCCATGCCCAGGGTCAGCACGATACCGGCGATCCCCGGCAGGGTCAGGGTGGCACCGATCACCGACATCAGCCCCACCAGCAGCACCAGGTTGAACGCCAGGGCGATGGTGGCAAGGAAGCCGAAGAAGCGGTAAATGGCCATGATGAACAGCGAAACGAAGACCATCGCCCACTCGGTGGATTCGATGCCCTTGATGATGTTCTCGGCGCCAAGGCTCGGGCCGATGGTGCGTTCTTCGGCGAAGTACATCGGCGCAGCCAGACCACCGGCACGCAGCAGCAGGGCCAGTTCCGAAGATTCACCCTGGCCGTTCAGGCCGGTGATGCGGAATTGGCTACCCAGCGGCGACTGGATGGTCGCCAGACTGATGATCTTCTTTTCCTCCTTGAAGCTCTGCACCGCCACTTCCTTCTGGACGCCGTCGACATCCTGGGTCACGTAGCGGGTAACCGGGCGCTGCTCGATGAAGATCACCGCCATGCTGCGACCCACGTTGTTGCGGGTGGCACGGCTCATCAGCTCGCCGCCGTGGCCGTCGAGGCGGATATTCACCTGCGGACGACCGTTTTCGTCGTAGCTCGCCTGGGCGTCGGTCACCTGGTCACCCGTGATGATCAGGCTGCGCTCCAGCGGCACGGCGGGACGGCCCGGCTCACGGAATTCGAAGGATTCGGTCGACGCCTTGCTGGCGGTCGGTTCAGCGGCCAGGCGGAACTCCAGGTTGGCGGTCTTGCCGAGGATACGCTTGGCTTCAGCGGTGTCCTGCACGCCCGGCAGCTCGACCACGATGCGGTTGGCGCCCTGGCGCTGCACCAGCGGCTCGGCGACACCCAGTTCGTTGACGCGGTTGCGGACGGTAGTCAGGTTCTGCTTGATCGAGTATTCGCGAATCTCGGCCAGCTTGGCCTGGGTGAGGGCCAGCTGCAGGACCTGCTGATCACCACGCGCGGAGGTGGTGATATCGAAATCATTGAAGCTCTTGCGGATCAGCGACTGGGCCTTGTCCAGGGACTCCTGGTCGGTGAAGCCGAGCTGGAAGCCATTCTCCTGGGCCGGCAGGCTGCGGTAGCGGACACGTTCCTTGCGCAGCAGGGTGCGGACTTCGCCTTCATAGATCTTCAGGCGCGCATCGACAGCCTTCTCCATGTCCACTTCCAGCAGGAAGTGCACACCACCGGAGAGGTCGAGACCCAGCTTCATCGGCGAGGCGCCGAGCTTGCGCAGCCAGTCCGGAGTGGTCGGAGCCAGGTTCAGCGCGACGACGTAGTCATCGCCCAGGGCCTTGCGCACCACGTCCTTGGCCGGGAGCTGGTCGGCCAGCTTGGTCAGACGTAGCAGGCCGCCGGTCTGGCCGATGCTGGAGGATTTCAGTTCGATGCCGGCCTGCTTCAGGGCTTCGTTCGCCTTGTCGAGGTCGGCTTGCTGGATCTTCAGCGCGGTGCTGGCGCCGCTGATCTGGATCGCCGGATCGTCCGGATAGAGATTGGGTGCGGAATAGACCAGGCCGATCGCCAGCACCGCCAGGATCAGCAGATATTTCCACAGTGGGTACTTGTTGAGCATGACTCCGCCCGTTATGACGCGGGGCGCCTGTTGGCGCCCCGTCGGTGTTGATCCATGGATCCTTAGATGGCTTTCAGGGTGCCCTTCGGCAGGGTCGCCGCGATAGCCGCCTTCTGGAACTTCAGCTCTACGTTGTCGGACACTTCGACGACCACGAAGTCATCGGCGACCTTGGTGACCTTGCCAGCGATGCCGCCGGAGGTGACCACTTCGTCGCCCTTCTGCAGGCTGCCGAGGAGGTTCTTGTGCTCCTTGGCACGTTTGGCCTGGGGACGCCAGATCATCAGGTAGAAGATGACCAGGAAACCGATCAGAAAAACCCACTCGAAGCCGGTACCGGCGGGGCCGGCAGCAGCCGGCGCTGCAGCGTCGGCATAGGCGGCGGGAATCAGAAAGCTCATTTAGCACTCCTGTTGCGGAAATATGAAAAATCGACTCTGGAAAAATGCGGCTTTATCAGTCCAGGGGCGGAGTCGGTAGTCCGCGCTTGGCATAGAAGGCATCGACAAAGGCGGCCAATTTACCCTGTTGAATTGCCTCGCGCAAACCAGCCATCAGGCGCTGGTAATGCCGCAAGTTGTGGATTGTATTCAACATGCTGCCGAGCATTTCGCCGCATTTGTCCAGATGATGCAGATAGGCGCGTGAGAAGTGTTTGCAGGTGTAACAATCGCAAGTGGGGTCCAGCGGGGACTCGTCATGCTTGTGCACCGAATTGCGGATTTTCAGCACGCCGGTGTCGATGAACAGGTGGCCATTTCGCGCGTTACGGGTCGGCATCACGCAGTCGAACATATCCACACCGCGACGTACGCCTTCCACCAGGTCTTCCGGCTTGCCGACGCCCATCAGGTAGCGCGGCTTGTCCGCCGGCATCTGGCCGGGCAGGTAGTCCAGCACGCGAATCATCTCTTCCTTCGGCTCGCCCACGGAGAGGCCGCCGATCGCCAGACCGTCGAAGCCGATCTCGCCGAGACCTTCCAGGGAGCGCGTGCGCAGCTCCTCGTGCATGCCGCCCTGGACGATGCCAAAGAGCGCGGCGGTGCTTTCACCGTGGGCCACCTTGGATCGCTTGGCCCAACGCAGCGACAGCTCCATGGAGCGCTTGGCGGTATCGAAGTCCGCCGGATAGGGCGTGCACTCGTCGAAGATCATCACGATGTCGGAGCCCAGGTCACGCTGGACCTGCATGGACTCTTCAGGACCCATGAACACCTTGGCGCCGTCTACCGGAGAGGCGAAGGTCACGCCCTCCTCCTTGATCTTGCGCATGGCGCCCAGACTGAACACCTGGAAGCCGCCGGAGTCGGTGAGGATCGGACCTTGCCACTGCATGAAGTCATGCAGGTCACCGTGCCGCTTGATCACCTCCATGCCCGGCCGCAGCCAGAGATGGAAGGTGTTGCCGAGAATGATCTGCGCGCCGATGCCTTCGATATCGCGCGGCAGCATTCCCTTCACGGTGCCGTAGGTTCCCACTGGCATGAAGGCGGGCGTCTCGACCACACCCCGGGGGAAGGTCAGGCGGCCGCGACGGGCCTTGCCGTCGGTGGCCAGCAACTCGAAGTTCATCCGGCAGGTGCGCGTCATGCTTGGTCCTCGGGTCCGCGCGGGGCGGGATTGCGGGTGATGAACATGGCATCACCGTAACTGAAGAATCGGTAGCCCTGCTCCACTGCGGCGGCGTATGCAGCCATGGTCTCCGGATAACCGGCGAAGGCCGACACCAGCATCAGCAACGTGGATTCGGGCAGGTGGAAATTGGTGACCAGGGCATCGACCACATGGAAGGGCCGGCCCGGGTACAGGAAGATGTCGGTGTCGCCGCTGAAGGCCTTGAGCCGGCCATCCCGTGCGGCGCTTTCCAGGGAGCGCACGCTGGTGGTGCCGACGGCGATGACCCGACCGCCGCGAGCACGGCAGGCGGCCACGGCATCCACCACGTCCTGGCCCACTTCGAGCCATTCGCAGTGCATGTGGTGGTCCTCGATGCGCTCTACCCGCACCGGCTGAAACGTGCCGGCGCCGACATGCAGGGTAACGAAAGCACTCTCCACACCCTTGGCAGAGACGGCGTCCAGCAGGGCCTGGTCGAAGTGCAGCCCGGCGGTCGGCGCTGCAACAGCGCCCGCGTGGCGGGCATAGACGGTCTGGTAACGCTCGCGGTCGGCGTCCTCATCAGGCCTGTCTATATAAGGGGGCAACGGCATGTGGCCGACGCGCTCCAGCAGCGGCAGTACTTCCTCGGCGAACTTCAGCTCGAACAGAGCGTCATGCCGGGCAATCATCTCGGCTTCGCCGCCGCCGTCGATCAACAGGGTCGAGCCCGGCTTGGGCGACTTGCTGGAACGCACGTGGGCCAACACGCGATGGCTGTCCAGCACCCGCTCGACGAGTATCTCCAGCTTGCCGCCCGAGGCCTTCTGACCAAACAGGCGCGCGGGAATCACCCGGGTGTTGTTGAACACCATCAGGTCGCCCGGGCGCAGGTACTCCAGCAGGTCGGCGAAATGGCGATGGCTCAGTGCGCCGGTTTGGCCATCCAGCACGAGGAGACGGCTGGCGCGGCGCTCGGCCAGGGGATGACGGGCGATAAGAGCTTCAGGAAGCTCGAAGTGGAAGTCGGCTACGCGCATGGTGGGTGGGGGGTCGTATCGCAGGGGCGCAGATAGTACAGGAAATGCCCATTCCTGACCACGAAGACGGATTGACCGGCCCAGAGCGCCTCCCTATACTGCGCCGCCATCGTGCCTCGGTGGCGGAATGGTAGACGCGGCGGATTCAAAATCCGTTTCTGGCGACAGAGTGAGAGTTCGAGTCTCTCCCGGGGCACCACGATATCTCCAAGCCTGCAAAGGCTTCCTCCCGCGCTTCCCCGCTCGTTTGCAAGGCAATCTACCGCCGGTAAAGATTGGCCTAACGGGGATTGGCAATTCCTCAAAAACTACGTAGAGTTGGGCAACTGTGTTTGCATGGGTCGCTGTTGAATCGTGACCTGATGCGGTAGATCACCAGATCCGCTACATCCCGCTCGACTTCTCTTACCTCTTTGCAACCAGTTTCCAGCCCTTCTGCCGCGTCAGTGAACAGCAGGCTGTCATCAACTTCAGTTTCAAGGAAAAAGATATGTCGAATCGTCAAACCGGCACCGTCAAGTGGTTCAACGACGAGAAAGGTTTTGGTTTCATCACCCCGGAAAGCGGCCCGGATCTGTTCGTTCACTTCCGCGCTATCGAAGGCTCCGGCTTCCGTAGCCTGAAAGAAGGCCAGAAGGTCACCTTCGAAGCCGTACAAGGCCAGAAAGGCATGCAGGCTGACAAGGTTCAGGTAGTTAACTAATTACCTGAGCGTCGCCGAAAGCCCCTGATGGAAACATCAGGGGTTTTTTTATGCCCGCAGATCGACGAAAGCCCCGGCACCGAGGCAAGCACTGGATTCACACGTGATACTTCGTTGAAGCTCGCCTGTGCGTGATGGGCCCCGTGGGGCGAACAAATCGAGCAATGCTCATTAACAGCTCCCCACCCGTTCGGCTGTTAGAATGGCGTGCCGTCCACATGCCAAGAGCCCGCAATGCCGAAATATCAGCTGCGCCCCCAGGGCGATTTCCCTGCCGCCGGGCTGGTTCGCCGCTTCGCCGCGATCTTCTACGACTTCCTTCTCTGCGTTGCCCTGCTGATGGTGGTTACCCTGATCTACCAACAGGTAGTGCTGCGCCTGATCTACGGCGGCGAGCGCCTGCGCCAGCTGGCCGACCAGGGCGCCCTCTCGGGCGATCCGCTGCTCTCCACACTGCTGGTCTTCGCGCTGTTCGGCTTCTTCGCCAAGTTCTGGACCCACAACGGGCAGACCCTCGGCATGCAAGTCTGGGGCATCCGCGTACAGAACAAGGACGGCTCGGCCATCAGCCTGTGGCAGGCGCTGCTGCGTTTCGTGATCGCCATCGGTTCCTGGCTGGTGCTGGGCCTTGGCTTCTTCTGGAGCCTCTGGGACAAACAGAAGCGCACCTGGCACGACATCTATTCCGAAACCCAGGTGGTCCGCATACCCAAGGACGCACACAAGAAATGACCCACGAAAAAGCCGGCGAAAGCCGGCTTTTTCTTGCGTCGATTACGACTCAGCCCGCGCGCCTCAGCAACCAGATGCCAGCCAGGGCACAGACGCCCGCCGGCACCAGCACCGCGAACAGCGGCGAGAAGCCGAACACCAGGCTCGAGGGTCCGAGCAGGTCCTGGCTGATGCGCACCACGAAGCCGATCACCACGCCGGTGAATACCCGCTGACCAAGGGTCACCGAGCGCAGCGGGCCGAAGATGAACGAGATCGCCATCAGCACCAGGGCTGCGGTGACCAGGGGCTGCAGAACCTTGGTCCAGAACGCCAGCCAGTAACGACCGTTGTTCAGCCCCTGTTCCGCCAGATAGTGGGTGTAGCGCCAGAGGCCGGTGATCGACAGCGCCTCGGGCTCCATGACCACGGTGCCGAGCAATTCCGGCTTGAGCTCGACATCCCAGCGCTCGGTAACGCTGTTGACCACCTCGGTGTGATCGCCACGGAAATGGGTCGTGGTCACATCCTCCAGTTGCCAGAAGTCGCCCTGATACAGCGCGCGCCTGGCGAAGCTGGCCGACTGCATGTGACGCTCACCGTCGAAGTGGTAGCGGGTCACGCCATAGAGCACGCCATTGGGCTGCACGGCGTTGATGTGGACGAACTCCTCGCCCTGGCGATGCCAGAGACCGCGCTTGGAGCTCTGCGCGTCCCCGCCACCTTGGGCGAGAGAGCGATTGGCCTGAGCCAGGTTCTCACTCCAGGGGGCGACATACTCGCCAATCAGCACACCCACCAGCATCAGCACCAGCATGGGTTTCATCACCGCCCAGACGATGCGACCGATGGAGACGCCGGCGGCACGCATCACCGTCAGCTCGCTGCTGCTGGCGAGGGTACCGAGGCCGATCAGGCTGCCGATCAGTGCCGCCATGGGCAGCATGTCGTAGATACGGCGCGGCAGGGTGAGGAAGACGTACCAGGCAGCGGCCAGCACGTCGTAGTCGCCGCCCACATCGCCCAGTTCGTCGATGAAGGCGAACAACGCGGCGAGGCTGACGATGATCCCCAGCACCGCGAGGATGCCGAAGAACACGCTGGTGCCGATGTAACGATCCAACCTAACCATGGGCCACCTCACGGGCATCACGACGAGCCGCCCACTTCAGGCGCAGAGGCTCCCAGTACAACAACAACAGGCCGACGGAGAAGAACAGGCCGTGCACCCACCACAGGCCGACCGACATGGGGATACGCCCCTTGTCCAGCTGGCCACGCGCGGCGATCAGCAGGGCCAGGTAGGCCATATAAAGCAGGATCGCCGGCAGCAACTTGAGGAAGCGGCCCTGGCGCGGATTGACCTTGGACAGCGGCACCGCCAGCAGGGTGACCACGAACACCAGCAACGGAATGGACAAACGCCACTGCAGCTCGGCCTGGTAGCGCGGGTCGTTGCTGCCGATCAGCTCGGACGTGGGCACCGCCTCGCGCTCGCCGATCTCGGAACTGATCTCCGGCTTGGGCAGCAGCACGCCGTAGGTTTCGTACTGGATGATGCGGTAGTCCGCCTTGCCGGGATTGCCGTCGTAGCGGTAACCGTTCTTGAGGATCAGGTAGCGGCTGCCATCCGGCTGGATCTCCTGGTGGCCTTTCTCCGCCACCAGCACGCCAATCCCACGGTCCTTGCCGTCCTGCCGCGAAATGCGTTTTTCCGAGATGAACACGCCACCCAGCTCGCCACGATCACCGGACAGGGTTTCGGTGTAGGTCACCCGGCCACCGCCCTTGAGGGCCTGGAAGCGTCCGGGAACCAGGGTATCCAGCTCGGTCAGGGCGTCCTGCTCATTGAGGATGCGCGCCACCTGGGATACGCCCTGGGGCGCCAGGCCCAGGCTCAGCCAGGCCACGAGCAGCGCGACCAGCAGGGCCGGTGCCAGGCTGTAGGCCATCAGGCGCTGCTGGCTCATGCCCGTGGCGCTCAGGACGGTCATTTCGCTTTCGAGGTAGAGCCGGCCATAGGCCAGCAGGAAACCGAGGAACAACCCGAGGGGAAGGATCAGTTGGAGGAAGCCGGGAATCCGGAACCCCATGATCAGGAACAGCACGCCGGGGTCCAGGGCTCCCTGTGCGGCCTGCGCCAGATACTTGATGAAACGGCCGCTCATGATGATCACCAGCAGCACGGCACTGACCGCGCTCAGGGTGACCAGAACCTCGCGGGAGAGATAACGGAAGACAATCAAACCAGACACTCCAGGGTTGTCAGGCTCAGGCGGCTACGCTCAAACTAGCCGCTTTATGGCCAGCCCGCCGTTCTGACGGGCCACTGAAAAAATAGCCGGCATTATCCGTCAATCCCGGCTCTTTGTCTTGGGGACACATGTCATGGAATTCCTTGTCAAAAGCGCCCGTCTGGAAACTCTGAAAACCGCCACGCTGGTCGTCGCCGTCGGAGAAGGACGCAAGCTCGGCGCAGCCGCCCAGGCCGTGGACGCTGCGGCTGGCGGTGCCATCAGCACCCTGCTCAAGCGCGGCGACCTGGCCGGCAAGGTAGGCCAGACCCTGCTCCTGCACAGCCTCCCCAACCTCAAAGCCGAGCGCGTGCTGCTGGTGGGCAGCGGCAAGGAGCGCGAGCTCTCTGACCGCCAGTTCCGCAAAATGATCGCCGCCGCGAACGGCGTGCTGAAGGGCCTTGGCGGCAGCGACGCCACCCTGGCCCTGTCCGAGCTTGCGGTGAAGGGCCGCGACGCCTATGGCAAGGCCCGCCTGATGGTGGAAACCCTGGCCGACGGCGCCTACGTCTTTGACCGTTTCAAGAGCCAGAAGGCCGAGCCCAAGGCCCTCAAGAAAGTCACCCTGCTGGTGGAGAAGGCCGACCAGGCCGACGTCGAGCGTGGCAGCCTGCACGCCCAGGCCATCGCCAACGGCATGGCCTTCACCCGCGACCTGGGCAACCTGCCGCCGAACCTCTGCCATCCCAGTTTCATCGCCGAAGAAGCCAAGGCCCTGGCCAAGGCGCACAAGAACCTCAAGGTCGAAGTGCTGGACGAGAAGAAACTCAAGGAACTGGGTGCCGGCGCCTTCCTCGCCGTGGCCCAGGGCAGCGAGCAGCCGCCGCGAATGATCGTGCTCAACTACCAGGGCGGCAAGAAGGACGAGAAACCTTTCGCCCTGGTCGGCAAGGGCATCACCTTCGACACCGGCGGCATCAGCATCAAGCCGGCTGCCGGCATGGACGAGATGAAGTACGACATGTGCGGCGCCGCCAGCGTGCTCGGTACCTTCCGCGCCGTGCTCGAACTGCAGCTGCCGATCAACCTGGTGGGCCTGCTGGCCTGCGCCGAGAACATGCCCAGCGGCGGCGCCACCCGTCCGGGCGACATCGTCACCACCATGAGCGGCCAGACCGTCGAGATCCTCAACACCGACGCCGAAGGCCGCCTGGTGCTGTGCGACACCCTGACCTATGCCGAGCGCTTCAAGCCCCAGGCAGTGATCGACATTGCCACCCTCACCGGCGCCTGCATCGTCGCCCTGGGCAGCAACACCTCGGGCCTGATGGGCAACAACGACGCACTGGTGAAGCAGATCCTCAAGGCCGGCGAATACGCCGACGACCGCGCCTGGCAGCTGCCGCTGTTCGACGAGTATCAGGAGCAGCTGGACAGCCCCTTCGCCGACATCGCCAACATCGGCGGTCCGAAGGCCGGCACCATCACCGCCGGATGCTTCCTGTCGCGCTTCGCCAAGAAGTTCCACTGGGCGCACCTGGACATCGCCGGCACCGCCTGGGTCAGCGGTGGCAAGGATAAAGGCGCCACTGGCCGTCCGGTGCCGCTGCTCACCCAGTACCTGCTGGACCGCATCAAGTGAGGATAGAGTTCTATGTACTCTCGTCGGCCAACCCGGTGGACCGCCTGCGCGCGGCCTGCCAGTTGGCCGCCAAGGGCTGGAGGCATGGGCTGCCGGTCCTGCTGCGCTGTACCGATGCCGCCCAGCGCGATGAGCTGGACGCGCTGCTCTGGCGCTTTCGCGCCGAAAGTTTCATCCCCCACAGCCTCATCGACGACGACGCCGACGCCCCGGTGGTGCTGGCCCTGGACGAAGCGCCGGCCACCCGGCAAGGCCTGCTGATCAACCTCGCCTCGACCATTTCCCCCCACGTCGACCGTTTCAGCCGGGTCATCGAGATCGTCAACCAGGAACCCGCCCTGCTTGCCGCCTGCCGGGAGAATTTCCGCAGCTACCGGCAGCGGGGCTATGATCCGAAACGAGTCGAACTCTAGCCGTAGCCGTACCATGGATACCCCCAAGCTCCCCCCCAAGCCGGCACACTTGCTGGACGACCTCGAATCCATTCGAGCCTTGCTCGGTGACGAGCCCAATGGCGCAGAACCTCCCCTGCTCACCGAGACCCTGGATGCCGATGGCATTCCACTCCTGTCCGAGATAGTCGAGCCCGTGCCCGTGCCTCCGGCCGCCGAGACGCCGCCAGCCCCGCCGCGGCCCCTGTTCCAGGCAGCCCCGGTCGCTCCGGCCCCGGCCCCGACTCCGACTCCGCCGGTCGAGGGTGCTCCCGCACCTGCGCTGGCGCCCACCCAACCCATTGCGGATGCCATCCGCCAGCGCATGACGCCTGCCGCCAACCCCGAGCTGGTACGACTGGACAACGAGTTGCGCGCCGCCGCACAGCTGATCCTGCAGGATGTGATCGACGATTTCGTCCCGCAGATCGAAGCCGAGCTCAAGCGTCGCCTCGAAGCCCGGCTGACCCGCCTGCTGCCACCCCGCCGGCAGTAATCCACCGCGCCCGGTGCCACCGGGCGCGCCCGCAACGCGCGCCAATTCTTTCGACGCCTCGTTGCCGCTATACTCTCCCGTTTTCCCGTTCAGACGCCTCTAGGGTCCCCGCCGAACCATGGACAAGACCTACCAGCCCCACGCCATCGAAACTTCCTGGTACCAGACCTGGGAGAAGAACAACTACTTCGCCCCGCAAGGTTCCGGCGAGCCCTACACCATCATGATCCCGCCGCCGAACGTGACCGGCAGCCTGCACATGGGTCATGGCTTCAACAACGCCATCATGGATGCCCTGATCCGCTTCCGCCGCATGCAGGGTCGCAACACCCTGTGGCAGCCGGGCACCGACCATGCCGGCATCGCCACCCAGATGGTGGTGGAGCGCCAGCTGGCCGCCCAGGGCGTCAGCCGCCATGACCTCGGCCGCGAGAAGTTCCTCGAGAAGGTCTGGGAGTGGAAGGAACAGTCCGGCGGCACCATCACCCGTCAGATCCGCCGCCTCGGCTCCTCCGTGGACTGGACGCGCGAGCGCTTCACCATGGACGACGGCCTGTCAGACGCGGTGAAGGAAGCCTTCGTGCGCCTGCATGAAGATGGCCTGATCTACCGTGGCAAGCGCCTGGTCAACTGGGACACCAAGTTCCACACCGCCATCTCCGACCTCGAAGTGGAAAACCACGACGAGAAAGGCAGCCTGTGGAACCTGCGCTATCCGCTGGCCGACGGCCAAAAGACCGCCGACGGCAAGAACTACCTGATCGTCGCCACCACTCGTCCGGAAACCATGCTGGGTGACAGCGCCGTTGCCGTGCACCCGGAAGACGAGCGCTACAAGAACCTAATCGGCACCTTCGTCGAGCTGCCCCTGGTGGGCCGCCGCATCCCGATCGTCGCAGACGAGTACTGCGACCCCGAATTCGGCACCGGTTGCGTGAAGATCACCCCGGCCCACGACTTCAACGACTATGAAGTCGGCAAGCGCCACAACCTGCCGCTGATCAACATCTTCGACAAGAACGCCGCCGTGCTGGCCCATGCCCAGGTGTTCAACCTCGACGGCAACGTCAATCACGACGTGGACGGCAGCCTGCCGGCCCAGTTCGCCGGCCTCGACCGTTTCGAGGCGCGCAAGCAGATCGTCGCCGCCTTCGAGCAGCTCGGCCTGCTGGAAAAGATCGAGGACCACGCGCTGAAAGTGCCCAAGGGCGATCGCTCCGGCACCGTCATCGAGCCCTGGCTGACCGACCAGTGGTACGTCTCCACCAAGCCGCTGGCCGAACCTGCCATCGCCGCCGTGGAAGACGGCCGCATCCAGTTCGTGCCCAAGCAGTACGAAAACATGTACTTCTCCTGGATGCGCGACATCCAGGACTGGTGCATCAGCCGCCAGCTGTGGTGGGGCCACCGCATCCCGGCCTGGTACGACGAGGAAGGCAATGTCTACGTCGGCCGCAATGAAGCCGAGGTCCGTGCCAAGCACAACCTGGGCGACCTCCCACTGACCCAGGACGAAGACGTGCTCGACACCTGGTTCAGCTCGGGCCTGTGGACCTTCTCCACCCTGGGCTGGCCGGAACAGACCGAGTTCCTCAAGACCTTCCACCCCACCGATGTGCTGGTCACCGGCTTCGACATCATCTTCTTCTGGGTCGCCCGCATGATCATGCTGACCATGCACCTGGTGAAGAACGAGGACGGCAGCGCACAGGTTCCGTTCAAGACCGTCTACGTCCATGGCCTGGTGCGCGACTCCCAGGGCCACAAGATGTCCAAGTCCAAGGGCAACGTCCTGGACCCGCTGGATATCGTCGACGGCATCGACCTGGACACCCTGCTGGAAAAACGCACCAGCGGCATGATGCAGCCCAAGCTCGCCGAGAAGATCGCCAAGCAGACCAAGGCCGAGTTCCCCGAAGGCATCAACAGCTACGGCACCGACGCCCTGCGCTTCACCTTCCTCTCGCTGGCCTCCACCGGCCGTGACGTGAAGTTCGACATGGGCCGCGTCGAGGGCTACCGCAACTTCTGCAACAAGCTGTGGAACGCCGCCAACTTCGTCATCGAGAACACTGATGGCCAGGACACTGGCGTCAACGACGAGCCGGTCGAACTGTCCTCCGTGGACCGCTGGATCATCTCCGCCCTGCAGCGCACCGAAGCCGAAGTCACCCGTCATCTGGACGGCTTCCGCTTCGACCTGGCCGCCCAGACCCTCTACGAGTTCGTCTGGGACCAGTACTGCGCCTGGTACCTGGAACTGGTCAAGCCGGTGCTGTGGGACGAGAACGCCCCCATCGAGCGCCAGCGCGGCACCCGCCGTACCCTGATCCGCGTGCTGGAAGTGGCCCTGCGCCTTGCGCATCCGTTCATGCCCTTCATCACCGAAGAAATCTGGCAGCGCATCAAGGGCCAGGCCGGCAAGAACGGCGCCACCCTGATGCTGCAACCCTGGCCGGTTGCCGTGGAAGAGCGCATCGATGCCGCTGCCGAAGGCGACATCGAATGGGTCAAGGCGTTCATGCTCGGCGTGCGGCAGATCCGTGGCGAGATGAACATCTCCATGGCCAAGCGCATCGACATCATCCTCGCCAATGCCAACGACGAAGACCGTCGCCGGCTGGCCGACAACGAACCGCTGCTGAAGAAGCTGGCCAAGCTGGAGACCATTCGCGTCCTTGCTGCTGGCGAAGAAGCACCGATGTCCGCCACCGCCCTGGTGGGTGACATGCAGGTGCTGGTGCCCATGGCCGGCCTGATCGACAAGGACGCCGAACTGGCCCGCCTGGACAAGGAAATCCAGCGCCTGGACGGTGAAGTGAAACGTGTCGGCGGCAAACTGGGCAACGAAGGCTTCGTCGCCAAGGCGCCCGCCGAGGTGATCGAGAAGGAACGCGCCAAGCTGGCCGAGGCCGAACAGGCCCTGGCCAACCTGACCGAACAGCGCTCGCGAATCGCCAGCCTGTAACCCCCGACGAGGCCCGCTATTGCGGGCCTTGTTCTTTCTGCCGAAGGACAGTCCATGGAAACCAGCAAGACCAAGACCAGCTTCTACCGCCGCCTCTACGTGGCCTGGCTGATCGACAGCGGCGCCGCTACCAGCGTCCCGGCCATCATGGAGGCCACCGGCATGCCTCGCCGTACGGCGCAGGACACGCTGCTGGCCCTGGGCGAGCTGGATATCGACTGCCATTTCGAGCAGCAGTCCGGCGAGCGCAACAACGCCGGGCACTACGTGATCCGCGACTGGGGTGCCATCGACAAGCACTGGATCGCCGCTAACCTGCATCAGATCAAGGCGGTCCTGAACTACCCCTGACAGACTGCCGCCCCCGCAAGGAACCTGGGAGTCGCGTTTGAACCTCGATCTGCTGATGGTGCTTGGCCTGCTCGTGGTCGCCATCACCCTGTTCATCCTCAACAAGCCACGCATGGACGTGGTCGCCCTGCTGGTCATAGTCGCCCTGCCGCTGACCGGCATCCTCGATATCCAGCACACCCTGGCCGGCTTCAGCGATCCCAGCGTGGTATTGATCGCCGCCCTCTTCGTCATCGGCGACGGCCTGGTCCGCACCGGCATCGCCTATCGCCTCGGTGACTGGCTGGTGGCACGCGCCGGCAGCAGCGAAACGCGCCTGCTGGTACTGCTGATGCTGGCCGCCGCCGGCCTCGGCTCGGTGATGAGTTCCACCGGCGTGGTGGCCATCTTCATTCCCGTCGCCCTCGGCGTCGCCGCGCGCCTGAAGATCGCCCCTGCGCGACTGATGATGCCGCTGGCCTTTGCCGGCCTGATCAGCGGCATGCTCACCCTGGTCGCCACCGCCCCCAACCTGGTGGTGCACAGCGAGCTGCGCCGCGCCGGCCTGGACGGCTTCGGCTTCTTCAGCCTGACCCCGGTGGGCCTGGCAGTGCTGGCCCTGGGCATCGTCTACATGCTGCTGACCCGGCACTGGCTCACACCCCGGGGCAGCGACGAAGCTGCCGCCGTGCCGCGCCTGACCCTGTCCGACCTGGCCACGGCCTACGCGCTCAACGAACGGGAACGGCGCCTCAAGGTGCGCGCAGACTCGCCGCTGGCGCGCCAGGCCCTCAACGAACTGGAGCTGCGCAAGCAGTACGGCATCAACGTGATTGCCGTCGAGCGCCAGCGTCGTTTCCGCACGCTCCTGCTGATGGCTACCGGCGACACCCTGCTGGAACCCGGCGACGTACTGCTGGTGGACCTCGCCAGCCCCACCATCGGCCTGCTCGGCGCCTACCAGGAGCTGGGCCTGGAACCCCTGCCGCTGCCCTCCTCCTACTACAGCCTGCACGCCCACCAGCTGGGGTTGGCCGAAGTGGCGCTGCCACCGGAATCGAAGCTGCCGGGCAAGACCATCCAGGAGCTGGGCTTCCGCTCCCGCCACAAGCTCAATGTGGTTGGCCTGCGCCGCCACGGAGACGCGCTGGACGGCGTACTGGTGGACGAAAAACTGAAGGCCTCCGACATGCTGCTGGTAGCCGGCGAATGGAAGGCCATCCACCAGTTGCAGGGCCAGAGCCGCGACTTCCTCGTGCTGAGCCTGCCCGCCGAGGTGGACGAAGTGGCTCCCACCGCGCGCAAGGCGCCCTACGCGCTGCTCAGCCTGGCGGTGATGATCTTCCTGATGGTCAGCGGCCTGGTGCCCAACGTGATGGCCGCGCTGATCGGTTGCCTGCTGATGGGTGCCTTCCGCTGCATCGACCTGGACAGCGCCTACCGCGCCATTCACTGGCCGACCCTGATCCTCATCGTCGGCATGCTGCCCTTCGCCCAGGCCCTGCAACAGACCGGAGGCATCGACCTGGCGGTGAAGGGGCTGGTGGCGGTGCTGGGCAACGCCGGCCCCTACGCCATGCTCGCCTGCCTGTTCATCGTCACGGCGTTGATCGGCCTGTTCATCTCCAATACCGCCACCGCCGTGCTCATGGCCCCGGTGGCCATCGCCACAGCCCAGCAACTGGGAATGTCGCCCTATCCCTTCGCCATGATCGTAGCCCTGGCAGCCTCGGCAGCCTTCATGACGCCCATTTCGTCCCCCGTGAACACCCTGGTGCTGGGCCCCGGCCAGTACCGCTTCGGGGACTTCGTGAAGGTAGGTGTTCCATTTACCGTCCTGGTGATGATCGTCAGTGTGTTCCTGGTACCGCTGGTGTTCCCGCTCTGAGCTTCAATGAAAGGGACGACGCCGGAGCCTGCTCATGCACAAGTACCACCGCCTGCTGCTGGTAGCCCTGTGCCTTGGCCTGCTGCTGGCGGCTTTCCAGTTCAGCGGGCTGCGAGAGCACCTGAGCCTCCAGTATCTCCGTGACATCCTGCTGGCCCACAAGGGCTGGGGCCTTGTGCTTTTCGCGCTGCTATTCGCCCTCGGCAACCTGATCCAGATCCCCGGCTGGATCTTCCTCGCCGCCGCCGTGCTGGCACTGGGGCGCTTCTGGGGCGGTCTTGCCACCTACCTGGCGGCGACCTTCTCCTGTTGTTCAACTTTCGTGCTGATGCGGCTGCTGGGTGGCAGTGTCCTGCGCGAACTGGACAGCCGGCTGGCACAGCGCATCCTCGCGCACCTCGACGAGCGCCCGGTGGCGGTCATCACACTGTTGCGAGTGCTGTTCCAGACGCTGCCCGCGCTCAATTACGCCCTCAGCCTCAGTGGCGTGCGCTTTCGTCATTACCTGACGGGAACCCTGCTCGGCCTCCCACTGCCCATTGCGGTCTACTGCCTGTTCTTCGATTACCTGGGCCAAGCCCTTCACCTTTCCTGACGCGAGCTCCCCGCCTGTGGGAAAATTCCGCGTTTCCCCCTGCCGACACCGCCACCATGCCGCAACCACCGAAGCGCCCCCATCCCGCCACCGCCAAGCCGCCCGCCGCCAAGGGCCAGTTGCACCCGCGCAACCGCCACCAGGGCCGCTATGACTTCCCCAAGCTGATCCAGGGCAGCCCGGAGCTGGCGCGCTTCGTCATCACCAACCCCTACGGCAAGGAGAGCATCGACTTCGCCGACCCGGAGGCCGTCAAGGTATTCAACCGGGCGCTGCTGCGGCAGTTCTACGGCATCCGCCACTGGGATATCCCCGCCGGCTACCTCTGCCCCCCCATTCCCGGTCGCGCCGACTATCTGCACGGCCTGGCCGACCTGCTGGCCGACGGCAATGGCGGGCAGGTTCCCCGTGGCAAAGGCATCCAGGCGCTGGATATCGGCGTCGGCGCCAACTGCATCTACCCGCTGATCGGCCACAGTGAATACGGCTGGCACTTCACCGGCGCCGACATCGACGGCACCGCCCTGGGCTCGGCCCGCGCCATCGTCCAGTCCAACCAGCTGGACAGCGCCATCGACCTGCGCCAGCAGGCCCAGCCGAAGAACATCTTCAAGGGCCTGATCGCACCGGGTGAGCGCTTCGACCTGACCCTGTGCAACCCGCCCTTCCACAGCTCGCTGGAGGAAGCCACCCGTGGCAGCCAGCGCAAGTGGAAGAACCTCGGCAAACTCGACCCCAAGCGCAAGCTGCCGGTGCTCAACTTCGGCGGCCAGGGCGCTGAGCTCTGGTGCGAGGGCGGCGAAGCCGGCTTCCTGCAACGGATGGTCGACGAGAGCGTGCAGTTCAAGGAACAGGTGCTGTGGTTCAGCAGTCTGGTATCCAAAGGCGGCAACCTGCCCGGTATGGAAGCCCGCCTGCGGCGCAGCGACGCCGTGGAAATCCGCACACGGGAGATGGCCCAGGGCCAGAAGCAGAGCCGCTTCGTCGCCTGGACCTTCCTCGATGCCGCACGGCGCGAAGCCTGGCGCAAGGAACGCTGGGGCTGATCACCCTCACCCCTGCCCTCTCCCGCAAGCCGGAGAGGGGGCTGTCCGTGTCACCTGTCCTGTGGGAGCGATTTCAATCGCGAATGCATTCGCTCCCACAGCGATCGCCCGATCTACGCCCCGACCGCGAAGCAGGCATCCAGCCGGCTGTACCCCATGCCCACGCCCTTGTGCACCTTGAGCTGCACCGGGATGCGCTCTTTCAGGGCTTCCACGTGGCTGATCACGCCGATCATCTTGCCGCTGGCGTTCAGTGCATCCAGGGCGTCGAGCGCGACTTCCAGGGTCTCGCCATCCAGGGTGCCGAAGCCCTCATCGAGGAACAGCGAATCGATGCTAGTCTTGTGGCTGACCAGGTCGGATAGCGCCAGTGCCAGCGCCAGGCTGACCAGGAAGCTCTCGCCGCCGGACAGGGTCTTGCAGTCCCGGACGACGTCGGCCTGCCAGGTATCCACCACCTCCAGCTCCAGATCGCCGCCGTGGCGCCGAGCCAGTTGATAACGGCCATGAAGACGTTGCAACTGCAGGTTGGCCAGGTGAACCAGATGGTCCAGGGTCAGGCCCTGGGCAAACTTGCGGTACTTGGCGCCGTCGGCCGAGCCCACCAGGCCATTGAAGCGTTGCCAGAGGTCGTACTCGGTTTCCTGCCGGGCAATCTCGGCGAACAGTGCCTGCTGGCCCTGCCGGCGCTGCTCATCGCCGGAAAGCTGGGCACGAATTTCACCCTGGCGCTGGCTCAGCCCGCGCATCCTTTCGGTCAGGGCCTGCCATTCAGCTTCCAGCCGCTCGCGGTCCAGTGCACGCTGAGGCGAAGCCTGCAGGCTCTCTGCCAGGGCCCGGGCATCAGCCAGCAAGGCGTCGGCATCCCCCAGCTCGCGGTTCAGACGCTGATGCAACGCCAGCAGGGCGTCGCGCTCGGTATCGTCCAGCAATGCGGCCAGGAAGGCCGCCTCGTCGGCAAAGGGGCTGTTTGCCAGGCCCTGACGCCAGGCATCCAGTTGCAGGTGCAGCTGATGCCGGGTTTCCCGGACCCGCTGGTCCTGGCTGCGCTCGGTGCCCTTGAGCTGGTTGAGCCGTTGTTGCGCCGCCTCCAGTTCCGCGTTCACGGTCGCAAGCGCCGCCTGGGGATCGCTCACGGGCGCCAGGGGCGCCTGTTCGGTGTGGCCGGACGCCTGCCAGCGCCCCAGCCACAGGCGGGCCTGTTCGCGGGCGATTTCCAGTGCGTGCTGCTGGTCACGCAGCTGACCGTCCAGTTGCTGGCTCGCCGCCTGGTCCTTCTGCCATTGCAGCCATTCGGCCTCGCGCTCGGCCAGCCAGGCATCCCCGGCCTCCGGCAGGCTGTAGCCAAGGGGTGCCAGGCCTGCGGCCAGCTGTTCGCGAGCCTCGCGCTGCCGGGCGTCCAGCTGTTCCAGGCGCTGGAGGGTGACCTGCTCCTGCTGGCGCAATCCCTGCTGTTCCTTTTCCAGCAGTGCAAGCTGGCTGGTGCAGTCATGCAGCGTTCTTTCGCGCTGCTGGCGCAGGTCTCGGGCCGACGCCAGGGCGGATTTGAGCGCGTCCAGTTGCGACAGCCGCCCCTGCAGCGCCTGCAGCCGCTCGGCGTGGCCCAGCAGCTCGGCCTGCAAGGCGGCCAGGTCAGGTACCTGCAGCTCCAGCGCCTGGCACAGCTCGCGCCAGCGCTCCACGAACTCGCGCTGTTCCACCTCGCCCCCTTGCAGCACCTCGTTGAGCTGCGCGACCTGTGCATCCAGGGCGGCCAGCCGGCTGCTCAGGGTTTCGCCCTGCTGACGAACCTCGTCCTGGACGGCTTTGCAGTCCTGCAGGCCCTGCTGGGTGGCGGAGAGGTTGAGGGCCTGGTATTCGGCGATGGCCGGGTGTTCGTGGGAGCCGCACAGCGGACAGGCTTCGCCGGGCTGCAGGGCCGTGCGATAGGCCTCCAGCTGCTGGATGCGCTGCTCCTGTTCGAGGAGTTTTTCCTTGTCGGCGATCTGCTGCTTGAGCTCGGCGAATCGACGACGCAGGCCTTCGCGCTGTTCGCTCAAGGCCTTCTGCTCGTCCTGCACGGGCCGCAGTTGCTCGCGGGCTCGCGCCTGTCGCTCGGCCAGTTGCCGGCGCTGCTGGGAGAGTTGCTCCAGGCGCTCCAGTTGGCGGCCGCGCTCCAGCAGTTGCTGCCACTGGCTGCGCAGCGCGGCATCGTCCTGCCCGCCCAGCAGCGCATCGAGCCGGCCCTGTGCTTCGGCCTCCGCCTGCTGGGCCTGTTCCTGTTCGCTCCGAGCGCCTTCCAATGCGGTACGGGCCAGCTCGAGGCAAGCCGTCAGTTCGCTGGCCTGGCGCGTCTGTCCCGCCTGGACGCTGCGTAGTTCGGCCAGCTCCGCCTCGCGTCGGGCCAATGCACTGAATTCGGCCTTCCAGGCCCCCAGGTGCTCGCCCAGCCGTGCTCGCTGGGGTTGTTCGGCCAGACGCCTCTCCAGGGCCTCTCGCTCGATCTGGAGGCTTCCAAGGGCATTCTGCCGGGCCTGCACCCACTGTCCCCCCAGCTGTGCACCTTGCCAGAGCTGGTCGAGGATGCGCTCTGCCAGGCCCTGCAGGTCGTGACGAGTGACCCGCAGCTCGCTTTCATCCTGATTCAGCTGCTGCTGGGCCCGCTGCCAGTCGCGGTGCAGCGGCAGCAGCTTGCTGGCCGGCTCGCTGGCGGCCAGGCGCGCCAGCTGCGGCTGCGCCTGCTCCAGCGCGGCGCGGGCAGCGACGCCCTGCTGCTCGGCGGCCTGCTGGCGGGCCAGCGCCTTGTCCAGCTCGTCGCGCCACTGGCGCTGGCGTTGCAGGTCAGCCTGGTGGACCTGTAACCGTTGCTCTTCGCCGGCGAGGGTTTCGGACTCCTGCTGCAAGGCCGCACGAGCCTCTTCGTTGAGCAGCTCCACGCCTTCGGCACGGGCGCGCAGCTGATCCAGACCGACCTTAACTTCACGGGTCCGCTCGAACACCCGCTGGGAAATACGCCCGTAGATTTCGGTGCCGGTCAGTTCTTCGAGCAATTCCGCGCGCTGGTTCGCGCTGGCTTCGAGGAAGGCGGCGAAACCGCCCTGGGCCAGCAGCATCGATTTGGTGAAGCGCTCGAAGTCGAGACCGGTCAGGCTTTCGGTCAGCTTGAGCTTGTCGTTGATCTTGTCGGTGAGGATCTCGCCATCCAGCACCCGCGCCAGCTCCACCCTGGGTGGCTGCAGGCCGCCATCGGCCTTGTCGCGGGCCCGCCGCTGGCTCCAGAAGGCGCGATAGGCCACGCCCTTCACTTCGAACTCCACTTCAGCCAGGCAGTCGGCGGTGTGCCGGGTCATCAGTTCGTTGATGCTGGCCGAGACCGTACCCATGCGCGGGGTGCGGTGGTAAAGCGCCAGGCAGATGGCATCCAGCAGGGTGGTCTTGCCGGCACCGGTGGGGCCGGTGATGGCGAACAGGCCATTGCCGGCGAAGGGCTCGCCGGTGAAATCGATCCTCCACTCGCCCTTCAGCGAGTTGAGATTCTTAAGGCGCAGGCTGAGGATTTTCATGCCTGTTCCTCCCGCAGCCCGGCCAGCACTTCACGGTGCAACCCCAGCAGGTTGCCGCGCAGGGCCTCGTCCAGTTCCTCGCTCTCCAGCCGCTTGTCGAAGACTTCCTCCGGGTTCAGCTCATCGAGGGTCTCCCGCCCTTCGCGCACAAGGCCCGGCAGGGCATTGCCGCGCTCACGACGGATGCGCAGCACCTCCACTGGCAGACCTTCGCAAAGGGACGCCAGGCGCGCCTGCAGGTCACTGAGGTAATCGTCGGCACTGACCAGCACTTCCAGCCACACCGGGCGCTCCGGCGTCCCCTCGCGGGCCACCTCGGTCAATTGCGCGGGCAGGTCCGCCAGGGTGCCGCGCAGGGAGTGCAGGGACTGGAAACGCGGCACCGGCAGCGCCTCCACCTTGTGCAGGCCGATACTGTCCAGCTCCACCAGCAGCACCTCCTTCTGCTGCCGCGCCTCGTCGAACGACAGCGGAATGGGCGAGCCGCAGTAGCGGATGTGTTCCAGGCCACCGACCTTCTGCGGCCTGTGGATATGTCCGAGGGCGATGTAGTCGGCCGCCGGGAAGGCACTGGTGGGGAAGGCCTCCAGGGCACCGACGTAGATCTCCCGCACCGACTCGCTGGCACTGGCGCCCACGGTGGTCAGATGGCCGGTGGCGACGATGGGCAGACCGCCGCCCAGTTCGGCGCGGCGCTGCTCGGCCAGGGCGAAGAGCCGCTGGTAGTGATCCTGGATAGCCTGCTGCAGGGATAGCTGCTTGTCCGCCGCACTCTGCCCAGCCTGGCTTTGCAGCACGTCGCGCGGGCGGATGAAAGGAATGGCGCAAAGGACCGCTCCCGGCGCACCGGAGCGGCGTTTCAGCACCAGCACCTGCTCGTCGAGCTCGGCGCCCACTGCCGGCACCACGCGGGTGTCCAGCTGCGCCAGCAGGGTGCGGCTTTCGCCGAGCATGGCCACCGAATCATGATTGCCACCGAGCACCACCAGGCTGGCGCCGGCATCGCGCAGTTCGACGATGAACTGGTTGTACTGCTCGCGGGCGTAGCTGGGCGGCGCGCCGGTATCGAAGACGTCGCCGGCGATCAGCACCGCGTCCACCTGGCGCTCGCGCACCTGTTCGATCAGCCAGCGGCAGAAGGCCTGGTGCTCGGCCTGGCGGGTCTTGCCCATGAAGTGCTGGCCCAGGTGCCAGTCGGAGGTGTGGAGGATGCGCATCGTGGATCACTGTGGCGGAACGGAAATGCCGGCAACCCTGTCATTTCCTTGGCAGCCTGGCAACCGCCGAGCCGCTATCCTTCCCAGCATCCGCTGCAGACAAGGACTGACATGCAACGCATCTTCCGCGACCTCAAGATCATGATCCTGGCCAACCTCTGGTTGATCCCGGTGATGGCGGCGCTGGTGGGCGCCCTCTTCTACTTCGTCGCCCCACCGCCGCCCATGCATGTGCGGCTGGCCACCGGCAGTCCATCGGGGGGTTACAACGCCTTCGGCGAGAGACTCAAGGAAGAACTGGCCAAGCAAGGATTCGAGCTGGAACTGGTGCGCAGCAGCGGCTCGCTGGACAACCTGGCCAAGCTGCAGAGCGGCGAGGTGGAGATCGCCCTGGTGCAGAGCGGCCAGGAGCTCACCCTGAGCGCGAAAGAGCGCGAGCACCTGCACGGCCTCGGCGTGATGTACCAGGAGCCGCTCTGGCTGTTCAAACGCAAGGAACTGGAGATCGACAGCATGGCGGACCTGCTGCAATTGCGCGTGGCCATCGGCGCCGCGAACAGCGGCACCCGCTCGGTCAGCGACGCGATCCTCGCCGCCAACCAGATCAGCCCTGGGCGCTACCCGCAACAGTGGCAGGCCATCAGCGGCAGCCCGGCGGCCAACGCCCTGCTGGCTGGCGAACTGGACGCCGGCTTCTTCCTCGGCCCGGCGGAAAGCAACGTGGTGCAACGGCTGGCGGCCAGCCCCGAACTGGACCTGGTGAGCCTGCGCCGCAGCGCTGCCTACCGTGCGCGCCTGCCCTACCTGACCAAGCTGGAGGTGGGCGAAGGTGTGCTGAACCTCGCCAGCAACAGCCCCTCGCGGGACATCCGCACCCTGGCGCCGGTGGCCACCCTAGTGGCGAACGACGAGTTCCACCCCTCGCTCACCCCGCTGATCCTCGAAGCGGCACGCGAGGTAATGAAGAACGGCACCTTGCTCGACCCGCCCGGCACCTACCCCAGCGCAAAGCCGCAGACGCTCTCCAACCTTGGCGAAGCGGATTACTACTACGAGAAGGGCCTGCCGATACTGCAGCGCTACCTGCCCTTCCGCATCGCCTCCCTGGCCGACCGCTACATCATCCTGCTGATCCCGCTGATCGTGATCATGATCCCGCTGTCCAAGGCCATCGGCCCGATCTACCGCTGGCGCATCCGCGCGCGCATCTACCGCTGGTACAAGTACCTGCGCGAGATCGACCGCAAGCTGGACTCCAGCACGCCGCCGGAACAGCTCGCCGCGCAGATAGACGAACTGGAGGTGCTGGAGCGACGCCTGGCCAAGGTGGAAGTGCCGCTGTCCTACTCCAACGAGTTGTACGACCTGCATGTGCACCTGCGCTACGTGATCGAACGCCTGCACGCGCTGCAGAGACGGCAGGCAGCGGAAGAACAGGTCGGGTAAACTGGCGAACTTTTTCCACCCGGCGCGTCATTGCGCCGGATGTGCCCCTGAGAGCGAAGATCCATGCCCATCCGCCACTGCATCGTTCACTTCATCGACAAGAAGCCCGACGGCAGCGCCGCCGTGCTGCATGCCCGGGATAGCGCACTGGCCGAGTCCCAGGCCATGGAAAACCTGCTGGCCGACCTCAATGAGAGCTACAACGCCAAGCAGGGCAAGGCCTGGGGATTCTTCCACGATGAATCCGGCGCCTACCCCTTCAGCGGCTGGCTGAAGGAATACCAGGACGGTGCCCGCGACTTCACCGCCTTCAGCCGCCAGGCCGTGGAACACCTGCAGAAGCTGATGGAGGAATCCAACCTCTCCACCGGCGGCCACGTGCTCTTCGCCCACTACCAGCAAGGCATGACCGATTACCTGGCCATCGCGCTGCTCCATCACAGCGAAGGCGTGGCGGTGACCGACTCCCTGGAAGTGGCGCCGGCCAAGCACCTGGACCTGGGCCAGCTGCACCTGGCGGCCCGCATCAACATGTCCGAGTGGCAGAACAACCAGCAGTCGAAGCAGTACATCTCGTTCATCAAGGGCAAGAACGGCAAGAAGGTGTCGGACTACTTCCGCGACTTCATCGGCTGCCAGGAAGGCGTCGACCCGCCGAGCGAGACCCGTACCCTGCTCAAGGCCTTCAGCGACTTCGTGGAAAGCGAGGACCTGGCCGAGGAACAGGCCCGCGAGAAGACCAAGACCCTGGTGGACTACGCCACCACCCAGGCCAAGATGGGCGAGCCGATCACCCTCGACGAGCTGTCCGGCCTGATCGACGAAGACCGCCCGCGGGCCTTCTACGAGCACATCCGCAACAAGGACTACGGCCTGTCCCCGGAGATTCCGCCGGACAAGCGCACCCTCAGCCAGTTCCAGCGTTTCACCGGCCGCGCCGAAGGCCTGTCGATCAGCTTCGAAGCGCACCTGCTGGGCTCGAAGATCGAGTACGACGAGGGCCGCGACATGCTGATCATTCGCCAGGTGCCGACCCAGCTGAAGGATCAGCTGAAGCGCCGCAAGGACTGACTCTCTGCGGACCACCGCTGAAAGAAGCCCGGCGATTGCCGGGCTTTTTCCTTTCTGTGGGAGCGAACTCATTCGCGAAACAATTCGCTCCCACAAGAGCAGCGATCAGAGCGCCTCCATGCGGAACCCCAGCCGCGGGAAGTGCACATGCACCACGCCGGCACGTTCGTCTTCGCGACGCAGGATGATTTCCTCGCGGCCGGCGAACAGCAGCTCACCTTCAACCGGGTCCACACCATAGTCGGTGGCCGCCACCAGCACCTTCTGGCCGGGAACGAAACCATTGGGGTCACTGAAGTCCTCGCTGGGCAGTGGCGCCGGAGTGGTGCTGCGGGCGATTTCAATCGCCTCCGTGGCGGACAGCGGACTGCTCGCGCCCTCGCCGAACCCCAGCACGCGGCCAAACCAGGCCGCCACTTCCGGGTAGTCATCCACCAGCGGCGCGGTAACCGGCGTGGCTTTGAGGAACCACAGGCAGTGGGCCAGGGAGAAATCGGCCACCGACGGTTCGCCGAAGAGGAAATCGCCTTCGCTACGTTCCAGTTGTTGCTGCAGTCGTCCCATCAGCACCGGCCAGTTGCTGCGGGCCTGCTCCAGCGGCACGCGGGTGGCGCTGCCGCCGGAGAACAGCTTGGCGCGATCGGCAAGGAACGCCTGCTGCACAGCCGGCGGTAACTGGCCCATGCGCACGGCGATGGAGTCGGGCTGGAACACCAGGCTCACGGCGTGCTGGAAGATCACCGAGTCCGCCCACAGCGCGAAGCTGGCGACGTTGAACTCCTGGCCTTCCGGAAACAGCGCAGGGCCTGCCTTTTCCTGTTCCAGTCGACGGGCGATCAGCGCGGTGTCGCAGTAGATGTCGGCCCCCACCTGCAGCACCGGGGTCTTGCGATAACCGCCGGTCAGCGCCATCAGGTCGGGCTTGGGCATGATCCGTGGGATCTCTACCGAGCGCCACGATAGCTGCTTGTAACCGAGCATCAGCCGCGCCTTCTTGGCGAAGGGCGAGGGTTCGTAGTGATGCAGGATGAGTTCGGACATTGCAGGGCTCCGCTGCGATTGTGATAAGGCCGGAGCTTATCCGGCCACTTCTTCGAGGCCTATCGTTTCGGCGCGCGTCCAGCCCGCTATCAGCGACTCTTTGACCGCCTTCTTCATGCGCTTGATAGCGATTTCGCGGCGCAAGGCCTCGCTCTTGTCGGTACAGGCTTCGACGAACACCAGGGCACGAGCCGGGCTGGAATGGAAGAACCGCGCCCCCTTGCCGCTCTGGTGCTGGGCAAAACGCCGCTGCGGGTCATCGCTGATGCCGCAATAGAGGGCACCGTTCTCGGCACGCACCAGGTAGACGAACCAGGGTTTGGCGGCAGGGGCGGATTCGGTTTGCTCGGGCATTGCGGGGTCCTGACTGAAAGCCGCCGCATTAGGCATTGCCTCACCTCGTCAAGACAAGTCCTTCAACGCCCCGGCACGGTACGCCGCCAGGCCGCGCGCAGCCTGCTTGCGAATGGCGTTCTGCACCGGCGGCGCCCAGCCCAGCAGCAGCCCCTTGGCGCCCAGTGCCTGGCGAGCCCAGCGCCAGAGATCGAAGCTGTCGTGGTGCTCGATGATCTGGCCACTGGAGAAGAGGAAACGCGCCTGGATACGGTTTTCCACCATACGTCCGGTCTGGCTGAACAGGTAGGTGGCGACCCAGTTGGCGCGGCCGGTTAGGTCATCGGCCTCCACGCCGTCGAAGGTCAGGCTGAACTGCTGGGCGCGACTGGCGAGCATGCGCCACATGTCGCCGGCTTCCTGCCCATTGAGGTCGGTGAACACCGGATCGCTGAAGTGCACGTCCGCGCTGTAGCAAGCGGCCATGGTTTCGGCGTCGAGGCGCTGGAAAGCCTGATAGAAACGGGTGATGAGCTCAGCGTTGGGGTGAGCCATGGGCAACTCCGGCAAGGACTGTATGGCTAGCAGTATTGACCCGAATGGTTCAGGTGGCGATTGGCGACATCGCCAACTTTGTGTCAATAATCGCCAAACCGATTGCCGAGTCCGCACATGATCCGCGTCGCCCTTTTCGTCTGCCCCCAGACCGTATGCTCCAGCCTGGCCACGGCCGATGATGCGTTCCGCCTGGCCAACCAGCTGGCCGGCGAGCCTCTGTTCCAGGTCCAGCGCTTCAGTTGCGACGGTCGGCCTGTGGATATCGGCATGGCCGAGGTGCGCGTGGATGGCGACCTGGCACTGGCGGAAACAGCCGACCTTGTCGTGCTGACCGCCACCGGTCCTGCGGTGGAAAAGACCCTGGCCGCCAATCAGTCACTACTGCCCTGGCTCGCCGCGCGACCGGACTCTCAGCAACTCGCCAGCCTTTGCAGCAGCGCGTTCCTGCTGGCCGCCTCTGGCCGGCTCGATGGTCGCCGCGCCACTACCCACTGGGCGCTGGCACCAGCCTTCCGCAAACGTTATCCACAGGTGCGGCTGGAGCCGGACGCCCTGCTCACCGAAGACGGCAACCTCTTCTGCTCGGGCGGTGCCCAGGCAGGTCTGGATCTGTGCCTGTACCTGATCGGCTGGCACGGCGGCGACTGGCTCGCGCAACGGGTGGCCGGGGCCATGGTGTTCGAGATGCAGCGCGGGCGCCAATCGCGCTTCGCCCCCTTGCTGCCAAGCACTGGCAACGATGATCCACAAATCGGTCCCGTGCTGGTCTGGCTGCAACGCAACCTGGCCGAGCCACTCGATCTGGAGGCCCTGGCGGCCCGGGCGCACTGTTCGAGCCGAACCCTGTTGCGACGCTTCAAGGTGGCGACCGGCCTGACCCCGAACGCCTATCTGCAACGCCTGCGCATCAGCGCGGCACAAACCGCCCTGCGCAATCCGGCACGCTCCCTGGAACAGGTAGCGGCTCAGGTGGGTTATGCCGACCGGGCGACCTTCGCCAAGTTGTTCAAGCAGTTGTGCGGGGAGACGCCGGGGGCGTTCAGGCGCAGGTTGCGCCAGCCCTAGGCGCGCGCAGCCCCTCATTCATGGGCTGCAGGAGCGAATTCATTCGCGAAGGACTGCACAGCGGTCCGTGGGTCCGTATCGCGAATGAATTCGATCCCACAAAAAACGAACTGTCAGACCGACTCTTCCTTCAGTTCCTTGAGGTGCTTGTAGACCGTGGCGCGGCCCATGTTGAGGACGTTGGCCACGTAGTTCGCCGCGCTCTTGCCCTTGAAGGCGCCTTCGGCATGCAGTGCCAGGACCAGTTCGCGCTTGTGCTCGCGGGTCAGCAGGTTGAGGCCGAGCTGGCGCTGGCGCAGCCAGTTGTGCAGGAAGGTATTGATGCGTTCCTGCCAGTCGTCGCGGAACAGGGCGTCGGGCTGGGGAATGAGCTTGCTGGAGGAGAGGAACAGGTCGAGGGCAGCCTTGGCCGCCTCGAACATGGAGATGTTCAGGTTGATGCAGAGCACGGCAACGGGCCCGCCCTGGGCGTCGCGTAGCACGGTGCTCACGGAGCGGATCTTCTGGCCGTCCCAGTTGAGCTTCTCGTAGGGGCCTATGTTCCGCTCGCCCACGTCCTCGCCGAGCATGTCTTCCAGGGCGGCATCGTCACCGACGCAACGCTTGGAGATGTTGTTGGCGATGTAGTCGATCTTCTGTGTGCGCAGGTCGTGCAGCACCACCTCGGCGTGGGGGAAGAACAGCGTGGCGATGGCGTCGGCGACGGCCCGGTAGTTGTCCAGGGCGAAGTCTTGGCGCGGGATCATGGAACGGCTCCTGGAGCGGGAAGATCGGCGCCGGGCGCAGGGCCCGGCGCAGCGAGTGTGGCGCAAAGCGCCTGCGTCGTCACCCCAGCCGCGCAGGGGACAACATCGCCTCGGTCAGGCCGAAGCGCGCCAGGTGCTCCGGCAGCGGCTGGCGCAGGACCAGGCAGGCGCTGGCCTCGCCCATGGCGGCGGACGTCTGGATGCCGTAACCGCCCTGCCCCGCCACCCAGTAGAAGCCCTGGCTGTGCAGGTCGTAGCCGGACACCAGGTCGCCATCGGGGAAGAACGAGCGCAGGCCGGCCCAGACTCGCGTTGGACGGCGGATGCTCATGGTGGTGTGCTCCTCGATCTGGTAGATGCCGAGGGCGATGTCCAGTTCTTCCGGCTGCACGTCGTGGGCTTCCACCGGGTCGGCGTTGGCCGGCGAACCCAGCAACACGCCGGCGTCCGGCTTGAAGTAGAAGGACTCGTCCAGGCTCACCAGTGCCGGCCACTTGTGTGCATCCACGCCTTCGGGCGGCGAGAAGATGAAGGCGGCGCGGCGCTTGGGTTGCAGGCCCAGGGGCTGGACGCCGGCCAGTCGCGCGAACTGGTCGCACCAAGCGCCGGCGGCGTTGATGAGCGTCGGTGCCTGGAAACTGCCCTGGGCGGTTTCCACCAGCCAGTGTTCACCCTCGCGGCGGGCAGCGGTCACTTCGCAGCCGAGGCGCACCTCGCCGCCATTGCGGCGGATGCCGCGCAGGTAGCCCTGGTGCAGCGCGTCGGTATCGATATCGGCGGCGCTGGGATCGAGCATGGCGCCCTGCACCAGGTCGCGGCGCAGTACAGGAACCAGCGCGCAGGCCTGGTCCGGGGTGAGCATCTGCATGTCGGGCACATTTTCCAGCGCGCTGTCGAACTGGCGCTGCAGTTCTTCGGCGTCGCCGGTGAAGTCCACCACCATCTCGCCACGCGGCGTGAGCAACGGGTGCTCGCTGAAACCTTCCGGTGGCGCATCGAAGAATGCCCGGCTGGCGGCGGTCAGGGCACGCACCTGGGGCGTGCCGTAGGCCACCGTGTAGAGGGCGGCGGAGCGGCCGGTGGAGTGGTAGCCGGCGTGTTCCTCGCGTTCCAGCACCAGCACGCGGCCGTGGCGGGACAGCCAGAATCCGGTGGAAGCGCCGCCTATTCCGGCACCGATGATGATGAAGTCAGCCTGGTTCATGGCGTCTGCCTCACTGTGCTTGGCGCTGAAGATGATAGAGGGCATTGGCCAGGGCCATGTCTTCGAGGCCCAGGCCAATGGAGCGGAAGAACACCGGGCGGCTGTAATCCGGACGCGCGGCCTTGCCGCTCAGCAGCTCCGGTAGGTCGCCACGGATGGCCTCGCGATTCCAGCCGTGGCGCTCGGCGGCCAGCAGCATCTCGCCTGCGGAGCCAGGGGTGGTGGCGCGGTAGTCGCAGTAGACATCCATTTCACCCAGGGCTTGCGGCGGCACCTCGTGGGCGCGCGGGGCATTGGTGCTGATGGAAGTGACCAGGGCTGGCCTGCCCAGGCTGCGCGGGTCCAGCACGGGACCGGCGGAAGAGGTGCAGAGCATCACCACATCGGCCTCGGCCACGGCATCTTCCAGGCTGGCGCTGATTTCCACGCGCGGGTCCTGGGCGCGCAGTTGCACCTGGACTTCCGCATCCGCCGCCAGGGCTGGCGAGAAGACGGCGATGCGCTGCCAGTCGCGCAGTTCCTTCACGTAGTGCAGGTGGGCACGGGCCACCGGACCGCTGCCGATCACCGCCAGGCGGCTGGCCCGCGCAGGTGCCAGGGCCTCCACCGCCACAGCCGTGGTCGCGGCGGTGCGCGCGGTAGTCAGCTCGCCGGCATCGCAGAGCAGCAAGGGCTGGCCGCTGTCCATGGACATCAGCAGTGTCCAGGCGGTCACCAGGGCGCCGTCGGGCTTCTTGATATAGGGCGAGGTCTTGACCCCGTAGACCCCATCCTTGACCAGCACGCCCAGGTAGTTGATGAAGTCGCCGGCAGCATTGGGGAATTCCACCAGTTGCTGCGCCGGTTGCACGGCTTCACCGGCAGCCAGGTCGAGGAACATCTGGCGCATGGCCTGGTGCACGTCGACCTGCTGGAGCAGGCGGCGGGCTTCGGCTTGCGCGAGAACGAGGGGCGAAGTGCTGGACATGGGGACGCTCCCGGGGCTGGATGTAAACATTTTGTCCATCTTGGACTTTTAAGTTTATGCCAGCAAGGGGACAGCGAGCCTGATGTACGGGAATGGCGCCTGGGTATAAAGGTATCGGACGTAGGAGCGACTTCAATCGCGAACGAATTCGCTCCCACACCTGGGGCCGGCTTGCTACCAGCCGACGCCGAATCCGACGGTATAACGGGTTTCGTCGACATCGCCCTCGGCGCCGCTGACCTGGTCCTTCTCCGCCTTGACGTTGAGCGAGGCCCAGTCGGTGACCTTGTAGCGCAGGCCCATTTCGGCATCCAGGGCGTAGTCGGCGGTGTTGTCCAGCGGTCGGCCGATCTCGCCGGTGGTGAAGAACTCCACGGTCTTGCCCACCAGATAGCGGTTGTAGTCCCACTTGGTACTGAGGGAATAGAAGTTCTCCTTCTCGCCATTGGAGAAGTCGTAGTCGGTGCGGTTGACCAGGCCGGCGAGGGAGAAGGCGCCCAGTTCGTCATCCCAGAACTGGTAACCGGGGCCGGTACCCAGGGTGCGCTGGCGCTCGAGGTCTTCGATCTTGTCGCGCTTGTACTCGCCCCGGCCCTGCCAGAAGAATTTGTCGGTGATGAAGCGATCGAGCGCGTACTCGGCTTCCCAGTTGTCCGTGGTCTTCACCTCGTCGGTGAATTCACGGTTGTACTCGCCACTGGCGTTGTGCCGCCAGCGACCATGACGGGCCTTGGTATTGAAGTCGACGTCGTAGTCGTCGGTGTCCTTGTCGGCACGCTTGTAATCCAGCGACAGGTCGACATTGCCGGTCCAGGTGAGGTCCTCGACCAGGGGCTTGGGCTTCATGATCTGTTCAATGCTGGCCAGCTCCACTTCCTTCGGCGCTTCGCCATTGGCCAGGATGACCTTGCCATCCTCGGCGCGATGCAGCGACTTGGCGCGCTCGCCGTCGAAGTCGCCCTGCTTGATCAGCAGTTCGCGGTCACTTTCCAGGGTGGCGATCTTCTTCCAGTCCAGCGGAATGGTTCCGCCGTAGTCGGTCTCCAGCACCAGCTTGCCACCATCGAAAACGCGGATGGTGCCGGTGAGTCGATCGCCATTCTTCAACCAGACGGTGTCAGCGAAAGTGGCGGAGGAAGCGGCGGCGAGCGCCATGCACAACAGGGATCGGGACAGCATAAAACGGCTTCTTTGCTCGGGTTCTCGAAAAAAAGCCGGGCATTATCCTTATGACCGACAGCAGAGCAAGGACTGACCGGCCTGCGTCCGCTGAGTTCCGAAAAATCGATGGGCGTGGCCTGGCGTGACGCTACCAGCCGACGCCGACGCCAATCAGGTAATGCCTGTCCGAATCGCTCTGGCCCAGGCCCCGTACCTGGTCCAGTTCATAGAGCAGCGAGAGCCGCGCCCAGTCGTTGAGGCGGTAGCGAAGGCCGAATTCGCTGTCGAGTACGTAGTCGATCTCTTCGATCCGCGGCACTTGCAGCTGAGCCTTGGAGTAGAGCTCGAAGCGGGTACCCCAGATCAGCCGCTTGAAGTCCCACTCGAAGGAATAGGCGTTGAAGTCGAGGTCTCCGGCGTCGCTTTCCAGCTGGAAGCGGCTGAGCTGGGCGATCAGGTCGAAGCGGCCCAGCTCGTCGTCCCAGAAGCGATAGCCCGGACCGACGCCATAGGAACGCTGGCGCTCGAAAAACTGGAACTCATCGTTCTCCTGGTCGTAGCTGCCGCGCACGAACCAGTGCTTGGTGAGGAAGCGGTCGAGGTCGTACTCCAGCTCCCAGTTGTCCTCGGTGCGCTCGCCGTTCTTGGTCTCATTTTCGAACTGGCCGCTCAGCACGTGGCGCCAGCGGCCATGTTCGACGCGGGTATCGCCCTTGAGTTTCCACTCGTCCGTCTTGTCCTCGTTTCGCTCCAGATCCAGCTTGACGTCGAGGTTGCCCTCCCACACGCGATCCTCGATGAAGGGCCGGGGCGGCACCATCTGGCGAATGCTCGCCAGCGGCACCGTCTCGCTCGTCCCGTTCTCCAGCCGCACCATGCCCTTGCCCGCCGCTGCGAGGCTGCGGCTATGCTGGCTGTCGAGGCCGTCGCGCTTGATCAGCAGCGGTTTCTCGGAGCGCAGGGTGTCGATATCCTTCCAGTCGATCAGCACCTGGCCGGCGTATCTGGTCTTCAATGCCAGCTTGCCGCCATCCAGCAGGATGATCTCGCCGGTCAGGCGGTCGCCGTTGTTCAACCACAGGGTGTCGGCCCAGAGCGGCGAGCAGGCCAGGCACACGAGCAAAGCACTTAGGCTACGGAGCAGCATGGTCGGAAAGAAGAAGGAGGAAGAGGCGCCAGAGCATGCATGGGGGGACTTGCCGACAGCAAGCGTGGACGTGCGTCGCGAGGCCCTCTACCTGACGCTGGCGCAGGTGCCGGAAGGCACGGTGGTGACCTATGGCCAGTTGGCCGAGCTCGCGGGCCTTGGCCGCGCCGCGCGCTGGGTCGGACGCACGCTGAGTCACCTGCCGACGGGCACCCAGTTGCCCTGGCATCGGGTGCTGGGCGCCGGCGGGCGCTTCAGCCTGGCACTGGGAACGCCATCAGGCGATGAGCAGCGAGCACGTTTGCGCGCCGAAGGGGTCAGTATCCAGAACGATCGGGTGAACATGCGTCGGCACGGCTGGCATCCCATGCCACCCAAGGGTTAGAGTGCGCCCTGCCCTGTTGTCAGCCCCCTTCCCGGACGCCGCGAGCAGCCCAATGCCCAGCACCACGCTTTTCGGACCGCACCTCTAATGCCCCATCGTTCCTGGCGCGCAGCCATCGCCGCCTATGCCTCGCCGGCCACTCTTTCGCTATTGCTGCTGGGTTTCGCCGCCGGCCTGCCCTACATGCTGGTGTTCTCCACCCTTTCCGTCTGGCTCCGCGAGGCCGGGGTATCCCGCGAGACCATCGGCTTCGCCAGCCTGATCGGCCTGGCTTACGCCTTCAAATGGATCTGGTCGCCGCTACTCGACCAGTGGCGCCTGCCGCTGCTGGGCCGTCTTGGCCGCCGGCGTTCCTGGCTGGTGCTCTCCCAGGCGCTGGTGGGGCTCGGGCTGGTGGGCATGGCCCTGTGCGACCCGCAGACGAACCTCACCTGGCTGATCGCCCTGGCAGTGGTGGTGGCCTTCGCTTCGGCCACCCAGGACATCGCGATCGACGCCTACCGCCTGGAGATTGCAGAGGACAGCCGCCAGGCAGCCCTGGCCGCCAGCTACATGACCGGCTACCGGATCTCCGCGCTGCTCGCCACCGCCGGTGCGCTTTACTTCGCCGAATGGTTCGGTTCCACCGCCAAGGTCTACGAATATGGCGCCTGGGCCGGTACCTACCTGCTCTTCGCGCTGCTGATGCTGCCGGGCCTGATTACCAGCCTGTGGATGCGCGAACCGCTGGTGGACCTGCCGGCACAGGGCAACAACTCGCGCTTCAAGCTCAAGCACCAGCTCTCTTCGGTACTGATCCTGCTGGTGATGCTGATCTCCCTGCCAGCGATGATCACCGGCATGCTCGATCGCGCCTGGCCACGTGCCGCGCTCTACGCCATCTTCCTGATCACCTGCCTGTCGCCCTGGGGCATGCGCCAGATCCTGCCGGTGCGCGAACTGCTCAGCCAGCAGCGCCGCCAACTGCTGGTGGCCGCGCGTGGCAAGGTCATGCCCAACTTCGACTTCGTCCACCAGGCGGTGTCGATCATCGTCCTGATCGTGATCCTGGTGACCATCGCCGCCGCGGTGAAGGCCTTCTCCTCCGGCGCCTGGCCACGCGGCACGATGTTCCTGCTGATCACCCTGGCCTGCTTCTCCGCCGCCGGACGCCTGCTGATGGCGCCGGTGCTGACGCCGATCAGCGAGTTCGTCCAGCGGTATCGCTGGCAGGCGCTGCTGCTGCTCGGCCTGATCGCCACCTACCGGATGTCGGACACCGTGATGGGCGTGATGGCCAACGTCTTCTACATCGACCAGGGCTTCACCAAGGAGCAAATCGCCAGCGTCAGCAAGCTGTTCGGCCTGGTGATGACCCTGCTCGGCGCGGCAGCCGGCGGTGTGCTGATCGTGCGCTTCGGCATCCTGCCGATCCTCTTCATCGGCGGTGTGAGCTCAGCGGCCACCAACCTGATGTTCGTGGCCCTGAGCGACATGGGCCCGCACCTGAACATGCTGATCCTGACCATCTCCTGCGACAACTTCAGCGCAGGGTTGGCCACCTCGGCCTTCGTCGCCTATCTCTCCAGCCTGACCAACCTGAAGTTCTCCGCCACCCAGTACGCCCTGCTCAGCTCCATCATGCTGCTGTTGCCGCGCCTGATCGGCGGCTACTCGGGGGTGATGGTGGAAAGCGTCGGCTACCACAACTTCTTCATGCTCACCGCGTTGCTGGGTATCCCCACCCTGGTGCTGATCGCCATCCAGTGGGGGCGCGACCGCCAGCAGCCGAAGGAGAATGGCTCCTCAGATGCCCCCGCGGCACCCGGTTCTACCGAGCAGCCCTGATTTATCCACAGGCATGAAAAAGGCCGGCATATGCCGGCCTTTCTCATGGGGTGGGTCTTCAGGCGCTCTGCACCAGCTTCACCACGCGATGGGGAAACGGGATGCTGATCCCCGCTTCGTCCATTTTCTCCTTGGCACGCTCGATGAAGTCGAAATTCACCGCCCAGTAGTCGGCGGTTTCGACCCAGACGCGCAGGGAAATGTTGATGGCGCTCTCGCCCAGTCCGGTGACGAAAACCACCGGCTCGGGGTTCTTCAGTACGCGGGGGTCACGAGCGATCTCCAGCAGTACCTGGCGGGCGCGTTTGATGTCGCAGTCGTAATCGATGCCGATGTTGATATCGACACGGCGGGTCTTCTCCCGCGAGTAGTTGGTGATGTTGCCGTTGGACAGGCTGCCGTTGGGCACGATCACTACCTTGTTGTCAGCGGTCTTCAGCGTGGTGTGGAAAATGTGGATGGCGTCCACCGTCCCGGCCACGCCCTGTCCCTCGATCCAGTCACCGACCTTGAACGGGCGGAACAGCAGGATCAGCACACCGCCGGCGAAGTTGGCGAGGCTACCTTGCAGCGCCAGGCCGATGGCCAGGCCCGCAGCACCGATGGCGGCGACAAAAGAGGTGGTCGAGATCCCGACCATCGAAGCCACGCTGACCAGCAGCAGCACCTTCAGGACGATATTGGCCAGGCTGCCGACGAAACCCTGCAGGGTGCGGTCGACTCGGCGGTGCTGCATCAGGGCGCCGACCTTGCCGGTCAGCATGTTGATCAGCCACCAGCCCAGCAGCAGGGTGATCAGGGCCAGGGTCAGCTTGCCGCTGTACTCCAGCACAATGGGCATCCAGGATTCGGATACCTTCACCAGTTGGTCGACGTTCATCTCCATGAGTGCTCTCCCGCGCTATTTCAGCAATACGAAACCAGGCCGCCATGGACAAGCCATGGCGGCGAAGGTTCAAAAGGTTCCAGTTCTGCGACGCTGATCGGTCGCGAAGGTTCCGCTCAGTCGCGGAAGTTGTTGAACTGCAGGGGCATGCCGAACTCCTTGGCACGCAGGGCAGCAATGGCTTCCTGGAGGTCGTCGCGCTTCTTGCCGGTCACGCGTACCTGCTCGCCCTGGATGGCGGCCTGGACCTTGAGCTTGCTTTCCTTGATGTGGGCGACGATCTTTTTCGCCAGTTCCTTGTCGATACCTTCGCGCAGCACGGCTTCCTGCTTCACGACCTTGCCGGACGCATAGGAGTCCTTGATCTCCAGGCACTGGACATCGATCTTGCGCTTGACCAGGGCCATCCTGAGTATTTCCAGCATCTGCTCCAGCTGGAAATCGGCGTCGGCGGTCAGGGTGACGGTCAGTTCCTTGAACTCGAAGCTGCCCTTGCCGCGCAGGTCGTAGCGACGATCGAGCTCCTTCATGGCGTTGTCGACAGCGTTGGTGACTTCGTGCTTGTCCAGTTCGGACACCACGTCGAACGAGGGCATGGGATTCCTCCAGATAGACGGCGCGATCTGCATCACGGATATCAACGCGCCTGGCTTGACGGTAAAAAATGCGCACCCATTATAACCGAGCGACAAGCCACATTCCGGGGCCGTCCCTAGCAGTCCGAAACCGGCAGAACGGTAGGGCGACAAGGCAACCCGGAGGAGGCTTGATATCATAGCGCCATACCGCGCCATTCCACCCTCCTTGCGAGCCTGCCAAATGCCCAACCCTTATCTCAGTATCCTGGTGGTGGACGATGCCAAATTCTCCAGCGCCATGATCGGCCGTGCCCTGAGCCAGGCCGGTTACCAGGATCTGCGATTCGCCAGCAGCGCCAGCGAAGCCCTCAAGCTGCTGGAAGACAAGCCTGCCAACGTCATCCTCGCCGACTGGCTGATGCCCGAGATCGACGGCCTGGAACTGACCGCGCGGGTCCGCCAGCTGGATGAGATGACCGACCACTACAGCTACATCATCCTGCTCACCGGCAAGGAAGGTGAGAACGTCCTGGGCGAGGCTTTCGACCGCGGCGTGGACGACTTCATCAGCAAGGCGGCCATGAGCGAACAGCTGGTTCCTCGCGTCTATGCCGCCGACCGCCTGTGCAACACCCTGCAGCGCCTGTTGCAGGAAAACCGCCTGCTTACCCAGAACATCGCCAGCCTGGAGCAGCGCAACCTGGTGGATTCCCTGACTGGCCTCGGCAACCCGCGCTACCTGCGGCAGAAGCTGGCCGACAGCTTGCGCCAGGTGGAGTCCCGCGGTGGTGCCCTGTGCTACCTGCTGATCGGCCTGCTGGATGCGCCGCAACTGCGCCAGCAGTACGGAGACACCTTCTACAACGAGTTGCTGCACGGGGTCGCGCGACGCCTGCAGCAATTGGTTCGCCCACTGGATGTGCTGACCCGCGTGGATGACAGCCAGTTCGGCCTGATCACGCTGCTCGACGACCTCCACGAATGCTCGCCGAGCAGCTTCCGCCGCCTGCACGAAGGGCTGAACCTGAAAGCCTTCAAGACCAGCGAAGGTTTCATCACCCTCAAAGCCGGCATCGCCCTCGTGGGCCTGGACACCAAGGCCCTGCCTCTGGACGTCGAGGAGCTGCTGGACAAAGCCAGCGCCATGCTGCCCGAGGCCTACGCCAGCGGCCGCGTCACCGCGCTGCGCCTGCCGCAACCATGACCTGGCACATCCTCGGCGCCGGTAGCCTGGGTAGTCTCTGGGCCGCTCGCCTGGCGCGCGCGGAGCTGCCGGTACGGCTGATCCTGCGTGATCGCGCCCGCCTCAAGGCTTACGAGGCGGCCGGTGGCCTGACTCTGGTGGAACAAGGCCAGGCCCGCCAGTACACCATCCCGGCCGTGCTGCCCAGCACTGCCGGCCCCATAGGCCGGCTGCTGTTGGCTTGCAAGGCATACGATGCGGAGGCTGCGGTCCAGCCCCTGCTGCCCTACCTGGCCCCCGGGGCCGAACTGATTCTGCTGCAGAACGGCCTGGGCAGCCAGGACGCCGTGTCCCTGCGCTTGCCACACACGCGCTGCGTGCTCGCCTCCAGTACCGAAGGGGCCTTTCGCGAAGCGGACTTCCGCGTGGTCTTCGCCGGCCATGGCTTCACCTGGCTCGGCGACCCGCTGCAGCCTGCCCCGCCTGACTGGCTCTCCGACCTGGAGCGGGCCGGCATTCCCCATGGCTGGACGCCGGATATCCTTTCCCGCCTGTGGCGCAAGCTGGCGCTGAACTGCGCCATCAACCCCCTCACCGTGCTGCACGACTGTCGCAATGGCGGCCTGGCCAATCACCCGGCCGAGGTCAGCGTGCTCTGCGCGGAGCTGGTCGAACTGCTCCAGCATTGCGGCCAGCCTGATGCCGCCGAAGGACTGCATGAAGAAGTGCTGCGGGTGATCCAGGCCACTGCGGCGAACTACTCGTCCATGTATCAGGACGTTGCCAACGGCCGCCGCACCGAGATCAGCTATCTGCTCGGCCACGCCTGCGCCACCGCCACGCGCCATCGGCTCAAGCTGCCGCATCTGGAAAGCCTGCATACCCGCCTCAGGGCCCATCTGGAACAACGCGGATTGCCCGTCACCTGACCCCGCGCTAACCTGCCTTTCTGCCCAGCCGCGGATATCTGCCCCCTTGACCAGCCTGCGTCAGCGCCTCGAAAACCTCTCGGTCGGCCGCAAACTGCTCGCCGCCCTGCTGGTCCTGCTCGCTACCGTCCTGCTCATCGCCAACCTGGCCTTCATCAGCGCCGCCTACTGGATCTCCCAGGAAAGCGTGGCCCCCCAAGGCCTGGAAACCCTTGGCCGGCTCTTCGCCACCTCGGCCGTCGGTCCCGAGGCGCTGTCTTCGGAAGAAAAGGCCAAGGAGATGCTGCAGCGCCTGAACGGCTACACGCCGCTGCGCGCCGCCGCGCTGTACGACACCGATGGCCGGCTGCTGGCCCAGTTGCAGCGTGGCGAACAACTCGACCTGCCGCTGAAGGCCAGCGACATTTCCAGTTGGCGCCTGCGGGAGTTCCGCACCAGCCACCTCGCCGAGCTGCCTATCCCCGGCAAGCCCGCCGGCCACCTGCTGCTGGTGGCCTCCAGCGAGCTGCCCAGTGTGTTCTATACCGGCACCCTGACCGCGAGCCTGGCGATTCTCGCCTGCAGCGTGCTGCTCTGGCTGCTGGTGGCACGGCAGATCCGGCGCATGGTCACTCGTCCCATCCGCCGCCTGGAGGAACTCTCGCGCCAGGTGACCCGGGAAGAGAATTATTCGCTGCGCGCCCCCCGTGGCAACCGCGATGAAATCGGCAACCTCGCCGACGCCTTCAACACCATGCTCAGCCGCATCGAGGCCCGCGAGCAGCAACTCAAGCGCGCCCGTGACGATGCCCAGGCCGCCTTCGACCAGGCCCACGAACTGGCCGAGGAAACCCGCCACTCCAACCGCAAGCTGGAGTTGGAAGTGCAGGTACGCAGCAAGATCGAGAAGAAGCTCACCGGCTTCCAGAACTACCTCAACAGCATCATCGACTCCATGCCCTCGGCGCTCATCGCCCTGGACGAACAGCTCTACGTCACCCAGTGGAACCAGGAAGCCAGCGCGCTCTCCGGCACGCCCATGGACGACGCGCTGAACCAGCCGGTATTCCTGGCTTTCCCTTCGCTCAAGCCGTTCCTCCCGCAGATCCGCCTGACCGCCGAGAAGCACAAGGTGGAGAAGGTGGAGCGGGTGAGCTGGCTGGTGGGCGAGAACGTCCACCACTATGCCCTGACCTTCTACCCGTTGATGGGCGGCACTGGGCGCGGCGTGGTGATCCGCATCGACGACATCACCCAGCGCCTGTCCATGGAAGAGCTGATGGTGCAGTCGGAGAAGATGCTCTCGGTGGGCGGCCTGGCCGCCGGCATGGCTCACGAGATCAACAACCCCCTGGGCGCCATCCTGCACAACGTGCAGAACATCCGGCGGCGCATCTCCCCGGACCTGGATCGCAACCAGGAGCAAGCTGCCATCAACGGCATCAGCCTGGAATCGGTCAGCCGCTACCTGGAAGCCCGCGAGGTGCCCAAGCTGCTGGACGATATCCACCAGGCCGGGGCCCGCGCGGCCAAGATCGTGAGCCACATGCTCGCCTTCAGCCGGCGCAGCAACCGCCAGTTGGCGCCCTGCCAATTGCCGGTGCTGATCGACCAGGCGCTGGAGATCGCCAGTAATGACTTCGACCTGACCGAAGGTTTCGACTTCAAGGGCCTGCAGATCGTCCGCGAATTCGACGCCGAGCTGGGCCCGGTGCCCGGTACCGCCAACGAGCTGGAGCAGGTGCTGCTCAACCTCCTGAAGAACGCGGCCCAGGCCATCCACCAGCGCGAGGACGACGAGGAGGGCCGCATCACGCTGCGCACCCGCCTGAATCCGCCCTGGGCGGAAATTCAGGTGGAAGACACGGGCGTAGGCATTCCCGAGAACGTGCGCAAGCGCATCTTCGAGCCCTTCTTCACGACCAAGGAAGTGGGCCAGGGCACGGGCCTGGGGTTGTCGGTCTCCTATTTCATCATCACCAACAATCACAAGGGCCAGATGGAAGTGCAGTCCAAGCCCGGCCAGGGCACCTGCTTCACCCTGCGCCTGCCGCTGACTTCCAGCGCCACGGAAGCAGGAGCCTGACATGGGTAACCGCCTTTCCAGGATCTACACCCGAACCGGCGACAAGGGCGAGACCGGCCTGTCCAGCGGCCGGCGCGTCCCCAAGGACCACCCGCGCATCGAGGCGATAGGCGAGGTGGACACCCTGAACAGCCAACTCGGCCTACTGCTGGCGGAGCTGGCCGAAAGCGCGCAGAGCTGCCCGGGACTGAATGAGGTGATCGGCACGCTGACGCCTTGCCAGCACCGCCTGTTCGACCTTGGCGGCGAACTGGCGATGCCGGAGTACCAGGTGCTGGACATGCAGGAGATCGGTCGACTGGAAGTCGCCATCGACCTGTGGAACGAAGAGCTAGGGCCGCTGAAGAACTTCATCCTCCCCGGCGGCTCCCGCCTCGTGGCCCAGGCCCACATCTGCCGCAGCTTCGCCCGCAGCGCCGAGCGCCGCACCCAGGCCCTGAACGGCGAAGAGCCCTTGCGCGAGGAACTGCTGGCCTACCTCAACCGCCTCTCCGACCTGCTCTTCGTCGCCGCACGCCTGATTGCGCGGCGACAAGGGGTGGATGAGGTGTTGTGGCAGGCTGCGAAGAAGGAGTGATCGCCTGACGCTAGCTCTGCAGGGGCGATACCAATGGCTATCTCTGCGTTAGCTGTTGCTGATCGAAATGGAACGCTCTAGCACAGAACCTCCAGGACTCCGCGCCAGCCTGACCCCCGCCCCTCTCCCAGAGGGCGAGGGGTGACTCGCGCCGGCGAGGCACAAGTCATCCTGAAGCCCACACGGGCCTGAACCTGAGCGCCTGAGGTGGGGCAGCGACTGCGCCCCTTCAGGAGGCCGAGCGGAATCGTTGCAGAGGGGACGAGCGGCATGGATGCCGCGAGAGGCGTGTGGGGCCATGGATGGCCCCTCTCGCCGTGCCCCCGGCGCAACGATAGAGCGAGGGGAGTTTGGCGAAGCCAAACCCGGATGCAGGGGCAAGCGTTTTGGTTCCTTTTGGGCGTTTGCAAAAGGAACTCGCCTGGGAAGGCGAAACCAGAAACATCCGCAAAACCCGGTAAGCAACCGGGCTCAGCACCTTCCAGGAACGCTCAACGCATTCATAGCCATACCAATCGCACTGCAAGCCAAAGGCCTGCGCCGTCGATCATTCGGGCCAGAACGCCCGGATCCCCGCCACCCCCTGGGCACCGACCGTCCAGGCCTGCGCCAGGTCATCGGGGCCAACGCCGCCCAGCAGGTAGACCGGCTGGTTGAAGCCGCGAAGCAGCGCCTCGGCGTGCTCCCACCCCAGGGGCCGGGCGTCGGGATGGGTCTGGGTGGCCTGCACCGGCGAGAGGGTGACGAAATCCACTTCCATGGCCGCTGCCAGCTGCAGTTCCTCGATGCTGTGGCACGACGCCGCCAGCCAGCGCTCGCGCGGGAAGGGACGGCCGTTGGGGGCGTACTTGCGCAGTTGCTCGGCGGTCAGGTGCCAACCGGCCGCGGGGAAGTCGCCCAGCCATTCAAGCGGGCCCTTGAGCATCAGTTGCGCCTTGCCGGCGCAGAGGCCCTGCACGTCGACCGCAAGGTCGCGGTACTGCGCGTCGAACATGCGCGGCGCACGCAATTGAACCAGGCGCACCCCCTTGCCCAGGGCGGCCTTGAGGCCGGCCAGCAGCGCCTGGGGTTCGATGTCGTCAGGCGTGATCAGATAACGGTCGGGCAACCGGGCAGCGGCCACAATCGGCTTGTTGGCCGCCGGAAAATCGTAATCCCCCAGTTCACGCGGCGAGGCCCAGGCCAGCGGCTGCCCCTCGGCGCCATGAGGTTCTCCGCTGAAGGCGCTGACTTCCCAGACATCCAGCAGCACATGCTTGTCCGGGTAGTCGTGGTGTACCTGGATCAACGGACGGGCAGCGCTGACGCGAATACCCAGCTCCTCCTCCAGTTCGCGTGAAAGCGCGACCTGCACGGCCTCGCCCTCCTCCACCTTGCCCCCGGGAAACTCCCAGAGGCCGCCCTGGTGCTTGTCGTCCGGACGCTTGGCGATCAGCACCCGGCCGTCGGCGCCGCGGATCACTGCAGCCGCCACATGCACTCGCTTCATTCAATGATCTCCGTTTCCTGCAAGGCGGCCTGGTACCAGCGCTGGAAGGCAGGCCACCGGTAAATGGTGTCGACGTAGGCGGCGGCGTCCGCCGGCAGCTCCACGGCATAGCTGCGCAGGCGGCTGGCCACCGGCGCGTAGAAGGCGTCGACGATGCTGGCATGGCCGAACAGGAAGGGGCCGTCCTGGCCGAAGCGAGCACGACACTCGGCCCAGATGGCACAGATGCGGCGAATGTCTTCCGCAACCTCGTCCGGGACCTCGGCGAGCGCCTGGTTACGCTTCATGTCCATCGGCATATGGCTACGCAGCGGCACGAAGCCACTGTGCATTTCGGCGCATACCGAACGGGCCATGGCTCGGGCCGCCTGGCCAAAGGGCCAGAGGTGCGCCTCGGGGAAGCGCTCGGCCAGGTATTCGGCGATGGCCAGGGAGTCCCAGACGGTGCCGTCTTCGGACTGCAAGACCGGCACCTTGGCGGTGGGCGAGTAGCCCAGCAGGCGCGTGTGACTATCGGCCTGGTAGAGCGGAATGCGGACCTCGTCGTAGGGGGAGCCGGTCAACTCCATGGCCAGCCACGCGCGCAACGACCAGGACGAGTAGTTCTTATTGCCAATTACCAGTGTCAGGGACATGCCTTGCTCCTTGTTTCCAGTTCCCCAGGGTGTCGCTGGATCATGGAAGCTGCCTGCGCCCATGGCAAATTCCCGATTTTCATCGGGGGATGAAAATCGGGAATGCCGCTGCACTACAGAACCCGTTCACGATCTTGCCAACTAGAGAAAAACAAGGCGGGAATGGCTGAGGGCTCGGAGTTTACGAGCTGTAAATGAGCAAGCCCGAAGCCATTCCCAACACAGTTAATCCAACGCGCAGCTGATCGTAGGCAGGTTCTCAGGTGCGGTACTCAGCATTGATCTTCACGTATTCGTGGGACAGATCGGTGGTCCAGATGGTTTCGCTGCAGTCACCACGACCCAGTTCGATGCGGATGGTGATCTCTTCGCGAGCCATCACCGCAGCGCCCTGCGCTTCGGTGTAGGTAGAGGCACGGCCACCCTGGCTGGCAATGCAGACTTCGCCGAGGAACACGTCGATCTTACTCACGTCCAGATCCGGCACGCCGGCATAGCCCACGGCGGCCAGGATGCGGCCCCAGTTGGGATCGGAAGCGAACAGAGCGGTCTTGATCAGAGGCGAGTGGGCTACGGCGTAGGCAACATCCAGGCATTCCTGGTGGTTGCCACCGCCATTGACCTGCACCGTGACGAACTTGGTAGCGCCTTCGCCGTCACGCACGATGGCCTGGGCGATCTCCATGAAGACGTCGAACAGGGCCTGCTTGAGCTTGGCGAACAGCTCACCGCTGGCAGCGGTGATTTCCGGCAGGGCGGCCTGACCGGTGGCAATCAGCATGCAGCAGTCGTTGGTGGAGGTATCACCGTCGATGGTGATGCGGTTGAAGGACTTGTTCGCCGCATCGCGCACCAGGGCATGCAGCACATCACCGGCAACCTTTGCGTCAGTGGCGATGTAGCCAAGCATGGTGGCCATGTTCGGACGGATCATGCCGGCGCCCTTGCTGATACCGGTGATGGTGACGGTCACGCCGTCGTGCTCGAACTGGCGACAGGCACCCTTGGGCTGAGTGTCCGTGGTCATGATGCCTTCGGCCGCCTGGGCCCAGTTATCCACCTTGAGGTCAGCCAGTGCCGCCGGCAGCGCGGCCTCGATCTTCTCGACCGGCAGCGGCTCGCCGATCACGCCGGTGGAGAACGGCAGCACGGCCTCTTCACCCACGCCAGCCAGTTCCGCCAACTTGGCGCAGGAACGGCGCGCGCGAACCAGGCCATCCGGACCGGTACCGGCGTTGGCATTGCCGGTATTGGTCAGCAGGTAGCGTACTTCGCCCTGCAGGCGCTCGCGGGTGATCAGCACCGGGGCAGCGCAGAAGGCATTGGTGGTGGTGACGCCGGCGATGGTGGAGCCTTCGGCGCAGCGCATCACGACCACGTCCTTGCGCCCGGGGCGCTTGATGCCGGCAGAGGCGATGCCGAGTTCGAAACCGGGAACCGGGTGCAGGGTAGGCAGAGGGCCAAGACCAACAGCCATGGGAAGCGCTCCTTTGTCAGCAGGCGACCGGCTGCGGGCGGTGCAGACGGCCAGGGGTATCAGGAAAAACGCCGCGAGCGGCAGGGCCGGTCGCGGCGTTGGAATTACAGCAGAGCCTTAGTTGATTTGACCGTGGCAGTGCTTGTATTTCTTGCCGGAGCCACAAGGGCAAGGCTCGTTGCGGCCAACCTTGGGCTCGGTGCGTACCGGCGCGGCCGCGGTGGCGACAGCCACATCGCCCTGCTCTTCGCCCACTTCCGGCTCATCGAGGCTAGGTGCGGCAGCATGCTCGAACTGCATGCGACGGGCCATTTCCTCGGCCTCGCGGCGCAGACGGGCTTCTTCCTCGACCGGATCTTCGCGGCGGACCTGAACGTGGGACAGGACGCGGATGGTGTCGCGCTTGATGGAGTCGAGCAGCTCCTGGAACAGGGTGAAGGACTCGCGCTTGTACTCCTGCTTCGGGTTCTTCTGGGCGTAGCCGCGCAGGTGAATACCGTGACGCAGGTGATCCATGGTGGACAGGTGATCCTTCCACAGGTCGTCCAGCACGCGAAGCAGCATCTGCTTCTCGAAAGCACGCAGGGCTTCGGCGCCGGCGAGGTCTTCCTTCTCGTTGTAGGCGGCGAGCAGCTGAGCGAGGATCTTCTCGCGCAGGGTTTCTTCGTAGAGCTTGTCGTCTTCGTCGAGCCACTGCTGCACCGGCAGCTTCAGGCCGAAATCGCTGTACAGGGCAGCTTCCAGACCGCTGACGTCCCACTGCTCGGGCATCGACTGCGGCGGGATATGGGCGTCGATGGTGCTGTTCAGCACTTCTTCGCGGAACTCGCTGATGGTGTCGCCGATATGCTCCGCAGCCAGCAGGCTGTTGCGCATGTGGTAGATCACCTTGCGCTGTTCGTTGGCCACGTCGTCGTATTCGAGGAGCTGCTTGCGGATGTCGAAGTTGCGACCCTCGACCTTGCGCTGCGCCTTCTCGATGGCGTTGGTCACCATGCGGTGCTCGATGGCCTCGCCGGACTGCATGCCCAGGGCCTTCATGAAGTTCTTCACCCGGTCGGAGGCGAAGATACGCATCAGGTTGTCTTCCAGCGACAGGTAGAAGCGGCTGGAACCCGGGTCACCCTGGCGACCGGCACGGCCACGCAGCTGATTGTCGATACGGCGGGATTCGTGACGCTCGGAAGCGACCACGTGCAGGCCGCCAGACTCGATCACTTGCTGGTGACGCTTCTGCCACTCGGCCTTGATCTGCGCGACCTGCTCGTCGGTCGGGGCTTCCAGGGCAGCCACTTCGGCTTCCCAGTTGCCGCCGAGGAGAATGTCGGTACCACGACCGGCCATGTTGGTGGCGATGGTCACGGCGCCCGGACGACCGGCCTGGGCGATGATCTCGGCTTCCTTCTCGTGGTACTTGGCGTTGAGCACCTTGTGCTCGATGCCCGCCTTGACCAGCAGTTGCGAAACGTATTCAGAACTCTCGATCGAGGCGGTGCCCACCAGCACCGGACGGCCATTGGCCTGGCATTCCTTGATGTCGGTGATGATGGCGTCGAACTTCTCTTCCTGTGTCAGGTAGACCAGGTCGTTGAAATCCTTACGGGCAATCGGGCGGTGAGTCGGGATGACCACCACATCCAGGCCGTAGATCTGGCGGAATTCGAAGGCCTCGGTATCGGCGGTACCGGTCATGCCGGACAGCTTCTTGTAGAGGCGGAAGTAGTTCTGGAAGGTGGTCGAAGCCAGGGTCTGGCTCTCCGCCTGGATCGGCAGGTTTTCCTTGGCTTCGATGGCCTGGTGCAGGCCTTCGGACAAGCGGCGACCGGGCATGGTGCGGCCGGTGTGCTCGTCGATCAGCAGGACCTGGTCGTTCTGCACGATGTATTCGATGTTGCGATGGAACAGGGTGTGAGCGCGCAGCGCAGCGTAGACGTGGGTCAGCAGGCTGAGGTTATGCGCCGAATAGAGGCTCTCGCCCTCGGCCAGCAGGCCGGTCTGGGTGAGCATTTCCTCGATGTACTGGTGGCCCATCTCGTTGAGTTCGACCTGACGGGTCTTCTCGTCGACCGAGTAATGGCCTTCCTGGGTGACCTGGCCTTCCACCTCTTCGATGTGCTGTTTCAGGCGCGGGATCAGCTTGTTGATCTGGATGTAGAGCTTGGAGCTGTCTTCGGCCTGGCCGGAGATGATCAGCGGGGTACGCGCCTCGTCGATGAGGATGGAGTCCACTTCGTCGATCACGGAGAAGTTCAGTTCGCGCTGGAACTTGTCGTCCAGACTGAAGGCCATGTTGTCGCGCAGGTAGTCGAAACCGAACTCGTTGTTGGTGCCGTAGGTGATGTCGGCGGCGTAGGCTGCGCGCTTTTCTTCCGGCGGCTGGAAGGGGGTGACGATGCCGACGGACAGGCCGAGGAATTCATACAGCGGACGCATCCAGTTGGCGTCGCGGCGGGCCAGGTAGTCGTTCACGGTCACCACGTGCACGCCCTTGCCGGACAGCGCGTTCAGGTAGACCGCCAGGGTACCCACCAGGGTCTTGCCCTCACCGGTACGCATCTCGGCGATCTTGCCCTCGTGCAAGGTCATGCCACCGATGAGCTGGACGTCGAAGTGGCGCATGCCCATGACGCGCTTGCCGGCCTCACGGGCCACGGCGAAGGCCTCCGGCAACAGCTGGTCGAGGGTCTCGCCCTTGGCCAGGCGCGCCTTGAACTCTTCGGTCTTGGCACGCAGCTGGTCATCGGACAGGGCCACCATCTGCTCTTCGAACGCGTTGATGGCCTGTACCGCCTTGGCCATGCGCTTCACTTCGCGTTCGTTCTTGCTTCCAAAGAGTTTCTTCAACAAGGGCGCAAACATATAGAGAGGATCTTCCACACATTGGGATGGAGGGCGGCCTGGAGTCGCCCGCGCAGCCATCATGGCTACTTGCGAAGGGGGCATTCTACCCGGATTCCTTGTCGAGGAAAGCGGGAGCACTTCCCGGTCGCCGTAGGACGGCGTCCACACTCCCCGGTCACGGCCAATCGCTAGATGCCCCGGGGGAACCGACAGCCTGAGCGATCGAATTGCGGACTCAGGCCGAGGCGAGGAACTGTGTCTGTTAATATGGGCGCAACAGCTCTCATTCAAGCACTCATCATGGCGTTTCGTCCCCTGCCCGCCCGTTCCCCTGCCGCGCTGTTGCGTGAGGAAAAGCCGTTGCGGGCGCTATTCAACGAAGCCCAGCGCATCGACCAGCTGCAACAACTGCTCGCCAGCCAACTGCAGCCCGCCGCTCGTGAACACTGCCATGTCGCCTCCTGGCGCGAAGGCCGACTGCTGCTGATCGTCACCGACGGTCATTGGGCGACCCGACTGCGCTACCAGCAGGCCCGCCTGCTGCGCCAGTTGAAGGGATTCGAGGCCTTCGCCGGCCTGGAGCGCATCGTTTTCAAGGTCCAGCCGAGTTTCACCCCGAGCAGCGCACCGATGACCGAAGGCCGCCTGTCGACCACCGCTGCAGAAAGCCTGCAGGCCACGGCGGAAACCGTCAGCGATCCGCGCTTGAGGGAGGCGCTGGAACGCCTGGCGCGCCACGGCAAATCACAGGACTGAGCAGATCGAAAACCTGAAGATAAAAAAAGGCCACCCGAAGGTGGCCTTTGAAGTCAGGAAAGAGGGTATTGCTTAAACGGCTGCTACCGGTCGCATATAGGAGATAGGTGCAGTCCTGGCATCCTCGAAGGTCACCACTTCCCAGGCGTCCTTCTGCTCGATGAGCTGGCGCAGCAAACGGTTGTTCAGCGCGTGGCCCGACTTGAAGCCACGGAATTCGCCGATCAGGCTGTTGCCGAGCAGGTAGAGGTCACCGATCGCATCGAGAATCTTGTGCTTGACGAACTCGTCCTCGTAACGCAGGCCGTCTTCGTTGAGCACCTGGTTCTCGTCAACCACGATGGCGTTCTCCACGCTGCCGCCGAGTGCCAGGTTCTGGGAACGCAGGAACTCGATGTCGCGCATGAAGCCGAAGGTCCGCGCACGGCTGACCTCCTTGACGAACGAGGTGCTGGAGAAATCCACGCTCGCACTCTGGGTACGATTGCGGAATACCGGGTGATCGAAATCGATCTCGAAGCTCACCTTGAAACCGTCGAAGGGGACGAAGGTGGCGCGCTTGTCGCCCTCCTCCACAGTCACTTCGCGCAGGATACGGATGAACTTCTTCGGCGCTTCCTGCTCCTGCAGGCCGGCGGATTGAATCAGGAAGACGAAGGGACCGGCGCTGCCGTCCATGATCGGCACTTCCGACGCGGAGAGTTCGACGTAGGCGTTGTCGATGCCCAGGCCTGCCATGGCCGAAAGCAGGTGCTCCACGGTGTCCACCTTGACCTCACCGTTGATCAGTGTGGTCGACATGGTGGTCTCACCGACATTCTCGGCGCGTGCAGGAATATCCACGACGGGATCGAGGTCGGTACGGCGGAACACTATGCCGGTATCCACCGGTGCGGGCTTGAGGGTCAGGTAGACCTTTTCCCCGGAATGCAGCCCCACGCCAGTGGCACGGATAATGTTCTTGAGAGTGCGTTGTCTGATCATGGCATTGGCCGCTTGTGCGCAAGTTGCGAACTGTTTTCAACAATGGGCGGCGATAATAGCAGAACCGCCCTTTGCTGAACACCAATCACCCTAATGCTCCTGATACAAATCATCAATCAGCCTGGCGACGCAGGAATGCCGGGATATCCAGGTAATCCAGGTCATCCTGAGTGTTGAGCTTGGCCGCGGTGGCCGCGCCGGCGTGAGCCTGATTGCGCATCACGGTCGGGCGATCCAGGTCGCGGTAGTTGACCGACGGCTGCTCCGGACGAGCGGCAACGGTGGCGGTGGCCACAGTGGCTGCCTGAACGGTGTTGTCGACCACCTTGACCGGCTTCTCGATGCGCGCGCCCAGGCCAGTGGCCACTACGGTCACGTGCAGTTCATCGCGCATATCCGGGTCGATCACGGTACCCACCTTGACGGTGGCGTGTTCGGAAGCGAACTGCTCGATGATGTTGCCCACATCGGAGTACTCGCCCAGGGAGAGGTCCGGACCTGCGGTGATGTTCACCAGGATGCCGCGAGCGCCCTGCAGGTTGACGTCGTCCAGCAGCGGGTTGCGGATGGCAGCCTCGGTGGCTTCGCGAGCGCGATTCGGACCGCTGGCGCAGCCGGTACCCATCATCGCCATGCCCATTTCACCCATTACGGTCTTAACGTCGGCGAAGTCGACGTTGATCATGCCGGGACGCTTGATGATGTCGGAGATGCCGCGCACCGCGCCGGCGAGCACATCGTCGGCCTTGGCGAAGGCGGCCAGGAGGCTGGCGTCCTTGCCGAGTATGGTCAGCAGCTTCTCGTTGGGGATGGTGATCAGCGAGTCGACGCTTTCTGCCAGGGAGCGGATGCCCTCGTCGGCGATCTGCATGCGCTTGCGGCCTTCGAAGGGGAACGGACGGGTCACCACCGCAACGGTGAGGATGCCCATTTCCTTGGCCACTTCAGCGATGATCGGTGCAGCACCGGTACCGGTGCCGCCGCCCATGCCAGTGGTGATGAAGACCATGTCGGCGCCCTGCAGCACTTCGGCGATGCGCTCACGGTCCTCGATGGCGGCCTGACGGCCGACTTCGGGATTCGCGCCGGCACCCAGGCCCTTGGTCACGCCCGGGCCGAGCTGCAGCACGGTGCGCGCGCCGATGTTCTTCAGCGCCTGGGCATCGGTGTTGGCGCAGATGAACTCGACGCCCTCGATGTTGCTCTTGGCCATGTGGTTCACGGCGTTGCCGCCGCCACCACCGACACCGATTACCTTGATGACCGCTGTTTGCGGAACATTATCTACGAGTTCGAACATTTTCCCCTCTCCTTCCTTTTTTAGTTTTTCGCCTACTGCGTACCGCGGTTAAAAATTGCCCTGAACCCAGCGTTTGAGCCGTTCCAGTACAGGAGCCTTGGCTTCTTCGGCGTAGCCGTAGTTGCCAGTGGAGACAGGCATGCCGTCGGACTGCTTCTGCAATCCGTACATCAGCAGGCCTACGCCCGTGGAATAGATGGGGTTGCGCACGACATCGGCGAGCCCCTTCACGCTATGCGGTACGCCCAGGCGCACCGGCATGTGGAAAATCTCTTCGGCCAGTTCCACCGCACCTTCCATCTTGGCGGTACCGCCAGTGAGGACGATGCCCGCCGGAATCAGGTCTTCGTAGCCGCTGCGGCGCAGTTCGGCCTGGATCAGGGTGAAGAGCTCGTCGTAGCGCGGCTCGACCACTTCAGCCAGGGCCTGGCGCGACAGTTCGCGCGGCGGACGGTCGCCCACGCTGGGCACCTTGATGGTTTCACCAGCGCCGGCCAGCTTGGCCAGGGCGCAGGCGTAGCGGATCTTGATCTCTTCGGCGTACTGGGTCGGCGTACGCAGGGCCATGGCGATGTCGTTGGTCACCTGGTCGCCGGCGATCGGGATCACCGCGGTGTGGCGAATCGCGCCCTCGGTGAAGATGGCGATGTCGGTGGTCCCGCCACCGATGTCCACCAGGCAGACGCCCAGCTCCTTCTCGTCATCGGTGATGACCGAGTAGGCCGACGCCAGCTGCTCGAGGATGATGTCGTCGACTTCCAGGCCGCAGCGGCGCACGCATTTCTCGATGTTCTGCGCTGCGTTCACGGCACAGGTCACCACATGCACCTTGGCTTCCAGGCGGACGCCGGACATGCCCAGCGGCTCACGCACGCCTTCCTGGTTATCGATCACGTAGTCCTGGGCCAGGGTGTGCAGCACACGCTGGTCGGCCGGGATGGCCACTGCCTGAGCGGCATCCAGTACACGCTCGATGTCGGCACCGCTGACTTCGCGATCGCGGATCGCCACGATGCCGTGGGAGTTCAGGCTGCGGATGTGATTGCCGGCGATGCCGACGAAGGCCGAGTGGATGCGGCAACCCGCCATCAACTGGGCTTCTTCCACCGCGCGCTGGATGGATTGCACGGTGGATTCGATGTTCACCACCACGCCCTTTTTCAGGCCGCGCGACGGATGAGTGCCAATGCCGACGATCTCGAGTTGGCCATCAGCCGCGACCTCGCCCACCAACGCCACCACCTTGGAGGTGCCGATGTCCAGGCCGACGATCATCTTGCCGCTCTGTACGCTTGCCATGCTTCTAACCTTCTCTCTAATTCACTGCACGGCGACCGTGGTCGCCGCCGGGGCCTCGACCGGCGTCCGCCAGGCCACTGCCAGGCCGTTGGGATAGCGCAGGTCGACGCGCTCTATGTTCGCAATCTGGTCCTTCAGCGTTTTCTCGTAGATCGAGATGAAACGTCGCATCTTCTCCACCAGATGATCCCGTCCAAGCAGGAGCTCGACGCCCTGGCCGGTAGACAGGAACCAACTGCCACGCTCACGCAGCTCCAGCCGGACTATGGAAAAGCCGAGCGGGCGCAGCATCTGGCTGAGCATCTGGTATTGCTGCATCACCTGCTCCTGGGCGCGCTGCGGCCCCCAGAGCTGCGGCAGCTGTTCGTAGTGGGCCAGTTCGCGCGGGGCGAAGGCCTGGCCCTGGTTGTTCAGCAGAGCCTCGTCGCCCCAGCGGGCGATGGGCAGTTGTTCTTCCAGGCGGACCATCACCTGGTCCGGCCACACCCGGCGTACTTCGGCGTGAGCGATCCACGGCATCTGCTCCAGCTCGCGGCGCATGCCCGCCAGGTCGATGCTGAAGAAGCTCGCAGCGATGTACGGCGCGATGCGCTGCTGCACCGCCTGCTGGCTGATGTAGCTCAGGTCGCCCTGGACATTGACCTTCGCGATGGGCCGGTCGGCATACGGCAGCAACCGCTGGGCCGCTTCGTAGGCGCCGAATCCGAGCACCACGAGCATCACCGGCCAGACCAGCTTGCGCAGGAAGCCGAAGCTGGGCTTGGGCAGGCGCTGGCTCAGCGGTTCCTTGGCCACCATCCGGCTGGCGCCACGCGGTATCGGCTTGCGCGACGGAGCGGCGCGGCCGATTACGGGTTCCTGGCGGCGGATAGTGGCGCTACGCATGGGATCAGCCCCTTGCCTCGACGCTGTCGGTCAGGATCGCCAGCACCAGTTGCTGGAAATCCAGGCCCGCAGCGCGCGCGGCCATGGGCACCAGGCTGTGATCGGTCATGCCCGGTGCGGTGTTGACTTCAAGGAGCCAGAAGCGCCCTTCGGCGTCCTGCATGACGTCGGCGCGGGCCCAACCCTGGATGCCGAGGGTCTCGCAGGCGCGCGCGGTCAGTTGCTTCAGCTCCTCTTCCTTGTCCGCATCCAGGCCACAGGGGATCTGGTAGCGGGTATCACTGGCCAGGTACTTGGCGTCGTAGTCGTAGAAGGTGTGCGGGGTACCGAGGCGAATGGGCGGCAGCACTTCGCCGCGCAGCCAGGCAACGGTGAATTCCGGGCCGTGGATCCACTGTTCCACCAGCACTTGCGGGTCGTAGACACCGGCATCACGCCAGGCCTCGATCAGGGCGTCGACGTCCTCGACCTTCGCCATGCCAATGCTGGAACCTTCATGCGCCGGCTTGACGATCAGCGGGAAGCCCAGCTCGGCGGCTGCCTGGCGGCAGTCCTGCTCGCTGGCCAGCACGGCGTGGCGCGGCGTCGGCAGGCCGAGGCTGATCCACAGCTGCTTGGTACGCAGCTTGTCCATCGCCAGGGCCGAAGCCAGGATACCGCTGCCGGTATAGGGAATTTCCAGGCACTCCAGCAGGCCTTGCATGCTGCCGTCTTCGCCACCACGGCCGTGGAGGATGATGAAGGCACGGTCGATCTTTTCCGCCTGCAGCCGTTGCAGCAGGTCGTCACCGACATCAATACCGAAAGCGTCCACGCCGGCGGACTGCAGGGCTTGCAGCACCATGGCGCCGGATTTCAGCGAAACCTCGCGCTCGGCACTCTTGCCGCCGTAGAGAACGGCGACCCGACCGAATGCAGCCGGTTCGAGGGTGGATTTGAAGTGCGCGCTCATTTCGTCTTCCTCTTGGCGGCGTCGTCGGCCTGACCGCCAAACAGCGGGTTCTGGATCAGTTGCGGCGCCAGCGCACCGATGTCGCCGGCCCCCTGGCAGAGCAGGATGTCGCCGGGACGCAGCAGCGGCTTGACCAGCGGCGCGAGGTCCACACCCCGCTCGATGTAGATCGGGTCCAATTGGCCGCGCTGCCGGATGCTGTGGCAGAGCTGACGGCTGTCGGCGCCGGGAATCGGCTCTTCGCCGGCCGGGTAGACCTCCATCAGCAGCAGGACGTTGGCTTCACCCAGCACCTGCACGAAATCGTCGTAGAGATCGCGGGTACGGCTGTAGCGGTGCGGCTGGTAGACCATCACCAGACGGCGCTCCGGCCAGCCACCACGAACGGCCTTGACCACCGCGGCCACTTCGCGCGGATGGTGGCCGTAGTCGTCCACCAGCATCACGCTGCCGCCTTCGATTTGAAGCTCGCCGTAGACCTGGAAGCGCCGGCCCACGCCCTGGAAGCCGGACAGGCCCTGGACGATGGCTTCGTCGCTGATGCCTTCGTCGGTGGCAATGGCGATGGTGGCCAGGGAATTCAGCACATTGTGGTTGCCCGGCATGTTCACCGAGACATCCAGCGGCTCGCGGTCCTTGCGCAGGACGGTGAACCAGGTGCGCATGCCGTCCTGGCGGATATTGATGGCGCGTACGTCGGCGTCTTCGGAGAAGCCGTAGGTAACGGTGGGACGCGCCACCTGGGGCAGGATCTCGCGCACCACAGGGTCGTCCACGCAGAGCACGGCCAGACCGTAGAACGGCAGGTTGTGGAGGAACTCCACGAAGGTCTTCTTCAGTCGATTGAAGTCGCCCTCGTAGGTGCTCATGTGGTCCGCGTCGATATTGGTGACCACGGCCACCATCGGCTGCAGGTGCAGGAAGCTGGCGTCGCTCTCGTCGGCTTCGGCCACCAGGTAACGGCTGGTGCCGAGCTGGGCATTGGTGCCCGCGGCGTTCAGGCGGCCGCCGATGACGAAGGTGGGGTCGAGGCCACCGGCGGCGAAGACCGACGCGATCAGGCTGGTGGTGGTGGTCTTGCCGTGGGTACCGGCGACGGCGATGCCGTGGCGGTAGCGCATCAGCTCGGCGAGCATTTCAGCGCGCGGCACCACCGGGATGCGGCGCTCCAGGGCGACCGCGACCTCGGGGTTGGATTTGTTCACGGCGCTGGACACCACCAGCACATCGGCGTGCTCGGCATTCTCGGCGCGGTGGCCGATGAAGATCTGCGCGCCGAACTTCTCCAGGCGCTCGGTCACGGCCGAGGCCTTGAGGTCGGATCCGGAAACCCGGTAGCCCAGGTTCAGCAGCACTTCGGCGATCCCGCACATGCCCACGCCGCCGATGCCGACGAAGTGGATACGACGGATGCGGCGCATCTCCGGCTGGGGCATGGCTTTCTGGCTCTCAACCATTGGCCACCTCCAGGCAGATCTCGACCACGGTGCGGGTGGCGGCGGGTTTGGCCAGACGGCGGGCGGTAGCGCCCATGGCCTTGAGTTTCTCGGGCTGCATCAGGACCTCGGTCAGCTGAGCGGCCAGCGTGGCCGCATCAGTGGAATGTTGCGGAAGAAGGACAGCCGCGCCCTCCTTCGCCAGGTATTCGGCATTGCGCGACTGGTGGTCGTCGATCGCATGGGGCAGCGGCACCAGGAACGATGGCAGGCCGGCAGCGGCCAGCTCGCTCACGGTCAGGGCGCCTGCACGGCAGATGACCAGATCGGCCCAGGCATAGGCACGGGCCATGTCCTTGATGAAAGGCGCGACCTCCGCTTCGACCGCGGCTTCGCGATAACGCTCCGCGGTGATTTCGTCATGCTTGCGGCCGGCCTGGTGGAACACCTCCGGGCGCAGGTCAGCGGACAACCGGGACAGGGCTTCGGGCAGCAGCTTGTTCAACGGCTCGGCGCCCAGGCTGCCGCCCAGCACCAGCAGGCGCGGCTTGCGACCGGCCAGGGTGTCACGCGGGGTTTCCAGGAACAGCTCTTCACGCACCGGATTGCCGGTGGTGCGCCGCTTGTCGCTTTTCCCGAAGGTATCCGGGAAGGCCTCGCAAACGCGGCTGGCGATCGGTGCCAGGCTGCGATTGGCGGTGCCGGCAACGGCGTTCTGCTCATGTATGATCAGCGGCACGCCGGACAGGCGCGCGGCCAGTCCACCGGGACCGGTGACATAGCCGCCCATGCCCAGTACGCAGACCGGGTTGAGCTCACGCACGATTCGGCGCGCCTGGAACAGCGACTTGAGCAGCTCGAACGGCGCCTTGAGCAAGGACTTCAATCCCTTGCCGCGCAGGCCACTCACCTGGATCAGGTGCAGCGGCAGGCCGGCCTGGGGAACCAGTTCGTTCTCGATGCCCTTGGGCGTGCCCAGCCAGTGCACCTTGAAACCGCGGGCCTGGAACTCGCGGGCACAGGCCAGCGCCGGGAATACGTGGCCGCCGGTGCCGCCAGCCATGATCAGCACGTTACCGCTCATGGGCGCACCTCCTCGTCGAAGAAATCGCTCTCGACGAACTCCACTTCCTCGTTGCCAAGGTGAGTACGCCGCTCCCATTCAATTCGCAGCAGCAGTGCAAGGCTGACGCAGCAGATCACCAGGGAGCTGCCGCCGTAGCTGAGGAACGGCAGGGTCAGGCCCTTGGTCGGCAACAGGCCGACGTTCACGCCGATATTGATCAGCACCTGGCCGATCCAGAGGAAGGCGAGACCGTAGGCGACGTAGGCGGAAAAGTACTGGCGCGCCTTCTCGGCCCAGAGACCGATATAGAGGGCACGGACACTGACGAAGACGAACAGGCCGACAGTCGCCAGGGCACCGATCATGCCCAGTTCCTCGGCCAGTACCGCGAAGACGAAGTCGGTATGGGCTTCCGGCAGGTAGAACTGCTTCTGGATGCTGTTTCCCAGGCCGACACCGAACCATTCGCCACGACCGAAGGCGATCAGTGCCTGGCTGAGCTGGTAGCCCGCGCCGTACTGGTCGGCCCAGGGGTCGATGAAGTTGGTCAGACGCTGCATCCGGTAGCTCTGGCTGGTCATTACCAGCACGCCAGCAGCGAGTACGGCCCCGGCCAGGGGGACGAAACGCACCAGGTTGATCCCGCCGAGGAACAGCATGGCGCTGCAGGAGCCCACCAGTACCACGGTGGCCCCGAAGTCCGGCTCTGCCAGCAGCAGCACGGCGATCGGCCCCAGCACCAGCATCGGTTTGATGAATCCGGTGAGTTTCTCGCGCACCTCGTCCTGGCGACGCACCAGGTAGCCGGCGATGAACATCACGGTGAACAGTTTGGCCAGCTCGGACGGCTGCAGGTTGAACAGGCCGAAGCCGATCCAGCGTTTGGCACCGTTGATTTCCCGACCGATGCCCGGCAGCAGGACCAGGATCAGCAGGACGATGGCAGCCAGCATCAGACGAGCGCCATGGCGCTGCCAGAAGGCCATGGGGATCTGCAGCGTGATCAGGCCGGCGCCGAGACCGATCGCCAGGTAAATCAGGTGGCGGATCATGTGGTACAGCGGGTTGCCGGACAGCGCCGCCGCGACTTCCGACGAAGCCGAGGTAATCATCACCAGGCCCAGGCCGAGCAGCGACAGGCAACCGGCCAGCAGCGGGAAGTCGATGTCAATGCCGCGGCGGCTGCGCAGCGGCGAAGGGGCGGCGAGCAGACGGGCCAGCATCAGGCGAGCCCCTCCACGGCCTGGGCGAAGAGACGCCCGCGTTCTTCGAAGTTCTTGAACATGTCCAGGCTTGCGCACGCCGGCGACAGCAGCACGGCATCGCCAGCCTCGGCCAGTTCGGAGCAGCGCAGCACCGCTTCGTCCAGGGTCTTGGACCGAACCAGCGGAACGGAGTCTCCCAGGGCGGTGGCGATCAGCTCGGCATCTCGCCCCAGCAGCACGACGGCGCGGCAGAACGCTTCCACCGGGCCCTTGAGGCCGGAGAAATCCGCGCCCTTGCCATCACCACCCGCGATCAGCACCAGCTTGCCGTCGATGTCGGCTCCCAGGCCTTCGATGGCCGCCAGGGCCGCCCCGACGTTGGTTGCCTTGGAGTCGTCGTAGTAGGACACGCCACGCAGCTCGCGCACCCACTGGCAACGATGGGCCAGCCCGGCGAACGTGCGCAGGGTATCGAGCATGGGCTCGAACGGCAGGCCCACCGCGTGGCCCAGGGCCAGGGCAGCCAGGGCATTGGCTTGATTGTGGGCGCCGCGAATCTTCAGCTCGCGCACCGGCATCAGCTTGTCGAACTGGAAGGCCAGGTACTTCTCGCCGTCTTCCTCGATCAGGCCGAAGGACTTGAAGTCGGGCCTGTTCAGGCCAAAGGTCCAGCAAGGCAGCTGGTCGGCCACCAGCGGACGCGACAAGGCGTCGCCGCGATTGACAACGACCTGGCGCGCGCCACGGAAGATGCGGTGCTTGGCGAGGTGGTAGGCCTGCATGTCAGCGTAGCGATCCATGTGGTCTTCGCTGACGTTGAGCACGGTGGCCACCTCGGCATTCAGCCGGTCGGTGGTTTCCAGTTGGAAACTGGACAGCTCCAGCACGTAGAGCTCGACGTCGTCGGCGAGCAGGTCCAGCGCCGGAGTACCGAGGTTGCCGCCCACCGCGACGCGCTTGCCGGCGGCCTGGGCCATGTCGCCCACCAGGGTGGTGACAGTGCTCTTGGCGTTCGAGCCGGTGATGGCGACGATCGGCGCCTTGGCATGGCGGGTGAACAGTTCGATGTCGCCGGACAGCTTGGTTCCACGCCGTGCCGCTTCTTGCAGGGCGGGCGTGGCCACGGCCAGGCCCGGGCTCACGTACAGCTCGCTGGCGCGGCCGAGGAAATCCGGATCGAGCTCGCCACAACGCACTTCCACCTGCGGGAACTGGCTCTGGATCGTCGCCAGCTCCGGCGGGTTCGCACGGGTATCAGCCACGGCGAACGGCACGCCCTGGCGCGCCAGGAAGCGCACCAGGGACATGCCGCTCTTGCCGAGGCCGACAACGATGCGGAACTGGTCGGAAGCGATCAGCGTCACTCTCGATTACCTCAGTTTCAGGGTGGCAAGACCAATCAGCACCAGGATCACGGTGATGATCCAGAACCGTACGATGACCCGGGGTTCGGGCCAGCCTTTCAGTTCGAAGTGGTGATGAATAGGGGCCATGCGGAAAACACGACGACCGGTCAGCTTGAACGACGCGACCTGGATCATCACCGACAGGGTTTCCATGACGAACACGCCGCCCATGATGAAGAGCACAACTTCCTGGCGCACGATCACGGCGATGGTGCCAAGGGCAGCGCCCAGCGCCAGGGCGCCGACATCACCCATGAAGACCTGGGCCGGGTAGGTGTTGAACCAGAGGAAGCCGAGGCCGGCACCCACCAGGGCGGCGCAGAACACGATCAGCTCACCCGCGCCCGGTACGTACGGGATCAGCAGGTATTCGGCGAATTTGATGTTGCCCGACAGGTAGCAGAAGATCCCCAGCGCGCCGCCGACCATAACGGTGGGCATGATCGCCAGGCCGTCGAGGCCGTCAGTCAGGTTCACCGCGTTGCTGGAGCCGACGATCACGAAGTAGGTCAGCACCACGAAGCCGATGCCCAGCGGGATCTCGATGTTCTTCACCAGCGGCAGGATCAGCGTGGTCTCAGCCGGCGTGCTGGCAGTCATATAAAGGAAGATCGCGGCGGCGATGCCGAATACGGACTGCCAGAAATACTTCCAGCGGCTCGGCAGGCCTCGGGAGTTCTTCTCGATCACCTTGCGGTAGTCATCCACCCAGCCGATGGCACCGAACGCCAGGGTCACGGCCAGTACCACCCATACATAGCGATTGGACAGATCAGCCCAGAGCAGCGTGCTGATGGCGATGGCAGTCAGGATCAGCGCACCGCCCATGGTCGGCGTGCCGGATTTCGACAGGTGCGATTGCGGGCCGTCGTTACGCACGGCCTGACCGATCTGGCGGATCTGCAGGGTGCGGATCATCCAGGGACCGAGCCAGAGCGACAGCGACAGCGCTGTCAGGACGCCGAGAATCCCGCGCAGGGTCAGGTACTGGAATACGCCGAACCCTTTATGGAACTGTTGCAGGTACTCAGCGAGCAGCAGCAGCATGATTAGTGAACCTCCCCCGTCCCACAGAATGCCGCGACGACTTTGTCCATCGCCGCGCTGCGGGAGCCTTTGATCAGAATTGTGGTGTTTGCATCCTGCTCGCTGACCAGGGCCTGGATCAGGCTGGCCTGGTCGGCGAAGTGGCGTCCCTGGGAGCCGAAGGCCGCGACGGCATGCGCCATCAGCGGGCCTACGGCATACAGGGCACTGACTTTGCCGCGAGCGTATTCGCCAACTTCGCGATGCCCTTGTTCGGCCCAGTCGCCGAGTTCGCCCATATCCCCGAGCACCAGGACGGTGCGACCGGAAAAGCCGGCGAGTATATCAACGGCAGCCAGCATCGACGCGGGGTTGGCGTTGTAGCTGTCGTCGATCACGCGCATGCCGCTCATGGCGAGCTGCGCTACGGCGCGGCCTTTGACAGGCTGCAGGTTTTCCAGGCCTGCCTTGATCCCGACCAGCGGCACGCCAAGGGCGTGGGCGGCGGCGGCAGCAGCCAGGGAGTTGGCGACGTTGTGCGCCCCCAACAGATTCAGCTGGATGTCCGCGTCGCCGGCCAGGCCACGGAGGCTGAAGGCCATGCAACCGCGTGCATCGCGGGTCAGGTTCTCGGCACGCACATCGGCGCGGCCATCGGTCACGCCGAAGCTGATCACGCGGCGGCCTGCAGCGCGGGCGTGCCAGATGTCGAACGCGCGGTCGTCGCGATTCAGCACGGCAACGCCGTCAGCCGGCAGCCCCTCGAGGATCTCGCCCTTGGCTTCGACAATCTTCTCCGGACCACCGAACTCGCCCACATGGGCGGTGCCGGCGTTGTTCAGGATCGCCACCTGCGGCCGGGTCAGGCCGACGGTGTAGAGGATTTCACCGACGCGCGATGCACCCAGCTCGATCACCGCGCTGTCGTGTTCGGCGCCCAGCTCCAGAAGGGTCAACGGCACGCCAAGGTCGTTGTTCAGGTTGCCTCGCGTGGCCAGCACGCTTCCCTGGGTCCGCAGGATGCTGGCGAGCATTTCCTTGACGGTGGTCTTGCCGCTGGAACCGGTGACCGCCGCGACGCGGCCGGTGAAACCATCGCGATTGTAGGCACCCAGGCGGCCGAGACCTTCGCGGGTATCGGCTACCACGAGTTGCGGGATGGGCGCATCCGCCACCTTGCGCTGCACCAGGGCCGCAATGGCACCCTTGGCGGCCACGTCAGCGAGGTAGTCATGGCCGTCGAAACGCGGACCGACCAGCGCAATGAACAGCTGCCCGGCTTCGATCTTGCGGCTGTCGCTGGAAACGCCGGTGAAGGCTACATCGGCCCCCACCAGCGCGGCCTGCAGCGGCCCGATGAGTTCGGAAAGACGGAACGGCCTAAGCATCTGGCACCTCCCTCGCGTCCAGCGCCCTGGCCGCCTCATCGAGGTCGGAGAACGGATGGCGTATTCCGGCGATCTCCTGGTAATCCTCATGGCCCTTGCCGGCCAGCAGCACTAGGTCGTCAGCGCTGGCAGAAGCGATCAACTGGGCGATCGCCAGGCCACGACCGGCAATGAACTCCACCTTGCCGGCGTCAGCGAAACCCGCACGGATATCGGCGAAGATCTGCGCCGGGTCTTCGGTGCGGGGGTTGTCGTCGGTGACCAGCACGTAGTCGGCAAGGCGCTCGGCAACGGCAGCCATCAGCGGACGCTTGCCGCGATCGCGATCTCCGCCACACCCGAACAGGCACAGCAGGCGGCCACTGACGTGGGGACGCAGGGCCTGCAACACTTTCTCCAGGGCATCCGGCGTGTGGGCGTAGTCCACCACCACCAGCGGCTTCTCACCGCCACCCAGGCGCTGCATGCGCCCGACCGGCCCTTGCAGCGACGGCAGGACCTTCAGCACATCGGCCAGCGGGTAATCCATGGCCAGCAACGCGCCGACCACAGCCAGCAGGTTGCTCAGGTTGAAGCGGCCCAGCAGCGGGCTACGCAGCAAGCCTTCACCCTGGTGGGTAACCAGTTGGGCACTTACGCCGTGATCGTTGAAATGGGCTTCGCGGCAATAGAGGAAGGCGCTGGAATCCTCCAGGCTGTAGCTGAACAGGCGCGATTCGTGCTGTTGGGCAGCAAGCTGACGGCCGAACTCGTCATCCAGGTTGATCACCCGCGCACGCAGGTTCGGCCAGCGGAACAGCCTGGCCTTGGCGGCGGCGTAGGCCTCCATCGAGCCATGGAAGTCCAGGTGGTCGCGGGACAGGTTGGTGAACGCTGCGACATCGAAGTCCAGCGCAGCAACCCGGCCCTGCTCCAGGCCATGGGAAGAAACTTCCATTGCCACGGCACGGGCGCCGGCCTGCTTCAGGCCTGCCAGGGTGGCCTGGACGGCCAGCGGATCAGGCGTGGTGTGGCGACCGCTTTCCAGCTCGCCATAGAAGCCGGTACCCAGGGTACCGACGATGCCGCAGCGCTCGCCCAACTGGTCGAGGGCCTGGGCCAGCAATTGGCTGACGCTGGTCTTGCCGTTGGTGCCGGTGACACCGACCAGGCGCAAGGCGCGGCTCGGCTCACCATAGAAGCGACCGGCGATGGCCGATAGCTGGCTGGCCAGGCCCTTGATCGGGATCAGCTCGGCGCCGGCGGCTTCCGACACATGTGCATCCACGGCTTCATACGCCACGGCGACGGCGCCACGGGATACTGCATCGGCAATGTGGTCGCGACCATCGTGCTGGGCACCGGGAACGGCCAGGAACAGATCACCCGGACGCACCTTGCGGCTGTCCAGGGTCAGTTCGCGAATCAGGGTGGCGCCTTGCGCCTGGGGCAACAATTGGTTCAGTGGCATGGGCATCAGATCCGCCCTCCTTTGCCGGTGGCCGCTTCCGCGGTCTGTTGTTCCTCGGTGGGCAGGTTGTCCGGCGCGATGTTCATCAGTCGCAGCGCGCCGGCCATCACCTTGCCGAATACCGGGGCCGATACCAGGCCGCCGAAGTAGCCCGCCTTGCTGGGCTCGTCGATCACCACCACCATCGCGATGCGCGGATTGGTGGACGGACCGAAGCCCGCGAAGAGCGAGCGATAGGCGTTCTGGGTGTAGCCCTTGGTTCCTACGCTGGCTTTACGCGCCGTACCACTCTTGCCGGACACGTGGTAGCCCGGCACTTGTGCGCGGAACACGCCGCGCGGCGCCTCCACCACCTGCTGGAGCATGCCCTGCATGGTCTTGGCCACCTCTTCCGGCAGTACCTGGACACCGTCGGGGATGCTGTCCACTCGGGTCATCGACAGCGGTACCGCCTGACCGTTGTTGGCCAGGGTGGCGTAGGCGTGGACGAGCTGGATCGCGGTAGTCGACAGGCCGTAGCCATAGGAGAGAGTGGCGGTTTCGGCCTTGCGCCACTCACGGTGGTTGGGCAGGTTGCCCACGCGCTCGCCCGGGAAACCAAGGCCAGTATCCTGGCCGAGGCCAAGCCGGCGCATGGTGTCGTAGATGGTCTCGCCGCCGATATCGAAGGCGATCTTGCTCATGCCGACGTTACTGGAGTTGATCAGGATTCCGGTCAGGTCGAGGATCGGTCCTTCGGTCCTGGATACGTCCTTGATGGTGTAACGGCCGATCTGCAACGAGCCGGGATAGACCTCGACCTTGTTCTCAGGCCTCCAGCGACCGGTCTGCAGTGCAGCGGCCATGGAAATCGGCTTGACCGTGGAACCCGGCTCGAACACGTCGATCATCGCGCGGTTACGCATGGCGGCCGGCTGCAGGTTGCGACGGTTGTTCGGGTTGTAGGTGGGCTGGTTGGCCATGGCCAGCACTTCGCCAGTCTTCACGTCGACGATCACCAGGCTGCCAGCCTTGGCGCCGTTCTCCACCAGGGCGTTGCGCAGCTCCCGGTGGGCCAGGTACTGCAGGCGCAGGTCGATGGACAGGGCCAGGGTCTTGCCCGGCTTGGCGTTGCGGGCGACCTGGACGTCCTTGATCAGGCGGCCACGACGGTCCTTGAGGACCTGGCGCTTGCCAGGCACGCCGGCGAGCCACTCCTCGAACGAAAGCTCGACGCCTTCGCGACCGCGGTCATCGACATCGGTGAAGCCCACCACATGGGCAGTCACTTCACCCGCCGGATAGAAACGGCGGAATTCCTCGATCCCGTAAACGCCCGGCAGCTTGTTGGCCAGGACAGCCTGTCCCTGCTCCGGGGTAAGGCCGCGCGCCAGATACATGAACTCGCGATTGGCGTTCTGTTCGATGCGCTGGGCGAAGCCCTTAGGCTCCTGCCCCAGCACCTGGGCGATGCGCGGCCACTCGTCGCGAACCGCCATCAGGTCCTTGGGGTTGGTCCAGAGCGTGGTGACCGGGGTGCTCACCGCCAGCGGCTCGCCATTGCGATCGGTGATCAGGCCGCGGTGGGCGGGAATCGGGATATGCCGAACGCTACGAGCATCGCCATGCGCCTTGAGGAAGTCATGGTCGATCACGTGCAGGTCGACAATACGCCAGGAAATGGCGCCGACCATGATGGCGAGCAGGCCCAGAACGATCCGGAAGCGCCAGGGATAGAGTGCGCCTTCGAGCTTCATCATGGTGCCACCATCCGCACTTCGGCCGGATCGGGGATACGCATCTTCAGCTGTTCGCTGGCCAGGGATTCGATGCGGTTGTGCGCAGTCCAGGTGCTTTGTTCGAGGACCAGGCGCCCCCATTCGGCCTGGGCCTTGTCGCGCACGCTGAGCTCTGCGAAGAGCTCGTTGAGCAGCTTGCGGTTCCAGTGGGCGCTGTAGGAAACAGCAATGGCGGAGAGCAGCACGCCGACGAACAGCAGCAGCATCAGCAGGCTGCCGCCGGGCAGGGGCTTGGCGTAGATGCGGCTCATCGCAGCTTCTCCGCCACACGCATGACCGCGCTGCGCGAGCGCGGGTTGGCCTTGAGCTCTTCGTCCGACGCATATTGCGGCTTGCCCAGCAGCTTCAGGCGCGGCTCGAAGACAGCCTGGCGAATCGGCAGGTCGCGGGGCAGTTTGTCGGCTTCGCCCTTGGCGTGCTTGCGCATGAATTGCTTGACGATGCGGTCTTCCAGGGAGTGGAAGCTGATCACCACCAGACGACCGCCAACGGCGACTGCCTCGAGCGCGGCATCCAGCCCCTGCTCAAGGTCGCCCAGTTCGTTGTTGACGTGAATTCGGATGCCCTGGAACGCACGGGTCGCAGGGTTCTTGCCTTTTTCCCAGGCCGGGTTGGCGGCACTCAGCACAGCAGCAAGGTCGGCGGTGCGTTCGAAAGGCTTCTCAGCACGACGCTGCACCACGGCACGAGCCATGCGCTTGGCGAAACGCTCTTCGCCGTAGTCCTTGAAGACACGGGCGATTTCATCCTCACTGGCACTGGCGATCCACTGCGCGGCGCTCTGGCCGCGATCCGGGTTCATGCGCATGTCCAGCGGGCCATCATTGAGGAAGCTGAAACCACGCTCCGGGTCGTCCAACTGCGGTGAGGAGACGCCAAGGTCGAGCAGGACGCCGTCCACCTTGCCGTCAAGGCCACGCTGGCGCACTTCGTCACCGAGTTCGGCAAAGCTCCTTTGCACAATGACAAAGCGGCCGTCATCGGCCGCCAGAGCTTGCCCCGTCGCGATCGCTTGCGGGTCCTTGTCGAATCCCAGCAAGCGCCCCCCGGGCCCAAGCCGCTCAAGGATGAGCCGGCTATGCCCGCCTCGCCCGAACGTCCCATCCAGGTAGCAGCCATCCGCGCGCAAGGCGAGGCCTTCCACTGCCTCTTCAAGCAGTACGGTGATATGGCGGAAGCTGCTGGTTGCACTCACAGGATAAGGTCACGTAGTTCGTCCGGCAGGCCGCCGGGCTGTTTGATTGCCATGAGGTCTGCCTCGGAAATCGCGTTCCAGGCATCCTCATCCCACAGTTGGAATTTGTTCAGTTGACCGACCAGCATGGCCCGCTTGTCCAGTCCGGCGTGCTCGCGCAGGCGCGGCGGCACCAGAAAGCGACCTGCGCTATCGAGCTCCAGGTCCACGGCATTGCCGATCAGCAAACGTTGCAGGCGGCGAGTTTCCTCGCGCAGGGAAGGAAGCTCTCGCAGCTTGGCTTCGATGAGTTCCCATTCAGGCAGGGGGTAGACAGTCAAACAGGGATCGACGGCGTCGATTGTGACGATGAGCTGGCCACCACAACGCGAAACGAGCTCGTCACGATACCGACTTGGCATCGCGAGTCGCCCCTTGGCGTCGAGACTGATGGCGTTGGCTCCGCGAAACACGGCTGCGCTTCCCCTTTGATTGGCTTTCCCTGCCAGTAAATCCCACTTCTACCCACTTCACTCCACTTCCGCACACTATAGAAATGCGCCAGCCCCACCGTCAAGGCGCGCAAAAGCGGAAAATTCCTTACAGGACGGCAATTTAGCGAGGGTTCAGAAGGGATTTGGACGGTTTTGATGGATCAAAGAGGGAGAAAAATCCAGCACTTACAGGAGGCTGAACTTCGAACTTAAAGTAATTTGTTAAGAGTAAGATCTTTTCGGCATTTGAAAGGAGGGGAAGACAACACCGAAGAGCTAACGCGAGGAGAAGGAAAGAAGCAGAGAGTCGATCTGTAAGCCGGGTTCTGTCGAGGACAGTCATTCATCTACGGCTGCCATCACTGACAGCCTTTAGCAACCTACCCGAATCCGACGCGGGCCACGCCATGGATTCCTATTTGGTCTTGCTCCGAGTGGGGTTTACCTAGCCACGAACTGTTACCAGTCGTGCGGTGCGCTCTTACCGCACCTTTTCACCCTTACCGGCGCTTACGCGCTTAGGCGGTTATTTTCTGCGGCACTTTCCGTAGGCTCACGCCTCCCAGGCGTTACCTGGCACTCCGCCCTATGGAGCCCGGACTTTCCTCCCTCTCAAAATCGTAGAACGAAATGAGACAGCGACTGTCCGATCGACTCTCCACCGCCAAGGTTAACGGCAGGCGCCTCCGAGAACAAGCTCAGGAATCACCCTGTCGCTCCAGAGCCGCCTGGTAGAGCAGGTTCTTGCGCACACCGGTAATCTCCGCCGCCAGCGCGGCAGCCCGCTTGACCGGCATTTCGACCAGCAGCAGATCCAGCACCCGCAGGGCTTCGGCGCTCAGCGCGCCCTCACCTTCCGGAGCCTGCCAGCCCCCCACCAGCACAACGCATTCGCCCCGCTGCTGGTTGGAGTCCGCCGCCACCCAGCCGCACAGTTCGTCCAGCGGCGCGCCCCTCAGAGTCTCAAAGGTCTTAGTCAGCTCGCGCGCCAGCACTGCGGGACGATCACCACCAAAGACGCTGCGCATGTCTTCCAGCGACTCCAGAATCCGGTGGGGTGCCTCATAGAAGATAAGCGTGCGCGGCTCTTCCTTCATTTCTTCCAACCGCCCGCGACGCGCGTTGGCCTTGGCCGGCAGGAAACCCTCGAAAATGAACCGATCCGACGGCAATCCGGCCGACGACAGCGCAGCAATCAGAGCGCAGGCGCCAGGTACCGGCACAACCGCGACACCTGCGGCACGAGCCTGGCGCACCAGATGAAAACCTGGATCTGAAATCAACGGCGTACCCGCGTCGGAAATCAGCGCAACATCTTCGCCAGCCTGCAGACGCGCGAGAAAACGGCCACCCTGGTCGCGCTCGTTGTGCTCATGACAGGCCGCCAAGGGTGTATCGATTCCGAAGTGTTGCAGCAGGCGCGCGGAGTGACGGGTGTCCTCTGCGGCGATCAGGGCGACCTCCCGCAGCACCCGCAAAGCTCGAGCAGTGATGTCGTCGAGGTTGCCGATTGGAGTTGCGACTACATAAAGCGTGCCGTATGCGTTGCCGCTGGCGGAGGAAAGAGTCACAAGGCACCTCGGAAAAGACTGAAAGCGCGCATTGTATCCCGATTCACCGGCCCGACATCGCGCCTCAACCGGTGCTTGGGTACAATCGCGTCTTTCTTTAACGAGTATCGGGACCGATAAATGATCGCTTGCCTGCGTCCGCTCTCCGCCCTCTGCCTCGCCGGCCTGCTGGCTGCTTGCACCAGCTCGCCCTCGTCCAGCCTTGGCGAATTGCCCCGCACCCCCGAGGCCAGCATCGAGCAGCTGCTGCAGCAGGCCAGCGAGGCCAAGCCGGAACAGGCCGTATTGCTGCGTCTTTCCGCAGCCGACCTCGCCTATAAACAGCAGGACGTCGGCCGATCCGCTCGAATCCTCGAGCAGATTCCGATGGAAAGCCTGAAGCCCGCCCAGCAGATCTTCGCCAGCACCCTGGCCGCAGAACTGGCCATGGCCCGCAACCAGCCGAAGAGCGCTCTGAAGGCCTTGAGCCACCCTAGTCTCGAGCACCTCGCCGAACTGCCTGTCGACCAGCAGGTGCGCACCCAGCTCGTCCGCGCTCGCGCCCTTGAAGCCGACGGCCAGACCCTCGCTGCCGCTCGCGAGCGTGTATTCATTGCCCCCCTGTTGAGTGGCGAAGCTGCCAGCAACAACCACGAAGCCATCTGGGCACTCGTTTCCAGTCTGCCACTGGACCAGCTGCAAGGCGGCGCCGACAGGGATCTGGCCGGCTGGCTCGAGCTCGCGCGCCTGACCAAGACCTCCTCCACCCTGGAACAGCAACAGGCCGCCATCGACAACTGGCGAGCACAGAACCCGGACCACCCGGCCGCCAAGCAGCTGCCGCAGGCCCTGACCAAGCTGAAGGAAATCGCCGGTCAGCCGCTGACCAAGATTGCCCTGCTGCTGCCCCAGGAAGGCCAGCTTGCGTCGGTATCCCGCGCACTGCGCGACGGCTTCCTGGCCGCCCACTACCAGGCCCAGCAATCCGGTCAGCCGCAACCGGCCATCGAGTTGTATGACAGCTCCAAGCTGACCTCCATAGACGACTTCTACCGCCAGGCCCAGGCAGACGGCGTGCAGTTGGTGGTCGGTCCGCTGGAAAAGCCGCTGGTCAAGCAACTCAGCTCCCGCGAACAACTGCCCATTACCACCCTGGCCCTGAACTACAGCGACTCCGGCCAGGAAGGCCCCGCCCAACTCTTCCAGTTCGGCCTCGCCGCCGAGGACGAAGCCCGCGAAGTGGCCCGCCGCGCCTGGGCTGACGGCATGCGCAGCGCAGTGGCCCTCGTTCCTCGCGGAGAGTGGGGCGACCGCGTACTACGCGCCTTCCAGCAAAGCTGGCAGGCCGAAGGTGGCCGACTGATCGCCGCCGAGCATGTCGACCAGCCGGTCGCGCTGGCCCAGCAGATCGCCGATCTCTTCCAGCTCCGCCAGAGCGAGGCCCGCGCCAAGCGCCTGCAGGGCACCCTGGGAGTTCCAGTGGCCGCCCAGCCGGCGCGCCGCCAGGACGTCGACTTCATTTTCCTCGCCGCGACCCCGCAGCAGGCCCAGCAGATCAAGCCGACCCTGGCCTTCCAATACGCCGGCGATGTACCGGTCTACGCCACGTCCCACCTCTATTCCGCAAGCAACGATCCAGCCCAGTACCAGGACCTGAATGGCATCCGTTTCTGCGAGACCCCGTGGCTGCTCAATGGTGATGATCCGCTGCGCCAGCAGGTAGGCAACCAATGGCCCCAGGCCGGCGGAAGCCTCGGTCGCCTGTATGCGATGGGCGTCGACGCCTATCGCCTTGCTCCGCGCCTGACGCAACTGAAGGCCCTGCCAGAAACCAAGGTCGACGGCCTTTCCGGCCGCCTGAGCCTGAACCCCGCTCGCCGAGTCGAGCGCCAGCTGCCCTGGGCCGAGTTCCGCGACGGCCAGGTCCAGCGCCTGCAAGACAGCGACTCTTGATCGATCGACGAGCCCGCGGGCAAGCGGCGGAAGCCATTGCCCGCGCCCACCTCGAAGCAAATGGGCTTCGTCTGTTGTCCCAGAACTGGCTGTGCCGGCGGGGCGAGCTCGATCTGGTCATGCTCGACGGCGATACAGTAGTATTCGCCGAAGTCCGCCACCGCCGGCATACCGGTTGGGGCGGCGCACTCGAGAGCGTAGATGCCCGCAAGCGCGAAAAACTGGCATACGCCGCCCAGCAGTTCCTCCAGCAGGAAACCCGCTGGGCAAAACACCCTTGTAGATTTGATGTGATTGCCGTCGATGCAATGGACGGTGATTCACCCCCGCGACTGACCTGGCTGAAGAACGCCTTCGACACCTGATCGGTCGCCCCACTGAAGGTCTTACCCGATGGACATGCAACCCCGTATCCGCCAACTCTTCCAAGCCAGCATCGACACCAAGCTGCAGGCCATGGAAGTGCTGGCCCCGCACATCGAGCACGGCAGCATGGTGATGGTCCACGCGCTGCTCAATGAGGGCAAGATCCTGTCCTGCGGCAACGGCGGCTCGGCCGGCGATGCCCAGCACTTTTCCTCGGAACTGCTCAACCGTTTCGAACGCGAGCGCCCGAGCCTGCCGGCCATCGCCCTGACCACCGACAGCTCGACCATCACCTCAATCGCCAACGATTACAGCTACAACGAAGTCTTTTCCAAGCAGATCCGCGCCCTCGGCCAGCCTGGTGACGTCCTCCTGGCCATCTCCACCAGCGGCAATTCGGCCAACGTGATCCAGGCCATCCAGGCCGCCCACGACCGCGAAATGGTCGTCGTCGCCTTGACCGGCCGCGATGGCGGCGGCATGGCATCCCTGCTCCTGCCGGAGGATGTGGAAATCCGCGTGCCCTCCAAGATCACGGCGCGCATCCAGGAAGTTCACCTGCTGAGCATCCACTGCCTCTGCGACCTGATCGACCGTCAACTGTTTGGGAGTGAAGAATGACCCGTTCCCCTCTGATATTCGCCGGCCTCGCCCTTTGCCTTGCGCTCTCCGGCTGCGGCGGACGCACTATCGGAAAAACCATCGACGACCAGTCCACCCCATCGAAGGTGCGCGCCAAGGTCGAGGCAGCCAGCCCTGACCTGAAGACCAACTCGCACATCGTGGTCGCCAGCTACAACGGTGTTGTACTGCTCGCTGGCCAGACGCCGCGCGCCGATCTCAAGGAACTGGCAGGCCAGGCCGCGCAAACCGCCCAGGGTGTACGTCGCGTGCACAACGAACTGCAGGTGCTGCAGCCCTCCTCCACCCTGGCACGCATGAACGACAGCACCATCACCACCAAGATCAGCACCCAGCTCCTGGCTGACAGCAAAGTACCCAGCTCGCAGATCAAGGTGGTGACCGAGAACGGCATCGTCTACCTGCTGGGCCTGGTTACCCGCCAGGAGGCCCAGTTGGCCACCAGCATCGTTCAGAGCGTATCCGGCGTGCAGAAGATAGTTCGACTCTTCGAATACACCAACTGACCCTGACCGCAGACACAAAAAAGGCGATCCGAGGATCGCCTTTTTTGTTACTTGACCACTTTCAGGCTGGGCCGGCCACTGGGGCGCGAAGGCTCACCACCCGAGCCCGACGGCTCGCCACCGGAAGGCCCATCGCCCTCCGGCTCAGGATCATCGCCCGGCAGCGGCGGCTCGAGATCGAACACCATGCCCTGGCCATTCTCACGGGCATAGATCGCCATCACAGCAGCTGAAGGGATGTAGAGGCTGTGGGCAACTCCACCGAAACGCCCTTCGAAGCTCACGGCGTCGTTGTCCATGTGCAGGTGGCGCACCGCGCTTGGCGATACATTGAGAACGATCTGGCCATCATTGGCGTAGCCAGGCGGAACCCGCACACCAGCATGCTCGGCGTTCACCAGCAGATGCGGCGTGCAATCGTTATCGACAATCCACTCGTAGAGGGCACGGACCAGGTAGGGACGACTGGAATTCATCTGGGTCTCCTCAGCGCATTTCGCGCTCTGCGGCGGACAGGCTAGCCTGGAAGGAGTCACGAGCAAATGCGCGCTCCATGTAATCCAGAAGAGGCTTGGCCGGCCGCGGCAGTTCGATACCCAGCACGGGAAGGCGCCAGAGAATCGGCAGCAGGCAGCAATCCACCAGGCTGAAATCTTCGCTCAGAAAGTACGGCTTGTCCGCAAAGAGTGGCGACACACCCGTCAGGCTTTCGCGCAATTCCTTGCGTGCCAGTGCCTTGTCGGCGTCCTTGCTGCGCGGATCGAGGATGCGATCCACCAGAGAGCACCAGTCGCGCTGCACGCGATGGATGAGCAGGCGGGTATTGGCACGAGCCACCGGGTACACCGGAAGCAGCGGCGGATGGGGATATCGCTCTTCGAGATATTCCATCACTACCGTGGATTCATAGAGAGCCAGATCGCGATCCACCAGGGTCGGAACGCTGCCATAGGGGTTCACCTCAGCCAGCTTGGGTGGGCAACGGCCCGGCTCGACGTTGATGATCTCGGCGGCGACCCCCTTCTCGGCGAGCACGATGCGCACGCGATGGGAGTAGTGGTCGGCAGGGTCGGAATAACAGGCCAGCCTGTTGGTGACGGCCATTGCGCCCTCCTCACTCGGATTATTCAGGGGCAAAAAGACGCGCGCGCCCTATAAGGGCGCGCGCTTTGACAACGGTACAACGGCGTATCAGTGAACGTCCTTCCAGTACTCGCGCTTGAGCAGGTAGGCGAACACGAAGAAGAACGCCAGGTACAGCAGGACATAGGTACCGATGCGCTGGCTTTCCAGCTTGACCGGGTTGGCCGAGTAGGCGAGGAAGGTCACCAGGTTCTGGACCTTCTCGTCGAATTCGGCTTCGGTCAGCTTGCCGGTCTTCGGCAGCACGGTCAGCTGGTCGCAGGCCTCATGGGTCAGCGGCGCGCCGGTCAGCGGATCGAACTGCTTCTTGCCGTCCTCAACCACCTGAACCTGCTTGCAACCGACAACCTGACGGCCCTGCAGGCTGACCAGCACGTTCGGCATGCCCACATTCGGGAAGACCTTGTTGTTCACGCCCCACGGACGCGCAGGATCTTCATAGAAAGAACGCAGGTAGCTGTACAGCCAGTCGGTGCCACGTACGCGGGCAACCAGGGTCAGGTCCGGCGGTGCTGCGCCGAACCATACCTTGGCGTCCTGAGGCTGCATGCCGATCTTCATGTGGTCGCCGATCTTGGCGCCAGTGAAGACCAGGTTCTGCAGCATCAACTCTTCCGAAATGCCCAGGTCCTTGGCTACGCGCTCATAACGCTGGAACTTGGCGCTGTGGCAGCCCATGCAGTAGTTCGCGAAGGTACGCGCGCCATCCTGCATGGCAGCCTTGTCGGTCAGGTCGATATCGACCTTGTCCAGATGCACTTCAGTGCCGCCCGACGCAAACGAGAGGGCCGGCAGTGCAGCGAAAACAAATGCAGCAAATAGCTTTTTCATCAGCCTGTCACCCTTTCCGGTACCGGTTTGGTTTTTTCCATCCTTGTGTAGAACGGCATCAGGATGAAGTACGCGAAGTACAGGATGGTGCACACCTGGGACAGCAGGGTACGACCCGGAGTCGGGGCCAGAACGCCCAGCACGCCAAGGATCACGAAGGAAACGCAGAACACCAGCAGCCAGATCTTGCTCAGCCAGCCCTTGTAGCGCATGGACTTCACAGGGCTGCGGTCCAGCCACGGCAGCACGAACAGCACGGCGATGGCAGCACCCATGGCGATTACGCCGAGGAGCTTGTCCGGTACCGCACGGAGGATCGCGTAGAAGGGGGTGAAGTACCAAACCGGTGCGATGTGCTCAGGAGTCTTGAACGGGTTGGCCTGTTCGAAGTTCGGCTTCTCGAGGAAGTAACCACCCATTTCCGGGAAGAAGAACACCACGAAGCAGAACACGAAGAGGAACACTACGACGCCGACGATGTCTTTCACGGAGTAGTAGGGGTGGAACGCGATGCCGTCGAGCGGAATGCCGTTCTCGTCCTTCTTCTTCTTGATGTCCACACCATCCGGGTTGTTCGAACCCACTTCGTGCAGTGCCAGGATGTGCAGCACGACCAGGCCGAGCAGGACGATCGGCAGGGCGATCACGTGCAGGGCGAAGAAGCGGTTCAGGGTAATACCGGAGATCAGGTAGTCACCACGGATCCACTGGGTCAGGTCATCACCCACAACCGGGATGGCACCGAACAGCGAGATGATCACCTGGGCACCCCAGTAGGACATCTGGCCCCAGGGCAGCAGATAACCCATGAAGGCCTCGGCCATCAGGGCGAGGTAGATCAGCATGCCGAAGATCCACACCAGCTCACGGGGCTTCTGGTAGGAACCGTAGAGCAGGCCGCGGAACATGTGCAGGTAGACAACGATGAAGAACGCCGATGCACCGGTGGAGTGCAGGTAGCGGATGATCCAGCCGTACTCCACGTCGCGCATGATGTATTCGACGGACGCAAAGGCTTCTTCTGCGGACGGAGTGAAGCTCATGGTCAGCCAGATACCAGTGAGGATCTGGTTGACCAGTACCAGCAGTGCCAGCGAACCGAAGAAATAGAAGAAGTTGAAGTTCTTCGGTGCGTAGTACTTGCTCAGATGGTCTTCCCACATCTTGGTCGCGGGGAAGCGCGCATCGACCCATTCCATGAATTTGCTCATCAGGCCTTCTCCTGGTCCACACCGACGACGATGACGTCATCCGTCTCATACGAGTACGGCGGCACCGGCAGGTTGATCGGCGCGGGTTGCGCCTTGTAGACACGGCCGGCGAGGTCATAGCGGGAGCCATGGCAGGGGCAGAAGTAGCCGCCAACCCACTCGGCGCCCAGGTCAGCCGGCGCGACTTCCGGGCGGAAGGACGGCGAGCAACCCAGGTGGGTGCAGATGCCGACCAGAACCAGGATTTCCGGCTTGATCGAGCGGCTGACCGGATCCACATAGGTCGGTTGTACCGAAGCCTTGGACTCCGGATCGGCCATGCGGTCGTGGATCTTCGGCAGGTTAGCCAGGATTTCCTCGGTACGACGCACGATGAACACCGGCTGACCGCGCCATTCGGCGATGATCTGCTGGCCAGCTTCGACCTTGCTTATATTCACCTTGACCGGTGCACCCGCGGCCTTGGCCTTGGCACTGGGCAGCCATGACCCCACGAACGGGACCGCAGCCCCCACCGCTCCCGCAGCACCGACCACGGACGTGGCCGCTACGAGGAAGCGACGCCGGCCTGCATTCACGCCGTCATTGCTCATTCAGTCGTCTCCCATCAGCTTCTGTGGCCTGTTGTTCAGGCCTCTACTAAGTAAAAAATCGAGCCGCGCAAAAAATTCGCCAAATGGTAAAGAAAACCCCCTTTGCTGACAAGGTAATAGCCGGATACAAATGACCTGAAAGCCTTGATTGGCGGGGGATTCGCGAGTGCGACAAGCTGTCGCAGGGCAAAATTCGGGCGCATAAAAAAACGCCCAGTTCCGAAGAAACTGGGCGCTTTTTGCAAGCGTAGAATTAACGCTTGGAGTACTGCGGACGCTTACGCGCTTTACGCAGACCGACTTTCTTACGCTCAACTTCGCGAGCATCGCGAGTTACGTAGCCGGCCTTACGCAGCGGGCTGCGCAGGGTCTCGTCGTATTCGATCAGGGCGCGGGTGATACCGTGACGGATAGCACCGGCCTGGCCACTTACACCACCGCCAACGACGGTAACGTAGATATCGAACTTCTCGACGGTCTCGGTCAGCTCCAGGGGCTGACGCACGACCATGCGAGCGGTTTCGCGGCCGAAGAAGGTATCCAGGCTGCGGTTGTTGATGGAGATCTTGCCAGTGCCCGGACGCAGGAAGACGCGAGCGGTAGCAGTCTTACGACGGCCGGTGCCGTAGTTTTGAGTCGCCGACATAATGAACTTATCCCGTTAAATCTTCAGTTCTTGGGGCTGCTGAGCGGTGTGCGGGTGAACAGCACCCTTGTACACCTTCAGCTTGCGATACATGTCGCGGCCCAGCGGGTTCTTCGGCAGCATGCCTTTTACCGCGGTCTCGATCACGCGCTCGGGGGCCTTGGCAATCAGCTTCTCGAAGTTGATTTCCTTGATGCCGCCCGGGAAGCCGGAGTGCGAGTAGTACATCTTGTCGGTGGTCTTGGCACCGGTAACACGAACCTGCTCGGCATTGATCACGACGATGTAGTCGCCGGTGTCAACGTGAGGGGTGTATTCGGGCTTGTGCTTGCCACGCAGACGGCTGGCAATTTCGGTGGCCAGACGACCCAGGGTCTGACCTGCAGCGTCGACGACGTACCAGTCGCGCTTAACAGTTTCCGGTTTTGCAGTAAAAGTCTTCATTCGCTATAGCCTCAGGGGCCGCCCTGAAAATAAGACGGCGGATCTTACTGAATAGTGCTCGCCCTGACAAGTCAGGGACAGCCGGAAACAGACGCTATCGGGGGCTCGGGTCAGCGCGTCCGCTACGGCAAAAGGGTTTTCGGCAGGCTAGGCATCCCCACCTTCAATCTTCGCAGGCTAGGCATCCCCGCAAAGAAAGCCGCGGAATTATGCCGATTGCAGGAAAAATTTCAACCTGATTTCATGCGTTCTTTATCGAAGACGCAGGAGGCAGCGATGGAATACCGCCAACTTGGCTGCACCGACCTCAAGGTCAGCAGCCTTTGCCTGGGAACGATGACCTGGGGCGAACAGAACACCGAGACCGAAGCCTTCGCCCAGATCGAGCGTGCCAAGGCCTACGGCATCAACTTCATGGATACCGCCGAGATGTATCCGGTGCCGCCGCGTGCTGAAACCTACAGCGCCACCGAAACCATCATCGGCAACTGGTTCGCCAGGCGCCGTGACCGCGCCGACTGGATCCTGGCGAGCAAGGTCGCTGGCCCCGGCAACGGCATCAGCCACATCCGCGGCGGCAACCTGAAACACAATCGCCAGCACATCACTGCCGCCCTGGATGCCAGCCTCAAACGCCTGCAGACCGACTGGATCGACCTCTACCAACTGCACTGGCCCGAGCGCAGCACCAACTTCTTCGGCCAGCTCGGCTATCAGCACAAGGAGGAAGTATTCACCCCGCTGCAGGAAACCCTCGAGGTCCTCGGCGAACAGGTGAAAGCCGGCAAGATCCGCCACATCGGTCTGTCCAACGAAACTCCCTGGGGCACGATGAAGTTCCTCCAGCTTGCCGATCAACTCGGCCTGCCCCGCGTTGTTTCCATCCAGAACCCCTACAACCTGCTCAACCGCAGTTTCGAAGTGGGCCTGGCCGAAGTGGCGATGCGCGAGCGATGCGGCCTGCTGGCCTATTCCCCCATGGCCTTCGGCATGCTCTCCGGCAAGTATGAGAACGGCGCCCGCCCGGCCAACGCCCGGATCACCCTTTTCAGCCGCTTCACCCGCTACACCAACCCGCAGTCCCAATCCGCCTGCTCGCGCTATGTCCAGCTGGCTCGTGAGCATGGCCTGGACCCGGCGCAGATGGCGCTGGCCTTCGTCACCGCCCGACCTTTCGTGACCAGCAACATCATCGGCGCCACCTCCCTGGAGCAACTGGAAGCGAACCTGCGCAGTACCGAGCTGACGCTTTCGGAAGACGTGCTCGAAGGCATCGCCGCCATCCACAAGGACCAGCCGAACCCGGCCCCGTAAAAAAGCAGAAGCCCGGCAATCGCCGGGCTTCCTGCATTCACCGGAGGCTCAGACCAGGGAACGGGCGATGATCTCCTTCATGATTTCGTTGGTGCCTGCATAAATCCGCTGCACTCGCGCGTCCGCCCAGGCTCGCGCCACCGCGTACTCCCACATGAAGCCGTAGCCGCCGTGCAGCTGCACGCACTCGTCCAGTACCTTGCACTGCAGATCGGTGCCCCAGTACTTGAGCATCGCCGCAGTGGGCACGTCCAGCTTGCCCTGCAAATGCAACTCCAGGCAGCGATCGACGAAGACACGGCCAATCTGGATCTCGGTAGCCATTTCCGCCAGCTTGAAACGGGTGTTCTGGAATTCGGCGACGGACTTGCCGAACGCCTTGCGCTCGCGGGTGTAATCCAGGGTCCAGTTCAACGCAGCCTCGGCCGAGGCCAAGGCGCCGATACCCACCGTCAGGCGCTCCTGGGGCAGTTCCTGCATCAGATAGGCGAACCCCATCCCCGCCTGGCCCAGCAGGTTCTCCTTGGGTACACGAACATCCTGGAAGAACAGTTCGGAAGTGTCCTGGGCCTTCATGCCGACTTTTTCCAGACGCTTGCCCTTGGCGAAGCCCGGCGTGCCCGCTTCCACCAGGAACAGGCTGGTGCCCTTGGCGCCGGCCTTGGGATCGGTCTTGGCCACAACGATCACCAGGTCGGCCAGGAAGCCGTTGGTGATGAAGGTCTTGGAGCCGTTGATGACGTACTCGTCGCCGTCCAGCACAGCGGTGGTCTTCACGCCCTGTAGATCGGAACCGGCGCCCGGCTCGGTCATGGCGATGGCCGTTACCAGTTCGCCACTGACCAGCTTGGGCAGGTATTTCAGTTTCTGCGCCTCGGAACCGTAGTGGAGGATGTAGGGCGCAACGATGTCGGAGTGCAGGGAAAAGCCGATGCCGGTCAGGCCCAGGCGGCCGATCTCCTCGATCACCACCGCACTGTAGAGGAAGTCGGCGCCCATGCCGCCGTACTCTTCAGGAATGTGCGAGCAGAGCATGCCGGCCTCGCCAGCCTTGTTCCACAAGGCGCGGTCGATGTGGCCGTCCTTCTCCCACTGGTGGTGGTAGGGCACCGCCTCCTGCTCGAGAAACTTGCGCACGCTGTCGCGGAAGAGTTCGTGATCGGAGCTGAACAGGGTTCTCGGGATCATGGAATCACCTTGGAATGACACTGTAGACAAGTAGGTTCGGAGGCCACCGACTCTAGGACAGTCCCCTCCCCCGCCACACTGGACACATAAGACAAAAAATAAGACGATCCAGCCGCAGAATGACCGCTTTCCCCTAATAAGAACAACACCATGAGCATTACGCAGTCTCCCAACCTTCGACAGGTCAGCATCCTGGCCATCGACGGTGTCTTCGCCTCCACCCTGATGCAGGCCAAGGATTTCTTCCACATGGCCAGCCTGCGCTTCGGCAAACTGCAGGGCAAAGGTTTCACCCCTGCCTTCCAGACCCGACTGGTCAGCCCTGACGGCCAGCCGGTGCGCAGCTTCAGCGAAGTGCGCATCCCGGTGGACGGTGCACTGGATGAAGCGGACATCATCGTCATCCCGACCTTCTGGGGTGATTTCGACGCCCTGCTCGCCCGCTACCCAAGCGTCTGCGAGTGGCTGCGCGAACGCCACGCTGCCGGCAGCGCCATCTGCGGCGAAGCGTACGGCGTGTTCTGGATGGCCCAGGCGGGCCTGCTCGACGGCAAGGAAGCAACCACCTATTGGCGCTTCTTCGGCGAATTCACCCAACGCTTTCCCAAGGTGCTGCTGAACCAGGACAAGCACATTTCCGATGCCGACAACCTCTACTGTGCCGGCGGTGTCACCTCGGCCTGCGACCTCTACATCTACCTGATCGAGCGCTTCTGCGGCGCAGGCATCGCCCAGGCGGTGGCCCGCGACATCCTCTACGAAGTGCAGCGCAGCTACACGCCAGGACGCATCGGCTTCGGCGGTCAGAAACTGCACCACGACATGACCATCCTGCAGATCCAGCATTGGCTGGAAGACCACTTTGCCGACAAGTTCCGCTTCGAGGATGTGGCGCGGGAGCACGGCATGAGCATCCGCAACTTCATGCGGCGCTTCCAGGCCGCCACCGGCGACAAACCCTTGCACTACCTTCAGCGGTTACGCATCGAAACGGCGAAGGGACTGCTCTCGGCCACGCGCAAGAGCATCAAGACCATCAGTTACGAAGTGGGCTACGACGACGCCAGTTTCTTTGCCCGGCTGTTCCGCCAGCACACCCAGCTCTCACCTAATCAGTACCGACGCCAGTACCAGCAGAAAGGCGAGTGAAAACTACTGCGCTCGGCCATGCCGTGTTGGAAAAAGCCTCAGGATGCTCGTTTACAGCTCGCAAACTGCGCCTTTGCGGCTGACTCCGCCTTGCCTGGCCTTCACTCGCGAGGTTTTCACATTAGTTGCGGCGCCATCCCAAGGATGGGTTGGCCGCGACCGCCACCGCCCTATGATCGGCCCATGCCCGAACGGGATGCCCCGAACCCGCGCCAGCCCCGGCACGGGAGGACAACAACAAGAAAAGGTCCATCGCCATGCGCCGCTACCTGCTTGCCCTGCTGGCCGCCTGCAGCCTCACCGCTGTGGCGGACGACAACTGGAAACCCTTCCCCTACGACAAGGCCGCCTACGACTACTCAGGCGACAAGCTGCGTGAAGCCTGGCCTCGGCTGACCCGCGGTTTCGGTGCGAACTACCCCTATCCCGACGCCGACTGGGTGGTGACCATGGCCACCCGGTACCCCAAGGCCCTGGAGCTCACCGTGACCGGCAATACCGGCTTCACCGGCAAGCCTGAGGAGGCCGAGGTCTACGCCGCCAAGCTGCAGGACGTGTGGCGCCTGATGTTCCGTGGCGACTTCGCCGAGGCCAAGAAGCAGGGCCTGGCCCTCGGCGTCGGCGGCCAGATCCCCGCCATGTTCGCCCAGGTGGTTTACGCCATGTTCCTGGTGCCGGACCAGACGGAGAAGCATCGCCTGCTGGAAGAAGTGATCCGCTATACCGACGAAGCCGGCGACCTGGTCAAGGCCGACGTGGTCGCCCAGTTCGGCAGCGCCTATGCCAAGGCCCGCCTGGGCGAGGAGCTGCCGGTACCGGTGGTGCTCAAGCGGGGCTACACCAGCCAGATTCCCGAGGAGCTCGATGCGCTGCTGAAGACACAGCCGCAGCAGCCCTTCGCCCTGGCGCTCTATGGCGGTTACGAGGCCGGCGTGATCCGACGGGTCGGCAAGCTGGTGGGCAAGATGACCTACGGCGTCAGCTCGGAAAAGATGGAGCAATACTTCGCCCGCTCCTTCAAAGCCAAGGACGACCTGCCCATCGGCCACTACGAGTACGCCAATGCACTGGATTACGTGTACGGCGAAGACGAGGAAGCCAAGGCGCTGGAACACCTGAAGAAGGCCGTTGCGATCAAACCGATCAACGCCATGGAAGCCCTGGAAGTGGCCCATGCGCAGAAGCTGCTGAAACAGCGGGAAGAGAAGCTGGCGCAGAACTGAGCCCGCCAGCCAATGAAAAAGGCTGCCCTCGGGCAGCCTTTTTCATTACACGGGCCTCAGGGTTTGTGAGGCCGCGACAGGAACTCGTGGGACTGCATCTCCAGCAGGCGGCTGAGGGTGCGCTGGAACTCGAAGTTCAGGCGGCCACCGGAGTAGAGATCCTTCAGCTCCACCTCGGCGGAAATGATCAGCTTCACGTTGCGGTCGTAGAACTCGTCCACCAGGTTGATGAAGCGCCGCGCCATGTCGTCCTTGGCCACGCCCATCTGCTCGACGTTGGCGAGGATCACCGCGTGGAAGATCTTGCCCAGTTCGATGTAGTCGTTCTGGCTGCGTGGACCATCGCAGAGCTCACGGAACTCGAACCATGCGACGTCTTCGCAGACGCGCACGGCGCGGATTTCGCGGTTCTCGATCATCAGGACTTCGTTTTCCTGGGCCATGGTGCAGTCGGGCAGTAGGCTCTTGAAGCTGCGACTCAGGCTGGCCTCGGCCTCGGCGTCCAGCGGGAAGTGGAACAGCTCGGCCTGTTCCAGGGCACGCAGACGGTAGTCCACGCCGCTGTCGACGTTGACGATATCGGTGTGTTCCTTGAGCAGCGCAATGGCCGGCAGGAAACGCGCGCGTTGCAGGCCGTCCTTGTAGAGGCCGTCGGGCACGATGTTGGAGGTGGCCACCAGGCTGACGCCATTCTTGAACAGCTCTTCGAGGAGCGTGGCCAGGATCATGGCGTCGGTGATGTCGGAGACGAAGAATTCGTCGAAGCAGATCACCCGCGCCTCATCAGCGAAACGCTTGCCGATGATGGTCAGCGGGTTCTTTTCGCCCTTGAGGGTTTTCATTTCCTCGTGGACGCGCTTCATGAAACGGTGGAAGTGGGTACGCATCTTCTGCTTGAACGGCAGCGCGTCGTAGAAGGTATCCACCAGGTAGGTCTTGCCGCGCCCCACACCCCCCCAGAAGTACAGACCCTTCACCGGGCCCTGGCGCTTCTTGCCGAACAGGCTGCCCAACAGGCCGGGCTTGCTGCGGTCATCGGCGATCAGGTCGTCGTACAGCCGCTGCAGATGGCGAACGGCGGTTTCCTGCGCGGCATCGTGGAAGAAATCCGGCCGCTTGAGATCGGACTGGTAGCGCTCGAGGGGGGTCATGATCGATAGCAAGGCAACGAAAAACGGGGCAGCTACTTTAGAGCTTGCCCCGTTGATTGGCAATTGGCCGGCAGAGTCGGCCGCTGGATAGAAAGTTATTCCTGAGGTGCGAGAGCCGAATAGAGGCGCTGGATCGCCGCATCTCGGGCCGCATCGTCAGCGAATGCCGGACTGCAAGCGACCTGTTCATCGTCCAGCCAGATACCGAACGCGTCGCCTTCCACACGCAGGTCCAGCTCATCACCCGACTGCAGACGCTTGCTGACCTGGCCGGCAGCCTTGCCATCGGCGAAGGAGCGGGACAGCAGCAGCTGTTCGCCATCGGCGTCAAGCAGGCGGAAACGGAAACTGCCGTCCTCGTCGCGGAAGCTGACGAAGCGAGCGCTCTTGGCCGACTTCTTCTTCGCCTCGGTGCCAGCCTGCACATTGGTACGGAACGAGCGCAGGCCCACCGCTTCGCGCAGCTCGTTGAGGAACGGGGTAGCGATCTTGCGAGCCTTGGCGGCGCCGGCGAGGAGGATGTCCTCCAGGTCGGACGGACGCTCGATCAGCGCGTGATAGCGCTCGCGAGCCTCGCCCAACTCGTTGTCCAGCAGCTGGAACAGACGCTGCTTGGCTTCGCCCCAGGCGAGACCCGCCAGCAATTCGGCGCGGAACTCAGCCAGCTGGGCCGGGGTGGCGAAGGCCTGGTAGAGGGTGAAGAGATGGGAGTTGTCCGGATCCTTCGGCTCACCAGGGGCGCGGGAGTCGGTGACGATGCGCGCGATGGCATCCTTCAGTTGCTTGGCACTGCCGAACAGCGGAATGGTGTTGTCGTAACTCTTGGACATCTTGCGACCGTCGAGGCCGGGCAGGGTCGCCACCTCTTCCTCGATCACCGCTTCCGGCAGGGTGAAGTACTCGCGGCCGGCACCGAACAGGTGGTTGAAGCGCTGACCGATGTCGCGGGCCATTTCCACATGCTGGATCTGGTCACGGCCGACCGGCACCTTGTGGGCATTGAACATCAGGATGTCCGCGGCCATCAGCACCGGATAGCTGTACAGGCCCATGGTGACGCCGGCGTCCGGGTCTTCGCCGTTCTCCAGGTTCTTGTCCACCGACGCCTTGTAGGCGTGGGCGCGATTGAGCAGGCCCTTGGCGCTGACACAGGTCAGCAGCCAGGTGAGCTCGGGAATTTCGGGAATGTCGGACTGGCGGTAGAAGGTCGCCTTGTCGGTATCCAGGCCGCAAGCCAGCCAGGTGGCGGCGATTTCCAGGCGCGAACGCTGGATACGGGCGGGGTCGTCGCACTTGATCAGGGCGTGGTAGTCGGCCAGGAAGTAGAAGGAATCGACGTCGTTGGCGCGACTGGCGACGATGGCCGGCCGGATGGCGCCTGCGTAGTTGCCGAGGTGCGGCGTGCCGGTGGTGGTGATGCCGGTAAGGATACGAGTAGTCATGGTGTTCGCTTGTCGGACTTGATTCGGAATCAGAGGCGCGGCAGGACCAGGTCCCTGAGGTCGGTCAGCTTGCCGTGGAAGAAGTGCCCGCATTCTGCCACTTTCAGCAGCTCATGGGGGCGCGCGAGGCCGGCGGACCAGTCGTACACGGCCTGAGGCGGCACGACTTCGTCCGCGTCTGGCTGGACCACGGTCAATTGGCCGGAATCGGGCAACGGATTGTCGTCGCCTATGCGCATCACCGCCGGCGCCACCATGAACAGGCGCGGCACATCGATGCCCTGGCGCTCCAGGCGTCCCGCGAGGCTGGCAGCGACGAAGCCGCCGAAGGAAAACCCCATCAACGTCAGGGGCAGGTCCGGACGCTGGCCACGGAACCAGTGGGCAGCCGCTTCGGCGTCATCCACTTCACCGGTGTCCATGTCATGACTGCCGGCACTGGCGCCAACGCCTCGATAATTGAAACGCAAGGTGCTGTAACCTGCATCACGAGCGGTACGCTGCAGGGTGGAAACCACCTTGTTGAGCATGGTGCCGCCCTGCACCGGATTGGGATGGCAGATCAGCACCAGGCCCTTGGCTTCGGGCAAATCGAGATGCAGCGCTTCGAGCTGGCCACAAGGGCCATCGAGCAGGAGAGGGATTTCGCGGCTCAACTGGGGAAACTCCGTGACCCCGTGGCGGGTCGACTCGTCTTGGATTAGCACAACAGGGCTTGCGTCGCGGTATACAGCGCGGATTCGAGCCGTTAACGTAAAGCAAAGCCGTTTATAGAGGAAGGACTCGTGGAACAGTCGCTCACCGTCTGGTTGTTACCAGCCTTCGCCCTGCTCGCCGGTATCGGCATCGGTTTCCTGATCGCCCGCCTGGTGCCCAATGCGGCCCCGAACCGGACACAGCGCCAGCTGGATGATCTGCAGGAACGTTTCGATACCTACCAGAGCGAGGTGGTCACTCACTTCAACACCACCGCCAGCCTGGTGAAGAAGCTCACCCAGAGCTATCAGGAAGTGCAGGAACATCTGTCCGAAGGTGCCAGCCGCCTGGCCCTGGACGAGTTGACCCGCCAGCGCCTGCTGGCCGCCCTGCACGCCGACGAGGCCGCCAGCCCGCGCGAGCGCCTGACCCCGCCGAAGAGCAACGAAGCCCCCAAGGACTACGCGCCAAAAGCTCCGGACGCCCCCGGCACCCTGGACGAGACCTTCGGCCTGAAAGGCAAGTACTGATTCCACCAAGGCTCGGCCGGACAACCGGCCAGCCGAACCGGAAGCCAACAAAAAGCCCCGCAATCGCGGGGCTTTTTGTTGGGCTGTCGCTTAGATCGCGCCGCGCTCGCGGAGCAGATCGATCACCAGCTTCGCACCCTCATCCACGTTGGTGGACTGGGTGTCGATCACCAGATCCGCATCCAGCGGCACATCGTAGGGGAAGGACTCACCCGGGATGTTGTCGTGGCCAGCGGCATAAAGTCCCTGCGGATCGCGCTCGCGGCAAGCAAGCGGCGACGCCTGGACATAGACGGTGATCAGGCGATCGGCACCGATGAGGGCCTTGGCCTGCTCGCGACCTTCGGCATCCGGTGCAACGAAGGCCGCCAGGGTGACCAGGCCAGCCTCGTTGAACTGACGCGCAACGTGAGCGGCACGACGCCAGTTCTCGGTACGTCCGGCGCGATCCTGCGGCAGGCCCTTGTTCAGGTCGTGACGCAGATTCTGGCCATCCAGCACGTAGACGGCACGGCCCATGTCGAACAGCTTGCGCTCCACGGCGTAAGCCAGGGTGCTCTTGCCTGCGCCGGAAAGGCCGCTGAACAGCACGGTGGCCGGCTGCTGGCCGAAGCGCGCGGCACGCTCTTCGCGGGACACGTGGGCCTGCTTGCCGTGGTGGCCATCGACATTACGACCGGCCTGCGGGTCGGCGATGATCATGCCGGCGCCAACGGTGCCATTGGTCAGGCGATCGATGACGATGAAGGCGCCAGTGGTGCGGTTCTGTTCGTAGCCATCGAGGGCGATGGGCGCGTCCAGGCTGACCTTGACCTTGGCGATCTCGTTCAACTGAAGGCTGCTTCCAGCGGTTTCCTCGAGAGTGTTCACATCCACCTTGTGGGTGATGCTCGGAATCGAGCCCGGCACATAGCTGGTGGCGCGCTTGATGTCGTACTTCTTGCCCGGGAGCATGGGCTCTTCGGACATCCACACCAGCATGGCTTCGAAACCATCGGTGATCAGCGGGCGGTTGTCGGCATGCACCAGCATGTCCCCGCGGGAGACGTCGATTTCGTCTTCCAGGGTCAGGGTGATGGCCTGGCCCGGACCGGCCTGCTCCAGTTCGCCTTCATAGGTGACGATGGACTTGACCCGACTGCCCTTGCCCGAAGGCAGAGCCACCACTTCATCACCCTTGCGCACGATGCCGCTGGCCAGAGTGCCCGCGAAGCCGCGGAAGTTCAGGTTCGGACGGTTCACGTACTGCACCGGGAAGCGCATGTCGGAGACGTTGCGGTCACCGGCGATTTCCACGGTTTCGAGGATTTCCATCAGCGGCTTGCCGTCGTACCACGGCGCGCGCTCGCTGCGATTGACCACGTTATCGCCCTTGAGCGCCGACATGGGCACGAAATGGATCGACGACGGAGCCAGCTTGATGCGCTCGGCGAACTGCAGGTAGTCGGCCTTGATCTTCTCGAAGACGGACTGATCGAAGTCCATCAGGTCCATCTTGTTGACCGCGACGACGATGTGCTTGATGCCCAGCAAGGACGCAATGAAGCTGTGACGACGGGTCTGGGTCTGCACGCCGTAGCGGGCGTCGATCAGGATGATGGCCAGGTCGCAGGTGGACGCGCCGGTGGCCATATTGCGGGTGTACTGCTCATGGCCGGGGGTGTCGGCGATGATGAACTTGCGCTTGGCGGTGCTGAAGTAGCGGTACGCCACGTCAATGGTGATGCCCTGTTCGCGCTCGGCCTGCAGGCCATCCACCAGCAGCGCGAGGTCGACGTCGTCACCGGTGGTGCCGACTTTCTTCGAATCGCGGGTGATGGCCTCCAGATGGTCTTCGTAGATCATCTTGGAGTCGTGCAGCAGGCGCCCGATCAGGGTGCTCTTGCCGTCGTCGACGTTGCCGCAGGTGAGGAAGCGCAGCAGTTCCTTGCGTTCGTGCTGGGCCAGGTAGGCGAGGATGTCCTCGCTGATCAGATCGGATTGATGGCTCATGGTGCGGAATCCTTAGAAATAGCCCTGACGTTTCTTCTCTTCCATCGAGCCGGCGGCGTCGTGGTCGATGACCCGGCCCTGGCGCTCGGAAGTACGGGTCAGGAGCATTTCCTGGATGATTTCCGGCAACGTGGTCGCCGTGGACTCCACCGCGCCGGTCAGCGGGTAGCAGCCCAGGGTGCGGAATCGCACCATGCGCTTCTCGATGCGGGCTTTCTCTTCGTCGGAGAGGTGCTCGAGGATGCGCTCGTCGTCGATCATGATCAGCGTACCGTTCTTCTCGATGACTTCACGCTCGGCGGCGAAGTACAGCGGGACGATCGGGATCTGTTCCAGATAGATGTATTGCCAGATGTCCAGCTCGGTCCAGTTGGAAAGCGGGAAGACGCGGATCGACTCGCCCTTCTTCACCTTGCCGTTGTAGACGTTCCACAGCTCGGGACGCTGGTTTTTCGGGTCCCAGCGGTGCTTGCTGTCGCGGAAGGAATACACGCGCTCCTTGGCGCGGGACTTCTCCTCGTCGCGGCGAGCGCCGCCGAAGGCCGCATCGAAGCCGTACTTGTCGAGCGCCTGCTTCAGTCCCTCGGTCTTCATCACGTCAGTGTGCTTCGCGCTGCCGTGGGTGAAGGGGTTGATGCCCTGTGCAACGCCTTCCGGGTTCACGTGAGTGATCAGGTCCAGGCCCATCTCGGCGACCATCTTGTCGCGGAACTGGTACATCTCCTGGAACTTCCACCGGGTGTCGACGTGCATGACCGGGAAGGGCAGCTTGCCAGGGAAGAACGCCTTGCGCGCCAGGTGCAGCATGACGGCGGAGTCTTTACCGATGGAATAGAGCATCACCGGGTTGTCGAATTCGGCGGCCACTTCACGAATGATGTGGATGCTCTCCGCCTCCAGCTGTTTCAGGTGCGTCAGTTTATCGAGCATGGCTACTCACGAAGGTCTTTCTGATACGACGGCCGGCGGGCCGTGGACGAGCGGGCACTCTAACACAGCGCAAGGCTCTAACAGGGGGGCGGGTTATACCGAAAAAATATACTTATATAGCCGTACGAATTCGCTGGCAGTGAAGCTGCCAGGGCCACCCTCCCGGGCCACCATGCAGCCTCGGAGGGTGAGGCCGATCGGCGACTCGCTCCCTCCTCGGACCTCTGCCAGGAGCACGACAATGCCGGCGATGTTTACCCACTCCGCGACTTGTAACCGTTCAGCCCTGCGTTAGCATAGCCAGCACATTTTCCTGCCCCGAAAGACTCCCCATGCGCCGAGTTGCCTTCGCCCTGCCTTTGCTCGTCCTGATCTCCGCATGCAGCAGCAAACCAGCTCCCGTCCTGCAACCGGTCCAGAAGCCAAAGCAACCGACACTCACCTCCCCCAGCGCCCACCCGACATTCGGCTCGGTGCAACCGATCACGCCGCTACGCGGCGACTTCGCCGGCAACGTCAGCGCCCAGCGCTTCATCGATCGCATGGTCAGCCAGCACGCCTTCAATCGCCAGCACCTGCAAGACCTGCTCGCCCAAACCCGCGAACTTGACTGGGTGATCCGCCTGATGGACCGCCAGGCGCCCTCCTATACACCGCCCAGCGGCCCCAACGGCGCCTGGCTACGCTACCGGAAGAAATTCATCACGCCGGGCAACGTGCGCAACGGCGTGCTGTTCTGGGACCAGTACGAAGCTGATCTGCAACGCGCCTTCCGCACCTATGGCGTACCGCCGGAAATCATTGTCGGCATCATCGGTGTGGAGACCCGTTGGGGACGCGTAATGGGCAAGACGCGGATCATCGACGCGCTGGCTACCCTTTCCTTCTCCTACCCTCGCCGCGCCGAGTTCTTCAGCGGTGAACTGGAGCAATTTCTTCTGCAAGCGCGTAATGAAGGTGACGACCCACTGTCGCTACGCGGCTCCTATGCCGGCGCGATGGGCTACGGACAGTTCATGCCCTCGTCCTTCACCAGATATGCCGTGGACTTCGATGGCAACGGACAACGGGACCTGTGGAACCCCCGCGATGCCATCGGCAGCGTGGCCAACTACTTCAAGCAGCATGGCTGGGTCACCGGCGACACCGTGGCCGTGCGCGCCACCGGCCAGGCGCGCTCGCTGGAAAACGGTTTCGCGACCCAGTATCCGATCAGTGTGCTGACTGCAGCCGGGCTCCGGCCGCAGAGCTCGTTGGGCAATCACCAAAGCACCAGTCTGCTGCGCCTGGACATGGGCAACACCTACCAGTACTGGTATGGCCTTCCGAACTTCTACGTGATCACCCGCTATAACCACAGCACACATTACGCCATGGCTGTGTGGGAACTGGGCAAGGCAGTAGAGAGGCAACGTCACGGTTCCCGATGAAAAACGGCCGGCTCACTGAGCCGGCCTTTTTTCTCTGCCCTACGAACTCAGGCGGGATTGGCGCAGTCGATGAACAGGTGCTCGATGGCGAAGCGCTTGGCCAGGTAGTCGCCCAGCGCCTGCACACCATAGCGCTCGGTGGCATGGTGGCCGGCGGCGATGAAGCTGACACCGTTCTCCCGAGCACTGTGCACGGTCTGTTCGGAGACTTCGCCAGTGAGATAGGCATCGACACCCGCAGCAATCGCCTGATCGATATAGCCCTGACCGCCGCCGGTGCACCAGCCGATGCGGCTGATCATGCGATCACCCTCCACCAGCAGGGGCTCGCGCCCGAGCACCTCGCGTACACGGCGGGCGAAGTCGCGGGCGGTCATGGGTTCGGCCAGGGAACCGATCAGCCCGACGGTCCGGGGGTTATCCGGCTCCAGCGGGCCTTCGACGATGATGTCCAGCTGACGCGCCAACTGGACGTTGTTGCCCACTTCCGGATGCAGGTCCAGCGGCAGGTGGTAGGCCAGCAGGCTGATGTCGTTGGCAAGCAGGGCCTTCAGCCGGCGCTGCTTCATACCCACCACACAGGGGTTCTCGCCCTTCCAGAAGTATCCGTGGTGCACCAGCACCACATCCGCCTCGGCCTCCACCGCTGCGTCCAGCAGCGCCTGGCTGGCGGTGACGCCAGTGACGATCCGGCTGACCTGGGGACGGCCCTCGACCTGCAGGCCGTTGGGGCAGTAATCCTGGATGCGCGAAGCGTTCAGATAGCGATCCGCTTCTTCCACCAGAGTGTTCAGGGCAATGGCCATGGCATTCCTCACAAGCTGTTGCGGACGACTCGTTTTTAACGGACGCCCTCGTATAATGGCGCCACCTTAAGGGGCACCCCTGCCCCCCGCAACCCTCAGGATTCTCCTTCGATGCTCAAGGCCCTGCGATTTCTCAGCTGGCCCCTGATTGTCGGCGTGCTCGTGGCACTGCTGATCATCCAGCAATATCCGGAATGGGTCGGCATGCCCCGCCAGGAAGTACATCTGCAGGAAGCCCCCAAGTTCAACTTCACGCGCCAGGGCCCGGACTCCTATGCCGACGCCGTGACCAGTGCATCGCCGGCCGTGGCCAACCTCTACACCACCAAGATGGTGACCAAGCCGACTCACCCTCTGTTCGAGGACCCGCAGTTCCGCCGCTTCTTCGGCGACAACCTGCCCCGCCAGCGGCGCATGGAATCCAGCCTGGGTTCAGCGGTGATCATGAGCCCGGAAGGCTACCTGCTGACCAACAACCATGTGACCGCCGGCGCCGACCAGATCGTGGTCGCCCTCAAGGACGGACGCGAAACCCTGGCGCGCCTGGTAGGCAGCGACCCGGAGACCGACCTGGCGGTGCTGAAGATCGACCTCAAGGACCTGCCGCCCATCACCCTCGGCCGCTCGGACAACATCCGCATAGGCGATGTCGCGCTCGCCATCGGCAACCCCTTCGGCGTGGGCCAGACCGTGACCATGGGCATCATCAGCGCCACCGGCCGCAACCAACTGGGCCTGAACACCTACGAAGACTTCATCCAGACCGACGCCGCGATCAACCCCGGCAACTCCGGCGGCGCCCTGGTCGACGCCAGTGGCAACCTGATCGGCATCAACACCGCGATCTTCTCCAAGTCCGGCGGCTCCCAGGGCATCGGCTTCGCCATCCCGGTCAAACTGGCCCTGGAGGTGATGAAGGCCATCATCGAGCACGGCCAGGTGATTCGCGGCTGGCTCGGGATCGAAGTCCAGCCACTGACCCCGGAACTGGCCGAGTCCTTCGGCCTTGAAGGCCGCCCCGGCATCGTGGTGGCCGGCATCTACCGCGACAGCCCGGCCCAGCGCGCCACCCTGCAGCCCGGCGACATCATTCTCAGCATCGATGGCGAACCGGCTGGCGATGGCCGCCGCTCGATGAACCAGGTGGCCCGTACGCGCCCGGGCGAGAAGGTCAGCATCCAGGTGATGCGCAACGGCCAGGAACTGGAACTGACCGCCGAAGTCGGCGTCCGCCCGCCACCGAGCAGCAACGGCGGCAGCTGATCAGCAAGAAACGGCGCCTTCGGGCGCCGTTTTCGTTTCCGCACTCTGACGCAGGATCATTCCGACACTGGACAGGAACTATTCTCACCTTGCAAAATGTTATGTTATTACATATTTAGAGTTCATTCGATGCCTCACCGTCACCTTGCGCCCGCCACCGGACTGCTGTTGAGCCTCCTGGGTGAAGCCACTGCCGCCGAAACCGCCCTCCCGCTGCTGCTGGACGAGATCCAGATCGACAGCCGCCGCCAGGAAAGCGCCGACGGCCCGGTACAAGGCTATCGCGCCACCCGTTCGGCCAGCGCCACCCGTACCGATACCGATATCCGCGACATTCCCCAGGCTATCAGTGTGATTCCGGCACAGGTGCTGGATGACCTGGATACCACCCGCCTCGATCGCGCGCTGGATTTTGCCGGCGGCGTATCGCGACAGAACAACTTCGGCGGGTTGACCTTCCTCTCCTACAGCATTCGCGGCTTCACCACCGGCGAGCTGTACAAGAATGGCTTTGCCATCAATCGCGGCAGCTACAGCTCACCGGACGCTTCCGGCATCGAGCGCATCGAAGTGCTCAAGGGGCCTGCCGCCAGCCTTTACGGCCGTGGCGATCCGGGCGGCACGGTGAACATCGTCACCAAGAAGCCCCAGGCCGAAACCTTCTCCCGTTTCAAGGCCAGCGCGGGAAGCTGGGATCGCTATCGCGCCAGCCTGGATGTCAACGCTCCGCTCGGCGGGGAGGACAGGCTGCTTTCGCGCATCAACCTGGCAACGGAGGACAACGGCAGTTTCCGCGACCATATCGGCAATCAGCGCCTGGTCGTCAGCCCGTCGCTGAGCTGGCAAGCCAGCCCCGATACCCGCCTGCTGCTGGAAACCGAGTTCGTCCAGCACGACTCGGTGTTCGATCGCGGCATTCCCGCGGTCAACGGCGAAATGGGCGCAGTCAAGCGTTCCACCTTCCTTGGCGAGCCCGACGACGGCGATATCCGCAACCGCAACCAGATGTTCCAGGCCAGCCTCGAACACCATCTCGACGAGACATGGAAGATCCGCCTGGCCAACCACTACGCCCAGGGACACCTGCAAGGCGACGCCACGGAAGCGTCGCGGCTGATCGGCAATCAGGTCAGCCGCTTCTACCGGCAGCGTGACTTCGAGTGGAACGACAGCATTACCCAGCTGGAGCTGCATGGCCTGTTCGAGACTGGCAGCTGGCTGCACCAGACCCTCGCCGGACTGGAGTACGAGAACTACCGCAACAGCCAGAAATATCCACAGAGCCTCGCTTCCCTGGACTACGGGCAGGACATCTACAACCCGGTGTACGGCAAGCCGAAGCCGGCACTGGTCAATCCCAACGACTTCTTCGAGCAGGTGGAAAGCCACGCGCTGAACCTGCAGGATCAGATCGACTTCGGTGGCGGATGGAAGGGGCTGATCGGCGCGCGCTTCGAGCATTTCGAACAGTCCGCACAGAATCGCACCACCAGCGTCCGAAACGACCAGCACAAGGACAGCTTGACCCTGCGCAGCGGCCTGCTCTACCAACTGACACCGGAGATCGGCCTGTTCGCCAACGCGGCCACTTCGGTCAAACCCAACACCATTGGCAGCCAGGGCACCGTATTCGAACCCGAGAAAGGACTGGGCAAGGAAGCCGGTCTCAAGCTCGACCTGCTGGAAGGCCGTCTCGGGACCACGGTCGCACTCTTCCACATCGACAAGGAAAACGTGCTGACCGCAGACCCGAACGAGCCGGGGCAGAACATCGCCGCCGGCCGGGCACGAAGCCAGGGCCTGGATCTGCAGGTCAGCGGCCAGTTGACCGAAGCCCTGCGAATCATCGGCGCCTACGCCTACATCGACGCAGAAGTCACCAGGGACAACGTCCTCCCCGAAGGCAGCCGACTGCTTGGCATACCAAAGCACAGCGGCAGCCTGCTCGCCGTCTACGAATTCCAGGACGGGCACCTTCGCGGCTCGGATGTCGGTGCCGCCTTCAACCATGTCGGTGACCGCTCCGGGCAGGCCGGCAGCCAGTTCGAACTACCCGCTTACAGCACCGTCGACCTGCTCGCCCACTACAAGGCCAGCGAGCGGGTAAGGGTCGGCCTGAACATCAACAACCTCTTCGACCGCAAGTACTACGAACGCTCCTACAACAGCGTCTGGGTCATGCCGGGCGAGCCCCGCAACTTCAACCTCAGCCTCACCCTCGACCTCTGAAAAGGAACCTCCATGCGACTGGATAAGCGCTTCCTCGTCACCCCCATCCTCGCCGCCCTCCTCACCGGCAACGTGCAGGCCCATGGCCTGTGGACCGAACAACGACGCGGCAACATCGAGGTGATCTACGGCCATGGTGCCGAAGACGACGCCTTCAAGGCGGAGAAAGTCAGCGGCGCCTGGGCCTTCGACGAACAGGGCCGGATGATCCCGGTAACCGTCGAGCGCCTCACGGACCATGCCCGACTCAAACCCCTGAAAGCCGCGGCGACCCTGGCCGTAGCCCTGGACAACGGCCCCTGGTCGCAAACCGCCGACAAGCAGTGGATCAACCTGGGCCAAAGACAGGTACCCGGCGCGGTCGCCTCCATTCATACCTGGAAGTACAGCCTGGCCTTCTATCAGCGCGGCGCCCAATTGCCGGAGATCAGGCGCATTCGCCTGGCTATCGTGCCAGAAGTCGATCCCCTGGAAGTCGGGCCGGGCAAGCCGTTGCCGGTAAAGGTCCTGCTCGATGGCAAGCCGGTTGCCGGTATCGAGTTGATTGGCGACTATCGTGGCGAGCCTGATGCCGTCAGTGCGAAGACCGATGCCGAGGGCCGCGCTCAGGTCATGGTGCGCAATGCCGGACTGAACATCATCGCTGCCCAGGTGACCCTGGATACGCCGAACGATCCCGACGTCAAACAGCAAGGCCTGTTCAGTTCGTTGACCTTCCTCGGCGCGCCCCACCACGAGTAAGCGCGCAAGAAAAAAGCCGAGGCGGTGACCCGCGCTCGGCTTCTTTCATTTCCCTGCGGCTCAGAGCGAGCCGAGGGCATCCAGCAGTGCCTGGTTCTGCTCCGGCGTGCCGATGGTGATGCGAAGGAACTGGGCAATACGCTCCTGCTTGAAGTGACGAACGATCACGCCCTGCTCACGCAACCCTGCGGCGATGCCGGCGGCGTCCTTCTGCGGGTGGCGGGCGAAGACGAAGTTGGCTGCCGACGGCAGTACTTCGAAGCCCAGCTTGCCCAGTTCGGCCACCAACTGCTCGCGGCTGCCGATCACCTTGCGGCAGGTTTCCTCGAAGTAGGCCTTGTCCTCGAACGCAACTGCGGCGCCAACGATGGCCATGCGGTCCAGCGGGTAGGAGTTGAAGCTGTTCTTGATCCGCTCCAGCGCCTCGATGAGGTCGGGATGCCCTACTGCCAGGCCGACACGCAATCCCGCCAGGGAGCGGGACTTGGACAGCGTCTGGGTGACCAGCAGGTTCGGATAGCGGTCCACCAGACTGATGGCGGTTTCACCCCCGAAGTCGATGTAGGCCTCATCCACCACCACCACCGTATCCGGATTGGCCTTGAGCAGACGCTCGATGGCCTCCAGCGCCAGCAGGCAGCCCGTGGGCGCGTTGGGATTGGGGAAGATGATGCCGCCATTGGGACGCAGATAATCTTCGACGCGGATCTGGAACTGCTCGTCCAGCGGCAGCGCCTCGAAAGGGATGCCGTAGAGACCGCAGTAAACCGGATAGAAGCTGTAGGTCACGTCCGGGAACAGCAGCGGCTTGCCGTGCTGGAACAGCCCGTGGAATGCGTGGGCCAGGACCTCGTCCGAACCATTGCCGACGAACACCTGGTTCGTCTGCACGCCGTAGTAGTCGGCCACCGCTTGCTTCAGGCGGTCGCTGTTGGGGTCCGGGTAGAGACGCAGGTTGTCGCCGACTTCCGCCTGCATGGCCGCGATCGCCTTGGGCGACGGGCCATAGGGGTTCTCGTTGGTGTTCAGCTTGACCAGCTTCGCCAGCTTGGGCTGCTCGCCCGGAACGTAGGGCACCAGGTCCTTGACGAAGGGACTCCAGAACTTGCTCATGCTCACTCCCCCTGCCCTTTGTTAGAAGCGATGCGGTACTCGGCGCTGCGCGCGTGGGCGGTCAGGGACTCGCCACGCGCCAGGACGGACGCGGTCTTGCCCAGTTCGGACGCGCCGTCGGCCGAGCAGAAGATGATCGACGAACGCTTCTGGAAGTCATACACACCCAGCGGCGACGAGAAGCGTGCAGTACCGGAAGTCGGTAGCACGTGGTTCGGGCCGGCGCAGTAGTCGCCCAGTGCCTCGGCGGTGTAACGGCCCATGAAAATGGCGCCCGCGTGACGAATGTGCGGCAGCCAGGCCTGCGGATCGGCGACGGACAGCTCCAGGTGTTCGGGGGCGATGCGATTGGCCACCTGGCAGGCCTGGGCCTGATCGGCCACCAGGATCAACGCACCACGGTTCTGCAGCGAGGTACGAATGATCTCGGCACGCTCCATGGTCGGCAACAGCTTGTCGATGCTGGCGGCCACCTTGTCGAGGAATGCGGCGTCGGGGCTGACCAGGATGGCCTGGGCGTCCTCGTCGTGCTCGGCCTGGGAGAACAGGTCCATGGCGATCCAGTCCGGATCGGTACCGCCGTCGCAGACCACGAGGATCTCCGAAGGGCCGGCGATCATGTCGATACCGACCTGGCCGAAGACATGGCGCTTGGCAGTGGCGACGTAGATGTTGCCCGGGCCGACGATCTTGTCCACCTGGGGCACGCTCTCGGTGCCGTAGGCCAATGCGGCCACGGCCTGGGCGCCACCGATGGTGAAGACGCGGTCAACGCCAGCCACGCAGGCGGCAGCCAGGACGATTTCGTTGATCTCGCCACGCGGCGTCGGCACCACCATCACCACTTCGGCGACGCCGGCGACCTTGGCGGGAATCGCGTTCATCAGCACGGACGACGGATAGGACGCCTTGCCACCGGGCACGTAAAGACCGGCGCGATCCAGCGGGGTGACCTGCTGACCCAGCACGGTGCCGTCGGCTTCGGTGTAGGTCCATGAATCCTGCTTCTGCTTTTCGTGGTAGCTGCGTACGCGAGCTGCGGCGGTTTCCAGCGCCTTGCGCTGCTCTGCGGTGATGCGGGTCAGGGCCAGTTCCAGGCGCTCACGCGGCAGGATCAGGTCGGCCATGGAGGTCGCCTGCACGCCATCGAAGCGCTGGGTGAACTCGACAACCGCGGCATCGCCGCGCTCGCGAACGGCCTGGATGATGTCGAGGACACGCTGGTTGACCGCTTCGTCGGACACGCTTTCCCAGCTCAGCAGATGATCCAGGTGTCGCGCGAAATCCGGATCAGCGGCGTTGAGTCGGCGGATGGCGATTGGAGCAGTCATAGCGGGCCTCATGAATGGCAATTGCTCGGGCGCCGCTAGAGTAGCAAGCCCACCGTGCGGGCACCCGAGAATATTGGCTATGACACGGATAGGCGCGTGCGGCGCAGGGCCGCACTCAGGTGTCAGCTTTGGTGTCGGGATTCGACGGCGTTGCGCAGCACTTCGATCAGCGCCTGGATGCGCGCGTGCTGCATCTTCATCGATGCCTTGTTGACGATCAGGCGCGAGCTGATGGTGGCGATCAGTTCCTGGGGTTCCAGGCCGTTGGCGCGCAGGGTGTTGCCGGTGTCGACGACGTCGATGATCTTGTCGGCCAGTCCAACCAGAGGCGCCAGTTCCATCGAGCCGTACAGCTTGATCACGTCGACCTGGCGGCCCTGTTCGGCGTAGTAGCGCTTGGCAACGTTGACGAACTTGGTGGCGACACGCAGGCGGCCCTTGGGTTCGGGCGCGCCGATGGCTCCGGCAGTCATCAGTTTGCAGCAGGCGATCCTGAGGTCCAGGGGCTCGTACAGGCCCTGGCCACCGTACTCCATCAGCACGTCCTTGCCGGCAACGCCGAGATCGGCCGCGCCATGCTCGACGTAGGTCGGCACGTCAGTGGCACGCACGATGAGCAGGCGCACATCCTCCTGGGTAGTGGGGATGATCAGCTTGCGGCTCTTGTCCGGATTCTCGGTGGGCACGATGCCGGCTTCGGCGAGCAACGGCAGGGTATCGTCGAGAATGCGGCCCTTGGACAGCGCGATGGTGAGCATGAAACTGGTTTTCCTTGGCTACGGCCCCTTGGGGCCTGTTGCGCGGTCGCTACGACCGGCCCCGATCGGGGCCGGCCAGCAAGGCGACCTAACCCGGCACGCGGCGGATCTTGGCGCCGAGCAACTGCAGTTTTTCTTCGATGCACTCGTAACCACGGTCGATGTGGTAGATGCGGTCGATCAGGGTATCGCCCTCGGCCACCAGGCCGGCGATCACCAGGCTGGCGGAAGCCCGCAGGTCGGTGGCCATGACCGGTGCACCCTTGAGCTTCGGAACGCCGGTGACGATGGCGGTATTGCCTTCAACCAGGATCTGCGCGCCCATGCGGTTCATTTCATAGACGTGCATGAAGCGGTTCTCGAACACGGTCTCGATCACGGCACCGGTGCCTTCGGCCACGGCGTTCATGGAAATGAACTGGGCCTGCATATCGGTGGGGAATGCAGGGTACGGCGCAGTGCGCACGTTGACTGCCTTCGGGCGATTGCCCTTCATGTCCAGCTCGATCCAGTTGTTGCCCGTGTTGATATGGGCACCGGCCTCTTCCAGCTTCTGCAGCACGGCCTCGAGGATGGTCGGATCGGTGTCCTTGAGTTTGACGCGGCCACCGGTGGCGGCCGCGGCTACCAGGTAGGTACCGGTTTCGATACGGTCGGGCATCACGTTGTAGCGGGCACCACCAAGACGCTTCACACCGTCGATGGTGATGGTGTCGGTACCGGCACCCTGGATCTGCGCGCCCATGGCATTCAGGCAGTTGGCCAGGTCGACCACTTCCGGCTCGCGGGCGGCGTTCTGCAGCACAGTGCGACCGTTGGCCAGGGCAGCGGCCATCATGATGTTCTCGGTACCGGTCACGCTGACGGTATCGAAGAAGAAGTTGGCGCCACGCAGACCACCGGCCGGGGCGCGGGCCTTGATGTAGCCACCCTCGACGTCGATCTTCGCACCCATGGCCTCCAGGCCACGGATGTGCAGGTCCACAGGGCGGGAGCCAATGGCGCAGCCGCCGGGCAGAGCCACTTCGGCTTCACCGAAGCGGGCGACCATGGGGCCCAGCACCAGGATGGAGGCGCGCATGGTCTTGACCAGCTCGTAAGGCGCGACCAGGGTCTTGATGCTGCTGGCGTCGACTTCGACGGCCAGCTTCTCGTCGATCACAGGCTGCACGCCCATGCGACCGAAAAGCTCGATCATGGTGGTGATGTCGTGCAGGTGCGGCAGGTTGGCCACGGTGACCGGAGTGTCGGCCAGCAGCGTAGCGGCCAGGATCGGCAGCGCGGAGTTCTTGGCGCCGGAAATGCGGATCTCGCCATCGAGGCGTTGACCGCCGGTAATAATCAGTTTGTCCATTGCTCTCTCGGAAGCTGGGCTCAGGAACGCCCGGCCCAGTCGGCCCGGCTGAAGAATTTCATGGTGACGGCATGGATGCTGCCATCGGCGATCCAGGCGTTCAGGTGGGCGTATACCTGCTGCTGACGCTTCACCGGGCTCAGGCCGGCCAGCTCATCGCTGATCAGGTTCAGCTGGAAATTGCAGCCTTCCCCTTCAACTTCCACCTGGGTACCTGGCAGTTTTGCCTCCAGGAGGCTTTTCACTTCTACGGCCTGCATGCTCAACCTCAATCGGCGCCCAACGCGCGCGGGTCGGCCATGATACAAAAAAGCCCTCCGCCTGCGAACCCCGCGTACGCGGGGCCTGACGGAGGGCCGTTGGACCGGCTCAGGCCTCGATGGGCAGGAGCTCGGTCACACCGGAGACTTCGGCGATCTGCCGCATGTCTTCGGGCATTCCACGCACCTTCACCGCCTTGCCGGCGGCTTCGGCGTCGCGCAGGAAAGCCAGCAGCAGGGCCAACCCGACGCTGCTGGTCTTCTCCACTGCGGAGCAGTCCAGCAGCAGAGCCTCGCCGTTGCTCGCACGGATCAGCTGTCCACCCTTCTCACGCAGTTGCGGTCCGGTGCTGTAGTCGAGCACTCCGACCAGGCGCAGCTCGCCCGGAGCGGCCTGCTCGATACGGGCGTCACTCATTGGCCGCCTGCCTTCTTGGCTTCTTCGGATTCCTTGGCCTTGGCAACCACTTCAGACCAACCATTGATGGTCTTGTCGAGGTCGTTGCCATTGCGCTGCATGGTGTCGGCGAACTGGTCACGGAACAGCTTGCCGATGTTGATGCCGTTGATGATCACGTTGCGCAGCATCCACTGCCCGTTGATGTTCACCATGGTGTAGGAGACGGGGTAGATGGCGCCGTTGCTACCCTTGACCTCCATGCCGATGCTGGTGCGCTCGGGGTCTTCCTGCTTGGCCGGCAGCACGCGGATTTCCTGGTTGTCGTACTCCAGCAGGGCATTGCCGTAGAACTGGATCAGGCTGCGCTTGAAGTTCTCCTGGAAGCGCGTCATCTGTTCGGGCGTAGCCTTGCGTGAGTACTTCACTGTCATGATGCTGCGGGAGATGCCGTCGGCATCCACCACCGGACCAAGGATGCTGTTCAGGGCGTCATAGAACGCGTTCGGGTCGCTGCGATACTGCTGCTTGTTGGCCTTGAGGTCAGCGAGCAGCTGGTCGGTCGTCTGCTTTACCACGTCGTGCGCGCTCGGCGCGGCAGTGGCAAACAGGGGCAGTGCCGCCAGCAGCACCAGCAGGCCGTTTCGCAGGGCTTTCATCATCGTTCGAATCCTCATTTGCTTTCTTTGTTGACCGTGTTCAGCAGGAACTTGCCGATCAGGTCTTCCAGCACCAGGGCCGACTGGGTGTCACGGATGGTACCGCCATCCTTGAGCAGCTCTTCGTCACCACCAACGCTGATGCCGACGTACTTCTCGCCCAGCAGACCAGCCGTGAGGATGGAAGCAGTGGAGTCGGCGGGCAGGTTGTCCACGCGCTTCTCGACTTCCATCGTGACGCGGCCGGTATAGCTGTCGCGATCAAGATCGATGGCCGTGACCTTGCCAATGGTGACACCGGCCATGGTTACCTTCGCTCTGACAGTCAAACCGGCAATATTGTCGAAATGAGCATAAAGCTTGTAGGTATCGCCATTGGCGGCATACGACAGACCGCTGACCCGCAGGGCCAGAAGCAGCAAGGCCAGGATACCGGCCAGGAGGAACAGGCCGACACCAATCTCCAAGGTGCGGATTTGCATCAGAAATCTCCAAACATCAAGGCGGTCAGGATGAAGTCCAGCCCCAGCACGGCCAGAGAGGCATAGACCACGGTTTTAGTCGTAGCGCGGCTGATCCCTTCCGAGGTCGGCTCGCAGTCATAGCCCTGGAACACGGCGATCCAGGTCACGACGAAGGCAAAGACGACGCTCTTGACCACGCCGTTCAGCACATCCTCGGTGAATTGCACACTGCTCTGCATATTGGACCAGAAAGAGCCCTCATAGACTCCCAGCCAATCCACGGCCACCATGGCGCCCCCCCAGATGCCCACCACGCTGAAGATCATCGCCAGCAGCGGCATCGAGATGAAGCCCGCCCAGAGGCGCGGGGCAATGATGTATTTGAGCGGATCGACACCGATCATCTCCAGGCTGGAGAGCTGCTCGGTGGACTTCATGTTGCCGATTTCGGCGGTCAGGGCAGAACCCGCGCGGCCCGCGAAGAGCAGGCCGGTTACCACCGGACCGAGCTCGCGCAGCAGGGTCAGTGCAACCATCTGTCCCACGGCCTGTTCGGAACCATAGTCGACCAGGATGTTATAGCCCTGCAGGGCCAGCACCATGCCGATGAATATGCCCGACACCACGATGATCGCCAGCGACAACACGCCGACGGCGTAGAGCTGCTTGACCAGCAAGTGGAAGCCCTGGCCGACGCCGGTGCGACCGAACAGGGCATGCATCAGGAAGAGCGTGGAGCGCCCAAGCGCCTCCACCACGTCCAGACCGGAACGCCCGAGCAGGCGAATGCGCTCGAGCAAGGATTTCTTGCGCATCAGCGCCCCCCCAGCAAGACTTTGCGGTAATCCGGTGCCGGGAAATGGAAGGGCACCGGACCATCCGGAATGCCTTGCATGAACTGGCGGATACGCGGGTTATCGGAATTCATCAGCTCGTCCGGAGTCCCCTGCCCCAGCACCTGGGCATCACCCACCACATAGATGTAGTCGGCGATGCTGGCGGTTTCCGCCAGGTCGTGGGATACCACTATGCTGGTGATGCCAAGGGCGTCGTTGAGAAGGCGGATCAGACGCACCAGCACGCCCATGGCGATGGGGTCCTGACCGACGAACGGCTCGTCGTACATCAGGATCTGCGGATCGAGGGCAATGGCGCGGGCCAGCGCGACGCGACGCTTCATGCCTCCGGACAGTTCATCCGGCATCAGCTCGATGGCGCCACGCAGGCCGACGGCCTGGAGCTTCATCAGGACAATGTCACGAATCATTTCCTCGGGAAGCTTGGTGTGCACCCGAAGGGGGAAAGCGACGTTCTCGAACACGTCGAGATCGGTGAACAGCGCGCCGCTCTGGAACAGCACGCCGAACTGCTTGCGCATGTCGAACAGGTCGGCGCGGGAGAGCTTGGGCAGGTTCTGGCCGTTGACCCAGACTTCGCCGCTTGCGGGCTTGAGTTGAGCCGCAATCAGGCGCAGCAACGTGGTCTTCCCGCAACCGGAAGGCCCCATGATGCCGGTGACCTTGCCGCGCGGGATACGAATGTCGACATCTTGGAAAATGCTGCGCGTGCCGCGCTTGAAGGTCACCCCCTTCAACTCGACGGCATAGGCGTTTTCGGCGCTCATCTAGACTCCTTGCGATACAGCCTCCCTGAGAGACGACGCGCCCTAACGGAAGGACACCCCGCCCAGGACGGGCCGAACAAGACGCGAACTATATCACCGCGCCAATGCGCCTCCCAAGGCCGCTCCAGGGTCTGTTCAGCTTTGCGACAGCATCCACGGCATTGGCGCGTGAGCTAAATCACCTTTATCGCTATAATCGCTGTCTTTTTCTTCGGCAACTGCACGCCTTCCATGAGCCAATCCAGCGATCTCATCAAGTCCGCACAACGCACTATCCAGCTCGAACGCGAGGCGATCGATGCCCTTCTGCCGCGCATCGACGCCGATTTCGTTCGCGCCTGCGAGCTCATCCTGGCCTGCAAGGGACGCGTTGTAGTCGTAGGCATGGGCAAGTCCGGACATGTCGGCAACAAGATTGCCGCCACCCTGGCCAGCACCGGCACGCCGTCCTTCTTCGTACACCCGGCCGAAGCCAGCCATGGCGACATGGGCATGATCACCCGCGAGGACGTGGTGCTGGCCCTGTCCAACTCCGGCTCCACCGCCGAAATCGTGACCCTGCTGCCGCTGATCAAGCGCCTGGGCATCACCCTGATCAGTCTCACCGGCAATCCGGATTCGCCGCTGGCCAAGGCCGCAGCGGCCAATCTGGATGCCCGTGTGGCCCAGGAAGCCTGCCCGCTGAACCTGGCCCCCACCTCCTCCACCACCGCGGCCCTGGTGCTGGGCGACGCGCTGGCTATCGCGCTGCTGGAAGCCCGCGGCTTCACTGCCGAGGATTTCGCCTTCTCCCATCCGGGCGGAGCCCTTGGCCGTCGCCTGCTGCTGAAAGTGGAGAACATCATGCATGGTGGCGACAGCCTCCCCAGAGTCGCCCGCGGCACTCCACTGCGCGAAGCGCTGCTGGAAATGACCCGCAAGGGCCTGGGCATGACCGCGGTGGTGGAAGACGACGGCCACCTCGCCGGCATCTTCACCGACGGGGACCTGCGCCGCACCCTGGACAAGGGCGTCGACGTGCGCCAGGCCAGCATCGATGACGTCATGACCGTCCATGGCAAGACCGTGCGCCCGGACATGCTCGCCGCCGAAGCCCTGAAAATCATGGACGACCACAAGATCAACGTGCTCGTCGTCGTCGATGAAGACGACCGCCCCATCGGCGCCCTGCACATCCACGACATGACCCGTGCCGGAGTGATCTGATGAGCAACGAACTCCTCGCCCGCGCCAAGGCCGTTCGCCTGGCCGTATTCGATGTCGACGGCGTACTGACCGATGGCCGCCTCTACTTCCTGCCTGGTGGCGGCGAATTCAAGACCTTCAACACACTCGATGGCCATGGCATCAAGATGCTGATGAACGCTGGTGTACGCACTGCAATCATCAGCGGCCGCCAATCCGAGGTGGTCGAGCGTCGCGCGCAGAACCTCGGCATCCAGCACCTGTTCCAGGGCCGCGAAGACAAGCTGGTGGTACTCGACGGCCTTCTTGCGGAACTCGGCCTGACCCATGACCAGGTCGCCTATCTGGGCGACGACCTGCCCGACCTGCCGGTGATCCGCCGTGTCGGCCTCGGTATGGCGGTGGCCAATGCCGACGCCTTCGTGCGCCAGCACGCCCATGGCGTTACCCAGGCACGCGGCGGCGAAGGCGCGGCCCGTGAGTTCTGCGAACTCATCCTGCGCGCCCAGGGCAGCCTGGAAGCGGCCCAAGCCGCCTACCTCTGAGGTCCGACATGCCGAAGAACATCCGCCTGGCGCTCATCCTGATTCCTATTGCAGCGCTATTCATTGCCCTGGGTTACTGGAACATCCGCCCCGAAAGCTTCATGGATCGCACGACCGCGACGGGCAATGACAACGCCATCGACTTCTATGTCGAAAATGGCAAGAGCACCCAGTTCCAGGAGGACGGCAAACTCCATTACGAGCTGACTGCCACGCGCCTCGAACATATGAAGGCCACTGATGTCACACTGCTGACCACTCCCGACCTGCTCCTGCACCGTGGCACTGCCTTCCCCTGGCACGTGCAGAGCGAGCGCGGCGAAGTGGGTCCCGAGGGCAAGCAGGTCGAACTGATCGAGAAGGTCCGGGTGGCGCGCACCGATGCCAAGGGTCGTCCGACCATCCTGACCACCAGCCGGCTGACCGTGTTCCCCGATCAGGAATATGCGCAGACCCAGCAAGCCGTTAGAATCGAAGCGGCCAATGGGGTGACCACGGCACAAGGAATGAAAGCGTACTTGAATGACAGCAGGATGCTCCTGCAGTCCAACGTAAGAGGCCAGCATGAGGTTCGTTAATACCCTCCCCCTGTTGCTCAGCCTGGGCACCGCACTCGGAAGTGCCGCCGCCTGGGCACTGCCCACGGACCGCGACCAGCCGATTCGCGTACAAGCCGACAGCGCCGAGCTCGATGACAAGCAGGGCGTCGCGGTGTACCGCGGCAACGTCGTGATCACCCAGGGAACCCTCAAGATCACCGGCGACACCGTTACCATCACCCAGGACACCAATGGCGATATCGAGGTCTTCACCTCGGTCGGCAAGCCCGCGTACTACGAGCAGAAGCCGGCAGTCGACAAGCAGATCGTCAAGGCCTACGGCCTGACCATCCAGTACTTCGCCGCCAACGAGCGCATCATTCTGCTCGACCAGGCCAAGGTCGTACAGGAAGGCAACACCTTCGAAGGCGAGAAGATCGTCTACGACACCCAGCGCCAGATCGTCAACGCAGGCCGCGCCACCGGCGGTAACGTGACCACTCCGCGTCCGCGGATCGACATGGTCATCCAGCCGAAGAAGAAAGAGCAGAAAGCACAGTAATGGCGACTCTCAAAGCCCAGCACCTGGCCAAGAGCTACAAGAGCCGTCAGGTGGTCCGCGACGTCAGCCTGTCCATCGACAGCGGTCAGATCGTAGGCCTCCTCGGCCCCAACGGCGCGGGCAAGACCACCTGCTTCTACATGATCGTGGGCCTGGTCAAAGCCGACCAGGGACGCGTCCTGATCGACCAGCAGGACGTCACCCACCAGCCGATGCACGGCCGCGCCCGTGCCGGCATCGGCTACCTGCCGCAGGAAGCCTCGATCTTCCGCAAGCTCAGTGTGGCGGACAACATCATGGCGATCCTCGAGACCCGCAAGGACCTCGATCGCTCCGCACGCCGCAAGGAGCTGGAGAGCCTGCTGCAGGAATTCCATATCAGCCACATCCGTGACAGCCTCGGCATGAGCCTGTCGGGCGGTGAGCGCCGTCGCGTGGAAATCGCCCGCGCGCTGGCCACGGCCCCCAAATTCATCCTGCTGGACGAACCCTTCGCCGGTGTGGACCCGATTTCCGTGGGCGACATCAAGCAGATCATCCACCACCTCAAGGCGAAGGGGATCGGTGTACTCATCACCGACCACAACGTCCGCGAGACCCTGGACATCTGCGAGACCGCCTACATTGTCAGTGACGGACAACTGATCGCCGAAGGTGATGCGGAAGCCATCCTGGCCAACCAGTTGGTGAAGGAAGTCTACCTGGGCCACGAGTTCCGCCTGTAGTTTCCCGCAACCACGCCTACAAGACGGGTTGCGCGGGCTAGGAAAATCCTTCAAGGTCAGGCATATAATTTGCTTCCTGGTGGCGCTGCGGCGCCCTGTAGTGGATGGCGCGCAAGCGCCGGCGAATAAGGTGCTAAGCCCTCTGCCATGAAACCATCGCTAGTCCTCAAGATGGGCCAGCAGCTGACGATGACCCCGCAGCTGCAACAGGCCATTCGCCTGCTCCAACTCTCCACCTTGGATCTCCAGCAGGAGATCCAGGAAGCGCTGGAGTCCAACCCGATGCTCGAGCGGCAGGAGGATGGCGACGATTTCGACACCTCCGACCCCATGGCCGAAGGTGACCAGCAGCCTAATTCCGGCAGCCAGGAATCCAGTTTCCAGGAGTCCAGCGTCGAGACCAATGCCGAAGCCATGGAAGATGGCGAGTGGCACGAGCGCATCCCCAGCGAACTCCCCGTCGACACGGCCTGGGAAGATGTCTACCAGACCAGCGCCAGCAGCCTGCCGAGCAACGATGACGACGAGTGGGACTTCACGTCCCGCACTTCGGTTGGCGAAAGCCTGCAGAGCCACCTGCTCTGGCAACTCAACCTGGCGCCCATGTCCGACACCGACCGCCTGATCGCGGTCACCCTGATCGATTGCATCAACAACGACGGCTACCTTGAGGAGCCCCTCTCCGAGATAGTCGAGGCCTTCGATCCGGAGCTCGGTATCGAACTGGACGAAGTCGAAGTCGTCCTGCATCGCATCCAGCAATTCGAACCCGCTGGCGTTGCTGCCCGCGACCTGCGCGAGTGCCTGCTCCTGCAACTGCGCCAGCTGCCTCCAGGCACTCGCTGGCTGGTCGAGGCCCAGCGTCTGGCTGGTGACTTCCTCGACCTGCTCGGCAGCCGCGACTACAGCCAGCTGATGCGCCGCATGAAGGTCAAGGAAGACGAACTGCGCCAGGTCATCGAACTGATCCAGGGGCTGAATCCGCGCCCCGGTTCCCAGATCGAAGCCAGCGAACCCGAATACGTGGTACCGGATGTCATCGTCCGCAAGCACAACGAACGCTGGCTGGTAGAACTGAACCAGGAGGCCGTGCCGCGCCTGCGGGTCAATCCGCACTATGCCGGATTCGTCCGGCGCGCCGACTCCAGCGCGGACAACACCTTCATGCGCAATCAGCTCCAGGAGGCGCGCTGGTTCATCAAGAGCCTGCAGAGCCGCAACGAGACGCTAATGAAGGTCGCCACCCAAATCGTCGAGCACCAGCGCGGCTTCCTGGAATACGGCGACGAGGCGATGAAGCCTCTCGTCCTGCACGACATCGCTGAAGCCGTTGGCATGCACGAGTCCACCATCTCGCGCGTGACTACCCAGAAATACATGCACACTCCCCGCGGAATCTACGAGCTGAAGTACTTCTTCTCCAGCCACGTAAGCACCTCCGAAGGCGGTGAATGTTCGTCTACCGCAATCCGCGCCATCATCAAGAAACTGGTCGCAGCGGAAAATCCGAAAAAGCCGTTGAGCGACAGCAAGATCGCTGGTTTACTGGAAGCACAGGGCATTCAAGTGGCCCGTCGCACAGTAGCCAAGTATCGCGAATCCCTTGGGATTGCCCCTTCCAGCGAACGCAAGCGACTGATGTGACGCGGAAATTGACCCACGCCAAAGTGTTCCGGTGGCAGGCCCGTTAGCCTGTCTCTTATACACGGGCAATAAGGAGAAAGCGGTATGCAAGTCAACATCAGTGGACATCAACTGGATGTGACCGACGCCCTGCGCAACTACGTTGTCGAGAAGTTCGACCGTCTGGAGCGCCACTTCGACCGAATCACCAACGTTCAGGTGATCATGCAGGTCGAAAAACTCAAACAGAAAATCGAAGCCACTTTGCACATCGCCGGCGGCGAAGTCGTTGCCAACGCGGAGCATGAAGACATGTACGCCGCCATCGACCTGCTTACCGACAAGCTCGATCGCCAACTGATCAAGCACAAGGAAAAGCAATTGAACCGCCAGCAGGGTGCCACCGCCCGCTGACCCCTCCTCTATGATCCGACTCGAGCAAATCCTGACCCCCGGCCGTTCCCTCGTGAACGTGCCGGGCGGCAGCAAGAAACGTGTACTGGAACAGATCGCCAAGCTGGTCGCTCGCGACCTTCCCGACCTCGACAACCAGGACATCTTCGAAAGCCTGGTAGCCCGGGAGAAACTCGGCTCCACCGGTTTCGGCAACGGCATCGCCATTCCCCACTGCCGCCTCACTGGCTGTACGTCGCCCATCAGCGCCGTGCTGCGCCTTGATGCTCCAGTCGATTTCGACGCCATCGATGGCGCCCCGGTTGACCTGCTTTTCGTGCTGCTGGTCCCGGAAGCCGCCACCGATGAACACCTTGAACTGCTCCGCCAGATCGCCAGCATGCTCGACCGCAGCGATGTGCGCGAGCGCCTGCGCCAGGCGCCCGACAGCACCAGCCTCTACCAGGTGGTAGTGGACGTGCAGAGCGGGCGTTAAGGTTCCTCCATGCGCCTGATCATCGTCAGCGGCCGCTCCGGGTCGGGCAAGAGTACCGCCCTCGATGTCCTCGAGGACCACGGTTTCTACTGCATCGACAACCTGCCCGCTGGCCTGCTTCCCGAACTGGCCGAACGGGCCCTGCTGCACACCGAGCTGCTGGAACCCCAGGTTGCTGTCTCCATCGACGCACGGAACCTGCCCAGCCAGCTGCAGCGTTTTCCCGAGTTGCTCACCGAGGCCCGCAGTCGCCACATCAAGTGCGATGTGCTGTACCTCGATGCCGACCACGACACGCTGCTCAAGCGCTTTTCGGAAACCCGCCGGCGCCACCCGCTGACCAACGACAACCGCTCCCTGGCCGAAGCCATCCGGGACGAGGAAGTGCTGTTGGCGCCCATTGCCGATCTCGCCGACCTGAAGATCGACACCACGCATCTCAACCTTTACCAGCTGCGCGACACCATCAAGCTGCGCCTGCTGAATCAGCCTGAACCTGGCACCGCATTCCTGATCGAATCCTTCGGCTTCAAGCGTGGCATGCCGGTGGACGCCGACCTGGTGTTCGACGTGCGCTGCCTGCCCAACCCGTACTGGAAGCCTGAGCTGCGCGATCATTCGGGACTCGCGCCGGCTGTCGCCGAGTACCTTGCCGGGCAGCCTGATGTCGAAGAGATGTATCAGGATATCCTCGGCTACCTGAGCAAGTGGCTGCCGCGCTTTGCCGCCAGCAATCGCGCCTACGTCACGATCGCCATTGGCTGCACCGGGGGCCACCATCGTTCGGTCTACATCGCCGAGCGCCTGGGTGCGGCGCTGAAACCCAGTTTGAAGAATGTCCAGGTTCGCCACCGCGACCTCAGTTAGAAGGATTGGAAACGCGATGCCAGCCTGCGAGATCACCATCATCAACAAGCTCGGCCTGCACGCCCGGGCCGCGGCGAAGTTCGTTGGGGTGGCCGGTCGCTTCCCCTGCCAGATCCGCGTGGGCCGCTCTCCCGAGAGCCTGGTGGACGGCAAGAGCATCATGGCCGTGATGATGCTGGCAGCCGGCAAAGGCACTCCCATTCACCTGCACACCGAAGGCGATCAGGACGACGACGCCCTGAATGCGTTGATCGACCTGATCAACAACAAGTTCGACGAAGGTGAATGACCGTCATCTGCTCCAACGAAAAACGCGCCCATCAGGGCGCGTTTTTAATTCTGGCAACAGGCCACCTCAGCTACCGGCCACCGTCATCTTCTCGATGAGCACCGAGCCGGTTCGGATGTTGCCGCGCAGTTCCAGGTCGCTGCCCACAGCGAGGATCTGGCGGAACATGTCCTTGAGATTGCCGGCGATGGTCACTTCCTGGACCGGGAACTGGATCTCCCCATTCTCCACCCAGTAACCGGCGGCACCGCGGGAATAGTCCCCAGTGACCATGTTCAGCCCCTGCCCCATCAGCTCGGTCACCAGCAGGCCGCGGCCCATGCGCCGCAGCAGCGCTGCCTGGTCTTCCTGGCCGTGGCTGACGAAGAGGTTGTGCACGCCGCCTGCATTGGCCGTGCTGGGTAGCCCCAGCTTGCGCCCGGAGTAGGTGCCCAGGATGTAGGAAACCAGTTCACCTTTCTCGACGAAGGGCTTGGCATAGGTCGCCAGGCCATCGTTGTCGAAGGCCGCACTGGCCATCGCGCGCGGGATATGCGGACGCTCGTCGATGGACAGCCACTCGGGGAACAGCCGCTGGCCCAGGGCGCCTTCGAGGAAGGAGGACTTGCGGTACAGGTTGCCGCCGGAAATGGCTCCAAGGAAGCTGCCGAACAGTCCGGTCGCAAGCTCCGCGGCGAACAGTACCGGTACCTCGCAGGTGGGTACTGGCCGCGCGCCCAGGCGAGCCGCGGTACGTTCGGCAGCGCGGCGACCGATGCTGGCCGGATCGGCAAGCTGGCTGCCAATGCGGCTGACGTCATACCAGTAGTCACGCTGCATCTGCCCCTGCGCCTCGGCGATCATCACGCAGCTCAGACTGTGCCGGGTGCTGGCGTAACCGCCGACGAAACCGTGGCTGTTGCCATACACCCGGCAACCCTGATGGGTATTGAGGGTGGTGCCGTCCGCCTTGCTGACGCGCTTGTCGGTCTCGAACGCGGCCGCCTCGCAGATCAGCGCCTGCTCCACGGCCTGCTCGGGGGTGATCGCCCAGGGATGGTAGAGGTCGAGTTCCGGCAGGTCGCGGGCCATCAGGGCTGCATCGGCAAGGCCGGCGCACTCGTCTTCGGATGCATGTTTCGCAATGGCCAGGGCCGCAGCCACGGTTTCGCGGATCGCATCCTCACCGCTTGCCGAGGTGCTGGCCGAGCCTTTGCGCTGGCCGACATACAGGGTTATGCCGAAGCCCTGGTCGCGGTTGAATTCGACTGTTTCCACCTCGCCCTGGCGAACACTGGTGGACAATCCCTGCTCCACTGAAACAGCCACCTCACAAGCACTGGCGCCCTGGCGCCGGGCTTCGGCGAGGATGCGTTCGACCCGCGCCTGCAATTCCGGCAATGCTTCCGGGCCGACCACTTCTACTTCACTCATAGCCACTCCAGCTCAAAAATTCCTCGACGCGGCGGGCGCAACCGGGCGCCTTGCCGCACGTACCGCGCTCCGGCGGCGCCAGCCGGGCCGGACAACGCGGCCCCGACTGGTTATCATGGCGGCGTTTCCAACTGGACCACCCCCATGTCTGAATTCTTCGACGACGACTTCTCCGGAGAGAAGAGCAAATCCCAGGTCAAACGCGAGCTGCATGCCCTGCAGGAGCTCGGTGAGCGCCTGACCACCTTCAAGGCCGACGTGCTGGCCAAGCTGCCGCTGACCGACGCCCTGCAAAAGGCCCTGGCCGAAGCGCCGAAGCACAAGGCGCACGTCGCCCGCAAACGGCACATCCAGTACATCGGCAAGCTCATGCGTGAGCAGGACGTCGAGGCCATCGTCAGCCTGATCGACCAGCTCGACAGCTCCACCCGCGAGTACAACGAGCGTTTCCACGCCCTGGAGCGCTGGCGTGACCGCCTGATCGAAGGTGGCGATGCCGCCCTGGAGAGCTTCGTCGCCGACTATCCGGATACCGACCGCCAGCACCTGCGCGGCCTGATCCGTCATGCCCAGCACGAAGCGGCCCACAACAAACCGCCGGCCGCTGCGCGCAAGGTGTTCAAATACATCCGCGACCTGGACGAAGCCAAGCGCGGCTTGCGTTGATCCTTCCGGGGGCCGCCATCAGGCCCCCGTCCCACCGACGGTAATCGCGTCGATCTTGAGGGTCGGCTGACCCACACCGACCGGCACCGACTGACCGTCCTTGCCGCAGGTACCCACGCCGCTATCCAGCGCCAGGTCGTTGCCGACCATGGACACCCGGCTCATGGCCTCGGGGCCGTTGCCGATCAGGGTCGCACCTTTCACCGGGGCCGTGATCTTGCCATTCTCGATCAGGTACGCCTCGCTGGTGGAGAAGACGAACTTGCCGCTGGTGATGTCCACCTGGCCGCCACCAAGGTTCGCGCAGTAGATGCCACGCTCCACCGACGCGATGATTTCCTGCGGGTCGCTCTTGCCGGCCAGCATGTAGGTGTTGGTCATGCGCGGCATCGGCAGGTGCGCATAGGACTCGCGACGACCGTTGCCGGTGCGCGCCACCTTCATCAGGCGCGCATTGAGTTTGTCCTGCATGTACCCCTTGAGCACGCCATTCTCGATCAGCGTGGTGCACTGGGTCGGGGTGCCTTCGTCATCGACGCTGAGGGAGCCGCGGCGGTAAGCCAGGGTCCCGTCATCCACGATGGTGCAAAGGCTGGAGGCGACCCGCTCGCCGATACGGCCGCTGTAAGCCGAACTGCCCTTGCGGTTGAAGTCGCCTTCCAGACCATGGCCCACCGCTTCGTGCAGCAACACCCCGGACCAGCCAGCGCCCATCACCACCGGCAGGGTTCCGGCCGGCGCGGGAATGGCTTCCAGATTGACCAGGGCCTGGCGCAACGCCTCACGGGCATACCCCATGGCGCGGTCTTCCTGGAGGAAATAGCGGTAGTCGGTACGCCCGCCACCGCCGTGGCCACCACGCTCGCGGCGACCATTCTGCTCGACGATGACGCTGACGTTGAAGCGCACCAGGGGACGGACATCGGCGCCCAGGCTGCCATCGCTGGCGGCGATCAGGATGCGTTCCCAGACACCGGCCATGCTAACGGTGACCTGCTTGATGCGCGGGTCCAGCGCACGGGTGGCGGCATCGACCTGCTTCAGCAGCTCGACCTTCTCGGCACGGCTGATCACATCCAGCGGGCTGCCGGAATCGTAGAGACGGGTGATCTGCGGACTGGCGAATGCCTGCACACGGCCTTCCTGCCCCGCCCGGGAAATCGAGCGCGCAGCCCGCGCCGCCTGGCGCAGGGCATCAGCGGTGATGGCATTGCTGTAGGCGAAACCGGTCTTCTCGCCGGACTGGGCGCGCACGCCCACTCCCTGGTCGAGATTGAAGCTGCCTTCCTTGACGATGCCGTCTTCCAGCACCCAGGACTCGGAAATCTGCCCCTGGAAATAGAGGTCGGCGGCATCGATGCCAGGGCCGGCCAGCTCACCGAGTATCTCCGGCAACTGCTCGATACTGAGATCACCAGGCGCCAGCAGATGCTCGCTGACGGACAACAAGAGGTCGCTCATAACTTCTCCGTTCGCGCCGGCCCGGGAACGGCCGGCGTCATGAATCTTCTGTGGGTGCTCACGGGCATGCGCTGGCGAATGGCCACCTGTTCATCGGCGTCACGCCGGGCGAGCAATACGGCCTCACCTCTGGGCTGCTCAGCCAGCACCCGCCCCCAGGGATCGACAATGGCCGAATGGCCGAAGGTTTCACGCGGACCGGGATGTACCCCGCCCTGCCCCGCAGCCAGCAGGTAGCACTGGGTTTCGATGGCGCGGGCCCGCACCAGCACCTGCCAGTGGGCCGCCCCCGTAACGGCGGTGAAGGCCGATGGCGCGCTGATCAGCTCGGCGCCGGCTTCGCGCAGGGCGCCATAGAGTTCGGGAAAACGCAGGTCGTAGCAGACGGTCAGGCCGAGGCGACCCACCGGGGTGTCCGCCACCACCACCCGGGCGCCATGGGCATAATCATCCGACTCGCGGTAGCGACCGCGCGTGTCGGCGACGTCCACATCGAACAGGTGGATCTTGTCGTAGCGCGCAGTCCGTTCGCCGTGCTCGTCGATCAGCAGGGAACAGGCGTTGGCCTTGTCCGCTGGCCGTCCATCGGGCGGCAGTGGCAAGGTCCCTGCCACTATCCACAGTTTCAGGTCACGGGCCGCCTGGCGCAGCCAAGGCAGGATCGGTCCCCGGCCTTCGGCTTCGGCACGACCGAGGTCGGCCAGGTCGCGGCGGCCGATGGCCGCGAAGTTCTCCGGCAGCACCGCCAGGCGGGCGCCGCCTTCGGCGGCCTGCTCCAGCAAGCGCCGGGCATCGGCGAGGTTGGCCAGGACATCGTCCTGGCTGACCATCTGAATCACGGCAAGGGACATCGGAATCTCCGCACAAGGCATGGGATGCATGCTAACCCAAGCCGCGAAAGCTCGCTTTACTGACCATGTGGAAACTACTGCGCTCGGTGATGCTGCGTTGAAAACAGCCTCAAAATGCTCATTTACAACTCGTAAACTGCGCTTTTTTGGCTGTTCTCGCTTCGCCTGACCTTCGCTCGCGACGTTTCCACAGGGTCATTTCAACGAGACTTTTCAAATGGCTTTTCGAAGGTGATCCTGGGGTTCTTCCACGAACCTTCAACCTTGTATTGCACACTGGCGAAGCGCGCCACCTTGTCGCCCAGCAGCTTGTCGACCACGAACAGCGCGCCACCGATGGCGGGCGCCCCGACGATCAGCGCCGCCAGGGGCAGGTTGTTGGTTACCGGCAGGGTTACCAGCAACTTGGCGTCGATGCGATCGGCGGCGAGGTCCAGGGTGCCGTCCAGCTCCAGGCCACTGGACGGACCTTCCAGCGTGATGGGCTTGCGAGTGACGAAGCGCCCATCGCTCCCCACCAGCAATCCCTTGACCCGATCGTAGGCCAGCCCCTTGCCCAGCAGGTCGGAGAAGTCCAGGCGCAGGCGGCGGCCGATGGAATTGAAGTTGAGCAGGCCGAACACCCGCAGGGCCTGGGCACCGCCCTCGACTTCCACGAACTGCCCATTGTTCAGGCTGGCATCCAGGGAGCCGGAGTAACGCTTGATGCTGGCCCAGGCCGGCGACCCCGGCCAGCGCCCGTCGGCGTCCAGGCGGAAGCGCTCACTGGTGGCCGAAGGTGCGAAGTTCCAGGCCTTGAGCACATCCGCCAGGTTCTTGCCTTCCATCCGCCCCTTGTACCAGGAGGCGCTGCTTTCGGCGGTACCTTCCCAGCCGGCCGAACCGGTGACCTTCAAGCCCCGCAGATCGAGATCCAGGTCGCTGAAACCCAGCCCCTTGGCATTGGGCCGCGCCTTGAAGGACCAGGCGCCCAGCGGCGAATTACCCAGCACGACCTGATCGATACGCAGGTCCAGCGCCGGCACCTGGCGCGGGTCGACGCCCGCCAGCGGATCGGGCCTGGCATCGGCCTCGGCTTCATTCTCCGGCGGTTCGGGCAGGCGCACCTGCTTCAAATGGATGGAGATCGGCGCGTCCTTGGCATCGGCCATCGCCACGGTGCCCTGCATCAGGGCGCTGTCCAGGCCGAGGTTCCAACCGCTGGAGGAGCGCTCCAGATTCACCTTGAGGTTCTCCAGGTTCATGCCAAAACCCTGGAACCGGCCGATCTCCAGGTTGGCGCTGCGCAGCATGCGGGCCTTCTCGGCGCCATCCCTGGGTGCGTATTGCTTGGCCAGCGCCAGCCAGGGCGTCGTGTCCAGTTCCGGGACGCGGCCACGGACGCGCAGGCCCTTGTTCCCCGGCAGGGTGGCCGCCCCGCCACCCAGCATCAGGTCGCCACGCGCGTCGTCCAGTTTGCCCACGGGGGCCGCCAGGGCCAGGCTGGCCAACCCGGCGTAGTCGAGCCAGTAGCGCCGCTCGTCGCCGTCCAGGGTCATGCGCCAGCTGGTGTCGCGACTGTCATCGGCGGTCTTGCCGAACGGAGCGGGCAGATCGACCGCCAACCCCTTGAGATTGGAGTCGATGCGCAGCTGGCTGTCCTTGCCATCCAGGCTCAGGTTCAGGCTGTAGGGTAGGTTGCCCGAGGCGGGCAGCGGCTGGGTGACGCCAAGCCAGGTGGCAAGGTCCGCCAGGGCAATGCTGCCGTTGGCGATGATGCGCGAGCGGGCCTTGCCGTTGCTGCCTTCGGCCTGCGCCCTGGCGCGAACCTCGCGCCCGAAGGCCTGGCCGCGAATGTCCTGTGCGCTCAGCCCCTTGTCGGTGTCGTAGCGGAAGGAGCCCTTGAGCTGGCTGAGGGCCAGCTCCGGGCGCGCGATCTTCAGCTGCGCATCGCGAGTGGCGAGATCCACCACCACGTGGGGCGCATCACCCTTTTCCAGCGGTATGTCCAGTTTCAGGCTGCCATCCAGGGTGCCCTGCCCCTGCCAGCCGGCGAAGACGCTGGCGGTGCCCATCGGCGCTTCCTGGAGAATCTTCAGGCCATCGGTGAAGCTGCTGTCCAGTCTGGCTTCCAGTTGCAGGCGCGGTATCTCGCCCGGCTCCACGTGGGGAACCGCGGCCTCGGCGTCGCTCACCCGGCTGTCGAGGATGCGTCCGTCCGGCACCTTGATCCGCACCCCCGTATCCTCGATGAACACGTCGCCACGGGCCTCGCGCAGCTCTGGCCAGCCGGGCTGATAGGCCAGCTCGGCATCGTGCACCTTGAAGAACAGGCTGAGGGAACGGGCGGACGGCTCAGCGCCATGGGCCAGCGAGCCCTGGTACTGGAAGAAGCCTTCATCCACCGCGCCGCCCTTGATGGCTTCCTTGAGCCATTTGGACAGCGCGGGGCTCATCCCCGGTGAAAGGGTGGGCAGGTACTTCTCGGTGTACTTGGCATCACCGTCGCGCAGGCCGACGCGCAGGTCCATGTAGTCCTCCGCCTCGGGGTCACGCATCAGGCGGATCAGCATGTCGCCGGCGATGCTGCCCTCCTCGCCCTCCAGCCGCATATAGGGGCTGGCCAGGGTGAACGCGATGTCGTCCAGGCTCCAGGTCAGCCGGGCATTGGCTTCGCGGTAGTGCCAGGCCTTGGGGAAGAGATGGTCGAGGTGCAGGGCGAAGTCGTTCGAATCCAGGCGCAGTTCGCCCTGGTACAGGTCGCCCACCAGGCTGCCACTGACGTTCTCGACCGCCGGCGCGCCGTGGTAGGCGTTGAAACCGATGCCATCCAGGTTGCTGCTGAACTCCAGGCGCTTGGCGCCTTCCTGCCCTGGGCGGAAGTGCAGGCTCAGGTTGCGCACGGCGCCCCTGGGCTTGAGGCCGGCCACCGCGGCGGCGGCCTGCTCCGGCAGCGGCACCAGGGCATCGACTACCGGCAGCAGGGGCGCCACGTCGAGGCGATCGGCACTCAGCGACCATTCGGGTTGCTCGCCCGCCTTGTGGCCGAGGCGCAGATTAGCATCGCCCCAGCGCTGCTTGCCGATATCAGCGGCCAGGGAGTCGAGCAGGACCTGGAAACCTTCGTCGGTACGGGTGAAATAGGCGTTCAGCGCCAGGTTATTGAGGGTCACTGCCTTGCGCTCGGCATAGGCACCGCGCGCCTCGGGCACGTGCAGCCTGGCGACCGCGCGCTGCAGATCGCCCTTGGCCCACTCGCCCCAGAGTTCCCCGCCGGCCTGCAGGCGCTGCAGGTTCCACTCGCGGGTCAGGCTTGCCGGCAGCCACCGCGCCCAGTCGGTCTGCGGCAGGCTCAGATAGAGCTCCGCCTCACCCTGCAGCCAGGCCTCGGTATCGAGTCGGGTGCGCAGCCGCAGGGCCAGGGGTTGTCCATCCGGCAATGCGAGGCGGCCGTCGAGCCGCTGGCGGCTGCCAGTGGCTTTCAGGCCGAGGCTGATCGCGTCGAAACGAACGGGTTCCTGCCCGTGGGGCGCCAGGGTCAGCCGGCTGTTCAACACCGATACATGGCCGATCTGACGCAGCAGGTCGCGCAGTTGCCGGGGGCCGGGCAAAGGCTTGTCGGAACCTGCGGCGAATCCTTGCAGATGCCACTTGCCGGCTTCGTCCTGGTTCAGGGTCAGTTGCACACCGTCGAGTTCCAGGCGTGCGATGCGCGGTTGTTGAACCATCAGGCTGCCCAGCACATCGGGTACCACGCGGATCTGGTCCAGGCGCAGGGCACCGTCGCCCTCCCCCAGGAGCACATCATGGGCGATCAGCAGCGGTGACAGCCCGTGCCAGCGTCCTTCCAGGGCGCCGATCTTCAAGGGTTGCCCCAGCGCGGCAGCGGCCTTTTCCTCCGCCTCGCCACGGTACTCGGCCACCAGGGGCACAAGCTCGCGCCCCAGGCTGACATAGAGTGCGGCCAGCACCAGGAACAGGGCGCAAAGCCCCAGCGACCAGCGCAGGATGCGCATCAACCAGCGGGCAAGGGCTTCCACTCAGCGCCTCAGAGCAGGACTACGTCGTACTGTTCCTGGGAATACATGGTTTCCACCTGGAACTTGATCGGCCGCCCGATGAAGGCTTCCAGATCGGCGACGTTGCCCGATTCTTCGTCCAGCAAGCGGTCCACGACTTTCTGATTGGCCAGCACCAGGTAGCCTTCCGCCTGATAGGCCCGCGCTTCGCGCAGGATCTCGCGGAAGATTTCGTAGCAGATGGTTTCCGCAGTCTTCAGCAAACCACGCCCCTGGCAGCACGAGCAGGGCTCGCAGAGCACCTGGATCAGGCTTTCGCGGGTGCGCTTGCGGGTCATCTGCACCAGGCCGAGCTCGGTGATGCCGATGATGTTGGTCTTGGCGTGGTCGCGTTCCAGTTGTTTCTCCAGGGTGCGCAATACCTGGCGCTGGTGTTCTTCATCTTCCATGTCGATGAAGTCGATGATGATGATCCCGCCCAGATTCCGCAGACGCAGCTGCCGGGCGATGGCCGTGGCCGCCTCGAGGTTGGTCTTGAAGATGGTCTCTTCGAGGGTGCGGTGGCCGACGAACGCGCCGGTATTCACATCGATGGTGGTCATCGCCTCGGTCGGGTCGATGATCAGGTATCCGCCGGATTTCAGCAGCACCTTGCGCTCGAGCGCCTTCTGGATCTCGTCCTCGACGCCGTAGAGGTCGAAGATGGGGCGCTCGCCCGGATAATGCTCCAGACGGTCGGCGATTTCCGGCATCAGCTCATCGACGAACTGCGTGACCTTCTGAAAGGTTTCGCGCGAATCGATGCGGATCTTCTCGATGCGCGGGTTGACCAGGTCACGCAGGGTGCGCAAGGCCAGGCTGAGGTCTTCGTAGATGACCGAGGGCGACGGGGCAGTCTGCATCTGTGCGGAAATCTGCTCCCAGAGGCGGCGCAGATAACGGATGTCCACCAGGATCTCGTCGGCACGGGCGCCGTCGGCAGCGGTACGCAGGATGAAACCGCCGGCCTCCTCGATACCTTCGGCGGCGATGCAGTCGGCCACCACCTGCTTGAGGCGTTCGCGTTCGGCTTCGTCTTCGATCTTCAGGGAGATGCCCACGTGGCTGGTGCGCGGCATGTACACCAGGTAGCGCGACGGGATCGACAACTGGGTGGTCAGGCGTGCGCCCTTGCTACCGATGGGGTCCTTGGTGACCTGCACCACCAGGCTCTGGCCTTCATGCACCAGGGCGCTGATGCTCTCGACGGCGCTGCCTTCGCGGGTGCTGATCTCCGAGGCGTGGATGAAGGCGGCGCGGTCCAGCCCGATGTCGACGAAGGCCGCCTGCATCCCCGGCAATACCCGCACGACCTTGCCCTTGTAGATGTTGCCGACGATGCCGCGACGCAGGGTGCGTTCGACATGCACCTCCTGCAGCACACCGTTCTCCACCACCGCCACGCGCGATTCCATCGGCGTGATATTGATCAGAATCTCTTCGCTCATGCCGTGACCTATCCCAGGTGCTGCCAACAAGGAATGCCGAACCCGGCGAGCATTTCCGCCGTTTCCAGCAGCGGCAATCCCACTACCGCTGAATAACTGCCTTCGACGCGGCTGACGAATACCGCACCCAACCCCTGAATAGCGTAGCTGCCGGCCTTGTCTGCGGGCTCGCCACTTGCCCAATAGCTTTCCAGTTCAGCTCGGGAAATGGCGCGGAAGCGCACCCGGCTGGCGACAACGCGCGATTCGCAGCGACTCGCATCGGCCAGGGCGACGGCGGTGAGCACCTCGTGCTCTCGACCGGAAAGTATCTCCAGGGTCGCCAGGGCGTCGTCACGATCGGCCGGTTTGCCGAGGATGCGGCCATCCAGCACCACGGCGGTATCGGCGCCCAGCACGCAGGCATCCGCGGGCTCGGCCAGGCTGGCGAGCCCGGCCAGGGCCTTTTCACGGGCCAGGCGCTCCACATAGGCGGAGGCGGCCTCGCCAGGCTGGGCGGTTTCGTCGATGGAGGCGATCAGGGTGATATGGGGAACGCCGATCTGCGCCAGCAGTTCGCGCCGGCGCGGCGACCCCGAAGCCAGGTACAGCGTGGCCATGCGGACTTCTCCCTGTCGAAGACAGAGGCTTGCGACATGGCCGCAAGCCGATCAGTTTACGTTGAGGCGGCGACTCGTACCGCGCAGGGCGGCGTATACCCAGGGCCAGAGCAGCGCGCTGACCAGCGCGGGCAACAGGAAGACCAGGGTCGGGGGACGATTACCGGTGAGGGCATTGAGCCACAGCTGAACCAGCTGGGCCAGGCCGAAAACAACGAGCAGCACGAGGCATTGCTGCCACATGGGGAACATGCGCAGGCGCTGATGAAGCGTCAGCACCAGGAAGGTGATCAAGGCGAGGATCAGGGCGTTCTGCCCGAGCAGCGTGCCATAGAGGACGTCTTCCGCCAGGCCCAGCACCCAGGCCGTGGTCATGCCCACCCGGTGCGGCAGGGCCAGAGTCCAGTAGGTGAGGAAGAGCGCCAACCACAGCGGCCGGCCGATCTCCATGAAGCTGGGGACCGGCCCGACACTGAGCACCAGGGCCAGGATCAGGCTGACCCAGATGACCCAGCCATTGTTGGAGCGCTGGCCGACCATCAGTGACTCTCCTGGGTAGTCTGTGCCGCTGGCGGCTTGTTCGGCACGGCGGGCGCCGGTGCAGCAGGCGCCGGAGCCGGAGCCGGAGCGGCGGGCGCGGCGGGAGGATTCGTGGCAGTGGGCGCGGCCTGGGCTCCCGAGGTGGCTTCACCCACGGCGGGCTGGGCAGCCGCCTCGCGGTCGGCGGCCTCCTGGGCCTTGGCGGCGTCGTTGGCGCGCTCCTCGGGGCTGCGGGTATCGCTGAACACCAGGAGCATGTAGCGGCTGCGGTTCAGCGCGGCAGTGGGCACGGCGCGAACGATGGCGAAAGGCTGTCCGGAGTCGTGGATGACTTCCTTGACGGTCGCCACCGGGTAGCCGGCCGGGAAGCGCTGGCCAAGACCGGAACTCACCAGCAGGTCGCCTTCCTTGATATCGGCGGTGTCGGCGACGTGGCGCAGCTCGAGCCGCTCGGGGTTGCCGGTGCCGCTTGCGATGGCGCGCAGGCCATTGCGGTTCACCTGCACGGGAATGCTGTGGGTCGTATCGGTCAGCAGCAGCACGCGGGCCGTGTAGGGCATCACTTCCACCACCTGCCCCATCAGGCCGCGGGCATCGAGCACCGGTTGACCGAGGAACACGCCATCCTTTTCGCCCTTGTCGATCAGGATGCGGTGGGTGAACGGGTTGGGATCGACACCGATCAGCTCGCTGACAAGGACCTTCTCGTCCACCAGGGCCGACGAGTTGAGCAGTTCGCGCAGGCGCACGTTCTGCTCGGTCAGGGTCGCCAGCTTCTGCAAGCGGCGCTGCATCAGCAGGGACTCGGCCTTGAGTTTCTCGTTCTCGGCGATCAGGGTGCTGCGGCTGGTGAACTGGTCGCTGACGCCATCCCAGACGCGCACCGGCAGGTCAGCCAGCCAGTAGAAAGGCGTGAGCACCAGCCCCATCTGGCTGCGCATGGGCTTCAGGGTGTCGAATCGGGCATCGACCACCATCAGCGCAGCCGAGAGCACGGCGAACACCAGCAGGCGCACGCCGAGCGAAGGTCCCTTGGTGAATAGCGGCTTGATGGCCCGCTCCTATGGCTGCGACGCTCTCCAACCTTACTCGGTGGAGAGCAGATCCATCGCGTGACGGTCCATCATCTCCAGAGCACGGCCGCCACCACGGGCGACACAGGTCAGCGGGTCTTCGGCGACGATCACCGGCAGGCCGGTTTCCTGGGCCAGCAGTTTGTCCAGGTCGCGCAGCAGCGCGCCACCACCGGTCAGCACCAGGCCGCGCTCGGCGATGTCGGAAGCCAGTTCCGGCGGGGACTGTTCCAGGGCGCTCTTCACCGCCTGGACGATGGTCGCCAGGGATTCCTGCAAGGCTTCCAGCACTTCGTTGGAGTTCAGGGTGAAGCTGCGCGGTACGCCTTCGGCCAGGTTGCGGCCACGAACGTCGATCTCGCGGATTTCGCCGCCCGGGTAGGCGGTGCCGATTTCCTGCTTGATGCGCTCGGCGGTGGATTCACCGATCAGGCTGCCGTAGTTGCGGCGCACATAGGTCACGATGGATTCGTCGAAACGGTCGCCACCTACACGCACGGATTCGGCGTAGACCACACCGTTCAGGGAGATCAGGGCGATTTCGGTGGTGCCGCCACCGATGTCCACGACCATGGAGCCGCGGGCCTCTTCCACCGGCAGGCCGGCGCCGATGGCGGCGGCCATGGGTTCTTCGATCAGGAAGACTTCGCGGGCGCCGGCGCCCAGGGCGGATTCACGGATGGCGCGGCGTTCCACCTGGGTGGATTTGCAGGGTACGCAGATCAGCACGCGCGGGCTGGGCTGCAGGAAGCTGTTTTCGTGAACCTTGTTGATGAAGTACTGCAGCATCTTCTCGCAGACGCTGAAGTCGGCGATCACGCCGTCCTTCATCGGACGGATGGCGGAAATGTTGCCAGGAGTACGGCCCAGCATGCGCTTGGCTTCGGTACCTACGGCTACCACGCTCTTCTGGTTGCCGTGGTTACGAATGGCGACCACGGAGGGCTCGTTGAGGACGATACCGCGCTCGCGCACGTAAATAAGGGTATTGGCAGTGCCCAGGTCGATCGACAGATCGCTGGAAAACATGCCACGCAGTTTCTTGAACATGGGAGAGGGACCCTAGGCAACGCGTGGGTAAAAAGTGCGGCAAACTCTAACAATGACGGGGATTTTGGGCAAGGCGCCGATATGTTAAATTGCCTGTTTTTCCGGGCCGCCAAGGCCCATCATCGCGGCCTTTGACCGCCCGTTCGCAGCACCGTTCCCCGCCGGGTTCCCGCACGGTCGGCTGCCCACGCAGGCCGCTTCTAGTTGGAGACCCCCGATGGCGCTTGAACGCTCCGACGTGGAAAAAATCGCCCATCTCGCCCGACTGGGCCTGAACGAGGCCGATATCCCGCGTACTACCGAGACCCTGAACAACATCCTCGGCCTGATCGACGCCATGCAGGCCGTGGACACCGACGGCATCGAGCCCATGGCCCACCCGCTGGATGCCACCCAGCGCCTGCGCGCCGACAGCGTCACCGAGGAAAACCGCCGCGACGCCTACCAGGCCATCGCGCCGGCCGTCGAGAACGGCCTGTACCTCGTGCCCAAAGTCATCGAATAAGGAAAGGGTTTCCCATGCATCAACTGACCCTCGCCGAGATCGCCCGAAGCCTCGCCGCCAAGGAATTCTCCGCCGAAGAGCTGACCCGCACCCTGCTGGCGCGCATTCATCAGCTCGATCCGCAATTGAACAGCTTCATCAGCATCACTGACGAACCGGCCATCGAACAGGCCCGGGCCGCCGACGCACGGCGCGCCGCCGGTGAGCAAGGGGCCCTGCTCGGCGCCCCCATCGCCCACAAGGACCTGTTCTGCACCGAAGGCGTACTGACCAGCTGCGGCTCCAAGATCCTCGACGGCTTCAAGGCCCCCTACGACGCCACCGTGGTCGCCCGTCTCAAGGACGCCGGTGCGGTCAGCCTCGGCAAGCTGAACATGGACGAGTTCGCCATGGGTTCCTCCAACGAGTCCAGCCACTACGGCGCGGTCAAGAACCCCTGGGCGCTGGATCGCGTTCCCGGTGGTTCCTCCGGCGGATCCGCCGCGGCCGTCGCCGCGCGCCTGGTGCCCGCTGCCACCGGCACCGACACCGGTGGCTCGATCCGCCAGCCGGCCGCGTTCACCAACCTCACCGGCATCAAGCCCACCTATGGCCGGGTTTCCCGCTGGGGCATGATTGCCTACGCCTCCAGCCTCGATCAGGGTGGCCCGCTGGCCCGTACCGCCGAGGACTGCGCGTTGATGCTCGGCGCCATCGCGGGCTTCGATCCCAAGGACTCCACCAGCGTCGACCAGCCGGTGGATGACTACCTCGCTGGCCTGAACCAGCCGCTGACCGGGCTGCGCATCGGTCTGCCGAAGGAGTATTTCGGTGCCGGCCTCGACAGCCGCATCGCCGACGCCGTCCTGGCCGTGGTCGAGGAGCTGAAAAAGCTCGGCGCCAGCGTCAAGGAAATCAGCCTGCCGAACATGCAGCACGCCATCCCGGCCTACTACGTGATCGCCCCGGCGGAAGCCTCCTCCAACCTGTCGCGCTTCGATGGCGTGCGCTTCGGCTACCGCTGCGAGAACCCGCAGAACCTGGAAGACCTGTACAAGCGCTCCCGCGCCGAAGGCTTCGGCGCCGAAGTGAAGCGCCGTATCATGGTCGGCACCTACGCCCTGTCCGCCGGGTACTACGACGCCTACTACCTGAAGGCGCAGAAGATCCGCCGCCTGATCAAGAACGACTTCGTCAGTGCCTTCAACGACGTCGACGTGATCCTCGGCCCGACCACGCCCAACCCGGCCTGGAAACTCGGCGAGAAGAACAACGACCCGGTCGCCCAGTACCTGGAAGACATCTACACCATCACCGCCAACCTGGCGGGGCTGCCGGGCCTCTCCATGCCCGCCGGCTTCGTCGATGGCCTGCCGGTTGGCGTGCAGCTGCTGGCGCCATACTTCCAGGAAAGCCGCCTGCTCAACGTCGCCCACCAGTACCAGCAGGCGACCGATTGGCACAAACAAGCTCCGGCCGGATTCTGAGGACGACTCACATGCAATGGGAAACAGTGATCGGGCTGGAAATCCACGCACAGCTCAGCACCCAATCGAAGATTTTCTCTGGCAGCGCCACCACCTTCGGCGCCGAGCCCAACACCCAGGCCAGCCTGGTTGACCTCGGCATGCCCGGCACCCTGCCGGTGCTGAACGCCGAAGCGGTGCGCATGGCCTGCAAGTTCGGCCTGGCCATCGACGCCGAAATCGCCGAGAAGAACGTCTTCGCCCGCAAGAATTACTTCTACCCGGACCTGCCCAAGGGCTACCAGACCAGCCAGTTCGAACATCCGATCGTCGGCAAGGGCTTCCTCGACATCACCCTGGAAGACGGCACCGTCAAGCGCATCGGCATCACCCGCGCGCACCTGGAAGAAGACGCCGGCAAGAGCCTGCACGAAGACTTCCACGGCATGAGCGGCATCGACCTGAACCGCGCCGGCACCCCGCTGCTGGAAATCGTCTCCGAGCCGGACATCCGCAGCGCCAAGGAAGCGGTGGCCTACGTCAAGGCCATCCATGCCCTGGTGCGCTACCTCGGCATCTGCGACGGCAACATGGCCGAAGGTTCGCTGCGCTGCGACTGCAACGTCTCGGTTCGTCCCAAGGGCCAGGCCGAATTCGGCACCCGCGCCGAGATCAAGAACGTCAACTCGTTCCGCTTCATCGAGAAAGCCATCAACCACGAGATCCAGCGTCAGATCGAGCTGATCGAGGACGGTGGCAAGGTGGTGCAGGAAACCCGCCTGTACGACCCGAACAAGGACGAAACCCGCTCCATGCGCGGCAAGGAAGAAGCCAACGACTACCGTTACTTCCCCTGTCCCGACCTGCTGCCGGTGGTGATCGAGCAGAGCTTCCTCGACGAAGTCCGCAGCCAGCTGCCGGAGCTGCCGAACCAGAAACGCGAGCGCTTCCAGAGCGAGTTCGGCCTGTCCGCCTACGACGCGAGCGTGCTTTCGGCCAGCCGCGAGATGGCCGATTACTTCGAGGCCGTATTCAAGGCCTGCGGCGATGCCAAGCTTGCCGCCAACTGGGTGATGGTCGAGCTGGCCAGCCTGCTCAACAAGGAAGGCCTGGAGATCGAGCAGTCGCCGGTTTCCGCCGAGCAGCTGGGCGGCATGATCCTGCGCATCAAGGACAACACCATCTCCGGCAAGATCGCCAAGATGGTCTTCGAAGCCATGGCCGCCGGTGAAGGTTCCGCCGACGAGATCATCGAGAAGAAGGGCCTGAAGCAAGTCACCGACAGCGGCGCCATCGAATCCATGCTGGACGAAGTGCTGGCCGCCAACGCCGCCCAGGTCGAACAGTACCGCGCGAGCGACGAAGCCAAGCGCGCGAAGATGTTCGGCTTCTTCGTCGGTCAAGCGATGAAGGCGTCCAAGGGCAAGGCCAACCCCGGCCAGGTGAACGATTTGCTCAAGAAGAAGCTCGAAGGGTGAGCCGGATTTAACCAACGCATGCGTTGGCCCGGCGAACGACCGGCCATGGATGGCCGGGCCGGGGTATCCGGATGAGCTCAGCGCTGCGACAGGGATGTCCGCTCGGAACCCGGCAAAGCCAGCATCTGCTCGAGTCTCTCCTGGAAGCATCCTTCATGCAGCGTCAGCTCAGCACCTTAGTCTTCCTCACCTTCCTCCTGGCCGGTTGCAGCACCAACCCCTTCGGCGGTGGTGACAGCGAGTCCGGCCACGGCTATCGCGCCGAAGGCAAGGCCTCCTATTACGGTTCCCGGCACCATGGCAGGCGAACGGCAAGCGGCGAGCGCTTCGACCAGCACGCCCTGACCGCCGCCCACCGTACCCTGCCCTTCGGCACCCGGGTGAAGGTGACCAATCTCAATAACGACCGCACAGTGGTGGTCCGCGTCAATGACCGCGGTCCGCACGTTCGCGGCCGGATCATCGACTTGTCGCGCGAGGCCGCCGAACGGCTCGGCATGTTGCGCGCCGGCGTGGCGCCCGTGCGGGTGGAATCCCTCGACTGACTGGAGAACGACAATGAGCGAAGAACGCAAAAGCGGCCTGCAGGTGCGCCGGGAAGTGATGGGCGATGCCTTCGTCGACCGCGCCATGGGCAATGCGACCGAGTTCACCCAGCCGCTGCAGGACTTCGTCAACGAACACGCCTGGGGTGGCGTCTGGAATCGTGAAGGCCTGCCGCGCAAGACCCGTAGCCTGATCACCCTGGCCGCCCTTACCGCGCTGAAGTGCCCGCAGGAACTGAAGGGCCATGTGCGCGGTGCGCTGAACAACGGCTGCACGGTGGAGGAAATTCGCGAAGCCCTGCTGCATTGCGCCGTCTACGCCGGCGTTCCCGCCGCCATCGACGCCTTCCGCGCCGCCCAGGAAGTCATCGACGACTACCAGAAGTCCTGAAGCCCCTCATGCGCAGGGTGCGCTGCGCGCATCGCGGCCTCCGACGCGACGGTGGCGGTGCACACGGCGCACCCTCCCGCGAGACGCGGAGCCCACTCAGATAAACCCGGCCCACTGCAACAGGAACAACCCGATATTGGTGGTCACCACGGCCGCCAGGGTGGTGATCACGATAATGGCCGCCGCCAATTCGTGGTTGCCATTGACTGCGCGGGCCATGACGAAACTCGCCGCAGCGGTCGGGCTGGCGAAGTAAAGGAAGAGGATCGCCAGGTCGGCGTTGCGAAATCCGCAAAGCCAGGCACCCAGCGTTGCCAGGATCGGCAGCCAGACCATCTTCATCAGACTGGCGCTGACGGCGATCCTGCCACTGGAACGCAGGGATGCCAGCGACAGGGTTCCACCGATGCAGATCAGCGCCAGGGGCAGGGTCATCTGGGCGAAGTACTCGCCCGAAGTGATCAGCCATTTCGGCAGCGGCAGCTGCCAGTAAGCCACCGGCATCGCGGCCAGCACCCCGATGATCAGCGGATTGCTGATGATGCTCCGGGCCAGGCTCAGCGGGTCACTCTTGGCATTCGGGCTGTAGATCGCCAGGACGATGGACGACAGCGTGTTGTAGCTGAGGATCACCACCGCGCCGAGGATACTGCCCACCGACAGACCGTAATCGCCGTACATGCTGGTGGCCAGCGCCAGGCCGACGATGCCGTTGTTGCCGCGAAAGGCGCCCTGGGTGTAGATGCCGCGATCCTCGGCCGGGCAGCGCAGGATGGCCCACCCCCAGCCGATCAGGAAACACAGGATGGTGGCCGCGACGAAGTAGCCGATCAATTCCGGTTTCAGCGCAGTGCTCAGGTCCGCCTGGACGATCCCGAGGAACAGCAGGGTGGGCATGGTGCCCTTGAACACCAGTGACGACGCGGTGTTGATGAAGGCGCCATCGATCCAGCCAAGACGCTTGAGCCCCACCCCCAGGAACAGCATGGAGAACACCGGCGCGGTGATGCTGAGGGTCTGCTGGACGACGGCGAGCATGGGGCAACCTTGGCGGCGGGAATAGTTAGGCGGCTAAGGATACCAATTGGCTTTCGGGAATGAACGGACCTGCAGGAGCGAATTCATTCGCGATGGGCGGCGGAGCCGTCCCGGACCACGCAGGCCTGCGACCTGCTTCGCGAATGAATTCGCTTCTACAAATGCTGCATGAGGAGGTCAGCGGCGCACGGGGCGCTTCTGCAGCTTGCGCTGCAAGGTGCGGCGGTGCATGCCCAGGGCCCGGGCGGTGGCGGAGATGTTGCCGTCATGCTCAGCCAGCACACGCTGGATGTGCTCCCACTGCAGGCGGTCCACCGACATCGGGTTTTCCGGCACCAGGCTGTCCAGGTCGGCGTGCTCGGAGAGCAGCGCGGTCAGCACGTCGTCGGCGTCGGCCGGCTTGCACAGGTAGTTGGTGGCGCCGCGCTTGATGGCTTCCACCGCGGTGGCAATGCTCGAATAGCCGGTGAGGATCACCACGCGCATTTCCGGGTCCAGCTCCAGCAGCTTGGGCAGCAGCACCAGGCCGGAGTCGCCATCCATCTTCAGGTCGAGCACTGCGTAGTCGGGCAGGTCGTCCTTGGCCATCAGCAGGCCTTCTTCGGCGGAGCCGGCGACCGACACCCGCAGGCCACGGCGGGTCATCGCCCGGGCCATGACGCGGGTAAAGGTGGCGTCGTCGTCCACCAGCAGCAGATGGGGTTGTTCTTCGCCTTCGATCAGGGGTTCGTCAGTCATCTCGCTTCCTCTTCGTCAAGGCACTCAGGCGACGCCGTAGGTGCGCGGCAGGCGCAACTCCGTCAGGGTGCCGCCTTCCTCATGGTTATAAAGTTTAACCGTACCGCCGGCACGGGTGACGCTGGCCTGGCTCAGGAACAGGCCAAGGCCGAAGCCCTTGCCCTTGGTGGTGAAGAACGGCCGGCCCAGTTGCTCGGCAATGGCCAGGGGCACGCCGGCGCCGTGGTCGCGGATGGTCAGCACCATCCACTGGTGGTCCCAGTTGACGCGGATGTCGAGCTTCTCCGGGCAGGCGTCGGCAGCGTTGTTGAGCAGGTTCAGCAGGGCCTGGGTCAGGTCCGCCGGAGGTTTCAGCCGAGGCGCCACGCCAAGCCCCATGCACTGGTAGCGGTAGGTGGCCTCCGGGCGCATCAGGTGCCAGCGATTCAAGGTGACTTCCAGCCACTCGATCACCGATTGCTCCACCACCGCCTGGCGGCGATCCGCTTCGGCGGCGCGCACCAGTTGCTGGAGGGTGTCCTTGCAGAGCATCACCTGCTCCTGCAGCAGGGCCAGGTCGTCCTGCAGGCCGGGCTTGTCGCCGTACTCCTGGCGCAGCTCCTTGAGCAGCACGCTCATGGTCGCCAGCGGGGTGCCCAGTTCATGGGCGGCGCCGGCGGCCTGGGTAGCCACGGCGAGCAACTGCTGGTCACGCATGCCTTCCTCGCGGCGAACCGCCTGCAACTGATCCTGGCGACGCAGTTCCTCGGCCATGCGTGCGACGAAGAAGGTGATCAGCGCCGCGGCCAGGGCGAAGCTCAGCCACATGCCGTAGATCAGCAGCGATTCGCGCTGGCCAGTGGGCATTTCCAGCGGGTGGAACAGCACCAGCAGCAGGGTGTAGGCCGCCAGGGCGAGACCCGCGAGGGTCAGGGTGTAGAGCCAGGGCAAGGTCGCCGCGGCGATGGTCAGCGGCACCAGGTAGTAGGAGACGAAGGGGTTGGTCGAGCCCCCGGAGAAGTACAGCAGCACGCTGTGGATAACCAGGTCGAGGCCCAGCTGGACAGCATATTCCAACTCGGTCACCGGCCAGGGACCGCGCAGGCGCAACGCCGTGCCCACGCAGAGCACCAGTGAGACGCCAAGGGTCACGCTCAACGCCACCCAGGGCAGTTGCAGAAGTTGGGCCTTGTAGGCGAGGCCGACCGAGCCTGCCTGGGCGGCCAGGACAAGGATGCGGATCAGGGTCAGCCGCAGCAGGTTCTGGCGGCTGGCAGACAGTAGCTGTACGGGTTCGAGCATGGGCACTCCCTGGAATCGACGGAGTATAACCAAGGCGCGCACCGGCCCGCCTCTGTGCGGCAACTCGCCGCAGCAAGTTGGCACAAAGGCCTTGCCTTGCATCGTGGGAGCGAATTCATTCGCGACTGCAGAAGGAACGCCTGCCCATGGACAGCCGGGGCCGTGTCGCGGCCTTTCGCGAATGAATTCGCTCTCACAAGGTCATCAAAAAGCCAGCATGGCCTGGAACATCTGTCCCAATTCCTGGTCAATTTCCGTCGCCGTTAACCCGAATGGCCGGATACCCTCGTCCACTACGGAGAATCAGCGCGCAACCCGCGCGAAGCCCTGTCCCACAAGGAGTCGACATGCCCAAGTTCACCCGTCTCGCCGCCGCCCTCGCCCTCTGCGCCGCCAGCCTCGGCAGCCTCGCGGCCCAGGCCGCCGACGAAGCCCGCTACAACCAGGTGGCAGTGCGTGCCGAAGTCAGCCAGGAAGTGGCCCACGACCTGATGCACGTCACCCTCTATAGCGAGTTGCAGAACACCGACCCGGCCAAGCTGGCGGACGAGATCACCCGCACCCTCAACAGCGCCGTGGAAAAGGCCCGCAAGGCCAAGGGCGTCACTGTCAGCCTGGGCAGCCGCAACAGCTACCCGGTGTATGACGAAAAGGGTCAGAAGATCACCGCCTGGCGCGAGCGCGCCGAACTGCGTCTGGAAAGTGCCGACTTCGCCACCCTGTCCCAGCTCAGCGCCGACCTGATGGGCCAGCTGAAGATGGCCGGCATGAACTTCAGCATCGCCGAGAAGACCCGCAAGAACCACGAGGACGACCTGATCAAGCAGGCCGTGGACGCCTTCAAGGCCCGCGCCCAGTTGGCGACCAACGCCCTCGGCGGCAAGGGCTACAAGCTGGTCAACCTGAGCCTGAACAGCGCCGGCTTCCAGCCGCCGCAGCCGATCATGATGCGCGCCATGTCCGCCAAAGGTTACGCCGATGCGGCCGCCGTGCCCGAGATCGAAGCCGGCACCAGCCGCGTCAGCGTCAGCGCCGACGGCACCATCGAAGTGCAAATGCCCTGATTCCGCACCGGGCGCCGCCGCATTCCGAGGCGGCGCCACCTCCTCCCTGCGGCTTGGATTTGCAGAATTGCGACAAGCCCTTACAGCTTTATTCCGCCGACTACACTCTTTGCTGCCCAGCTATTGCGTCGGGCATATGCCCTGCATAGCTTCTCGCAAGGCCCCCACAAAGGGCCCCTCACGATGACAAACAGAATAAATATGAGGTCAACATGCGTAAAAACGCCGTCATCCAGGCACTTGTCGCGGCTGGGCTGATCGCCAGCGCACCTTTCGCCGGCGCTGCAAGCAACCTGGTGTTCTGCTCCGAAGGCAGCCCCGCCGGTTTCGATCCGGGCCAATACACCACCGGGACCGATTTCGACGCCGCCGCTGAAACCGTCTTCAACCGCCTGACCCAGTTCGAGCGTGGCGGCACGGCAGTAATCCCCGGCCTGGCCGAGAAGTGGGATGTTTCTCCCGACGGCCTCACCTACACCTTCCACCTGCGCAAGGGCGTGAAGTTCCACACCACCGACTACTTCAAGCCGACCCGCGACTTCAACGCCGACGACGTGCTCTTCACCTTCCAGCGCATGCTCGACAAGGACCACCCGTTCCGTAAGGCGTACCCCACCGAATTCCCCTACTTCACCGACATGGGCATGGACGCCAACATCGCCAAGGTGGAGAAGGTCGACGACAACACCGTCAAGTTCACCCTCAATGGCGTGGATGCAGCCTTCATCCAGAACCTGGCCATGAGCTTCGCGTCCATCCAGTCCGCCGAGTATGCCGACCAGCTGCTCAAGGCCGGCAAGGCCGCCGACATCAACCAGAAGCCCATCGGCACCGGCCCCTTCGTGTTCAGCCGTTACCAGAAGGACGCGCAGATCCGCTTCAAGGGCAACAAGGACTACTGGGTGCCTGGCGATGTGAAGATCGACAACCTGATCTTCGCCATCAACACCGACGCCTCGGTGCGCATGCAGAAGGTCAAGGCCGGCGAGTGCCAGATCACCCTCTTCCCGCGTCCAGCCGACCTGGAAGCGCTGAAGAAAGACCCGAACCTGAACATGCCGTCGCAGCCGGGCTTCAACCTCGGCTACATCGCCTACAACGTCACCCACAAGCCGTTCGACAAGCTTGAAGTGCGCCAGGCGCTGGACATGGCGGTGAACAAGAAAGCCATCATCGACGCCGTCTACCAGGGCGCCGGCCAGCTCGCCGTGAACGGCATGCCGCCGACCCAGTGGTCCTATGACGAGACCATCAAGGATGCCGGCTACAACCCGGACAAGGCCAAGGAGCTGCTGAAGGCTGCCGGCGTTGCCGAAGGCACCGAAATCACCCTCTGGGCCATGCCGGTGCAGCGTCCGTACAACCCCAACGCCAAGCTGATGGCCGAAATGCTCCAGGCCGACTGGGCCAAGGTGGGCATCAAGGCCAAGATCGTCACCTACGAATGGGGCGAGTACATCAAGCGCGCCAAGGGCGGCGAACACGACGCCATGCTGATCGGCTGGAGCGGTGACAACGGTGACCCGGACAACTGGCTGGGTACCCTCTACGGCTGCGACGCCGTGGACGGCAACAACTTCTCCAAATGGTGCGACGCCAGCTACGACAAGCTGGTGAAGGCCGCCAAGGCCACCAGCGACGTTGCGAAACGCACCGAGATGTACAAACAGGCCCAGCACATCCTGAAAGACAACGTGCCGATCACCCCGATCGCCCACTCCACTGTCTACCAGCCGATGCGCAAGAACGTGCAGGACTTCAAGATCAGCCCGTTCGCGCTCAACTCCTTCTATGGCGTGAGCGTCGGCAAGTAAGCCGGCAACGGGGCCTTCGGGCCCCGTTTTCATTTCTGCACGAAGGAAGCCCGATGCGTCGAAACCTGTTGTCCCTCGCCCTCTGCCTTCCCCTCCACGCTCTCGCCAGCCAGTCCCTGGTGGTCTGTACAGAAGCCAGCCCCGAAGGCTTCGACATTGTCCAGTACACCGCCGCCACCACGGCCGACGCCTCGGCCGAAACCGTCTTCGACCGGCTGGTGCAATTCGCCCCGGGCAGCACCCGGTTGCAACCGGGCCTCGCGGAGAGCTGGAGCATCAGCCCCGACGGCCTGATCTATGAGTTTCAACTGCGCAAGGGCGTCACCTTTCACAGCACGCCCTGGTTCACACCCAGCCGCGCGTTCAATGCCGACGATGTGCTCTGGAGCTTCCAGCGCCAGCTCGACCCCGCGCATCCCTGGCACAAGCTCTCTCCGCGTGGCTTTCCCTATGTGGAATCCATGGCCTTCTCCCAGTTGATCGAGCGCGTCGAGAAGCTCGACGACCACCGCGTGCGCTTCACCCTGACGCACCCGGAGGCGCCGTTCCTGGCCGACCTCGCCATGGGCTTCACCTCGATCTACTCGGCCGAGTACGCCGACCAGTTGCTCAAGTCCGGCAAGACGGACCAGCTCAACCGCGAGCCGGTGGGGACCGGTCCTTTCGTCTTCGAGCGCTACCGCAAGGATTCGCAGGTCCGTTTCCGCGCCAACCCGACCTACTGGGCAGGCAAGCCGGCTGTGGACAAGTTGTTGTTCGCCATCACCCCCGATCCCAACGTGCGCGTGCAACAACTCAAGGCCGGTGCCTGCCAGGTCGCCGTGTACCCGCGCCCCACCGACATCGCGGACCTCCGACGGGAAGCGGGGCTCGAGGTGCTGGAACTGGATTCGCTGCTGGTTGCCTATGTCGGCCTCAACACCCGCCATCCGCCGCTGGACGACGTGCGCGTGCGCCAGGCCATCAACCTCGCCTTCGACACCCGCGCCTACCTTCGTGCGCAGTTCGGCGAAGGCAATGCCAGCATCGCCGTGGCGCCCTACCCAGCCACCCTGCTGGGCTTCAACGACAAGCTGGATCCCTGGCCCCACGATCCCGAAAGAGCGCGCCAGCTGCTGGCCGAGGCCGGCTACAAGGACGGCTTCAAGCTGGCCATCTGGACCCGCCCCGGCGGCGGCCCGACCAACCCCAACCCCGGCATCGGCGCACAGATGCTCCAGGCCGACCTGGCCGCCATAGGCATCAAGGCAGAGATTCGCGTCTATGAATGGGGTGAGTTGATCAAGCGCGCCAAGAATGGCGAGCACGATCTGGTGTTCATGGGCTGGGCCGGTGACAACGGCGATCCGGACAACTTCCTCACCCCCAACCTGTCCTGCGCCGCAGCGCAGTCAGGCGAAAACCAGGCGGGTTGGTGCAACGAGAAATTCGACAGCCTGATCCGCGAGGCCCGCGCCATCACCGACCCGGCGCGCCGCGCCGAGCTCTATCGGCAGGCCCTGGCGATCTTCCACGAACAGGCGCCGTGGATTCCCCTCGCGCATCCCAAGCAATTCGCCGCCGTGCGCAAAGGAGTGGAAGGGTTTCAGCTGAATCCGATGGGCTCGAACAATTTCGCGAAGGTGACATTGGCGGAGTAGGTTGGCGTGGCGCCTGCGGGGGCCAATGCATTCGCCAGGCAGACCGCAGGTCTGCCCTTCAGAGTCCGAGCGGACCTGGACCACCCCAACCCTCACCCAGAGGGAGAGGGTGCTGTCCGCACAGAGGCGAGTCCCGGCGCAGTCCTGTAGGAGCGACTTCAGTCGCCAAAGCAGGTCGAAGACCTGCCCTCAGGCCTCCAACCCGAACGGGTCGTCGATGGAATGGCTCGGCTGGGTAAACCAGCGCGGTCCGGTGGCGCTCATGTAGAAGTGATCCTCCAGGCGAATACCGAATTCACCCGGCACGCAGATCATCGGCTCGTTGGAGAAGCACATGCCCTCGGCCAGCGGCGTCTCGTCGCCACGTACCAGGTAGGGCCCTTCGTGGATATCCATGCCGATGCCATGGCCGGTGCGATGCGGCAGGCCCGGCAGTTGGTAGTCCGGCCCCAGACCGCCGGCTTCCAGGCAACGGCGCGCGGCGGCGTCGACCGAGCCGCAGGGTTCGCCTGGACGGGCGGCATCGAAAGCGGCCTGCTGCGCGGCCTTCTCCAGATTCCAGAACGCGCGTTGGCGTTCGTTCGGCGCGCCGAACACATAGCTGCGGGTGATATCCGACTGGTAGCCGTGGAGCTGGCAGCCGGTATCGATCAGCACCATGTCGCCGTCCTTGAGCACCTGCGCATGCTTCACCCCATGGGGGAAGGCGCTGGCCTCGCCGAACAGCACGATGCAGAAAGTGGAACCCGGCGCGCCCACCCTGCGGTGCGCCTGGTGGATGAACTCCGCGACCTCGGTGGTGCTGATGCCCTCGCGCAGGATGCTGGCGGCGGCCTTGTGCACTTCCAGCGTCATGTCCTTGGCGCGCTGCATCAGCGCCAGCTCGGTGGCGGACTTGTGGAAACGGCAGGGGTTGATGATGCAGGCGGCATCGACGAAGCCGAAGGCGGAACCCAGGCGACGGATGCCGTCGTACATGAAGAAGGCCATGGACGGGCATAGGCCGATGCTGGCGTCAGCAGCGATGCCCATGCCGGCCAGCATGTCCAGCAGCAGGCGGTAGGGGCTCTCGTGTTCGTGCCAGGTGTGGATAGCGCCGTCCACCTCGCGAAAATCGCGGATGGTGCCTTCCTCGAAGGCCGGTGCGATGTAGGCCAGCGGGCCATCGGCAGGGAGTACGGCGCCGACCATGCGTTCGCTCGGGCTCCACTTCACCCCGGTGAAGTAGCGCAGGTTGCTGCCGGCGTTGAGGTAGATGGCCGCGATGCCCCGGTCACGCATCAGGCCCTGGGCCTTGGCGATGCGCGCCTGGTACTCGTCGAGGCCGATGGGGCCCATGCCCGCGACCATATTGGACAGGCCGGCGAGCGCCTGTTCCGGAGTCTTGCCACCCACTCCCACTGTCATCCTGTTCTCCTGAGTCGTGTTGCAGTGCGCAGAATTTAAGTTCCACTTAAATCGTCGTCAACGCCAATTTTCAGTCCCACTTAATTTCAATAAGGCGACAAGCCTTTTCTACAATGCGCCGCCCGTTATACTGGCGCTCTCAAAACAAGAGCCACACCAATGACCGTAGAACAGATCGGCGAACGGTTGCGCCGCTACCGCCGCGCCGCCAACAAGACCCTGAACCAGGTAGCCGCCGAATCGGGCCTCACGGCCAGTTTCCTTTCCCAGGCGGAGCGCAACCTCACTGGCGTGTCGATCTCTTCCCTGGCGAACATCGCCAAATCCCTGGGGATTCCCCTCAACGTCCTGTTCGACCAGCCCAGCCAGCACCAGCCCGACTCCCACCAGGGCCAGCGCGTGCGCTATACCATCGGCGGCCAGCCGCTGGCCTACGAGCGCCTGTCCAGCAACTTCCCCGGCAACCTGATCAATGCAGTGAAAATGAGCATGCCGGTGGGCTACCAGTCCGAGCTCATTTCCCATGAAGGCGCCGAGTTCGCCTACGTGCTGTCCGGGCAGATCGTCTACACCATCGAAGGCCGCAACTATCCCCTGGGTCCGGGAGATTCGGTGCATTTCGACGCGGCCAAACCGCACTTTCTCGCCAATTCCGGCGAAGAAGTGGCCGAGGTGCTGACCGTTACCACCATGGGTCTTTTCGACGACCACGCCACCCCCTGACCGGCCGGCTTTCGGAAGTAAGCGCTACTGAATTTAAGTTGACCTTAATTTCAGCATCACTTAAGTTCGGCCTCGGCCGGCGGAGGCGCAAGCACTCCTTCCTCCTTCGCCGCCATCGCCCGCCCGGGAACACCGGCCTCCGGCCCCGGCACGCGAATGACGGGCAACCTGCGGCCCACGAAGTCGCAGGGTCAGGTGCAAGAGACACCGCAGGCTTCAGCACCTGATATGCCGCCCTCAGAAAAACAACAACGAGGTTCGCATGCGTCAGAAAACCGCGCTCAAGTCCATGATTGCCGCTGGTCTCATCCTCGGCTCCGGCTTCACCCACGCCGCCAGCAACCTGGTCTTCTGCTCCGAGGGCAGCCCCGCCGGCTTCGACCCGGGCCAGTACACCACCGGTACCGACTTCGACGCGGCCTCGGAAACCCTCTTCAACCGCCTTGCCCAGTTCCAGCGTGGCAGCACCAAGGTCGAACCGACCCTGGCCAGCAGCTGGGACATCAGTGAAGACGGCAAGCGCTACGTGTTCCACCTGCGCCCGGGCGTGAAGTTCCATACCACCGACTACTTCAAGCCGACCCGCGACTTCAACGCCGACGACGTGGTGTTCACCTTCCAGCGCATGCTCGACAAGGACCATCCCTTCCGCAAGGCGTACCCCACTGAATTCCCCTACTTCACCGACATGGGCCTGGACAAGAACATCGCCAAGGTGGAGAAGGTCGACGACATGACCGTGGCCTTCACCCTGAACGAGGTGGACGCCGCCTTCATCCAGAACCTGGCGATGAACTTCGCCGCGATCCAGTCCGCCGAGTATGCCGACCAGTTGCTCAAGGCCGGCAAGGCCGCCGACATCAACCAGAAGCCCATCGGCACCGGCCCCTTCGTGCTCAAGCGCTACCAGAAGGACGCGCAGATCCGCTTCACCGGCAACAAGGACTACTGGAAGCCGGGCGACGTGAAGATCGACAACCTGATCTTCGCCATCAACACCGATGCCTCGGTACGTGCCCAGAAGCTCAAGGCCGGCGAGTGCCAGATCACCCTCAACCCGCGTCCTGCCGACATCGAGGCCCTGAAGAAGGACCCGAACCTGCAGGTGCCGAGCGAGCCAGGCTTCAACCTCGGCTACATCGCCTACAACGTCACCCGCGCCCCGTTCGACAAGCTCGAAGTGCGCCAGGCGCTGGACATGGCGGTGAACAAGAAAGCCATCATCGACGCCGTCTACCAGGGCGCCGGCCAGTTGGCGGTGAACGGCATGCCGCCGACCCAGTGGTCCTACGACGAGACCATCAAGGATCGCGAGTTCAACCCGGAGAAGGCCAAGGAGCTGCTGAAAGCCGCCGGCGTGCAGGAAGGCACCGAGATCACCCTCTGGGCCATGCCGGTTCAGCGTCCGTACAACCCCAACGCCAAGCTGATGGCCGAAATGCTCCAGGCCGACTGGGCCAAGGTGGGCATCAAGGCCCGCATCGTCAGCTACGAGTGGGGCGAATACATCAAGCGCGCCCATGCCGGCGAGCACGACGCCATGCTGATCGGCTGGACCGGCGACAACGGTGATCCGGACAACTGGCTGGGCACCCTCTACGGCTGCGACTCGGTGGACGGCAACAACTTCTCCAAATGGTGCGACGCCAGCTACGACAAACTGGTGAAGGCCGCCAAGGCCACCGCCGACGTCGAGAAACGTACCGAACTGTACAAGCAGGCCCAGCACGTCCTGCAACAGCAGGTGCCGATCACCCCGATCGCCCACTCCACGGTCTACCAGCCGATGCGCGCCAGCGTGAAGGACTTCCTGATCAGCCCCTTCGGACGCAACAGCTTCTACGGCGTCTCCAACGGGCGCTGAGTGAACGAGGCCGGGCAACCGGCCTTCTTCGCATCCTCAATCCGACGCCTAGATCGGACGAGGCCAATCTCACCTGCCACAAAAAACGCAAGGCAACCGGCCCCCTCGGGACGGCGCCTTTACCCATGCGGCCTAAACTGCTGGGAACGGTCAGTGCGCTGACCGGCAAAACAAAAGATGAGGAGTGATTCGCCCAAATGCTGAGTTTCATCGCGCGCCGACTGGGGCTTCTGATCCCCACCTTCTTCGGCGTCACCTTGCTCACCTTCGCCCTGATCCGCCTGATTCCCGGTGACCCGGTGGAAGTGATGATGGGTGAGCGTCGGGTAGACCCGGAAATGCACGCCCAGGCCATGGAACGCCTCGGTCTCAACAAACCGCTGCCGGAACAGTACCTGGACTACATCGGCAAGCTGGCACAGGGCGACCTGGGCGAATCGCTGCGTACCCGCGAAGGCGTCTGGCACGAATTCCTCACCCTGTTCCCCGCCACCCTGGAGCTGGCCATCGCCGCGCTGATCTTCTCCGGCACCCTCGGGGTGCTGGCGGGGGTGATCGCCGCCCTGAAGCGAGGCTCGCTATTCGACCACGGGGTGATGGGCATCTCCCTGGCGGGCTATTCCATGCCGATCTTCTGGTGGGGCCTGCTGCTGATCATGTTCTTCTCCGTGGGGCTGGGCTGGACGCCGGTGTCCGGACGCATCGACCTGCTCTACGACATTTCGCCTGTAACCGGCTTCATGCTCATCGACACGCTGCTGTCCGAGGAGGAAGGCGCCTTCGTCGACGCCCTGCGCCACCTGATCCTGCCGGCCATCGTGCTCGGCACCATCCCGCTGGCGGTGATCGCGCGCATGACCCGTTCGGCCATGCTCGAAGTGCTGCGCGAAGACTATGTGCGTACCGCCCGCGCCAAGGGCCTGTCGCCGGCCCGTGTGGTCTTCGTCCACGGCCTGCGCAACGCGCTTATCCCGGTACTGACCGTGTTCGGCCTGCAGGTGGGCACCCTGCTCGCCGGCGCGGTGCTGACCGAAACCATCTTCTCCTGGCCGGGCATCGGCAAATGGCTGATCGAAGCCATCGGCGCCCGTGACTATCCGGTGGTGCAGAACGGCATCCTGCTGATTGCCTGCCTCGTGATCGTGGTGAACTTCGTCGTGGACATCCTCTACGGCCTGGTAAACCCCCGCATCCGCCATCAACGCTGAGAACCTGCCCATGATCTGCTGCGCGTCGGCGATACCGCGTCAAAACCAGCCTCGGAATGCTCATTTGCAGGAAGCAAACTCCGCTTCCTCGGCTGTTTTTTCCTTGTCTCGCTCTAGCTCGCGAGACCCTGGACAGATTCTCTGGAGTCTCCGATGAACACGGTTTCCAACATTCCGGCCACTGACCCGAGCGTCCTCTACCCGTCGCCGCTCAAAGAATTCTGGAAGGCCTTCGCCCACAACAAGGGCGCCGTCGGCGGCCTTGTCTTCATGATCCTGATCGTCTTCTGCGCCCTCTTCGCTCCCTGGGTCGCTCCCCATGACCCGAGCGAGCAGTTCCGCGACTTCCTGCTGACTCCGCCGGTGTGGCTGGAAGGCGGCCAGGCGCAGTTCCTGCTCGGCACCGACGAACTCGGCCGCGACGTGCTCTCGCGCCTGATCCACGGCGCCCGCCTGTCGCTGCTGATCGGCCTGACGTCGGTGGTGATGTCGCTGATCCCCGGCATCCTCCTCGGCCTGGTGGCGGGTTTCTTCCCGCGCCTGCTGGGGCCGTCGATCATGCGCCTGATGGACATCATGCTGGCCCTGCCGTCCCTGCTGCTGGCCGTGGCCATCGTCGCCATCCTCGGCCCGGGCCTGATCAACACCGTGATCGCCATCGCCATCGTCTCCCTGCCCTCCTACGTGCGCCTGACCCGCGCCTCGGTGATGGGCGAGCTGAACCGCGACTACGTCACCGCTTCGCGCCTGGCAGGCGCCGGTCTGCTGCGCCTGATGTTCGTCACCGTGCTGCCCAACTGCATGGCGCCGCTGATCGTCCAGGCGACCCTGAGCTTCTCCTCGGCCATCCTCGACGCCGCCGCCCTGGGCTTTCTCGGTCTCGGCGTGCAGCCGCCCACTCCCGAGTGGGGCACCATGCTGGCCTCCGCGCGCGACTACATCGAACGCGCCTGGTGGGTGGTTTCGCTGCCCGGCCTGACCATCCTGCTCAGCGTGCTGGCGATCAACCTGATGGGCGACGGCCTGCGCGATGCGCTGGACCCGAAACTCAAGAATGCAGTCTGAGGAGCCCGCCATGAGAATTTCCGTTCCGCGCCTGCTTCCCGTAGGAGCCAGCTTGCTGGCGAACCTGCTGCCCCCCTTCGCGAGCAAGCTAGCTCCTACAACGTCGCCTTCAATCGCTCGGCCCTGCCAGGAGACCGCTGTATGAGCCTTCTGGAAATCAAGAACCTCAGCGTGCGCTTCGGCGACGCCAACGCCGTCCCGGTGGTGGATGGCCTCGACATCTCGGTGAACAAGGGCGAAGTGCTGGCCATCGTTGGCGAGTCCGGCTCCGGCAAGTCGGTGACCATGATGGCGCTGATGGGCCTGATCGACGCCCCCGGCCGCATCACCGCCGACAGCCTGCGCTTCGACGGCCACGACATGCTCAAGCTCAAGGGCAAGCAGCGTCGGCACATCGTCGGCAAGGACCTGGCAATGGTCTTCCAGGACCCGATGACCGCGCTCAACCCCAGCTACACCGTGGGCTTCCAGATCGAGGAGGTCCTGCGCCAGCACCTGGGCCTGAAGGGCAAGGCCGCCCGCCAGCGCGCCCTGGAGCTGCTGGAACGGGTGGAAATCCCCGGTGCCGCCAGCCGTCTCGATGCCTATCCGCACCAGTTGTCCGGGGGCATGAGCCAACGCGTGGCCATCGCCATGGCCATCGCCGCCGAACCCAAGCTGCTGATCGCCGACGAACCCACTACCGCCCTGGACGTGACCATCCAGGCGCAGATCATGGACCTGCTGCTGGACCTGCAGCGCGACCAGGGCATGGCCCTGGTGCTGATCACCCATGACCTGGCCGTGGTCGCCGAAACCGCCGACCGCGTGTGCGTGATGTACGCCGGCCAGGCCGTGGAAATCGGTGAAGTGCCGCGCCTGTTCGACGCACCCACCCATCCCTATACCGAAGCCCTGCTCAAGGCGATTCCCGAGCACAGCCTGGGCGCCCATCGCCTGTCGACGCTGCCCGGCATCGTGCCCGGCCGCTACGACCGCCCCCACGGCTGCCTGCTGTCGCCGCGCTGCCCCTACGGCCAGTCCAACTGCGTGGCCCAGCGCCCGACGCTGGACCCGCACGCCCATGGTGCCGTGCGCTGCTTCTACCCCCTTAACCTGATCGAGGTGGCGCGATGAGTGCCGTATTGACCGCCCGAGACCTGCACCGCCACTACGAAGTCTCCCGTGGCCTGTTCAAGCCCCAGGCTCTGGTGCGCGCCCTCAATGGCGTGTCCTTCGAACTGGAAGCCGGCCGCACCCTGGCCGTGGTCGGCGAGTCCGGCTGCGGAAAGTCCACCCTCGCCCGCGCCCTGACCCTGATCGAGGAACCCTCCTCCGGTTCCCTGCAGATCGCCGGCCGCGAAGTGGCGGGCGCCAGCAAGGACGAGCGCAAGCAACTGCGCCGTGACGTGCAGATGGTGTTCCAGAACCCTTACGCCTCGCTCAACCCACGGCAGAAGGTGGGCGACCAGCTGGCCGAACCGCTGCTGATCAACACCGGCCTGTCCCGTACTGAGCGCCGCGAACAGGTGCAGGCGATGATGCAGCAGGTGGGCCTGCGCCCCGAGCATTACCAGCGCTATCCGCACATGTTCTCCGGCGGCCAGCGCCAGCGCATCGCCCTGGCCCGCGCCATGATGCTCAACCCGAAGGTGCTGGTGGCGGACGAGCCCACATCAGCGCTCGACGTGTCGATCCAGGCCCAGGTGCTCAACCTCTTCATGGACCTGCAGGAGCGCTACAACACCGGCTATGTGTTCATCTCCCACAACCTGGCCGTGGTGCGCCACGTCTCCAACGATGTGCTGGTGATGTACCTCGGCCGCCCGGTGGAAATGGGCCCCAGCGAACTGATCTACGAGCGCCCGCTGCACCCCTACACCAAGGCCCTGCTCTCGGCTACGCCGGCCATCCACCCGGACCCGGGCAAGCCTAAGATCAAGATCACCGGTGAACTGCCCAACCCCCTCAACCCGCCATCCGGCTGTGCCTTCCACAAGCGCTGTCCCTACGCCACCGAGCGCTGCAAGGTGGAAGTACCGGAACTGCGCCTGCTCGATGCCCGCCAGGTGGCCTGCCACAACGTGGAAACCATCAACGGCTGATGAGCACTTCTGTGGGAGCGAATTCATTCGCGAATGAATTCGCTCCCACAATGTTTCAGCTAGCGCCACCTCAGATATCCCGCAATACCGCCAGCCTCACCCCGAACCCCACCAGCACCCCGCCGAACAGCCACTGCTGCACCCGTTGCACCAGCGGCCGACGTCCCAACCAACGGCCCAGCCCGGCCCCCATCAGCGCATAGGCCGAGTCGAAAGCCAGCCCCACTGCTACCAGGACAGCCCCCAGCAGGGCGAATTGCAGCCCCAGCGGCCCGTCGTCCGGGCTGACGAATTGCGGCAGCAGCACGGAGCAGAACACCAGCGCCTTGGGGTTCAGCAGGTTGGTCAGCAACCCACGGCGCAATGCCTGCCAGTAGGCCCGAGCAGGTTGGCGCCCAGCGTCCACCCCCCATACCGACGTCTCCGCCTGGAACAGCTTCAGGCCCAGCCAGAGCAGGTAGCCGGCGCCAGCCAGGCGCACGACATCGAAGGTCCAGGGCGCGGTCTTGAACAGCACCGCCAGGCCGAGACCGGCCAGCGCCACGTGGCAGCCACGCGCCAGCGCCAGTCCCAGTGCGGTTGCCAGCGCCATGGCGCGCCCCTGCCGGGCACCGGTTTGCAGCAGGAGGATCATGTCGGGCCCGGGCAGCAGGTAGACCACCGCCAGGGCGATCAGGAAACCGGTCATGTCGTTCGCTCCGGAACAGCCTGTGGAGAGAAAATTCTAGGGCCGAAGGCCAGGGCAGGTGCTTGCGTATTCGGCCCACTTCGCCATGATTCCTGGCATTTCCCGCCAATTTAACGAAGCAGAACGGACCATTTATGCCAAAACTTAAACTCGACGCCCTGGACCATCGAATTCTCGCGGCCCTGCAGCGCGATGGCCGTCTGTCCAACGTGCAACTGGCCGAGGAGATCGGCCTCTCCGCCTCCCCCTGCCTGCGCCGGGTGCGGCTGCTGGAAGAGGCTGGGGTGATTCGTGGCTATCACGCCAGCCTGGACCGTGACGAAGTCGGGCTGGGCCTGACGGTATTCGTGGGGATCAAGGTGGAGCGCCATCGCCAGGAACAGGCGGACGCGTTCCGCGAAGCGGTGATCAGCCTGCCGGAAGTGATCTCGGTGCACCTGGTATCAGGCGAGGCGGATTTCCTGCTGCAAGTGGTGGTGCCGGACCTGCGCGCCTACGAGCGCTTCCTCACCGGAACCCTGCTCAAGCTCCCCGGCGTCAGCGACATCCGCAGCAACTTCGCCATCCAGACGGTGAAGGCTCCTTCGCCGCTACCGCTGAATCACCTGCCGAAATGATCCGTATCTTTTCTGTGGGAGCGAATTCATTCGCGAAGGGCTGAATCGCAGCCTCTCTCCAGATGGCCAGCGCTTCGGGACGTATCGCGAATAAGTTCGCTCCCACAACAGGATGCTTCCAGACCTAACGCCCGAAGAAGCGATAGAACTCCCGCAACTCGGACTGTGCGTCCTCCAGGCTCATGACGATGAAGCGCAGGTTCTGATTCGCCGGGCATTGCGCCAGGCGCCCGAGATCCAGCGGATGGACCCAGCCAAGGATGGGGTAGCCACCCATGGTCTGCCGATCAGCCATGAGGATGATCGGCTGGCCATCCGGCGGCACCTGGATGGCGCCGCTGACCACGCCCTGCGACCACTGGCGCTGCGGAGCGACCAGGGGATCGCCCTCCAGCCGCACACCCATGCGGTCGGACTGCGGGCTGATCTGCCAGGGCCGTTCGAAGAACGCCCGTGCCTGCGCCTCGTCAAAACTGGCCGCGTCGCCGCCGAGCATCACCCTCAGCGATTGCGCTGCCCTGTAGTCCGGCTGCCAGGGCCAGGGCACGCTGGCGCCCCGGGGGAAATCGCCGTCGCCGCCGGCGAGCAGGTCGTCCTCGGCCAAGCGCGTCCCCTCACCATCCAGCCCGCCCAGGCCCTCGCGCAACTGGCAGGCGACGCTGCCCAGCACAGGCTCGGCCTGTATCCCGCCGACCAGCGCCAGGTAGCCGCGCTGTCCACTGCGGGCGAAGCCGATCTGCAAGCGCTGCCCGGCCTCGAGATGAAAGCGCGACCAGTTGAGACGAAGTTCGCCATCGACATTCAGCGGCATGTCGGCACCGGTGAACGCCACCCAGAGCGCTTCCTCGGCCTCCAGCTCAACGCCCCCCAGGGCGATTTCCAGCACCGCGCTGCTGCAGGGATTCCCCAGCAAGCGGTTGGCCCAGGCCGCCGCCTGCGGGTCCATGGGGCCGGCAGGCGATACACCGAGGTGCTGCCAACCGAAACGGCCGGCGTCCTGAAGAAGACTAAGCGGGCCGGGCTTGATCACCCGCAGGCCGCTCATGCCTCGCCTCCTTCGGCGCGGTAGCGGGCTTCGTCGATGGCAAAGAAGCGTACGCGGTCGCCCAGCCCCAGCAGACACGGCGGCTCACGGTGGGCGTCGAAGAGTCGCCAGGGGCACAGCCCGAGCAGATGCCAGCCCCCAGGGGATGCCTGTGGATAAATGGCCGTCTGCCGCTCGGCGATGGCCAGGCTGCCCGCCGGCACACGCATGCGCGGGCTGCTGCGTCGTGGCAGGGCCAGGCGCGGGTCGAGCCCACCGAGGTAGGCGAAACCGGGGGAGAAACCGATGGCGCCGACCCGGTATTCGGCACCGCTGTGGATGTCCACCAGATCACCGACCGACAGGCCGCAGGACTCGGCCACCCAGGCCAGGTCCTCGCCGCAGTACCAGATGGGAATTTCATGCAAACGGCCAGCATCGGCCGCAGCGCCTTCCGCCAGCCAGGCTTCCAGCAACGGCTCGATGTGCAGCGTCAGGGCCTGATGGTCGGTGAGGGTGATGTCGTAGTGCAGCAGCAAGGTGGTCCAGCCGGGCACCAGGTCGAGCAGCAGGTGGCCCGAATGCTGGCGCAGGTTTTCGGCCAGCACGGCGATGCGTTCGGGCAAGCGGGCATCCGGCTCGTCGGCCAGTACCAGCAGCAGGGCTTCGGCGCCGGCGGGTTCGAGGCGAATCATAGGGCGTCCAGCTTGCCTCGCAGACGGCGCAGCACGGCCAGGGATTCGGGGTTGTCGCCATGCACGCAGAGGCTGTCGGCGGTAAGCCGCAGCGGCTTGCCATCGATGTCCGGGAAGGGTTCGCCGGCGGCGATGGCCACGGCCTGGTCGAGGATGCGCTCGGGGTCGTGGTGCACCGCACCGGCCAGGCGCCGGGGCGCAAGCTGGCCATCGGAAAGGTAGGCGCGATCGGCGAAGGCCTCGAACATCAGCGGCACGTCGGCGGCATCGGCCAGTTGCAGCTCTCGGCTGTTGTCGGCCAGGGCCAGGACCATCAACGGCAGCCCCTTGCGGTAGCTGGCGCAGGCATCCAGCACCGCAGCGAGCAGGGCATCGTCGCGCACCAGGTCGTTGTACAGGGCTCCGTGGGGTTTGACGTAGGCCACCTGGGTGCCGACGACCCGGCAGAAGGCTTCCAGCGCGCCAATCTGGTAGAGCACCTGGGCGCGAACCTCTTCCGGCGAGCAGGTCATGTGACGCCTGCCGAAACCAGCAAGATCCGGGTAGGCCGGATGGGCGCCGATGCGCACGTTGTGGCGCAGCGCCAGCTCGACGGTGCGTTGCATGGTCAGGGGATCGGCGGCGTGGAAGCCGCAGGCGAGGTTCGCCTGGTCCACCAGCGGCATGGCGTGTTCGTCGTCGCCCATGCGCCAGGCGCCGAAGCTTTCCCCCATGTCGCAGTTCAGCAGGATTCGTCTGTTCATGAAGCGGATTATGGCTAAAAGCCGGCGCTCTTGTAGGAGCGAATTCATTCGCGAAAAGGGTTGGCGCCGAGCAGGCCTGACGCTGCTCTCCCCCCGGCCCTCTCCCGCAAGTGGGAAAGGGGGCCGTCCGTGCCGTTATCGAACCGTGACGCCGCCTCCTGGCCACTCTCCCGAGCAAAAAACGCCCCGCACTGGGCGGGGCGAACATTCCCCAGGAGCGGGGATCACTCGGTCAGGCGCTAGTGCCGTCAGTACACGTCGCGGCGGTAGCGGCCATCGTCATTCAATTGCTGCAGCGTTTCGTCGCCCAGGATGTCGCGCAGGGTGCGGTCGACGCCTTCAGCCATGCCTTGCAGGCTGCCGCAGACGTAGATCACCGCGCCCTCGTCCAGCCAGGCACGCAACTCGTCGGCGGCCTCGCGCAGGCGGTCCTGCACGTAGATCTTCTCGGCCTGGTCGCGGGAGAAGGCAAGGTCCAGGCGTTGCAGTTCGCCCCTGGCCAGCCAGCCCTGCAGTTCATCGCGGCAGTAGAAGTCATGGGCCTGGTTGCGTTCCCCGAACAGCAGCCAGTTACGGTTGCGGCCAGCGGCGATGGCGGCCTTGAGCAGGCTGCGCAAACCGGCAAGTCCGGTACCGTTGCCGATGTAGATCAGTGGACGGTCTTCTTCGATCAGATGGAAGCGGCTGTTGCGACGCAGGCGCAGGGGCAAGACGGCACCGACCGGCAGGTAATGGGTCAGCCAGCCGGACGCGATGCCCAGGCTGCCGTCGGCATGTTGTTCCTGGCGCACGATCAGCTCCAGCACGCCGTCGCTGGCCAGCGAGGCGATGGAGTACTGGCGCACCGACAGGCCGATCAGTGCCTGCACCAGCGCTTGCGGCTGCAGGCCAACCAGATGTTCGAACGAACGCGGCAGCAGGCGCCCTGCCAGTGCCTGGCGCAGCGATTGGCGCAGGCCGTCCAGTTCGACCTGGGCATTGCCGTCGAGGTGATGCTTTGCCAGCCAGGCCTCGATGACCGGTTCTGCCTGGCTCGGCAGGATTTCCACCAGATCACCGGCCTGCCAGTCCACTTGGCTTCCGGCCGGGGCACGCAGGCGCAGGAGCCAGGAGGATTCGCCCTGGCTACCGGGGTTGAGGTGCTCACGGCCCTCCAGCGTCCAGCTCTCGAAAGCCGGACCGCTCCAGGGGGCCAGCATGGCGCCACCGGAGACCTGCGCCAGTTGCTGCTGCCACTGCCGCAGGGCGCCGCTGTCGCCGTTGTCCACTTCCACCGGGTCGAACAGCTGGCTCGCGCCCTGCCCTTTCAACCAGCTCTGCAGGCGGCGGCCGAAACCGCAGAAATGCTCGTACTGACGATCACCCAGGGCCAGCACGGCAAAGCGCAGGCCGGCGAGCTGGGAGGCCCGTCCCAGCACCTTGCGCTCGAAACCGCGGGCATTGTCCGGAGCCTCACCGTCGCCGAAGGTGCTGACCACGAAGAGTGCGTTGCCGGCCTTGGCCAGGGCGCCGCCATCCAGCGACGCGAGGGGTTCAACGCGCACCGGCAGGCCGGCCGCCTGGAGCTGGCCGGCGCTCTGCCAGGCTAGTTGTTCGGCGAGTCCGCTCTGGCTGGCGAAGCCTATCAGCCAGGAACCCTCGCCACCGCTCTCGGCCAGGCCGCCGCGGGCAGCCCTGGCCGCGCGCTGCTTGCGCCGGCGGTCGAGATAGAGCAGCCAGCCGGTAATGCAGAACAACGGCATGGCCAGGCTCGCCAGCATCATCAGGATGCGCCCCGTCAGGCCGAAGTACTCGCCCACGTGCAGCGCATAGATGCTGGTCAGCAACTGCGCCTTGAAGCTCTTGTCGGTGTAGCGGTCGCTGCGGGCGACCTTTCCGGTGGCTGGATCGAGGACGATCTGGTTCAGCGCGCGCGGGTGCGCGGCGTCCTCCAGCAGGTAGAACACCTGGGCCGGCCGGCCACCCACCGGAGGCAGGCGCAGGTTGTAGGCACTCATGGTCGGGCCGGCGGTTTCGCGGATGCTCTTCCAGATGGCGTCGTAGTCCACCACCAGCGGCGGACCGGAAGGTGCCTGCCTGCCGGGGCGGCCACGGTCCTCAACGCGACCGTCGCCACGGCGCTCGCCCTGCTTGCCCTGCTGGCCGGCGGGGGCGTCGGAGAGCAGGCGGTTGAGGCCTTCGCGGTACCACTCGTAGGACCAGAACAGTCCGGTCAGCGCGGCCAGGAGATAGAACACCAGGCACCAGGTGCCGGCGACGGCATGCAGGTCCCAGTTGAAGCTGCGGCCCTTGCGCGACCAGTCGAGGGTCAGCCAGGCGCGCAAGCTGCCGGCCTTGCGCGGCCAGCGCAGGTACAGTCCGGAGAGACAGAAGAAGATCAGGATCAGGGTACAGGCGGCGGTGATCTGCTTGCCGAACTCGCCCATGGCGAGGTAGCGGTGCAGTTGCAGCATCAGGCCGAAGAACTGCTGGCCCACCGGATCGCCCAGCAATTCGCCGGTGTAGGGGTCGAAGTAGCGCATGGGGCCGCGACGCTCGCCCGGCGGCGGCATGAAGAAAACGCGGGCAGCATGGTCGTTGTTGGTTTCGACCCAGAGGCCGGACACCTTCTTGCCTTCGGCCGCCTCGATCTTGCTCACCAGCTCGGCCGGCGGCAGCACGCCACCCTCGCGCACCTCGACCCGCAAGGTCTCGGCATTGAGCAGGCGGAGGATCTCCTCCTGGAAGCTGTAGGCCGCCCCGGTGATGCCCATCAGGGCCAGTACCAGCCCGGCACTGATACCGAACAGCCAGTGCAGCTGGAACAGGGTCTTCTTCAACACGTGATTTCCCTCGGATACGCGCCTGGCGACGCGTCGAATCGCTGTTTCTCGGTCGGCCCCATGCCTGACCGGGAAGCGATTTTATTTGAGAACGGGATGCATTAAACCAGGAATCGAAGCTTTTACCTTTTATTTACCGCAGTGCGGGCCCTGCGCCAGTCAGGGCCCGCGGCTCGGTCGTCAGAACGTGTAGCTGGCGGTCAGGATCGCCGAACGGGCATCGCCGTATTCGATGGCGGAAGAACGCGCGTCGGTACCGTTCTGCTGACGCACACGCTCCACGTAATCCTTGTCGAACAGGTTGTTCACGTTCAGCTGCAGGTCCAGGTTCTTGTTGACCTTGTAGCCGACCATTGCGTTGTGCAGCCAGTAAGCGTCCAGCTTGGCGGTGGTGCTGGAGCTGACGTTACGTTCGCTCACGTAACGCGCGCCGTAGCCCAGGGTCCAGCCTTCCGGCAGTTCATATGTGGTCCACAGGTTGAAGGAGCGCGGCGGGGTGTTGCCGAGCGCCTGGCCTTCACGAGCGATACCGGCAGCAGTGTCGGCAGCCTCGAGGGTCTCGCTGGACTGGAAGGTGTAGTTGGCGAACACGTCCCACTGCTCGGTGATGTGGCCGGTCAGACCCAACTCCACGCCCTCGACACGCTGCTTGCCGGCCAGTTGGGTCGAACCATCGGCCATGGTTTCACGTGCATTGGTTTTCTCCACCCGGAACAGCGCACCGTCCACTGCCAGGCGGCCGTCCAGCAGCTCCCACTTGGTGCCCAGCTCCCAGGTCTCGTTCTTTTCCGGGTCCAGGTTCTCGGTCGCTGCGGTCAGGCCGCCACCGTTGGAGGCGATGCTTTCGGCGGTGGGGTTGAAGGAGTTGCCCCAAGCCACATAGAAGCGACCGTTTTCCACCGGTTTGTAGACCAGGCCAGCACGGCTGCTGAGCTTCTCGTCCTTGGAAGTGAAGTCGCCGGTCTGTCGGTGGGTCGCATCGAAGGTATCGCTGTGGCCCTTGAACCAGTCGTAACGCAGGCCGGCGTTGAAGTCCCACTGCTCGTTCAGGGCGATGGTGTCGAAGACATACAGCGCCTTGTCGTCCAGCTGATTCTCGGTGAATCCGGTGGTGGCCTTGTTTACCGGGCCGTCCCAGTGTCCGGGCGGGTTCGACAGGTCGAAGCCATTCGACGGGTACAGGGCGTTGCCCAGACCGTGGTTGTAGCTCTTGAGGTCGAAGTCCTCACGGGAGATTTCCATGCCGGTGACCAGCTCATGGCCCAGCCCGAAAGTGTCGAAGCTGGCGCGCAGGTTGGTCTGGTTGATCCACATCTCGGTGGTGGTGTCGCGGCCGGAAGCCTGCGGACCTGCGGGGCGGTAGCGGCCCGGCGGAACGCCCTGGATGTTCACATGAGACGCCGAGACAATGGTGTCGCGGTCGATGCGGCTGTAACGGGTCAAGTTCTGCAGGCGCAGGTTGTCGTTGAAATCGTGCTCAAGGTTCGCAGTGAAGGCGTTCTGCTCGATCTCATCCTTGTCCAGGTTTTCCCAGCCGAAGTAGTCCTCGCGGCTGACCCCGCCGAGCTTCTTGCCATCACGGGCCGGCACGCCGTAGTCCGGCAGGTTGTCGTCGGTCTGATGGAAGGCGCTGAGGGTCAGGCGAGTGGAGTCGTTGAAGCCCAGGCGCAGGGAGGGAGCGACACCCCAGCGCTCGCGATCGATTTCGTCGCGGCCGGGCACGTCGTTCTCGTGGGCCATCACATTCACACGGAATGCGCTATTGGTGCCCACGCCCTCCAGCGGCTGGTTGGAATCCAGGGTCAGACGATGGTAGTTGTCGGTGCCGAGGCCGCCACCCAGAGTGGTGAAGGCGCGGTCCATGGGCTGCTTGCTGATGATATTGATACTGCCGCCAGTGGTGCCGGCACCGCCGAACACCGAGTTCGGGCCCTTGATGACCTCGACCTGCTCGATGTTGAACGTATCGGTACGGCTGGTCTGGGCGCTGTCGCGCAGGCCGTCGATCTGGATGTTGTTGTTCGCGGAGAAACCACGGATGTTGATGCTGTCACCCGAGCCACCGCCGCCTTCGCCGGCGTTGAAGGTAATGCCGGATACGTTGGACAGCACCTGGCGCAGGCTCAGGGCCTGCTGCTCCTGAATCACTTCCTTGGGCACCACGGTGATGGTCTGCGGGGTGTCCAGCAGCGGAGCGGTGTATTTCACCGAGGAGGATTGCTCGACCTTGTAGGTCTTCTTGGCCGCCTTGCCGTCGACATTCACGTTGCCGAGTTCAAGAGCCTTGCTCTGCTCGGCGGCCAAGGCCAGGCCGGCGGTCGAGATGGTGGCGAGACCAATGGCAGTCGCCAGAAGAGCCCGTTGCGGCAGATTGTTTTTCTTGATCATGAGAATCACTCCCCAGCGAATTTGAGGCGCGATTCTATTTGCGAATGTTTATCAGTAAATATTAATGCAAATACTTTACATAAAATTTACATTTCTCGAGAAGCCGCATGACCTCACAAGATCCGCCTGCTCTCCGCCAATCGCCTCGATCATGACGCCATCCGCTGCAATAAGTCGGGAAAAATAGAAACATTCGGCGCACACGGCTTTCGCCACAAAACAGTGACTGAAAGGTCACATTTTCGACCTGGCGACTAGAAGGAACGGACGCGAGGATAACAATCGACCAAGCCGATAGCCCCGATCTCATTGATTTCCCAGGCTTGTCGCCTACCGCAATGAAATGTGCGGAAGCTCAACGCCAAATGAGCGAAGCGTCGATATCGGTCACTCTGGCGCAGCCGGTAAGCGCCATGGCCACCTCCAATTCGGTGCGCAGCAGGTGAAGCACATGGGCGACACCGGAAGCCCCAGCGGTAGCTAGCCCATGAACGTACGGCCGCCCGATCATCACCGCGCTCGCCCCCAGCGCGAGGGCCTTGAACACATCGGTACCCCGGCGAATGCCGCCATCCAGCAGGATCGGCACCCTGCCCTGCACCACACTGGCGATGGCCGGAAGCACATCAAGCGTCGCCGGCATGCCGTCCAGGGTGCGCCCACCGTGGTTGGAAACCACGATACCGGCCACGCCCTGCTCCACCGCGCGCACCGCGTCCCGTGGGTTCATCACGCCCTTGACCAGCACCGGCAGCCGCGTGAGCGATTGCAGCCACTCCAGGTCTTTCCAGGTTGGCGCATGGTCCAGCAGCGGGCTGCCGAAGAGCGGGCTGGCGCCCGCACGGGCGACGCTGGGTGGCAGGCTGCGCATCGCCCTCAGATTGACCGCCTCGATGCCCTCGGGCAGGGCGAAGGCGGCGCGTTGCTCGCGATTGCGCAGGCCGTTGACCGGTGCGTCCACCGTCACCACCAGGGCGCGATAGCCGGCGGCTTCGGCACGTCGCACCAGCTCGCGGGTGAAGGCGCGATCCGGCTGGATGTAGAGCTGGAACCAGAGCGGCGCATGCGCCGCCTGGGCGATGTCTTCGAGACTGACGCTGGCCTGGGTGCTGACCACCATGGCCGCGCCCATCGCCGAAGCACCCAGGACGCTGGCCAGCTCGCCTTCCGGGTGGGCCAGTTTCTGGAAGGCCACGGGGGCGAGAAGGATCGGGTAGTCGAGATCGAGCCCGCAAAGCTGGAGTCGCGTATGGCCGCCCTGCAGGTCCTCCAGGACCCGGTTGAGCAGGCGCATGCGGCGGAAGGCGGCGAGGTTTTCCGCCAGGGTCAACTCATCCGCGGCCCCACCGTTGAGGTAGGCCCAGGCAGAAGGTGTCATGCGTTCGCGGGCGAAGGCTTCGTAATCGGCGACGGCGGCGATTTCGGCGGGTATCTGCGGGAGCTTGGCAAGAGGCGTCATGGCGAGACCGATCAGGTAGGGGCCAGGGAAGCGGCTGATAAGCGTTCTCAAGCGGAATTGGCGCCCATCTTACTTGGCCGCAAAGGTCCGGGGATACCTGGGAATGGAGTGCCGCGCCGCATGGCGCGGCGGCGGGAGGTCCGACTCAGAAGGACAGTGTGGCGGACAGGATGGCCGCGCGGGCGTCGCCGTACTCCACGGCCGAAGAGCGAGTCCGGGTCCCGAGCTGGGTACGCACGCGCTCCACGTAGTCCTTGTCGAACAGGTTGTTGATGTTGAGTTGCAGGTCGAGGTTGTCGGTGGCCTTGTAACCCAGCATGGCGTTGTGCAGCCAGTAGTCGTCCAGTTTGATCCGGTCATTGGACGCGGTGAGGTTGCGCTCGCTGACATAGCGGACGCCGTAACCGATCCGGAGATTGCCGGGCAGGTCGTAGGTCGTCCACAGGTTGAAGGACCGCGGTGGCGTATTGGCCAGCGCCTGGCCTTCGCTGGCGAGCCCTTTCGGGGTGTCGCCAGCGCTACGGATTTCACTGTCCAGGTAGGTGAAGTTGGCGAAGAGGTTCCACTGTTCGGTGAGACGGCCGGTCGCCGCCAGCTCGACGCCCTGTACCCGTTGCTCGCCCGCCAGGACGGTGGAGCCGTCCGTCATTTCCTGCCGGGCATTGCGTTTCTCGACCCGGAAGATCGCCGCATCCAGGCCCAGCCGCCGCTCCAGCAGCTCCCATTTGCTACCCAGCTCCCAGGTCCGGTTCTTTTCCGGCCCAAGCTTCTCGGTGGCGGTGCTCAGCCCTGCACCGGATGTGGCGAGGTTTTCCGCGGAGGGGTTGAAGGAGTTGCCATAGGCGAGATAGATACGGCCCTGATCGACCGGCTTGAACACCAGCCCGGCGCGACTGCTCAGGCGCTCGTCGCTCGAACTCAGGTGGGTACGCGTCCATTTGCCAGCCCCCAGCTTCCAGTTGTCGGCATCGCCGTCCACCCAGTCATAGCGCAGGCCCAGGTTCAGGTCCCACATTCGATGCAGGGCGATGGTGTCGAAGGCATAGAGCGCACGGTCGAAGAGGCGTGTCTCGACCTTGGCGGAAGCAGCCTTGTTCGTTGGCCCACGCCAGTAGCCGGGCGGACTGGCCAGGTCGAAACCGCCAACCGGAAACTCGAGGCCGTAGTCGTGGACATCACGGTCATAGGTCTCGCGGGACAGCTCCACGCCCCCGATGAAGTTGTGCCCGAACCCGAGGGTGTCGAAGTCGGCAGCAAGGCTGGTCTGGTTGATCCACATCCGGCTGGTGACGTCGCGACCGTAGGCCTGGGGCCCTGCGGGGCGGTACTTGCCCGGAGGCAGTCCCCTGACGTTTACATGGGCAGCGGAAATCACCGTGTCGCGCTGGATTTCGCTATAGCGGGTGAGGCTCTGCAAGGACAGGTCCTCGTCGAACTGGTGTTCCAGCTTGAGCGTCAGCGCGTCGCTCCGGATCTCTTCCTTGTCGAGGTTGCGCCAGCCGAAATAGGTATCGCGGCTGACACCGGGCACGCGCTTGCCGTTGGAGGTGGGCACACCGTAGTCAGGCTGGTTGTCATCGCGCTGGTGGAAGTAGCTCAGGGTCAGGCGCGTGTCCTCGCCGAGTCCCAGGGCCAGGGAAGGCGCAATCCCCCAACGCTGGCGGTCGATGTGCTTGCGGTCGGGCACATCGTTTTCATGGGCCATCAGGTTCAGGCGCCAGGCACTGTTGGTGCCGACACCCTCCAGGGGCTGGTTGGTGTCCAGGGTCAGCCGCTGGTAGCTGTCGGTGCCGAGCCCGACGCCGAGGCGGGTGAAGCTGTCCGCCAGCGGCTGCTTGCTGATCTGGTTGACCGCGCCGCCAGTGGTGCCGGCGCCACCAAAGACCGAGTTCGGGCCCTTGATGACCTCCACCTGCTCGATGTTGAAAGTATCGGTGCGGTTGTTCTGCGCACTGTCGCGCAGCCCGTCGATCTGCATGTTCGCGCTGGCGGAGAAGCCACGGATGTTGATGCTGTCGCCGGAACCGGCGCCGCCCTCGCCGGCATTGAAGGTGATACCGGAAACGTTGGACAACACCTCGCGCAAGCTCAAGGCCTTCTGGTCCTGGATCACCTCCTGGGGCACCACGGTGATGGTTTGTGGTGTGTCCAGCAGCGGCTGTGCGTATTTGGCCGAAGCCGAGCGTTCCGCCTTGTACGTCTTGTGGCGCTTGCCGTCGATCTCCACGTTGTCGAGCTGCAGGGCGCCGCCCCTGGCATCGGCCAGGGCCTGTCCGCCAAGCCCTGCAAGGGCAAGGCCGACTGCACCGGAGAGCAGGTGACGTGAAGAGAGCTGGAAAAGGGCAGGCAGGGGCATCATGAGCGGTCTCCCGATTGAATTGGGAGGCGACTCTATTTAGTAATGCTTCTCACTAATAGCTGTCCGACGCAGCTTGGGAAATGTCCTTGCAAGTCGCGGAAGAACCTTACATCCGCGCGGGAAAATCGTCCCATTGCGGGCCCGTCCCATCCCCAAAAACAAGGCCCGCCATGAAGGCGGGCCTTGTCGGTAACACCAGGTGGCTTACAGGTAGAAGGCCTTCAGCGGCGGGAAGCCGTTGAATTCCACCGCGCTGTAGCTGGTGGTGTAGGCGCCGGTGGACAGCCAGTAGAGGCGGTCTTCGGCAGCCAGGTTCAGCGGCAGGCCGTACTTGTAGTTCTCGTACATGATGTCCGCGCTGTCGCAGGTCGGGCCGGCGATCACCACTTCTTCCACCTCGCCCTTCTTCTCGACCCAGATCGGGAACTTGATCGCTTCGTCCATGGTTTCGATCAGGCCGGAGAACTTGCCCACGTCGGTGTAGATCCAGCGCTCAACGGCGGTGCGCGACTTGCGCGCCACCAGTACCACTTCGGACACCAGGATGCCGGCATTGGCGATCAGGGAACGGCCCGGCTCCAGGATGATTTCCGGCAGTTCGTCGCCGAAGTCTTCCTTGAGGAAACGGATGATTTCCTCGGCATAGGTTTCCAGGCTGTTGGTGCGCTGGATGTAGTTGGCCGGGAAGCCGCCGCCCATGTTGATCATCTGCAGGGTGATGCCGTCCTCTTCCTTCAGGCGCTCGAAGATCACCTTGACCTTGGCGATGGCGGCGTCCCACACGTCGATGTCGCGCTGTTGCGAGCCCACGTGGAAGGACACGCCGTAAGGCACCAGGCCCAGTTGCTTGGCGAGGATCAGCAGGTCCAGGGCCATGTCCGGGTTGCAACCGAACTTGCGCGACAGCGGCCAGTCGGCCGAGGTGGAACCTTCGGTGAGGATGCGCACGTAGACCTTGGCCCCCGGAGCGGCCTTGGCGATGTTGCGCAGGTCGGCTTCGGAGTCGGTGGCGAACAGGCGCACGCCCTTCTCGTAGAAGTAGCGGATGTCACGGGCTTTCTTGATGGTGTTGCCGTAGCTGATGCGCTCCGGGCCAACGCCGGTCTTCATCACCTTGTCCAGCTCATAGATGGAGGCGATGTCGAAGTTCGAGCCCTTGTCGCGCAGCAGCTCGGTGATCTCGGTGGCGGGGTTGGCCTTCACCGCGTAATAGACCTTGGCGAAGGGGAAGCAGCTCACCAGTTGGTCGTAGGAATCGGCGATGGTCTGCTTGTCGATCACTACGAACGGGGTTTCTTGCTTGTCGGCGAATGCCTTCATGCGCTGGAAAGTTGCGGGCGAGAAATAATCTTCGACCTTGATCGACATGCGAGGGACTCCATATGGCAAAACAAACAAAAGTTGTTAGGGGTGGCCCAGAGTTGCGTTGGACAACAGGCCTGAACGTCTGATCAGTTTCCCCACTTTGGTTCGCCTACTTCCCAAGGCATGTCGCCGAGGATTTTCAGTCGTCTATGACCTCAAACCTCTCGTCGTCAGTACTTGAGCCGGATGGATCGTTGCCAGCATGGACGTTCGGGCGCGAACTTTAGGACCACAGGAACCGCAGATCAATCAAAAATTGCCGCTTTCTCGCATCCCTTTGTCGCATCACCAGTTGAATGTTTCAAATACTCAACAAAACGTCATGGAATGCTGCACAGACGCGGGTTTCAGGGTGATGACAGGGGGCCGGAACCGGGTGGAGCCATCCCCGTGTGGGAGCGAATTCATACGCGAATCAATTCGCTCCCACAAAACGATCAACGGGTGGTCCATGGGCGACACCGCGCCTGCGAAGGCCGACATGCCCGGCGGCGCTGATCGACCGTCCATTTCCCGTTATAATCTCGCGTTTTTCCGGGCCGTCCGCTGCCCGTCACATTTCCAGCCAGGCACGTACCCATGACCATCCAGGCCGCCGAAGTCGCGAAACGCCGCACCTTCGCCATCATTTCCCACCCCGACGCCGGTAAGACCACCATCACCGAGAAGCTGCTGCTGATGGGCAAGGCCATCGCCGTGGCCGGTACCGTGAAGTCGCGTAAATCCGACCGTCACGCCACCTCCGACTGGATGGAGATGGAAAAACAGCGCGGCATCTCCATCACCACCTCGGTGATGCAGTTCCCCTACCGCGAGCACATGATCAACCTGCTCGACACCCCCGGCCACGAAGACTTCTCCGAAGACACCTACCGTACCCTGACCGCGGTGGACTCGGCGCTGATGGTCCTGGACGGCGGCAAGGGTGTGGAGCCGCGCACCATCGCCCTGATGGAAGTCTGCCGCCTGCGCGACACGCCCATCGTCAGCTTCATCAACAAACTGGACCGCGACATCCGCGACCCCATCGAACTGCTCGATGAAATCGAAGCGGTGCTGAAGATCAAGGCGGCGCCCATCACCTGGCCGATCGGCTGCTACAAGGACTTCAAGGGCGTGTACCACCTGGCTCAGGACAAGGTCATCGTCTACACCCCCGGCCACGGTCACGAACGAACCGAGATGAAGGTGATCGACAAGCTCGACTCCGACGAGGCCCGCGCCCACCTGGGCGACCTCTACGAGCGCTTCATCGAGGAACTGGAACTGGTGCAGGGCGCTTGCCACGAGTTCGACAAGGAAGCATTCCTCAAGGGCGAGATGACCCCGGTGTTCTTCGGTACCGCGCTGGGCAACTTCGGTGTCGACCAGGTGCTCGACTGCATCGTCGACTGGGCGCCGAAGCCGCTGTCGCGCGCCACCCATGAGCGCAGCGTGGAGCCCACCGAGGAGAAGTTCTCCGGCTTCGTGTTCAAGATCCAGGCGAACATGGACCCGAAACACCGCGACCGTATCGCCTTCATGCGCATCTGCTCGGGCAAGTACGAGAAGGGCATGAAGATGCGCCACGTGCGCCTGGGCAAGGACGTGAAGATCGCCGACGCTCTCACCTTCTTCTCCTCCGAGCGTGAGCAGCTGGAAGAAGCCTATGCCGGCGACATCATCGGCCTGCACAACCACGGCACGATCCAGATCGGCGACACCTTCACCGAAGGCGAGGCGCTGGGCTTCACCGGCATCCCGCACTTCGCCCCGGAACTCTTCCGCCGCGTGCGCCTGAAGGACCCGCTGAAGTCCAAGCAGCTGCGCCAGGGCCTGCAGGAACTGGCCGAGGAAGGCGCCACCCAGGTGTTCTTCCCCGAGCGCAACAACGACATCATCCTCGGCGCCGTGGGCGTGCTGCAGTTTGACGTGGTCGCCAGCCGCCTGAAGGAGGAATACAAGGTGGAGTGCGCCTACGAGGCGATCAACGTCTGGTCGGCGCGCTGGATCGAGTGCAAGGATGAGAAGAAGCTCAAGGAGTTCAAGGACAAGGCGTTCGAGAACCTCGCCGTGGACGGCGGCGGCCATCTCACCTACCTGGCTCCGACCCGCGTCAACCTCAACCTGATGGAAGAGCGCTGGCCGGATGTGAAGTTCCGCGCCACTCGCGAGCACCACTGACCTCGTCATTCGCCAGCCAGCTGGCTCCTACATCCGAGCCTCGCGTGCCCCTGTAGGAGCGAGCTTGCTCGCGAACCGGACCATCCGCTTCGCCAGCAAGCTGGCTCCTGCGGTATGAGCGTCACGGATCGAGCGCGCCCGAGGTCCAGGTGCTCGATGCTTCGGAGCCGGTGAACTTGGCGGCGATCGCCCCCGCCTGGATCAGCCGGTCGCCATGGCGCGTAACCATCAGCCCGCTCTGTGGCGCCACCAGCCGATGCTCGCTGGAAGGGTCGCCGGGCACGGCGACGATGCGCGCGAAACACTCTCCCGCCTGGACCTGGTCACCCAGTTCGCGCTCGAACACCAGCACCCCGGTTGCGGGCGCGAAGACCGTTTCCATATGCCCGATGGGCACCGCCCTCCCCTGCCATGACGGCAACCGGGCCGGCTCGGCGATCAGTCCGCGGACGCAGAGAAAACGATAGATCCCGTCGGCGTCCTGCTGTGCCAGGGCATCGCTCACGTCCCCTTGGCCGCGCAGCTCGACGGTGGAAACCAGTCGCCCTTCGAAGCGCCCTTCCGCGAGCCAGGGCGCAATCACCACTTCTTCGAAGGCGCCATCGCTGTCGCCCTCCCAGATGATTGCCACTTCGGCCCCGAGTGCCGCCGCCAGGTCCTGGCCGGCGGGCCAGAAGCACTGATGCAGGTAGACGTATTGCAGCGCCTGCTCGTCCGTGTGCAGGTCGAGGACGATGTCGGCGTCCGCCGCGAGCACGGCCAATGCCTTCTGCCAGGCCGCCAGGTTGCCGACCGGCCTGTCCTGCGCGAGCGACTCCGGGAAACCACGGTTGAAATTCCTGCCACTGGGCTCATGCAGCCGCCCGAGGATGCGCCCCTGGCGGAACTGGCCGATACCCAGCGGATTGGCCTGGGGTACCAGCGTCACGCAGCCGCGCAACAGGCCCTTCTCGGCGGCGTCGATCAGTCGCGGCAGCAACTTGTGCAGCACCAGCATGCCGGCGATCTCGTCGGCGTGGACACCCGCCTGCAGGTGAACCCTGGGGCCCGGCCTGCCACTGTCCAGTCGCCAGGCTGGCACCCGCAGCATGGCGCCGGAATCCCCTGGCACGCAGAGCGATATGTCTTCGATCATGTCCTGTCTCCTCATGGTCGCCGGACCGCTCCGGACGGTTGGTGTGTCATCGAGCCAGGCGGTACTATCCCGGCCCATCGAGCGAAGGAAATCGCCCTGTGGATACGCCCCGCGAAAGACAGCCCCGCACCAACCCCGACGAACGCCGCGAGCACCTGGTTCGCGCTGCCCTGCGCTGCCTGGTCGCCGAGGGACATGCCGGCATTTCGGTGCGCCGCATCGCCAAGGAAGCCAATGTTGCCGTGGGGCTGATCAATCACTACTTCGGCAGTATCGACGCCCTGGTCGCGCAGGCCTACGAGACCCTCGCCAGCGAGGTCAACCAGGCACTGGTGGCGCGCATCGACGCGGCGGGACCGGCGCCTGAGGCACGCCTCGAAGCCTTTCTGACCGGCTACTTCTCGCCGGTCACCCTCGACCCCGACCTGCTCAGCCCCTGGGTGGTGTTCTGGAGCCTGATCCGCCACTCCCCGCAGGTGAACGAAGCCCACGAACGCACCTACGGCGGCTCCCTCGTACTGCTGGAGCAACTGCTCTCCGAACTGGCCAGGGAAGAAGGCTTCTCCATCGCCAAGCCGCGCCTGGCGGCCATCGGCCTGTCGGCCATGCTCGACGGACTGTGGCTGGAATGGTGCCTGAACCCCGCCAACTTCAGCGCCGAGGAAGGACTGGAAATCAGCCGCCGCTGGGTCGATAGCCTGCGGCGCGGCGCTTACGCCTGAAGAATCTGTGGGAGCGAATTCATTCGCGAGGCCTGCCATTCCAGTCGCCTCTGCGAGGCGATTCGCGAATGAATTCGCTCCTACAACATGCCGCCCCCATGTCGCGTCAGTTCGCCCGGCGAAACATGCTTCGTCGCTCCGCCAGGCCGAAGCCTGTCTCGATCATGAAGGTCAGGCAGATGTAGATGCCCGCCACCAGCAGCAACGGCTGGTAGATCTGGAAAGTCTGGGCACGCACCACGTTGGCGGCGCCCAGCAGGTCCACCACCGCCACGGTCGACGCCAACGCTGTGGACTTGAGCAGCATCACCGATTCACCGGCCAGCGTTGGCAGCAGCAGGCGGATCGCCCTGGGCAGCCAGACCCGGCATAGCACCAGGCGCTGGCGCATACCAAAGGCGGCGGCGGCCTCCAGTTCGCCCCTGGGCACCGACTTCATGCCTCCGCGAATCACCTCTCCCACATAGGCCCCCACCGAGAGCACCAGGGCGATGACGATGTACCAGAATCCATCGCGCAGGTAGGGCCAGAGGAAGCTGCCGCGGATCAGCGGGAACTGGGCGAACAGGCTGCCCAGGCCGTAGTAGAAGATGTAGATCTGCACCAGCAGCGGAGTGCCGCGAATCACACTGGTGTAGGCGAGGCTCGTCCCCGCCAGCAGCGGGTTGCGTGACATCCGCGCCAGGGCGACAAGCAGTGCCAGGGCGAAGCCCAGCACAGCGGAAATGACGAGGATGAGCAAGGTGGTGCCCAGGCCGTTGAGGAGCAACTTGCCGTAGTCGAAGATCCAGGTAGGGGTCATTGCCTGCCCTCACTCACACCGACGGAGCCCAGCGACGGAAGCGCCGCTCGAGCCAGCCAGACAACAGGTTGGAGAGCACCGTCAGCAGGTAATAGAACGCCGCCGCGGTGAGATAGAAAGTCAGGTAGGCGCGCGTGGAGCCGGCCGCCTGTTTGGCGGTGAAGAGCAATTCGTTGGTGCCCACCACGCTGATCAGGGCGCTGTCCTTGATCAGGTTGACCCAGAGGTTGGCCATGCCCGCCAGCGCGTTGGGCGCCATGATCGGCAGGGTCACACGCCGGAACAGGCTGAAGCCGTTCATGCCGAATGCGCGTGCCGCTTCGATCTGGCCATGGGGGATGGCCTGGATGGCGCCACGGAAGATTTCCGAGGCGTAGGCGCCCTGTACCAGCCCGAGTACCGCGATCGCTACCACTGTGCCGTTGAGCTTGACGTCGCCGTGGCCGAGCCAGGCGAACAGCTGGTTCAGCCCCATCGAACCGACGTAGTAGAGCAAGAGGATCAGCAACAGCTCGGGCACCGCCCGGCACAGGGTCGTGTAGCCACGCATCAGCTGCGCTACGGGGCGCGGGCCACTGAGCTTGCCCATGGCGACGGCCAGGCCGATCAGCATGCCGACCAGGAAGGCGCCGACGGAAATTTGCAGGGTTACCCACAACCCCTTCAGCAGCGCCGGTCCCCAGCCCTGGGCACCGAAGCCGACCAGTTCAAAGTAAGACTGCATTGCAGGCCCTCATCGAGGCGGAAATGCGCCATCCCGACCGGGCCGGGATGGCTCCGGAGGTCACTGCTTCGGCGCGACGCTGACGTCGAAGTACTTGGCAGAGATGGTCTTGTAGTCCTCGCTGGCCAGCAGCTTGCCGATGGCCTCGTCGAGTTTGGCCTTGAGGGCGGTGTCTTCTTTGCGCAGGCCGGCCCCCACGCCACGGCCGAACAGAGGGTCATAGGGGACCATGCCCTTGTTCTCGATGCCGGCGGCCTGGGCGTCGGGGGATTTGACGAACGCGCTCACGGCGATGCCGTCAGCCATCATCAGGTCGATGCGCCCCGCCACCAGGTCGGCGTTCACCGAATCCTGGGTGTCGTAGTAGCGCACGTCGGCGATGCCTTCGTAGTACTTCTTCAGGTAGTTGGAACTCACGGTGGAGAGCTGCACGCCGATCGCCTTGCCCTTGAGCCCTTCCGGGGTGATGGCGAAATCCAGCGCCGCGGGTGCGGCCACTGCGACCGGGGTGTCGTAGTAGGCGCGGCTGAAGGCGATCTGCTTTTCGCGCTCCTCGGTGACGGACATGGAGTTGAAGATCACATCGACCTTCTTCGCCATCAGTGCGGGAATCAGGCCGTCCCAGGCTACCTCGTCGATCTCGCAATCCGCCTTCATCTGCGCACAGAGGGCGCGGATCAAGTCAGGCTCGAAGCCCGCCCACTGGCCGTCCGGCTGCTTGCTGGAAAATGGCGGGTAGGGTTCGGCCGCCATCGCGAACTTCAGGGTCTCGGCCTGGGCGCCTGCCGCGCCGGCCATGAGCATTACCGCACCTGCCATCCAACGTGCCAGTTGAGACTTCTTCATGGTTTCCGCCCTGCTTGATGTTGTTGTGGTTAGAGCTTGAGTAACTGGCCGCACCGGCGGCCGGAGTCAGCGATTATGGTGCGCGGTGACGAACTGCCGGCAGCGCTCGCTGCGCGGCCGCAGAAAGACCTCCTGGGGCGGTCCTTCTTCTTCGATCCGCCCCTGATGAAGGAAGGCGACATGACTGGAAACGTCGCGGGCGAAGGCCATTTCGTGGGTGACCAGGATCATGGTGCGGCCCTCTTCGGCCAGGGACCGGATCACCCGCAGCACCTCGCCGACCAGTTCAGGATCGAGCGCCGAGGTGGGCTCGTCGAACAGCATCACCTTCGGCTCCACGGCAAGTGCACGGGCAATGGCCACCCGCTGCTGCTGGCCACCGGAGAGGAATGACGGGTATTCGTGGCGCTTGGCGGCCAGGCCAACCCGTTCCAGCAGGGCCTCGGCACGATCGATGGCTTCAGCGCGGGTTTCGCGCAGGACCTGGATTGGCGCTTCGATCAGGTTCTCCAGCACGGTGCGGTGGGGCCAGAGGTTGAAGCTCTGGAACACCATGCCGAGCCGCGAGCGGATGCGGGTCAGTTGCTTCTGGTCGGCCACTATGGGTTCGCCGATGCGGTTGGTGGTGAGGCGGATGCTCTCCCCGTCGACCTTCACCGAGCCCTGGTTGGGAATTTCCAGCATGTTGATGCAGCGCAGCAGGGTGCTCTTGCCCGAGCCGCTGGCGCCGATCAGGGAAACGACCCCACCCTCCCGAGCGGTCAGCGAAACGCCCTTGAGCACTTCGAACTGGCCGAAGCGTTTGTGGATGGAATCCACCTCCACCATCTTCGGCGGTTCCGCTGCGGCCGCACTGGAGCCAGCCGCAGCGGTGGTGATGACCTCGATGACCGGGGCCGGCTTCAGGGTGGAAGCGAAGCGGCGGATGCGTGCGCAGGCATCCGCCAGTTGCTCCTCGCCCAGGCTGTAGGAGATCCGCACGAAACCACTGGCGGCAGGACCGAAGGCGGCGGCATCGAGGACCGCGACACCGGTTTCGCGGAACAGCTGCCAGGCGAACTCCAGGGAGCTCAGGCCGCTGCCCCGCACGTCCAGCAGGACGAACATGCCCGCCTCGGGCTTGAGGACCTTGAGCGGGGCGCAGTTCTGTAGCGCATCCACCACCAGGTCGCGGCGGCGCCGGTAAAGCTCGCGCATCTCGGCAGTCACCAGGTCGTAGGCGAGCACGGCGGCCAGTGCGGCTTCCTGCACGAAACCGGGGAGCCCGTAGAGCATGTTGAGCGCGAGGTTCTCGATGTGCGCCACCAGCGTCGGGCTGGCGACGACCCAGCCGGTACGCCAGCCGGTCATGGCGTGGGACTTGGACAGGCTGCCGATACTCACGGTGCGTTCGCGCATGCCATCCAGGGTGGCGAAGTATTGGTGCGGCTGCTCGAAGGTGAGGCTCTCGTAAACCTCGTCCACCACCACCCATAAGTCGTGTTGCCGGGCCAGTTCGGCAATGGCCTGCATCTCTTCCGTGCTCAGCACCACGCCGGTCGGGTTGTTCGGGTTGGCGAAGAAGATGGCGCGGGTACGCTCGCTGATGGCGCCCTTCAGCGCCTCGAGGTCGGGACGGAATCCACCCGCCGCAGGGCAAGGCACCCGCACCAGATTGGCGCCGGTCGCCTTCAGCGTGGCTTCGTAGGTGACGTAGACCGGATCGAAGACGATGACTTCATCGCCTGCTTCAAGCAGGCACATGGCGGCCGCATAGAGGCCGTTCTGTGCCCCCGCCACGAGAATGGCACTGTCCGCCGACACGGCCTGGCCGGTGAGGCGGCCATGCAGCTCGGCAATGGCCTGGCGCAGCTCGGGGCGGCCGGCGACATCGCAGTAGTGGGTGTCACCGGCGCGAAGGGCTTCGATGGCGGCGTTGGTGATGGGTTCGGGGGTGGCGAAATCCGGGTCGCCGATGCTGAGGACTATCACGTCCTCACCCGCACGCTGGGCGGCGATGGCCGCGTAGTGAATATCCCAGGCTGCTGTGCCTGGCCCTGCCATTCTCTCCACAAGCGAAGCGAAACGCATGTTCGGGCCCCATTGCAAATGGTGGAATCCGGTTCACGTGGCTGCATCTGCGAACCGGCGAGTGGCCCAACCATAGCCAAGCATGAACGAGTGTTCAATAACTTTTTTCGCCTTGCTTTGGCGACCGCGCGCAACGCCCCGAGACAGAGCGGGCGCACCAGAAAATACGCGCCCGATGCGCCGGGAACGGGCATGCCTGGCGGGTTCTGGCGGTATATGCTGGAGCCCATGCTGATCGATACCCACAACCACCTGGATTTCCCCGACTTCGACGCCGACCGCGACGAGGTGCTGGCCCGCTGTCGCGCCCTGGGCGTGCGGCGCCAGGTCCTGCTTGGGGTTTTTCGCGACAACTGGCAGCGGGTCTGGAAGCTGGCCAACACCGAGGAAGGCTTCTATACCGCCCTCGGCCTGCATCCGGTCTACCTGGCGCAACATCGGGACGACCACCTGCTTGAGCTACGCGAGTGGCTGGATCGCCATGCGGGCCACCCGAAGCTGTGCGCCGTGGGAGAGATCGGCCTGGACTATTTCGTCCCCGAACTGGACCGCGATGCCCAGCAGCGTCTGTTCGAAACCCAATTGGCCCTGGCGGCCGAGTTCGAATTGCCGCCCCTGCTCCATGTCCGGCGCAGCCACGCGGCGGTGATCGCCACCCTCAAGCGTTTCCGCCTCAAGCGCCCCGGCATCGTCCATGCGTTCGCCGGCAGCGTCGAAGAGGCGAAGGAATACCGCAAGCTGGGCTTTCGCCTCGGCCTCGGCGGCGCCCCCACGTGGCCCCAGGCCAATCGCCTGCGCAAAGTGGTGGCCCAGTTGCCGCTGGAAGACATCGTGCTGGAAACCGACTCGCCGGACATGGCACCCGCCATGCACCCTTACGGGCGCAACAGTCCGGAATTCCTGCCGGACATCTGCGCGGCACTGGCGGAAATTCGCGGCATCACGCCCGAAGAGCTGGCCAATGCCAGCACCCGTAATGCCTGCGCGGTATTCGGCTGGGGCGATCTGGCGGCATGAGCATTCCGTTGCAGGGGCTAATTCAATGGCTCTGCCGGCGTTAGCTGATCGGAGCCTTGTAGGCGCTGGCTTGCTAGCGAAAAAGGGCTATTCGCTGGCAAGCCAGCTCCTACGGCACAGCGAATTCATTCACCCCCTCGGTGAGAGCAATTACCCCGCCCACAAAAAAGCCCGCCAGTTGGCGGGCTTTTCAAGTTCGGAGCGTCAGACGCGGAACGCTCCAATCAATTGCTTGAGCTGAGCCACCTGGCCAGACAGCTCACGGCTCGCCTGCTCGGTCTGGTTCGCCCCCAGGGCGGTGCGCTCACCGGCGTGGTTGATCTCGACGATGTTCTGGTCGATATCGTGGGCCACGGCGGTCTGCTGCTCGGCGGCGGCAGCGATCTGCTGGTTCTGGTCGACGATCATGCCCACCGCGCCGAGGATGTTCTCCAGCGCCTCCTGCACCTTGCCGGACTGGCTGACGGTGCCGTCGGCCATCTGGTGGCTGGTATTCATCGCTTTCACCGCCGCGCCGACGCCACCTTGCAGCCTGACGATCATCTGCTCGATTTCCTCGGTGGACTGCTGGGTACGCTTGGCCAGGGTGCGCACCTCGTCCGCCACCACGGCGAAGCCGCGCCCCTGCTCGCCGGCGCGCGCCGCTTCGATGGCGGCGTTCAGGGCCAGCAGGTTGGTCTGCTCGGCAATGCCCTTGATCACTTCCAGCACGCGGCTGATGGAGGCGCTGTCCGCCGCCAGCTGGTTGATCACGTTCACCGACTGATCGATTTCGCTGGCCAGCTTCTCGATGCTGCCCAACTGCGATTCCACCAGCGCACGGCCGCTGACGGTTTCCTGGTTGACGCTTTGCGCGCTGTCCACCGCCTGGGCGGCGCTGCGCGCCACTTCCTGCGCGGTGGCGGACATCTGGTTCATCGCCGTGGCCACCTGTTCGATCTGGCTGCGCTGCCCGGCCACTGCCTGGTTGCTTTCGCCGGAAACCTGCTCGACGCGGCCGGCCTGGCGCTCCACTTCGGCCACGGTATGACCCACCAGCTCGATCAGGTCATGGATCTTCGCCACGGTGCCGTTGAACACCTGGCCCAGCTCGCCCAGTTCGTCGCGGCTTTCGGCGCGGAAGTTGACGGTCATGTCGCCGCCGGCGACCTGGTCCATCACCTTGCCCAGGCTCTTCAGCGTGGTGCGGGTGGAGACGTAGAAACCGCTGTAGAGGTAGACGATGGCGAGGAACACCACGAGCAGCGCGACGACCAGCAGCACGGTCTGCACGCGCTTGCCGGCAAGGCGGCTTTCCAGCTCGGCCTTGAGGAAGGCCAGGGAGCCGTCGTTGAGCTGGTAGGTCTTCTCCAGCGAGGCGCTGACCTGGTCGTAGAACTGCTGCCAGGGCGTGCTGAGGGTGTCGGCCATGATCACCTGCTCTTCGAACAGGGACGCGCTCTGCTTGATGGTGTCGCGGCTGGCGGCGGTCAGGCCGTCCAGGGCCTGGTGGCCTCGCGGGCTGCCATCCAGGGCATCGGCGATCTTCAGGCCGTACTCGGCGTTGAGCTTGTCCAGGTCCAGCAGCAGGTCGTCCAGCTTGGTACTGGCGGCCGAGTTGAGGAAGCCCTGGCCAAGGGAATAGGCGCCGATGGCGCGGCCCTTGCCAAGGGCCACGGTCACCTGTGGCGTGGCAGTGGTGATCAGCTCGGCGATCTGACGCACGTCGGCCTGGTCGTCCTGGCTGAGGCCAGCCTGGGCGGCGACGAACCTGATGAAGACCTGGGCATTGCCCAACAGCTTCTCGATCATCGCGCTCTTGCTCTGCAGCGAGGTTTCACCCTTGGCGGCCTGCAGGGCACTGAGCAGTTCGTCGCGCTTGGCATTGAAGGCCTCGACCTGCTCGGGTTCGGAAACCACCGGCGCCAGGCCCTGGAGGGTCGAGAGCAGTTCCTGCTCGAGCGAGACGATGCGCTTTTCCAGATCCCCGGCCTGACCGGACTGGCCGATCATCGAGTTGATCAGGACCAGGTCGTTGAGGCTCTCCAGGCTGCGGCGCACGTTCAGGCTGGCGCCCAGCAGGTCGAGGCTCTGCAGTTCGGAGCGGGTACTGACGAATTGGCGGTAGGAGTCGCGCACCAGATAGAAGTTGGTGATCAACATCGGCAGGAAGAACAGAACACTGATCAGACTGAACTTCATCCCGAAGCTGAGGCGGTTCATCAGCGCGATGGCAGGATACAACAGGGTCTTCACGAGACGTCTCCTGTTCTCATTTATTGTTATGGGCGCGCTCTGATCGGCTGACAGCGCTCAGCCAGGCCCACACAGCATCCCCACACTGCATGGCGGCCGTCAGACTCACTCAGATGATTCTGTGAGCCAAGTCAGAAAATTCTGGCGCGCTCATCTGTGTACCCGATATCGGCAGGAGTTTCTGTAACTAAAGGTTAAGCGAGGCGGGACCCGCCCGGCGGTCGCACGGGCGGGCGAAACGTGAATGTCAGAACAGCAGGGCCCAGACGGCGAAGCCGGCATACCAGAGCACGGCGGCGCGAACCAGCAGTTGCCAGAGGGCGTCGAGGGTTGCGACACCCAGGTCGCCGGTGGCGGGCTCCGGCAATTCGGCAGCGGCGCGGCCAGCCAGCTCGATGTAGTGCCGCGCCGAAATCTCCCAGCTCAACAGTTCATGCAGCAGCACCCGGCTGACGCCGACGAAATTCCCCACCAGCGAGAAACTGGCCGCCAATACACGCACCGGCAACCAGTCGAAGGCATGGCGAATCATCTCGGCGCGTTCGCGCAGGGCGGGAGCGGAGGCATGCTCCGAGGCAAGGGCGAGCAGCCGATAGGCCAATGCCGCCACCGGACCGAGCAGCGCGTACCAGAAGATCACGGCAAAGAAGCCCTGATAGGCCTGCCACAGCTGATAGCCCTGGACTTGCTGCAGGAGGTCGCTGCCCTCGTCCGCTTCCAGCCCGAGATCGCGCTCGGCGACATGGTAGGCCCCCTGGGTGTCACCGCGCCGCCAGGCATCGCGGAAGGGGCCGATATCAGCCAGCACGTCACCGCGGCCAAGGCTGTAGATGATCACCAGTAGGTGCACCGGCAACGCCAGCCAGCCATAGGCAATGGGCTCCAGGGCCAGGAGCACCAGTGCAAGCAGCACCAGGGGCAACAGCACCAGCAGCGCCAGGATCGCCCAGGGGCGCTCGTTCATACGGGGATTGGCTTCCGCCTTGGCCAGTTCCCTGAGCCAGAAACCATCCTGCTGGATATGCCGGCGCCAGGCGGAGAACTTCTCGATCCAGAGCACCAGCAACAACACCAGAAAATACATGGGTCCCTCCTTGTTCCTATTGTTTGAGCGCAGCCCGCAAACGCTCCCAATCAAACGCCGGCCCCGGGTCGGTCTTGCGCCCGGGAGCGATGTCGCTATGACCGCAGATGCGCTCAGGCGTGATGGCCGGATAGGCAAGCCGCAGCTGTTCTACCAATGCGATCAGGGAAGCGTACTGAGGTTCCGTGAACGCCAGGTCATCGGTGCCTTCCAGTTCGATCCCTACGGAAAAGTCATTGCAGTTCTCCCGCCCTTCGAACAGTGAGACGCCGGCATGCCACGCGCGCTCCCGGCAGGAAACGAACTGGGTGACGGCGCCATCGCGCTCGATCAGGAAATGCGCGGACACCTTGAGATCGCGGATGCCCTCGAAATAGGGATGTTCGCTGGGGTCGAGGCGGTTCTGGAAGAACTCCTGCACCTTGCCCGTACCGAACTGGGCGGGCGGCAGGCTGATGTTGTGAATCACCAGCAGGGACACTTCCCCCTGCGGGCGATTATTGAAGTTGGGCGATGGGCAATGGCTGATGCCCTGGCACCAACCGGATGCGGGATCCAGCTGCATGTCGGCTCCTTGGTCTGCCGCCCACTTTAGGCGCAGTGGGGCCGTTTTGGCGAGAGGACGAACCAGGGCCGGCCGCGGCTCAAGCCCCCTTGAGCCGCCGCAGGTTGCCGATCACCGACTCCAGGGCGCGGTCGAACAGCAGCGCATCGTCCAGCAGCCGGATGGCTTGGCGACGGAACTCCACGGCCAGGCTCATGCGGGTCTTTTCCAGCACCTTCATACCCGTGCGGTTGACGAAGATGTACTTGCCGGTGGGTTTGATCAGCGCCGCCAGTTTGCAACGCAGCTTGTGCTCTTCGTCTTCCTGGAATTCGACCCAGCTACCGACTCGAAGGTTGTCGACGAAATCGAGCGCTTCGTCGTCATCCGCGAGGCAGTCCTCGGGTTCCTGCACCGGAGTCTCACCCGGCGAAACCAGGACGATCTCTTCGACTACCGCGACCATGGCCGGCGTCGCCTCTTCCTCCACTTCGTCCTCGTCCGGCAGGTCGAGCAGCAGGGGCGGCGACTCCAGGCCGCCGTCGGCGACCATGTCCACCGGTTCAGGCTTGCGGAAACGCTGGAAGGCCTGGACGTGCAAGGCTTCCAGCTGGCTGAAGAATTCGCTGGTGGAGAACGGATCGAACGCGGCGCTGGCCAAGCCTTCGCGCAGGGACTTGAGCAGCCCCGGCACCAGTTCCAGCAGGCGTGCACGGGCTTTCGGCGCCTCGTGGGGCTCAACGCTCCAGATCAGGTCATCCATGGTCTGCTGGGCTGACTGCCATTCGGCCGACTCCACGCCGTGCTTGAGGCAGGACAGCAGCATGACCTTGCTCCAGGCTTCCTGCAGCAGGCGCACCACCACTTCCGGCAGAGTACGACCGAGCAGGCGCTGGTTGAGGGCTTCTTCTACCTGCCGGCGGGCCAGTTCGGCCTTGGCTCGCCCCTCTTCGGCATCGCGGGTGCGCTGTTCCAGCAGTTCGCTGCGACGGCGCTCATCGCCGGTATAGGCAAGGAATTCGGCGAGCAGGTCGGAGAAGATCGCCGGGTCATCGACGAAATCGTTCAGCAGGCGCTGCACCACCTGTTCGATGCGGTGGTAGAGGCTGTCGCGCTGGGCGTCATCCTGCTCCACCCAGCCCAGGGCGGCGGAGGCGATCTCGTTGAGCAGGCGGCGTGCCGGGTGGCTGCCGCGACTGAAGAAGGTCTTGTCCAGCAAGGCGACCTTGAGCATGGGGATCTGCATCCGGCCGATCAGGGCCTTGAGCGAATCCGGCAGGGTGCGATCATCGAGGATGAATTCGAAGAGCATGGACACCAGGTTGATGACGTCATCGTCCACCTGCCCCACCACCCGCGTCCGGCCAGTGCGAGCGCTGGCGCGAGTGAGCAACTGGTCGAGGCTCACTCGCAGGTCGTAGTCATCGTTGTGCTGCTGCGGCAGGTGCTGCTGCAGGTGCGAAAGAATGCGCATCAGGTCGAGGCTGCTGACCGGTACCGCATCGGCCGGATAATCCCGGCGCGGCAACACACTGCTGCCACGCACCTGGGACAGCAGGTCCTGGAGCACACCGAAAACTTCCTGCACACCTTCTTCGGAAACCTGGCCAGCGCTTGCTGTTTCGCCCGCCTGGGGTTGGGCCGGGCGCCCAGGCGTGGCGGAACGCTCCGGCTGGCGCCGGGCCGGGGCCGAGCGCAGATCCGGAAGCACGCCCGCGGTGACCAGAAGCTGGTTGGCCTCGGCGTAAACCTGATCGAGCTCGGTAAGGACGTACTTCTCGAACAGCTTGAGGATGATCAGCTTGACCTTGATCTCCACGCCCAGGCTGCGGCAGGCGTCGAGGAAGGCCTCGCACAGCGGGCGCGGACCCAGCGGGTTGCTCTTGTCTTCGATCTTCTTGCTGACGAGGGTGTTGAAACGCGCAGTGAGGTGGCCGAGGGCAATGCCATCGCGGTTGACGACCTTGGCCACCATGGCATCCAGGGCCACGGTTTCTTCAAGTTCGTCGTTCTGCACCAGGGACAGGCTGTCGAAAGACACCGCGTCCAGCTTCGGCGCCACGCCTATCTCGTACTGGTTGAGGGAAGAGAATGACTCGGAGACCTTTTGCAGGAAGGTCCGCTCGATGCTCTTGCGCTTGAGGCGCAGGTCGCGCATCGCCTCGAAGAAGGCGTTCTGCTCGGCGTTGCTGGTGGCACGGTCCGCCATCTCGAAGAGGGTGTCGTCCGCATTGTCGAACAGCACCTGAAGCGCCTGCTTCAGCTGCAATGCCACTTTGTCGCGAACCTGGATCAAGGCCACGGGCAGCCTTCCTACCGGTGAGGTTGGCGATTGCTGGGCGGCCCCCTTGTTCAGCGGCACCACCTTAGCGTCGGTCTGCATCACAAGCCTCCCGCAGGCCGCTCCCTTCCGAAGGGCTTATCGGACCGCAATTCGAACATGGGGAGTCATCCATAACGTCAAACATATGGCGTCAAAAATAGAAATTTCCGATGTCATTATATGGATGAAGCTGTGACAACCAAGCGGAGATTTCCTACAGACATGAATCAAGTCACAGATGCGGGGATTCCGACCGACCGACGCACAGCACACCGGACGCACTCCTGACTGTCTAGCAGAAAGCGCGAACCGCTTGTTCCCCGGCACTGCACCGGTCGTCGGCAGCCTTTATAATCGCCGCCATCCTGCCTGCGGAGCTCACCATGCCCAACCTTCTCCTCGCTGACCTCACCGCTGAAATCGAGGCCAACGTACGTACCGCCCTCAAGGAAGACATCGGCAGCGGAGACATCACCGCCCAGCTCATCCCTGAGGATCGCCAGGCCCGCGCCACCGTGATCACCCGCGAAGCGGCCATCATCAGCGGCACTGCCTGGGTGAATGAGGTATTCCGCCAGATCGACTCACGCGTGAAGGTGGAATGGCAGGTTCAGGACGGCGATCGCGCCGAGGCCAACCAGGCACTCTTCCATCTCGAAGGTCCGGCCCGCGCCCTGCTCAGCGGCGAGCGCAGCGCACTGAACTTCCTACAGTGCCTGTCGGGCGTCGCCACCCGCGTCGGCCACTACGTGGAGCTGGTGAAGGGCACCCAGGTGAAACTCCTCGACACCCGCAAGACCCTGCCCGGATTGCGCCTGGCGCAGAAGTACGCCGTGACCTGCGGCGGCGGCCACAACCACCGCATCGGCCTCTACGACGCCTTCCTCATCAAGGAAAACCACATCGCGGCCTCCGGCGGCATCGCCCAGGCCATCGAAGCCGCCCACCGCATCGCCCCCGGCAAGCCGGTGGAAGTGGAAGTGGAAAGCCTGGACGAACTCCAGCAGGCACTGGACGCTGGCGCCGACATCATCATGCTCGACGAACTCAGCCTCGACGACATGCGCACCGCCGTCACCCTCACCAACAGCCGCGCCAAGCTCGAAGCCTCCGGCGGAGTCAACGAAACCACCCTGCGCACCATCGCCGAAACGGGCGTCGACTACGTCTCCATCGGCACCCTGACCAAGGATGTGAAGGCCATCGACCTGTCGATGCGCCTCAGTCTCTGAGCCAAATGCCAGACAACAAAAAGCCCCGCCAGAGCGGGGCTTTTGAGTTTTGGCTGGCCTGTCCCGGAACTGGTGGACAGGTAGTTAAGAGCTACTGCTCGCATTTCGCCGCTCAAACTCCATCGGACTGAGGTAGCACAACGTCGAGTGGTGACGGCGGTGATTGTAAAAGCGGATGTAGTCGAACAGATCGGTTTTCGCCTCCTGGTAGGTGGCGTAACGCGTCAGGCACACCCGTTCGGCCTTCAGCGAACGGAAGAAACTCTCCATCGCCGCGTTATCACAACAGTTTCCCCGCCGCGAGTAGCTGGGCACGATGCGATGCCGCCGCAGCAAGGCTCGGTAGTCATACGCACAGTATTGGCCGCCGCGATCAGAGTGCAGCAGTACCTCCGCCTGACGATATTGCGATCGAGCTGGATCTCGCGGCCGAGCTCGTACAGGAGATCCGCTTGAGTCGTTTGGTTGTCGAACTCAATGCCAGCACAGCTGGCCAGATCCTGGGCCAGAGCTTCACCGAGCTGGCGAAGTTTGATCAAGGTGGTGCTGGGATCAGCGGCGAAGACCTGCTCGGCGGTGCTGGCGAGCTGGAGGAAGACCGGATCGTACTCCCTGAGGAAGGCGAAGTTACTGCTCTCTGCCATGTTCCGTCCCTTGAAGATCGTGCCCGGCCATCCCGGACTGGCTACGCGATGGCTAGATGATGCAAGACGAAGATTGCCGGGGATATACGACAGTCGACGAGCGCGCGAGGATGAGAATACGGCTTTCTGGGTGAGTAACGGGGAGGCAGACGCTCAAAGCTGTCTGCGAATACGGGAGCGCATTTGAAGCTTCATTTCTTGGCTGGTGCTAGCCCGGTGCTAACCCGTTTCAGAAATGAAAAAGGCCCGCATCGCTGCGAGCCTTGATTTCATTGGTGCCGGTAAGAGGAATCGAACCCCCGACCTTCTCATTACGAATGAGCTGCTCTACCGACTGAGCTACACCGGCGTGCGGGGAGTAACCTAACACTGCGCGACTTATGAATCAATGCAAAAGAACCCGCAAAATATGCGCCCTACCATGAACAGAATCAGCATGCTCGCGTCAGCCTTTTCCAAGCAGTCCACCACTCAAAGTAGTCATCTACTAACGGCAATCGCCTGATACAAAGCATTAAGCGCTGGCTTTTTAACCGCCTCCTCTCTCAAACCAGCCAGGACCATCTGGTAGTCCCCCTCCCCATATATGGAACGCAAACGCAGTAGAACATCAATCGACTCATCTAAGCTGCCGTTTAACGCTAAAGCCATGGAGTAGCGATATAAGCAGGGAATATATGGATAGCGATAGGCCACTTGCCGCATCCACTCTAACTCCTCTGGAGAGACAGGCCCTACAACTTCTGTTCTTGCAAGCCTGATCATTTCGCGCAATTGAGAAAGTAGCACTACATCAGGAGCATCATGATCCGCCTTTATCCCCCCAATACGCCCCATTTCAAATCGCAGAAGCCTGTGGTCCTCTTCTATGACCCGGTATTCAACCCACACAGCAATGAGTACGACCGCGCAGGATGACAAGGCGAAATATCTTAACAACGGCGCCGATTTCACCCAGGCAACCATCGAAACCTCCCCTTCCACCATTCCGAGCAGTAAACATACTGGTATAAGGAAATAAGCATACTCCAATGGATACTCAAGTAATCCATGTAGCAATACCAGTCCACTTGCCAGAAGAGCAAAAACAGCCCCAGGCGTCACCGATCGCCTTGCAAGAACAAAGAGCCAACCGGCAATGAATATAACTATCGCCCCCCCAAGTAGCGGCCCATTCCAAACCAAGAGATCAAGAATAATATTATGAGCATGAAGACTCAGCAATTGGACAGGAAATGTTAGCGCTGCTGAGACTTGAGCCACTCCGACCTGATTCCAGCCATACCCCCAGAGAGGCCCATCCAAGATTGCTTGAACAACCTGCCCCCAAATCAGCAATCTCTGAGACGACAACGTGCGATCCAGTAGAGTTTCATCCTGCCGCTCGAGATACAGAAGCTCTCTTACATCCTCCAGGAAAAAAACAGACAAAAGGTAGAAAACACACCAAACACCCAGCACCGCAGGACGCAGTGTCAAATTTGCGGCCCTATACTTAACCCCCCACCACATCAGAAGGCACGCTGCACCCACCCAAGGCGTACGTGACTGAGTTAATGCAATCGCGACTATTAAAACCAGCGCAATTAGACTGCTACTCCATCGCCCTAAAGACCTTACCTCCACCAAATAGAGAGTTGATACCAATCCTAGAGAAAGCAATGTGGCCATATGGTTCGCCTGAGCAAGATTCCCTACAGCGCGACCACCTTCAAATATCGACAGTACCCACACCCCACCGGCAAGCCCAAACCACTGGTAAAATGAGCAACCTGAGGAGACTATCGAAGCGAGAACAAACACCCATGCAAAAAATGCGTACGCTGCCCCCCTATGACGATCATACAGCGCCCGGCCAAGCACCAAGCTCGCAGCACACGCGATAAGATAAAAAGCCGCAACCCAAGCATCACCAAAGAAGAAAACAACGCCACTTGCGAACTGCACAACGGGAACAACCGAAAGAAAAACAAAGAATACAACTGAAAACCCAACCTTCATTTCAGCTTTAGCAAAATAAACCCCTAAAATCCAAAGCCCTAAAAACACCAAGAATTCGCTATAAAAACTCATCCAAGGCAGATAGTGATTGGGTATCAAGTATGCCAACAAAAAAAACAGGGCAGAAATTTGCAAAAGTCGTCCCCCAATAACAAAAAGGGCGACAATATATGCCGCCCTTATGCACCACGCAATATTACCTACACCAAGCACCAACCATCACGGAGTGGCTTGGAAAGTACCTGTAGGAGCAGCACTGTAGTCGAAGTTGCAGGAGCCCGGAAGAATCTTGGTCACGTTGGCATTACTGCCACCACAGCGCCACTGACTGATGGTAGTACCCAAGTTCCCCGGAACAGCCATTGGAGTAGTACCGTTGAGCATAGGCTCAAGATACACGAACTGGCCGTTTACATTAGCATCCAGGTTTGCAATGGTCACACGAACGGCACCATTAGCAGTAGTGGCAATCTGCCCAACATATTGAGTAGTTGGGTTAGACGCCTCACAACCCCAGTTACCTGCACCAGGACCACTAGTCAGAGTCTGAAACTTCTCAGTAACCGTAGTACGGCACGAACTGGCTGCGAGAGTAACTTCAGACATACGCGCCTTACGAGTGTAATCCTGATACGCCGGCAGAGCGACAGCAGCCAAAATACCGATGATCGCAACAACGATCATCAATTCGATCAGCGTAAAGCCTTTTTGTGCCTTCATTTATTCTTCCTCAAATGTATTAGGCAAGTTGCCTGACATACACCAAGCACAATACATGCCAATCTCTGGCAAACAGGAAAAACTGGCTCCTCGTCACCAACTAGCGGGTACTGCCCGCGCGCACCAACTTAACCTCCCTAGCCGAGCACCCCATCTCGGCCACTAAGTGTCCTTTTTTGTCACCCCCAAAGCCCGGATTTGGCGAAGCAGGTCAACTACGTTATAAGGCAAAGAAACATCCGGCAGACCTAAACTTCCCATGACCGAGAACGCTCCCACGCTATCTGGCCTGGCCAAACAATTGGTGCAGACCAGCCTCCTTGATGAGCGGAGCGCCCTGCAGGCCCATACACAGGCCCAGCGCAACAAGATTCCGCTGATCACCTACCTCGTGCAGAACAAGCTGCTGAAAAGCCGCGACCTTGCAGAGATGGCGGCTGAGCAATTCGGGGTGGCCTTTCTCGATCTATCCAGCATTGACAAAGAGTCTCAGCCCAGGGAACTGGTCAGCGAAAAGCTGATTCGCCAGCACCGCGCCCTACCACTGTGGCGCCGAGGTAACAAGCTGTTTGTTGCCATTTCCGATCCCACCAATCACCAGGCCGTTACCGACATCCAGTTCAGCACCGGGTTAAACACCGAGGCGATCCTCGTTGAAGATGACAAGCTGGGAGACGCCATCGAGAAGTTTTTCGATAACGCCTCCAGCGGCATGGAAGACTTAGGCGATGTCGACCTCGACAGCTTGGACGTCGAGGCGGTCGATGATGATAAGCATGACGGCGCTAATGGTACCGACGCCGACGATGCGCCCGTCGTGCGCTTCGTCAACAAGATGCTGCTGGACGCCATCCGCGGCGGCTCTTCAGACCTGCACTTCGAGCCCTACGAGCGCTCCTACCGGGTACGTTTCCGTACCGACGGCATGCTCCATGAAGTGGCCAAGCCCCCCATCCAGTTGGCCAGCCGCATCGCTGCCCGCCTGAAGGTAATGGCCGCACTGGATATTTCCGAGCGGCGTAAACCCCAGGACGGGCGGATCAAGATGAAGATTTCCAAGACGAAATCCATCGACTTCCGCGTCAATACCCTGCCCACGCTCTGGGGCGAGAAAATCGTGATGCGCATCCTCGACCCCACCAGTGCGCAGATGGGCATCGATGCGCTTGGCTACGAGGAAGAACAGAAAGACCTCTATCTGGCGGCCTTGAAGCAACCGCAAGGCATGATCCTGGTGACCGGCCCCACTGGCTCGGGCAAGACAGTCTCCCTTTATACCGGCATCAATATCCTCAATACGGTGGACATCAATATTTCTACCGCTGAGGATCCAGTGGAAATCAACCTCGAGGGCATCAACCAGGTCAACGTCAACCCCAAGCAGGGCATGGACTTCGCCCAGGCCCTGCGTGCCTTCCTGCGTCAGGACCCGGACGTGATCATGGTGGGTGAGATCCGCGACCTGGAAACCGCCGAGATTGCCATCAAGGCCGCGCAGACCGGTCACATGGTGCTTTCAACCCTGCACACCAACAGCGCCGCCGAAACCCTGACGCGCCTGCGCAATATGGGTGTGCCGGCGTTCAACATCGCCACCTCGGTGAACCTGATCATTGCCCAGCGCCTGGCACGTAAATTGTGCGCCCACTGCAAGAAGGAGCATGAGGTCCCACGGGAAACCTTGCTCAAGGAAGGCTTCCCGGAAGACCGGATTGGCAGCTTCAAGCTGTACAGCCCGGTGGGCTGCGAAAATTGCAACCAGGGCTACAAGGGCCGAGTGGGTATTTATGAAGTGGTTAAAATCACGTCGGCCATGCAGCAGCTTATTATGGAAGAAGGCAACTCCATCCAGATCGCCCAGCAGGCGCGCCGCGATGGCTTCAATGACCTGCGAACCTCGGGCCTGGTAAAAGCCATGAATGGCATCACCAGCCTTGAGGAAGTCAACCGCGTGACCAAGGATTAACCATGGCGGAAAAAGCGCTGAAAATTAGTACTTTCGCATGGGAAGGTACGGACAAGAAAGGCTCCAGGGTCAAAGGCGAAATTTCGGGACAAAATCCCGCATTGGTGAAAGCGCAACTGCGCAAACAGGGTATCAACCCCATCAAGGTGCGTAAGAAGTCCACCTCGCTGCTGGGTGCAGGAAAGAAGATTAAGCCCTTAGATATCGCCCTGTTTACCCGACAGATGGCGACCATGATGAAAGCCGGCGTTCCGCTGATGCAATCGTTCGACATTATCGGTGAAGGCTTTGAAAAGCCGGCGATGCGCACCCTGGTGAATGAGGTCAAGCAGGAGGTTGCAGCAGGCAATAGCCTGGCCAACTCACTGCGCAAGAAGCCGGACTACTTCGACGAGCTCTACTGCAACCTAGTGGACTCCGGCGAGCAGGCAGGCGCACTGGAAACCTTGCTGGACCGCATCGCCACCTACAAGGAAAAGACCGAGGCACTAAAGGCCAAGATCAAGAAGGCGATGAACTATCCCATTGCAGTGATCGTGGTCGCCATCATTGTTTCGGCAATTCTGCTGATCAAAGTGGTTCCGCAGTTTCAATCGGTTTTCGCGAACTTTGGTGCCGAACTTCCTGCTTTTACACTTTTCGTCATCGGGCTATCAGAGCTCCTGCAAGAATGGTGGTTTATCGTACTAGCCGGATTCTTCGCAGCAGGCTTCGCCATCCAGCAAGCACATGGGAAATCGGAGAAGTTTCGCGATTGGCTTGACCACGCAGTACTGAAACTGCCAATCGTTGGCGACATCCTCTACAAATCCGCCGTAGCCCGCTTTGCCCGCACTCTGGCAACCACCTTCGCCGCAGGTGTCCCCCTTGTGGATGCGTTGGACTCGGTAGCGGGCGCCAGTGGCAACGTGGTGTTCAAGAACGCGGTGATCAAGGTTAAGTCCGACGTCTCGACAGGCATGCAACTGAACTTCTCCATGCGCACCACCGGCGTTTTCCCCGCCATGGCTGTCCAGATGACTGCCATCGGCGAAGAGTCCGGCGCACTGGACGATATGCTCGACAAGGTCGCCAGCTTCTACGAAGCCGAAGTGGATAACGCCGTGGATGGCCTGACTGCACTCATGGAACCCATGATCATGGCAGTCCTCGGCGTGTTGGTCGGTGGCCTGATCATCGCCATGTACCTCCCCATCTTCCAACTCGGCAACGTCGTCTAAAAATGCAGTTGATTGACTTTCTGGCCAGCCACGCGCTGGCCTTTGTTTTATGCGTGCTCCTGCTGGGCTTGCTGGTGGGCAGTTTCCTCAATGTGGTGATCCACCGCCTGCCGGCGATGATGATGCGCGACTGGCAGGAACAGGCCCGCGAGGCACTGAGCCTGCCGGCCGAGCCGAAAGGGCCGGTGTTCAACCTCATCCTGCCGAACTCCCGCTGCCCCCATTGCAGCCACGAGATCCGCGCCTGGGAAAACATCCCGGTAGTGAGCTATCTGGCGCTTGGCGGCAAGTGCTCTTCCTGCAAGGCGCCCATCAGCAAGCGCTACCCCTTGGTGGAACTCGCCTGTGGCCTGCTGTCGGCCTACGTCGCCTGGCATTTCGGTTTCAGCTGGCAGACCGGCGCCTTCCTGGTACTGACCTGGGGCCTGCTGGCGATGAGCATGATCGACGTCGATCACCAGTTGCTGCCGGACGCGCTGGTCCTGCCGCTGCTCTGGCTCGGCCTGATCCTCAACAGCCAGGGCCTGTTCACCAGCCTGGAGGATGCGCTCTGGGGGGCGGTGGCCGGCTATATGAGCCTGTGGTCGGTGTACTGGCTGTTCAAGCTGGTGACCGGCAAGGAAGGCATGGGCCACGGCGACTTCAAATTGCTGGCGATGCTCGGCGCCTGGGGCGGCTGGCAGGTGCTGCCGCTGACCATCCTGCTGTCGTCCCTGGTGGGCGCCATACTGGGTGTGATCATGCTGCGCCTGCGCAACCAGGACACCGCCACGCCCATTCCCTTTGGTCCTTACCTGGCGATTGCCGGCTGGATTGCGCTGCTCTGGGGTGATCAAATAACGGCGACCTATCTGCAGTTCGCCGGTTTCAAATGAACAAACCCTGGATCCTTGGCCTTACAGGCGGCATCGGTAGCGGCAAGAGTGCCGTAGCCGCCCATTTCAGCGACCTTGGCGTGCATCTGGTGGATGCCGACCAGGCCGCACGCTGGGTAGTAGAGCCCGGCCGCCCCGCCCTGGCGAAGATCGCCGAGCACTTCGGCAGTGATGTGCTGCAGGCGGACGGCCAGCTTGACCGCGCCGCCCTGCGCCAGCGCATCTTCGAGAACGCGGACGAACGCCGCTGGCTGGAAAGCCTGCTGCACCCGCTGATCGGCCAGGAGATCAGCCAGTACCTGGCGCGTGCCGAGTCGCCCTACGCGATTCTGGTCTCACCGCTGCTGGTCGAGTCCGGCCAGCATCGCCTCACCCAGCGCGTTCTGCTGGTGGATGCCCCGGAGGCCATGCAGATCCAGCGCACCATGCAACGGGACACAGTGCCCGAGGAGCAGGTCCAAGCCATATTGAAGGTCCAGGCCAGTCGTGAAGAGCGCCTGAAGCACGCCCACGACGTACTGCTCAACGACCGCGGCCTGGATTGGCTGCGCGCCGAAGTGGAGCGCCTGCACAACTTCTACCTGACCCTGCGAGGAGGCCAGCCATGAGCCAACCCGTTACTGTGGAGTGCCCGACCTGCGGCGCACCCGTGGAATGGGGCCCGCAAAGCCCCTCCCGCCCCTTCTGCTCCGAACGCTGCAAGCTGATCGACCTGGGCGCCTGGGCCGCCGAGGAACATGCGATCCCCGGCGACAACCTCGAAGACGACCTGTTCTCCGGCGACCTGCCGCCGCGCGAGCATTGATCCACCGGCTCAGGGGCGCATGAAGCCGTAATCGCGCTCCGGGTCGAGGTTTTCCGCCAGGAAGGTCAGTTCCTGAGCCAGATCATCTGCCGGGCGCAGCTTCGCGCTGTGCTCGACGACCGCGCTCAGCAATGCGCGCAGCGCCAACTCCTCGCTGAAACCGTCCCGCTTGGCCGCTTCGATACTCTGTCGCAATGCGGCTCTTGCCCAATCATGAATTCCCATGCTGCCTGCCCCTGGTTGGTGGATGGAAAAGCGCCATCCACCCTACGAAGCCATCCCTGCGGCATCCTTGATGCAGATCAGCCGTCAGCTCGGCATCGAACTGGCGAATCCCGGACAATCAACGAGGCGTGTCGTCGTCCTTCCAGGGCGCCTGGAGGTAACGGGTGCGGTTGAAGGTTTCCAGCCAATCCGGGCAGAACACCACCAGCGCGGTCACCGCAGTGCCGTTGATGAAGGCTTCGGGGAACATCACCAGCCAGAGATAGCCGATGAAATCCTCCAGCCAGGGCGGCATCGGGAAGACCCCGTCGACCCAGAGCAATCCCAGCCCGATCAGCACGCAAAGCAATGCCGCCAGGGCCGCCGGAAAGAAGCCGCAGCAGAAGATGTACACGAACAGGTTGCGCGGCTGGTAATGCTCGACCCACTTGGCACATAACTCGGTGACCAGCACCGGCAGCAGCACCAGCAACGCGCCATTGATGCCCAGCGCCGCCAGGTCCTGCTTGCCCAGCGCCAGCAGGCCAAGTTGGGCCACCAGGCCGCTCAGCACCGCAAGAGGCCAGTCCAGCAGCAGGGTTACCGCGGTCAGGCCGATGAAGTGATAGGACACCCCCGACTCGAAATCCCGCCGCATCAGCCAGAGCAGAAAGAGCGCCAGTACAGTGCCGAACAGCAGGTGCTGGCGGCGGGAATCGCTGAACAGTTCGACCCAGGGCGCACGCCATACCGCCCAGGCGATCGCGGGCAGGTAGATCGCCCAGCCGAGCCCCAGGCTTTCTGTCGACAGGAGTTCAGCGGATATCACGGCGCCAGCGACTCCAGTGCGGCGCGCAGGGTCGCAGCCTCACTGAACTCCTTCTGCTCGGTGAGCGTGCCGTGGTCAAGCTTCAGCCAGAGCACGCTGGACTCGCTGCCCGGATAACGGCTGACGACGCGGGACTCGCGATCCAGCAGGACGCGATAGCTGTAGTCGCGCATGGCGGGCACCGCGAAAAGTGAAGAGACCATCGACGGCATGCGGCTGATGTCCGCCACGAAGACGGCACGACGCGCCTCGAGGTAGCCCTTGGGCTGCCCCTCCAGCGCGGCCTTCACCAGCTTGCCGCCATCCATGCTCCGCGCCACCAGCAGTACCTGCAGCCCGTCGTCCAGGCTGTAGGGCTGATCGTACTGATCCAACAGGGTCCAGGGCGCCAACCGTTCACCCACTTCCAGGGCATGGCTGAAGGTGGCCAGCAAACCCAGAATCAAGCCAACGCAAATCCGCATCGATTCAGTCTCCAGTAGTCGAGTAGACCCGAATGTCCTCACGCTCCGACCAGCCCCGCTGCATCTGCCAGAAGGCCAGCGCCTCGGGCGCATCTTCCAGGACGAATACATGGGACTTGCGAATGCCCAGAAAAGCCAGGCGTCGCAGTGCTTCCTGCAGCAAGGCCCGGGCCCACCCCCTGCCACGGTATGGCAGGTCGACCACCAGGTGCTGCAGGTAACCGCGGCGTCCGTCATGGCCCACCAGCAGGCTGCCGGCCACATGCCCATGCTCATCTTCGAGCAGCAAGCAGAGATCAGGATTGCGCTGAAGATAGGCGCAGAACGGCTCCAGCTCGTCCTCCACGCGCAACCGGATTCCCGGCGTGCGGCGCCAGAGCGCGAGCAGGGCGGCATGATCGGCGGCAGTGATGGGACGAATGCGCATGATGGGCTCCGGGCAGGTCCTGAAAGTTTACACCGCGCCCGTACCAGACAAGCTGCGCGCATTTGTCGCGACGGTGTCGCCGCTGGCGCTTCGGGCTACCCAGAGCACAGGCCGTGAGGCTAAGCTGCGGGACATGAACGAGTCCGACTATCTGCGCCTGCTGACACGGCAGGCCGAGCAAGCCAACGACTTTCTGTCGAATGCGCGCAAGTGGGAACGCGAGCGCTGGGTCTGCCAGCGACTGCTGCAGGCGCTGAACCTGCCCTATCGACTCGACGACTTCAGCACCGGGCAGGAACCCCCGGATGTGCAATTTCGCGAGGCCAACTTCGAAGTATTCTTCGTACTGGATGAAGGACGTCGCCTCAACGAGGAATGGCGCGCTGAACTGGAGCGTCGACGCAGCGCCTTTTCCCTTGCCCAACTGGTGCGCCGGGAAGGCCGCCCCAAGCGCATCGCCGCCGCCGAACTGCAGGCGCGTCTGGCACCGACCCTGCGCAAGAAGGCTCGCAACTATGGCGAGCGTGGACTCGACCTCGGTGATCTCGACCTGCTGGCCTTCGTCAACCTCAAGCGCGCCACGCCGGACTTCAACAGCCATTTTCCACCCCCCACGGAATACCTGCGCCAGGGCTGGCGTTCGCTATCGCTGGTGGGGCCGAATTTCGCCCGGGTGCTGTTCGCCCACGGGGACGCACCAGACTTCCTTCGCAGCAACCTTGGCCGGACCATTCTTTTCGATGTTGGAATCGGCCTGTAGACGGCAGCACGCAATTTTCCCCCGCCGCGCGTTGAGCCCCCGTGAATTCGCCAGCTAGAATGCCAATCACTCCAAAGTCGAGGCCTCCATGCCCAGCCGCCTGACGCCAGAAGACCAGCAAAAGGTCGACCAGTACCTGAACCTTCCTCAGCACCAGGTGGAACGCCAGCCGTTTCGCCCATGGCGCCTGCTGTGGATTGTGCTGGCCATCGTCGTCGCCCTGGGCATCCTCAGCCGCCTCCTGAGCCGACTGGTGCTATGAGCTGCCTCCTGCGCTCGCCCTCGGCGAAAAAGAATTCCTATAGCCTTGCGAGACTTTCCCATGTCCCATCGTATCGTGATCGTCGGCGGCGGCGCCGGCGGTCTGGAGCTCGCTACCCGTCTGGGTAGAACCCTCGGCAAGAAAGGCCTGGCCAAGATTGTCCTGGCCGACGCCAACCTCACCCATATCTGGAAGCCCCTGCTTCATGAAGTGGCCGCCGGTTCGCTCAACTCCACGGAGAACGAGCTGAACTACGTGGCCCAGGCCAAGTGGAACCATTTCGAGTTCCAGCTGGGCCGCATGAGCGGGCTCGACCGCAAGCGCAAGGTCATCCAGCTGGCCGCCACTCACGACGAGGACGGGCGCGAATTGGTGCCGGCGCGCGAACTGGCCTACGACAGCCTGGTTCTCGCCGTCGGCAGCACCACCAATGACTTCGGCACTGAGGGCGCGGCTCAGCACTGCATCTTCCTCGACACCCGAGAACAGGCCGAACGCTTCCACCGCAAGCTGCTCAGCCACTATCTGCGGGCCCACGCCCAACAGAACGCCGACGACCAGATCAGCGTCGCCATCGTCGGTGCCGGCGCCACCGGCGTCGAACTGGCCGCCGAACTGCACCACGCCGCCCACGAACTCGCAGCATACGGACTGGACCGCATCCAGCCGGAAAACATGCGTATCACCCTGATCGAGGCTGGTCCACGCGTGCTGCCCGCCCTGCCGGAGCGCATCAGTGCCCCGGTGCACAGCACCCTGGAAAAGCTTGGTGTCACCGTGATGACCGGTGCGGCTGTCAAGGAAGTGACCGCCGAGGGCCTGCTTACGGCGCAAGGCGAGAAAATCCCCGCCAGCCTCAAGGTCTGGGCTGCGGGCATTCGCGCGCCTGCGCTCCTGAAGGATCTGGACGGACTGGAAAGCAACCGCATCAACCAGCTCGTCGTGCGCCCCACCCTGCAAACCACCCGTGACGACGACATCTTTGCCTTCGGCGACTGCGCGGCCTGCCCGCTGGGCGACGGCACTGATCGCAATGTGCCTCCTCGCGCCCAAGCGGCGCACCAGCAAGCCTCGCTGCTGGTGAAGGCCTTCAAGCTGCGCCTGCAGGGCCAGCCGCTGCCGGACTATCAGTACAAGGACTACGGCTCGCTGATCTCGCTGTCGAGCTTCAGCGCCGTAGGCAACCTGATGGGCAACCTGATGGGCAGCGTGAAACTGGAAGGCTGGCTGGCGCGGATGTTCTACATCTCGCTCTACCGCATGCACCAGATGGCGCTGTACGGCGCCTTCCGCACCTTCCTGCTGATGCTCAGCGACCGCATCGGCCGCAGCACCGACCCGCGCCTGAAGTTGCACTGACAAGTGCCAGGCAAGGTCGACGTCCGAACGCCTGACGTCGCCTTGCCTGGCATTTGGCACGTCTGGCGGGTACGCATAAGGAATCGTGGAAAACAAAAAAGCGGTAAGGCTTTCGCCTTACCGCTTCTTCGGACCTCCCGAGAGGCCTTGTATGGTGGGTCGTGTAGGATTCGAACCTACGACCAATTGGTTAAAAGCCAACTGCTCTACCGACTGAGCTAACGACCCAAGCGTGAGGTGGTCGGGGTAGAGAGATTCGAACTCCCGACATCCTGCTCCCAAAGCAGGCGCGCTACCGGACTGCGCTATACCCCGTCTGGAAGTTGGCTCCGCGACCTGGACTCGAACCAGGGACCCAATGATTAACAGTCATTTGCTCTACCGACTGAGCTATCGCGGAACTTCGATCTTCCAACTCTTCTTCGCTTCGCTGTTTGCTTTAGCGCTTCAGAGGCGCGCCATTTTACGGATAGCGAACACGCTGTCAACCCCTAAAAAAACGAATTCCGACAATGATTTGCAGAAAGCCGCCCGAGTGCTATACCTGAGCCGTGGCGAGATCGTTGCAGGTCGTGGTCGCGGCCTGTCTCTCTACAGGACGGCTATGAGCAATCAGGATCGACCCCCACCCCCTCCAGGTCCCGTGACGACGCTGGCCAGCCGCGGTATACAACCGCGCTTCGGTGATTTGGTACAGAGCTGCCGCAAGCTGGTGATGAACCGGCTGGCGGAACATCTCACCAGTGTTTTCGGCCACGTAGACGACACTCTCTTCGAGTGTGCCGAGAAGGCCGAAAACAATCAGGTCCAGACCCTCTTCTTCGACAGCATGCGGGATATCCGCAAGCAGCGCCCACAAATAGAACGGGTATACCACCAGCGCATTGCCAAGAGCTTCGAAGATTTCCTCGGCGGCAAGCTCAAGCCAGACCCGAGCGCCGGGGAGTTGAACGCTGACAAGCTGGAGTTGATAGAAAACGACGAATACGAGGAAAGCCTGCTGGTCACCAACATGGTCAGCCGGGTCAAGGCACGCTGCTCGCAATCCCTGTTCGCCCTCGACCAGCGCCTGGCGGTGCTCAATGGCGGGCGCAAGCTGGGCGATGACGACAATCCCTTCGGGCCGCAGGCCATTGCCCTGGCCTTCCGCGAAGCGCTCGAGCCCTGCCCCTTCCCGCTGCGGATCAAGACCATCCTCTATATGCTCTTCGACCAGCACGTGATGCACGGGCTGGACAGCGTCTACGAAGCACTCAACCAGCGGCTGATCCAGGCCGGCGTGCTGCCCAACCTGAAGTTCGGCGTCCAGCGCTCAACCAGCGCGCCCACCCCGTCTCCATCCACTGCAGGCCAGAAGCCCTCAGCGGAGCACCCCACGCCCCCCTCCTCCGCCCCGCAAGCCACCGGGCCACTGGACCTTAGCGGCGCGCCGCCCAGTGATCCGGGACAGTTGTTCAGCGGCCTGGCCGCCCTGCTGGGTGAGCGCCGCCAGCACCACAGCGGCGCTCCGCTGCCCGGTGGTACGCCGAGCATTTCCAGTTTCGCCCCGCGCGGTGCGACGCGTACCTACAGTGCAGCCGAATTGCTGGGAGCCCTGAACCGCCTGCAACAGCAGTCCGCCCAGGACCTCGCCAGCAAATTGCGCCAGCCGCAGCGCGTCGAGGGGCTGAAGGCAGACCTGCAACAGCAACTGGAAAGCCACAGCCACCTGCCGGGCCAGCAGAAGCTGTCGGATTACGAAGCTGACGTGATCGACCTGGTGGGGATGCTCTTCGACTTCATCCTCGACGACGACAACCTCGCCGATGTCTACAAGACCGCCCTCTCCCACCTGCACACGCCTTACCTGAAGGTCGCGCTGCAGGACAAGGCGCTCTTCACCCAACACCATCACCCTGCCCGCCGCCTGCTCAACAGCATGGCCCAGGCGGGCGTGCTCTACGCCAGCGAGGGAGAGGAACGGGGCCTGCTGGCGAAGATGCACTGGGTCGTGGAGCGCGTCGTCCATGGCTTCAGCGGTGACCTGCTGTTGTTCGACAGCCTGCTGGATGAGTTCAACGAGTACATCGGCACACTGCGGCACAAGGTGGAACTGCGCGAGCAGCGCGCCGTGGAGGCCGCCAAAGGGCGCGACAAACTGTTGGGAGCCCGCCAGAAGGCCGTCGACACGGTGGGGCGCTTCCTGGCGGACCGCGAGCTGCCCGGCGTCATCCAGCATTTCCTCGAGCTCACATGGACTGATGTGCTGGTCTTCGTCCTGCTCCGCCATGGCGAGCGCAGCGTTGAATGGCAACGCTCGGTGGAAGTCGCCGAGCAACTGGCCTGGAGTGGCACTCCGCTGGATGCCAACGGCCGGGCCCGCCTGCAACAGCTGCGCATTCCCATGCTGGAAGACCTGCGCAAGGGCCTGGAACTGCTGGGTGGCTATCACGAGGACGGCGTCCGGCGCCTGCTTCAGGACCTGGTCGCCTGCCAGCACGCGGTCCAGTCGCAGCAACCCCAGGTGGCGGCGCGCATAGAAAGCCCGCTTCCGGAAAGTAAGCTCGGCGAGATGCTCGGAGAAGACGCCGAACTGGCCAGCACCCCGCGGCCGGTCAGCCTGTCCAGCCGCGCGCAGGCGCTGATCAAGGAGCTTGAGTCCGTCGAGTTCGGCACCTGGTTCGAGTTCATCGATGGCCCGGAAACCCGGGCTCTCAAGCTGTCCTGGTACAGCCCGACCACTCGCAATTACATGTTCGTCGACCACAGCGGCCAGCGCGTGGCAATCATGCCTATTACCCAGCTGGCCCTGGATATGGAGCAAGGACTGGCACGCCTGGTCCCGCCGGAACGCAATGCCCCGCTGGTGGATCGCGCCCTGAGCGCCATCTACCGGGTACTGCAACGCTTTACCGGCCGCACCGCCTGAGCCCGCAGCAGGAGTTCACCATGGAAGAACGTCGCCAGCACAGCCGCTTTGCCACAGAGCTGCAGCTGGAAGTATTCGACCTGCATTCAGGACAGCGCCTGGGACGTATCGTCGACCTGTCGATGGACGGTTTCATGCTGTTGAGCGAACTGCCGCTCGCCGCCGACTCGGTCTGGGAATGCCGGCTCGTGCCCTTGACCTGGGTGGAAGGGCTGGAAGAAATCCGCCTGGGCGCGGACTGCCTGTGGACTCGCATGGGCGAGGACCAGCGCAACTGCTGGGCGGGCTTTCACATCATCGACCTGGCCGAAGACCAGGCCACCGTGCTGGAAGACCTGCTGCAGTCCATTCGCACGCCCTAGCGCGAACGCCGAACAAGAAAAAGCCCCGCAATGCGGGGCTTTTTTTGGCGCTGCCGATCAGCTGAAGACGATCTCGTCGCCTTCAACCCTCGCAGCGATGGTTGCACCAGGAGCGAACTGGCCTGCCAGTATCTGCTGGGCAAGCGGGTTTTCGATCCAGCGCTGGATCGCCCTTTTCAGCGGGCGCGCACCGTAGACCGGGTCGTACCCAACCGCGATCAGCTTGTCCAGGGACTCGGGGCTCAGTTCCAGGCTCAGTTCACGCTCGGCCAAACGCTTGCGCAGACGCTGCAGCTGGATCTCCGCAATGCCGCCTATCTGGTCACGGCCCAGGGGCTCGAACACCACCACTTCGTCGATCCTGTTGATGAACTCGGGACGGAAATGCGCGCTTACCGCATCCATCACCGCCGCCCGCTGCGCCTCGCGGTCGCCCACCAGTTCCTGGATCTGCGTGGAGCCCAGGTTGGAGGTCATCACCACCACTGTGTTGCGGAAGTCCACGGTGCGGCCGTGGCTGTCGGTCAGACGGCCATCTTCCAGCACCTGGAGCAATACGTTGAATACGTCCGGATGGGCCTTTTCCACCTCGTCCATCAGCACCACGGAATAGGGTTTGCGACGCACGGCTTCGGTCAGGTAGCCGCCTTCCTCGTAACCGACGTAGCCCGGAGGCGCGCCGATCAGGCGAGCCACGGAATGCTTCTCCATGAATTCGGACATGTCGATGCGCACCAGCGCCTCCTCGGTATCGAAGAGGAACTCGGCCAGCGCCTTGCACAGTTCGGTCTTGCCCACGCCGGTCGGGCCCAGGAACAGGAAGGAACCGCTCGGGCGATTCGGATCGGCCAGGCCCGCGCGGGAGCGGCGCACCGCGTTGGCAACGGCGACAACCGCCTCGTGCTGGCCGATGACCCGCGTGTGCAGGCCGTCTTCCATGTGCAGCAGCTTCTCCCGCTCGCCTTCCATCATCTTGGCCACCGGGATGCCGGTCCACTTGGAGACGACTTCGGCGATCTCTTCGTCGGTCACCTTGTTGCGCAGCAACTGGTTCTCGGTCTTGCCGTGCTGGTCGACCATCTGCAGGCTTCGCTCGAGGTCCGGAATCACGCCGTACTGCAGCTCCGCCATGCGTTGCAGGTCACCTTTGCGGCGGGCGGCCTCCATGTCCTGGCGCGCCTGCTCGATCTTCTGCTGGATCTGCGCCGAGCCTTGTACCTCGGCCTTCTCGGACTTCCAGATCTCCTCCAGGTCGGCGTATTCGCGCTCCAGGCGGGCGATGTCCTCTTTCAGCTTCTCCAGACGCTTCAGGGCGGCGTCATCGTCTTCCTTCTTCAGGGCTTCCTGCTCGATCTTCAGCTGGATCAGGCGGCGCTCCAGACGGTCCAGGGCTTCAGGCTTGGAGTCGATCTCCATGCGGATGCGGCTGGCCGCTTCGTCGATGAGGTCGATGGCCTTGTCCGGCAACTGGCGATCGGTGATGTAGCGGTGCGACAGCTTGGCCGCGGCGATGATCGCGCCGTCGGTGATGGTCACGCCGTGGTGCACCTCGTAACGCTCCTTCAGACCGCGCAGGATGGCGATGGTGTCTTCCTCGCTCGGCTCGTCCACCAGCACCTTCTGGAAGCGGCGCTCCAGCGCAGCATCTTTCTCGATGTACTGGCGATACTCGTCCAGGGTGGTGGCGCCCACGCAGTGCAGTTCGCCACGGGCCAGGGCCGGCTTGAGCATGTTGCCCGCATCCATGGCGCCCTCGGCCTTGCCGGCGCCGACCATGGTATGCAGCTCGTCGATGAACAGAATGACCCGGCCTTCCTGCTTGGACAGTTCATTGAGCACGCCTTTCAGGCGCTCTTCGAACTCGCCACGGAACTTGGCCCCGGCGATCAGCGCCCCCATGTCCAGGGCCAGAAGGCGCTTGTCCTTCAGGCCGTCAGGCACTTCGCCGTTGACGATGCGCTGGGCCAGGCCTTCGGCGATGGCCGTCTTGCCGACGCCGGGCTCACCGATCAGCACGGGGTTGTTCTTGGTACGGCGCTGCAGGACCTGGATGGTGCGGCGGATCTCGTCGTCACGGCCAATCACCGGGTCCAGCTTGCCATCCTCGGCGCGCTTGGTCAGGTCGACGGTGAACTTGTCCAGCGCCTGCCGGGATTCTTCGATGTTGGGATCGTTCACGGCCTGGCCGCCACGCAGGTTGGCGATGGCATTCTCCAGCGCCTTGCGGGTCACGCCCTGGCCGAGCAGGAGCTTGCCGAGGCGGGTGTTCTCGTCCATCGAGGCGAGCAGCACCAGCTCACTGGAGATGAACTGGTCGCCCTTCTGCTGGGACAGGCGGTCGGCCTGGTTGAGCAGGCGCGCCAGGTCCTGGGACAGGTTCACGTCGCCGGTGGGATTCTGGATCTTCGGCAGATGATCGAGTTCTCGGGTCAGTCCCTGGCGCAGGGCCGCCACGTCGAAGCCCACCTGCATCAACAGGGGCTTGATCGATCCGCCCTGCTGGTCGAGCAGGGCCAGTACCAGGTGTACAGGTTCAATGGCCGGGTGGTCATGGCCAACTGCCAGGGACTGGGCATCGGAGAGCGCCAGTTGCAGCTTGCTGGTCAAACGGTCTATTCGCATGGGTTCGTCCTTCCTTCAGATAGCGGGCGGCGCGATGACGGCACCAGATACTAAAAGCCCGCCGGGATGAAGCTTAGATAGGGACGATTCTGTGCGATTCAACCTCACCGGATTTGATCAGGATCATGAAGCCGTCTGGACAGCCGGCTGCAGGAAGGAATTAATTTGCGATGCCGGAGAGGTGGAAATCTCAGCCTGCCAGCCAGACGAGGCTGGCGAAGCGGCCCGTGCGCGAGGCGCGGCGGTAGGAATAGAAGCGCGGATCGCTGACGGTGCAGAAACCACCGCCATACACGGCATGGATGCCACGTGCGGCGAGGCGAATGCGCGCCAGCTGGTAGATATCGGCCATGTATTTGCCTTCATTGACGCTGGGCCGGAAGGCCTGGCCCGCTTCGGGATGACTGGCAACGAAAGCTTCACGCACCTCGGGACCAACCTCGAAGGCCGCAGGACCGATGGCCGGGCCGAGCCAGACCAGCACCTCTTCCGCCGGCAAGGCAAGCGCATCCAGGGTCGCTTCCAGCACACCATTGGCCAGGCCACGCCAGCCGGCGTGGGCAGCCGCGACCTTGCTGCCAGCGCGGTCGCAGAACAGCGCCGGCAGGCAGTCGGCCGTCAGAACCGCGCTGGCGACGCCTGGCTCGGCCGTCCAGCTGGCATCCGCCTCGTCCACGCGACCGGGATCGGCCTGTACGACATGCACGCCATGCACCTGGCTCAGCCAGGCGGGCCGGCAGGCCAGGGTAGAGGTCAGCACCTGGCGATTTCTTTCGACGGCAAGTGGATCGTCGCCGACGTGGCTGCCAAGGTTCAGGCCCTCGAAAGGAGGCAGGCTGAAGCCACCGTCGCGGGTGGTGACACAGGCCTTTACCCGCGAAGGTGCAGGCCAATCGGGCTTCAGCCAGTTGGTCATTGCTCGAAGGACTCGCGATCCTGGCGCAGCAGGCTGAGCAGCCAGACGAAATCGTCAGGCAGCGGGGACTCCCACTTCATGCGCTCGCCGCTCACCGGGTGGTCCAGTTCGAGGAAGCGCGCATGCAGGGCCTGGCGCGGGAATTCCTTGAGGGTCTGGATCAGGGTCGGGCTCGCCGCCGGCGGAATGCGGAAACGACCACCGTAGACGGGGTCGCCCACCAGCGGGAAGTTCACATAGGCCATGTGCACGCGAATCTGGTGGGTACGGCCGGTTTCCAGCTTGACGCGAGTGTGGGTATGGGAGCGGAAACGCTCCAGCACCCGATAGTGACTGACGGCGGGCTTGCCGCCGGCAACCACGGCCATGCGCTGGCGCTGCTGGCCATGGCGACCGATGGGCGCATCCACCTTGCCACCGGAGGTGATCACGCCGACCACCACCGCCTCATAGACACGGCTCACGCTGCGCGCTTGCAACTGCGCCACCAGGCTGGTGTGGGCTTCGAGGGTCTTGGCCACCACCATCAGGCCGGTGGTGTCCTTGTCCAGGCGATGGACGATACCCGCTCGCGGCACATTCTCCAGACCCGGCACATGGTGCAGCAGGGCATTCAGCAGCGTGCCGTCGGCATGCCCCGCGGCCGGATGCACCACCAGGCCGGCGGGCTTGTCCAGCACCAGCAGGTGCTCGTCCTCGTAAACGATGTCGAGCTCGATGTCCTGGGCCACCCACTCGCCCTGGGACTCCTGCTCGGCGTTCAGCTCCAGTAGCGCGCCGCCATGCACGATGTCCCGCGGACGCAGCACGCTGCCGTCAACGGTCAGGAGCCCGTCCTTGATCCAGCCGGCGAGGCGGGAACGGGAGTGCTCGGAAAAAAGTTGCGCAGCGACCTGGTCGAGACGTTGCCCGCCCAATTCGGACGGTACCTCGGCGCTGAGTTGAATGACCTGCTTGGTAATGGAAGACATGCTCGGAAACGGAGGGGGCGCAGCCTTTGGTTTCGGTTGCGCGCTTGTGGTTAAATACCGCGTCTTTGTCCCGGGGGTTCCGGGGCGCCCATCATAACAGGACGGCTCCAGCCAAGACAGCCAGCCGTCACAGGGACGCAAGCCGCCATGCAAGTGAAACACCTGCTGCTGATCGCCACTCTCGCCCTCGCCGCCGCCTGTTCCTCCAATAAGGAAGTGGTGGACGAGAACCTGAGCGAAGCCGAGCTGTATCAGCAGGCCCAGGCCGATCTGGACAACAGCAGCTACACCCCCGCCATCGCCAAGCTCAAGGCCCTGGAATCCCGCTATCCCTTCGGCCGCTACGCCGAACAGGCCCAGCTCGAGCTGATCTACGCCTATTACAAGAACGTCGAGCCGGAAGCCGCCAAGTCCGCCGCCGAGCGCTTCATCCGCCTGCACCCGCAGCACCCGAACGTCGACTACGCGTACTACCTGAAGGGCCTGGCCTCCTTCGAGCAGGACCGTGGCCTGCTGGCGCGCTTCCTGCCGCTGGACATGACCAAGCGCGACCCGGGAGCCGCCCGCGACTCTTACAACGAGTTCGCCCAGCTCACCAGCCGCTACCCGAACAGCCGCTACGCCCCGGATGCCAAGCAGCGCATGATCTACCTGCGCAACCTGCTGGCCGCTTACGAAATCCACGTCGCCCACTACTATCTGACCCGCGAGGCCTATGTCGCCGCCGCCAACCGTGGTCGTTACGTAGTGGAAAACTTCCAGGAAACCCCCGCCGTCGGCGATGGCCTGGCCGTGATGGTCGAGGCTTACCAGCGCCTGGGCCTGAACGAGCTGGCCGCTTCCAGCCTGGAAACCCTGAAGCTGAACTACCCGGATCACCCGACCCTGGTCGACGGCCAGTTCGTCCCGCGCGAAGAAGAAGCCGACAACCGTTCCTGGCTGGCCAAGGCCACCCTGGGCCTGATCGAGAGCGATGCGCCGCTGCCCCCGGGCGAAACCCGTGCCGCCCAGGACGTGATCAAGCAGTACGAAGACGCCAAGGAGCAGATCCCGGAGGAGCTGCTGCCGGAGAACCAGGACGAAGTGCAGGAAGAACAGCACGAGTCCGAGGCCAACCAGAACGGCCGCTCCTGGTTCAGCTACATGACCTTCGGCCTGTTCGACTGAGCATCGCCGCGATAAAAGGAAGGGAGGCCAATGGCCTCCCTTCTTCGTTTCAGCCTCACGTCAATCTCCCAGCCGCCATCCCGAAGTAATCGGATAGCGCCGGTCCCGCCCGAAGCCCCGCTGCGTCACCCGGATGCCCACTGCAGCCTGGCGCCGTTTGTATTCGTTGCGATCCACCATGCCCAGTACCCGGTTCACGGTGTCCTCATCGAACCCCTCGGCAATGATGGCGTTGGCCGACAGGTCATGTTCGATGTAGAGCTTGAGAATCTCGTCCAGCACCGGATAGGGCGGTAGCGAGTCGTCATCCTGCTGCCCCGGCGCCAACTCCGCCGAGGGCGGCCGTTCGATCACCCGTGGCGGGATCACCGGGCCCAGGCTGTTGCGGTATTCAGCCAAACGGAAGACCAGCGACTTCGGCACATCCTTGAGCACATCGAACCCGCCGGCCATATCGCCATAGAGGGTCGCGTAGCCTACCGCCAGCTCGCTCTTGTTGCCGGTGGTCAACACCAGGCTGCCTTTCTTGTTGGAAATGGCCATCAGCAGCGTGCCGCGGCAGCGCGCCTGCAAATTCTCCTCGCTGGCATCGCGGGAATGGCCGTCGAACACCGGCGCCAAGACCTGCTGCAAAGCCTCGACCACAGGCGCAATGGGTAATACCCGATAACCGACGCCAAGCAGATGCGCCTCGGCCTCGGCATCTTCCAGGCTGATCTGCGCCGTGTAGTGATAGGGCATCATCACGGCGTCCACCCGCTCCGCCCCGAGCGCATCGACCGCCACCGCGAGGGTCAGGGCCGAATCGATACCGCCGGACAATCCCATCACCACACCCTTGAAACCGTTCTTCCGAACGTAGTCACGCACGCCCATCACCAGCGCCTGATAGACACTCGCCTCGAGCTCCGGAAGTTCGGCGCAATGGGTCCGGCGCGGCCGCCAGATCCCGTCCTGCAACTGCAGATCCACCGGGTAGAGGCCTTCGACAAAGGCCGGCGCGCGCTGGCAGATCACCCCCCCGGTATCCATGACGCAACTGCCGCCATCGAATACCAGCTCATCCTGGCCACCGACCTGGTTCACATAGATCACCGGCATTTCGCCCTCGGCCACCCGCTCGGCCAGCACCTCCTCGCGCTCCAGCTGCTTGTCCAGATGGAAGGGCGAGGCATTCAGGCTGAGCATCAGCTTCGCCCCGGCGGCGCGGGCCTGGGCCATGGGCTCGGGAAACCAGATGTCTTCACAGATCGACAGCGCCACCGCCACCCCCTTGATGTCGACGACACACGGCTGCTGTCCGGATTCGAAATAGCGCTTCTCGTCGAACACCCGGTAATTGGGCAAACGCTGCTTGTAGTAGCTGGCCAGCAGCTGGCCATCAGCAATCACCGCGCAGGCGTTGTAGCGCAGCTCATCTTCCAGCCAGGGATAACCGACCACGAGGTAGATGCCGCGCACCTCGTCGCGCAGCCGCTGCAGCCCCATCTCGATGCGCCGCTGCATGCTGGAGCGCAGCAACAGGTCCTCCGGCGGGTAGCCGCACAGGGACAGCTCGGGGAAGACGATGACATCCGCTTCCCAGGCCTCGCGGGCGGAATTCGCCGCCTCGATAATCCGCTCGACGTTGCCCTGGACGTCGCCGACACGGAAATTGAGCTGGGCCATCACGATTCGCAGGTTTTGGCGCATGGCCGCCTCCCGGGCGTTGTAAGGCATCGAATGCGCCTCAAGGCCACCATACTCCGGCGCGCCCGCAGCGAAAACCACGCAAGTTGCGCCAGCGTGCGGCTGATCTCTGTGCGCAGGCAACCGGCTTGGATAAACTGCCAGCTTTCCATCAAGAAGAGAGCACCTTCGGCATGTTTCGCCTGCTGTTCTGGATTGCCGTGATCTTCGCCGCCATCTGGCTGTGGCGCCGCTTCAAGACCCCCTCGACGCCCCGCCCCCAGCCACGCCAGCAGGACGCGACACAACCGATGGTGCGTTGCGCACAATGCGGTATTCACGTCCCCCGCAACCACGCCCTGTCCCGGGACGATCGCTGGTACTGCAGCCGGGCGCACCTGGAACAGGACCAGGGTTCCGGTGAACGCTGATACCCGCCCACTCCCGACCGGGCTCAGCGCCCAGGGGCGACGCATCTTCCGCCTCTACAGCCTCTACCGGCTGCTGATCGGCCTGGTGCTGGTACTCCTGATCTCCAGCGAAATGGACGACCGCCTGCTGGATCTCGCACGGCCCGACCTGTTCCGCAACGCCAGCTGGTTCTACCTGATCCTGAACGCCCTGATCGCCGCCCTGGTGCCCCGCCCAAGGAGCATGGTGCAGGTCTTCAGCCTGGCCGTGGTGGATGTATTGCTGCTCTCCTGCCTGTTCTTCGCGGCCGGCGGCACACCGAGCGGCATCGCCAACCTCATCGTGGTCTCGGTGGCCATCTCCAATATCCTCCTGCGTGGGCGTATCGGGCTCCTGGTGGCCGCAGTGGCGGCGATCGGGCTGATCTACCTGACCTTCTACCTCAGCATCAGCCAACCCGCGGCCGCCAGCCAGTTCGTCCAGGCCGGCGGTTTCGGCGCCTTGTGCTTTGCCGCAGCCCTGTTCATCCAGGGGCTGAGTCGACGCCTGCAGATCAGCGAGACGCTTGCGGAGCAACGCGCAGAGGATGTGGCCAACCTGGAGGCGCTGAACGCGCAGATCCTCGAACGCATGCGCACCGGCATCCTGGTGCTGGACCCTCGCAACCAGGTCCTGCTCGCCAACAATGGCGCCCTGGCCCTGCTGGGCAAGGACAACCTGTCGGGCCAAGCCCTGAGCAGCCAATGCCCCGAACTGCTGGAAAGCCTGCGGCAATGGCTCGCCAACCCGACCCTTCGCCCACAGAGTCTCCAGGCATTCGCCGACGGTCCGACGCTGCAACCGAGCTTCGTCCACCTCCAGCGGGGCGGTCAGCAGAATACCCTGGTCTTCCTCGAGGACATCTCGCAGATCGCCCAGCAGGCCCAGCAGCTCAAACTCGCCTCCCTTGGCCGCCTGACCGCAGGCATCGCCCATGAAATCCGCAACCCCCTGGGCGCCATCAGCCACGCAGCCCAGTTGCTGCAGGAGTCGGACGAACTCCAGAGCCCCGATCGGCGCCTGGCGCAGATCATCCAGGACCACTCGCGGCGCATGAACCTCGTGATCGAGAACGTGCTCCAGCTGTCCCGCCGTCGCCAGTCGGAACCCCAGCTGCTGGATCTCAAATACTGGCTGACCCGTTTCGCCAGTGAATTCCGCACGTCCGCGAGTCCCAACCAGACCCTGCACCTGAGCACACTCGGCAGCACGCTGCAGACCCGCATGGACCCGCACCAGCTCACCCAGGTGCTGACCAACCTGGTGCAGAACGGCCTGCGCTACAGCAGCAAGAAGAACACCGAGGGCCAGGTCTGGCTCAAGTTGTTCCGCGACCCCGAAAGCGACCTGCCGGTACTGGAAGTGGAAGACGACGGGGAAGGCGTCCCGCCTGAGCAGGTACACAATATCTTCGAGCCCTTCTTCACCACCGACAGCAAGGGCACGGGCCTCGGCCTGTACATCTCCCGCGAGCTCTGTGAAAGCAACCAGGCCCGCCTCGACTACAAACCGCGCGAGCACGGCGGCAGCTGCTTCCGCATCACCTTCGCCCATCCGCGCAAACTGAGCTGACCATGACCCGACAGAGAGCCCTGATCGTCGACGACGAGCCCGATATCCGCGAGTTGCTGGAAATCACCCTCGGCCGGATGAAGCTCGACACTCGCAGCGCCCGCAACCTCAAGGAGGCCCGCGAATGGCTGGGTCGCGAGCCCTTCGACCTGTGCCTGACCGACATGCGCCTGCCCGATGGCACCGGCCTGGAACTGGTGCAATACATCCAGCAGCGGCACCCGATGGTCCCGGTGGCGATGATCACCGCCTACGGCAGCCTCGACACCGCCGTGAACGCGCTCAAGGCGGGCGCCTTCGACTTCGTCACCAAGCCGGTGGATCTCGGCCGCCTGCGTGAGCTGGTCAACACTGCCCTGCGCCTCAGCTCTCCCGAGGAGGGCGAAGCGCCGGTGGACGGTCGCCTGCTGGGCAGCTCGCCGCCCATGAACGCCCTGCGCAAGCAGATCCAGAAACTCGCCCGCAGCCAGGCGCCGGTGTACATCAGCGGCGAATCGGGCAGCGGCAAGGAGCTGGTGGCGCGGCTGATCCACGAGCAGGGTCCCCGCGCAGAGCGCCCCTTCGTGCCAGTCAACTGCGGCGCCATTCCTTCCGAGCTGATGGAAAGCGAATTCTTCGGCCACAAGAAGGGCAGCTTCACCGGCGCGGTGGAAGACAAGCAGGGCCTGTTCCAGGCCGCCAACGGCGGCACCCTGTTCCTGGACGAAGTCGCCGACCTGCCGCTGGCCATGCAGGTCAAGCTGCTGCGCGCCATTCAGGAGAAAGCCATTCGCGCCGTGGGCGGACAGCAGGAAGTCGTGGTCGATGTGCGCATCCTCAGCGCCACCCACAAGGACCTGGCCGCCGAAGTGGCCGCCGGCCGTTTCCGCCAGGACCTCTACTACCGCCTCAACGTCATCGAACTCAGCGTGCCGCCGTTGCGCGAACGCCGCGAAGACATTCCGCTCCTGGCCGATTCCATGCTCAAGCGCCTGGCCCAGCAGAGTGGACTGCCAGCCGCCAGCCTCGCCCCGGAAGCCCTCGACAAACTCAAGTGCTACCGTTTTCCCGGCAACGTGCGCGAGCTGGAGAACATGCTCGAGCGCGCCTACACACTCTGCGAGGATGACCAGATCCAGGCCCGCGACCTGCGCCTTGCCGAAGCCAGCGGCGCCGCCGAGGCAGGAGAGGCCAGCCTGGCGCAGATCGACAATCTGGAAGACTACCTGGAGGACATCGAGCGCAAGCTGATCATGCAGGCGCTCGAAGAAACCCGCTGGAACCGCACCGCCGCAGCCCAGCGCCTGGGCCTGACCTTCCGCTCGATGCGTTATCGGCTGAAGAAGCTGGGCATCGATTGATGCCCAGCCCGCCAGGGCCTCAGCCCAGACGCCCAACCGGCGCGTAGGGCGCCGGATCGATGATGGGCTTGCGGTCCAGCATCAGGTCCGTCAACAGCCGGCACGACGCGGGCGCCAGCACCAGCCCGTTGCGGTAGTGACCGCAGTTCAGCCACAGGCCGTCCGCGCCCGGCACGGGACCGATGAACGGGATGCCCTCCGGCGAGCCGGGGCGCAAGCCCGCCCAGTGACCGACCAGCTCGGCGTCCTCGAGTTGCGGCAGCAACTCGAAAGCCGACGCCTTGAGACTTTCCAGCGCATCGCCTGTGGGCGTCTTGTCGAAGCCGGCATGCTCCAGCGTGCTACCCACCAGGATGTGCCCGTCCCGACGCGGAATCGCGTAACGCCCCTTGGCCAGTACCATGGCCGGCAGGAAGTCCGCCGCGCACTTGAAGAGAATCATCTGCCCTTTCACCGGCTCCACCGGCAGAACCATCCCCAGATGCCGCAGCAGCTCACCGCTCCAGGCACCGGCCGCCAGTACCACGCGATCCACCAGCACCTCGCCTTCAGGCGTACTCACGCCGACCACGCGCCCGTCCCGCCGGACGAAACCGCGCACCTCGCAGTTCTCCCTCAGCGATACATTCGGCATCCGCAACAAGGCTTCGCGCAGGGCACGGGTCAGGCGAGGATTCCGCACGTTGGCCACACCCGCCATGTAGATGGCACGCTGGAACCCAAGCCCCAGCGGAGGCACAGCGGTATGCACCTTATCCAATTCGACTGACGACAGCGGCCGCCCTTCACGGGCCGCCCAGGCCAGGGCTTCAGCCTCGTCATCAAGATCCAGCCAGTAGAGGCCGGTCTCGTGGACTTCGGGATCTATCCCGGTTTCAGCGAGCAAGCGCTGACCGAGTTGTGGGTAAAAGTCCTGGGACCAATGTGCCAACGCCGTTACCGCACTGCTGTATCGCCATGGATACAGCGGAGAAACGATACCGCCCCCCGCCCAGGAAGACTCGCGCCCCGTATCGCCGCGCTCCAGCAGGCAGACCTGCTGCCCATTGCGCGCCAACTCCAGGGCGCTCAGAAGACCTATGGCACCGCCGCCGACCACACAAACACTTCCCAACTTTCCTGCCCCTGTTCAGCTCGTTCCACGTTCGTTTCGGAATACCTGACCAACCCACCCCATCCCCACCTCCGTAGCCTTCTCCATTTCACCGAAATGCCAAGGAGATGGCCCCATGAAGCGAAATCGGCAAGCCGCAGTCACACTTCTGGAATTACTGATCGTCATCACTATCGTCTGCGCAATCGCGATGCTGATGCCTTCCTTCCTCGAGTTCTCAGCCAAGGCCAGGATCAGGCAATTCGAGCAGCAACTCTTTCTGCTGGTTCAGCAAGCTCGCCTGCATGCCGCCACCCGTCGAGTCAGAGTAACGGTGTGCCCTCTCGATGATAACCAGAGGTGTCATCGGAATTGGAACGCTCCGATCAGTGCATTCGAAGATCCAGCCGGAAAGAGACGCCTGGATCACGACGACAAGCTGATCGCCACCGCTCCCGCGCTACCGCTGATAGACGTCGACTGGAAGGGGATGGGAGGCAATCGCGCAATCCACTTCAATCTCCATGGCCACACCGCAGTTACCAACGGGCGCGTGCGCCTCTGCCGGCAGGGCAAGGTGATTCGTGAATTAGTGCTCAATCGACAAGGGCGGTTGAGGCGCAGCGTGACTGAAGACTCGCAATGCTGACCGCTCACCCTTACGATCCTTCCGACTATCCAGAGAGCATTGAGACGATAATTAGCCTGCTTATGCTCACCCCTAGGCTTATCAGCATGGATCAGCAAATGCCTGAATCTCGCGGCTTTACGCTTATCGAACTCATGATAGCGATCGCGCTCCTCGCAATCATCACTTCCCTCGCAGTTCCCTCGATGGGCACCTTTCTCCTGAATCAACGAGTGGCCGGTCAGGCCACTGCACTGTCGACGGCTCTTCAATTCGCCCGTTCCGAAGCTACAGCCAAGAACCGGCGCATCCGAGTCGTTCCGGTTACCAACAGTACCAACGGCTGGAACCAGGGCTGGTGCGTGGTTCTCGGTGAGCTGAGCAACTGCAATGGTGACGTGCTGCGCAGATATGACGCCGTGCCCGCAGGTGTGGAAATCGACAGCGACTATGTCCAGACAGGCAACGTGCTCACTTTCCGGCGCGACGGCACTCGCGATCCGGCAGTGTCTGGAGGAATAAAGGTCAGCGCGGACAACCTTTCCGCAACGGGCAAGCGTGCGCGTTGCCTGACCCTGGATGCGATCGGTCGTGTATCGATAGCAGCAATCAATCCTGCCGACGACTGCTAAGGACCTTCAATGAGCTCCTCATTCCAAAATTCGGGATTTCGGCAATCAGGCATCACCATGATCGAAGTCCTGGTAACCCTTCTGGTCTTCACCATCGGCTTGCTCGGTCTGGCCGGACTCCAGCTCAAGGCCCTTCAAGGCACCAACGATGGTGTTCAACGCGCCCACGCGACCTGGCTGCTGCAGGATTTCGCGGATCGCATCTATGCCAATGGCAACGCGACGATCGCCGACTACAGTGGTGCAGCCCCGAACTGCAGTGCGCTGCCAAACCCTGCCTGCGCCGATTTCTATAACGCCGCGACGGGTGCGAAGGTCAATGGAAGCAGCTGCACCGCGGCGCAGATGGCCAGTTTCGATCGCTGGGAAGCGGTTTGCCGCTATCGGGACACTGCGACCTATCAGGCCAACAACACCGCCAAACTCATCCGCAGTAACAGCCGCGACTTCATCAATATTCAGGCCCTCAACATCGCCGCGCGCGACTCCAACGGAGACACGGTGAATGACTCACTCGACCTGACGCTCTCCTGGAGAGGCAAAGGTGGACAGAACGCCGCCAATAGCGATGGCGACAATCAGTCGGCCCAGATGACGATCAGGAAGTGAGTGCATGAAACAGATCAAGTACCGGCATCAGGCCGGCGTGACAATCGTAGAGTTGATGATCGCGCTGCTGCTCAGCACGATTCTGATTGGCGGGGTGCTCCAGGTATTTCTCTCCAGCAGCCGCACCTACTCCATGGCCGAATCCCTGGCTCGGACTCAGGAGAACGGTCGGTTCGCCCTGGAATTCATCGCGCAGAGCGCTCGCCAGGCCGGATACCTGGAACCCTACCTGCTGATCAACAAGCGCCTGCCGCTAGCCGATACCAATTGCAACTGGCCAAGCACCGCCGACGCACACTGCACGGCAAACGGTGCCAGCAGCGATCAGGTGGCCTTCGTTCTCCAGCCAGCGGAGATTAAGGATGACCCCACCAGCACAGCCCGGCGCAGGGACTGTGCCGGCAATGACGTAGCGGAAGACACCGTGATCGCCAACGTGTTCCACATCGCAGCGGCGGACGCCAACAACCGCTATCCGTCCCTGGCCTGCACCACCTTCGACGTGACAGATCCGACGACCTTCCAGACCGTACGCCTGGTAGACGGCGTGGAAAACCTGCAATTGCTCTATGGCGTGAGCACTTCTGGCGACCCCCAGAGCGTCAATCAGTTCGTATCTGCCAACCGCGTTACCAACTGGTCCAGCGTCAGTGCCGTTCGCATCGCCGTGCTCGCCAGTTCCATGACCCGAGCTTCGGGCGACGCGGCCAATCCGAGCGAGTTCACCCTGCTCGATGCCCGGGTGACTGCACCAAACGACGGACTGACCCGCCAGGTATTCACCACCACAGTCCGCTTCCACAATCTCGACTAAGGACCAGCGATGGCCATTTTCCCCAGCCAGAAGGGCTCCAGCCTGATCATCGCCCTGGTGTTCCTGGCGGTACTCACCGCCGCGGGCATAGCGGCGTTCACGATGTCCACCACCGAAGAGCGCATGTCCAGCAACGCCCAGTTCCGTGGCGCGGCCTTTCAGACTTCGTATAGCGAGATCCGGGCTCAACTCGAATTTCTGCGCAAGGACGCGACCCGCATCGACAGCGTCCGGGCATTCGACCGCCCGCGTGTATCCCCCGTGGACTCCAGGCTCCCCGAGAAACGGCAGCCATTGACGAACCTGACTACTCGCCTGAACAGCACGAACATCCCGGGTGGGAACACCAACGTAAATCTCACCTATCTGGGCGAGCGCGTGGCCGAAAGCAGCAGTCTGGACAAGTTCTACAACTACGCCTTCGAGCTGAACGTCAAACGCGAGCTCACAAGCGGTGCCTATTCGGACCAGGTCCAAGGCTTCAACATACAGATGCCGAAACCATGAGGAAGACTGTCATGAAGACATATCTCGCAATCGGCCTGCTCCTCCTTTCCACGATGGCGATGGGCGCTTTCCAGGATGACGGGACTGTCATCTACGAGGGGGCGACTGTCCTCACCGTCTCGGCGCCACAGGAGCAATACCTGCTGGTGTACGAATGCGAAAGCTGCACTCCGGTGAAGATGACCATCACCGCGACCTCGGTGATCAGGATCAACGGCAGTGTCTCCACCCTCGAGCGACTGTTCACACAGGCGCGCTGGCGCGCCGACGTATTCGCCGAAGCCGGCACCCCGACAACCCTCTCGCGCATCAGCACCTACTGAGAAGACACGACAATGAAGCCATTCGCCCAATCTCTGATCAGCGCTGGTGCGGCCTTCCTGTACATGAGCATCTCCGCCACCGTAGCCCTGGCCGACGACACCGAGATCTACGTTGGCCTCACTCCGAAGGCAGACAAGAAAACCAACCCCAACGTGCTGCTGGTGCTCGACACGTCCGGCTCTATGTCCAGTGGTGTAACAGGTACAACCTGCACAGCGGGAAGCACCATTATCGATCTTTGCGACGGAAGCGGCAGAAACGCGAAACTCAGTCGCCTCGGCGTCGTCAAGCTGGTAACCGCAGAGCTCATCAATGAACTCAAGGCGGATGGGAAAATCAACTTCGGCCTGATGCGCTTCGACATGCAGGCCCAGGGCGGCATGATCACCTACCCCATCGCTCCCATCACCGACGGTGCCGACACCATCATCCAGCGCCTAAATCGGTATCGCGCGAACGGCAACACCCCCCTGTCGGAAACGCTATACGAAGCCGCGCGCTACTATCGGGGAGACCGTGTCTACTATGGGCTTACCAGCTCGACCAAGGACACCGAGGGCTCGAACCCTCCAACGGTCTTCACGCCTAGCGTGCGCCAGTCCTATACCGGCAGCAACATCACCGAATACAGCAATCTCAGCACGTCCTATAGCCGAAATAACGCCAAGTACATTTCGCCGATCGAGAGCTCCTGCCAGAAGAACCACATCATTTACCTGACGGACGGCGCCCCCACCGGTGACACGGATGCATCGGATGCCATCCGCTCCCTGACGGGCAAAAGTTGCGGTAACAACAACGGCGAATGCATGGATGAACTATCGGAGTACCTATTCGAGGAAGATCAATCCAGCATCCAGGACGGCAAGCAGACCGTCACCACCCACACCATCGGTTTCTTCGAAGACAGCCCGTTGCTCGAAAGTACGGCAACACGCGGTGGCGGCAAGTACTACACGGCTGACGACGTGTCCGGCCTGATCAAATCACTGCGCACCATCCTCAACGAGATCCTTGCGCAGAACACCACGTTCACGACGCCCACAGTCTCGGTGAGCGCCTACAACAACATCGGTTATCGCAACGAGCTGTACTACGCGCTGTTCCGCCCGGCCCAGGGCAGCCGCTGGCCGGGCAACGTCAAGCGTTACAAGCTGGGCAAGGACGCCAACGGTGCTGCAGAGATTCAGGACGCCAATGGGCGCGCAGCGATCAGCTACAGCGGCGATGACGCCGGCTTCTTCAAGACCACAGCCCAGAGTTGGTGGAGCCCCACCGTGGATGGCGCCGACGTCAGCAAGGGCGGCGCATCCAGCCAGCTCACCACCCCGACGACCCGCAAGCTCTACACTTATACAGGTGCGGAACTCCCGCCAGGGTCCACCTCGGCGACCCTGAGCAGCTATCCGCTCGTCACCGGCACTGCGGGCAACCATGTCACGGCCACCATGCTCGGCGACCAGAACATGACGGCTCAAATGCGCACCCAGATCATCAACTGGGCGCGAGGCAATGAGCTGGACAAGGATGGAAATGTCGTTGGCAACAACCTGTTCATAGGCGACCTGCTGCACAACGAGCCCAAGCTGGTTTCCTACCGAGTGGACAACTCCACGACCACTCCGCAGGAAACCCTCTACATGTTCTTCGGCACCAACCAGGGCGGGCTGCACGCAGTCGACCCCACCAACGGTGCGGAAAAATTTGCCTTCATCCCGAAAGAGCTACTGCCCAATCTGAAGGACTACTACCAGAACCCGCAAGGCGTGGACACCAAGCGCTATGGCCTTGATGGCCATATCACCGTCTGGGTCGAGTATGCCGATGCCGTTGCGAATGTCCGGAGCGCCAACCGGGTCAATGTCATCGCGGGCATGCGCCGGGGTGGCCGGAACTACTATGCGCTGAATGTGCTGGACATCGACTCGCCGAAGCTGAAATGGGTAATCAAGGGCGGTACTGGCGGCACCACAGGCTTTGAGAAACTCGGCCAGACCTGGTCCGCAGCCAAACTGGCCAAGGTCAAATGGAATGGAGCCATCAAGCCCGTACTCTTCTTCTCCGGTGGCTATGATCCGACCCAGGACAATGACAGCCCCAACCTGCCGCGCAACGACAGCTACGGCAATGCCCTCTACATGGTCGACGCCGATACCGGCAGCCTGCTGTGGCGTGCAGGGCATACCAGCGAAACGGGCGCCAACCTCACGATCAGCACGATGACCAACAGCATTCCTGGCGGCCCGACCCTGGTCGACATCACCGGTGACGGCCTGGTGGACACCATGTTCATGGCTGACATGAGGGGGCAGGTGTTCCGCTTCGATATTCGCCAGAACAATACCGGCGCCGCCAACTTCGCCACTGGAGGCCGAATCGCCCGCCTGGGCGACGACAACTCGATCACCAGCGATGACAGCGCCTCAAGCAACCGTCGGTTCTACTATGCCCCGGACGTGTCGCTGGTACGCGAGCGCGGCGGCAATACTTACTACACCATCGCCCTGGGCAGCGGCTGGCGCGAGCACCCGTTGAACGAAACCACCGTGGACCGTTTCTACGCCTTGCGTGATCGAAACGTCCTTTCTGCCCCGACCACCTATGCCACGATGACCGAGGCAAACATGGTGGACGCGACCGGCGTCAATCTGAGCGATGCGGAGTACGAGCAGACCAAGCAGGAAATCGACCAGAAACTCGCGCTGATCGAGCAATACAACACTGCGGCGGTGACCGCAGAAGCGAACTTCGACCAGTACAAGGTGAGCATCGGACATACCGCAAAACGCGACGCCCTCCTGGCCAAGAACACCGAGATAACCACCCTGCGCCAGGAGCTCGACACCCTGGGCGCCACGATCGATGCCCTCGAGTCTGAATTGGGGCGCATTGCCCCGGCCAATGACCAGCAGACCCAGGTCGTAGAAACCCAGGGACTGGTCAAGGACCTCACGGACAAGCTGGTCGGACTGAAAGACAGCGCGCAGATTGCAGCGATAACCACCATCCAGAACCAACTGGCCTCGCTGTACAACACGCAATTGTCCATCCAGGGCGTAATCGCGACCAAGGAAGCAGCCATTCAGCAGAAGCAGCAAGCCATTGCCGCCACCGCCGCTGCGGGCCAACCCACCGCAACCCTGCAGCAGGAACTGGTTGCCCTGCAGGAAGGGCTCTACGGCCGACCGGACGATCCGGATACCACCGAGGACGACAGTTCTCCCGCCGATCCGAATCTGACCATGCGCACCGCATTGATCAGCGATACGAACAGCGCTGAACTCAGCACGCTGCAGAACAACCTGGTGACAACGCTGAATGACCTGCTGCTGGCAATGCAAAACAGCGACCAGAGCCAGATCGACCAGAAACAAGGCGAGCTGACCACGGCGTCCAATGCCTTGAACGACAAATTGGGCAGCCTGGGAATCAGCAACCTCTCCGGCAGCAACCTTGCCGTGAGCGACCTGCTGGCACGTGATGAGACGACCAAACAGAAAGAATTGGCGGCCCAGGAGCAGAATCTCGCCACATCGATCAGCAATCAGACGGCAACGCTGGATTCGCGCACCGCGAGCCTGAACACCGCCATTGCCGAACGGGATGTCATCCAAGGTGAAATGGATACACTGGCGGCACGCCCGTACGATGCAAGCAGCAACCTGCTCACCTCCGCCCAGCTTGCCGACGCTCGCGCCAATGATGCGGACGGTACCCTCACCTGGTTCGAGGCGTACAACTATCTGCTTCTGGCCGCTCGCGGCGTGGCCCAGAGCCAGATTCCCACATTGCGCGACCAAATCAACCAGCTCTACGCAAGCCTGTCCCCTGGCAACAGCTATACGGTGAATTCGGACCTTCTGAATGGCAGTGACGGTTGGTTCATCCGACTGGCGCCCGGGGAGAAGGTCCTTTCGGCCTCCATCACGCTGCAGGGAGCGCTGTTCTTCAATACCTTCCTGCCTACCGGACAGACTGCCGGCTGCGCACCGGATGTGGGAACCAGCCGCCTTTACGCCACCAACTTGGTGGATGGCTCGGCCCTGTACCAGCAGACGGTCGACGGCGAATCCGTCCCGATCCGTAGCGTTAACCTCGTTCGTCCCGGTATCGCCCCCAGCCCAACGGTGATACCGACCACTGACGGCTCCGTCCTGATCAGCGGTACCGAAGTAGACCCATTCAAGCAATGCGCGCTGACCAACAGCTGCGTTGATGATGTTCCGGTTGAATGCCGCAAGGACGTCCCCTTCTGCCGACCTGGCAACAACATTCAGCCGACCTACTGGAGAGAACAGTGAACAAATCCAAGAATCAGGGCTTCACCCTGATCGAACTGATGATAACGGTAGCGATCGTCGCGATACTTGCAGCGATCGCCTACCCTTCCTATCAGAACTACGTCCTGCGCAGTGGACGCACTGACGGCCAAGCCAAGCTGCTGGAAATCATGCAAGCGCAGGAACGGTACTACTCCCAGAACCAGACGTATGTGACCAACCTGGGAGGTGGGGGACTCGGTCTGGGCGTCGCGGCAAACGCTGCCGTGCCATCCGCAGAGGGTCGTTACACTGTCCAGGCCGCGGCCTGCGCTGGAACGACCATCGCCAACTGTGTCGCTCTTACCGCAACCCGGGCAGGCGCTCAGGCGTCAGACACCGCGTGTGGCAACCTGACGCTCAACAGTCGAGGTGTGAAAGGCATCAGCGGCACATCCAACGTGGATAGCTGCTGGTAGCACAGATACGAAAAGGCCGACATCGAGTCGGCCTTTTCATTTTTACACCGCCTTCACCCGCAACTCCTTCGGCATGGAGAAGGTCACGTTCTCAGGCCGGCCATCCAACTCGACGGCGACTTCGGCGCCCCACTCGCGGAGTTGTTCGATCACGCCTTGTACCAGCACTTCAGGCGCGGATGCGCCGGCGGTGATACCGACGCGCTTCACGTTGTCGAACCATTCGCGCTTGAGGTCCTCGGCGCCATCGATCAGGTAGGCCGGGGTGTCCATGCGCTCGGCGAGTTCGCGCAGGCGATTGGAGTTGGAGCTGTTGGGGCTGCCGACTACCAGCACCACATCGCTGTCGCTGGCAAGCTGCTTCACCGCATCCTGGCGATTCTGGGTGGCGTAGCAGATGTCGTCCTTGCGCGGACCGCCGATGTTGGGAAACTTGGCGCGCAGCGCATCGATGACGCGGCTGGTGTCGTCCATGGACAGGGTGGTCTGGGTGACGAACGACAGGGCATCGGCATTGCGCACTTGCAGCCGCTCGACGTCCGCCTCGTCTTCCACCAGGTAGATGGCGCCGCCGTTGCTGACGTCATACTGGCCCATGGTGCCTTCCACTTCCGGGTGGCCTGCGTGGCCGATGAGGATGCATTCGCGGCCATCACGGCTGTAGCGCGCGACTTCCATATGCACCTTGGTCACCAGCGGGCAGGTAGCGTCGAACACCTTGAGGCCGCGCCGGGCGGCTTCCTGGCGGACCGCCTGGGAAACGCCATGGGCACTGAAGATAACAATCACGTTGTCCGGCACCTGGTCGAGTTCTTCGACGAACACGGCACCGCGGGCGCGCAGGTCTTCGACCACGAACTTGTTGTGCACCACTTCGTGGCGCACGTAGATCGGCGGACCGAACACCTCGAGGGCGCGGTTGACGATCTCGATGGCGCGATCGACGCCGGCGCAGAAGCCGCGAGGGTTGGCGAGTTTGATTTGCATGGTGGTTACCTCGTCCGAACGCGTGAAGATCAGGCCGGCTTGACCGACAGGATCTCCACCTCGAAGGAGAGCGGCTTGCCCGCCAGCGGGTGGTTGAAGTCAACGGTCACATGGGTGTCGTCGACCATCTTGACCACGCCGGGAAGTTCGGCGTTGGCGGCGTCATTGAAAATGATCAGCAGGCCTTCGGAGAGTTCCATGTCCTGGAAGTTGCCACGGGGCATCACCTGCACATTCTGCGGGTTGGGCTGGCCGAAACCCTGTTCGGGTTCGATGGCCAGGACGCGCTTGTCGCCACTCTTGAGGCCGAAGAGCACGCTCTCGAAGCCTGGAAGCAGATTACCGTCACCCACCCTGAAGGTGGCCGGGTTCTTCTCGAAGGTGCTGTCCACCACGTCGCCGTTATCCAGCTTGATGGCGAAATGCAGGGTGACTTCCATGTCCGGCCCTATGCGATGTTCAGTCATGGGCAGGTTCTCCGGACTTCTTCGCTTTGAACATATCCAGCGCCAGCATCACGGCGCCGACGGTGATGGCGCTGTCGGCCAGGTTGAACGCCGGGAAGTACCAGCGGTTCTGCCAATGCACCAGGATGAAATCGACCACGTGGCCAAGCACCACGCGGTCGTAGAGGTTACCGAGGGCGCCGCCCAGGACCAGGGCCAGCGCTATGGCCAGCCAGGTTTCCTCGGGCTTCAGGCGCTTCAGCCATACCACCAGAACGCCGCTGACCACCAGGGCGATCAGGGCGAACAGCCAGCGCTGCCAGCCCGAACTGTCGGCCAGGAAGCTGAAGGCTGCGCCGGTGTTGTAGGCCAGGGTCCAGCTGAAATAGTCGGGGATGACCACGATCTGCTGGTAGAGGTTGAGCTCGCTCTCGAAGAACCACTTGCTCGCCTGGTCCAGCACGAACACGAGGGCAGTCAGCCAGAGCCAGCCGAGGCGGCCGTATGCCTTAGGCATAGTGTCGAACCTCGCCGGCACCATCGATGTTTTCCACGCAACGGCCACAGAGGTCCGGGTGCTTCACGAACTGGCCGACGTCGGCGCGATGATGCCAGCAACGGCCGCACTTGGTGTGAGCGGATTTGTGGATCTTCAACTTGAGGCCGGCGACTTCGGTCTCCACGGCATCTGCCGGGGCGCTGGCCAACGGCTGTACGTCGGCGGCCGAGGTGATCAGCACGAAGCGCAGCTCATCGCCCAGCTTGGCCAGGGCCGCAGCCAGGGCGTCTTCGGCGAACAGGGTTACTTCGGCCTGCAGGTTGCCGCCTATGGCCTTGTTGCTGCGCAGGTTCTCGAGCTCCTTGTTGACCGAGGCCTTCACGGCCATGACCTGCTCCCAGAACTCGCGGCCCAGCTCGAAGCCTTCCGGCAGCTCGCTCAGGCCCTGGTACCAGGTGTTCAGCATCACCGACTCATTGCGCTCGCCCGGCAGGTATTGCCAGATCTCGTCGGCGGTGAAGGCCAGGATCGGCGCGACCCAGCGCACCAGCGCCTCGGCGATGTGGAACAGCGCGGTCTGGCAGGAACGGCGCGCCACGCTATCGGCGGAGGTGGTGTACTGGCGGTCCTTGATGATGTCGAGGTAGAAGCCGCCCAGCTCCTGTACGCAGAAGTTGTGCACCTTGGAGTAGACGTTCCAGAAACGGTACTCGCCGTAGGCTTCTTCCAGCTCGCGCTGCAGCAGCAGGGCGCGGTCCACGGCCCAGCGATCCAGGGCCAGCATGTCCTCGGCGGGCAGCAGGTCCTTGACCGGGTTGAAGCCGTTCAGGTTGGCCAGCAGGAAACGCGCGGTGTTGCGGATGCGGCGGTAGGCATCGGCGCTGCGCTGCAGAATCTGCTGGGAAACGGCCATTTCGCCGGAGTAGTCGGTAGCCGATACCCACAGGCGCAGGATGTCGGCGCCCAGGCTGTCGGTAACCTGCTGCGGCGCGATCACGTTGCCCAGGGACTTGGACATCTTGCGACCGCTCTCGTCCACGGTGAAGCCGTGGGTCAGCAGCTGGCGGTACGGCGCGTGGCCGTCGATGGCGCAGCCGGTCAGCAAGGATGAGTGGAACCAGCCACGGTGTTGGTCGGAGCCTTCCAGGTAGAGGTCGGCCGCCGGACCGCTGGCATGCCCCAGCTCGGCATGGGAGCCGCGCAGCACGTGCCAGTGAGTGGTACCGGAATCGAACCAGACGTCCAGGGTGTCGCTGATCTTGTCGTACTGGCCAGCCTCGTCGCCGAGCAGCTCGGCGGCATCCAGCTTGAACCAGGCCTCGATGCCGTGCTGCTCGACGCGCTGCGCCACCTGCTCCATCAGCTCGACGGTGCGCGGGTGCAGTTCACCGGTGGCCTTGTGCAGGAAGAACGGGATCGGTACGCCCCAGTTGCGCTGGCGGGAGATGCACCAGTCCGGGCGGCCGGCGATCATGCCGTGCAGGCGCGCCTGGCCCCAGGCGGGGACGAACTCGGTCTTGTCGATGGCGGACAGGGCCCGCTCGCGCAGCGTGGCGCCCTGCTCCGGCTGCTTGTCCATGCCGACGAACCACTGTGCAGTGGCACGGTAGATCAGCGGAGTCTTGTGGCGCCAGCAGTGCATGTAGCTGTGGCTGATGGCCTCGTGCTTGAGCAGCGCGCCCATTTCTTCCAGCTTGGCGACGATGGCCGGGTTGGCCTTCCAGATGAACTGGCCGCCAAAGAACGGCAGGTCCTGCACATACACACCGTTGCTCTGAACGGGGCTCAGGATGTCGTCGTTGCTCATGCCGTGCTGTTTGCAGGTACGGAAGTCGTCCTCACCGTAGGCTGGCGCGGAGTGGACGATGCCGGTACCGGCGCCCAGCTCGACGTACTCGGCCAGGTAGACGGGCGACAGGCGCTCGTAGAAGGGGTGGCGGAAGCGGATGAGGTCCAGCGCCTCGCCCTTGGCGGTGGCGACGACCTGGCCTTGCAGGCCGTAGCGCGAAAGGCAGGATTCCACCAGCTCTTCGGCCAGCACCAGCAGACGCGCACCGGTATCCACCAGCGCGTAGTTGAATTCGGGGTGGACGTTCAGCGCCTGGTTGGCCGGGATGGTCCAGGGCGTGGTGGTCCAGATGACGATGGCGGCGGGCTTGGGCAGGCTCGCCAGGCCGAAGGCGGCAGCCAGCTTGTCGGCGTCTTCGATCGGGAAGGCCACGTCGATGGCATCGGACTTCTTGTCGGCGTACTCGACTTCGGCTTCAGCCAGGGCCGAGCCGCAATCGAAGCACCAGTTCACCGGCTTAAGGCCCTTGAACACGAAGCCCTGCTTGACCATCTCGGCCAGGGCGCGGATCTCGCCGGCCTCGTTGGCAAAAGCCATGGTCTTGTAGGGGTTGTCCCAGTCGCCGAGCACACCCAGGCGGATGAAGTCGGCCTTCTGGCCTTCGATCTGCTCGGCGGCGTAGGCACGGCACAGCTCGCGGGTCTTGTCCGCGGGCAGGTTCTTGCCATGGGTGGTCTCGACCTTGTGCTCGATCGGCAGGCCATGGCAGTCCCAGCCCGGCACATAGGGGGCGTCATAGCCCGCCAGGGTCTTGGAGCGGACGATGATGTCCTTGAGGATCTTGTTGACCGCGTGACCGATGTGGATGCTGCCGTTGGCGTAGGGCGGGCCATCGTGCAGGACGAACTTCGGGCGACCTTCGCCGATCTGCCGCAGCTTGCCGTACAGGTCGATGCTGTTCCAGCTCCGCAGCAGTTCCGGCTCGCGCTGGGGCAGACCGGCCTTCATCGGGAATGCCGTCTCGGGCAGGTTCAGGGTCGCTTTGTAATCGGTCATTTCAGTCCAGGCTCTTCAATTTGATTGAGTACCCTGCCAATAGGCACGGGCGGCAGCGACATCCGCATCGATCGCCGACTTCAACGCCTCCAGGGAGGCAAAACGCTGCTCATCACGCAGCTTGTGATGGAAGGTCACGCTGATCCGCCGGTCATAGAGATCGCCGGCGTAGTCCAGCAGGTGGACCTCCAGGTGGGCGCGCCCGTCACCCTTCACGCTCGGGCGCACACCGATGTTGGCAACACCGGGCAGCTGCCGGCCTTCCAGCTCCACGCTGACCAGGTACACGCCATTGAGCGGGACCCGGCGACGCTTGAGTTGCACGTTGGCGGTCGGAGTGCCCAATTGACGACCGAGCTTCTGCCCATGCAGCACCCGGCCGGTGATGGTGAACGGGCGTCCCAGCAGGCGTTCGGCGAGGGCGAAATCACCCTCGGCAAGCGCCTGGCGGACGCGGGTGCTGCTGACCCGCAGGCCATCCAGCTCCACGGTGGCCGCGGCTTCGACGCTGAAGCCCTCAGCCGCGCCAGCCTGCTGCAGGAATTCGAAATCACCAGCGCGGTCGCAACCGAAGCGGAAATCGTCACCGATCTCCAGATGCCTGGCCCCCAGCCCCTCGACCAGGACTGCATGGACGAACTCGGCGGCGCTGAGTTCACGCAGACGGCGGTTGAACGCCAGGCAAAGCACCCGGTCCACGCCTTCGCGAGCCAGCAACTCGAGCTTGTCGCGCAGGCGGGTCAGGCGTACCGGTGCGGTATCCGGGCCGAAGAACTCGCGCGGTTGCGGCTCGAATATCACCACGCAGGTGGGCAAACCGAGCTCAGCCGCACGCTCGCGCAACCGCTTGAGAATGGCCTGATGGCCGCGGTGCACGCCGTCGAAATTGCCGATAGTGGCGACACAGCCCCTATGTTGGGGCCGCAGGTTGTGGAGGCCTTGAACCAGCTGCATAGCACAAGTCTTGTTCACAAAGTGGTCGATTATACGCACAGCCGGCGCTGGACAACAGGCGCTATAGGCCCGCCAGCGCGACAAGTGGCGACGTGTCGCGGCTCAGCGAATCACACGGCCCGCCGGGCGAAGTCGCGAAGTCTGAAGCCCAGCAGGGCCAGCATGCCGAAATAGGCAATCACCCCGGCCCCGACGAGCACGCCAAGGCGCAGCAGGCGCTCGAGCATGCCGCCCAGCTCCCAGGCCGGCAGCAGGTGCATCACGCCCAGTAGAACCGCGCACATCACCAGCACGGCCAGCACCAGCTTGGCGAGGAACCGGCCCCAGCCGGGTTGCGGCTGGAACAGGCGCTGCTTGCGCAGCTGCCAGTAGAGCAGCCCGGCGTTCATGCAGGCCGCGAGGCTGATGGCCAGTGCCAGGCCGGCATGTTTCAGGGGGAAAACGAAGGCGAGGTTCATCAACTGGGTCGCCACCAGGGTGAAGATGGCGATCTTTACCGGGGTACGGATGTTCTGCCGCGCATAGAAGCCGGGCGCCAGCACCTTCACCAGAATGATCCCGAGCAGCCCCACGGCATAGGCGATCAGCGCGCGCTGGGTCATCAGGGCGTCATTGGCGGTGAACTTGCCGTACTGGAACAGCGCCACCGTCAGCGGCTCGGCCAGCAGGGCCAGCGCCAGGGTGCAAGGCAGCACCAGCAGGAAACACAGGCGCAGGCCCCAGTCGAGCAACTGCGAGTAGGCCTGGCGATCATCGCTGGCATAAGTCTTGGCCAGGGAAGGCAGCAGGATGGTGCCCAGGGCCACTCCCAGCACGCCGGACGGCAATTCCATCAAGCGGTCGGCGTAATACATCCAGGATACGGAACCGGCCGCCAGGAACGAGGCGAAGATGGTGTTGATGATCAGCGAGATCTGCCCCACGGATACCCCGAAGATCGCCGGCCCCATCTGTTTGAGCACGCGCCAGACACCGGTATCGCGCAGGTTCAGGCGTGGCAATACGAGCATGCCGATGCGCTTCAGCGCCGGAAGCTGGTAGAGCAGCTGCGCCAGGCCTCCGGCCAGCACGGCCCAGCCGAGGGCCATGATGGGCGGGTCGAAATAGGGGGTCAGGAACAGCGCGAAGACGATCATGCTGACGTTCAGCAAGGTCGGCACGAAGGCCGGCACCGAAAAGCGGTTCCAGGTATTGAGGATGGCACCGGCCAGCGAAGACAGCGAAATCAGGAAGATGTAGGGGAAGGTCACCCGGAGCAGATCGGTGGTCAGGGCGAATTTCTCGGGGGTATCGGCGAAGCCCGGCGCGGTCACCCAGATCACCCAGGGCGCCGCCAGGATGCCCACCAGGGTCACCAGCGCCAGAACCAGGGTCAGCAGGCCGGATATGTAAGCGATGAACGTGCGGGTCGCCTCCTCACCTTGCTGGGTCTTGTACTCGGCGAGGATGGGCACGAAGGCCTGGGAGAACGCCCCCTCGGCGAAGATCCGGCGCAGCAGGTTGGGCAGCTTGAATGCGACGAAGAAGGCGTCGGTCGCCATGCCAGCGCCGAAGAAGCGCGCGACGATGGTGTCGCGGACGAAGCCCAGGACGCGGGAAAGCATGGTGATGGAGCTGACGGCCGCCAGCGACTTGAGCAGATTCATTCAGGGGTCCGGAGAGAAAGTGCGCATCACGCCGGCAGCGCTGCCGGAGGACGGTCAAGGCTGCCGAGTGTAGAGTCCGTGCGGGATAAAATCATCCGGAAGAAAAGCTTACGCTCGTCGCCCCATCCACCTGATCGCCCTTGACAAGGCCAAAGTGCGTGGGCATGATTCGCGGCCTTAATTTGATTCAATCCCCCAGTTTCGAGGAGCTTGACGGTGGCCAACACACCTTCTGCCAAAAAACGCGCCAAACAGGCTGAGAAGCGTCGTAGCCATAACGCCAGCCTGCGCTCCATGGTTCGTACCTACATCAAGAACGTGGTCAAGGCTATCGACGCCAAGGACCTGCCGAAGGCCCAGGCCGCTTTCACCGCTGCTGTTCCGGTGATCGACCGCATGGCCGACAAAGGCATCATCCACAAGAACAAAGCCGCTCGTCACAAGAGCCGCCTGAACGCCCACATCAAGGCGCTCGGTCAAGCTGCTGCCTAAGCTTGAGTTCTTGCGAAAAACCGGCCTTCTGGCCGGTTTTTTATTGCCCGGATTTTTTGAAAGCGATCTGAACGCCCATGAAAAAGCCCGGGTCATCCGGGCTCTTTTCAGTTACCTCAAGGCCTGTTCGGCCAGGGCAGGATGGGAATCGCCGTGACCGCATTCTGCGGACTACCCTCGATCACCCGATCGCTGTAGACCAGATAAACCAGGGTATTGCGCTTGCGGTCGAAGAAGCGCACCACCTGCATGGTCTTGAACACCAGCGAAGTGCGCTCCTTGAACACCTCCTCGCCGTCCTTGAGCTCACCATTGAAGCGGATAGGCCCGACCTGGCGACAGGCGATGGACGCCTCAGCACGATCCTCGGCCAGCCCCAGACCACCCTTCACGCCGCCAGTCTTGGCCCGCGACAGGTAGCAGGTCACCCCCTCCACCTTGGGATCGTCGAAGGCTTCCACCATGATCTTGTCGTTCGGACCGACCCACTTGAACACTGTCGACACCGAACCAATTTCTTCCGCACCAGCCAACAGCGGCATCGCCAGCAAGGCCGCAGCCATTCCCTTGATCAGTCGCATCCCTTCCTCCACACCTCAGACCAGGACCAGGTTGTCGCGATGCACCAGCTCCGGCTCATCGACATAGCCCAGCAGCTTTTCGATGTGATCGGAGGACTGGCCAATGATCTTCTGCGCTTCAAGGGCGCTGTAGTTGGCCAGGCCACGGGCGATTTCCGAACCATCAGGCCCGACGCAGACCACCATCTCGCCCCGACGGAAACTGCCCTGGACAGCCTTCACGCCTACCGGCAACAAGCTCTTGCGATCTTCGCGCAGCGCCTTGACCGCACCCGCATCGAGCACCAGGGTGCCACGCGTCTGCAGATGCCCCGCCAGCCACTGCTTGCGCGCCGCGAGCATGCCGCGCTCGGGCGCCAGCAGGGTACCCAGTCGCTCGCCAGCCTTGAGGCGATCCAGCACCCGCTCGATGCGACCACCAACGATCACCGTATGGGCACCGGAGCGCGCCGCCAGGCGAGCCGCACGCAGCTTGGTCTGCATACCGCCGCGCCCCAGGGCGCCACCGGTTCCGCCAGCCACGGCATCCAGGGCCGGGTCATCGGCACGAGCTTCGAATATCAGCTGGGCATCGGGGTTGTGACGCGGATCGGCGTCGAACATGCCGTCGCGATCGGTGAGGATCACCAGCAGATCAGCTTCCACCAGGTTGGCCACGAGAGCCGCCAGGGTGTCGTTGTCGCCGAAACGGATCTCATCGGTGACCACGGTGTCGTTTTCGTTGATCACCGGGATCGCCCCCAGCTCCACCAGCGTGCGCAGGGTGCTGCGGGCGTTCAGGTAGCGCTTGCGATCCGACAAGTCGTCATGAGTGAGCAGGATCTGCGCAGTGTGACGGCCATGCTCGGCAAAACTGGATTCCCAGGCCTGGACCAACCCCATCTGTCCCACCGAAGCCGCAGCCTGCAACTCATGCACGGCACTCGGGCGGCTGTGCCAGCCCAGGCGACTCATGCCCGCCGCCACGGCGCCGGAAGACACCAGCACCAGCTCCACCCCCGCATTGCGCAGGGCAACCATCTGCTCGACCCAGACCGCCATGGCCGAACGATCCAGCCCACGACCATCAGCCGTGAGCAATGCACTTCCGATCTTCACCACCCAGCGCTGGGCGCCAGTCACCTTGTCCCGCATATCGTCCAACCTTAGCTAGAAGGCCGCGCGGCAAGGCGCGCGGCCATGCGAACACTCCACAGCGCCGGGCGGCGCCGGGCTCAGGGTACGTAGAAGATTTCCGGCCCGTCGCCGTCATCCTCGTCGTCATCGAAATCGTCGTCATCGTCGACACCGGCATTCTTCAGGCCGGCACGGCGCAGGGCGCGCTGGTCGTCCATGGCCTGCAGACGGGCGCGCGCCTCGTCCTCGATGCGCTGATCCAGCTCGGCGAGCCGTTCGGCGTAAGCCGGCTCCTCTTCCATGCGCAGGGTGCGCTCGTCCAGGTAACGCATGATTTCCTGGGAAAGCGCCTCGGTACCCTCGCGCTCCAGGGCGGAAATCACGAACACCGGACCATCCCAACCCAGACGCTCGAGCACAGCCTTCATGCGCGCATCACGATCCTCATCGAGAAGTTGATCCGCCTTGTTCAGCACCAGCCAGCGATCACGCTCGGTCAGCGCAGGACTGAAACGAGCAAGCTCTTCGATGATGGTCGCAGCAGCTTCGGCCGGATCGCTTTCATCCAGCGGCGCCATGTCGACGATGTGCAGCAGCAGGCGGGTACGCGCCAGGTGCTTGAGGAATCGAATACCCAGGCCAGCACCTTCGGCGGCCCCCTCGATCAGGCCGGGAATGTCGGCCACGACGAAGGACTTGAAGCGCCCCACGCTGACCACGCCCAGGTTCGGCACCAGGGTGGTGAAGGGATAGTCGGCGACCTTCGGCTTGGCGGCGGATACCGCACGGATGAAGGTGCTCTTGCCGGCGTTCGGCAGCCCCAGCAGACCAACGTCAGCCAGCACCTTCAACTCCAGCTTGAGGTCGCGGGACTCGCCCGGCTTGCCTTTGGTGGTCTGACGCGGCGCACGGTTGGTACTGGATTTGAAACGGGTGTTGCCCAGGCCATGCCAGCCGCCCTGGGCCACGAGGAGGCGCTGACCAGGCTTGGTCAGGTCACCGATGATTTCCTGGGTGGCGGCATCGATGATGGTGGTGCCCACGGGCACCGGCAGAACCAGGTCATCGCCCTTGCGCCCGGTGCAGTCCTTGCTGCCGCCGTTCTCGCCGCGCTGGGCGTCGAAACGGCGGGTGTAGCGGTAGTCCACCAGGGTATTGAGGTTCGGATCGGCCTCCATGAACACGGAGCCGCCATCGCCCCCGTCACCACCGTTGGGGCCGCCCTTCTCAATGAATTTTTCGCGACGGAAACTCATCAGGCCATTGCCGCCGTCGCCCGCTTTTACAAAGATCGATACTTCATCGACGAATTTCATCAGGACGCCTCCCGCCACGGGGACGGGTTGAGTGAAACAAAGCACATAGGATACAGGGAACCCCGCTTGATGCAGAGTTTCCGTGAAGCAGAAACAAAAAAGCCCCGTCGCAAGACGGGGCTCTTCCAGCGAGGTCGCTATCAGGCAGCGACGATGCTTACGTACTTGCGACCGAAAGCACCTTTGACCTCGAACTTGATCACGCCGTCCACTTTCGCGAACAGGGTGTGATCCTTGCCCAGGCCTACGCCGACGCCGGCGTGGAACTTGGTACCGCGCTGACGCACGATGATGTTGCCGGCCTTGACAGCCTGACCGCCGTAAAGCTTCACGCCAAGGCGTTTACTTTCTGAGTCGCGGCCGTTGCGGGTAGAACCGCCAGCTTTTTTGTGTGCCATGAGTCAAATCCTCCAAAAAGGAAATTAGGCCTGGATGCCGGTGATCTTGATTTCAGTGAACCACTGGCGGTGGCCCTGGCGCTTCATGTGGTGCTTACGACGGCGGAACTTGATGATGCGCACTTTGTCGTGACGGCCCTGGGAGACCACTTCAGCGACTACTTTGGCGCCATCTACCACCGGAGCACCGATTTTCACGTCTTCGCCATTGCCGATCAGCAGGACGCGGTCGAAAGTCACGGACTCGCCGGTGGCGACTTCGAGCTTCTCGACTTTCAGGAATTCACCTTCAGCGACTTTGTATTGCTTGCCGCCGGTAACGATAACTGCGTACATGGATTTTCTCCGTTAAACCTGCTCACCCGACGCTTTATAAGAAGAGGTATGGGTCGGCATGGCTGCATGGGGCCGGAATTGACTCCCGTGCAATTGCGTAAGGCAGGAAAATGCCCAAGGAAAGTTCAGGGGCCGCGATTGTACGCAAGCCGCGATTGCCGCGCAAGCACCGCCAGCGCTCGCCTTGACAGCCCCCGGCCCGGTCCCTAGCATGCCGCGCATCCCAATTGGAGCACCTCTGGCTGATGCAACCCCAGGCTTTCTACCGCGTGGTGGCGGACGATTTTACCGCAGTCGACGACATCATTCGCCGGCAGTTGACCTCCCGCGTTCCCCTGGTGGAAAAGATCGGTGATTACATCGTCTCCGCCGGCGGCAAGCGCCTGCGCCCGCTCCTGGTCCTGCTGAGCGGCAACGCCCTGGGCTTCGGCGGCGACCAACTGCGCCTGCTGGCTGCCACCATCGAATTCCTGCACACCTCCACCCTGCTCCACGACGACGTGGTGGACGCCTCCGGCCTGCGCCGCGGCCGCTCCACCGCCAATGCCCTGTGGGGCAATGCGCCGAGCGTGCTGGTGGGCGACTTCCTCTATGCCCGCTCCTTCGAAATGATGGTGGAACTCGGCTCCATGCCGGTGATGCGCATCATCTCCCAGGCCACCCGGGTCATCGCCGAAGGCGAAGTGCTGCAGTTGTCCAAGATCCGCGACGCCAGCACCACCGAAGAAACCTACATGGAAGTCATCCGCGGCAAGACCGCGATGCTCTTCGAAGCTTCCACCCACAGCGCAGCGATGTTGGCCGGCGCGAGCGCCGAACAGGCCGAAGCCCTGCGCCAGTTCGGCGACGCCCTGGGGATTGCCTTCCAGCTGGTGGACGACCTGCTCGACTACCGTGGCGATGCCGCCACCCTCGGCAAGAACGTTGGTGACGACCTGGCCGAAGGCAAGCCCACCCTGCCGCTGATCGCCACCATGCGCGACGGCACCCCGGAGCAGGCCAGCCTGGTGCGCAAGGCCATCCAGCAGGGCGGCAGCCAGGACCTGGAAGGCATTCGTGCCGCAGTCGAAGCCGCCGGCGCCCTGGACTACACCGCCCGCCTGGCCCGCGACTACGCCGCTCGCGCCATCGCCTGCCTGGACACGCTGCCGTCCAACGCCTACCGCGACGCCCTGATCGAGCTCACCGAATTCGCCGTCGCGCGGACCCACTGAGTCCCGATCCGCTGAAAAGCCCGTCCTGGTGACGGGCTTTTTTCTGCCTCGACGAAAGGTACTGATCAGGACTTGCTATTTCGATAATAGGAATTATTCTCATCTCAACGTTTTTTCAAGGAGATGAGCCATGACCTACCTGATCGATGCCTGGCTGGATCGCCCCCATCCCTACCTGCGGATACTCCATCGGGAAACCGGTAAGGTCTGCGCCGTACTGGAAGAAGACGACCTCGAAGAACTGCGCGACCAGGGCGACCTTGACCTTGCCGGCCTGAACTCCAGCGAACCACTGGTGCTCAAGGAGTTGGTGCGCAACCTCTTCCTGTTCTGCTACGCCAGGGCGCTGCGCCCCCACGGCGAGGTGCACTGAAAGGGATTCGGGAATCTGGGTGACGCCAGGACGCGTCATCCGCAATGCCGGCGCCCGGGCGCCGGCTTGCAGCGAGGGCAAAGGCGCCCTCGCGGGCTCCTGGGCGGGCCAGGGACGGCTCGTCCAGGAGGCACCTGGATCAGAGGATGTCCAGGAGCTCCACGTCGAACACCAGCACGCTGTGCGGCGGAATGCTGCCGACAGCCTGACCGCCGTAGGCCAGTTCGCTCGGTACGTGCAGACGCCACTTGCTGCCGGCGTTCATCAGCTGCAGGGCTTCCACCCAGCCGGCAATCACGCCGCCCACCGGGAATTCGGCAGGCTGGCCACGATCGTAGGAACTGTCGAATACGGTGCCGTCGATCAGCGTGCCGTGATAATGGGTGCGCACGGTGTCCTCGGCCGACGGCTTGGCGCCCTCGCCCGCTACCAACACTTCGTACTGCAGGCCGGACGCCAGGACGGTCACGCCCTCGCGCTTGGCATTCTCTTCCAGGTAGGCACGGCCAGCGCCAGCGGCGGCTTCCGCCTTGGCCTGGGCTTCGGCCTGCATGCGCTCGCGGATCACGCGGAAGCTGGCGGACAGGGCAGCGCCGTCAACGCGGCTTTCCAGGCCCTGGAAGGCATCGCTGAGACCAGCGATCACGGCGTCCAGGCTCACACCGGGCGGGGGATTGTCACGGATCTGGTCGCCGAGCTGGCGGCCAATGCCGTAGCTGACGCGGGTTTCGTCGGTGGAAAGGTCGAGTTGGGACATCGCGGAGCTCCGCTCAGGGTAAAAAGGCCGGCCAGACTAGCACAGCTTCCCCTCCCCGGCGCGGGCTCCGAGCCGCCATCCATTCAATGGGAAACGCGTGTCGAGATGGGGACCTTCACGGTGTCCTGGCTATCGGCGTCCATTCCGCACATCTCGTCATGCACCACGTTGTGCACAAGGTGGAACGGCAGGTCCGGGAACTCGTGGAGCACTTCCCGGGCATGTTCCACCGAGCGCAGGTGCGTGGCATGGCCCCGGCCATCGTCCAGATGGTGGGAATGGCCATCGATGCGAGCTTCCAGCAGGTAGATACCCCCTTCCAGGGAGATCAGGTTGATTTCTTCGACGTGCCCGGCACGGGCATGGCTGGTGAGGTCGTGCAATTTCATGGCTTCGCCCTCGCGCGCTGTACACCTCAAATCTAATGCACAGGGCCGGCAGCAGACGGCAGAAACGCAACCGCCCGTCCGCTTTTCAGCGGACGGGCGGTCTGGGCGGGAGGCGGGGCGTGAATCAGTGGTCGTGCTTGGTCATCTTGTCCAGGTAGCCCATGGCGAAGGCCGAGATGACGAACGTCATGTGCAGCACCACGTACCACATGATCTTGCCGTTATCGATGTTCTGCGCATCCATGAAGATACGCAGCAGGTGGATGGAGGAAATCGCCACGATGGAGGCCGCCACCTTCATCTTCAGCGAGCCGGAGTCCATCTTGCCGAGCCAGCTCAGCTTTTCCTTGTCGTCGTCGATGTCCAGTTGCGAGACGAAGTTCTCGTAGCCGGAGATCATCACCATCACCAGCAGGCCGCCCACCAGGGACATGTCGATCAGCGAGAGCAGCACCAGGATCAGGTCCGCCTCGGTCTTCTCGAAGACGTGGGGCAGGATATGCACGATTTCCTGGAAGAATTTGAGGGTCAACGCCAGCAAGGCCAGCGACAGGCCGAAGTAGATCGGGGCCAGCAGCCAGCGCGCGGCGTACATCGAGTTTTCTAGAAAGCGTTCCATGGCTTCTCGTAGTCAGTAAAAAACCGGCCGCGAGTATAACGAGGTGTTTCCTACAGAAAAATAATGGCAACGTCGGGGGAAATATCCCCAAACATTGTGGATAAGTCTGTGCACGGGCACTGGAACATCGCGCGAACACCGCTCCCCGCGCTGACGGGCAGCAGCTGCTCAAAAGGTGGCCAACCAGCCGTCGTCAGCTTTCAGGACGGAACTGGTAGTCCCCCAGGCTTCGGCAACGCGTACCGTTGATGCGTCGCAGCTCGCCTTGCAGGTGCAATCGCCAGATCGGCGGGTCGTGGGCTTCGGTATAGCCCTGCTCCGCCAGGCAGTCGGCAATCGCGGAGAGTACCGACTCCGCCACGAGAGGCCCGTGGAATGGGCCCTGGGCTTTGATCGCCGAGGGTTGCTCCCCCGACATTCCCGCCGCACAGAGCAGCGTCCAGAGTCCATTCTCTCCCGCCAGCGGACGGATCACGCACTCGATCCGGGTCACCAGTCCCAGGCATTGGCGGGTAAGGCAGAGGTTGCGCGTCATGGCGGCTTTCCTCGCAGGGGCCTGATTTCAGCCTACACCCGAGTTTAGACCTGCGAAAGCGCGACGCTTATCCACGCAAGCTGTGGATAACCCTGTGGACAGGGTGAGGGAAACGCGAAGGGAGGCCGATTGCGCGAGCCTCCCTTCTTGCTGTTCGATGACTGACCAGCCACGCCGGGAACACGCCCCGGCATGACCGGTCAGGGGATCGTTCAGGACGGTCCCTGGGTCTTGTCCGGAACCGGCGCCTTGCCGGGCTCCTGCTTCGGCCCCTTGCGCGCCGGCTTGGGCGGCGCGGCAACCTTGGCGACCACCTCGGCGACTTCCTGGGTGGGCGCCACTTTCTCCTCTTCCTCCAGCCCCATCTCGGCGATCTCCCGCAGCCGCGCGACCACGCGGGCGTTGACGCTGCCTTCGGGGAACTGGCCCTTCTCGTCCGGTACGCCGGCCGGCTCGCCCACCAGCAGACTCAGGGCCTCGTCGGCCTGGCGCACGGCGTAGACATGGAAACGCCCCTTGCGCACCGCATCCAGCACGCGTTCGTCGAGCATCAGGGTGGTGACGTTGGCGTGGGGGATGATCACGCCCTGCTCGCCGGTCAGGCCGCGGGCCTCGCACAGGCGGAAGAAGCCTTCGATCTTCTCGTTGACCCCGCCCACCGCCTGCACCTCACCGAACTGGTTGATCGAACCGGTGATGGCGAAGCACTGCTTGAGCGGTGTGCGCGACAGTGCCGAGATCAGGGTGCAGGCCTCGCCGAGGGAGGCGCTGTCGCCGTCCACGTAGCCGTAGGACTGCTCCAGGGCGATGCTCGCGGAAATCTCCAGGGGGAATTCCTGGGCATAGCGGCTGCCGAGGTAGCCGGTGAGGATCATTACCCCCTTGGAGTGGATGGGCTGGCCAAGGTTGACCTCGCGCTCGATGTCGACGATGCCCGAACTGCCGGGATAGACGGTCGCGGAAATCCGCGCCGGCACACCGAAGGCCGAGTCACCCACTTCCAGCACGGTCAGGCCGTTGCACTTGCCCACGGCGGCGCCAGCGGTGTCGATCAGGATGATGCCCGCCAGCATGTCGTCGAGGATGCGTGCGGAGACGCGGCCCGTGCGGGTGGCCTTGGCCCGGAGGGCGCGGTCGATGTGATCGGCGTCGGTCAGCGGCTCATTCGCCAGCTGACGGATGAAGTCCGCTTCGCTGACCAGTTGGAACAGGTCGCCAATGCGTGCCGAAAGTCGCCCCTGATGCTCGGCCAAACGTGCGCTGTAGGTTGCCAGGCGGGCCACTGCGGCCGCAGTGAGGGGCGCCATGCCCTCTTCGGAGGTGCGGGTTTTCAGCAATTGGGCGAACTGCTCCAGGCTGTCGTCCGACAGGGCGATTTCCTCGTCGAAGTCCACCAGAACGCGGAACATCTCCTGGAAGTCCGGATCCAGGTCCTGCAGCGTGTAATAGAGCTGGCGCGAACCGATGATCACCACCTTGACCTGCAAGGGAATTACCTGTGGCGTCAGCGTGACGGTGGCCAGGCGGCCGAGTTCCGCCAGCGGCGACTCCATCTTCAGCTTGCGCGACTGCAGGGCACGCTTCAGGGCATCCCAGACAAAGGGCTCGCCCAGCAGTTTCTCCGCCTCAAGGATCAGGAAACCACCATTGGCCCGGTGCAACGCACCCGGGCGCAACTGGCGATAGCTGGTGTAGAGGGCGCCCTGGTCGGTGCCGTATTCGATGCGGCCGAACAGGTTGTCATAGGTAGGGTGCGGCTCGAACACCACAGGAGCGCCACCGCTGGCGTGATGGCCAACGACCAGGCTGGGGCAATACTGCTCTTCCAGAATCTCACGGCGCTGGGCGTCCGGCTTGTCGTCCAGTAATTGGTCCACCACCGTTTTCAACAGGTTCACCTGCATGGCCTGCAGATAGGCCACCACACTGGCGTTTTCCGCGTACTTCTCCGAGAGCGGCGAAAGCAGAGGCTGCAAGGCCTGGGTAATGGTTTCCTCGTTGAGCTGGCGCAGCTGGTTGCTGGACTCGCGCTTCCACTGCGGCAGGCTGGACAGTTCCTCGTTCAGGCGCTCCTCCAGCATGGAAATGTCGTCATGGAAGCGCTCACGCTCGGCTTCGTCCAACTGGGCGAAGTCCGCCTCGTCCAGGGCCTTGCCGTCCTTCATCGGGGTGAAGGCAATGTTCGCGCTGTCGCGGTAGAGGGCGACGTCCTTCTCCAGGGCGATGCGCTCGATCACGTCCAGGGCACGGTCGTAGCGCTGGTTGAAGGCGCGATCGATAGCGCTCTTCTTCTGCTGGAAGGTGGGGGTCTCGAATACCGCCGGGAAGGTGGCCAGCAGGTTATCCACCAGATGCTCGATGTCACAGACGAAGCCGCTCGCTTCGCCCGCCGGCAACTGCAAGGCCCGCGGCTCGCGAGGCTCTTCGAAGTGGTTGACGTAGAGCCAGTCCGCCGGGGTTTGCAGGCGCTTGCCCTCAGCCTTGAGATAGCGTTTGACGAAGGAGAAGCGGCCAGTGCCCGGTTCCCCCATGACATAGACGTTGTAACCCGGACGCGGCATGGCCACGCCGAACTGCAGGGCCTCCACCGCGCGTTCCTGGCCGAGTACGCCCCGGAACGGCTCCAGGTCGTCGGTACTCCTGAAGTTGAACTGATGGGGCTCGAATGGACGGGTCAGCGCATCGGGCGCCAGTCGCAGGCTGGCAGCGAAGGAGTCAGGCATCGAGTGTCCTTAATGGCTCGGCAAGAAAGCGATGGCCGCATTCTGGCGCCGCCCCGACATCACTGGCAAGGCATTGCGCCAGGGGTTGTCAGTGCTCCCGGTCGGCACAGTCCAGGCAGTACTCGGCGGCAGGCAGTATCGCCAGGCGCGCCGGCTCGATGGGCTCGCCGCAGCGTTGGCAATAGCCGTAGCTACCGTCTGCCAGGCGCAGCTTGGCCATCCCCACACGGCGCAGGGCGGCCTCGGTTTCGGCGAGGATGGCAGTCAGCACTTCATCGTTCTCGCGCTCCCCCGCCTGCTCGGCGAAATCCGGCGAGTGGCTGCTGGCCAGGTCTTCACGAATGGAGTTGGCGCGGGCGGTGTACTCCGCTATCAGGGCGTCGAGAGCCGCCCTCGGGTCGGTTGCTGTCATGCTGGAATCTCCCCAGTTCTCACTCTAAGTGTGGACGCTGTAACGCAGCCTGCATCCCGCCCGTGCAAACTTGCGCAAATGCACGCCTTAGCCTTGCTTGACACTCGCCCCGGCCATCCCCAAAGCTCCGCCCGTCGAACCTCTCATGAAGAAGAGCTGTGCCCTTGAAACGGATTTTCCCGTACCTCGCCCTGTGCATCTGGATTACCGCCCACGCCGCTCCCCAAATCCCCGCTGAACGCCTGCAGACACTGGCCAGCGATCCCTACTGGATCGCCCTGGGACATTACGAGACGGGCAAACTGGGCGGCTGGCGCAGCTATGTAGACGATCCCGATTTCTTTCTCGCCGGGGACGGGCCGAGCAACCCGGAAGCCGAACTGCGCGCCACCCTGGAGGCGATCTACGCCCCGGCCGGTCAAGGCGACAAGCACCCGCAGTGCACCTACCCGGCCCGTACCCGCTGGCTGCGCGAACAGCTGCAACTCAGCGACCTGCCGCAGCCGGCCTGCAGCGAGTTCAAGACCTGGTACGCCGACGTCAACCCGCACAGTACGGTGCTGGTCTTCCCCGCCGCCTACCTGAACAGCCCCTCGTCCATGTTCGGCCATACCCTGCTGCGCATCGACCAGCCGGACATCCACGAAAACAACACGGTGATGCTCAGTTACGCGCTGAACTTCGGCGCCTTCATCGAGGGTGCGGACAACAGCATTCTCTACGCCTGGAAGGGCCTGATGGGCGGCTACCCCGGCCTGTTCGCCCTGGTGCCCTATCGCGACAAGCTCAAGGAATACAGCCGCCTGGAGAACCGCGACCTCTGGGAGTACCGCCTGAACCTCACCCCGGAGGAAACCGGGCGCATGGTCGAGCATGTCTGGGAGCTCAAGCAGATCCGCTTCGACTACTACTTTTTCGACGAGAACTGCTCCTACCGCCTGCTGGAGCTGCTGGAAATCGCGCGCCCCGGTATCGAACTCACCGACCAGTTCCCGGTCACCGCCATTCCTACCGACACGGTACGCGCGGTGAAAAAGGCCGGCCTGGTGGAATCCATCGACTATCGCCCCTCGCGGGAAAAGGAGTTGCTGGCCCGTGCCGAGCCGCTGGACGACGCCGAACAGCAGTGGGTACTGCAGCTTGCCGACGACGAGAAACTGCTCGACGACCCGACGTTCCTCGCCCTGCCCGCCCCACGCCGCGCCCTGGTCCAGGACGCCGCCTTCCGCCTGGTGCGCTACCGTTCCACCGGCGAAGACCGCACCTCCGAGATCGCCAACCGCAGCTTCAAGCTGCTGCAGGGCATCAACCGCAATCCGCCGCCTGAGCTGGAGGTGGAGCGCCCTGGCCTGCCCGAGGAGGGCCACCAATCGCGCACCTGGCAACTGGGCGCGGGCATCCGCGAGGACCGCGCCTTCGCCGAGTACGGCCTGCGCATGGCCTATCACGACCTCAACGACAACCTGTCCGGCTTCCCGCTGGGGGCGCAGATCGAGATCCTCCAGCTCAAGCTGCGCCAGTACGAAGGCAACCACTGGCAACTGCAGCGCCTGGACTTCGCCACCATCCGTTCCCTGACGCCGCGCGGTGAACTGCTCAAGCCCCTGTCCTGGCAGGTTGCCGGCGGCCTGGAGCGTGTACTGGGCGAAGATGGCGACGAACGCCTGGTGAGCCACCTCAACGGCGGTGTCGGCGGCTCGTGGAATCTTGGCGAGGACGCCCTCGGCTTCGCCCTGGCCACCGCCCGCATCGAGCACAACGAAGACTTCGCCCCCTTCGTCGCCACTGCCGCCGGCTTCAACACCGGCCTGCTCTGGCACAACGCGCTGGGCACCACAAGCCTGGAAGCCGCCGGCGACTACTTCCACAACGGTGAAATCCGCCGCCGGTTGTCCCTCAACCAGCAATGGGAAGTCTCCCGCGACCTCGGCCTGCGCCTGACCGCGCAACGGGAGTTCAGCCAACGCGCCGCCCCGGTCAACGAGGTGATGCTGGAGCTGAAGTGGTACCACTACTGATGGGCGCTGAATGATGGGTTTCGCTTCGCTCCAGGCCATCCTACGCTGTAGATCCGGCCTGTTCCGCAGGTTGGCTTGAGGTACGAAACCCATCACCCAGCCCGAGTTCCGCCGGTAGGATGCGCGCCCAGCCCGGCGCAATGGGCTCAGAATGGTTATCCACATTCGCATCAGGCCATGCAGATGAAACCGAACAGCCCGCAACTGCTTGAAGTGGCCGGCGGCAAGCCCATCCACCTGTGGACCCAGGGCGTGCCGGTGGAAGACGAAGCCCGCCAGCAGTTGATCAACACGGCGAAGATGCCCTTCATCTTCAAGCACCTGGCGGTGATGCCCGACGTGCACCTGGGCAAGGGCTCGACCATCGGCAGCGTGATCCCGACCGTGGGCGCCATCATTCCCGCCGCCGTGGGCGTGGATATCGGCTGCGGCATGATCGCCGCCCTCACGTCCCTGCGCGCCGCCGACCTTCCGGACAATCTCCACGGCCTGCGCAGCGCCATCGAACGGGCCGTGCCCCACGGCAAGACCTTTGGCAGACACGACCAGGGCGCCTGGGACAGCGTGCCGGATGCCGCCGACCAGGCCTGGCGGCCCCTGGCCAGGCGCTTCAAGGCCATTACCTCGAAGTACCCGCGCCTGGAGAAGACCAACAACCGCCACCACCTCGGCACCCTGGGTACCGGCAACCACTTCATCGAGGTCTGCCTGGACGAAGCCGACCGCGTCTGGTTCATGTTGCACAGCGGTTCGCGCGGCGTGGGCAACGCCATCGGCACCCTGTTCATCGAACTGGCCCAGGCCGACATGCGCCAGCACATCGCCAACCTGCCGGACCGCGACCTGGCCTACTTCGAGGAAGGCAGCAGGCACTTCGACGATTACGTGGAAGCCGTGGGCTGGGCCCAGGACTTCGCCCGGCAGAACCGCGCCCTGATGATGCAGGCGGTGATCGATGCGGCTCGCAAGGTGCTGAAAAAGCCCTTCGAAGCCAGCCTGGAAGCAGTGAACTGCCACCACAACTACGTGCAGAAGGAATGGCACTTCGGCCGCGAAGTGCTGGTGACGCGCAAGGGAGCGGTGTCGGCGCAGAAGGGTGAGTTGGGCATCATTCCCGGTTCCATGGGCGCGAAGAGCTTCATCGTCCGCGGACTGGGCAACGAAGAAGCGTTCTGCTCCTGCAGCCACGGCGCCGGTCGCGCGATGAGTCGCGGGCGGGCGAAGAAGCTGTTCACCGTGGAAGACCAGGTCCGCGCCACCGCTCATGTGGAATGCCGAAAGGACAAGGACGTGATCGACGAGATCCCGATGGCCTACAAGGACATCGACGCCGTGATGGCGGCCCAGCGCGACCTGGTGGAAGTGGTGCACACCCTGCGCCAGGTGGTCTGCGTCAAGGGCTGAAGGCCTTGACACTTTGATCACAACACCAGCGCTAGACTTCCAGGTAATACACCCCGGTCGCGCGTGCGCCCGCCTCTCGGCGCACGGGAGTTCATATGGCGTCGCGTCACGCCGCCCTTCTCGCCTTTCTGATCACCGGCCTGCTCGCGGGCTGCGAAACCACCCACGACCATCTGATCGCGCAGGGTTATCCACCGGCGTTCGCCGACGGCTTCGCCGATGGCTGCAGCAGTGGCCGCCAGGCGGCGGGAGTGATCAGTGGCGAGTTCCGCAAGAACGTGCCGCGCTATCTCAAGGACGCCAACTATGCCGAGGGCTGGAGCGACGGCTTCCGCCAGTGTCAGGCGCAGGTGCAGAGCGAGGAACGCCGCGAGTACGAGGAATGGCGCCGCGATCGGGAGGATGTCGAATGGCAGAGGAATCGGGGCAACGCCATGGGGAGGGCGCTCCATCCCGACTGAGGGGCAGCTGTGGGAGCGAATTCATTCGCGATTGAAATCGCTCCCACAGGGTCATCCGATCGCGGTTAGACCACACCCTGCGCCAGCATGGCGTCGGCGACTTTCACGAAGCCGGCGATGTTGGCGCCCTTCACGTAGTTGATCCGGCCGTTTTCTTCGCCGTAGCCCACGCATGCATGGTGGATGTTCTGCATGATGCCGTGCAGACGCTGATCCACCTCGCCAGCTGTCCAGTGCAGGCGCATGGCGTTCTGGCTCATTTCCAGGCCGCTGGTGGCCACGCCGCCAGCGTTGGATGCCTTGCCCGGGGCGAAGAGGATGCCCGCCTCGAGGAACAGGTCCACCGCCTCGAGGGTCGACGGCATGTTGGCGCCTTCGGCCACGCAGACGCAGCCGTTGGCCAGCAGCGTGCGGGCGTCTTCGCCGTTCAGCTCGTTCTGGGTCGCGCAGGGCAGCGCGATGTCGCAGGCCAGCGACCAGGGACGCTGGCCAGGCATGAAGCGCAGGCCCGGTGCATTCAGCTCGCTGATGCGTCCGCGGCGGACGTTCTTCAGTTCCATCAGCTCGTCCCACTGCTCCGGGGTCAGGCCGGCCTCGGCGAACAGGGTGCCTTCGGAGTCGGACAGGGAAATCACCTTGCCGCCCAGCTCCATCACCTTCTGCGCCGCGTACTGGGCCACATTGCCGGAACCGGAAATGGCCACGCGTTGGCCGTCGAAATCGCGGCCGATGCCCTTGAGCATCTCCTGAGCGAAATAGACGCAGCCGTAGCCAGTGGCTTCGGGGCGGATCAGGCTGCCGCCGTAGGCCAGGCCCTTGCCAGTGAGGACGGAGGTGAACTCGTTGGAGAGGCGCTTGTACTGGCCGAAGAGGAAGCCGATTTCACGGGCGCCGACGCCGATATCACCGGCCGGTACGTCGAGGTCGGCGCCGATGTGACGGTACAGCTCGCTCATGAAGGACTGGCAGAAGCGCATGACTTCCGCGTCGCTCTTGCCCTTGGGGTCGAAGTCCGAGCCGCCCTTGCCGCCGCCCATGGGCAGCGAGGTCAGGGAGTTCTTGAACACCTGCTCGAAGGCGAGGAACTTCAGCACGCCCAGGTTCACCGACGGGTGGAAGCGCAGGCCGCCCTTGTAGGGGCCGATGGCGCTGCTCATCTGCACGCGATAGCCACGGTTCACCTGCACACGGCCGGCATCGTCGACCCACGGCACCCGGAACAGCACGGCACGCTCCGGCTCGACGATCCGCTCGATGATGCCGGCCTCCAGGTACTTCGGATTGGCTTCAAGGAATGGCCAGAGACTGCGCAGCACCTCTTCTACCGCCTGATGAAACTCGGGCTGGTCGGGGTCGCGCTGCTTCAGGCGCAGCAGGAATGCGTCGACGGATTGCGTCATGTTTCTCACCATTTTTCTTTTGTGAACAATTTATGGCGCGAGACTCTACCAAGCCGACAAGCACCTCGATAGGGCAAAGTGACGCATATCTGAATCTTTTTGGTGCATTACATGTAAATACCGCTACGAAAAAAGGAATAAACCGCCTGAAATCGCTGAATTCAGGTTTTTCCCCTCGGATTACTCCAGACAGACTGACGCACCATTTCGCAGCCACGCCGCACCATGACGAGCCACGACACGCCACGAGCAGCCCCGTGCTCACCCGGAGCGCTCGCACTAACGACGCAATTGGATACAAACCGGCCGTGATGAGGCCGGGGCAGACAAAGCCTCAGCGCCCCGGCGACTCCCGCAGCACCTCCCGCGGATTGATGCCCAGCCCGCTGCGCTGGCCGAGCATCACCACCACGCCATGGTCCGGCAGGGAGTGCCAGACATCCTCGGTCACGCAGACGCCCACGCCCATGGCGGCATCGTCCAGCACCAGTTCCACCCGGAACTGGCAACCCAGGCCGCCGGACTCCTTGCCCAGCACGCGCGCGGAGAATTCGGCGTGCTCACCCAGCCATTGGGTATAGAGCGCGGCGGCGGGAACCTGCAGTGCACCCCAGACCACCAGCACCAGCAGCGCCCCCAGGGTCAGGTGCAATTGCCAGCGGGCGGCATCGGTTTCCAGCCCGAACAAGGTGCTGAAGCGCTCGCGCCGGGCCAGCCAGGTATAGAGCCCCGCCCCCAGAGCCAGGGAGCAGGGAACGGAAAGCACTTTCCAGGCGGGAGAGGGATAGAAGGAGAAGTACAGGCCGCAGACCCCGAACAGCGCCAGCGACGAAAGCCAGAACAGGTAGTGGTTGAATCCCTTCAAGGAACCTCCTGAAACGACAACGGAGCCAAAGGGCCCCGTTGTCTGTGATGCCTGCCCGCTAAGGTTGCTTACTGGGCGAGCTTCTTGTAACGCACGCGGTGCGGCTGGGCGGCCGCCTCGCCGAGGCGTTTCTTGCGGTCCGCTTCGAACTCGGTGTAGTTGCCTTCGAAGAAGTTCACCTTCCCATCGTCCTCGTAGGAGAGGATGTGGGTGGCGATACGGTCCAGGAACCAGCGATCGTGGGAAATCACGATGGCGGCGCCGGGGAAGTCCAGCAGCGCTTCCTCCAGCGCACGCAGGGTTTCCACGTCGAGGTCGTTGGACGGTTCGTCGAGCAGCAGCACGTTGCCGCCCTGCTTCAGGGTCAGGGCCAGGTGCAGGCGGCCACGCTCACCACCGGAAAGGTCCTTGACGAACTTCTGCTGGTCGGCGCCCTTGAAGTTGAAGCGACCGACGTAGCTGCGCGACGGAACTTCGTAGTTGCCGATCTTGATCTGCTCGAAGCCGTCGGAAACCTGCTCCCAGACAGTCTTGGTGCCTTCCAGGCTGTCGCGGCTCTGGTCGACGCTGGCGATCTGCACGGTTTCACCGATCTCGATGGTGCCCGAGTCCGGCTGCTCCTTGCCGGTGAGCATGCGGAACAGGGTGGACTTGCCCGCGCCGTTGCCGCCGATCACGCCGACGATGGCGCCTTTCGGGATGCTCAGGGACAGGTCGTCGATCAGCACGCGATCGCCGTAGCCCTTGGTGACGTTGTGCAGCTCGATGACCTTGTCGCCCAGGCGCGGACCGGCCGGGATGTAGATCTCGTTGGTCTCGCTGCGCTTCTGGAATTCCTGGGACTGCATTTCCTCGAAGCGCTGCAGACGGGCCTTGGACTTGGCCTGACGGGCCTTGGCGCCCTGACGCACCCACTCCAGTTCGGCCTTCATGGCCTTGGCGTGGGAGGCTTCCTGCTTGGCTTCCTGGGCCAGGCGGTTGGCCTTGGATTCCAGCCAGCCGGAGTAGTTGCCTTCGAAGGGGATGCCGTGGCCACGGTCCAGTTCGAGGATCCAGCCAGCGACGTTGTCGAGGAAGTAACGGTCGTGGGTAATGGCGACCACGGTACCCGGGAAGTCGTGGAGGAAGTGCTCCAGCCAGGCCACCGAGTCGGCGTCCAGGTGGTTGGTCGGTTCGTCCAGCAGCAGCATGTCGGGAGCCGACAGCAGGAGGCGGCACAGGGCTACACGACGCTTCTCGCCACCGGAGAGGTGTTCGATCTTCGCATCCCACGGCGGCAGGCGCAGGGCGTCGGCGGCGACTTCCAGCTGGCGCTCGAGGTTGTGGCCATCGGAGGCCTGGAGAATGGCTTCCAGCTTGGCCTGTTCGGCGGCCAGGGCGTCGAAGTCGGCGTCCGGCTCGGCGTAGGCGGCATAGACCTCGTCCAGCCGGGCCTGGGCCTGCTTGATCTCGCCCACGGCCTCTTCGACGATGTCACGCACGCTCTTGGCCGGATCCAGCTTGGGTTCCTGGGGCAGGTAGCCGACCTTGATGCCAGGCATCGGGCGGGCTTCACCATCGATCTCGGTGTCCACCCCGGCCATGATGCGCAGGAGGGTCGACTTACCCGCGCCGTTCAGGCCGAGCACGCCGATCTTGGCGCCCGGGAAGAAGGACAGGGAAATGTCTTTGAGGATCTCACGCTTCGGGGGCACGACCTTGCCGACCCGGTGCATGGTGTAGACGTATTGAGCCATGACTGACCTTGGTGCTGTGACGAATGTGGAATAAGGCGGGGAGCGACAATCAGGGAACAGGCGCTCCCGCGCGCGTGCGGCAAAGCTACCGGAATGCGCCGGGGAGGGCAAACGACGCTCGTCGGTCGTACTGGCACTTTGCATGCCTTCAAGGCATGCTAGCCGGTCCGCTGGCCCGTTGGCCCGGGACGCCCCGTCACCTGCCCAATGAGCAGTAGCAGGAACGCCATTAGTGCCAGCCAGCCCACTCCCTCCCGCCCAGCCCGAGCAAGGACAGCCCCTGGCCAACGCTCCTGCGCGCGGCTCGGTCAAGGGTCTCCTGGCCGTCCTCGTCCTGTTGATGCTGGCCCTGCTCCTCTGGCAACTGCACCAGGAATACCGCCAGCTGCAGGACGGCGCCCGCGAGCGCAACTACACCCTCACCCGCGAGCTGGCCAGCCACCTTGAACTGGTGATGCAGATGAAGGCCGACGCCGTGCTCGCCCTGCTCCGCCAGCAGCCGCCCCATCCCGAGGGCGAAAACCGGCAGTTGGCGGAACTGGACCTGCTGCGCCCCATCCTGCCATCGATTACCAGCCTGGCCTGGCTCAATCCCAACGGTGGCGTGCTGGCGGACACCCAGGCCAACAGCGAAGACGCCCTCTTCCTCGTCAGCCTGGCCCAGCGCAGTGAGGGCCATACCTACCACTACGCCTTCAGCCCCCAGGGCCGCGGCGAGGTCTACCTGATCCTGCGCCAGTCTCCCCTGCCCGAGCCCAGCGGCTACTGGGTCCTGCGCCTGGATGCGGAAGCCATCCGCACCTGGCTGCTCGAGCATGAAGACCGTGACTACCGCTGGCTGCTGGAAGACCACTTCCTCCAGCGGGTCCTGGCGCAGAGCGGCAAGCTCGACCGCAGCAGCCCCATCGTGATGCCGGTAACCGCCGAACAGGAAGCGCAGACCATCCTCGTCTCGCCCCTGGGCCACAGTGACTGGCAGCTTCGTGCCCTTCACGACGAACGCCAGGTGCGCACCAACCTGCTGCCCGAACTGCTCAGCAAGTTCCTGCTGTTCCTCATCAGCGCCAGCCTGGCACTGATCGCCCTTTACTACCTGCAGCGCGAACAGCGCGGCCTGCTCGAGCTCAACGATGCCTCGCGGCGCTCCCTGCGCCAGGCGGCCAGCGCCCTCGGCGTGATCGAGGAACGCGTGCTGGTGACACAGGTGGACGGGCGCCTGAGCTACCTCAACCCGCAGGCCGAAGCCATGTTCGGCATCAGCGGCGAGGCCGCCCAGGAACACCACCTGCTGGCCCTGCTGCCGGGCCTGGACCCGTTGCTGCTCAACGCTCCCGGCCTGGACCACGAACTGGGCTCGGATCTGGTGCAATTCCAGCGCGGCAACGAACAGCGCCTGCTGGCCGTGACCCGCAACGACCTCAACGACGGCGCCCAATTGCTCGGCTACGTCTGGGTACTGCGCGACGTCACCGAGGAACAGCGTGCCCTGCGTGTGCTGCAGGAAACCCGGCGGCGCTACCAGGACATCTTCGAGGGCGGCGGCATCGCCCTTTGCGTGCTCGACCTCGCCGACCTGCGCAAGCACCTGATCCAGCTGGGCCTGCTCGACCGCGCCAGCCTGGCCGCGTGGGTCAGGGACAACCCCCAGCAGCACGGCGAGCTGCTGCGCCGGCTGCGGATCACCGAGGTCAACCAGGTGGCCATGCACCTGCTGGGCGTCAGCAGCAGCGAGCATGCCTGGCGGCAATTGATCGGTACCCATCCGCTGCATGAAGGCGGTATCCGCTTCCAGCTCATGGCGGCCCTGCTGGGTGGCAAGAAGCACCTGGAGATGGAGAGCCAGATCATCACCGCCCAGGGCCAGATGCGGCACATCTGGCTGGTGCTGCACCTGCCGGACATGATCCAGGACCTGGAAGCGGTCACCCTGAGCATCAACGACATCACCAGCCGCAAGGAGGTCGAACTCTCGCTGATCGAGCGCGAGCGCTTCTGGTCCGACGTGGTGCTGGCGCTGCCCGATACCCTTTACGTGCACGACATCGCCAACAAGCGGGTGATGCTCACCAATAACCGCCTGGGCCCCCAACTGGGCTACAACCGCGACGACATCCGCAGGATGGGCGAGCGCTTCTGGGAAGAGGTGCTGCACCCGGACGACGCCGAGCAGTACTGGCGCATGCGCAGCCTCCAGCAGGTGGTGGGCGACGGCCTGCTGCTGCAATGCCAGCTGCGCTGGCGGCACAAGGACGGCAGCTGGCACTGGTTCGACATCCGCGAACAGGCCCTGGCCCGGGACGAGAAGGGGCGCGTCAGCCGCCTGATCGGCGTGGCCAAGGACATCACCGAGCAGATCGAGGCCACCGAGTCCATGCGCGAAAGCGGACGCCGCTACCGCATGCTGGCCGAAAGCATCAGCGACGTGATCTTCACCACCAACAGCGAACTGCAGCTCAACTACGTCAGCCCGTCGGTGCAACCGGTTCTCGGCTACAGCGCCGACTGGGCCGTAGCCAACGGTTTCCACGGCATGGCCGCCGACCCGCGGCAGATGCTCGAACTGTTCGAGCAGCTGGAGCAGATCCGCAACGCCCTGGGCAATCCGCAGCGCCTGGCCGAATTGCGCAGCCAGATGCCGGCGCGGCTATTCCTCTTCGACTGCATGCGCGCCGATGGGCAGAAGATCCCGGTGGAACTGCGCACCATGCTGATGTGGGACGAGTACGGCCGCTTCGAAGGCATGCTCGGCGTCGGTCGCGACATCAGCCAGCAGCGCCGTGCCGAGAAGGACATGCGCATGGCGGCCACGGTGTTCGAGCATTCCACCTCGGCCATCCTGGTCACCGACCCGGCCGGCTACATCGTCCAGGTCAACGAAGCCTTCTGCCGCATCACCGGCCACAAGGCCCAGGATGTGCTGGACCAACTACCGGCTGTGCTCACCGCCGACCGCCAGCAGGCCAATCAGCTCAACTTCATCCTCAGCCAGCTCAACCAGCGCGGCAGCTGGGAAGGCGAGATCTGGCTCAAACGCCGCGAAGGCGACAATTATCCGGCCTGGGTCGGCATCACCGCAGTGCACGACGAGGATGGCGACCTGGTCAGCTACGTCTGCTTCTTCAGCGACATCAGCGAGCGCAAGGCCAGCGAGCAGCGTATCCACCGCCTGGCCTACTACGACGGCCTGACCCACCTGCCTAACCGCACCCTGTTCCAGGATCGCCTGCACACCGCCCTGCAGTACGCCGAACGGCACCAGGAATGGGTGGTGCTGATGTTCCTCGACCTCGACCGTTTCAAGCCGATCAATGACTCCCTCGGCCATGCCGCCGGTGATCGCATGCTCAAGGATGTGGCCGTGCGCCTGGCGGCCTGCGTCCATGAGGACGATACCGTGGCGCGCATGGGCGGCGACGAGTTCACCCTGCTGCTGCAGCCACGCGCCACCCGCGAAGGTGCGTTGAACCGTGCCATCCATGTCGCCGAACAGATCCTCGACAGCCTGGCCAGGCCGTTCGTCCTCGAAGGCCGCGAGTTCTTCGTCACCGCCAGCATCGGCATCGCCCTCTCGCCCCAGGACGGCCGCGAGCTGAGCCAGCTGATGAAGAACGCCGACACCGCCATGTACCACGCCAAGGAACGCGGCAAGAACAACTTCCAGTTCTACCAGGCGGACATGAACGCCCGCGCCCTGGAGCGCCTGGAGCTGGAAAGCGACCTGCGCCATGCCCTGGAGCAGGGCGAATTCCTGCTCTATTACCAGCCGCAGTTCTCCGGCGACGGCCGACGCCTGACCGGTGTCGAGGCACTGCTGCGTTGGCGCCATCCCAAGCGCGGGCTGGTACCACCCGGGGAGTTCGTGCCGGTGCTGGAGGAACTCGGACTGGTGGTGCAGGTGGGCGACTGGGTGCTCAGCGAGGCCTGCCGCCAGCTCAAGGCCTGGCACCTGGCGAAGATGCGCCTGCCGAAGATCTCGGTGAACATCTCCGCCCGACAGTTCGCCGATGGCCAGCTCGCCGAACGCATCGCCGCGATCATCGAAGACAGCGGCCTGCCGCCGGCCTGCCTGGAGCTGGAACTGACCGAGAGCATCCTGATGCGCGACGTGGGCGAAGCCATGGCGATCCTGGAGAACCTCAAGCGCCTCGGCCTGTGCATCGCGGTAGACGACTTCGGCACCGGTTACTCATCGCTCAACTACCTCAAGCAGTTCCCCATCGACGTGCTGAAGATCGACCGCAGCTTCGTCGACGGCCTGCCCGACGGTGAGCGCGACGCGCAGATCGCCCGCGCCATCATCGCCATGGCCCACAGCCTGAACCTGGCGGTGATCGCCGAGGGCGTGGAATCCCACGCGCAGCTCAATTTCCTCCGCGAACACGGCTGCGATGAAGTGCAGGGCTACCTGTTCGGCCACCCGGTGCCGGCAGCGCAGTTCGAGCGGTTGTTCGGCACCAGCGCCAACTTCATCCTCAGCTGACTCGCCGCGCCGCATTCGTCGCCGCCCGCCGCCGCCCTGCTGAATGAGGGCCACTTGTCTGTCACATGACCGACCTTCATATGCCAGCCAGCGACCGATCAGGTAGAATGCGCAGCTTTCCCAGCACCGATCCTTAAGAGGACCGCCATGTTCAGCCGTGATTTGACCCTCGCCCGCTATGATGCCGACCTGTTCGCCGCCATGGAGCAAGAAGCCCAGCGCCAGGAAGAGCACATCGAGCTCATCGCCTCCGAGAACTACACCAGCCCGGCGGTGATGGAAGCCCAGGGCTCCGTGCTGACCAACAAGTACGCCGAAGGCTACCCGCACAAGCGCTACTACGGTGGTTGCGAGTACGTCGACATCGTCGAGCAGCTGGCCATCGACCGCGCCAAGGAACTGTTTGGCGCCGACTACGCCAACGTCCAGCCGCACTCCGGCTCCCAGGCCAACAGCGCCGTATTCCAGGCTCTGGTACAGCCGGGCGATACCGTCCTCGGCATGAGCCTGGCCCACGGCGGCCACCTGACCCACGGCGCTTCCGTGAACTTCTCCGGCAAGATCTATAAGGCCGTGCAATACGGCCTGGACACCGCCACCGGCCTGATCGACTACGACGAAGTCGAGCGCCTGGCCGTTGAGCACAAGCCGAAGATGATCATCGCCGGCTTCTCCGCCTACTCCCAGGTCCTGGACTTCCCGCGCTTCCGCGCCATCGCCGACAAGGTAGGCGCCTACCTGTTCGTCGACATGGCCCACGTGGCCGGCCTGGTTGCCGCTGGCGTCTACCCGAACCCGCTGCCCTACGCCGACGTGGTCACCACCACCACCCACAAGACCCTGCGCGGTCCGCGTGGCGGCCTGATCCTGGCCAAGGCCAACGAAGAGATCGAGAAGAAGCTGAACTCCGCCGTGTTCCCGGGCGGCCAGGGCGGCCCGCTGATGCACGTGATCGCCGCCAAGGCCGTGTGCTTCAAGGAAGCCCTGCAGCCCGAATTCAAGGCCTACCAGGAGCAAGTGGTGAAGAACGCCCAGGCCATGGCCCAGGTATTCGTCGACCGCGGTTTCGACGTGGTTTCCGGTGGCACCCAGAACCACCTGTTCCTGCTGTCCCTGATCAAGCAGGACATCACCGGCAAGGATGCGGATGCCGCCCTGGGCCGCGCCTTCATCACCGTGAACAAGAATTCCGTGCCGAACGACCCGCGCTCGCCCTTCGTCACCTCCGGCCTGCGTATCGGCACCCCGGCCGTCACCACCCGCGGCTTCAAGGAAGTCGAGTGCCGCGAGCTGGCCACCTGGATCTGCGACATCCTGGAGAACATGGGCGACGAGTCCGTGATCGACCGCGTTCGTGACCAGGTCAAGGCCATCTGCGCCAAGCTGCCGGTTTACGGCAAGTAAGCGACAGCGCAACGAAAAAGCCCGGCATATGCCGGGCTTTTTCCTGGGCGAAAGAAAAATCACAGCGCCGTTCGCGACGCCTTGATCTGCTGCCACAACGCATCGACCCGCGCCTTCTGTTCCGGCGTCAGGCGCTCCAGGAAGTAGAGGCGTTTGCGCTCAGCCTGGTCGGGCACCAGCATCGGCTGCTCCTGCGCCAGACGTGCCATTTCCGGCGTATTCGGCGCCAGGGGCGAATAGAAGCGCGACGCCAGGGCATTGCGCCGGGCGTTGTCCGGCTGCAGGAGATAGTCGATGAAGCGGTAGGCCAGGTCCGGCCTCGCGGCATGGGTGGGAACGGCCAGGCTGTCGATGAACACCAGCGCGCCTTCATCGGGAATCCGGAAACGCAGTGCCGGATTCTTCGCCGCCGCCGTCAGCGCATGTCCGACCCAGGCCATGGCCACGCAGAGCTTGCCGCTGGCCAGGTCGGCGACATAGCCGTCGTTGTCCAGGTTGCGAAATTGTCCCTGCATCGACAGCAGTTGCTTGCCGGCCTGGTCGATCTGCCGGGTGCCGCCCTTGCTCAGGTTGCGGCCACGGTAGTTGAGCCACAGCGACAAGGTTTCTTCCGGCGCATCCAGCATTCCCAGGCCGCAGCTGCTAAGGCGTGAGCGCTGCTGCTCATCGAAAAGCAGGCTCCAGCTGTTCGGCAGGGCACCGCCGAAAGCCGGTTCGGCCAGGGCCGGGTTGCTTACCAGACCCACCGACCCCCAGAGATAAGGCACCACATAACGATTCGCCGACTCGAATCCGGCCAGCATGGCCAGCAGCGCCGGGTCCAGGCTGTTGGCATGAGGTAGCCGGGAGAAATCCAGGGGCTGCAGGCGCTTTGCGCCGATCAACCGGGCCAGTTGGAAATGCGAAGGCACCACCAGGTCGTATTGCGCCGTCCCGGCGAGGGCCGCGTCCAGTTCGGCGGCGGTGCTGAAGGTGGTGTACTCGACACGGATGCCGCTCTCGCTCTGGAAAGCCGCCAGCACTTCGGGCTCGATGTAGTTGGTCCAGTTGTAGACCCTCAACACCTCTTCGGCCCGGACGAATCCCGCCAGCAATGTGCACAGCAACAGGCAGAACATCTTCTTCATGGTTCCCTCCCGCCCTGCTCCCATGAGGGCTGGAAGGATTAGAAGGCTCACCCCGGATGCTGTCATGGCCGTGCCTGCCAGACGCTTGTGTCTGGCTGCCGGATTGTCGGGAGTGTGCGCCGGGACGCGCTCAACCAGGGAAGCCAGATCACCTAGGGTGAACCACGCTTCACCGGCCCACCATCGGAGTTCGGCCGGGCCGCATTCTCCGGATCGGCCACGCGGTTGAGGCAGCAAATCGCCCGCAAAAAAAAGAAGCGCCACGACAAAGCGTGGCGCTCCCTGCCTCTGCTTCTCAGCTCAGCAACAACGTATGGGTCGTCCCTTGCCGCCGCCATAACGCGCCTCCTGGCGCTCGCGGAAAAACTCCTCGTAAGTCATGACCGGCTTGTCCGGGTGCTTGCGCTGCATGTGCTCGACGTAATTGTCGTAGTCGGGCATGCCCACCAGCATCCGCGCGGCCTGCCCGAGGTACTTACCCATGCGGCTCAGGTCATTGAACATGTGCGCGGCCTCCTCAGGCTTCCGGGATCGGCTGGAATGGCGATTCCTTGTCGGTGCGCTCCGGTTTCATCCAGGCATTGCGGCCCACCTTGATGGCGTAGAACAGCACGCTCAGCACCACGAAGAGGAACAGCGCGGTCAGGGTCGCGTTGGTGTAGGCGTTGAAGATCACGTTCTGCATCTGGCCGATATCCTTGGCCGGCGCCAGCACCTGCCCCGCAGCCAGGGCATCGCTGTACTTCTTGGCCAGGGCCAGGAAGCCGACAGCGGGGTTCGGATCGATGAGCTTGATCACACCAGCGGTAGTCGTGCAGATCAGCAGCCAGGTGGCCGGGATCAGGGTGACCCAGACGTAGCGCTGGCGCTTCATCTTGATCAGCACCACGCAGCCCAGCATCAGGGCGATGCCCGCCAGCATCTGGTTGGAGATGCCGAACAGCGGCCACAGGGTGTTGATGCCGCCCAGCGGATCGATCACGCCCTGGTACAGCAGCCAGCCCCACATGGCCACGCAACCGGCGGTGGCGATGACGTTGGCGGTCCAGGACTCGGTTTTCTTCAGCGCCGGGACGAAGTTGCCCAAGAGGTCCTGCAGCATGAAGCGACCGGCGCGGGTACCGGCGTCCACCGCGGTGAGGATGAACAGCGCCTCGAAGAGGATCGCGAAGTGATACCAGAAAGCCATGGTGTTCTCGCCCGGCAGCACCTGGTGGAGGATCTGCGCGATGCCCACGGCCAGGGTCGGCGCACCGCCGGCACGGGCCAGGATGGTGTGTTCGCCGATGTCCCTGGCGGTGGCCTCCAGCTGCTCGGGGGTGATGGCGAAGCCCCAGTTGCTCACCGCCGCCGCCACACTGGCGACATCCGCCCCGACCACGGCCGGCGGGCTGTTCATGGCGAAGTACACGCCCGGTTCGATCACCGAGGCGGCGACCATGGCCATGATGGCGACGAAGGACTCCATCAGCATGCCGCCGTAGCCGATGTAGCGGGCGTGGGACTCACTGGCCAGCATCTTGGGCGTGGTGCCCGAGGAAATCAGCGCATGGAAGCCGGACACTGCACCACAGGCGATGGTGATGAACAGGAAGGGGAACAGGGGACCTTTCCACACAGGGCCAGTGCCGTCTACGAACTGGGTCAGCGCCGGCATTTTCAGCTCCGGCATGGTGATCAGGATGCCGATAGCCAGGGCGACAATGGTGCCGATCTTGAGGAATGTGGACAGGTAGTCACGCGGGGCGAGGATCAGCCATACCGGCAGCACGGCGGCAACGAAGCCGTAGCCGATCAGCATCCAGGTGATCTGCACGCCGGTGAAGGTGAAGGCCGGGCCCCAGACCGGATCGGCGGCGACCTGGCCACCGAGCCAGATGGAAGTCAGCAGCAGGACCACGCCGATGAGGGAAATCTCGCCGATGCGTCCCGGGCGGATATAGCGCATGTAGATCCCCATCAGCATCGCAATGGGGATGGTCGCCATCACGGTGAACATGCCCCACGGGCTTTCGGCCAGGGCCTTCACCACGATCAGCGAGAGCACCGCGAGGATGATGATCATGATCAGGAAGGCGCCGAACAGCGCAATGGTGCCCGCCACCTGGCCCATTTCCTCACGTACCAGGTCGCCCAGGGAGCGGCCATCGCGGCGGCTGGAAATGAACAGCACCATGAAATCCTGCACCGCGCCGGCCAGGACCACGCCGGCGATCAGCCAGAGGGTGCCGGGCAGGTAGCCCATCTGCGCGGCGAGTACCGGGCCCACCAGCGGACCGGCGCCGGCGATGGCAGCGAAGTGGTGTCCGAAGAGCACGTGTTTGTTGGTTGGAACGAAATCCAGGCCGTCATTGTGGAGGACGGCCGGCGTGGCGCGAGTTGGATCGAGCTGCATCACCCTGGTGGCGATGAACAGGCTGTAGTAGCGATAGGCGACCAGGTAGAGGGCAACGGCGGCTACCACGATCCACAGTGCATTGATCGCCTCGCCGCGCCGCAACGCGACGACGCCCAGGGCGCAGGCGCCAGCCACGGCCAGCACTGCCCAGGGCAGGTGGCGCAGGACGCTGTTGTTATTGTTCATAGGGAACTCCGAATGAATGAACAGACAGGCTGCCGCACAAGCTTAGTCCCTCTGGAAACAAGCGCTGACCGAACCGGGTCTGGAATGAGCCTTTCAGCGACAGGGGGCTAGAAAAAAGCCGGGCAAGGCCCGGCTTTCTTATGCGCTGCTGGACTTAGCTCGGCTGCTTGGCATAGCGGGCCAGTTGCTGGTCGCGGCTCATGACGTCGATAGTGGCGGCGAGCACCTGATCCCCGGTCACGTCTGGCGAGGAGAAGATGGTGGAGAAGTTGGCCTGGGTGACCTGGGCGAAGTGGGCGCGATCGGACTGTTCGATGCCCAGCAGAGTCGCATAGGCGTCCAGCGCCTCGCCTTTGCCCTGAGCCATGTCTTCGGCAATGTTGTCGAGCATGCCATTCATGGCCAGCCAGGAACGGCCGCCATAGCCCAGACGCACACTGGAATCGCAACCGTTGGTACCCGAGGTCAGGCCAAAGGTTGCGTTACCGGAAGTACCGTTGGTGGTGGTGGCCAGCAGATGTGGGACCAGGCCGCGCTGGCCTTCGAACAACATGTTGCCCCAGCCGCAACCGCCGCCCCCCGCCTGGTCGGCCTGCGCCGCCACGCTGGCTGCGCCGAGCAGGCCCACGATCAAGCCCTTTTTCAGAAGTCGCTTATCCATTATTTGCGCTCCGCAGGAATTTATAGAAAAACCGCATAAGCAGCTTTGGCGACGTATGGGGAACTGTCAAACCAGTGCCGGCACGCCTTGTCGGCCACCGGGAATAGGGATGTAATTCGCCGCAGTCAGGCTCAATCGCCCAAGGAGCCCGCCCCAGAGCGCGCCGATTCCATGCCTTCATCACCCCTTCGCGCAGCCTTCGTCCTTCTGTTGCTCATGCTCTCCGGCTGCGAGCAGGAAACCCGCGCTCCGCTCGACCAGCAGCTCTATATCTGGCAACGGCAGTGGCGCCCTGCCCATGCTGAGGCCCTGGCCGCCAGCCGCGCCGACTTCACCACCCTGCGTGTGCTCGCCGCCCAGGCCCATCCGGGGGCGGGCTGGTCGCGCATTCAGGTGAACAGCGAACTGCTCGCCACCGACGGGCGCCCGCTGGTCGCAGTGGTGCGCCTGGACGGCCAGTTGCCGGACCTGGACCTGCAACGCACCCGCGCCGACATCCTCGCCCTGGTGGACCACTGGCGCGCCCAGGGTCTCGTCATGCAGGGCCTGGAGATCGACCACGATTGCGCCAGTGCGCGCCTGCCGGGCTACCGGGACTTTCTCCGCGACCTTCGCCAGGCGCTCCCGGCGGACCTCGAACTCAGCATCACCGCCCTGCCCGCCTGGCTCGACAGCCCGGCCCTGGCCGATCTGCTTCGGCAAGTGGATGGCAGCGTATTGCAAGTCCATGCGGTGAGCGCGCCGGAGAATGGTCTGTTCGACCTCGCACGTGCGCTGGCCTGGGCAAAACGCTGGAGCGATGCCAGCGAGCGTCCCTTCCTGCTCGCCCTGCCCGCCTACGGCATCGCCCTGGTGAATGGCCGGGTCGAGAGCGAAAGCCCGCTGGCCATCGCCGGCCCCCGCCACGAACGCCAGGCCGACCCGCAGCAACTGGCCGAACTGCTGGCCAACCTGCGCCGCGACCGCCCCGAACACCTGACCGGCGTCATCTGGTTCCGCCTGCCCCTGGCCGGCGATCGCCGCGCCTGGCGGCTGGCGACCCTGCAGGCGGTGGCGCGAGGCGAATCCCTGCACGCCGACATCCGGCCTGAAATCCAGCAGTCGGGACCGCTGCACGAACTCGCCGTTGCCAACCTGGGCAACCTCGACGGCCCCCTGCCGGAGCGCATCGAACTGCCGGCCCGGTCCTGTGAGGCAGCCGACGCCCTGGCCGGCTATCGCCTGGAACGCGCAACCGACCGCCTGGTCTTCACCCGTCTCAACGAAGGCCGGCTCGCTGCCGGCCAGCGGCAAGCCCTGGGTTGGGCCCGCTGCGAACATCTCGATCAAGGAGGATCCCGTGTCTACCCCTGAACGCCGCACTCGCCTTGCCCTCGCCATCGCGCTCTGCCTGCCGGTAGTGAGCGCACAGGCGTGCGGACCGGACTTTCCCCTGAGCCTGCTGGACGACCGCGCCCAGACCCTGGCCGAGCTGCCCGAAGGCAACTTCGCCTTCGAGGTCACGCGCCTGGGCAAGCCGGTGCCCGGCCTCGGCCAGTCCGGCGATGCCACCCTGCTGGGTTACTGGAACGACGACGGAGAACGCTATCTCCAGCAGCGCGACGAAGTGGAACAGCGGGAGCTGGGCGAGCCCCTCTACCAGCAGGTCAAGCGCCTGCGAGCCCTGACCGACGCCCGCCAGGTGGAGGGTCAGGGGCTGGACCTGCCCGCCGAGCTGCGCCTCTACAGTGCGGGCGCGGTCGCCTTCGCCCGGCAGGAATACCTGCTGGCCGCCGACTACTTCCAGAGGGTCCTGCAGCTGCCGCCCGAACAACGTCGCCTGCGCAGTACCTGGGCCGCCTATTCCCTGGGCCGGGCACAGGCCAGCCTCGGCCAACCCGAGGGCGTGCCCGCCGAAGAAGCCCAACGCAGCGAGGAAGACCAGCGGCTGTTCATGCGACAGGCCACCGAGGCCGCGCGCGATGCCTTCCGCCAGACTCGCCAGCTCACCGCCCAGGGTTACTCCGATCCGCTGGAGCTGGGCATCGCCAGCCTCGGCGAAGAGGCCCGCCTGGCCTACCTGGCCGGCGACTGGGCCAACGCCATCCGTCTCTATGCCAGCCAGACCGCCCACCATTCAGCCACCGGCTACAGCTCGCTGCGCCAACTTTCGTCCGCGCTGATCCGCCTGCCCGACGCCCAATTGATGCCGTTGCTGGCCATTCCCGAGGTCCAGCAACTGCTGACCGCCCGCCTGCTCAGCCGCATCGATGGCGAACCGAACGGGAATGACCGCCTCGGCGCGCTGCTGATCGAGAACACCGGCAGCGACCTGGACGGTGCCGACCGCCTGGCCGCCCTGAGCTATCAGCTTGGTCGCTACGACGATGCCCAGCGCTTCCTCTCCAAGGCCAGCGACAGCGGGCTGGCCTGGTGGTTGCGAGCCAAGCTGGCCCTGCGCGACGGAGATGCCACCCGCGCCGCCGAAGCCTACGCCAAGGCCGCGCGCGCCTTCCCCGAAGATGAAGACTGGGGCACCCGGCGCACGGCCAACTGGGACTACGAGAACGTGAAACCGCGCTGCCGGGTGGACGGAGAGAACGCCATCCTTTCCCTGCAGCGCGGCGACTACCTGGACGCCTTCGACCTGCTGTACCGCAGCGGCGATCTCTACTGGTGGGATGCCGCCGCCGTCGCCGAGCGGGTGCTCACACTGGAGGAGCTCAAGGGCTATGTCGACGCCAAGGTAGCGGCAGCCAAGCCACAGACGGCCGAAGAGCGCGAGAGCTACCAGCCACGTCCCGTTGCCGCCCAACTGCGCGACCTGCTGGCGCGGCGCCTGCTGCGCGAGGGCCATTACGCCGAGGCGCTGCCCTATTTCGACAGCGATGAGCTGCGCGAAAGCGCTCGCCGCTATGGCCATGCCCGGGAAGAAGCGGAGAACCGCTGGACCGCCACCGGCCGCGCCGAAGCCCTCTATGAAGCGGCGTTGATCGCCCGTGAACAGGGCATGGAGTTGCTGGGCTATGAGATGTCGCCGGACTTCCACAGCCTCGGCGGTTCCTTCGCCCTGCTCCAGGTCGGCCGCCAGACGGCCGGCGGGCTGCTGAGCGCCGACGAGGCCGAGCGGCAGAACGCCAACCTGGCCCAGCCGAACAACCGCTACCACTATCGCTGGGTCGCCGCGCAGCTCGCTGACCGCGCCGCCGACCAACTGCCCCGGAGCAGCCAGGCCTTCGCCGCGGTGCTGTGCAAGGCCACCGGCTGGCTGCTCTACCGCGACCTGGAAGGTGCACGCGCCCATTACCGGCGCTATGTGCAGCAGGGACCGTACGTGCCCTGGGCCGTCAACTTCGGCCAGAACTGTGAGGAGCCGGACTTCGACGCCGCCGGCAAGCGCGTCTGGGAAGAGCGCGGGCAGTGGTTGCGCAGCAGCCTGCGCCCGTGGAAGTACCTGCTGGCCGGAACCGGCGTGCTGGCTATTGTGGCAATGATTTTGTGGATCAGGCGGCGCCGGGGCGAATGAAGAGCCGGTGCGCCTTGTCTATAGTGGTTGAAATCTCGCAGGAGCATGAACATGAGTGAAATCGCCAGCGAACGTCGGCGCTTCCACCGCATCAACTTCGATGCCGCCACCACCATCGCGCAGGGTGACAAGCGCTGGGCGGCGGAGCTGCACGACATTTCCCTCAAGGGCCTGCTGGTGATTCGCCCGCCGGAGTGGGACGGCGACCCGGCCATGCCCTTCGATGTCCTCATCGACCTGGGGGCCGACATACAGGTCGCGATGGAAGTTGAACTGACCCGCGCCCAGGGCGACCAACTCGGTTTCATCTGCCGTCATATCGACCTGGACTCCATCAGCCACCTGCGCCGCCTGGTGGAGCTCAACCTCGGCAGCGAAGAGCTGCTGGAGCGCGAATTGACCGCATTGGGCGAAGAATAGGCCTCCCCCCAAAGCCCTCACCCCAACCCCGCTCCGCGCCCCGGCCTGATCGCTTCGCGCTCAGGCGTTCATCGGCACCGAAGGCAATGCCTCCGACGGCATGCCTCTTCACCCCGGCGGGAGAGGGAGCTGGCCGCGCAAGTGATGACCGCCCCGCTTTTCCTGTGGGGGCGATTTCAATCACCAGGACCAGGTTTCCCGCTACTCGAACAGTGCATCCAGCGCCTGTTCCAGGCGGGTCACCGCTATCACGGCCAGACCGGGTGGGTCTTCCTTGGGGGCGTTGCCCTTGGGCACGATCGCACGCTTGAAGCCGTGCTTGGCGGCTTCCTTCAGGCGCTCCTGGCCACTGGGTACCGGACGTACCTCGCCGGAAAGCCCCACCTCGCCGAACACCAGCACGTCATGGGCCAACGGACGATTGCGCAGGCTGGAGATGATGGCGGCGATCAGCGCCAGGTCGGAGGCGGTTTCCAGCACCTTCACACCACCTACCACGTTGAGGAACACGTCCTGGTCGTAGGTGGGGATGCCGCCGTGGCGGTGCAGCACCGCCAGCAGCATCGCCAGGCGGTTCTGGTCCAGGCCCAGGGTCACCCGGCGCGGGTTGGCCAGATGGCTGGTGTCCACCAGCGCCTGGACCTCGACCAGCATCGGCCGCGAACCCTCCCAGGTGGCCATCACCACGCTGCCGGGCACGGATTCCTGGGCGCGGGTGAGGAAGATCGCCGAAGGGTTGGAGACTTCCTTCAGGCCCTTGTCGGTCATGCCGAACACGCCCAGCTCGTTCACTGCGCCGAAGCGGTTCTTCACCGCCCGCAACAGGCGCAGGCGGCCGTCGGACTCGCCCTCGAAATAGAGCACCGTGTCCACCATGTGCTCAAGCACACGCGGGCCAGCCAGGGCACCCTCCTTGGTCACATGGCCGACCAGGAAGATCGCCGTGCCGCTCTGCTTGGCGAATCGCACCAGCAGGGCGGCGCTCTCGCGCACCTGGGCCACGCCGCCAGGGGCGGACTGCAATTGTTCGGTGAAGATGGTCTGGATGGAGTCGATCACCATCACCTTGGGCTGTTCCACCCGTGCGGTGGCGATGATGGCTTCGATGCAGGTCTCGGTCATGACCTTGAGCTTGTCCTCCGGCAGGCCCAGGCGACGGGCGCGCATGGCGACCTGCTGCTGGGATTCCTCACCGGTGACATAAAGGGCTGGGAAACGTGCCGCGATGTTGCAGAGGGTCTGCAGGAGGATGGTGGACTTGCCGATGCCCGGATCACCGCCGATCAGCACCACCGAGCCATCCACCAGGCCACCGCCGAGGACACGGTCCAGTTCGGTGGAAGCGGTCGAGAAGCGCGGCATTTCCTCGACGCTGACCTCGGCCAGGGTCTTGATCTGCGCCTGCTGGCCAGCCCAGCCGCCGCGACCGCCCGAGGAAGACGCCGCGGCGCCCTCCAGCACGGTTTCCACCAGGGTGTTCCACGCCCCGCAGTCGGCGCACTGGCCGGCCCATTTGGGAAAGGTGGCGCCGCACTCGGTGCAGCCGTACATGCGCTTGGCCTTGGCCATCAGCGGACTCCGTCAGAAACACGAAAGCCCGCATGATAGCGGATCAACCTCGGCAACCGCCGCCACAGTTGCAGCACTGGCCGCTGGCGCGTCGACGCTGGCGCTCCATGTCCTGGCGCAGGCCGTCGAGGCGCATGTGCAGGACGGTCAGGCTGGAGCCGTCCAGCGGCTCGCTGCCCTCCTCCACGCGCGCGATGCGACGTTGCAGCAGGTCGTACTGCTGTTGCAGGCGCTCCAGACGCTCGATGGCTTCCTGACGCTCGGAAGATGCGGGCGAGGCGGACGAAAAGTCCGCGCCGGACAACTGGATGGTGGCAGGCATGGGACAGGCTCCGGAAAAGGAATGCCACAGCCTATCCGGTCACCTCCCCGGCCCTGTTGACCCCGATCAAATCGAGTCGTCAGCCCTTGGCGCTCTTGAGCATCCGGGCGATCTCGTCCTTCAGGGCGACCCTTTGCACCTTCCAGTCGTGCAAGGTGTTGTCGTCGAGGGCCTGGTTGCCGTCCTCGACTTCATAGATGCGCGAATCCAGATCCTGGTACTCCCCCGCCAACCGGGCAAAGTGCGCATCGCTCTGCAGCAGCGCGCGCATGGTGTCCTTGAACTCCGGGAATTCACGGTTGAGCGGGTGGTGTTCTAGTGGCATGGCAGCGACCCTCCTCTTGCAGCCTCACTCTCAGGCTAGACCAGTGTCCAGCGGCGGAAAGCGCCGCCTGACGGAAACACACTGCAGGCTTGGCACTGGCCATGCCGGGCCCTAGCATGTGTGCCCGCACAAGGAGGTGACCGTCACTGGCAGCCTCGACCCGCTGAATTACACTTCAGCCTTAAAACCAGAACCTCAGGGAGTGAAACATGAGCCTGCTCAGTGAATTCAAAGCCTTCGCCGTCAAGGGCAACGTGGTCGACATGGCCGTGGGCATCATCATTGGCGCCGCCTTCGGCAAGATCGTCTCGTCCTTCGTGGGCGACGTGATCATGCCGCCCATTGGCCTGCTGATCGGCGGGGTGGACTTCTCCGACCTCGCCATCACCCTCAAGGCCGCCGAGGGCGACATTCCGGCCGTGGTGCTGGCCTATGGCAAGTTCATCCAGACCGTGCTCGATTTCGTGATCGTCGCCTTCGCGATCTTCATGGGGATCAAGGCGATCAACAAGCTCAAGCGTGAAGAAGCCGCCGCCCCGGAAACACCGCCGGCGCCCACCAAGGACCAGGAACTGCTGACCGAGATCCGCGACCTGTTGAAGTCGCAGCGGGACAAGCAGTCCTGAGTATCCAGGTGCCATGTGGGAGCGAATTCATTCGCGAATCCCACTGGACCCCAGCAAAAAGAAGGGCCGCATTGCGGCCCTTCTTCATTTCGCGACTGAAGTCGCTCCCACAGTGAATCAGCCCATCTGGGCGATCGGTCTCAGGAACAACCGGTTCACCCGCCTTTCCTTCACCTCGATCACTTCCAGCTGCCAGCCTTCCACTTCCAGGGCATCGCCCCTCACCGGCAAGCGGTCCAGCAGGCTCATCGCCAGGCCGGCGAGGGTCTGGTAGTCCTCGCCTGGCCTGGCGGCAAAGCCCAGGCGTTCGCCCAGAAGACTCAGGTTCACGGCACCGCTGACCTTCCAGCCGCCGTCGCACGGCTCGATATCCAGCCCGTCCACCTCGCTGGCATCGGGCAGTTCGCCGGCGATGGATTCGAGTATGTCGGTCATGGTCAGCAGCCCCTCGAAGCCGCCGAACTCGTTGACCACGAAGGCCACGTGGGTGGAGGCCTTGCGCATTTCCTCCAGCGCGCCCAGCACCGAAGCGCTTTCCGGCAGGTTGGGCGGAACCCGCAGCAGCTGTTCGAAATCCGGGGACTGGCCCTGCAGCAGGTCGCGCAGCAGCTCCTTCTTGTGCACATAGCCCAGGGGCTCGTCCACGTCTCCGCCACGGATCACCAGCAGCCGCGAGTGGGGTGAGCGCAGCAGGGCGTCGCAGATGACCTCGCGAGGTTCATCCAGGTCGATGCGCTCCACCTCGCTGCGGTTGGTCATCAGGGTGCGGATCGGGCGATCCGCAAGCCCCAGCACACCGCTGATCATGATCCGCTCGCGGCGGTCGAAGGGCACCTTGCCAGCATCGTCAGCGCCCACCAGGTCGGCGATTTCCTCGCCCACCTCCTCGGCTTCCACACCACGGCCGCCCAGCAGGCGCAACACCGCGTGGGCCGTGCGCTCACGCACGCTGCGGTCACCCTGGAGCTGGCGCTTGCGGCGCCAGCGCACCAGCTGGTTGGCGGCCTCGATCAGCAACGAGAAGCCGATGGCGGCGTACAGGTAGCCCTTCGGGATATGGAAGCCCAGGCCTTCGGCGGTCAGGCTGAAGCCGATCATCATCAGGAAGCCCAGGCACAGCATGATCACCGTCGGGTGGGCGTTGACGAAGGCAGTCAGCGGCTTGCTGGCGATGATCATCAGGCCGATGGAGACGACCACGGCGATCATCATCACTTCCAGGTGCTCCACCATGCCCACGGCGGTAATCACCGCGTCCAGGGAGAACACCGCGTCCAGCACCACGATCTGCGCCACCACCGGCCAGAACAGGGCGTAGGAGCGGCTGCCGCCCTGGCTGTGGACCCGGCCTTCCAGGCGCTCGTGCAGTTCCATGGTGGCCTTGAACAACAGGAACACACCGCCGAAGAGCATGATCAGGTCGCGGCCGGAGAAGCTCTTGCCGAATACCTCGAACAGCGGCGTGGTGAGGGTGACGAGCCAGGAAATGCTCGCCAGCAGGCCCAGGCGCATGATCAGCGCCAGGGACAGGCCGATCAGGCGCGCGCGGTCGCGCTGATGGGGCGGCAGCTTGTCGGCCAGGATGGCGATGAACACCAGGTTGTCGATGCCGAGGACGATCTCCAGGACGATAAGGGTGAGCAGGCCCAGCCAGGCCGTGGGGTCAAGTATCCATTCCATAGGGGTCAGGCTCTCGGGAGAGGTTCACGGGCAGGCGCAAACCACGCCTGCTGGCGTTGCATCGACATGCATGAAGCGTGGGCAGCGGGAAGCTGCAATTCGAATTGGCGTACGGGGACGCCGGTGGGGAGGGCGGCCGCACCCAGGGTCGCAGGGGGCGGCTTACAACTACTGTCGCTGTCCATTGGTTTCCGGTTCGGATAAACGAACTGCGAATGCTAGGTCAGAAAATCGCCAGCGCTAAGTCAGGAATTTTTACGAATCATGTAAGCCCCCCCACCGAGCCTTTCCGCAGCCCGTTGCGGACAGGCTCTCAGCGACGGCGGAACAAGGGCTTTGGCTCTATCACGGAGCGGCCGTACAGCACACTCACGCCGGCCAGTCCCTTCAATGCATCCTCGGCGGATTTGTCCTCGCGCACGGCAAAGGCATCGAAGCCGCACTGGCGCATGTGGCTGAGCTGATCCCGCAGCACATCACCCACCGCGCGCAGTTCGCCACGCCAGCCGAGGCGCACCCGCAACAGGTAGGCCTGGCTGTAGCCACGGCCGTCGCGGAAGCTGGGGAACTCCACGGCGATCAGCGGCAGCGCTTCCGACAGCAGCGGCGCCAGCGGCTCCACCTCGTCATCCGGTTGCAGCAGCAGGCCATCGCGTCCTTCCCGCTCGTGCCAGAGCGCCAACGGCAGGATCAACGCGCCGTCCGGCAAGGCTTCGCCGGACTCGCGCACCAGGGTCCAAGGGTCGCTCTCCACCAGTTGCGCCTGGCCGTCCAGCAGCCTGATCAGGTTGTTCATGCCGGCACCTCCGCCTTGGCGTAGACCCGTTCCTTGAAGGGCTCCAGGCCGATGCGCCGCACCGTGTCGACGAAGCGTTCATCCGGTTCGCGGTAGTCGCGGAAGGTCGCCACCACCTTCTCGATGACATCCGGCACCTCGTCGGCACTGAAGGAAGGGCCGATCACCTTGCCCAGCTCGCTGTCCATGCCCTGGGCGCCGCCGAGGGTGATCTGGTACCACTCGCTGCCGCCCTTATCCACACCGAGGATGCCGATGTTGCCGATGTGGTGGTGGCCGCAGGCGTTCATGCAGCCTGAGATGTTCAGGCTCAGCTCGCCCAGGTCCTGGAGTGCCTCCGGATCGACGAAACGCGCCTGGATGGCCTGGGCGATGGGGATGGACTTGGCGTTGGCCAGGGAGCAGTAGTCGCCCCCCGGGCAGGCAATGATGTCGGTGAGCAGGCCGACATTGGCCGTCGCCAGCCCCCGTTCGCAGGCCAGCAGCCAGAGCGCGTGCAGGTCCGCCTTGCGTACGTCGGGCAGCACCAGGTTCTGTTCGTGGGCGATGCGGATTTCACCGAAGCCGAAACGCTCGGCCCAGTCGGCCACCGCGTCCATCTGCGCGGCGGTGACGTCACCGGGTGGCGCGTCCGGCCCCGGCTTGGTGGACAGCACCACGGCGGCGTAGCCCGGCACCTTGTGTGGCTGCAAGCTGCGCGCGCACCATCGGGCGAAAGCCGGGTCCCGCGCCAGATGAGTGCCGAAACCGAGATCGGCGTCATCGAGCGGGACATAGGACGGCGCATCGAAGCTGGCGGCGACCCGCTGGTACTCGTCTTCGGTCAGCTCGGCGGGACCATCCTTCAGGTGCTGCCACTCGGCTTCCACCTCGCGGGCGAAGGCGTCGATGCCCAGCGCCTTCACCAGGATCTTGATCCGCGCCTTGTACTTGTTGTCGCGCCGGCCATGCCGGTTGTAGACCCGCAGGATGGCCTCGACATAGGACAGCAGGTGGCGCCAGTGCAGGCCGTCGCGGATCTGCTGGCTGAGGATCGGCGTGCGCCCGAGCCCGCCGCCCACCATCACCCGCAGGCGCATTTCGCCCGCTTCGTCGCGATACAGGTAGAGGCCGATATCGTGCATCTGCACGGCGGCACGGTCCTCCTCGGCGGCGCAGAGGGCGATCTTGAACTTGCGCGGCAGGAAGAGGAATTCCGGGTTGATGGTGGACCACTGGCGGAGGATTTCCGCCAACGGGCGCGGGTCCAGCAGTTCATCGGCCGCCACCCCGGCAAAGGCCTCGGTGGTGATGTTGCGAACGCAGTTGCCGGAGGTCTGGATGGCATGCATTTCCACATCGGCCAGCTGCTGCAGGATGTCGGGCACTTCAGCCAGTTCGATCCAGTTGAACTGGATGTTCTGCCGGGTGGTGAAATGGCCGTAGCCACGGTCGTGCTCGCGGGCGATATGTGCCAGGCAGCGCAGCTGGTTCGACGACAGGGTGCCGTAGGGAATGGCGACCCGCAGCATGTAGGCGTGCTTCTGCAGGTAGAGGCCGTTCTGCAGGCGCAGCGGCAGGAACTCTTCCTCGCTCAGCTCGCCGCTGATACGCCGCGCCACCTGGTCGCGGAATTGCGCCACGCGCTCCTGCACCAGGGCGCGGTCGTAGTCGTCGTAGTGGTACATGCAAGCGGCTCCAGCAGGGCGGGCGGGGGCCTTCACTATGTGCGCGGGGGCGAGATGAAAACAGCTTCAGATCCGCTGCGAAAAACCGCATCAGATTGAGTTGCAGGAGCGAGCTTGCTGGCGAATCGCTGCGGTTCGCGAGCAAGCTCGCTCCTACAGGGCCGCATTCCATCTGAGCTCTAAAAAGTGCGTTTATCTGAGTCTGTTTCCCCGTCGACGGGATTTCCAGAATGGCGGCCGCTCAGTCTTCCCAACCGAAAGGCCCGCACATGAACACCGCAATCCCGGAACCGACCTACGACTACAAGGTGGTTCGCCAGTTCGCCCTGATGACGCTCGTCTGGGGCATCGTCGGCATGGGCATGGGCGTGTTCATCGCCGCCCAGCTCGTCTGGCCGGCGCTGAACCTCGACCTGCCCTGGACCAGCTTCGGCCGCCTGCGCCCGCTGCACACCAACCTGGTGATCTTCGCCTTCGGCGGCAGCGCGCTGTTCGCCACCAGCTACTACACCGTACAGCGCACCTGCCAGGCCCGGTTGTACGGCGGATCACTTGCCGCGTTCACCTTCTGGGGCTGGCAGGCGCTGGTGGTGATCCTGCTGGTGACCCTGCCCCAGGGCCTGACCACCACCAAGGAATATGCCGAGGTGGAATTCACCGGCGCGGTGTGGATGGGGATCATCTGGATCGCCTACGCGGTGGTGTTCTTCGGCACCATCATGAAGCGCAAGACCAGGCACATCTATGTGGGCAACTGGTTCTTCGGCGCCTTCATCGTGGTCACCGCGATGCTGCACATCGTCAACCACATGGCCATTCCGGTGAGCTGGTTCAAGTCGTACTCGGTCTATTCCGGCGCCACCGATGCCATGGTGCAGTGGTGGTACGGGCACAACGCGGTCGGCTTTTTCCTGACCACCGGCTTCCTCGGGATGATGTACTACTTCATCCCCAAGCAGGCCGGGCGCCCGGTGTACTCCTACCGCCTGTCCATCGTGCACTTCTGGGCACTGATCACCCTGTACATCTGGGCCGGTCCGCACCACCTGCACTACACCGCCCTGCCGGACTGGGCCCAGTCCCTCGGCATGGTGATGTCGATCATCCTGCTGGCCCCCAGCTGGGGCGGCATGATCAACGGCATGATGACCCTCTCCGGGGCCTGGCATAAGCTGCGCGACGACCCGATCCTGCGCTTTTTGGTGGTGTCCCTGGCCTTCTACGGCATGTCCACCTTCGAAGGTCCGATGATGGCCATCAAGACCGTCAACGCCCTCTCCCACTACACCGACTGGACCATCGGCCACGTGCACGCCGGGGCGCTGGGCTGGGTGGCGATGATCACCATCGGCTCGCTCTATCACCTGATCCCGCGCCTCTACGGCCGCGCGCAGATGCACAGTGTCGGCCTGATCAACGCCCACTTCTGGCTGGCCACCATCGGCACGGTGCTGTACATCGCCTCCATGTGGGTCAACGGCATCACCCAGGGCCTGATGTGGCGTGCGGTGAACGAGGACGGCACCCTCACCTACTCCTTCGTCGAAGCCCTGGAGGCCAGCCATCCCGGTTTCATGGTGCGCATGATCGGCGGCATCTTCTTCGTCACCGGCATGCTGCTGATGGCCTGGAACACCTGGCGCACCGTGCGCGCCGGCGACGCTCGTAGCACCGAGGCGGTGCCGCAGGCTGTGGCCCATGGATAGCGATAGCGCCTACGCCCTGCTCAGCCTGGCCGCGCTGACCTTCTTCTACCTCGCCACCCAGGCCTGCCTGGGTGGCCGGAGCCAGCGCCAGATCGAAGAGGCCACCATGCTGCCCTTCGCCGACGACGAACCCGTGGCCCGGCGCATGGAGCGCGCCACCGGCCGCAGCAGCACGGGGTGCAGCTGTCCGGGGCGGTGTGATGGGGGGTGTGAGCGTCGCGTGGAAATCGAGGCTTGAATCGGGGCTGCCAAGCAACCCTTTCGCAAATGAGTTCGCTCCCACACTGAAAGGCAATAGGTGCCCTGTGGGAGCGAATTCATTCGCGATGCTTTTCTACCAATAATTCTCCACCGCCACCTGCCCCGGCCGGCGGGTCAGGCTCAGGTTCATGTCGCGCTTTTTCAGCACGGCGCGGGTGTCGTCGATCATTTGCGGGTTGCCGCAGAGCATCACGCGGCTGTGTTCCGGGGTCAGCTCCAGGCCGGCGGCGCGTTCCAGCTCGCCGTTCTCGATCAGCGTGGTGATGCGCCCGTGCAGCGCGCCGGGCACTTCCTCGCGGGTAACCACCGGGATGTAAAGCAGCTTGTCGGCCACGCCTTCCAGGTAGTCGCGGTTCTTCAGGTCGTCGATCAGCGGCTGATAGGCGAGTTCGGCAGCCTGGCGCACGCTGTAGACCAGGATGATGCGCTCGAAGCGCTGCCAGACCTCCAGGTCCTGGAGAATCGACAGGAAGGGTGCAAGGCCGGTACCGGTGGCCAGCAGCCAGAGGTCGCGGCCATCGACGAAGCGGTCGAGGGTGAGGAAGCCGAAGGACGTCTTGTCCACCATCAGCGTGTCGCCGACCGCGAGGCGCGACAGCTCACTGGTGAATTCGCCTCCCGGTACGACGATGGAGAAGAACTCCAGATACTCGTCATGGGGCGCCGATACCATGGAATAGGCGCGCCAGACGGTGCTGCCGTCGGCCTTGGTCACCCCCAGCCGGGCAAACTGGCCGGCACGGAAGCGGTAGCCCGCGTCGCGGGTGGTGCGCAGGGTGAACAGGCTGGGGGTCAGGGTCTCCACTTCCAGCAGGGTCTGACGGGTGAACTTCTCTTCGCTGGCGGTCATACTCCGCTCCCACTCATTTCCGATTCGTTCGAAGACCGCCCCAGTGTCTCGCAAAGCGGCCTTCAGAAACACCGCCGGTTCTTATGCCTATATTCGCTACGCCTTTCGCCCAGCTCGACCTCGTTCGCCAGCCCGAGCAGCAGGATGACCCGCTGCAGGCCTTCGATGCCGCCGACGAATACCTGCTCGATCACCTCCATGAGCAGGGCATCACCGGCGAGACACGCGTCCTGGTACTGAACGACAGCTTCGGCGCGCTGGCGGCCAGCCTCGCGCCCCACGCCCAGGTCACCAGCAGCGGCGATTCCCACCTTGGCCATATCGCCCTGCAGCGCAACCTGGCACGCAATGAACTGGATGCGGGTCGGGTCCGCTTCGTGCCTGCCAGTGAAGCGGCCATTGGCCCGTTCGACCGGGTACTAATCCGCGTGCCCAAGACCCTCGCACTGCTGGAAGAACAGCTGATCCGCTTGCAAGGCCAGTTGGCCCCCGGCGCCAGTGTGATTGCCGCCGGCATGGTCAAGCACCTGCCCCACGCGGCCGGTGACCTGCTGGCGAAGTACGTTGGCCCGATGCAGCCCTCGCTGGCCGTGAAGAAAGCCCGCCTGCTGATCGCCACACCCGAGCAGAAACCGGCCATCGCCTCGCCCTACCCCACTCGCTACCAGCTGGACCAACCCCGCCTGACGCTGGTGAACCACGCCAATGTGTTCTGCCGCGAAGGCTTGGACATCGGCACCCGCGCCTTCCTCCCGCACCTGCCACGCAGCCTGGCGGACATCCGCGCGGCGGACCTGGGCTGCGGCAATGGCGTGCTCGGCATCGTCTACGCCCTGGCCAACCCGCAGGCGCAAATGACCCTGGTGGATGAGTCCTACATGGCGGTGCAATCGGCGCAGGAAAACTGGCGCGCGGCCCTGGGCGAGCGTCCGGCGGACATCCGTGCCGGTGACGGACTGGCCGAACAGCCGGCGGATTCGCTGGACCTGGTGCTGTGCAATCCACCCTTCCACCAGCAGCAGGTGGTGGGCGACTTCCTCGCCTGGCGCATGTTCGTGCAAGCGCGCAACGCGCTGGTGAAGGGGGGCGAGCTGTGGATCGTGGGCAACCGCCACCTGGGCTACCACGCCAAGCTCAAGCGTCTGTTCCGCGGTGTGGAGCAGGTGGCGGCAACGCCCAAGTTCGTGGTGTTGAAGGCGAGCAAGTGACTCCGCGCGGGGCCTGACTGCCCTCACCCCCCGCCCACCGGGAGAGGGCTGGGGGTGAGGGCGGTTGAACACCGCGCGGACTCAAGTCAATGCGTACTCAGCCCCGCCGCCGCCATGAACATCCGCAACAGGTAGGCCACCGCACCCAGGGCCAGGACGCTGAGGGCCCAGATACCCACCAGCCAGCCCAGGCGCTGCCACAGGGGCTTCTTCTCGGGTTCGCCCATTGCCGTGCTCCTAGTGGTAGCCATCTTCCACACGCACCTTGCCGCGGAACACGTAGTAGCTCCACGCGGTGTACATCAGGATGAAGGGGATGATGAACAGCGCGCCCACCAGCATGAAGCCCTGGCTCTGCGGCGGCGCCGCGGCGTCCCAGATGGAAATGGACGGCGGGATCACGTTGGGCCAGAGGCTGATCCCCAGGCCGCTGTAGCCGAGGAAAATCAGCACCAGGGTCAGCACGAACGGCGCATGGTGGGCGTTGTTGGCCACCGCGCGCAGCAACGCCCAGGTGCAGATCAGCACCAGGATCGGTACCGGCATGAACCAGAACAGGTTGGGCAGGCTGAACCAGCGCGTGGCGATTTCCTCGTGGGCCAGCGGGGTCCAGATGCTGACGATACCGGTGATGCCCAGCAGCACCAGCACCAGCGGACGCGCCAGGTCGTGCATCTGCTGCTGCAGGCGGCCTTCGGTCTTCATGATCAGCCAGGTGCAGCCCAGCAGTGCGTAGGCGGCGATCAGGCCCAGGCCGCAGAACAGCGGGAAGGGCGCGAGCCAGTCCAGGGAGCCGCCGGCATAGGCGCGGTCCACCACCGGAATGCCCTCGATGAAGGCGCCCAGGGCCACGCCCTGGAAGAAGGTGGCGGCGATGGAACCGCCGATGAAGGCCTTGTCCCACAGGTGGCGCTTGGCCGGCCTGGCCTTGAAGCGGAACTCGAAGGCCACACCCCGGAAGATCAGGCCCAGCAGCATCAGGATCAGCGGCAGATAGAGCGCGGAAAGCACCACCGAGTAGGCCAGCGGGAAGGCGCCGAACAGGCCGGCGCCGCCCAGGATCAGCCAGGTTTCGTTGCCGTCCCAGACCGGCGCGACGGTGTTCATCATCACGTCGCGCTCGCCGTCATCCTTGACGAAGGGGAAGAGGATGCCGATTCCGAGGTCGAAACCGTCCATCACCACATACATCATCACGCCGAAGATGATGATGATGGCCCAGATCAGAGAAAGGTCGACGCCCATGTTCAGGTCCTCGGCAGGGTTGCAGCGTTGTCGTCATCGTCCATGCCCTCTTCGGTCGCCGAGAGCGGGCGTGCAGGGGTGCGGTGCTGGCCGGGGCCGCCAGTACCCGGTTCCTTGCCTTCGTGGGTGACCGGGCCCTTGCGCACCAGGCGCATCATGTAGCCGATGCCCGTGCCGAAGAGCACGAAATACACCACCACGAAGCTCACCAGGGTCAGGCTCATCTGCGCCACGCTGTGGTTGGACACCGCATCGGCCGTGCGCATCAGGCCATAGACCACCCAGGGTTGCCGGCCCATCTCGGTGGTGAACCAGCCGGCCAGGATGGCGATCAGCCCGGACGGCCCCATCCACAGGCACAGGTAGAGGAATGGCCGCGAGCGGAACAGCCCGCCGCGCCAGCGCAGCCAGAGGCTCCAGACGCCCACCAGGATCATCAGCAGCCCCAGGGCCACCATGATGCGGAAGGACCAGAACACCACGGTGGAGTTGGGGCGGTCTTCCTTGGGGAATTCCTTCAACGCCGGTACCTGCTTGTCCAGGCTGTGGGTCAGGATGATGCTGCCGAGATAGGGGATCTCCACCTTGAAGCGGGTTTCCTCACGCTCCATGTCCGGCCAGCCGAAGAGGATCAGCGGGGTAGCCTCGCCGCTGCTGTTGTCCCAGTGGCCTTCCATCGCGGCGATCTTCACCGGCTGGTGCTTGAGCGTGTTCAGGCCATGCAGGTCGCCGATGAAGGCCTGTACCGGGGCCACCAGCAGCGCCATCCACATGGCCATCGAGAGCATCTTGCGGATCGCCGGGTTGTCACGGCCGCGCAGCAGGTGCCAGGCCGCCGAAGCGCCGACGAAGAAGGCGGTGGCGAGGAAGGCGGCGGTGGCCATGTGCAGCAGGCGATAGGGGAAGGACGGGTTGAAGATCACCGCCAGCCAGTCCACCGGCACCACGCGGCCGTCGATGATCTCGAAGCCCTGCGGCGTCTGCATCCAGCTGTTGGAGGCGAGGATCCAGAAAGTGGAGATGATGGTGCCGATGGCCACCATCACCGTGGCGAAGAAGTGCAGGCCCGGCCCCACGCGGTTCCAGCCGAACAACATGACGCCGAGGAAGCCGGCTTCGAGGAAGAAGGCGGTAAGCACCTCGTAGGTCAGCAGCGGTCCGGTGACGGAGCCGGCGAAGTCCGAGAACGCGCTCCAGTTGGTGCCGAACTGGTAGGCCATGACCAGGCCCGATACCACGCCCATGCCGAAGTTGACGGCGAAGATCTTCGACCAGAAGTGGTACAGGTCGCGATAGACCTCCTGTTCCGTCTTCAGCCACAGGCCTTCCAGCACGGCGAGGTAGCTCGCCAGGCCAATGGTGATGGCCGGGAAGATGATGTGGAAGGACACGGTGAAGGCGAACTGCATTCGGGCGAGATCGAGAGCCTCCAATCCGAACATGGCGAATCCTCTAATCAGGTTGATACGGGCAAGGGCCCCGCGCGACTCCTTTGGGTACTGGAGCCAGGCCGAGCCGAATTGTTCTTGTAGGGGCTAATGCGACTGGATGCGGGCCAGGTCGGCCCTTCACAAACCCGCGCCTGGGGTTTTGACGCGGATCAAGCAATGCACAGAGATTAGCCGGTCAAGACATTTTGGAAGCTGTGGTTCGTTGCCGCGCGACAGGTTGCCGCGCGGCTGCGCGCCGCATGCCCAGCAGGACCATTGCGCGACCTTTCGCGAACGAATTCGCCCCCACAGGAAAGGCCTGGCGCGCGTCCCCCCTCGTCCTTCAGGGAGAGGGGACGGGGGAGAGGGCTGCCGGGCTGTCCACATCCTGCAGCACACCCGGATCATCCACCCCCACCGCCACCCAGGCGGAAACGTGAGCGCGCAGGACCCGGCGCGCGCCCTCATCGCCTGTGAGCGTCTGCAATTCAGGCCAGAAGTCCCGGCCGAACAGCACCGGGTGACCGCGTTCGTCGTGATGGACAGGGAAGACGATGCGGCTCGGCGCCGCCTTGGCAATCAGGGCGCGCAGGCTGGATTCGGCGATCCAGGGCATGTCGCCCAGCAGCACGGCGATGGCCTCCCCTTCTCCTGCGGCCAGCGCCCGCGCTCCGGCCGCCAGGCTGTGGCCCATGCCCTGCCCGGCGTCTTCGCAAAGGATGATGTTGCAGCCTTCCGGCAGCCCCAATTCCGCCGGATCGTCCTCCGGGCGCAGCACCACATGCACCTCTTCGAAGACTGCCTGGGCCCGCCCCAGGCTGGCTGCGAGCAGGGTGCAGCCATCGGCCAGGGCGGCGCGGCGCTTGTCGCTGCCGAAGCGGTTGCCGAAGCCGGCGGCGAGGATCAGGGCGGGGATGGTGGGCATCGGCTAGCTCCGTATGGAGGCAGGAAACAAACCTTGTGGTAGCGAATGCATTCGCGAATGAGTTCGCTCCCACTATGAAGGAACAGGCACCGCGAACTCAGGCCTCAAACCCTTTCCCGCGCAATCCCATTGCGCACCCGCAGGATATCCGCCATCACCGCCAGGGCGATTTCGGACGGGGTCTTGCTGCCCAGATTGAGGCCGATGGGGGCGATGATGCGGGCGATTTCCGCCTCGCTCAGCCCGCCCACCCGGCGCAGGCGCTCCATGCGCTTGGTGCTGGTGGCCATGGAGCCCATCACGCCGATATAAAAGGCTTCGGTGCGCACCGCTTCGATCATCGCCAGGTCGTCGATCTTCGGATCGTGGGTCAGGGCGACCACAGCGGTGTCGGCGTGGCAGCCCCCCCGGCGGATGAACTCCGAGGGCAGTTCACGGCGGATTTCCACGCCCGGCAGCTCGACGCCCTGCAAAGCTTCGTCACGCGGGTCGCAGAGCACCACTTCAAAGCCCAGGCTCTGGCCGAACTCGGCGCACACCTGGGCGACCGTGGAATACCCCGCCAGCAGCAGCCGCTGGGCAGCACCGACGCGCAGGCGCAGCAGCCCGTCCTCGCGCTCCACCCGGGGGCCGTGATCGCGGTCGGGCAGCAGGCGCCGTGCGCCGTCGGGCACGGACACCTCGCGAATCAGTCGGCGCTGACCCGCCAGGGCGCTTTCCAGTTCGCGCAGGTGGGCCTGCACGTCGCAATCGGAGGGCAGGTTTTCCACCAGCACGTCGAGGATGCCGCCGCAGGGCAGGCGGATCGACGAATGGGTGTCGCTGCCATCGCCATAGCGCACCAGTTGCACCGGCTCGGGGAAGGCACCGGCGACCAGGCGTTCGAGGAAGTCATCCTCGACGCAGCCGCCAGACAGCGAGCCTATCCAGTGCCCATCGGCGGTGGCCGCCAGCAGCGAGCCCGGCGCGCGGGGCGCCGAGCCGTACGTGGCAAGGACAGTGCAGAGCCACACGCGCTGGCCGGAGGTGGACCACTCCAGGGCCTTGCGCACCACCAGCAGGTCGAGGTGTTGCATCGAGGGATACCGTTATCAGTGGGACGGGGCTTCGCCGCGCAATTCCGCCACCCGCTCGGGGCCCACCTCACCGTCGAGTCCGCCCCAGGTCTGACGCAGGTAGTTGAGCAGATCGCGCATCTGGCCGTCGTCGAGTTTATCCCTGAAGCCCGGCATTGGCTGCATCCGTTCGAAGCCGGTGAACTGCTGCGCGCGGATACCGTCGTCGATCACCCGCAGCAGGTTGCGGGAGTCGGCCAGGCGCAGGGTCGTGTTGCCGTTCATGGCGACCGCCACGTGGGGCACGCCCTCGCCTTCCGCGCCATGGCAGCCGGCACAGACGTTGAGGTACTGCTGGCGGCCACGGGCGGCGCTTTCGCCCAGCTGGGCCTCGGCCACGGCAACGATCTTGCGCGGCTCCGGCGGCTGTTCGCCCAGCAGGTAGGTGGCCATGGCGCGATGGTCATCCTGCGGCAGGTACTGGGTGCTGTGATGCAGCACCGGGTACATCTCGTTGAAAACCGAGCCCTGGTCGCTGATGCCGTGCTTGAGGAAGGTGGACAGATCGTCCGTGGTCCAGCCGCGCTCGGCCAGGTCCTTGGCCAGCAGGCTGGGAGCCTCGTAGCCCAGGATCACGCCGCCGCTCATGCGCAGATCCTGCTGCAGGGCGCCGACAGCGTTGCGCGGGGTGTGGCACTCGCCGCAGTGGCCGAGCACTTCCACCAGATACTGGCCACGCTGCCATTCCTCGCCCTTGCCATCGGCCGCTTCGAGCTGCACGCGGTTCTTGTACAGCATGTTCCAGAAGGTCATGCCGAAGCGCACGTTGAAGGGGAAGGCCAGCTCGGTCTTCGGGCTCGGTTTGGCGATCGGCTCCAGGCTCATCAGGTAGGCGTAGATGGCGTCGGAGTCTTCTCGCTTGAGCAGGTGGTAGGAGGTATAAGGCATGGCCGGGTACAGCTTGCCGCCGTCCTTGCGCTCACCCTGGGTCACCGCCTTGAAGAAGTCGTCGGCGCTGTAGTCGCCGATACCGTGCTCCTTGTCCGGGGTGATGTTGGTGCCGTAGATGGTGCCGAACGGTGACACCAGCGGCAAGCCGCCGGCGTACTCGGCGCCGCCTTCGATGCTGTGGCAGGCCACGCAGTCGGCGGCGCGGGCCAGGTACTTGCCGCGCTCGATCAGCGCCTTGTCCGCCGGCTGTTCAGCGGCCTTGGCGGCCAGCGGCAGCAGCAGTACCGCGAGGATAAGCGAACGCATCCTCAACCCTCCTTGACCAGGCCGAGGCCTTCCACCACTTCACGCGCGGCGTTGTAGTAGCGGACATAGCCGGTGCAGCGGCAGATGTGGTTGCCCAGGGCGTGCTCGATCTCCCCTTCCAGTTCGCTGCGCTTGACCGGCTGGCGCTGGAGCTTTTCCACCAGCACGGTGGCGGCGTTGACGTAGCCGGGGGTGCAGTAGCTGCACTGGAACGCGAACTGGTCGATGAACTTCTGCTGGATCGGGTTCAGCCCGGTCACTTCGCCTTTTTCATCGCGCCTGGCGTGTCCTTCGACGGTGCGCACCTTCTTGCCGTCGAAGAAATGTGCGCCGGTGATGCAGGTGCGGATTTCCTCACTGGTGCCGTCCGGCTTGTCGAGAATCGCCACGCAGGCATGGCAGACGCCCTGGCCGCAGCCGAGGCGCGAGCCGGTGAGGTTCAGGTATTCGTGGAGGAACTCGATCATCATCAGGTCGTCGTCCACGGTGAACGGACCGACGGCCTGGCCGTTGAGGGTCATGCTGAGGGCGCGCTTAGCCATGGAGGGCCTCCTTGATGCGGGCCGGGGTCAGGGGAAGGTCGCGCAGGCGCTTGCCGGTGGCGTGGGCCACGGCATTCACGATGGCGCCGACCACGGGGATCATCACCACTTCGGCAATGCCCTTGGCCGGGTCGCTGGGCGACAGCGGTGGGAGGATTTCGGCGGTCTGTGTCCAGACTGCGCAGTCCTTGGCGCGGGGCAGCTGGTAACGGTTGAAGTTCCAGGTGCCTTCGCCGGGGCCGCCCTCGTACAGCGGCATTTCTTCCAGCAGCGCGTGGCCGATGCCCATGGCGATGCCGCCTTCGAGCTGACCGAGCACGAGTTCCGGCACGATGACCCGGCCGCACTCCAGCCAGGAATGGTGATTGATCACCCGCGCCTCGCCGCTGCCCTTGTTCACCTTCACCTCGACCAGGGTGGCGACCGGGCTGTAGTAGGTGACCATGGCGTTGTTCAGCTGGGTCGGCGGGTAGCTGATGGCGGTGCGGTCCAGCAGGTGGAAACCGTGACTGGTCATTTTCGCCTTCTTCTCCTTGGGCGCACCGTCGCCGTACTTCACGGCTACCGCGTCCAGCGGGAAGGTGTCGCGCTTGCCGTCGATCTCGAATTCGCCCTCGGCCCAGGCCCAGCGGTTGAAACCGTGGACGCTGACGCCGGTGACCAGGCCCAGTTCATGGGCCTTGTGCGCCAGCAGCTCGAAGGGAATCGGCGGCAGGCCGTTGGCGGTGAGCTTGCCTTCCACCCAGTTGGCGTCCTCGCGGCGTACCACGTAGGGGTTGGCCATGCCGCCAAATTCGCCGCGCCCCCAGATGGCCAGCGCCGCCGGCCACAGGCCGTGGTTGAAGAGGATGCGCGCGGCCTCGCGGGTGCCGTGGCCGGAGTAGTAGGCCGAGTTGGTCGCCGAGGACGGCGATGCCAGCTTGCCGACCCAGCGCGGGTTCTTCAGGGCGGCGTCCTGCTCGGACTGGCTGATCAGGTAGGGGTTGCCGCTGGTGGTCAGGGCCAGTTCGGACCACTCGGTGACACCGGTGCGGATTTCATGCGCCGGGCGGCCCAGGTAGTCGGCCACCAGCAGGGCCTGGGAGGTGGCCATGCCGGTGCCCATGTCGATGGCGATCTGGCGCAGCGTCACGCGTCCATCGGCGGTGAACTCGATGCTCGCCATGGGCGCTTCGGAGCCCGTGCCGAAGTCCTTCTGGCAGATGGCGAAACCGACGCCGTAGTGGTTATCCGGGTCCTTGGCTTCTTCCTCGCGCTTGCGCGCGTCGCGGTTCTTCCAGACCTCGTGCTGCGCGGCCTTGTCGAGGATTTCCTCCAGGCGCAGGGCACCGGCGGGGATCGCACCCTGGGTGTTCTTCATGCCGGACTTGAAGACGTTCTTCTTGCGCAGCTCGATGGGGTCGACACCCAGGCGCTGGGCCACCTCGTCCACCATCATCTCGGTGGCGGCCATGGTCTGCAGGGTGCCGTAGCCACGCATGGAGCCGGCTTCGACGCCACGGGAGTGATAAGCGGTGGCGGCCAGGTCGCTCTGCGGCAGGTAATAGATGGACTGCGCGGCGGTGGCGCCCACGGCGGCTACCGAGGGGCTGTAGTTGATGCGGCCACCGCCGTCGACGTCCATGTGGGCGCGGAAGATCTGGAACGACAGATCGTCCTTCTTCACCGCCAGCTGGTAGTGCATGTCGAAGGGGTGGCGCTTGATGCCGCTCTGGAACTGCTCGTAGCGGTCATTGGCCAGGCGCACCGGTACGCCGTCGCCGTACATGGCGGCCAGGGCGGCGTAGAAGACGAAGATGTTGTTGTCCTTGGAGCCGTAGCCCACGGTGTAGCCGGGGTGCATGTTCAGCTTCGTGACCTTGAAGCGGGACGGCGCCAGCATGTGCGCGGTCTGTTCGGCCACTTCGAAGGGGCACTGGGTGGCCACGACGAAATGCAGGGTGCCGGTGGCCGGGTCGTACCAGCCGTTGCCGTTGTCCGCTTCCAGGGCGGCGGGCTCGATGGACTGGGTCTTGAAGCGCTCGTCGAAGACCATCCAGCCTTCCGGCGGATTGGCCAGCTTCGACTGCATCTGCTCAGCGTGGTAGATGCCCTGGGCGGTCAGGTCGCCCGTTGGGTTGCCGGCGCCCCAGGTGGGTTTGCGCTCGCGGATCAGCGGGAACAGCATGCTGTCCTTCAGGCTGGAGAAGGTATCCGGCTCGAACGGCGTGGCGCCGCCAACGCGGACGAAGCGGAAGCTGCCGTAGGGATCGCGCTGGAACAACGGAGCCTGGGCACCGTAGCGCACCACTTTCTCGTTGAACTTGAGGATGTTCTTGGCCCGGCGATAACGGTCGAAGTCCTTCCAGATCAGCAGCGCCACCGGATGGCCGATGAACATGGGCACCTGACCTTCCGGCAGGAATGGGTCCGGGCTGTGGCCTTCGGGGAAGGCGATGCCGTCCCGGGCCAGGTCCGCGGCGGTCACCACGCGGTCGGGCTTCAGCTCATCCCCCAGCATCGACAGGTCGATGCCCTGGTACAGGTGGTCGGCGCGGGTGGCCTTGATCAGCAGCGCATGGCCCTGCTGCTGCGGCCAACCGGGCATGTCCTTGGCGCGGATGTCGCGGGCGAACACCTTGCCGCCGCAGACCTTGCTGACACCATCGATCCGCCCACGGGCCTGCCCGCCAGCGGTGTGCCAGGGCTCGGGGCCACGGGTGACCTGTTCTTCGAACAGCGCGGCAAAAGCCTTGCTGCCGAGCGGCGCGAGAGTGATGCCGATACCGGCGACGACGCTGCCTTGGAGGAAGGCGCGGCGGGATATTTCAGGAGTGGACATGCCCGTTCCTCGTGGCGCTGGACGCAGCCGGCGCCATTCTTTGTGCAATAAGCGGTTGTCGGCCCTTCCTCGGGAGAAGGGTCGTAGCAAGAATAGTCGGTGGGATTTACCTGACTCGGAGGTCAAATCTTAACGAAAAGCCTGACGCAGACAAAGAAAAATTGTCTTACAGGTCAGAAAATTCTGACGAGGAACTCGGTGACCGAACGCTTTGTTCGCCAAATGCAACCGCATGTTTCAGCCGCATGCTAGGCTTCGCCATCGATAGCTGCCTAAGTAATTTCGCAAATGTCCCAGCCCCTCCTCTTACGCCACCACCGCCCCTTCCTGGCGTTCTGGTTTGCCCGGGTCTGCACGGCCAGCGGCTTCCAGATGATCACGGTCGCCATCGGCTGGCACATCTATGAACTCACCGGCAACGTGCTCGATCTGGGCCTCGTCGGTCTGGTGGAGTTCCTGCCGCGCGTGTTGTTCATGCTCCACACCGGACATGTGGCCGACCGCTTCGACCGCCGCCGCGTCGCCGCCATCTGCCAGGTGCTGCAGGCCCTGGTGGCCGGGGTATTGGTATTTGCCAGCACCACCGACAGCGCCAGCCGCGAGCTGATCTTCCTCATGGCCTTCGTCCTCGGTGCCGCGCGCGCCTTCGAGATGCCGGCCACCCAGGCGCTGCTGCCCAACGTGGTGCCCAAGGAACTGTTCCCCCGCGCGGTGGCCGCCTCGGCCTCGGCCATGCAGGCGGCGACCATCGTCGCGCCGGCGCTCGGTGGCCTGCTCTACGCCTTCGGCAGCCTGTGGGTGTACGGACCGACGGCCATCCTCTATATCGCCGCCTGCGCCCTGATGCTCGGCCTGTCGAGCAGCCAGCAGCAGGCCAACAAGGCCCCGGCAAACCTGGAGAACCTGCTGGCGGGCATCCGTTTCATCCGCAGCCGTCCGGACATTCTCGGAGCCATCTCGCTGGACCTCTTCGCCGTGCTGCTGGGAGGTGCCACCGCCCTGCTCCCGGTGTTCGCCAAGGACATCCTGCTCACCGGCCCCTGGGGCCTGGGCCTGCTGCGCTCGGCCCCGGCGGTCGGCGCCCTGCTGATGTCCTTCTGGCTGGCGCGCTTCCCCATCGAGCGCAATGTCGGCCGGATCATGTTCACCTCGGTGGGCGTGTTCGGCGTGGCGACCATCGCCTTCGGCCTGTCCACGTCCTTCTGGTTCTCGCTGGCAGTGCTCGCCGTGCTCGGCGCGGCCGACATGATCAGCATGGTGATTCGTGGCGCCTTCGTGCAATTGCATACCCCGGACGAGATGCGCGGCCGGGTCAGCGCAGTTAACGGCCTGTTCATCGGCGCTTCCAACCAGCTGGGTGAGTTCGAGTCCGGCGTCACCGCCGCCTGGTTCGGCACCGTTCCGGCGGTGGTCATGGGCGGCGTGGGTACGCTGCTGGTGACCGGGCTGTGGATGAAGCTGTTCCCGAGCCTGGCCAAGCGGGACAAGCTGCACTGATGGGCAGCTGATCGTTGGGCTTCGCTGCGCTGTGCACCAACCTACGGGCTGATCGGCCCTCGTAGGATGGATTGAGCGGAGCGATACCCATCAATCCCCCATCGCGAATGAATTCGCTCCCACAGGAAATCCCCTGCAGATCAACCCTCAGCCAACCAGCATCGCCTTGGCGATCTCGTTGCGCTTGGCCTTGCCGCACAACTGCTCCACCAGGGTCAGGGCGAAGGCCAGGGCGCTGCCCGGGCCCTGGGCCGTGATGCAATTGCCGTCCACCACCACTGGCTGGTCGACGAAGGTGCAGCCGGAAAGGCGGTCGCTGAAGCTCGGGTAGCAGGTCATGCGGCGTTGGCGCAGCACACCGAAAGGCTGCAGGGCCATGGCCGGGGATGCACAGATGGCGGCGAAGAAGCGGCCGGCCTTGGCCTGTTCACGGACCTTTTCACCCAGCGGCTCGTGTTCGCCCAGGCGCTGGGCACCGGGCATGCCGCCGGGCAGCACGATCAGGTCGTAGTCCTGGGCCAGCACGTCCAGCAGCATGGTGTCGGCGGTCAGGCGGGTGCCGCGGGCCAGGGTGATCATGCGGCGGGTTTCGATGCTCGCAACCACTGTCTTGATCTCGGCGCGCCGCAGCACGTCGATCAGGGTCACGGTTTCCAGGTCTTCCACGCCTTCGGCGACGGCGAGCAGGGCCTGGAGATGGGGTTGGGTTTGCATGGCATTCTCCTGTTCCTGGAAACCGAAGCTGTCCGTCCGGTCACAAATTCACCGCTCCCGGGTGAGCTGGTATGATGCGCGCCTTTTTCCAGACTGGCAGAGAAAAGTCCATGGCGCCCGCGCGCGCCGTGCATTTGTGCTTTTCTTTTCGCCAGCTGAATGACAACGACGCACTGCGTCACGGGGAGCCACACATGCTGGAAAAGCTGTTCCAACTCAAGGCGCACGACACCAATGTGCGCACCGAGGTCCTGGCGGGTCTGACGACCTTCCTGACGATGGCCTACATCCTCTTCGTCAACCCGGCCATCCTCGGCGAGACCGGCATGGACAAGGGCGCGGTGTTCGTCGCCACCTGCCTGGCTGCAGCCATCGGCTCGGCCATCATGGCGCTGATCGCCAACTACCCCATCGCCCTGGCTCCCGGCATGGGCCTGAACGCCTTTTTCACCTACACCGTGGTGCTGCAGATGGGACACACCTGGCAGGTGGCCCTGGGCGCGGTATTCCTCTCCGCCTGCATGTTCTTCCTGCTGTCGATCTTCAAGATCCGCGAATGGATCATCAACAGCATCCCGCTGGAGCTGCGCTCGGCCATCGCCGCCGGCATCGGCCTGTTCCTCGGACTGATCGCCCTGCAGAAAGCCGGCATCGTCACCGCCCACCCGGTGACCATGGTGACAGTCGGGGACCTGACCAAGCCCGAGCCGATCCTCGCCGTGCTCGGCTTCTTCCTGATCGTCGCCCTCGAAGCACGCAAGGTGACCGGCGCCGTGCTGATCGGCATCCTCGCGGTGACCATCGCCGGCATCGCGCTGGGCGTTTCCCAGTTCGGCGGCATCTTCTCCATGCCGCCGTCGCTGGCCCCCACCTTCCTCCAGCTGGACATCGCGGGCGCTCTGGAAATCGGCCTGGTGAGCGTGATCTTCGCCTTCCTCTTCGTCGACCTGTTCGACAACTCCGGCACCCTCATCGCTGTGGCCAAGAAGGCCGGCCTGATGCGCGCCGACGGCTACATGCCGAAGATGGGCCGCGCGCTTATCGCCGACTCCACCGCGGCCATGGGCGGTTCCCTGCTGGGCACCTCCACCACCACCAGCTACATCGAGTCCGCCGCGGGCGTCAGCGCCGGCGGCCGCACCGGCCTCACCGCCCTGGTGGTCGCCGTGCTGTTCCTGCTGGCCCTGTTCCTCTCGCCGCTGGCGGGTAGCGTGCCGGCCTTCGCCACCGCGCCGGCGCTGTTCTTCGTCGCCGTGCTGATGGCCTCGGGCCTGGCCGAGATCGACTGGCACGACCTGACCACCGCCGCGCCGGTGCTGATCACCGCCCTGGCCATGCCGTTCACCTACTCCATCGCCGACGGCATCGCCTTCGGCTTCATCGCCTGGGCCGCGATCAAGACCCTGGCTGGCCGCTACAAGGAACTCAGCCCGGCGCTGGTGGTCCTGGCCGTGCTCTTCGTTATCAAGATGGGTTTCTTCCACTGATGAGTCGTCCCCAGTTCGACCCGGCGGCCTACGCCGCCCAGCTCACCGAGAAGACGCAGCGCCTGAAGGCGCTGCTGGCGCCCTTCGACGCCCCGGAACCGGAAGTCTTCGAGTCCCCCCGCGAGCATTACCGTCTGCGTGCCGAGTTCCGCCTGTGGCGCGAGACCGGCAATGAGAACCGCCACTACGCGATGTTCGAGGCCGGCGACAAGTTCACCCCGGTACTGATCGAGGACTTCCCTATCGCCAGCCGCCGTATCAATGAACTGATGCCGCGTCTCAAGGCGGGTTGGCAGGCAAGCCAGGTGCTGTCGTTCAAGCTGTTCCAGGTGGAGTTCCTCACCACCCTGGCCGGCGATGCGCTGATCACCCTCTGCTACCACCGTCCGCTGGACGAGGCCTGGCAGGCCGAAGCCGAAAAGCTCGCCGCGGACCTCGGCGTGAGCCTGGTGGGCCGCTCCAAGGGCAAGCGCATCGTCATCGGCCGCGACTATGTCGAGGAAGAACTGACCGTCGCCGGCCGCGTGTTCCGTTATCGCCAGCCGGAAGGCGCCTTCACCCAGCCCAACGGCGAGGTGAACCAGAAGATGCTGGGCTGGGCCTTCGATGTGCTGGGCGAACGCCAGGACGACCTGCTGGAGCTGTACTGCGGCAACGGCAACTTCACCCTGCCGCTGGCCACCCGCGCGCGCAAGGTGCTGGCCACCGAGATCAGCAAGACCTCGGTGAACGCCGCCCTGGCCAACCTGGCCGACAACGCTGTGGATAACGTCACCCTGGTGCGCCTGTCCGCCGAGGAGCTGACCGAGGCGCTGAACGAGGTCCGCCCGTTCCGCCGCCTGGCCGGCATCGACCTCAAGGGCTACGCGTTCGGCAGCGTCTTCGTCGATCCGCCCCGCGCCGGCATGGACCCGGACACCTGCGAACTGACCCGCCGCTTCGACCGCATCCTCTACATCTCCTGCAACCCGGAGACCCTGGCGGCGAACATCCAGCAGCTCAGCGACACCCACAAAGTGGTGCGCTGCGCCCTGTTCGACCAGTTCCCCTACACGCACCACATGGAATCGGGCGTGCTGCTGGAGCGGCGCTGACCCCCAACCCACCCCTCTCCCTCCGGGAGAGGGGTGACTCAATCCTGAATGCAGGATGGGTAGAGCGGAGCGAAAACCATGCTGCAGAATTGATGGGTTTCGCAAGCTCGCGGAACGCCGTCCGCCCCATCCGACGGAGAGCCCTGGGGCGAGGCGAGAATCCACTTCACCTGCGTGTTGCGACCGATCTTCACCACGCCCTGGTGGCGGGCGGAACCGATGATGCTGCCGTCGCTGGCGTCGTAGTCGATGGCGTGGACGTGGGCCCAACGGCGGCCGGTGCCGACGCCGCGGGTATCGCCGAAAGGCAGGTCGCCTTCGAGCCGTTCGTTGGCAGCGGTGCCGTCCTGTTTCTGCCCGCCTTCCGCGAGCTGGAGCGCGGCCTTGCCGAGGGTTTCCAGCCGTTCGCCGCGATAGGGGTCGAGGATCTGCTCGATATCCAGCTACCAACGCACATCGCCGTTGCTGTCGGCGATCCAGTTGTTGCCCAGCAGGTCCCACTCGGCGGCACCGCCCAGGGCGTTCAACTTGAAGGCGCGGTCACCGGGAATCTCGCCCATGGCGGTAATGCAGGCGCCCTTGGGAAGATCGCGGTTTCGGTTTTGGCATTCATCGGGACAGTCCTCTTTCAGGGCGAGAAGAGGTGTGCTCCTCGCCCTTATAAAGGCGATTTTTCTAGAAATTCGAAGTGAAGATAGTGATATCGCTTTCGGACATATCAGCCATCCAGCCTGCGCAGAGCAGCGAAGGCGAGGCCCGCCGATACCACCTCGAACAGCAGCGCATAGAGGTTGAAAGTCTGCCCCAGGCTGCCGTCCAGCCAGAGCCCACTGACCCGCCCCAGGGCGAGGGCGACGTAGACCAGCACCAGCAGGTCCAGCGCGGCGCGCGCCAGTTGCAGGCGCAGCTGCGATAGGAGGAGGAATGCGGCGATGCCGAGCGGCAGGCAGCCGTACCAGGCACGCACATCGGTGACCGCGGAGGGGTCCATCAGCAGCATGCCGCTGAAGCTGGCCATTTCTTCCGGGCGAATGAAGTAGGCCAGGCCGAAGACGGCCAGGATCAGCGCCTGCAGGCCAAGCAGGAGGCGGGTGAAGAGCATCGGCGAATCTCGCGCAAAGGTCAGAAAAAGCATAGGCCGCTCGGGAACAGTCTGAAACAGACCTGTGCTTGGGACAGGGTCGGTGCGGAGCTATGCTGCCTTTCTTTGTCTCCGGCCCACCTGGCCGCAAGGAGTTCACATGCGTTCCCTCCTCCTGCTCACCACCCTGCTCGCCGGCATCGCCCAGGCCGCCGACCCCATCACCATGGACGTCTACCGCGATCCCAACTGCGGCTGCTGCAAGGAATGGATCAGCCATCTGCGGGACAACGGCATCCAGGTCCGCGACCACGAGGAAACCAACATGACCGCGGTGAAGATGCGCGTCGGCGTGCCCTACCAGCTCGGCTCGTGCCACACCGGCGTGGTGGACGGCAAGTTCGTCGAAGGGCACGTACCGGCCAGCGACGTACTCAAGCTGCGCGAGCGTCCCGACCTGTTGGGCGCCGCCGTACCGGGCATGCCCATTGGCTCCCCGGGTATGGAAATGGGTGACCGCCAGGACGCCTACCAGGTGGTCGGCGTCGCCCAGGGTGGCAAGCTCAGCGTACTCAGCGAGTATCCTGCACGCTGAATCCACGCGTTCACGCAACGGCCGCCTGGTGCGGCCGTTTTCATTTCCCTGGAGCCTGAAATGGAATACTGGCAAGTCGATGTGTTCGCCGAACGGGTCCTGGCCGGCAATGGCCTGGCCGTCTTCCCCGATTGCCGCGGCCTTTCCCCCGCCGCCATGCAGGAGCTGACCCGCGAGCTCAAGCAGTTCGAGTCGATCTTCCTGGCGCCGCTGGATACCCACAACGCCTTCTCCGCACGGGTATTCACGGTGGAAGAAGAACTGCCCTTCGCCGGCCACCCCATCCTCGGCGCCGCCGCGCTGTTGCATCAGCTGCATGGCGGCAGGTCCGACGCCGAGTGGCTGCTGCAGCTGCCGGAGAAACAGGTGCGCATCGCTACCCGCCGTCACGGCAAGGGCTTCTATGCCGAGATGGACCAGGGGCCGGCAGAATTCGGCCAGGTGCTGGACGATGCTGCCGCCGACACCTTCGCCGCGGCCTTCGGCAGCGAGCGCGACCGCCGCTATCCGGCCCAGGTGGTCAGCACTGGCCTGCCCTACCTGCTGTTACCGGTGACTGCAGCCGGGCTGGCGGCGGCGAAGCAGCGCGATTCACTGGATGAGGCGCTGGCCGGCATTGGCGCCGCCTTCGTCTTCCTGATGGACGTGGATGCCCGTGAAGGCCGCACCTGGGACCCGCTCGGCGTGGTGGAAGACATCGCCACCGGCAGTGCCGCAGGACCGGTGGCCGCCTGGCGCGTAGCCCAGGGGCTGGAGCGCCCCGGCCAGCCCTTCGCCCTGGCCCAGGGCCGCTTCCTCGGCCGCCCGAGCCGGCTCGATGTGTGCGTCGCCGCCGCCGGCAATGTGCTGGTGGGCGGCGAGGTTCAACTACTGGCCCACGCTCGCCTGCTGCCGCCCCTGGCGGAGCTCGGCTGACGACCGGTCTGGCGGCACCCGCCGCCAGCGTCAACACTGAATAACTCGCACTTTGTGTGGAGAACGGTCATGCGCTGGCAACGAGCGCGTCGTAGCGACAATGTGGAAGACGCCGGAGGCGTGGGTGGCGGCGGCATGCGCCTGGGCGGAGGCAAGGGGCTGGGCCTGGGCGGAATCGCGATTGTGGTGGTAGTCGCCCTGCTGATGGGCGAGGACCCGCTGCAGATCCTCGGCCAGATCACCCAGCAGAACGCCTCGGTCAATCCGCAACAGCAGTCGGCCATGCCATCAGGCACCCCGGAGGAGCGCGAGTTCGTCCGCGCCATCCTCGGTGACACCGAGGACACCTGGCGCTCGATCTTCCAGGCCGCCGGCCGCCAGTACCAGGATCCTACCCTGGTGCTGTTCAACGGCGGCGTGCAATCGGCCTGCGGCTTCGCCTCCTCGGCGGTCGGCCCGTTCTATTGTCCGGGCGATCGCAAGGTCTACCTGGATCTGGACTTCTTCGAGGAAATGGCCAGCCGCTTCCAGGCCGCCGGCGACTTCGCCCAGGCCTACGTGATCGCCCATGAAGTGGGCCACCACGTGCAGACCCTTCTGGGCGTCTCCGCGAAGGTCAACGCCGCCCGCCAGCGCGGCGAAAAGGTGGAAGGCGACAACGGCCTGCTGGTGCGCCAGGAACTCCAGGCCGACTGCCTGGCCGGCGTCTGGGCCTACCACGCGCAGAAACGCCTCAACTGGCTGGAGCCCGGCGACCTGGAAGAAGCCCTGAACGCCGCCAACGCCATCGGCGACGACCGCCTGCAGCGCCAGGGCCGTGGCCAGGTGGTGCCGGACTCCTTCACCCACGGAACCTCGGCGCAGCGGGTGCGCTGGTTCAAGATAGGGTTCGAGAAGGGGGAAGTGGGGCGCTGCGATACGTTTTCGACGGCGAGGCTTTAAGTCGGAGTCCGAGCAGCCTGACGTTACCCTCACCCCCGGCCCCTCTCCCGGAGGGAGAGGGGTGACTTACAGCCCATCTCCGCGCAGGACTGCCCCCTCTCCCTCTGGGAGAGGGAAGCCCGGCTACAGCTCCGACGCCACCAGCAGAATCTTTTCCAACACCGCCCCCGTCTCCAGCAACGCCTCTCTCGAACTGAAGCGCAACACCTGAATCCCCTGTCCTGCCAGCCAGCTATCGCGCAATTGATCCCGCTCCGGATCCGCGTAGTGCTGCCCGCCGTCGAGTTCCACTGCCACGCACATCTCCTGGCAATAGAAATCGAGAACATACGGACCAACCGGGTGCTGGCGACGGAACTTGAGTCCCACTAATTGCCGCCCCCGCAGATGTCGCCAGAGACACTGTTCGGCATCAGTGGAAGAGCGCCTGAGCGCACGGGTGAATTCGAGGTGCTCTTCATCGAGCTTTGTCTTGTGCATGAGTCATCCCTCCGTGGACAACCGATGAGTTCTTCAGGAACGAACCATCTCCAACAACTCCCCACAATCCCGCGCAAACCAGTCCGCCAGTTCCGGCCAGGGGTTTTCCGGCAGGTTGACCAGCACGGTTGCGGCCCCTGCGGCGCGGCCGCAGTCGAGGTCGAAGCGGTAGTCACCCACCATCACCAGCTCGCGGGGCGGGGCCCGCCAGCGCCCGGCCAGGTGCAGCAGGCCGCCGGGGTGGGGTTTTGGGGGGGCTTCGCCGCGGCCGAGGATGTCATCGGTAGCGAAGCAGTCGCCCAGCCCGATGGCCTCCAGGGTCAGCAGGGCCAGTTCGTGGGCATTGCGGGTGAGGATGCCGAGTTGGCAGCCACGCTGATGCAGTTCGCGCACCAGTTCGATGGCGCCGTCGGCGGGCTGGGCGTTCAGCGCCAGCTCCCGTTCGTGCTCCAGCAGCCAGGCGTGCTTGGCAGCGGCCTCGACCTCGGGCAGGGCGGCGAGGTGGTGGAGAATGTCGTCCTCCGGCGGGATGTCCAGGGCCTCGCGGATCGCGGCAAAGTCATGCACGGCAATGGTCAGGGTGCCGTCCATGTCGAACACCCAGTGGCGGTATCGCCCAAGCGCGGCGCCCGGAACCGTCACTTCCAATCCTCACGCAGGCGGGTCAGGCCTTCCTGGGCCACCGAGGCCACCAGTTGGCCGGCGCGGTTGAAGATGCTGCCGCGGGAGAAGCCACGGGAATTGCCGGCCCAGGGGCTGTCCATGGAGTAGAGCAACCAGTCGTCCGCGCGCAGGTCGCGGTGGAACCACAGGGCATGGTCGAGGCTGGCCACCTGCATGAACCGCTGCCAGACCGACACGCCGTGGGGAAGCATGGAGGTGGTCAGCAGGCCGAAGTCCGAGGCGTAGGCGAGGATGTACTTGTGGATCGCCGGGATGTCCGGAAGGCTGCCATCGGCGCGGAACCAGACGTGCTTCACCGGCTCGCCCGGACGCGGGGCGAACGGATTTTCCACGGTGACCGGGCGGATCTCGATGGGCTTGGCGCAGAGGAACTTGTCGCGCACGCGCTCGGACAGCAGGTGCGCATTCTTTCGCGCCAGTTCCAGCTCGCTCGGCAGGTTCTCCGGCCCCGGCACCTCGGGCATGGTCAGCTGATGCTCGAAGCCTTCTTCGTCCTGCTGGAAGGACGCGCTGCAGGTGAAGATCTGCTGCCCCTTCTGGATGGCGGTGACGCGGCGAGTGCTGAAGCTGCCGCCATCACGCACCCGCTCCACCGAGTAGACCACCGGCAGGGAGGCGTCGCCGGGGCGCAGGAAGTAACCGTGGAGGGAATGCACATGGCGCTCGGGCTCGACCGTCTGGCTGGCGGCGGAGAGCGACTGGCCGAGCACCTGGCCGCCGAACAGCTGGCGGAAGCCCAGGTCCTGGCTGACGCCGCGGAACAGATTCTCTTCGATGGATTCGAGGCTCAGCAACGCGACCAGCTCGTCGAGCACCTGGGTCATGGAGTTCTCCTCTGCAAGGCTGCCGCTCCGGTCATGGCCGGGGCGGTCGTCGTAGTTCGGGATAGGCCGGCAGCGTCGTCAGGCGCTCGTCCCACAGCGCGCGGCCAATGGTGAAATGGTAAAGGCTTTGCCAGCGACTGTCGGCCATTTCCAGCAATTCATGCACCGAATCGTCGAAGTAACAGCCGATACCGGTGCCGGACAGCCCGGCCGCCTCGGCCTCCAGATAGAGCAACTGGCCGATTTGCCCGCACTCCCAGTACAGGCGCGGATAACGCCAGGCGCCCTGCTCCAGGGCGGCGTCGAAACGGGCCAGCATGGCCAGGGCGACGCAGCCGTCGGCGGCGATGTCCTGGCCGCAGGAGAGAAAGCCCGCCAGGCCACGGGCATCGCCTTCCAGCAGGCGGTACAGCGGCAGCTCGTCGCTGGCCCGCTGCCAGAGGAAATCCTCGCGCAGGCCCTGGGCCAGTTCGCTTTGCGCGGCGGCCCCGCGGGCCAGCCAGTAGAGGCCCGGCGCCATGCCCTGGACGCGATGGACGAACAGCAGCAGGTCGACCCGCGCATCGCCAAGGCTGGCGAAGGGCACTGGCGAGTTGGCCGGCATCAGGCGGCGCAGCCAGGCCAGTAGCAGGTCAGCCTGGATGCCGCTGCGGCCATCCATGGATTGGGCGCTGCGCCGGCGGTGCAACAGCGGGCGCAACGGCAGTCCGGGGTTATCCGCAGCCGCGTGGGCTTCGGCCGCGCGCCAGTCGGCCAGGGGCTGGCGCGGCGCACGGCACAGTTGGTGGACCCGCTCCAGTTCGGGCCAGTGGCGCTGCTCGCGGGACAGGCGATTGGGCGAGCCATGCAGCTCCAGCGCGGCGAGGCCATCCTGCAGCGGCTGGCCAAGGGCGAATTCCTTTTTCTGCGCCGGGCCTACCCACAGCAGCACATCGGCGTACTCGCGCTCGACGAAGCCGCGCCGGTCCAGCCCCAGCAGGGCATCCAGGGATTGTTCAGCGACTCCGCCCATCACCCGCACCTGCCAGCCGAGGGCACTGGCAGCGATGGCCAGGGCCGCCAGGGCGTGGCCCAGATCGTGCTGGCAGTAGCGGTAGGCGCGCTCTCCGTACTTCCAGGCTTCGCGCCAGGGAATGCTGGCGAGCCCCAGCAGGAAACCATCCGCCGGCAGCGCTGCGGACAACAGCTCGGCCAGGGGCGCCGGCAACTGGCTGCGGATTTCCAGTCCATGGACGTCCGCAGCGTAGTGGGCCAGCAGGGCGCCCTCCTCCAGCGTGCCCGCCGGCAACAGCAGGTAGGCCTCGGTGGGATGCAGGTTGCCGGACGACGGATTGACCCGCAGCGCCCATCGGCTCGCACCTGCCTCCTTCCAGGCGGAGATGGCCAGGCTGTCGTAGAGCAGCTGCGACAGGCTCGCGCGATTCAGGTGGGCCGGCGCGCCGACCGGGGCGGCGAACACCGCATCGTAGGCCGGCGTCTCTTCCAGCGGGCGGTGCCACAACTCCAGCAGGCGCGCCCCGGCATAGCGGCGGAAGGGCGCCGGCTGGGTCGCCCAGTCGAGCTGGCCGGGGCCGGGCGCGAAGCGGTCCGGGCGGTGCTTGCTGAGCGCGTGGTAGGCACGCACGGCATCGCTCATCGCAAGGCTTCCCATTCGGCTCGGCCCAGGCGGTAGAGCAGATGGAGGCGCAGCGGATGGCCCTCGGGCAGGAGCGGATGCTCGAAGTCGCCCTGCAGGTCGCGCTGCATCCCGATACGCGTCATCACCGCCTGGGAGCGGCGGTTGCCCGGAACGGTGAACGCCACGATCTCCGTCAGTTGCATGGACTCGAAGCCGAACGCCAAGGCCGCCTGCGCCGCCTCGCTGGCCAGGCCCTGCCCCCAGTAGCGCGGCATCAGACGCCAGCCGATTTCCACAGCCGGAGTGAAGTGCTGGTCGAAATTCACATTCTGCAGGCCGACGACGCCGACAAAGCCGCCGTCCCCGCGGTGCTCGACCACCCACTGGCCGAAACCGTATTGCCGGGTGTGCTGGTGGATGCGTGCCGCCAGGGCATCGCTTTGTTCCCGGCTCATGCAGGCGGGGAAGTGGTGCATCACCTCGGGGTCGGCATTGAGTTCGGCGAAGGCCGTCAGATCATCGTCGCGCCAGGCACGCAGGTGCAGGCGCGGGGTATGCAGTTCGATCGGGGGCACGGGGCTTACTCTTGAACGTGGTTCCAAGGGCCCATAATACTGCCCTGCGTCCCCCCCGAGTGCCGATCGATGTTCCTGCCGCTGGTCTACCACGACGACTACAGTCCGCCCTTTCCGGCGGATCACCGTTTTCCCATGGAGAAGTTCCGCCTGCTCTACGAGCACCTGCTGGACAGCGGCCTGACCACCGACGCGCGCCTGCACCGCCCGGACATCTGCCCGCCCGAGGTGCTCGCGCTCGCCCATTGCCCCAATTACATCCGACGTTTCCTCGACGGCGACCTGGGCCGCGAGGAACAGCGCCGCCTAGGCCTCCCCTGGAGCGAACCACTGGCGCGACGCACGGTGCGCGCCGTGGGCGGTTCGCTGCTGGCCGCCGACCTGGCACTTGAACACGGCCTGGCCTGCCACCTGGCCGGTGGCACCCATCACGCCCACTTCGACCATGCGGCGGGTTTCTGCATCTTCAACGACCTGGCGGTGATCAGCCGTTACCTGCTGGAAGCGGGCAAGGTGCAGCGGGTGCTGGTCTTCGACTGCGACGTGCACCAGGGCGACGGCACCGCACGCTTGCTGGCCGATACCCCGGAGGCCATCACCGTCTCCCTGCACTGCGAGAAAAACTTCCCCGCGCGCAAGGCCGAGAGCGATTGGGACATTCCCCTGCCCATGGGCATGGGCGACGTCGACTACCTGCAGGTGGTGGACGACGCACTTAACTACCTGCTGCCGCTCTACCAGCCGGACCTGGTGCTCTACGACGCCGGCGTGGATGTGCACAAGGACGATGCCCTGGGCTACCTGCAACTCACCGACGCCGGCGTGGCCGAGCGCGATGAACGGGTGATCCGCCATTGCCTGGGGCGCGATATCCCGGTGGTGGGCGTGATCGGCGGAGGCTACGACAAGGACCGCGCCGCCCTGGCAAGGCGGCACGGCATCCTGCACCACAGCGCCGACAAGGTATGGCGGGAGATGGGGTTGGGAAACCCGCCCTCCGAGCTGTAGGAGCTAATTCATTCGCGAAAGCAGGCCGCAGGCCTGCCCTGCGAGGCGCCTCGGGGCAGCTTCGGCGGCCATCGCGAATGCATTCGCCCCCACAAACTGCCGTGTCCGCCCGACTCCTGTGCATTAGAATGCGCCCTCTTCCATTTCCCACCCGACTCCACCCATGAACGCATCCTCCCCCTTCGTCGCCGTTATCGGTGGCGGCCCTGCCGGCCTGATGGCCGCCGAAGTCCTGGCACAGGGCGGCGCGCGGGTGGAGTTGTTCGATGCCATGCCCTCGGTGGGCCGCAAGTTCCTGCTGGCCGGCGTGGGCGGGATGAACATCACCCATTCGGAAGCGAAGACCGCCTTCGTTGGCCGTTACGGCGCACGCTGCAATGAGGTGGGCGCGTTACTGGAGGAGTTCGGCGCCGACGCCTTGTGCGCCTGGATTCACGGTCTGGGTATCGACACCTTCGTCGGCACCTCGGGCCGGGTCTTTCCCACCGACATGAAGGCCGCACCACTGCTGCGCGCCTGGCTCAAGCGCCTGCGCGAGCAAGGTGTGCTCATCCACACCCGCAGCCGCTGGTCGGGCTGGGCCGAAGACGGCGCCCTGCGCATTGCAACGCCCGCCGCTGAAACGCATGTCCGCGCCGACGCCTGCGTGCTGGCGCTCGGCGGTGGCAGCTGGGCACGGCTGGGATCGGACGGCGCCTGGGTACCGCTGCTGGAACAGCGCGGCGTGACCATCGCGCCGCTGCAACCCAGCAATTGCGGTTTCGAAGTGGCCGGCTGGAGCCCGCTGTTGCGAGAGAAATTCGCCGGCGCGCCAATCAAGTCGACGGCCATCCGCCTGGATGACCAGGCACCGCGCCTGGGTGAATTCGTGCTGACCGACAACGGCGTGGAAGGCAGCCTGATCTACGCCCTATCCGCCGCCATCCGCGAACGGATCAACGCCACCGGCAGCGCCACCCTGCACCTGGACCTTTTGCCCAACCACTCTGTGGACAAGGTCACCCGGGCCCTGGCGCGCCCACGCGGTTCACGCTCCATGGCCAAGCATCTGCATAGCCAACTGGGCATCGACGGTGCCCGCGCCGGCCTGTTGCGGGAGCTGTCGGCCAAGGACGATTTCCTCGACCCCGCGCGCCTGGCCACCGTGATCAAGGCCCTGCCGCTGACGCTGGTACGGGCGCGCCCCCTGGACGAAGCCATCAGTTCGGCCGGTGGCGTGCCCTTCGAGGCGATGGATGAAAGCCTGATGCTCAAGCAACTGCCGGGAGTGTTCTGCGCCGGCGAGATGCTCGACTGGGAAGCGCCCACCGGCGGCTACCTGCTCACCGCCTGCTTCGCCAGCGGCCGTGCCGCCGGGCGTGGCGTGCTCGGCTGGTTGTCGCGGGGCTGACGGGCGACCGCTCGGCGCTTCGAACGAAACTGCTGATCGGAAGCTGGCCGCGAGGTGTCGGCTGGCACGCGGCCAGCGTCTATGCTTGCCCAGAGCCCAGCTTTCTCCACGCGGTGCCCCCAAGGTGATTCCCCTCCTCGTCTGCGACGACTCGATGATGGCGCGCAAGCAGTTGATTCGCGCGCTGCCGCTGGACTGGCCGGTGCATATCACCCAGGCGAGCAACGGCGAAGAAGCCCTTGAGGCGATCCGCCAGGGCCAGGGCCAGGTGGTCCTGCTGGACCTGACCATGCCGGTGATGGATGGCTACCAGGTTCTCAGCCGCATCCGCGCCGAGGGGCTGAAGTCCCGGGTGGTGGTGATTTCCGGCGACATCCAGGAAGAAGCCCAGCGCCGCGTTCACGAGCTCGGCGCCCTGGCCTTCATCCGCAAGCCGGCCGACCCCGACGAGCTGCGGGATACCCTGATCCGCCTGGGCCTGCTGCGCCCGGCGCCGTCCACCAGCCCGGTGAGCGGCATCCCGGTGCGCACCGATCCGGACCTGCGGGTGAATTTCCGCGATGCCCTGCGCGAGGTCAGCAACGTCGCCATGGGCCGCGCCGCCGCCCTGCTGGCGCGGGTGCTCGGGGTGTTCGTGCAGTTGCCGGTGCCCAACGTCAACCTCTTCGAAGTCAGCGAACTGCACATGGCCCTGGCCGATGCCCAGCGCGGCGAACGGCTGTCGGCGGTGTGCCAGGGCTTCATCGGCGAATCCATCGCCGGCGAGGCGCTGCTGCTGTTCCACGATGCCGAGAGCGCCGAGGTGGCGCGCCTGCTCGGCTGCCGGCCCCAGGGCGAGAACGAGGAGGCGGAGATCCAGCTGGACCTGGCGAGCATCCTGATCGGCGCGTGCCTGGCCGGCATCGCCGAGCAGATCGACGTGCGCTTCTCCCAGGGCCATCCGCAACTGCTCGGCCGGCACAGCTCCATCGAACGGCTGTTCCAGCTCAACAACCGGCGCTGGCGCAAGACGCTGGCCGTGGAGATCAGCTACGCCATCGAAGACCACAACCTGCACTTCGATCTGCTGCTGCTCTTCACCGAAACCTCCATCGCACGCCTGACCCAGAAGATCCACTACCTGATGGACTGACCCATGCCGGCACAGATCGATTTCAAGGAACTCCACTGGCTGCTCGATATCGTCCAATGCCTGGACGTCGGTGTGGTGGTCCTGGACCGCCAGTACCACGTCGAGGTGTGGAACAGCTTCATGGAAAACCATTCGGGCCTCGGCCCCGACCGGGTACACGGCAAGAACTTCTTCGAGCTGTTCCCGGAGATCGACCGCAACTGGCTGCGACGCAAGGTGGACAGCGTGCTGCAACTCGGTACCCGCGCCTTCAGCCTGTGGGAGCAGCGGCCCTACCTGATCCGCTTCGACAACTACCGGCCGATCACCGGCGAAGAGGATTTCATGTACCAGAACCTCACCGTCCTGCCCCTTGCCGCCGCGGGCGGCAAGGTGGAGCGCGTGTGCCTGGTGATCACCGACATGACCGAAGTGGCACGGTTGAAGCGGCAACTGGCGGAGACGAGTCGTCCGCGGTTCCTGTAGGGGGCAACCTTTTGTGGGGGCGATTTCAATCGCTATGGAGGCCGCAGACCTGCCCTGCCGAGGCAAATGGAGGCAGCTGCGCTGCCCTCAGCGAATGAATTCGCCCCCACAGAGGAATGCACACGCAATCCTCGCTATTTGATGTACCACCCCCAAGGCTCCTGGCTGCGGTACTCGGTCACCTGCTTCACCTCCAGGTAATTCTCCAGCCCCCAGCGGCCCAACTCGCGGCCGATGCCGCTCTGCTTCATGCCGCCCCAGGGTGCCTGGGTAAAGGTGGGCTGCGAGCAGTTGACCCAGACGATGCCGGCACGCAGGCCGTTGGCCACCCGCGCGGCGCGGTCCAGATCGGCGCTCATCACCGCGGCGGCGAGGCCGAAGCGGCTGTCGTTGGCCATGCGCAGGGCGTCGGCCTCGGTCTTGAAGCGCTTCACGCAAAGCACCGGGCCGAAGATTTCCTCGCGCCAGATGCGGCTGTTGTCCGCTGGCTCATCGAACACCGCCGGCTCGATGAAGTAGCCATGGGACAGATGCGCGGGCCGCTTTCCACCAGTGAGCAGGCCGGCCTCCTGCTTGCCCTGATCGATCATGCCCACGACCTTCTGGTACTGCCCGGCACTCACCAGTGGCCCGAGCAGCACGCCACGCTCCAGGCCGGGGCCGATGCTGATGCGCCGGGTTTCTTCCACCAGGCGCTCGATCAGGCGTGGGGCGATGCCCTCCTGCACCAGCAGGCGCGAAGTGGCGCTGCACACCTGGCCCTGGTTCCAGAAGATGCCGAACATGATCCATTCCACGGCGGCGTCCACATCGGCGTCGTCGAAGACGATGAAGGCCGACTTGCCGCCCAGCTCCAGGCTGATGTTCTTGATGTCGGCCGCCGCCGCCGACATGATCTTCGCCCCTGTCGGCACGCTGCCGGTGAAGGCCAGCTTGTCCACTCCCGGATGCTGGCTGAGCGGTCCACCCGCCTCGCTGCCGAGGCCCGTGACCACATTGAGCACGCCCGAGGGCAGGCCGATGCGCTCGGCGGCGCCGGCCAGTTCCAGGGCGGACAGGGGCGTCAGCTCCGACGGCTTGAGCACGCAGGTGGCGCCCGCCGCCAAGGCCGGGGCGACCTTCCACGCGGCCATCAGCAGCGGGTAGTTCCAGGGGATGATCTGCCCGGCCACCCCCACCGGCTCATAGCGGATACGGCAGCTGAAACGGTCGTCCGGCAGCGCCAGCGGCTCGTCCTGGCGCTCGTCCAGCTCCCGCGCCAATTCGGCGTAGTAGCGGAAGCAGCCGATGGCGTCGGCGATATCCCACTGCGCCTCCGGCAGCGGCTTGCCGTTGTCGCGCACCTCCAGCACCGCCAGGGCGTCCTGGCGGCCCTCCAGTTCGCCGGCCAGGGCTTCCAGCCAGCTGGCGCGCTCGGCCCCGCTGCTCTGTCCCCAACCACGGTTGAAGGCCTGGCGGGCGGCATGCACGGCATGGTCGATGTCTTCCTCGGTGGCCGCCGGTACGCGCTGGATCAGGTCGCCGCTGCTGGGGTCCAGCACCTCGAAATAGCCGCCCAGGTCGGGGCGGACCCATTGCCCGTTGATGTAAAGCTGGTCACGCATGGCTCTGCTCCATGGGCGCTCAGGCGCCACTGCGGCGGTTCTGCAGGTAGCGGGAGGTGAACAGCAGCGCCAGGGAGACGCAGATGATCACCGTGGAAATGGCGTTGATCTCCGGGGTGATGCCCCGGCGGATCGACGAAAAGATGTAGATCGGCAGCGTGGTTTCCGAGCCGGCGACGAAGAAGGCGATGATGAAATCGTCGAAGCTGAAGGTGAACGCCAGCAGGAAGCCGGCGAGGATGGCCGGTGCGATCTGCGGCAGGGTCACCCGGCGGAAGGTTTCCAGGGGCGGTGCATAGAGGTCTGCGGACGCTTCCAGCAGGGCCCTGTCCAGTGCTTCGACACGGGTGCGGACGATCACCATCACCAGCGCCATGGTGAACAGCGAGTGCGCGGCGATGACCGTGAACAGACCCATGCGCAGGCGCGGCAGGCCGGCCCCCAGCAGCAGGTCGAGCAACGGGTTGACCGCTTCGAACAGGCTGATGAAGGCGATCAGGGTGGCGATGCCGATGACGATGCCGGGAATGATGATCGCGCAGTAGGTCATGGCATCGAAGAACAGCCGCACCTGCTTGCCCGCCCGCTGCAGGCCGAATACCGCGAGGGTACCGAAGAGCGTGGCGATCACCGCCGAGCAGAAGGCGATCAGCGCACTGGTGCCCAGGGCCTCGATGATGAACGGGTTGCCAAAGGCACGGCCGAACCACTGCACCGAGCAGCATTCGAAGGACAGCCCGCTGCGCCCTGCGTTGAACGAGAACAGCACGATCAGCGCGATCGGGGCGTAGAGGAACAGGTAGAGCGAGGTGGAATAGCTGCGCAACCACATCAGAGCATCCCCTCCGTGCCGCGCTTGCCGTAGCGCGCCACCAGTTTCAGGTAGAGGGCGATGATCACCAGCATCATCGCCACCAGGGTCATGGCCACCGCGCTGCCGAAGGGCCAGTTGCGCGATTGCAGGAAGAGGTCCACCAGGGCGTTGCCGACGAAGAACACCTTGCCGCCGCCGAGGATGGCCGGGATCAGGAACTCGCCCATGAGCAGGATGAACACCAGCATGCTGCCGGTGATGACGCCGGGCGCGGAGAGCGGCAGGGTCACCCGGCGGAAGGTCTCGAAGGCACTGGCACCCAGGTCGGACGAGGCTTCCAGCAGGCGTTTGTCGAGCTTTTCCAGGCTGACGTAGATGGGGAACACCATCAGCGGCAGGTAGCCGTAGACGATGCCGATCAGCACCGCGGTCGGCGTGTTGATCAGGCGTACGTCATCCAGGCCGACCATGGCCAGCAGCGCCGGGATGCCCTTGCCGCCGAGGATGAAGATCCAGGCGTAGGTGCGGATCAGGAAGCTGGTCCAGAACGGCACGATCACCAGGGTCAGCAGCAGCGAGCGGCTGCGCTGCACCCTCACCGCGAGGAAGTACGCCAGCGGGTAGGCCGCCAGCAGGCACACCAGGGTGCCCAGCGGCGCCAGCAGCAGGGTGTTGTAGAAGGCCTTCGCCCGCGAGCCGAGGTTCAGGTAGTTGTCCAGGGTCAGGGCGGCGCTGTAGCCGCCCACTGGGCTGCGCTCGCCCAGGCTGAAGACCAGGATGATCACCAGCGGCAGCAGGAGCAGCAGCAGGAACCACAAGGTGGACGGCAACAGCAGGAGCAGCGTGACGCGCCGGCCGAGACTACGGCTTTCGGCCGGCGCGGCCTGGCCCGCATCGGCCAGCACGGGGGCGCTGAGGGCGACGTTCATGGAAGATTCCCTACGATTCATTACTGCGGCTTTCGTAGGAGCGAGCTCCGCTCGCGAACGCTTCGCGTGCAAGCTCGCTCCCACAGCGCCATGGGTCAGGCCGCCTTGAAGCGCGCCATCAGTTCCGCCCGGGCCGGGCTGGTCAGGGTGGCGGCGGCGCCGAACTCCAGGGCGCTGAGCAGGTCGGCGGCCGGGTACATGATCGGGTCATTCAGCATTTCCTTGGGCAGCATCGCATCCACGCGCTTGTCGCCGCTGGGGTAGCCGTGGGCCTCCACCTCGCGCTTGTTCACCTGCGGATCGAGCAGGTAGTTGATCAGCGCGTAGGCCGCATCACGCCGCTCGGCGCTCTTGGGAATGGCGAAGAAGTCGCTCCAGATTTCGCCGCCCTCGCGGCCCAGCACATAGGTCATTTCCGGCAGGTCGCGGTGCAGCTGCGAGGCATCGCCGGTCCAGCACATGGCCATCCAGGCATCGCCGTTGCGCATGGACGGCTGGTAGTCGGAATTGATCGCGAACAGATGCGGCTTGACCTCCAGCAGCAGTTTCTCGGCGTCGGCCAGCTCCTTCGGGTCAATGGAGTTGAAGCTGTAGCCGAAGGACTTCAGGGCGTTGCCGATCACCGTCAGCTGATAGTCGTGGACCATCACCCGGCCGGTGGCTTCACCTTTGCTCAGCTCCCAGAATTCCTTCCAGGTGGTGGGCCTGGCCTTGATCTTCTTGCTGTCGTAGACGAACCCGGTGGTGCCCCAATCCTTGGGCACGGCGTAGGTCTTGCCGTTGATCACGCCCTGCTCCATGAAGCGCTTCTCGTAGGAGGCCGGATCGAAGTTGGGGATGCGCGACAGGTCCAGCGGCTCGATCAGCCCCAGCTCGGCGTAGGTGCTGATGGTGTAGTTGGTGGGCACGAAGACGTCCCAGCCGCTGCCACCGGCCTGCAGTTTGGCGAGCATCTCTTCGTTGGAGCCGAACACGTTCATCTGCACCTGGGCGCCGGTCTGCTCGGCGAAGGCAGCGAAGTTCTCGGCGTTGTGGTAGTTCGGCCAGGTGGCCAGGACCACGCGGTCACCGAGGGAGCCCTTCTCCGCGGCGAAGGCCCGGTTGCTGGTGAGCAGGCCCGGCATGTTCGCGGCCATGACCGCCATGGCCACGCCGAGGCCGGTCCGGCCGAGGAACTCGCGACGGCTGATGGAGCCGTTCTGCCAACTGCGCAGTTGCTTGATGAAGTCTTTCCGATCCATTGCTGCCACCTGCCTTTCAAGGGTTGGTTGTTCTTGTCCTTCGCCTACTGCGTCTCTTTACAGCGACATCGCCAGGCCGCTCGCCTGGTCCCAGCCGATACGTACCGGCGAGCCGTGCTCGAAGGCCGAACGCTCGTGCTGGCCATGGCGCGGCACACGCACGCAGACGATGCCGAAGGGCTCGGTGCGCACGCGGTACTCGGTGAGGTTGCCAAGGTAGATGCGGTCCACCACCTGGCCGGGCAGGCTGATCTCGCGGGGCAGCGCCTCCGCCCCGGCGCCGATGGCGATCAGCTCCGGGCGCACCGCGATGCAGCCCGGCTCGCAGGCCTTGAGGGCCGGGCCGGTAGGCGTCTGCGGGCTGGCCAGTTGCAGGCCGTGGGTGGTTTCCAGCAGCACGCGGCCATCCTCGATGCGCCGCACGGTGCCATCGAACAGATTGGATTCGCCGATGAAGTCGGCCACGTAGCGGCTCGCCGGGGTCTCGTAGAGCTGCTCGGGGCTGGCGCTCTGGAGAATCTGGCCATCCTGCATGACGCTGATGCTGTCGCTCATGGACAGCGCCTCTTCCTGGTCATGGGTGACCAGCACGAAGGTGATGCCCACCTCGCGCTGCAGACGCAGCAGTTCGGACTGCATCTCCTTGCGCAGCTTGCGGTCCAGCGCCGCCAGGGGCTCGTCCAGCAGCAGCACCGTAGGCTTGTTCACCAGGGCGCGGGCCAGGGCCACCCGCTGTTGCTGGCCGCCGGAAAGTTCATGGGGCTTGCGCTGGCCGAAGCCGGACAGGCGCACCATTTCCAGCGCCTCGTCGGCCAGGCGGCGCTGCCCGGCGCGATCAGGACGTGGCTGGTGGTAGCGCAGGCCATAGGCGATGTTCTCCGCCACCGAGAGGTGCGGGAACAGTGCATAACTCTGGAACACCATGTTCACCGGCCGTTGGTGCGCCGGCACCCCGGCCACCGAACGCCCGGCCAGCAGCACCTCGCCTTCGCTGGGCTGCTCGAAGCCGGCGATCATCCGCAGGGTGGTGGTCTTGCCGCAGCCGGAGCTGCCGAGAAAGGAATGGAAAGCGCCGCGCCGCACCTTGAAGTTCAGGCCGTTGACCGCCGGGACCGCGCCATAGCGCTTGACCACATGGCGGAACTCGATATCGAAGAACTCGCTTGCATCACTCACGGCCGGCCCCTTTTTTCAGGTGTTCTTGGCATGTGGCAACAGGCTAGCGATGGCCCTTTCGGGCTGTATATATCCCTCCGGGGATAGACGCTCACTCCACAAAAACTGTGGAGCATGGTGTGGATAAGTTATGGATGGAGGGCTGGACGCCCCGTCCGGCGGTGGTTTACGAGGGATGGACGGATTTTGAGCAGATGCTCTCGGTGGGAGCGAATCTATTCGCGATGGCGGACCGATGGGTATCGCTTCGCTCGCCCCATCCTACGAGGGCAGATCGGCCTTGCAGGGGAGAAGATCGTTCGCTCCACCCTGGCTCTACCCACAAATTCTGTGGGATCAATTGTGGATAACTGGTGGAAGACCCGCTGCAAGGCCCTTGTGGCACGGGCTGGAAGCAAGTGCTCGGTTTTTGAGCAGTCTCATTGTGGGAGCGAATTCATTCGCGATTGAAATCGCTCCCATAGGTGCATCTGCCGCTGTCCGCCCTGCCCACAATTTCTGTGTAAATCATTGTGGATAACTCGTGGGCACCCGCGCCGGAGGCCGATGGCAGCTGATCTGGCTTGTGCTGGATGGTTATTGAGCAGCGCCCTTCAAATCGCCAATAGCGATAAGGCTAGACCGCCTTGCGCAGCGCCTCCGGCTCGTCGCGCTGGCCGGCCAGTTCACGCACGAACAGCCCGAGCAGCTCCGACTGGCTGCCGATGCCCAGCTTGGCGTAGATGTTCTTGCGGTGGATCTTCACCGTGCCGGGGCTGATGGCCAGGTGCTCGGCCACCGAGGCGCTGGAGTGGCCGCGCAGGAGCATCTGCACCACTTCCAGTTCCCGCGCGGTCAGCACATGGGCGCCGAACTGGTCGAAGGCCTCGCGGATCTTGTAGTCCAGGTCCTGCGCCGGGCGCGGTGCGTGGGCACGGGCCAGTTCCCAGGCCTCATTGACCACTTGCTCGACCACCGGCTGGGCACAGTCCAGCAGTTGCATCTCATCCCGGCTATAGGCCGGGCTGCAGGCGCTGCGCATCAGCGAGAGCACCGCCTTGGCGCCGTCGGCCAGGTCGATGAAGAAGGCGATCTCCTCGGTCAGGCCGGTCTGCTGGTAGTAGGTGACGTAGTACTCGCCCAGGTAGAAGTGGTCCGGCGCGAACTGGCGCAGGCGCCAGAGGCCCGGGGCCTGATTGCGGGTGCAGGCGAGGTAGAAGGGGTCGAGCAGGTAGGGGCCGACCTGGTAGTCCTCGACATACACATGGCGCTTGTCGGGGGGGAAGGTATCGAACAGGGCCAGCGGCCGGTGATTGCCTTCATAGACGAAGAGCACGAAGTGGTCGACATGGCAGGCCTGCTGCAACCACTGGCTGAGGCCAAGCAGACGGGCCCGCCCGGCGGGCTGGGCGAGCAGGTGGGCAACACCGGTGGTCCAGTGTTTGAGTTCCTTGTGGCGCATGTGGGAAATGCCTGAGGTTGGGCTGCGCTTCAATCACTATAGGCGTTCAGCATTTCGAACAGAAATGCAGGAAGTGCGCCAATATCCTGAAAGCCCGGCCACCCGCTCTGGCACGGGTGTGCCGGTTCCCCGCCCTGCCCCATTCCGCTTCCCGTTGCCCCATCACGCGTCACCCATCGCCACAATGCGGTGACGCCCGGGCCCAGAATCAGCCCTTCTTCGCCTTGCCGAATCCCGGCGACTTGCGCACCGATTTGACCTTGGGCTTCTCGCTGTCGATCCAGCGGCCCAGCGCTGCGCCCTTGCCTGGCTTGCCAGCGCCGGCCAGGGGCTCCTTGGGCTTCTTGGGTTTCTTCGGCTTCTTGATCACCTGGCCGGTGGCATCGGTCATCGGCACCCGGTGATCGGGGATGAAGTCCGGCTCTTCGCGACGCTGAAGGGTCTGGCGGATCAATACCTCGATGGCAGCCAGCAGTTGCACCTCGTCGGCACACACCAGCGATACCGCCTCGCCGGTGGCGCCGGCGCGGCCGGTACGGCCGATGCGGTGCACATAGTCTTCGGCGACGATGGGCAAGTCGAAGTTGACCACCAGGGGCAGGTCGTCGATGTCCAGGCCACGGGCTGCCACGTCGGTGGCCACCAGTACCTGCACTTCACCCGCCTTGAACCGCTGCAGGGCGCGCAGGCGCGAAGGTTGAGGCTTGTCGCCGTGGATCGAGTCGGCGCTGACGCCCTGGGCCTGGAGCTCATCCACCAGTTGGTCGACCCCCTTGCGGGTCTTGGCGAAGACCAGCACCTGGCCCCAGCCGCGGTTCTCCAGCAGGTGCAGGAACAATTCGCTCTTGCGCTTCTTGTCCACGGGGATCAGCCACTGACGCACGCTCTTCGCGGCGGCGTTGCGCGGGCTGACCTCGATGGACAGCGGGTCGCGCAGCAGTTCGCCGGCCATCTGGCGGATGGCATCGGAGAAGGTGGCGGAGAACAGCAGGGTCTGGCGGCGTTTCGGCAGCGCGGCGAAGAGCTCGTCCAGTTCGCGGGCGAAACCGAGGTCGAGCATGCGGTCGGCCTCGTCCAGCACCAGCACCTGGAGCTGGTTGAACTTCACGGCGTTCTGCCGATAGAGGTCGAGCAGCCGGCCGGGGGTGGCGACGAGGACGTCGATGCCCTTGCGCAGCTTCATCATCTGCGGGTTGATGCTGACGCCACCGTAGACCGCGTAGTTGCGCAGTGGCAGGTGCTGGCCATAGACGCGGAAGCTCTCGTTGACCTGCTCGGCCAGTTCGCGGGTGGGCACCAGCACCAGGGCACGTACCGAGTTGCTGGCCACCTGCGGGCCTTCCTGGGTCAGTTTCTGCAGCAGCGGCAGGGCGAAGCCGGCGGTCTTGCCGGTGCCGGTCTGGGCCGCGGCCATCAGGTCGCGGCCCTTGAGGACGGCGGGAATCGCCTCGGCCTGCACCGGCGATGGGGTCTGGTAGCCGAGCGCCTCGGTGGCGCGCAGCAGGGGTTCGATCAGGCCGAGGGAAGCGAAGGTCATCAGGGCAGCCATAGTGTGCGGAAAAACCGCGATTCTATCAGGCCGCCCACCTCCACCGGGATCAACTGGTCTGCTGTTGCAGCGCTTCGTCCTTAAGCGCCTTTTCTTCCTTGCGTTCGCGCCATTGCGGCAAGCCGATCAGCACCACGGCGCCGATGATCACCAGCATGGCCAGGCCCTCTTCGAGGCCGATGGTCTCGCCGGCGAACGCGATCCCCAGCAGCACCGCCACCACCGGGTTGACGTAGGCGTAGCTGGTGGCCGCCGCCGGACGCACGTTCTTCAACAGGTAAAGGTAGGAGCTGAAGGCGATGATGGAGCCGAACACGATCAGGTAGGCCAGCGCGCCCCACCCGGCCAGCGTGGGCGCTGCGACCATGCGTTCGCCGCTCAGCAGGCTGCCGGCCAGCAGGGCGAAGCCGCCGGCGAGCATTTCCACCGCGCTGGCCATGGGGCCGGCGGGCAGCTTGAGGTTCTTGCTCCACATCGAGCCGAAGGACCAGGCCGCCGCGGCGAAGATGATCAACACGGCCCCCAGCGGGCTGGCCTGGAGGTTGGAGCCGAGGTTGAGCAGGCCGATACCGATCAGCCCGAGCAGGATGCCGGCCCATTCCAGCCGCGAGGTGCGCTGGCCCCAGATCAGCCCGAACAACAGCGCGAACAGCGGCACGGTGGCCACCGCAAGGGCGGCGACGCCGGACGCCACGCCAAGGTCTTCGGCCAGGGTCACGCCACCGTTGCCGCAACTCAGCAGCAGGAAGCCGATGGCGGCGGCGGACTTCCACTCCTGCCAGGTCGGGTTGGGTGCCCCGCGCCAACGCAGGAAGCCGTACATCAGGGCGCCGGCCACCACGAAGCGGACCCCGGCCATCAACAGGGGCGGCCAGGATTCGACACCGATACGAATCGCCAGGTAGGTGGAACCCCAGATCAGGTAGAGAGCGATGAATGCCCCTATGAGCAGGAGCGGAAAGCGGCGCGCAGGCATGATCGGAACTCGACACAGGCAGGAATGAGGTATCTATTCTATGGAAGGCCATGACGGGGAAATAAGGCAGAAAGCCTGCTTGATTCCATCGCAGACCTTGGAAGTCATCGAATTCGCCAGATCAATCCTTCGATTCGAAGGAAGCCATTTTCGGAGGCACCTGTGGACAAGTACGACCGCCTGCTGTTGTCGGCCCTGATCGAGAACGGCCGCGCGTCCTTCGCCGACCTGGCGCGCCGGGTAAACCTGTCGCCACCGGCGGTAGCCGACCGTGTGGCCAAGCTGGAGGCTGCCGGGATCATCACCGGCTACCACGCCGGCGTGGACCTGGCGAAGCTGGGGCTGCCCATCGAATGCGTGATCGAGCTGCGCATCACCGACCGTGACTACAAGCGTACCCAGGATGCCCTGGAGAAAATCCCGCAGCTGACCCTCTGCCACCGCGTTACCGGCGATGCCTGCCTGCTGATCAAGGCGGCCGTGGCGTCGATGCCGGAGCTGCAGGATCTGATCGACCAGATCGGCCAGTTCGGCGCGACCAAGACCTCGCTCATCCTCTCCACGCCTTTCGAGCAGCGCATTCCCGCCGTGCTGCAGGAGCGCGGCAAGGTGGAAACCCTGCGCACGGTGAAGGGCTGAAACCCTGGGGTGGGACACAATCTTGTGGGAGCGATTTCAATCGCGAATGAATTCCCTCCCACAGGCGCGCTCAGCCCTCCCGATGTCGCCTGAGCGCATCGGGAATCTTTGCCGCCGGCACCTTCTGCAGGCTACAGAACAGTTTGTGCGATACCTCCGCTATGCCGTGCTTCTCCCGCAGGCGCCCGGCGATGTGCAGGGTGAGATTGGCGGCCATTTCGGCGTCGGCCAGGGCACGGTGGGCCTTGCCGGTGTTCGGCAGGCGCGCCCAGGTATTGAGGGTGCCGAGCTTGTGATTGGGCGCTTCGGGCAACAGGCGCCGGGCCAACAGCAGCGAACAGGCGAAGGCCTGACGGCGTGTCCGGCCGATGCGGCCGAGTTCGTAGTCCCAGAATTTCTGGTCGAAGGAAGCGTTGTGCGCCAGCAACGGCAGGTCGCCGATGAAGTCAGCCGCCTCGCCCATCACCTGCTCCACGGATGGAGCCTCGCGCAGCATGGCGGTAGTGATGCCGGTCAGGCCCTGGATGAAGGCGGGTACCGCAACACCGGCGTTCATCAGGCTCTGGTAGCGGTCGACGATGCGCCCGTCCTCCAGGATGACGATACCGATCTCGGTGGCGCGGCAGTCGTTGCCCGGCGTGATGCCGGTGGTCTCGAAGTCGATGACGGCTATGGGGTCCACGGAATTGTCCAGATTGGGGCGGGTTTCAGTTGCGTAGCAGCAGGGGGCTTTCGATGGGCTGGTAGCGGCTGGCAGCGCGGATCAGCGATTGCGCGGTCAGGCCGGGCACGCCATAGACCAGGGTTTCCACCCCATGGGCCTTGGCCACCCGCTCCAGCAGCAGGTCGAAGTCGCCGTCGCCGGAGGCCAGCACGATGAGGTCCACGCGAGGTGCGGCGTCCAGTACGTCGATGGTGATGCCGACGTCCCAGTCGCCCTTGGCCGAACCGTCGCTGCGCTGGATGAAGGGCTTGAGCTTCACGTTGAAGCCGAGGTTGCGCAGGATCTGCTGGAACTGTTGCTGGCGCGGGTCACCGCGATCGATGGCATAGGCGTTGGCTTCGACGATATCGCCCTCGGCGCTGACGCTCTGCCAGAACGCGCTGTAGTGGAAATGGCAGCCGTAGGTATGACGCACCGTGTAGTAGAGGTTCTGCACGTCGGCGAATACTGCGATCTTCTTCAACGCGGATCCTCGTGGCTGACTGGGGGCTGCTGGCTGGCGGCGACTATATAAGGGTAGATTGCGGCCAGTATGCCAGCCTCTGGGAATGGAAAGTGGATAGGACCCTGCAGAACGCTCCCGGTGCCCTGCTGATCATTGATCAACAGCAGGGCATCCGCGGCCTCGACAAGCCGCGCAACAACCCCGATGCCGAACGCCACATGGCCGCCCTGATGGCACGCTGGCGCGCCGCCGGCTGGCCGCTGGTGCACATCCGCCATATCTCCCGCGAAGCACATTCGGTATTCGCCCCCGGCCAGCCTGGCGCCCTCTTCCAACCCGAATTCATGCCGATGGAGCGCGAGCAGGTGCTGGAGAAGAACGTACCCGATGCCTTCATCAACAGCGGCCTGGAGCACTGGCTGCGGGTGCGCGGCCTGGATGCGCTGGTGATCGTCGGCGTAGCCAGTGAAAACTCGGTGGAAGCCACAGCACGCAGCGCCGGTAATCTGGGCTTTGCCACCACGGTCGTGGCGGACGCCTGCTACACCTTCGCCAAGACCGACTTCGCCGGCCGCCCGCGCAGCGCCGAGGAAGTGCACGACATGGCCATGGCCAACCTGCAGGGCGAATACGCCCGGGTGTTGTCGACGTGCGAACTGCTGGCGAACTGGCCGACACCCTGAAAGCAGCCGTCTATAGTTTCAGCTAACCCCGCGCGCACCGAGAACGGGGAAGACGCCAAGACCCACCGCACGGGTCTGTTGCAGGGAGCAAGGCGCCCGCCATGGCAGGCGGCGCCGTCTGGCAGTCACTCCAGCCACAGGCCGTGCCCCAGGCGATTGTGCAATGCGTGCCTATGGAAGCTGCCTGCTTGTCCTGCTGCTCCTGTCCGCCCCCAGCCATGCCGAGGCGCGCCTGGTATTCAGCGCCTTTCCCGACCAGGGCCTGCCCCTGGTCCAGATCTGCAAGCGCATCCTGGTGGAAGCCTACGGCGAGCTCGGCATCAGTATCGAGACCCGCGCCGCGCCAGCCGCCCGCGCCCTGCAATATGCCGAGCGCGGCCTGAACGACGGCGAGCTGTGCCGCGCCAGCCTGTTGGCCGAGCAGCGCAGCGACCTGCTGCTGATCCGCACCCCATTGTTCGAATCCTACGCGGTGGCCTTTGCCAATCGGCCCCTGCAACTGCGCGACTGGTCCAGCCTCAAGCCCTACCTGGTGGGCTTCGAACGCGGCAAGGCGGCCCTCGAACTGCGCCTGAAAGGCGTGCGCCTGTCACCCTCCAACGGCGTGGAGAATGGCATGCGCAAGCTGGCCGGCGGCCGCGTGGACGTGCATGTGGAGGATTACTACTCAGGCATGGGCATGCTGCGCCAGAGCGGCATGCGCGGTATCCAGCCCCTGCATCCGGTGCTGGAGCGCTTTTCGATGCACCACTACCTGAACCCGCGCCATCGCGATCTCGCACCGCGCCTGGAGGAAGTGCTGCAGCACATGGCACAGCAAGGGCGCTTGCAGGCCATTGAGCGGCAGGTGCTGCGCGAAGCCGGGCTGGATGATCTCAGCCTCCCTTGAACGACTATCATGGCGCTCCCGTCTCCCGTCCCACGGAACCCCGATGTCGCTCCACGAACGCAACCTGGCCCTGCTCGACGATCACGCCATCCCTTATCGGGAGGTCAGCCACGAAGCCGTGCTCGACTACCCCACCGCCCACGCGGTGCGCCAGCGCTTCGGCCTGCGCGGAGTGGAGAGCAAGAGCCTGTTCCTGCGGCTGAAGGGCGGCGGCTACGCCATGCTGGTGACCCTGGAAGACGCCCGGGCCGACTGGGCACAACTCAAGGCACTGCTGGGCGCGCGGCCGAGCATTGCCAGCGACGAGGAACTGGTAGATCTGACTGGCTGCGTGCCCCAGTGCGCCTGCCCCCTGGGCCATGCCGAGGACATCGCCCTGGTGTTCGACGAGGCGATCTTCCGGCACGACTACCTGATCTACTCGCCGGGCCCGCCGGAACGCACGCTGGAAGTGGCCACCGCCGACCTCGCCCGCCTGCTGCCACGGCTACCGAACCGGGTGCTGAATTATCGTTCCGAGTGAAGCGCCCTTGGGAGGCGGCCCCGGCTTGGGCTAAAGTGCGCAACACCAACTGCCGCAAGATGTGAATGCCCGCCGATGAATCCGTTCGAGCTGCTGCGCGCCTCCTGGTTCTTCTTCTCCCGCAATGCCGGCGAAATCGCCCTGCTCTGCCTGCCGGCCGTCCTCACCGAAGCGATCGCCCAACAGGGGTTGATCGCCTGGCTGGGAGCGGACAAATCCCAGGGCGCATCGATCATTGTCAGCATGCTGTTCTACCCGCTCTACGTCGGCGCGCTGATCATCTTCGTCGACAGCCGTAGCCATCGCATCCGCCTCAAGCCGAGGCAGGTGCTGGAGATGGCAATGTTCCGCTGGCCCGCCTTCGCCGTGCTGGCAGCCATCAGCACGCTGCTGATCATGGTCGGGGTCTGGATGCTGATCATTCCCGGCGTCTACGTGATGATCAAACTGGCCTTCGCGGAGTACCTGCTTGTCCTGGAAGGCAAGCCTCCGCTGGACGCGATCAAGGAAAGCTTCGCCCTCACCCGCGGGCACTTCTGGACCATCCTCGCCTGCGTGCTGCTGGTGATGGGGCCGATCTGGCTGGTGGACTGGTTCGCCTATCGCGAACTGGGGGAAAACCCCGACCCGGTGGGCACCGTGGTGCTGGAAACCTTCAACAGCTTCTTCCAGCTGTTCGTCAGCATCGCCCTGTACCGGATGTTCACCCTGGTCACGGAACGCGCGACGGAGCAGTAACCGTGTAACGACCGAATACCAGCCCATGGATGGGTTGGCCACCGCTTCCGCAACAGGCTGCTAGGCTATCCAGGCCACTCAAGGAGGATCTTCCATGGCTGACAACCCCAGCATCCTGTCCCACATTTCGGTGGGCACCAACGACTTCGAGCGCGCCGTCGCCTTCTACGACAAGGTGCTGCCCACCCTGGGCTGCAAGCGCATCATGGAGCACCCGGGCGCCGTGGCGTACGGCCGCGAGTACCCGGAGTTCTGGGTGCAGTCCCCCATCGACGGACGTCCGGCGAGTGTCGGCAACGGCACCCATATCGGTTTCTTCGCCGCCAGCAAGGAGGCGGTGCTGGCCTTCTTCGAGGCCGCCCTGGACGCCGGCGGCAAGGGCGATGGCGAACCCGGGCCGCGCCCCGAATACGGCGAGCCCTACTACGGCTGCTTCGTCCGCGACCTCGATGGCCACAAGATCGAGGCCGCCTTCTGGGACATGGAACTGGACTCGGGTTACGAGCTGTACGTCGAGCCTCATGCTCACTGAGCACGGGGGCTGTAGCGCCGCGCGGCATCCAGCACCCAGCCTTCATCGATCATCTGCTCCAGCGCCTGGGCGATAGCCTGGCGCTGAGCCTGCAGGGGCCGCTGGCGCGTGAAGCCGAGGAAGAGTTCGGTACGCGCCGGCGGCCGATAGGCCAGCTTGACTATGCGCCCGGCGAGCGTCGGGTCGCGCAGCAGCTCATAGTCCACCTGGCAATCGGTGCCGATCACCAGTGGCAAGCGCTTGTAGCGCAGCATGTCCAGCAACTGCCCTTCATTGCCGACCCCGACCTTGCGCAAGTCCTGATCAGAATCGAAGGGTTCGAAGTAGGCCGAGCCCCGCACGAAACCGATGTCGTACTGGCCCAGCTGCGAATAGCCGCTGACCTTGTGGGCCAGCGCCGGCAGGCTGTAGAAGCGTGGCGCGCAGGTGAAATAAGGGCGCTCCAGGAAGTCGATGTAGCGTTCGCGCTCGGGGGTCCGGGCAAGGCCCGTCATCAGGTCGGCCGAGCCCCGCTTCAATGCGGCGAGTCCCCGCGACCAGGGCGCCCGCTGCACGTCGAAGCGCAGGCCGGTGCGGCGCTCCAGTTCCGCCAGCAGGTCCATGTCCAGGCCGCGCAGTTGCCCCCCTTCACCGGCGATACGAAAGGGCGGCCAGAAATCGGTCATTACCCGCAATGGCGGTGAATTGTCCGCAACCACCAGGCCGGGCAATAGCAGCATGCCTGCCAGCCGGAGGCGGCGTCCCGCATTGGAAACAGAGGCCAGGATTGACCAGAGGACTACGCCCAGCTGCATGCCGGCTCCCGGATCAGTCTTGCAGTTGGTTATGGGTGCCATCGCAGAGCGGTGGCGAATGGCTATGTTTGCAGCCACAGAAATACAGGGTTTCGCTGACATCTGCATGGAATTTGAGAGGTGCCAGGCCAGTTCCTTTATGAGATCCATCGCAAAACGGCTGCTGCTGGCTGCGACCACAACGGCACCAGAAGTAATCCCGGCCGGCCATTACCTCCACTTCAAAGGGGCCCCGCTGGGCGATCCGCACTTCGCTATCCACGGCATTCCTCCCGGGCGCGCCTGGCTTGGGCCGCGGCGGCGGCTCGGGTATGCTCGCCCTCTTCCAGCATAGATGCCTGCCCTTGCCGATGCCCCGAGTCCTGCGTTTCGCCCTGCTCAGCCTGTCGGTCCTCGCCGTTGGCCTGGTGGCCCTTGTCTATGCGCTGACCTGGCATCCTGCAGAGCGCGAACCCGCCGTGCTGGCGTGCCAGGCCGAAGCGCCGCAACTTCAGCCCGGCCAGGCCCTGAAGGTGATGACCTGGAACCTCCAGTACCTGGCCGGCAAACGCTACGTCTTCTATTACGACCTGCCCGATGGCGAAGGCCCGGACGAACGCCCTACAGCGGAAGACCTGGCTTACAGCCTGGACGAGGTGGTGCGGGTGATTCGCGAGGAACAGCCGGACGTCGTCAATCTCCAGGAACTGCACGAAGGCGCCCGCGCCACCGACTACCAGGACCAGTTGGCCCTGCTCCAGGAACGCCTGGCGGACGTCTACCCCTGCGCCAGCCAGGCCTTCTACTGGAAAGCCGCCTTCTTGCCCGATCCCCATATCCTCGGCAGCGTCGGCCTGAAGCTGGCGACCCTCAGCCGCTTCCGCATCGAAAGTGCCGAACGCTTGCAACTGCCTCTGGAAGCAAACGATCCGTTCAGCCGTCAGTTCGACAAGAAGCGCGCACTGCTGGTGAGCTACCTGCCGATTCGCGGCGGCGGGCACCTGGCCGCCGTCAACACGCACCTGGATGCCCTGGACGACGACCCGGAAACCCTCAAGCGCCAGATAGCCATGACCCGCGGCCTGCTCGACCAGCTGCAGAGCGAAGGCCTGCCCTGGGTCCTGGCCGGGGACTTCAACCAGTTGCCGCCCGGCCAGTACGAGCGCCTGCCCGCCCTCCAGCGCAGCCGTTATTCCCGCGACAGCGAACTGCGGGCGCTCTGGAGCCGCTACCCGATGATTCCCAGCGTGGAGGAGGCCAGTGGCGCGCAGCAGGCGCAATGGTTCACCCACTACCCCAACGACCCTCGGGTGAAGGGGCCTGACCGCACCCTGGACTACGTTTTCCACAGCCCCAGCCTGACCCGCATCGAGGCACGGGTGCGTCAGGACGACACCCTGCGCATCTCCGATCACCTGCCGCTGACTGCGCGCTTCTTCCTGCCTTCGGGGCATTGAATCCCGTTGGGGCGATTTCGAGCGGGCGGGGTGCGCCGTGCGCACGGGCTGATTTCGCATCGCATTCGGTGCGCATGGCGCACCCTACGACGGGTTTCCCGCCCCAGTAATAGGCAGCCCTCCTACTTCCTCGGCTTGGCCCGTGCGGTCGGCTCGGCCACCAGCGGATCGTCCGGCCAGTAGTGCTTGGGGTAACGGCCCTTCAGATCCTTCTTCACATCCGCGTAGGTATTGCGCCAGAAGCTCGCCAGGTCCTGGGTGACCTGCACCGGGCGCTGGGCCGGGGAGAGCAGGTGCAGCTTGACGCCCTGACGGCCACCAGCGATGCGAGGCGTTTCAGCCAGGCCGAACAGTTCCTGCAGGCGCACGGCGAGCACCGGCATCTCGTCGCTGTAATCGAGGCGGATACGCGAGCCGGATGGCACTTCCAGCGTGCGCGGCGCCAGTTCGTCGAGCCGCTGTGGCAGCGGCCAGGGCAGCAAGCCCTGGAGAATGCCGGCGAGGTCGAGGTTGGCGAAATGGCTGAGGCGGCTGACCTTGCCCAGCCAGGGCTGCAGCCAGTCTTCCAGGCTGGCCAGCAGGGCCGCGTCGGAGAGGTCCGGCCATTCGCTGCTGCCCTTGTCGGCCAGATCCAACCGGCGCAGCAGCGCCACCCGCGCCTGCCACTGGCGCAGCTCGGGATTCCACGGCAACAGCTCCAGCCCCTTGCGTCGAACCAGGCCAAGCAATGCCCGCGAGCGCGCCTCGTCATCCAGTTCGGCCAGGGCTTCACGGGTCAGCACCAGCTCACCCACTTTCACCTGCCGCTCGGCACGCAGCACGCCTTCACGCTCGTCCCAGTCCAGCAGGTCGTGGCGACTCACCTGTTCGGCCAGGGGACCGTCGAACAGCGCCGGGTCGAGGTCGGCAGCGAGATAGATGCGCTCCTCGCGCTGGCCCTGGCGGCTGCCGAGGTCGGCGATCACCAGCCAGGGTTCCTTCATCAGTGCGTCGGGTTCGCCGAAGGTCGCCGCGCGGCCGTTGGCCAGGCGGTAGTCGGCACCGCCCGCGCGGCGCTGCTGGGCGACGCGGTCCGGGTAGGCGAAGGCCAAGAGGCAGCCGAGCCAGCGCGGGTGATCCGGGTCGGCCACCGGCTCGCCGGCCGGGCCACGCAGGTAGGAGCGGAACTGCCGCGCCAACTGGCGCGCGCGCTGCACGCCGCCACGAGCCCCGCGCGCTGCCTTGTCTTCACCGGCCAACAGGGCCAGGCGGCTGTGCAGGTCGGCCCCGCCGCCACGCAGGATGTCTCGCTCGCCCAACAGGGCGGCGAGGTCGCAGGCCAGGGTGCCGAGCCCGAGCGCCTGACCACGCAGCAACAGGTGGGCGATGCGCGGGTGAGCCGGCAGTTCGGCCATGGCCTGGCCATGGCGGGTCAGGCTGCCGTCCTCGGCCAGGGCACCGAGCCGCCGCAACAGGTCGCGGCCCTGGGCATAGGCGGCGGCGGGGGGCGGATCGAGCCAGGCCAGCTCGTTGGGATCGCCAACGCCCCAACGAGCCAGTTGCAGCGCCAGGCCGGCGAGATCGGCCTGGAGGATTTCCGCACTGCCGTGGGCCGCCAGTTGTTCATGCTGGGCCTCGGACCAGAGCCGGTAGCAGGCGCCCGGCTGCAGGCGCCCGGCCCGGCCGGCGCGCTGGGTCGCCGAGGCCCGGGAAATACGCTGAGTGTCCAGGCGGGTCATGCCGCTGGCCGGGTCGAAGCGCGGCACGCGCTCCAGGCCGGCATCGACCACTACGCGCACGCCATCGATGGTCAGGCTGGTTTCGGCGATGTTGGTGGCCAGCACCACCTTGCGCTTGCCCACGGGCGCAGGCTCGATGGCGGCGCGCTGGGCGGCCAGGTCCAGTTCACCGTGGAGCGGGCACAGCAGAATCTCGGGCCGGCCATCGAGGCGCTCGGCCAACTGTTCGGTGACGCGACGAATCTCAGCCTGCCCCGGGAGGAACACCAGCAAGCTGCCGGGTTCGTCAGCCAGGGCCTGGAGCACGGTCTGCACCACCCTGGGTTCGAGCGCCTCCCCCACCTGACTCGGGCGGCTCCAACGCTGCTCAACCGGGAACATGCGGCCTTCGCTGCGCACCACGGGCGCCTCCGCCAGCAGGCGCGACAGGCGCTCTCCCTCCAGGGTGGCGGACATCAACAGCACCTTCAGCGGCGGTTCGTCGCGCAGCAGCGCTCGGCCATTGAGGCACAGGGCCAGGGCGAGGTCCGCGTCCAGGCTACGCTCGTGAAATTCGTCGAAGATCACCAGACCCACGCCTTCCAGTGCCGGATCCTCCTGCAAGCGGCGGGCGAGGATGCCCTCCGTCACCACCTCGATGCGGGTGCGCGGACCGACCTTCGACTCCAGGCGGATGCGGTAGCCGACGGTTTCGCCCACGGCCTCCCCCAGTTCGCTGGCCAGGCGTTCGGCTGCGGCGCGGGCAGCCAGGCGACGCGGCTCCAGCATCAGGATGCTCTGCCCGGCCAGCCACGGCTCGCCCAGCAACGCCAGGGGCACGCGGGTGGTCTTGCCGGCGCCGGGCGGCGCTTCCAGTACGGCTTCGTCGCGGGATTGCAGGGCGGCCCGCAGGTCGGGCAGGACGGCATCGATGGGTAGCGGATTCATGGGTACTCCAGGCAGGCGCGAAAGTATACCGGCGAACCGCCAGTTCCTTGCCGGGGTCTTATTGATACCGAGCGGTTTTGAAATAGCCGGCTTGGTATAGTTGCGAAATTTCGATCAGGAGACGCTTATGCGCATTGCTTCCCGTTGGATCGGCGGTGTCGTCGCCGCAGCCCTCACAACCCAGCTCACCGCCTGTGGCACGCTGTTCTATCCGGACCGCCGCGGCCAGATCGAGGGCAAGATCGACCCGGCCGTCGCGGCCCTGGACGCCATCGGCATTCTCTTCTACGTGATCCCCGGCCTGATCGCCTTCGCGGTCGACTTCGCCACCGGCGCCATCTACCTGCCCGCCGACCAGCACGCCCAGGTCGCGCCCGAGAAGCTGCGGGAAGCCATCGACGCCGACGGCAAGGTGGACCCGATTCGCCTGAAGTCGATCATCGCCCGCGAAACCGGCCACGACCTGCCGCTGGACAACCCGCAACTGCTCCAGCGCAGCGGCAACCTGCAGCAACTCGCTACCTTCGGCTTGCACCCGGCTGCCTGAGATGGATCCGCTGGCGCGGCACTTCCAGCACCTGCTGGCCTATCACGGCTGGGCCTACCAGCGCCTGCTGGAGAGTCTGGGGCACGTGGATGATGCGGTTTACCGAGCCCCGTGCGGACTGTTCTTCGGCAGCCTGCACGGCACCTTGAACCACCTGGCGGCAGTGGATCGCATCTGGCTGGCCCGGGTACGCCAAGAGGTGCCGCCCTACGATCGCCTCGATGTGGAAGTGGCCGCCGGCCGCGTCGAGCTCGCCACCTTCCTCGCGCAAGGCGTCGATGCCTGGCGCAGGCACCTGGCCCCACTGGACGCCGCCGACCTGTTGCGCCCCCTGGACTATCGCAACATGCGTGGCGAGCCCCAGCGCCGCTCCCTGGCCGAGATCGTCACCCACCTGGTCAACCACGGTACCCATCACCGTGGCCAGGCCTCCGCCGCGATCTCGGCCATGGGCCTGGAGACACCGGCCATGGACTTCATCTACTTCAAGCCGGAGCCGGCATGACCTCAGCCCGCCAGCATGCGCAGCTGCTGCGCCTGGCCACCCGTGCCTCCCTCGCCGTCGCCATCACCCTGGTCATCGCCAAGGCCATCGCCTGGGCCATGAGCGGCTCGGTCAGCCTGCTGGCCGGCCTGACCGACTCGCTGATGGACAGCGCAGCCTCCCTGCTCAACCTGCTGGCGGTGCGCTACGCGCTGAAGCCGGCGGATGAGGACCACCGCTACGGCCACGGCAAGGCCGAAGCCCTGGCTGGCCTGGCCCAGGCGCTGTTCATCAGCGTCAGCGCCGTGCTGGTGGCAGCCCAGGCCTATGAACGGCTGAACGATCCGCAACCGCTGGAAGCGGAGATGCTGGGCATCGGCGTGATGCTGCTGTCGCTGGCACTTACCGCCGGCCTGCTGATGCTGCAACGCCGGGTGATCCGCGCCACCGGCTCCACCGCCATCCACGCCGACTCGCTGCACTACCGCTCCGACCTGCTGCTCAACAGCGGCATCCTTCTCGCCCTGGTGCTGGCGAGCCTGGGCTGGCAGCGGGCCGACGGGCTGTTCGGCCTGGGCATCGCCGGCTACATCCTCTGGAGCGCCATCGGCATCGCGCGGGAATCGATTTCGGTACTGATGGATGAGGAACTGTCGCCGGCGATCAGCGCCGACATGCACCGCCTGGCCTGCGAGGTACCCGGCGTGCTCGGCGCCCATGACCTGCGTACGCGGATTTCCGGCAATCACTGGTATGTGCAATTGCACCTGGAACTGCCGGGGGAGCTGACGCTGTCCCGCGCCCACGCGCTCTGCGAGCAGGCCGAAAGGGCTATCACCAGCCACTATCCCCGCGCCGAAGTGCTGGTCCATGCGGATCCGAGCGAAGTGGTGAAACTCACATAGAGCAATTGCTCTAAAGCTTCTAGACTCGCTCGCTCCATAACAACAACGAGGAGTCCGCAATGCCCCTGTCCCCCTCTGCCGCCGCCCTGCTCGGGCTGGCCGCCTGGAGTCTGCTGCTGGTGTTTCTGCTGGTGAACCAGCGCGGCCTGCTGGTGATGGCCGGTCGGATGAAGGTCAACGCCTTCGCCGCCGACGGCAGCAACACCCCCAGCGCCTTCGGCAAGCGCCTGGTGCGCGCCTATGCCAACACCCTGGAGAACCTGCCGATGCAGGCGGCGGTCCTGCTCTACGCCATCGCCGCCGGGCAGACCGCGATCACCGATCCGCTGGCCGGCCTGCTGCTGGGCGCGCGGCTGTTCCAGAGCATCGCGCACCTGATCAGCACCAGCGCGCTGTTCGTCTGGCTGCGGTTCGCCGGGTTCTTCGTGCAGTTGGCGATCCTCGCCTGGTGGCTGCTGAAGCTGGCAGGCCTGGTCTGAGTCGCAACTCGCGCGCCATAAAAAAGGGGGGCCCCGTACAGCGGGCCCCCCTTCGGGAAATTCGTCCTGTGCTGGCGATTTTGTCGCCGCTTTCATCGCCTGCCTGATTGGGCAGCGCGGACCCGGGGGCCTGCTCGAACCGGTTGGATCGGAGGCGCCGACACACCTGATTGGGCGGGTCGGGTGGACTTGCTGTCCGGGCCGTGAAACTGAGAGAAAGCTTACGTCCTGCCGCGCGACGAATGATTGCGAATATTGCTCACTTCGAGGCCACTTGCGCAATTAATCTCCAACGTAGCAATATTTACAGCAATTCAATCAAATAACGGCAGCTGCAATGGAAAGACTCGATCGCTACGACCTCAAGATCCTTGCCGAATTGCAGCGCGATGCGCGCATCTCCAACCAGGAGCTGGCCGAACGCATCGGACTGTCGCCCTCACCCTGCTCGCGTCGGGTCAAGCAACTGGAAGACGACGGTTACATCGTCCGCCAGGTCGCCCTGCTGGATCGCAAGAAGCTTGGCCTCAGCCTCACCGCCTACGTGCTGATCGGCATGGACCGGCATACGCCAGAGCGCTTCGAGCACTTCCAGGAAGTGATCCGCCAGTGCCCCGAAGTGCTGGAGTGCAGCCTGGTGACCGGCATGGAGGCGGACTACCAGTTGAAGGTGGTGGTGCCGGACATGGACCACTACCAGCAGTTCCTGCTGGGTCAGTTGACGCGCATCGAGGGGGTGACCAGCGTGCGTTCGAGCTTCGTGCTCAACCAGGTGCTGAGCAGCACCGAGCTGCCCCTGGGCCATCTGCGCGGCTGAATGGCCCTCGCGCGGCGATCCGACTGGCGTATAATCGCCGCGCTTTGCTGTACCCCCGCGTGGCCCCGCCTCATATAAAGAGCCCTCCCGCTCACGGAATCACAAGCGCACCGCCCCGCTTTCCTCCCCGGCCCTTCAGCCGTGCGGGTGCAGTCTGTATTCATTCCACGAGGTGCGAGATGAGCCCGGAGAAATTCGAAGAGTTGATGATGACGGCGATGATCGCCGGCCTGGTGGCCTTCATGGCCTTCATCGTCTGGGACCTGGCCAAGAAGTCCAAGGCGGGTCGCTTCGGCACCATGATCCTGTTCCTCGCCCTGGGCCTGGGCGTGCTCGGCTTCGTCATCAAGACGCTGGTTATAGGCGGCCTCGAAGGCCTGTAAGAACCTGCTTTGAGCTGCTGCGCGTCACGCGATACCGCGTTAGAAACAGCCTCGAAATGCTCATTTACAGTCGTAGACTCCGCTTTCTCGGCTGTTTCTGCCTTGTCTCGCTCTAGCTCGCGAACTCAAGGATGAGTCCTTCCGCCTCCCCGGCTCAAAGCCGGGCGGGCACTTCCCTGTATTCCCCCAATCCCAGCCCATCCAGGCTCCAGGGGCCAATGCGCACCCGCACCAGACGCAGGGTCGGCAGCCCTACCGCTGCCGTCATGCGTCGCACCTGGCGGTTGCGACCTTCGCGGATCACCAGTTCCAGCCATGCCGTCGGCACGCTCTTGCGAAAACGCACCGGTGGATTGCGCTCCCACAACACCGGTGCTTCGATCTGCCGCGCCTCGGCCGGCAAGGTCGGGCCGTCGTTAAGCTCCACGCCTTCACGCAGCCGCTCGAGCTGTTCCTCGCTGGGCTCCCCCTCCACCTGCACCCAATAGGTTTTCGGCAGCTTGTGCTTCGGGTCGGCGATGCGCGCCTGCAGGCGGCCGTCGTTGGTCAGCAGGAGCAGGCCTTCGCTGTCCCGATCCAGGCGGCCGGCGGGATAGATGCCGGGGATGGGGATGTAGTCCTTGAGGGTCGCGCGGCCTTCGCCATCACTGAACTGGGTCAGGACGTCGAAGGGCTTGTTGAACAGCAGCAAGCGCGGTTCGGCCGGCGGCGCCTTGGCCACTCGGCGTGGTGCAGCGGGACCGGGGCGGCGGGAAGCGGGACGGGTGGGACGAGTTGGGCGCGACATGCCTGGAAACGGGTTGGCGGTATGGGAACGGGAGAGGCATGCTAGGTTGACTGCCTCCCAGCCGCAAGAGAATGCACCATGTCGCGTGCCCTGCGCCCCACCTGGCTGATCAACCTGATGACCCTCGCCGGTCAGTACCGCGCGCCCTACCGGGGCCCGGCCTCGGACAATTTCGACGGCCGCCGCTTTCGCAACCTCGAACCCAAGCCGCACAAGGACCTGCGTTCCTTCCTGCGCTGGCAGTTCAGCCGCGAGAAACAGGCGGAATGGCTCGACCAGCCGGGCCCGGCCGTCCCGCCGGAGGTGCCGGCGCGCGTAGAAGGCGACGAGCTGCGGATCACCTACATCAATCACGCCACCCTGCTGATCCAGCACCTGGGGCTGAACATCGTCACCGACCCGGTCTGGTCGCAGCGGGTCAGTCCGTTCAGTTTTGTCGGCCCCCGGCGCCACCATCCGCCGGGCCTGGAACTGGACCAGCTGCCCCCTATCGACCTGATCCTGGTCAGCCACAACCACTACGACCACCTGGACCTGGAAAGCCTGCGCGGCCTGGCCGAGCGTTTTCCGCTGGCCAAAGTGGTCAGCGGGCTGGGCAATGCCCTGCTGATCCGGGAAAGCGGTTTCAAGAACGTCGTCGAGCTGGACTGGTGGCAGGAACTGCCACTGGAAGGCGGCCTGAAGCTGCATTCGGTGCCGGTGCAGCACTGGTCGGCGCGAACCCGCAGCGACACAAACGAAACCTTGTGGATGGGCTTTGTCATCGAGTCGCCATACGGCCCCTTCCTGTTTCCCGGCGATACCGGCCTGGGGCCGGAGTTCCGCCTGATCCGCGAGCGCTTCGGCCCCATGCGCTTCGCCGCGCTACCAATCGGTGCCTACGCGCCGCGCTGGTTCATGCGCGACAACCACATGAACCCGGACGATGCGGTCCAGGCCCACAAGCAACTGGAATCCGCACACAGCCTGGCCATCCATTTCGGCACCTTCAACCTCACCGACGAAGGCCAGTTCGCCCCGCCTCGCGACCTGGCCAAGGCGCTGGCGGACTGGCAGGTGGCTGCGGACGATTTCCGCGTGCCGACACCGGGCTATCAGTGGCTGATTCCGCCTATGCCGAGATAGCAAATCCTTGCAGGGGCGAATTCATTCGCCCCTGCAAGGACACCCCAAGGACTGCCGCGATCAGCGGAATGGCGGCTCGTCGAAGCTGCGCAGCTTGCGCGAGTGCAAAGCGTTGAGCTGGGAACGCAGCAGGTCCAGGGCGGCGATGCCGATGCGCAGGTGCTGGCTGACGGCGCGCTGGTAGAAGGCGCTGGCCGAGCCGGGCAACTTGATCTCGCTGTGCAGCGGCTTGTCGGATACGCACAGCAAGGTGCCGTAGGGAACCCGCAGGCGGTAGCCCTGGGCAGCCACGGTACCGCTTTCCATATCCACCGCCACCGCCCGCGACAGGTTTATCAGCGGTCGCTCCTGGGCCCAGCGCAGTTCCCAGTTGCGGTCGTCGTAGGTGAGCACGGTGCCGGTGCGCAGGCGGCGCTTGAGGTCTTCGCCTCGCTCGCCGGTGACCTGGGCAGCGGCTTCCTGCAGCGCCTGCTGCACCTCGGCCAGTGCCGGCAAGGGAATGTTCGGCGGCAGTACCCGGTCGAGGATGCCGTCGCGGCGCATGTAGGCGTGGGCCAGCACGTAGTCGCCGATGGTCTGCGACTGCCGCAGCCCGCCGCAGTGGCCGATCATCAGCCAGCAGTGCGGGCGCAGCACGGCAAGGTGATCGGTGATGTTCTTGGCATTGGATGGGCCGACACCGATGTTGACCAGAGTGGCGCCGTGGCCGTTGGCGGCGATCAGGTGGTAGGCCGGCATCTGGTAGCGGTGCCAGACCACGCCGTCGACGATGGCCTGCATCTCGCCCTCGTCCATGCCACGCTCCACCACGACGTTGCCCGGCAGCACCATGCGCACGTAGCGCGAGTCTTCGTGCAGCAGGTCGATGCCGTAGCGGATGAACTGGTCGACGTAGCGGTGATAGTTGGTCAGCAGGATCCACGGCTGCACGTGGCGCCAGTCACTGCCGGTGTAGTGCACCAGGCGCCGCAGGGAGAAATCCACCCGCGCCGCATCGAACAGCGCCAGGGGCATGTGATCGAAATCGTCCCAGTCGTGCAGGCCATCGGCCACGCCATCGCTGGCGGCGGAAAGGTCGGTGCTGGGGAAGACCCGTGCCAGCTCGGCGGCGGTGACACCGGAGCCCGCCAGTTCATCGCCCTGCTCGACCACATAGGGATAGGGAATGTTCTGCTGGCTCACCCCCACTTCGACGGTGACGGTGAAGTCCTGCATGAGGGGGCCCAACTGGTCCAGCAGGTAGCCGCGGAAGTCTTCCGGCTGGGTCACGGTGACGCTGTAGGTTCCGGGCACCTGTACCTTGGCGTAGGCGCGCACGGTGCTCGGCACCTCGCCCTGGCAGTGGTAGGTGACACGCAGTTCGGGATAGCGGAACAGCTCGCGCTCGGCGGCGCTGGGCAGGGTTCGTTCCTTGAGATAGCGCTTCAGTGCCTGGCTCAGCGCATCGGTAGCGCGATGGTAAAGGGCGGAAAGGCGCGTAACGGCCTCTTCGGCGGTGGCGGCGACGATGAATTCATTGAACGACGGGCTGCTCACGGTCTGCTTCCTGGCAGGGGAACTCGTCCCTATCTTGCGCCATGGATGCGAAGGTCAGCCAGCCTCGGTTTCAACCATTGCTCCGCGCGGACGGCGGCACGTCCGACGCGCGTTGACCGGGAGCGCCGGGCTACTTAGACTGCGCGCCCTCGCGTTGTCTGCCGAAGTTCGCTCGATGTTCCCGCCCGCCCCCCAGCTCCGTCCCGTCCAGCCCGATCCGGCGCTGTCGGCGCGCACCTGGCCGCGTGACGCAAAACTCAAGCGCCGCCGCAGCGTGCTCTTCGCCTTCACCTTCTCGCCTCCCGCCCTCCGCGCCTGAGTCGCGTCCTGCGGCTCGTCGTTCGCTGAATCCCCTGACACCCCGTCTTCGCGCGGGTGTCTGCCTTGCTTTCTGGCCAGGCCCGGGCCGTTCAATTCGGGCAGGAGTCGAGAATGAACAATCGTTGGTTACTGGGCGTCCTGATCTTTGCCGTGTCGGTCATCGGCCTCGGCATGGGCGCCACCCTGCCGCTGGTTTCCCTGCGCCTGCTGGAGGCCGGCGCCTCCACCCTGGAGATCGGCATCCTCAGTGCCATGCCGGCGGCCGGCATGATCCTCGCCGCCTTTCTGGTCCACCCGCTGTGCCGGCGCTTCTCCGGCCGCACCCTCTATCTCGCCTGCTTCGTCCTCTGCACCCTCAGCGCCAGCGCCCTGGAGTGGCTGCCGGAATCGCGAACCCTGCTGGCCCTGGCGCGTCTGGTGCTGGGTGTCGGCATGGGGGTGGCGGTGATCCTCGGGGAATCCTGGGTCAATGAACTCTGCGATGAGGACAAGCGCGGCCAGGTGGTGGCCTTCTACGCCGCCTGCTTCACCGGCTGCCAATTGGGCGGCCCGGCGCTGATTGGCCTGATCGGCACCCAGGGCCCATGGCTGGTGATGATCGTGACCCTGGCCAACCTGGCTGCCCTGGCGCTCATCTGGCGCAGCCTGCCGAGCGGCTGGGCGCAAGCGGCCGAGGATGACGTTCGAACCTTCTCCCTCGCCGGCTTCCTGCGGGTAGCCCCGGCGCTCTGCACCGGCGTGCTGTTCTTCGCCTTCTTCGATGCGGTGGTGCTGTCGCTGTTTCCCGTGTATGCCAGCGCCCACGGTTACGGCGTGGGCGTCGCCGCCTTCATGGTCACGGTGATCCTGCTGGGAGACATGGTCTGCCAGGTACCCCTGGGCTGGCTTTCCGACCGCACAGAGCGCAGCCGCCTGCACCTGTGCTGCGGCGTGGCCGCGCTGGCCATCGGCGTAGCACTGCCCTGGCTGATGGAGGTTCCGGGCCTGCTCTGGCCGGCGCTGGTGATGCTCGGTGCGGTGGCCGGCGGCGTCTACACCCTGGCCCTGGTGCTGATCGGCGAGCGCTTCAGCGGCCAGGACCTGGTCACCGCCAATGCCTGCGTGGGCATGCTCTGGGGCATCGGCAGTCTGGTCGGCCCGCTGTTCAGCGGGGCGCTGATGGGGCTCGGCCCGCAAGGGCTGCCGCTGGCGTTGTGCCTGGCGGCAGCCCTGTTCGTGGCGACCGCGCTGACCAGTCGTCGACGCTACGTCACCCGCGCCGCCTGACTCAGAGCCCGTTCACGGTCTTGTGAGCTGGAGCCTGCTTTTAACCCGGCAGGGCCGACGCGCGGCTGTTCGTTAACGAACTCTCAGGCCAGGTGCGGGGTGCTGCGCGCCAACAGTGCCTCGGCATCTGCGCCACGCGGCAGGGTGCCGTAGACACGGCCATGACCGGCCAGGCGACTGCCGATGAAGGCGTCGGAAACAGTGGTGTTGCCGGCCTCCAGCAGCAGCTTGGCTTGCAGGGCCACAGCTACGTCTTCGGTGAGCTGGCGAGCGCGGAACTGGATGTCGGCGGTGTCGGCGAAGCCCTTCTTCAGGTTGCCGATGAAGGACGCCAGGCGCGCATCGCCATGACCATCACCCAGCTCGGCGAAGAGCGCATCGAGTACGCCCGGTTCCTTGGACAGGGCCCGCAGCACATCCAGGCACTGCACGTTGCCTGAACCTTCCCAGGTGGAGTTCACCGGGGCCTCGCGATAGAGGCGCGGGAGAATGGTGTCTTCCACGTAGCCAGCACCACCCAGGCACTCGGCGGCCTCGTTGATCATTGCCGGGGCGCGCTTGCAGATCCAGTACTTGCCGACAGCGGTGACCAGGCGGGCGAACTTCTCTTCCTGCTCGTCGTGGGCGTTGTCCAGCGCGCGGCCCATGCGCATGGTCAGCGCCAGCGCGGCTTCGCTTTCCAGGGCCAGGTCGGCCAGCACGTTCTGCATCAGCGGCTGCTCGGCCAGCACACGCCCGCCGACCTTGCGATAGGCACAGTGGTGGGCGGCCTGGGTCAGCGCCTGACGCATCAGGGCGCTGGAGCCGATCATGCAATCGAAACGGGTGAGCGCGACCATCTCGATGATGGTCGGTACGCCGCGCCCCTCCTCTCCCACCATCCAGGCCAGGGCGCCGCGGTATTCCACTTCGCTGGAGGCGTTGGACCAGTTGCCCAGCTTGTTCTTCAGGCGCTGGATATAGAACTCGTTGCGGCTGCCATCCGGGCGATGACGCGGCAGCAGGAAGCAGGAAAGGCCCTTGTCGGTGTAGGCCAGGGTGAGGAAGGCATCGCACATGGGCGCCGAGCAGAACCATTTGTGGCCGACCAATTCGTAGGCCTGGCCCGGCCCCGGAATGCCCACCGGATAGGCGCGGGTGGTGTTGGCGCGCACGTCGGTGCCGCCCTGCTTCTCGGTCATCGCCATGCCGATGGTCAGGCCGGTTTTCTGCTCCATCGGCAGGTTGCGTGGGTCGTACTCGGTGGAGAGGATCTTCGGCAGCCATTTCTCGGCGATATCCGGCTGCAGGCGCAAGGCCGGCACGCTGGCGAATGTCATGGTCAGCGGGCAACCAGTGCCGGCTTCGGCCTGGCTGTGCAGGTAGCTGAGGCCGGCACGAGCCACCTGGGCACCCGCGCGCGGATCGGTCCAGGGCATGGACGGGATGCCGTTCTCGATGGAGGCACGCATCAGTTCGTGGTAGGCCGGGTGGAACTCCACCAGGTCGATGCGGTGCCCATAGCGGTCATGGCTCTTGAACACCGGCTTGTTCTCGTTGGCGAGGAAGCCCGCCGCCATCAGCGGCCCGCCGGCCAACGCACCGTAGCTGTCCAGGCGACTCTCGGCCCAGCCGCCGTGGTAACGGTGCAGCCATTCCTGCAGCGGCAGGTCGACGCGATAGAGGTTGGCACCATCCAGTGGCGGCACCTGGTTGATGACTTCATGGGTTTCGGCGAACTCGTGCAGACTCATCTCAGGTCTCCTGGGCAGGTTGGCTGGCGCCCAGGGCGCGCAGGCAGAAAGTAGTGAGGTTGGCGCAGACGGTTTCGAGTTCGTCCGGCCCTTGACCAGCCTCACGCAGGGCGCGGGCCGGGGGCGACAGCGGACCTACCAGGGATTCGGCGATGGCGCCGACCAGGCAGGCTGCGGTCAGGGAAATCGAGGGAACCTGGAATTCGCCGCGGGCACGGCCGTCCTCCAGCAGGCGGCAGAACAGTTCGGCGTAGGCTTCGCGGTAGAGCAGGCGCTGCTCGTCGACTTCCGGGTCCACCGGTTCGGCGATCAGGGCGAACGCCAGCCGCCGGCTATGCCAGGCGCGCGCGGCGAACTGGCGCAAGCCACGAGCCAGGCGCTCCGCGGCGGAACCTTCACCGCACAGCACGTCGGCCAGGCTGTCCACTTCCAACTGGCTGGCGCGGGCGAAGACCTCGGCCGCCAACTCGCCCTTGTTGCCGAAGTGGCGATACAGGCTGCCGGTGGCGATGCCGACGTCCTCGGCCAGGGCCTGCATGGTCAGCGCCGCGAACCCGCCCTCCACCACCCGCGCATGGGCGCAGGCGAGGATACGGCTGCGTAGCGCCTGGTCACGGTCGATCCGGGAAGCGGTGGTGCGGTAGGCCATGGTCTGAATCCTGATTCACTTCATTCAGTGAATCAGGATTCAGACTTTGCAGAAAGCGGGATAAATGCCGCGCCTGATGGCATTTGCGTCGCAGATCAGCGGCGAACCAGCCGCGCGGCAAACATTCAGGTCACTGAACGGATGGACTCGACCGGCTTGCACAGCAGCCAGTCGTGGAGCAAGGTGCGCAGCTCCTCGAACTTCACCGGCTTGGCCATGTAGTCGCTCATGCCGGCCGCCAGGCAGCGTTCGCGATCGCCGCTGTGGCTGTGAGCGGTGATGGCCAGCACCGGCAGGTCGGCGCAACCGGGCATGGCGCGCAGGGCTCGGCAGGTGGCAAAACCGTCCATCACCGGCATCTGGCAGTCCAGCAGCACGGCATCGATGGGCTCGCGGCGGATCTGCTCCAGCGCTTCAGCGCCGTTGTCAGCCGTACGCACGCGGTAGCCAAGCTTGAGCAGCATGCCGCGGGTCACCAGCTGGTTGATGGCATTGTCTTCCACCACCAGCACGGTGCACTGCTCCGGCCGACGCAAGGGCTGGCCGCCGGGACGGCGCATGGGCACGACCTGTGCCTGGGCCGGCAAGGAGACATTCAGCTCCAGGATAAAGGTGCTGCCAAGGCCTGGCTGGGACTGGTGGGAAAGCTTGCCGCCGAGCAGCGCCACCAGTTGCTGGCTGAGGGCGAGTCCAATGCCGAGGCCGCCGTACTCGCGGGTCATGGAACCGTCGAGCTGATAGAAGTGCCGATAGATCAGCCCGTCCGGCGGGGCGGAAAAGCCGATGCCGGTGTCCGTGACCTCGATGCGCAACGCCAGACTGCCATCGACAGGCTCCTGGCCGCTGATCTTCAGGCCAACGCTGCCGCGGCTGGTGAACTTGATGGCGTTGTCCAGCAGGTAGCCAAGCGTCTGGGCCAGCTTGCCGGCGTCGCCCTCCAGGGTATCGGGCAGGCGATGGTCGAGTTCCAGATCGAAGGCCAGCCCTTTCTCCTGCGCGCGCGGGCCGTACTGCACTCGCAGGCTGTCCGCCAGGCCGCGCAGGCTGAAGGGTTCCCGTCGCGGGTAGAGCTTGCCGGCCTGCAGTTCAGTCATCGCGAGGATGTCGTTGACCAGCCGCATCATGTCCCGCGCCGAACCGGACGCCGTGCGCTGGTACTGCTCCAGCTCTTCGTGCAGCGGCAGGGTCTGCATCAGTTCCAGCGAGCCGATGACGCCATTCATCGGGGTGCGCAGTTCGTGGGTGACAGTGGCGAGGAACTCGTCCTTCAGGCGGTTGCTGTTGGCCAGTTCCTGGTTGAGCGCTTCCAGCTTGCGCCCGGCATCCTGGAGGATTCGCGCGCGCTCTTCCTTCATGGCGTTGATGCGGTCGGCCAGGGCCAGCGACAGCAGCCCCACTTCCAGCGCCGAGCCGATCTGGCTGGCGTACATGGTGAAGAAGATATTCGGCAGGTAGCCCAGAACCATCAGGGTGTTGACGGCGCCACCGAGGAGGAACGCGCTCCAGGCGATGATGAAGTAGCGCGCCACGCGCATGCCGCGCAGCCAGGCCAGTACGCCGGCGGAGAAGATCACCACGGTGAAGATCAGCGCCAGCGAGGTGGCCAGGCGCAGGGCCAGGCCGTAGCTGGCGGTCAGCGCCAGGACCATCGCCAGCCCGCCCAGGGCCATCAGGCCGAGCAGGGCGCGATCGACCCAGGGGCTGTGGTCGGCCGTATGCAGGAAGCTGCGCGCGAACTGGCAGCCGAACAGCGCCGCCGAACCGATCAGGAAGGGTGTCGACGCGTTGGCCCACCACGGGTTGTCCGGCCAGAGGTACTGGATTCCGGCACCGTTGACCGAAATCTGGTACAGCCCGAAGGAGCCTATATAGAGGATGTAATAGAGGTAGCTGGTGTCGCGGACGCTGAGATAGATGAACAGGTTGTAGAACAGCATCACCAGCAACACGCCATAGATGATGCCGAGCACGTAGATGCGTTCCGGCTGCTCCTCGAGGAAGGCCCGGGGCGACCAGAGGGTCAGCGGCGCCTGGATCGAGCCCTCGCTCTGCATGCGCAGGTAGATGCGCTTGGGCTGGTTGGGCTGCAGGTCGACGCTGAAGACGTAGTTGTTCTGCCTGATCTGCCGGCTGTCGAACGGCAGCGAATCCCCCGTGCGCTGGGCGAGGCGGAAGCCGCCCTGGCCATCGGGCAGGTAGAGGTCGAGGTGGTCCAGCGGCGGGTAGGCCAGCTCCAGCAGCCAGACCTGCTGGCCGCCGAGCTCGCGCGGACGGTAGTCAAGGTCGACGCGCAGCCAGAACACCGAGCGCGAATAGCCGGCATTGAGCACGGGCTTGTCATTGCGGCGGAAGCTGCTGTCCAGGGCGGGAGAGGTGATGTCGTCGATTTCGGCATCGCCACGAACATCTTCGAATACGTCCATGTGCTGGCCCAGCGAGAGGCTGCGCAGCTGCTCGTCGAACTCCACGGCATTGGCCAGGCCCGCGAGCAGGCAAAGGGTCAGGAAAAGGAGGGTACGCATGCAGCCCCGCAATGGCCGCTTGACCGCGTCCCGGAGCCCCACCTCCTCATCCGACGCGCCATGCAGGGCCAGGTTGTTCGAAAACTGAACTCTAGCACAGCGCAGAGCGGCTGAAAGCTGCACATTGCCATCACAGCGGAGTGGCTCTATTCCGCGCATTGCAGCCCGCCCGGCGCAGCCGCGCCAGGAGCACCTGAGGCAAAGCGCCGCCAGTGCGGTCCGGCAAGGTGTTTAGTGGTAAGCTCGCCGACCATGAAAACGACCAACTCTCGCCCCGTAGTCCTTTGCCTGTCCGGCCACGACCCCAGTGGTGGCGCCGGCCTCCAGGCGGATATCGAAGCCCTGATCGCACAAGGCTGCCACGCTGCCCCGGCCGTGACCGCCCTGACCGTGCAGGATACCGTCAACGTTTCCGACTTCCGCGTCCTCGACCGCGAATGGGTGCTGGCCCAGGCCAATGCCGTGATCGCCGACCTGCCGGTGGCTGCCGTCAAGCTGGGCATGCTCGGCTCGGTGCAGATGGTCGAAACCGTGCTGGAGATCATGCAATCCCTGCCGGGCATACCGCTGGTCTGCGACCCGGTACTGCGCGCTGGCGGCGGCGGTGCACTGGGCAAGGACGAAGTGGGTTACGCGATCCGCGAGCGCCTGCTCCCGGTAGCCGCCATTGCTACCCCGAACCTGCCGGAAGCACGCATCCTCGCCGAACTGCCGGAAGGCACTCCGGACGAGTGCGCGGAAAAGCTCCTGCCCTTCTGCCACAACCTGCTGATCACCGGCGGCCACGGCGACGAGACTGAGGTGCACAACCGCCTGTACACCCGGGACGGCGGGCGCTTCACCTACACCTGCCAGCGGCTGCCCGGCAGCTACCACGGCTCGGGCTGCACCCTGGCCAGCGCCCTCGCCGGCCGCCTCGCCCTGGGCGAAGAACTGTCCAGCGCGGTACGCAGCGCCCTCGACTACACCTGGCGCACCCTGCGCGATGCCGAACAACCCGGTCACGGCCAGTACGTGCCGCGCCGCCTGCCGCTGGACTTCTGCCAATGAAACTGCGCGGCCTCTACGCCATCACCGACAGCCAGTTGCTGGCTGGCGGCAAGCTGCTGCCCTACGTCGAAGCGGCGCTGAAGGGCGGCGCCAGGCTGCTGCAGTACCGCGACAAGTCCAGTGATGAAGCCCGTCGCCTGCGCGAGGCGGAAGCCCTGGGCGAACTCTGCACCCGCTACGGCGCCCAGCTGATCATCAACGATGACGCCGAACTCGCCGCGCGCCTCGGCGTCGGCCTGCACCTGGGACAGGGCGACGGATCCCTGGCAGCGGCACGCGCCCTGCTCGGCCGCCAGGCCATCATCGGCGGCACCTGCCACGCCAGCCTCGACCTGGCTGCCGCGGCGCTCAAGGAAGGCGCCAGCTACATCGCCTTCGGCCGCTTCTACAATTCCCAGACCAAGCCGGGCGCACCCGCCGCCACCCTGGATCTGCTGGAGCAGGCCAGGCAGCGTTTCCAGTCGCCGATCGTCGCCATTGGCGGCGTGACCCTGGAAAACGCCCCCGAGCTGATCGCCCGTGGCGCCAGCATGGTGGCGGTGATCCATGCGCTGTTCGGCGCCGACTCGGCCGCCGAGGTGGAACGCCGCGCCCGTGCCTTCAGCGCCCTGTTCGGCGCCGCCTGACCCCCGAATTCGCTTGAAAGAGAGACCTGCCATGTCCCGCTCCGAAACCCTGTTCGCCAACGCCCAGAAACATATCCCCGGTGGCGTCAACTCGCCGGTCCGCGCCTTCAAGAGCGTCGGCGGCACCCCGCTGTTCTTCAAGCACGCGGAAGGCGCCTACGTGACGGACGAGGACGACAAGCGCTACGTGGACTACGTGGGCTCCTGGGGTCCGATGATCCTCGGCCACAGCCATCCGGACGTCCTGGACGCAGTGCGCAAGCAACTGGACCACGGCCTGTCCTACGGCGCCCCGACCGCGCTGGAAGTGGAAATGGCCGACCTGGTCTGCTCCCTGGTGCCGTCCATGGAAATGGTGCGCATGGTCAGCTCCGGCACCGAAGCCACCATGAGCGCCATCCGCCTGGCCCGTGGCTACACCGGCCGCGATAGCATCATCAAATTCGAAGGCTGCTACCACGGCCACTCCGATTCCCTGCTGGTGAAAGCCGGCTCCGGCGCCCTGACCCTGGGCGTGCCCAGCTCCCCGGGCGTGCCGGCAGCCTTCGCCCAGCACACCCTGACCCTGCCATTCAACGACATCGACGCCGTGGAGAAGACCCTGGCCGACGTGGGCAAGGAAGTGGCGTGCATCATCGTCGAGCCGGTAGCCGGCAACATGAACTGCGTGCCGCCGGCCCCGGGCTTCCTCCAAGGCCTGCGCAGCCTGTGCGACAAGCACGGCGTGGTGCTGATCTTCGACGAAGTGATGACTGGCTTCCGCGTGGCCCTCGGCGGCGCCCAGGCGTATTACGGCATCACCCCGGACCTTTCCACCTTCGGCAAGATCATCGGCGGCGGCATGCCGGTCGGCTGCTTCGGCGGCAAACGCGAAATCATGTCGCACATCGCCCCGCTGGGCCCGGTCTACCAGGCCGGCACCCTGTCCGGTAACCCACTGGCCATGGCCGCCGGTCTGACCACGCTGAAGCTGATCAGCCGCCCGGGCTTCCACGCCGAGCTAACCGACTACACCACCCGCATGCTCGACGGCCTGCAGCAGCGCGCCGATGCCGCCGGCATTCCTTTCGTCACCACCCAGGCGGGCGGCATGTTCGGCCTCTACTTCAGCGGTGCCGACGACATCGTCACCTTCCAGGACGTGATGGCCAGCGATGCCGAGCGCTTCAAGCGATTCTTCCACCTGATGCTGGATGGCGGCGTGTACCTGGCGCCGAGCGCCTACGAGGCAGGCTTCACCTCCATCGCCCACGGCGACAAGGAGCTGGCGATCACCCTGGACGCTGCCGAGCGCGCCTTCGCCAAGCTCAAGCAGGCCTGATGCAATACAGCACCGCCCTCTCCGACGGCATTCTCGCCCTCGCCTGCCTGGCCAGCGCCTTCGCGTTGGTCCAGGCGGGCAAGGCGTTCACCGACGGAGAGCGCCCAGCCTGGTTCTGTGCCCTGCTCGGGGTGCTGATCCCGGCCGCGGCAGCCCTGTGCGGGATGGTGCGCTTTTCCCTCGATCCTTCCTGGCGCGAAATCCACAGCCTGCTCAGCCAGGCCGGGACCTTCCTCGCCCTGCCGCTGGTCGCCCTGGCCGTCTTCGCCTTCGCCCGAGGCGCGACCTGGAGCCGCGCCGGCTGGGGCCGCCTGATAATCGGCTTGTGCGTATTCTTCGAACTGGCTCGGCGCTTTGGCGTGACGGCCGAGTACCGGCTGCTGCTGAGTCTCGCCGCCTTCGCGCTGATCCTGCTGGCGGGCCTGGGCAGGCTGCCGGAGCAGCCCCTGCCGCTGCTGGCGGCCCTGGCGGTCATCGGCCTGTTCCTCGTTGCCGGGCTGGTGGTGGGAACCGATGGTTTTATCGGTCCTTTACGCCGCGTCGACCTGTTCCACGCCCTGCTCACCCCCGCCTATCCGCTGATGACCTGGCTGCTCCTGCACCTTCACGGCACCGAGCCGAACGCAAACAAAGTAAAGGCTTTGTAAGATCGCCCCGGCTTATTTCATAATGTGACGGTCGGCGCGTTTCTCGCCGGCCGGGCATGATGCCCGCATTGCTTCCGAGGCGCTGTGATCCCCATGAACCGCACCGGCCGAACCCTGATCCTGGGCAGCCTGTTGCTTTTCCTCCCGCTGCTGGCCAATGCCGGCGGCAACTCCTTGCTGATCCCCGCAACCGGCCGCTGCAACCTGAACAGCCTGCCGGAAAACCTCTCGGAAGCCGTTTCCGCCTGCCAACAGGCCGCCAAGGGCGGCGACGCCGAAGCTCAGTACGAGCTCGGCGAGTTCTACTACGACGGCAAGCGCACCCCGCGTGACCTGGCCCAGGCCCTGCAATGGTTCGAGCAAGCCTCCCTGAAAGGCCATGCCCAGGCCCAGTTGCGCCTGGGCAACATGTTCTTCAGGGGCGAAGGCGTACCGGCCAACAATGTGCAGGCCTACATCGTGCTGAAAATGGCTGCGGTGAACGGTTCGGACGAAGCAATGGACAGCGCCGACCTGGTGGCCGCGCAGATGCGCAGCGATGAGCTGGAAATCGCCACCCAGGTGCTGGGCCAGATCTTCCGCAATTACCTGCTGGAACTGCAGGCCGCCGACGGCGGCTCGCCCTTCTCGCCCCTGCCCTGACGGCAGAGACTTCCAACCGGCCCCTACTTCTCGGGCATCGGCAGCGGGAAGGGCATCACGTTACCGCCACCCTTGGCCTCGCTGATCTTCGGCGTGCCCAGACGCTCCACTTCGTCGATGCGGATGATCGAATGCATCGGCAGGAAGCTGCGCACCACGCCTTCGAACTGGGCCTTGAGTTTCTCTTCGCTGGGATCGACCACCACCTGGGTGCGTTCGCCGAAGACGAACTCTTCCACTTCCAGGAAGCCCCACAGATCGCTCTGGTAGATCTGCTTGGCGTACATCTCGTACACCTGGCCCTGGTTCAGGAAGATCACCTTGTAGATGGGGTCGGACTTGCTCATGGGGGATTGCTGGGCCGTCTTGGGGGGAATTTCGAGGGGCGCAAATCATAGCATAGCCGCCAGGCAGTCGGCGCTAGGAACACCGGGGGATGACGACTATAATGCGCGGTTCTTCGAACCACCTGATTCCTAAGTGCATGGCCAAGAAGCTCTATATCGAAACCCACGGCTGCCAGATGAACGAGTACGACAGCTCGCGCATGGTCGACCTGCTCGGCGAACATCAGGCACTTGAGGTCACCGATCGCGCGGAAGAAGCCGACGTGATCCTGCTCAATACCTGCTCGATCCGCGAGAAGGCGCAGGAGAAGGTGTTTTCGCAACTTGGCCGCTGGCGCGAGCTGAAGCAGCAGAACCCTCAGCTGGTGATCGGCGTAGGTGGTTGCGTAGCCAGCCAGGAAGGCGCCGCCATCCGTGAGCGCGCGCCCTACGTGGACGTGGTGTTCGGTCCGCAGACGCTGCATCGCCTGCCGGAAATGATCGACGCCGCCCGGGTCACCCGCAAACCCCAGGTGGACATCAGCTTCCCCGAGATCGAGAAGTTCGACCGCCTGCCCGAACCGCGTGTCGACGGCCCCAGCGCCTTCGTCTCGGTGATGGAAGGCTGCAGCAAGTACTGCACCTTCTGCGTCGTGCCCTACACCCGTGGCGAAGAAGTCAGCCGCCCGTTCGACGACGTCCTGGCCGAAGTCATCCACCTGGCCGAGAACGGCGTCCGCGAAGTGACCCTGCTGGGCCAGAACGTGAACGGTTACCGTGGCCAGACCCATGACGGCCGCATCGCCGATTTTGCCGAGTTGATCCGGGTGGTCGCCGCCGTCGATGGTATCGACCGCATCCGCTACACCACCTCGCACCCGCTGGAATTCTCCGACGCGCTGATCCAGGCCCACGCCGAAGTGCCGGAGCTGGTGAAGTTCGTCCACCTGCCGGTGCAGGCCGGTTCCGACCGCATCCTCGCGGCCATGAAACGCAACCACACCGCGCTCGAATACAAGTCGCGCATCCGCAAGCTGAAGGCCGCCGTGCCGGATATCTGCATCAGCTCGGACTTCATCGTCGGTTTCCCCGGCGAGACCGACAAGGACTTCGAGGCCACCATGAAACTGGTGGAAGACGTCGGCTTCGACTTCTCCTTCTCCTTCATCTACAGCTCGCGCCCCGGAACCCCGGCGGCCGACCTGGTGGACGACACCCCGGAAGACGTGAAGAAGCAGCGCCTGCAGATTCTCCAGGGCCGCATCCACCAGCAGGGCTTCGAGATCAGCCGACGAATGGTCGGCAGCGTCCAGCGCATCCTCGTCAGCGACTTCTCCAAGAAGGATCCGGGCATGCTCCAGGGCCGCACCGAGAACAACCGCATCGTCAACTTCCGCAGCGCCAACCCGCGCCTGATCGGCCAGTTCGTCGACGTCCACATCGACGATGCCCTGCCCCACTCGCTGCGCGGCACCCTGATCGAAGGGGCCCTGCACTGACAAACCTCCGGGCCCGCGCTTTTCCAGGCGGGCCCTCGGAGTTATTCTTCCTGTCATCCCTTCCTTTCCGCCCAAGGGCGAACACACGACATTGAACGCCTCACTGGATCTTCACCGCTTCACCCTGGAACCCTTTGAAGCCCGCCGCTTCGCCAATCTGTGCGGCCAATTCGACGAGCACCTTCGCCTGATCGAACAGCGCATGGGCATCGAGATCCGCAACCGTGGCAACCAGTTCGAACTGGTCGGCGACCCGCAACGCACCCGCGCCACGGAAAACCTCCTGCACCGCCTCTACCGCGAAACCGAAGCCATCGAGCTGTCGCCGGACATGGTTCACCTGTTCCTGCGCGAAACCGGCATGGACGAGGTCAATCCGAAGGCCGAAGCGGTCAGCCTGCGCACCCGCAAGGGCAACATCCGCCCGCGCGGCGCCAACCAGCAGCGTTATGTGAAGTCGATCCTCGACCACGACATCAACTTCGGCATCGGTCCGGCGGGCACCGGCAAGACCTACCTGGCGGTGGCCTGCGCCGTGGACGCCCTGGAGCGCGAGCAGGTGCGCCGCATCCTGCTGGTGCGCCCGGCGGTCGAGGCTGGCGAGAAACTCGGTTTCCTCCCCGGCGACCTGTCCCAGAAGATCGACCCCTACCTGCGCCCGCTCTACGACGCGCTCTACGAGATGCTCGGTTTCGACCATGTGGCCAAGCTCATCGAAAAGCAGGTGATCGAGGTCGCCCCGCTGGCCTATATGCGCGGCCGCACCCTTAACAACAGCTTCATCATTCTCGACGAAAGTCAGAACACTACCGTCGAGCAGATGAAGATGTTCCTGACCCGTATCGGCTTCGGCTCCACTGCCGTCATCACCGGCGACATCACCCAGATCGACCTGCCGCGCGGCACCCGTTCGGGCCTGACCCACGTGATCGACGTACTGCGCGACGTACCAGGCATCAGCTTCACCCACTTCAAGTCCCATGACGTGGTGCGCCACCCGCTGGTCCAGCGCATCGTCGAAGCCTACGACCGCTTCGACAGCCAACAGCAGCAGCCGAAGGCCAAGCCGGCCGATAACGATCCAGGCGCCATAGACGACAATGCTTGAACTTGACCTGCAACTCGCCAGCACGGCCCTGGGCCTGCCGAGCGAGGCGGACTTCCGTCGCTGGTGCGAACTGGCCCTGCGCCAGCGCAGTGCCGACTCCGAGCTGACCATCCGGCTGGTGGACGAGCCTGAAGGGCGCGAGCTGAACCGCACCTGGCGACACAAGGACTACGCTACCAACGTGCTCTCCTTCCCCGCAGATGTGCCCGACGAGTTGCTGGACATCCCGCTGCTCGGCGACCTGGTGATCTGCGCGCCGGTGGTAGCACGGGAAGCCGTCGAACAGGGCAAGGCCCTGGAGGCGCACTGGGCGCACCTGGTGATCCACGGTTGTTTGCACCTGCTCGGCTACGACCACATCGAGGATGAGGAAGCCGAGGAAATGGAAGCCCTGGAACGGGAATTGCTGGCTGAACTTGGCCACCCCGACCCTTACCGTGACGACGAAGACCAATAAGAGGCACCGAGCAAAGGACATATGAGCGAAGATCGATCGAGCAACGGGCACAGGTCCTGGCTGGAAAAGCTGACCCAGGCCTTTGCCCATGAGCCGAAAAGCCGCCAGGAGCTCCTCGAGCTGCTGCGCGAAGCCCACCAGAACAAGCTGCTCGACAGCGAAGCGCTGTCGATCGTCGAAGGCGCGATCCAGGTCGCCGACCTGCAAGTGCGCGACATCATGGTGCCGCGCTCGCAGATGATCAGCATCAAGGCCACCCAGACGCCGAAGGAGTTCCTCCCGGCGATCATCGACGCCGCCCACTCCCGCTACCCGGTCATCGGCGAAAGCCTCGACGACGTCATGGGCATCCTCCTGGCCAAGGACCTGCTGCCGCTGATCCTCCACGACAGCAACCAGCCCTTCAACATCAAGGACCTGCTGCGCCCGGCCACCTTCGTGCCCGAGTCCAAGCGCCTCAACGTGCTGCTGCGCGAGTTCCGCGCCAACCACAACCACATGGCCGTGGTCATCGACGAATACGGCGGCGTAGCAGGCCTGGTGACCATCGAGGACGTGCTGGAGCAGATTGTCGGCGACATCGAGGACGAGCACGACGTCGAGGAAGACAGCTACATCAAGCCTCTCCCCAGTGGTGACTTCATCGTCAAGGCGCTGACCCCCGTGGATGCCTTCAACGAGTTCTTCGAGACCGACTTCTCCGAGGACGAGTTCGACACCGTCGGCGGCCTGGTCATGGGTGCCTTCGGCCATCTGCCCAAGCGCAACGAGACCACCGAGATCGGCGAGTTCCGCTTCCGCGTGCTCAACGCCGACAGCCGCCGCATCCACCTGCTGCGTCTCTCTCCGCTATCCCATTGATGGCTGCGCGCCCCTCCACAGCGGAGGGGCGCCCGTGGATAATCGCGCCCCGAGCGGGCAACAAAAGGCTCGCCTCGCACGCTACTCCAGCTCCCTATCCGCCCAAGGACCGAGCATGAACTGGATCACCCGCCCCGGCTGGCCGGGCAACCTGCTGGCCCTGGCTGCCGGCGCCCTGACGCCGCTGGCCTTCGCCCCCTTTGACTTCTGGCCCCTGGAACTGCTGTCACTCGCCCTCTTCTACCTGGGCCTGCGCGACCTGGCGCCCAAGGCCGCGTTCTGGCGCGGCTGGTGGTACGGCCTTGGCCTGTTCCTGACCGGCACCAGCTGGATCTACGTCAGCATCCACGACTACGGCTCGGCATCAGCGCCCCTGGCCGCCTTTCTCACCGTCGGTTTCAGTGCCGGTGTGGCGTTGTTCTTCGCCTTGCCGGCGCTGGTCTGGGCGCGCTGGATACGCCGCAGCGAAGCGGCCCTGGCCGATACCCTGGCCTTCGCCGCGCTGTGGCTCGCCCAGGAGGCGTTCCGCGGCTGGTTCCTCACCGGCTTCCCCTGGCTCTACGCCGGCTACAGCCAGCTTGACGGCCCCCTGGCCGGACTGGCACCGGTGGGCGGCGTCTGGCTGGTGTCCTTCGCCCTGGCGCTCACTGCCGCACTGCTGGTGAACCTCGCACGCCTGCGCAGCCGTCCAGCCTTCCTCGGCGCCGGTGTCGTCCTGCTGATCGCCCCGTGGGGCCTCGGCCTGGCGCTCAAGGGCCACGCCTGGACCCAGCCCGCCGGCGCGCCTCTGAAGGTCGCGGCCATGCAGGGCAACATCGAGCAGAATTTGAAGTGGGACCCTGAGCAGCTCAACGCCCAGCTCGCGCTCTATCGCGACATGACCTTCAGCGCGCAGAAGGCCGACCTGATCGTCTGGCCGGAAACCGCCGTGCCGGTGCTCAAGGAGTTCGTCGACGGCTACCTCGGCGTGATGAACCGCTTCGCCAATGATCGCCAGTCCGCGCTGATTACCGGCGTGCCGATCCGGCAGAACAACGAACGCGGCGAGAAGCGCTACTACAACGGGATCACCGTGGTCGGCCAGGGCGAAGGCACTTACCTCAAGCAGAAGTTGGTGCCCTTCGGCGAGTACGTCCCGCTGCAGGAAGTACTGCGCGGATTGATCGCCTTCTTCGACCTGCCCATGTCCGACTTCGCCCGCGGTGATTCCAACCAGGGTCCGCTGATGGCCAAGGGTTACCGCATCGCCCCGTACATCTGCTACGAAGTGGTCTACCCCGAGTTCGCCGCCAGCCTGGCTACCCAGAGCGACATCCTCCTGACGGTGAGCAACGACACCTGGTTCGGCACCTCCATCGGGCCGCTGCAGCACCTGCAGATGGCGCAGATGCGCGCCCTGGAAGCGGGCCGCTGGATGATTCGCGCCACCAACAACGGTGTGACCGTGCTGATCGATCCATTCGGCCAGGTCACCGAGGGCATCCCGCAGTTCCAGCAGGGCGTACTGTACGGTGAAGTGCTGCCCATGCAGGGCCTGACCCCCTATCTGCAGTGGCGTGCCTGGCCGCTGGTGGTCCTCTGCGGCCTGCTCTTCGCCTGGGCGCTGATGGCCAGCCGAATCGCCAAGACAGTGTGAAGCTGAGGGAGCGATATCAGCAGAAAAGGGCCGCATAGCGGCCCTTTTTCATGTCCGTTCAGTCATACGCCAGCGGATAGGCCAGCAGGCCGATCGCCTCATTGAGCAGCATCCCGCTCTGCCAGACCGCCTTGGCCTCCGGCAGCCAGCCGCCGGCCGGCCGGCCGTTGGGTACACCGAGATAGCCCATGGGCGCCGCCACCACCTCGAATCCGGCCTGTTCGAAACACCAACGGGCCCGGGGCATGTGGGACGCCTGGGTCACCAGCAGCACGCGACGGACGCCTGCCGGCTCCAGCAACTTCGCACTGAAAGTAGCGTTTTCCCAGGTGGTTCGGCTCTCCCCTTCCTGCCAGCGCACGTCCACCCCGAAATCGCGCTTGAGCGTATCGGCCATGATCTTCGCCTCGGCAGGAGGCTCACCAAAGTGCAGACCGCCACTGGTCAGCAGCGGCAAGCCGCTGGCACGTGCCAGGCGCGCCGCATAGCGCAGCCGTTCCAGGGCCATCGGGGAGGGCTGATCCGCCCCCCAGGCGGGGTCGTCACGGTCGCGGCCACCGCCCAGCACCACGATCACATCCACTCGCCCGGCCAGTTGCGTCCACTCGGCTTCGGCCAGCGGCGGCTCGCGCTCCAGCACCTTGGCGGACCACTCGACGACGATGGGCAGGCTCATCAACCACAGGCCACCGAGCCCGGCCCAGAAGCAGGCTGCGGACAGGCGTGGCATGCGCCGGCGCAACCACCACCCGAGCAGGAGCAACAGCAGCAGGCCGCCGGGCGGCAGCAGGAATTGTTTGATGATGTAGCGAATCGGCATGGGCACCTCCAGGGTGCCCGGAGCCTAGCGGGGATTCGACGTGCGGAAAAGCTGCGAACCACAGGACATGCATGCCTGCACACCCTGGCCGCGTTGCCAGGTGGCCGGCGTACCGCACATGGCGCAGCAAAGCTGTTGGCGGCGCTTGAACACGGGCTTGGGCTTGAGGGCGAGGGTCTTGGGCGGGCTGCTTTCGCCACGAAGCGAGCGCCGGGGCAGCGCCTCGATGGCGGCCAGCTCCTCGGCAGCAGCATGCCAACCCCGCAGCCAGCGCGTATCGCGGTCCAGATAGGCGCGAATCAGCTCCATCTCGGCAGGGGTCAATCCCTTGAGCTCCAATTCGAGCGGCTCCTCGTCGCGCAAGCGAACCGCCGTATCCGCTTCATCCAGCGCCAGGGCCAGCCGATGCAATAACCGCTCGTAAAGCCCGTTCCCTGATTCCGTCCGCCGCAACTCACCCATCCAGCACCTCGAACCACGTAAACGCTTGCGTTGCTTATGAAAAGCTTAGCGTTCGCTTCCCTGCTGCAAGGTGCCTGCGACAAACGGTGGCGGGATAGCCGACGGACGCCCACCCGCGCAATCAGGGTTTCCCTAGGCCGTTGGGGGTCATGTATGCTACGGCGCTTGAATTTCCGTTTCCTCCAGGATCCGGCAGCGCAGCCAAGGCCAGCGTCGCCAGCCCCAAGGAACTCCATCTTCCAGCGCCAGTAGCCATGCACGAACAGTATCAGCCCCGCGAAATCGAAGCCGCCGCGCAAGCCCACTGGGACGCGCATAAATCCTTTGAAGTGAGTGAGCAGCCCGGCAAGGACACCTTCTATTGCCTGTCGATGTTCCCCTACCCAAGCGGCAAGCTGCACATGGGGCACGTGCGCAACTACACCATTGGCGACGTGATTGCCCGCTACCAGCGCATGCTGGGCAAGAACGTGCTGCAGCCCATGGGCTGGGACGCCTTCGGCATGCCGGCGGAAAACGCCGCGATGAAGAACAATGTCGCGCCGGCCAAATGGACCTACGAGAACATCGACTACATGAAGACCCAGCTGAAGAGCCTGGGCCTGGCCATCGACTGGTCCCGTGAAGTCACCACCTGCAAGCCCGACTATTACCGCTGGGAGCAGTGGCTGTTCACCAAACTGTTCGAGAAGGGCGTGATCTACCGCAAGAACGGCACCGTCAACTGGGACCCAGCGGACCAGACCGTCCTCGCCAACGAGCAGGTCATCGACGGCCGCGGCTGGCGCTCCGGCGCGCTGGTGGAGAAGCGCGAGATCCCGATGTACTACTTCAAGATCACCGCTTACGCGGATGAACTCTTGAGCAGCCTCGACGACCTGGACGGCTGGCCCGAGCAGGTCAAGACCATGCAGCGCAACTGGATAGGCAAGTCCCGCGGCATGGAAGTCAGCTTCCCCTACGACCAGGCCAGCATCGGCCACGCCGGCGCGATGAAGGTCTTCACCACCCGTCCGGATACCCTGATGGGCGCCACTTACGTGGCCGTCGCCGCCGAGCACCCGCTGGCGGCCCTGGCTGTGCAGAAGCTCCCGGCTGACAAGGCCGCCGAGCTGCAAGCCTTCATCGATGAATGCAAGCGCGGTGGCGTTGCCGAAGCCGATATCGCCACCCAGGAGAAGAAGGGCCTGCCCACTCCACTGTTCGTCGAGCACCCGCTGACTGGCGACAAGCTCCCCGTCTGGGTCGCCAACTACGTGCTGATGAACTACGGCGAAGGGGCCGTGATGGCCGTGCCGGCCCACGACGAACGCGACTTCGCCTTCGCCCACAAGTACGACCTGCCGATGAAGGCAGTGGTCCGCACCTCCGCTGGCGACGAAACCCCTGCCCCTTGGCAGGACGCCTACGGTGAGCATGGCCAACTGATCAACTCCGGAGAATTCGACGGCCTGGACTACCAGGGTGCCTTCGACGCCATCGAAGTTGCACTGCAGAAGAAAGGCCTGGGCCAGGCCCGCACCCAGTTCCGTCTGCGCGACTGGGGCATCAGCCGCCAGCGCTACTGGGGCTGCCCGATCCCGATCATTCACTGCCCGAGCTGCGGCGACGTACCGGTGCCGGAAGATCAGCTGCCGGTGGTACTGCCCGAAGACGTGGTGCCCGATGGCGCCGGCAGCCCGCTGGCGAAGATGCCCGAGTTCTACTCCTGCACCTGCCCGAAATGCGGCACCGCGGCCAAGCGCGAAACCGACACCATGGACACCTTCGTGGAAAGCTCCTGGTACTTCGCCCGCTATGCCTCGCCGAACTACGACAAGGGCATGGTCGATCCGGCCGCAGCCAACCACTGGCTGCCGGTGGATCAGTACATCGGCGGTATCGAACACGCGATCCTGCACCTGCTCTACGCACGCTTCTTCCACAAACTGATGCGTGACGAAGGCCTGGTCAGCTCCGACGAGCCGTTCAAGAACCTGCTCACCCAGGGCATGGTGGTCGCCGAGACCTACTACCGCGTGGCAGCCAATGGCGGCAAGGACTGGTTCAATCCGGCTGACGTCGAAGTCGAGCGCGACGCCAAGGCCAAGGTCATCGGCGCCCGCCTGAAGACCGACGGCCTGCCGGTGGAAATCGGCGGCACCGAGAAGATGTCGAAGTCCAAGAATAACGGCGTCGACCCGCAGGCGATGATCGACCAGTACGGTGCGGACACCTGCCGCCTGTTCATGATGTTCGCCTCTCCGCCGGACATGAGCCTCGAGTGGTCCGACTCCGGCGTCGAGGGTGCCAGCCGCTTCCTCCGCCGCGTCTGGCGCCTCGCCCAGGCCCACGTCGCCGCCGGTCTGCCGGCGGCCCTGGACCGCAGCGCACTGAGCGACGAGCAGAAGTCCGTGCACCGCTCCATCCACCTGGCCATCAAGCAGGCCAGCCAGGATGTCGGCCAGTACCACAAGTTCAACACGGCCATCGCTGCCGTGATGACCCTGATGAACGTCCTGGAGAAGGCCCCCCAGGCCACCGCCGAGGACCGTGCCCTGCTGCAGGAAGGCCTGGAAGCCGTGGCCCTGCTGCTGGCTCCCATCACCCCGCACATCAGCCATGTGCTGTGGAATGAACTGGGCCATTCCGACGCCATCATCGACGCCGCCTGGCCGGCCGTGGACGAAGCCGCCCTGGTGCAGGACAGCCTGCAACTGGTGGTACAGGTCAACGGCAAGCTGCGCGGTCATATCGAAGTGCCGGCCGACGCCAGCCGCGAAGCAGTGGAAGCCACCGCGCGCGCCAACGAGAACGTGCTGCGCTTCACCGACGGCCTGACCATCCGCAAGGTCATCGTGGTGCCAGGCAAACTGGTCAATATCGTCGCCAACTGATCGAAGCCGGCGCCCTCCTCCTGGAGTGGCGCCGGACTGTTTGCAAGGGGAAAGCAACAAATGATGAAACGGAATCTGCTGGTCCTGGGCCTCACCGTACTGCTGAGCGCGTGCGGCTTTCACCTGCGCGGCACCGGCGAAGCCAAGTTCGCCCTGACTGAAATGGACGTGACTGCCCGCAACCTCTACGGCCAGACCGTCAAATCCGTCCGCCAGGCCCTGGTCGACAACGGCGTGAATGTCCACGCCGGCGCACCCTACACCCTGGTACTGGCCCGTGAGGACGAAACCCAGCGCACTGCCAGCTACACCACTGGCGCCCGCAGTGCCGAGTACGAGCTGACCCAGACCCTGCAGTACGAAATCCGCGGCAACAACGACCTGTTGCTGATGGACGACAAGCTGACCGTGCAGAAGTACTACGTGCATGACAGCAACAACCTGATCGGCTCGGATCAGGAAGCGGCCCAGCTGCGCCAGGAAATGCGCCAGGAAATGGTCCAGCAGATGATCATGCGCCTGCAGCTGATCACCCCGACCCAGCTCGACAAGCTGCAACAGGCCGCCGAAGCCAAGGCCAAGGCCGAAGCCGAAGCGCTGGAAGCCGCGCGCCAGGCCGAGAAGGCCCAGCAACCGCAGCAATCGCCGCTGCAACTGCCCATCCAGTAAGCACTCGGGGCCGCACAGCGGCCCCAGTTATTTGCGCCTATGAAACTCAACCCCGCACAACTGGGTAAACACCTGCAGGGGCCTCTGGCACCGGTCTACGTCGTCAGCGGCGACGAGCCGCTGCTCTGCCAGGAAGCCTGCGACGCCATTCGCGCCAGCGCCCGCGCCCGCGACTTCAGCGAGCGCCAGGTGTTCAACGCCGAAACCAACTTCGACTGGGGCCTGCTTCTGGAAGCTGGTGCCAGCCTGTCGCTGTTCGCCGAGAAGCGTCTGCTGGAAGTGCGCATGCCTTCGGGCAAGCCGGGGGACAAGGGCGCTGCCGCGCTGCTGGAATACCTGTCCCGACCGCCGGAAGACACCGTGCTGCTGTTGAGCCTGCCCAAGCTCGACGGCAGCACCCAGAAAACCAAGTGGGCCAAGGCGCTGATCGATGGGGCGGACGCGCAGTTCATCCAGATCTGGCCCATCGAGTCCCACAACCTGCCGCAATGGATCCGCCAGCGCCTGTCCCAGGCGGGCCTCGCTGCCAACCAGGAAGCGGTGGACCTGATCGCCGCACGGGTCGAAGGCAACCTGCTGGCCGCCGCCCAGGAAATCGAGAAACTCAAACTGCTGGCCGAAGGTGGCCAGGTGGATGCCGCGACCGTCCAGGCAGCGGTGGCCGACAGCGCTCGCTTCGACGTCTTCGGCCTGATCGACGCCGCCCTCAACGGTGAACCCGCCCACACCCTGCGCACGCTGGAAGGCCTGCGCGGTGAAGGGGTGGAGCCGCCGGTGATCCTCTGGGCGCTGGCACGGGAGCTGCGCCTGCTGGCCGGTCTGGCCCAGCAATACAGCCAGGGCGTGCCACTGGAAAAGGCCTTTGCCGCGGCCCGCCCGCCGGTCTGGGACAAGCGCCGTCCACTGGTCACCCGCGCCCTGCAACGCCACCCGGCATCGCGCTGGAACCAGTTGCTGCAGGATGCCCAGCGTATCGACGCGCAGATCAAGGGCCAGGCGCCGGGCGACCCCTGGAACGGCCTCGCACGCCTTGCCCTGCTGCTGGCCGGCCAGCGCCTGCCGCTATCCGCTGAATAACTGGACAAATTTTGAGCAGAAGCCGATGATGCGCTCGCCCGCGCTGATGCGGGCGCCAATCGAGGATCGGCCATGGCCAAGAAACGCAAGCAAGGTGCGCCCAACCGCGCCAAATCCCTGGTAGCCCAACCACTCTTCCGCTGCCGCCAGGAAAAGCCCCGGAAAGGCAAAGGAAGTTACCGCCGCGAAGCCTCCCACGATTGGGAGGCTTCGTCGCTTATGGCGGCCTGAAAAGGCTCGAACATGTTAAGGTCGCGACTCGATTCGTCTGCTTCGAGACTCGCGTATGTTCGATGCCCCCGTCCCCGGCCCGATGTTCCGCAGCCTGGCCGTGGCCTCCGCCCTCACCCTGCTCAGCTCCTGCGCCGACGCTCCGGCCCAGAAACCCGCTACCGCGCCCTTGCCCCAAGCCAGCCAACCGGCTACCAGGACCGCCCCAGCGCCCGCACAGGCCAATCAGCCCCCAGTGGTGATGCCGGCCATCAGTTTCAGCGCCTGGCGTGACGGATTCCGCCGCGAGGCCCTGTCCAATGGCATCGATGCCGCCACCTTCGATCGCGCCTTCGCCGGGGTAACACCCGACGCCAGCGTGATCACCGCAGATCGCAGCCAGCCCGAATTCACCCGACCGGTGTGGGAATACCTGGAAGGCGCCATCTCGCCCTACCGGGTTCGCAAGGGCCAGGCCCTGATCGCGGAAAACGCGACGACCCTTGGCGCCATCGAGCAGCGTTTCGGTGTGGACCGTGAGCCCCTGGTGGCCATCTGGGGCATGGAAAGCAGCTTCGGCCAGTTCATGGGCGACAAGTCGGTGATCCGCTCCCTGGCCACCCTCGCCTACGAAGGCCGCCGCCCCGAGTTCGCCCACGCACAACTGCTGGCCGCCCTGCAGATCCTCCAGCACGGCGACATCCAGCCCGGCAGCATGCTCGGCTCGTGGGCCGGTGCCATGGGCCAGACCCAGTTCATCCCCACCACTTACAACACCCACGCCGTGGACTTCGACGGCGACGGCCGCCGCGACATCTGGAACTCCTCGGCCGACGCACTGGCTTCCGCCGCCCACTATCTGCAGGCCTCCGGCTGGCGCAAGGGCCAACCTGCCGCGATCCAGGTCCAGCTACCCGATGGCTTCGACTATGCCCATGCCGACGGCGATATCCGTAAATCCGTGGCCCAGTGGCAGACCATGGGCGTACAAGCTGGCCCCCAGGCCACGAGCCTGGCCAACGAATCCGCGTCCCTGCTGCTGCCGGCCGGCCATCGCGGCCCGGCGTTCCTGGTGCTGGACAACTTCCGGGCCATCCTCAAGTACAACAACTCCTCGTCCTACGCCCTGGCGGTCAGCCTGCTGGGCGAACGCTTCGACGGCCGTGGCCAGCTCACCGGAAGCTGGCCCCGCGACGAGCGCCCGCTGAGCCGTACCGAGCGGGTAGAGCTGCAGGAGTCGCTGACCGCGGCCGGCTACAACCCGGGAGCGGCGGACGGCATCATCGGTGCCAACACCCGCAAGGCGATACGTGGTTATCAACAGCGCCTGGGCTGGCCAGCGGACGGCTACCCCAACCTGGAGCTGCTCAGGCAGTTGCGCGAAGGCCGCTGAAATCCCGCCTGCATGGCGGCCGTCCCGGGCTCCCGCCTCCGGACGGCCGCCGGTTCGTGCAAACGCCTTTGTGATAAACTGCGCCACCCCTTTTTGCCCCTGCGGCAGCCAACGGAGCCACCAGCGGAGCCAGATTTCCGATGTCCGATACAGACTCGTCCAAACACGTCGCCAGCGGCGAAAAGTTCCGCACCGCGCAGGGCATCACCGCGATCAAGGATGGCCAGAAGCGCCGCAATTCCGCCGAACCCCAGGTGTTCGAGCCCAAACCCAAGTGGCTGCGGGTAAAGGCACCGGGCGGCAGCCGCTTCGACGCGGTCAAGCGCAACGTCGGCGAACATCGGCTGAGCACCGTGTGCCAGGAATCCCACTGCCCGAACATGGGTGAGTGCTGGTCCAACGGCACCGCCACCATCATGCTGATGGGCTCGGTGTGCACCCGCGCCTGCCGCTTCTGCGCCGTGGACACCGGCAACCCCAATGGCTGGCTGGATCTGGAAGAGCCGCAGAACACCGCCAAGTCGGTCGAGCTGATGGCGCTGCGCTACATCGTGCTGACCTCGGTGGATCGCGACGATCTGGACGATGGCGGCGCCAGCCACTACGCCGCCTGCGTACGCGCCATCAAGGCGAACACCCCGCAGGTCGTCGTGGAAGCCCTGACCCCGGACTTCAATGGCGACCATGCAGCCATCGAACGGGTAGTGGACTCCGGCCTCGAGGTGTTCGCGCAGAACGTCGAAACGGTCAAGCGCCTGACCCATGTCGTGCGCGACCCACGCGCCGGCTATGAGAAGACCCTGCGCGTGCTGGAGCACGCCAAGCGCCACCGCCCGGATGTCCTGACCAAGACCAGCCTGATGCTGGGCCTGGGCGAGACTGACGAAGAAATCATCGAAACCATGGACGACCTGCGCGCCATTGGCGTCGACATCCTCACCCTCGGCCAGTACCTGCAGCCCACCCGTAACCACCTGCCCGTGAAGCGCTGGGTCAGCCCGGAGGAGTTCAACCGCTTCCGCGATATCGGCCTCGAAAAGGGCTTCATGGAAGTCGCAGCCGGCCCGCTGGTGCGCTCCAGCTACCGGGCCGACCGGGTGTTCGAGAAGAACAACCTGGGCCTGGCCGCGCCAGTTCCGGTACCGGGCCAGCCCCTCGATTCGAGCATCATTCCGACACTCAACCTGGGTTGATCGCAGCGGGCAATCAGACGCGAGCTGACTGAACGAAACGGCCCCCTCTCCCGATGGGAGAGGGGGCCGTCGTCTTTCCGGGCACGTCCTTCTACTGCGTGTAGCCCAGCCGCCGACGCAGAGCCTGCTCCAGGCGCTGTGCCACCTCGTCGAACTGTGGCGGCGTCTCGATCAGGTCCTTGAGCTGAACCATCTTCAGCCCGGCGTAGCCACAGGGATTGATCCGCCAGAAGGGCGACATGTCCATGTCCACATTGAGCGCCAGGCCGTGGAAGGAGCAGCCGCGGCTGACCCGCAGCCCCAGCGAGGCGATCTTGTCGCCTTCGACATAGACACCGGGAGCGTCTGCCTTGGGCGCGGCCTCGACACCATAGGTGGCCATCACATCGACCAGGCTTTGTTCCATGGCCGTGACCAGATCGCGCACACCCAGTCCGAGGCGGCGCAGATCCAGCATGAGATAGGCCACCAGCTGGCCGGGACCGTGGTAGGTCACCTGGCCACCGCGCTCCACCTGGATCACCGGGATGTCCCCCGGCGCCAGCAGATGCTCGGCCTTGCCGGCCTGACCCTGGGTGAACACCCGGGGATGCTGCAGCAACCAGATTTCGTCGGGCGTCCGTTCGTCGCGCTCGACCGTCAGGCGGCGCATCGCCTCGAGGGTCGGCAGGTAATCCACCAACCCCAGATGGCGCACGATGAGTTCGGCAGGTGGCACTAGAGCACCATGTGCACGCGGCCGGTGGCGCGCAGGTCCACATGGATGGCCTGCAACTGGTCGACGCCGGTAGCGGTAATCAGCACCTGCACCGAGAGGAAGCGGCCGTTGCGGCTGTCACGCACCACCAGGGTGGTGGCGTCGAGATCGGGAGCATGGCGCTGGATGATTTCGATCACCAGGTCGGAGAAGCCATCGAAGGAATCGCCGATCACCTTGATCGGGTAGCGCTCGCAGGGGAATTCGATTTTCGGGGGTTGTACGTCAGGAGTATCGGTCATGGCAGCGGCGGACTCGTGATCCGCGAGGCGGACACCCCGTGCCCAGGCAAGGCACGAGGCGTCGGCTCAGAAGGTCAGTTGAACAGGCCGTAGAAGAACAGGCGGATGCTATCCCACAGGCGGCGGAAGAAGCCACCTTCCTCAACGGTCTCCAGGGCAATCAGGTCGGCGCTGTGGACTACCTGGTCTTCCAGCTTGACTTCCACCTTGCCGATCACGTCGCCTTGCTTGATGGGGGCGACCAGCTGCGGATTCAAGGTCATGTTGGCCTGCAGCTTCTTGATCTGGCCCTTCGGCAGGGTCATGGTCAGGTCCTGGCCGAGGCCAGCCTTGATTTCACGGGCCGAGCCCTTCCACACCTGGGCTTTGGCCAGCTCCGCGCCCTTCTGGTAGAAGGTCTGGGTTTCGAAGAAGCGGAAGCCGTAGGTCAGCAGCTTCTGGGTTTCGGCGGCGCGGGCCTGTTCGCTGTTGGTGCCGAACACCACGGCGATCAGGCGCATGTTGTCACGCACGGCGGAAGCCACCAGGCAGTAGCCGGCCTCGTCGGTGTGGCCGGTCTTCAGGCCGTCGACGGTCTTGTCGCGCCACAGCAGCAGGTTGCGGTTGGGCTGCTTGATGTTGTTCCAGAAGAATTCCTTCTGGGAGTAGATGGCGTAGTGGGCCGGATCTTCGTAGATGATCGCGCGGGCCAGGGTCGCCATGTCATGGGCGGTGGAGTAGTGCTCCGGGTTGGGCAGGCCGGTGGCGTTCATGAAGTGGCTGCCGGTCATGCCCAGCTTCTCGGCGGTGGTGTTCATCATGTCGGCGAAGGCGTCTTCGCTGCCGGCGATGTGCTCGGCCACAGCCACGCTGGCGTCGTTGCCAGACTGGATGATGATGCCGTGCAGCAGGTCGCTGAGGGTCACCTGGGTGTTGACCTGGACGAACATGCGCGAACCGCCGGTGCGCCAGGCGTGCTCACTGATGGTCACAGGATCGGTCTCGCCGATCTGGCCCTTGCGGATTTCCAGGGTGGCGATGTAGGCGGTCATCAGCTTGGTCAGGCTCGCCGGGGGCAGGCGTTGGTCGCCGTTGTTTTCCACCAGCACCTGGCCGCTCTGGGCGTCCATCAGCACATAGGACTTGGCGGCCAGTTGCGGCGGCGACGGGATGATCTGCTGGGCCGCCATGGAGACCGGCGCGACGATGAGCAGGGCTGCGGGCAGTAGTAGGCGTTTGGCGAAGCTGAAGATGTTCATCCGTCTCTCTATGTAACTAATGGTCTAACAGGCCCTTGCGGGCAAAAACGAAGCCGTCAGTCCGGCTTCACGAGGGTGGGTTGGCCGAGATTGGCCAAACGAACCGAGTTCTGCACCTGCTGGGCTTCACCCTGAGTTCCGATCGGCCCGAGGCGTACCCGGTGCAGTATCTGCTGGTTGCGCACGACCGAGCTGATGAAGACCGGGGCAGTCACCGTCCCGCTCAGCTTGGCCTTGAGGAGTTCCGCAGCGTCCGGATTGGCGAAGGCGCCCACCTGGAGATACAGGCCAGACGCTGCGAGTGAATCGTTTTTTTTTGCGTCGATCTGCACGGGCAGCACGGCGGCGGCATGTTGCTGCGGCGGCGGGGTGTACTGCTCGATCGGCGCGCTGGCCACCTGGGCGACCGGCTGGGACTTGGGTTGCGGCTGGGCGGCCATCTTCGGCTGCGCCAGGACCATGGGCACCGGACGGCCCTGGGCCGCCCACCACTCATGGGGATCGATGCCCTCGACCTTGACCCGGGCAGTGCCGGACTCGGCATAGCCGAGCTTTTTCGCCGCAGCGAAGGAGAGGTCGATGATGCGGTCGGAATAGAACGGGCCACGGTCGTTGACCCGCAGGATCACGCTACGGCCGTTGTCCAGGTTGGTCACCCGGACGTAGCTCGGCAGCGGCAGGGTCTTGTGCGCGGCGGTCATGCCGTAGAGGTCATAGGCCTCGCCGTTGGCGGTGGCCTGGCCATGGAACTTGGTGCCATACCAGGACGCGGTGCCCACCGCCTGGTAACGGCGCGCATCGTTCATCGGGTAGTAGGTCTTGCCCAGCACGGTGTAGGGATTGGCCTTCACCGAGCCGTAGTGCGGCATGGGTACGGCATCGGGAATGCGCGAGACATCGACATCCCACCAGGGCGCGCCGTCCCTGTGCGGACGCGCGTAGTCGCCGGGGCCGGAGATCTGCCCGCCGGGCTGGATCGGTTCCGGCGCCCGGCTGCTCGAGCAGCTGGCCAGCAACAATGCTACGGCGCCGTATACGGCGACTCTTATCGGTTGTGGCATCGGTTAACGCCCGCCCCTTGCGTTGACCAGCAGTTCGGAAAGCTGATGCACGGCCATGGCGTACATCGCGCTGCGATTGTAGCGGGTAATGACGTAGAAGTTCGGCAGTCCCATCCAGTACTCCGCCCCCTCATCACCCTCCAGCCTGAAGGCCGTAACCGGCACATCATCGCGCAGTGCGTCACCGCTTGCCCAGCCCAGCGCCCTAAGATCGCCGACGTTCTTCACCGGGTCCAGTCCCTGGGTCAACCCTTCGTCGATTCGTTCACCGCGAACCTGGGCGCGGCTGACCACCGGGGCACCATGCACCCAGCCGTGGCGCTTGAAGTAGCTGGCGACGCTGCCGATGGCGTCCACCGGGTTGTTCCATATATCGATATGGCCGTCACCGTCGAAATCCACCGCGTAGGCACGGAAGCTGCTCGGCATGAACTGCGGCAGGCCCATGGCGCCGGCATAGGAGCCCTTGAGCATCAGCGGATCGACCTGCTCCTCGCGGGCCAGCAGGAGGAATTCCTTGAGCTGCTTGCGGAAGAAGTCGGCACGCGGCGGGTAGTCGAAGCCCAGGGTGGACAGGGCATCTATCACGCGGAAGTTGCCGGTGTTACCACCGTAGAAGGTCTCCACCCCGATGATCGCGACGATCACCTGGGCCGGTACGCCGTATTCCTTCTCGGCACGGGCCAGCGCGTCGGCGTGCTGGTTCCAGAAGGTCACGCCTTTCTGGATGCGTGCCGGCGTGATGAAGATCGGCCGGTATTCCTTCCAGGGCTTGACCCGTTCGGCGGGACGGGAGATCGCGTCGAGAATGGACTGCTTGCGCTCCACCTCACGGAACAGATCCACCAACTGTTCGCCGGCGAAGCCGTAGTCGCGAGTCATCTCGGCGACGAACTCGGCCACCTGCGGCGATCCCTCGTAATCCCCCGACAGCGCCGGTGCGGCTGCTCCCAGCAGTCCGACCAGGGCAGCCCCAGAGGCACCCAACCGCATCCAAGTGCGCAGTGCTTTCAAATCTCTCACTCGTTTCAAACCTGGGCGATCCACTTGCGATGGGTATGGATCGCCATCAACACCCCAAACCCAGACAGCAGCGTCACCAGATGGGTTCCGCCGTAGCTAATGAAGGGCAGGGGTACCCCCACGACCGGCAAGAGTCCACTGACCATGCCGATATTGACGAACACGTACACGAAGAAGGTCATGGTCAGACTGCCCGCCAGCAGCTTGCCGAACAGGGTCTGGGCCTGGGCGGTGATCACCAGGCCGCGGCCGATCAGGAGCAGGTAGACCAACAGCAGCAGGCAGGCGCCCACCAGGCCGAACTCTTCGCCGAGGACCGCAATGATAAAGTCCGTGTGGCTTTCGGGCAAAAAATCCAGGTGCGACTGGGTGCCCAGCAGCCAGCCCTTGCCGAACACCCCGCCCGAACCGATGGCCGCCTTGGACTGGATGATGTTCCAGCCGGTGCCCAGCGGGTCGCTTTCCGGGTCGAGGAAGGTCAGTACCCGCTGTTTCTGGTAGTCGTGCAGGACGAAGTACCACATGGCCACGGCAACCGGCATCACGGCCGCCACCGCACCCAGAATCCATCGCCACTGCAGGCCGGCCATGAACAGCACGAAGGCACCGGAGGCCAGGATCAGCATCGCGGTGCCGAGGTCGGGCTGCTTCAGGATCAGCACGAAGGGCACGACGATCAGCACCAGGCTGACGGCGATGTGCTTGAGCTTGGGCGGCAGGTTGTGCCGCGACAGGTACCAGGCGATGGTCGCCGGCATGATGATTTTCATGAACTCCGAGGGCTGGAAACGGATCACCCCGGGGATGTTGATCCAGCGAGTCGCGCCCATGGCCGTGTGCCCCATGATCTCCACGACCATGAGCAACGCCACCCCGACCACGTAGGCGAGCGGCACCCAGCGCGCCATGAAGCGCGGCTCGAACTGCGCGATGACGATCATCGCGCCGATGCCGAGGCCGAAGGAGCTGGCCTGCTTCATCAGCAGGTCCCAGTGCTTGCCGCTCGCCGAATAGAGGACGAACAGGCTGCCGGCGGCCAGCATCAGGATGATCAGCAGCAGCCAGCCGTCGATGTGCAGGCGCTGCAGCAGCGTGGCGCGGCGCTTGAGCACGTCCTCCTGGGAGATGGTGCGGTCGAAGTTGCTGTTCATCGATTGGCGCTCTGCTGTTCCGCCAGCGGCTGCGGCGGTCGGAACTCGGGTTTCAGCTGGCCGTCTTCACCGAGCAGCCAGGCATCCATGACCTGCTTGACCACCGGCGCGGCGACACCCGATCCGGATTCCCCGTTCTCCACCATCACCGCCACGGCGATCTTCGGGTCCTCCGCCGGAGCGAAGGCCACGAACAGGGCATGGTCGCGGTGGCGCTCCTGCAACTTGGAGCGGTCGTATTTCTCGCCCTGCTTGATGGCCACCACCTGGGCGGTACCGGACTTGCCGGCGATACGGTAGACGGAGGTAGCACCGACCTTGTGCGCCGTACCCCGGGCACCATGGACCACCTGTTCCATGCCGTTGCGGCCGGCATCCCAGTACTTCGGGTCACGCAGGACGATGTCCGGCATCGGATTCGGGTCCAAAGGCGGCTGGCCTTCGATGGTCTTGGCCAGGTGCGGGCGAATCCACTTGCCGCGGTTGGCCATCAACGCAACCGCCTGGGCGAGCTGCAGCGGGGTGGCCTGCATGTAGCCCTGACCAATACCCAGGATCAGCGTTTCCCCCGGGAACCAGGCCTGACGGTAGCGCGCGCGCTTCCACTCGCGGGACGGCATCAGGCCAGAGGACTCCTCGAACATATCCAGGGCCACGCGCTGACCGAAACCGAAGCGGCTCATGTAGTCATGCAGGCGATCGATACCCATCTTGTGGGCAAGATCGTAGAAGTAGGTGTCATTTGACCGCATGATCGCGGTTTCCATGTTCACCCAGCCGTCACCGGAACGGTTCCAGTTGCGGTATTTGTGATCGTAGTTGGGCAACTGGTAGAAGCCGGGATCGAAGACCCGCGAGGCCGGGGTCACCACGCCGGAATCCAGGCCGGAAACGGCCACCATCGGCTTGATGGTCGAACCCGGCGGATACAGGCCGCGCAACACGCGGTTGTAGAGCGGCCGGTCGATGGAATCACGCAGCTCGGCATAGGCCTTGAAGCTGATGCCGGTGACGAAGGGGTTGGGGTCGAAGCTCGGCTGGCTGACCATGGCCAGCACGTCACCGCTGGACGGTTCGATAGCGACGATGGCGCCACGACGACCGGCCAGGGCCTGCTCCGCGGCCTCCTGCAAGCGCACATCGAGTGTCAGCACCAGGTCCTTGCCGGGCTTCGGGTCGGTGCGCTTGAGCACACGCAATACGCGGCCGCGAGCGTTGGTCTCGACTTCCTCGTAACCCACCTCGCCGTGCAATTGGTCTTCGTAGAAGCGCTCGATGCCGGTCTTGCCGATGTGGTGGGTGCCGCTGTAGTTCACCGGATCGAGCTGCTTGAGCTCCTTCTCGTTGATCCGGCCGACATAGCCCACCGAATGGGCGAAATGTGCGCCCTGCGGATAGTGACGCACCAGCTGCGCCACCACCTCGACCCCGGGCAGGCGGAACTGGTTCACCGCGATGCGGGCGATCTGCTCCTCGGTCAGTTCGAAGAGGATGGGCACCGGCTCGAACGGGCGCCGCCCCTGCTTCATGCGTTTCTCGAACAACGCACGGTCATCGGGGGTCAGCTGCAATACCTCGACTATCACGTCGAGGGTCTGCTCCCAGTCGCCGGCACGCTCGCGGGTCACGCTCAGGCTGAAGCTGGGCCGGTTGTCGGCGATGATCACGCCATTGCGGTCGAAGATCAGCCCGCGGGTGGGCGGAATCGGCTGCACGTGGACGCGATTATTCTCGGACAGGGTCGAGTGGTAGTCGTACTGGATCACCTGCAGGTAATAGAGGCGGGCGATCAGCACGCAAGTCAGCAGCAACACCGCCGCCGCGCCCACGATCACGCGCTGGCGAACCAGACGGGCGTCCTTCTCGTGATCTTTGAGGCGAATCGGTTGCGGCATGGACGGGGCTTACTTGTGGTAGGGATGGCCGGACAGTACCGTCCAGGCGCGGTAGATCTGCTCGCCGATGAGGATGCGGACCAACGGGTGCGGCAGCGTCAGAGGCGACAGCGACCAGCGTTGCTCGCTACGGGCGCAGACCTCCGGCGCCAGCCCTTCCGGGCCACCGACCATGAGGTTGACGGTGCGCGAATCCAGGCGCCAGCGATCCAGCTCAGCCGCCAGCTGCTCGGTGTTCCAGGGCCGACCTTGGACTTCCAGGGTGACGATGCGTTCCCCCGGCTGCACCTTGGCCAGCATGGCCTCACCCTCCTGACGGATCATCCGTGTCACGTCGGCGTTCTTGCCGCGCGTGGTCAGGGGAATCTCCACCAGCTCCAGGTTGAGTTCGGAGGGCAGGCGCTTGACGTACTCGTGCCAGCCCTCTTCCACCCAACGCGGCATCCGCGTGCCAACGGCAATCAGACGTAGACGCAAGGTACGCCCCGCTTACTCGTGGCTGTGGTGGGCGCGGCTCTGCTCGGCGCCTTGCCACAGGCGCTCCAGGTCATAGAACTGGCGGGTGGCGACCTGCATCACATGCACCACCACGTCGCCCAGGTCCAGCAGGGCCCACTCGCCGCCGTCCAGGCCTTCGCTGCCCAGGGCGCGGACGCCTTGTTCCTTGGTCTTTTCCAGGACGTTCTCGGCCAGGGACTTGACGTGACGGCCGGAGGTGCCGCTGGCGATCACCATGAAATCGGTGATGCTGGTCTTGCCACGTACGTCGATGGTGGTGATTTCCTGACCTTTCAGGTCTTCCAGGGCCGCGATGGCGACCTTGACGAGTTCTTCGTTTTGCATCGGGTTCAACTACCTCAGTGAATCAGTTCGGCGCACGGTACAAATCGTGCGCATGGATATAGGCCAATACGGCGTCGGGCACGAGAAAGCGCACCGAGCGCCCCTCCCCCAGCAATTGGCGAATCTGGGTGGCGGAAATCGCCAGGGGCGTCTGCCAGACGAAAGCAATCTGCCCGGACGGCCCCTGCAGGGATTGCGGATCGACCGCGCTGCGCGCCGCCAACAGGTCGCGCAGGTCTTCCGGCGCCTCGCTGTCGGCATCCGGACGCTGCAGGACCAGGATGTGGCAATGGTCCAGCAGCTCGCTCCAGCGGTGCCAGCTCGGCAGGCCGCAGAAGGCGTCCCAGCCGACCAGCAGGAACAACTGGTCATCGGCATCCAGCTCGGTCCGCAGGGACTCCAGCGTTTCGATGGTCCAGGACGGCCGCTCGCGCTTGAGCTCGCGATCGTCCACCACCAGCGGCGCAACCCCGGCCACCGCCAGCTGCACCATTTCCAGACGCTGGGCCGCCGAAACCTGCGGGGTATCGCGGTGCGGCGGGCGCGCGCTGGGAATCAGGCGCAGCTCATCGAAGCCGAACTGCTCGGCCACCTCGAGGGCACCCCGCAAGTGGCCGATATGCACGGGATCGAAGGTGCCGCCGAAGAGGCCGATGCGCTTGCCCATCAGGTACGTACGTGACCGTCGCCGAAGACCACGTACTTCTCGCTGGTCAGGCCTTCCAGACCGACCGGGCCGCGGGCGTGCAGTTTGTCGGTGGAAATGCCGATCTCCGCGCCCAGGCCGTATTCGAAGCCATCGGCGAAGCGCGTCGAGGCGTTCACCATCACCGAGGCGGAATCCACTTCGGTGAGGAAACGCCGTGCATCACTGAAGTTCTCGGTGATGATCGCGTCGGTGTGCTGCGAGCCGTAGGTGTTGATGTGCTCGATGGCCTGCTCCAGACCGTCGACGATGCGGATCGAGAGGATCGGCGCGTTGTACTCGGTGCGCCAGTCTTCTTCGGTCGCTTCCAGCACATCGGCACCCAGCAGGGTTCGGGTGGCGGCGTCGCCGCGCAATTCCACGCCCTTGTCGCGGTAGATGGCGGCCAGCGGCGGCAGTACGCGCGCGGCGATGCCTTCGTGCACCAGCAGGGTTTCCATGGTGTTGCACGGCGCGTAACGCTGGGTCTTGGCGTTGTCGGCCACGCGGATCGCCTTGTCCAGGTCGGCGGCGACGTCGATGTAGACGTGGCAGATGCCGTCCAGGTGCTTGATCACCGGCACCTTGGCCTCGCGGCTGATGCGTTCGATCAGGCCCTTGCCACCGCGCGGGACGATCACGTCCACATATTCCGGCATGCTGATCAGCGCCCCCACGGCGGCGCGGTCGGTGGTTTCCACCACTTGCACCAGCTCACTCGGCAGGCCGGCGTCGGCCAGGCCCTTCTGGATGCAGGCGGCGATGGCCTGGTTGGAATGGATGGCCTCGGAACCGCCGCGAAGGATGGTGGCGTTGCCGGACTTCAGGCAGAGGCTGGCCGCATCGATGGTCACGTTCGGCCGCGATTCATAGATGATGCCGATCACGCCCAGCGGCACGCGCATCTTGCCCACCTGGATGCCGGACGGCAGGTAGCGCATGTCTCGGATTTCACCGATGGGGTCCGGCAGGGTGGCGACCTGACGCAGGCCCTCGATCATGTCGTCGATGCGCGCCGGGGTCAGCGCCAGGCGGTCGAGCATGGCTGGCTCGAGGCCATTGGCACGGCCGTTGGCCAGGTCCTGCTCGTTGGCGGCGGTCAGCTCGGCACGGGCTGCGTCCAGGGCATCAGCGGCAGCCAGCAGCGCGCGGTTCTTCTGCGCGGTGCTGGCACGGGCGGCCACGCGCGAGGCGGCACGAGCGGCGCGGCCAAGGCGGGTCATGTAATCGAGAACGGACTCGGTCATGGTCTCGTGTTCTGGCGAAGGGAAAGCGGCTGATTATAGCGACCGCGCTCGTCCACGCCCAGCGGCGCCGGGCGGATGGTAGACAGCCCATTCCACTGGCGCCGCCGGTAACGGCACAGGCCTGGTCCCAGGCGGGCCGCAGCCGGGACGGTGACACCCATCCCTGGCGCCCGCCCGAAGGTTGGGTAAACAAAAGTGGCCACGCTGTTTACCTTCCAATGGCAGTCGTCGCAGAAGAACAAGAAGCGCCCAGGCGCCGGAGAACCCGCCATGCGTTACCAGACCGACTTCGCCCCACAGCACCTGAATGATGCGCCCCGCGTCGTCCAGCTCGGCTCCTGGACCCTGCATTACCAGGCCTTCTCCCGACAGGCCGAGGACAATCGCGAACCGGTCCTGATGCTCGGTGGCGCCTTCCAGAGCTTTCGCTCCTTCGGCGTCGAGGTGCAGGAACTGCTGCCGCATCACCCGGTGATCCTCCTCGACCTGCCCAGCCAGGGCGGCAACCTGCAGCTGGCGCCTGAGCTGTCGCTGGAACAGCTGGCCGACCTGATCGCCGCGTTCGCCGAAGAACTCCGCCTGCCCCCCTTGATGCCCATCGGCCTGTCCTACGGCTCGGCGCTGGCGGCTCTGTTCGCCGCACGCCACCCGCAGCGCTGTGCACGTCTGCTGCTGGCGGGGATCACTGCATTCGGACGGCCCGGCGCCCGGCGCATGCTGGAGGAAGGCCTGGACCTGCTGGCCGAGGGCCAGGTGCTGCGCTTCGCCCAGGGCGCCCTGACCGGCCTGATCAACCCCCTGCGCCTGGATGAGACCGGCATCTCGCCGGTCTTCCGCAAGGCACTTCTGCGGCAGATGCAGCGACTTTCCCCGCAGGAAGTCGAGCGATACCTGCAAAATAGCCGCCGCTTGCTCGATTTCCCCGGATTCACCCGTCATCCGACCTGCCCGACCCTGGTGCTGGCCGGCGAATACGACCACTTTACCCAGCCCTGGGAGCACGCGGGCTTCGCCGCCGCCTGTACCGATGCCGATTGCGCGCTTATCCACAACGGCGATCACCTGGCCCAGTTCGAGCAGCGCGAAGCCTGCGCCAGCTTCTATCGTCCGTTCCTCCAGGGCACCGCCCTGCCCCTGGCCAGCCCAGGCGCCACGCGCCTGGCACGCAATCGCCTGGACCGCCTGGAGCGGCGCCAGGAGCCACGCGTGGCGCCGCTGAACCGGCGAGGCCGGCTGCTGCATGCCGAAGCGGGCGAATGGTCGGTGGATGTCAGCGAACTGGGATTCTTCGGTGGCCTGGTGCAGGGCGCCCTCCCGGCCGACCTGCCATCCCGAGGCTGGCGCCTGCAGGCAGGCGACTTGCCAGCACTGGATGTACTCGCGCTGCGCCACCACGGCGACAGCCTGGCGCTGGTATTCCCCCATACCGACGCGGCGGCCAGTGAGGCGCTGGCGGCGCAGGTGGTGCGGGCCGAGCCGCATGCCGTGGCCTATGCCTGACGCCAATCTTCAGCCCCCGTGTGGGAGCGAAATCATTCGCGAATGAATTCGCTCCCACACGGGCGACTCAAACTCATACTCGCCCCTCCACCACCCGCACCAACGCTGGCCAGGCATCCACCGGCGCCGTCTCCAGCTCTTTCGGGTCATGCACCCGGACTTCGCCGAAGCCGCACTCTTCGAAGCCCGCGACTATGGCGTCGTCGCCCCGGTAGTGCAGGTAATAGCGGCCACGGGTCAGCCGGCCCACCAGGTCGATGCCCCAGCGCAATTGCCGGTAGCGCGGGTGCTCGCGCAGGTCGGGATAGAGGTCGGTGAGGTAGGTGGCGGACGGGAACTGGCGCATCTGCGCCGCAAGTCGGGCCCAGAAGCCTTCTATTACCGGCAGCTCGAAGTAATTCACCAGTCCTTCGGTGATCACCAGCAGCGGCTCTTCCCGATCCAATCCGGAGAACAGCGCCTGCAGGTCGTTGGCGCATTGCTCGGCGAGGATATCCACAGGGCGCACCTGATGCCGCGCATTCAGCCAGCCCTCTTCATGCAGCAGCAGGCGCTTGCGCGCGGCCATGGGCGGCAGGTCGGCCTCCAGGTAGCGCAGTCGCGGGTAACGGGAGCAGAAACGTCGTCCCCGGGGCGACAGGCCGCAAGCGATCTCCACCACCTGGCGCACCCCGCGCTGCTCGATGGCCTCGCGCAACAGAGCGTCGATCAGCAGGTGGCGCTGCAGCAGGAAGCGCTCCACGTCCAGGCCGAAGGCCACGCGCGCGCCCCAACTCACCGGCGCCAGCACGCCGTGGGCGAAGCGTCCGAAGGGGGTCACGAAGGGTTCCTCGGCGAGTTGGTGGCGATACCAGACATAACCGGTGTAATGCGCACTGGGGGTGATGTGGGCACTGTCGACGCGGGCGGCTCGGGACATGGCAACGGGCTCTTGTTATTTTGCGTGACGATTCCGACGCCGGCATTCAGCTTCGGCTCAGCATGCTTCCGTATAATCGCGAGCCTATTCCGACCCGTAACCCTGCGACAGCCCCATGTCCTGCGATCCCATCCTTAGTTTGCCCTGGCCTGGCGCCCGACCGCTGACCGATGCCTTCTTCGACCGCGATGCCCAGCAGGTGGCCCGCGAACTGCTGGGCAAGGTCATCCGCCACCGGGTCGACGGCCGCTGGCTGTCCGCGCGCATCATCGAGACCGAGGCCTATTACCTGGTGGACAAGGGCAGCCATGCTTCCCTCGGTTACACCCACAAGCGCCGCGCACTCTTTCTCGATGGCGGGCACATCTACATGTACTACGCCCGCGGCGGCGACTCGCTCAACTTCAGCGCCCACGGCGCCGGCAATGCGGTACTGATCAAATCCGGCCACCCCTGGGTGGACGACATCTCCCCTGCCGACGCGCTGGCCGCCATGCAAGGCAACAACCCCGACGCCCAGGGCGGGCCGCGCCCGGCCGAACGCCTCTGCGCCGGCCAGACCCTGCTGTGCCGCTCCCTCGGCCTCAAGGTGCCCGACTGGGACGGCCAGCGCTTCGACTGGCAGCGCCTGTTCGTCGAAGACGTCGGCGAGCGCCCCGCCACCATCATCCAGACCGCGCGCCTGGGCATTCCCCACGGCCGCGACGAACACCTGCCCTACCGCTTCGTCGACGCCGCCTACGCCCGCCACTGCACGCGCAATCCGCTGCGCCGCGGGCAGGTCGAAGGACGCGACTTCACGCTGATCGAGGACATTCACCCATGAGTCAATGGTTCGACCAGGTCACCGCCTGGCTCGGCGCCAATCCGGAATGGCTGGGCCTGGCCATCTTCCTGATCGCCTGCATCGAATGCCTGGCCATCGCCGGCATCGTGGTGCCGGGCGTCGCCCTGCTGTTCGCCGTCGGCGTGATGGCCGGCAGCGGCGCCCTGGAACTTTGGGAAACCCTGCTGCTGGCCTATACCGGCGGGCTGCTGGGCGACATGATTTCCTACGGCCTGGGCCGCCGCTTCCACCAGAACATCCGCAACCTGCCGCTGCTGCGGGACCACCCCGAATGGATCAGCGGCGCCGAGAACTACTTCCAGCGCTACGGCGTAGCCAGCCTGCTGGTGGGCCGTTACATCGGCCCGCTGCGGCCCATGCTGCCGATGGTCGCCGGCATGCTGGACATGCCCTTCCCGCGTTTCGTCGCCGTGAGCATGCTGGCCGCCGCTGGCTGGGCAGTGGCTTACCTGGTACCCGGCTGGGCCACCGGTGCTGCATTGCGCCTGCCACTGCCGGAAGGTTTCTGGGGCGAAGCCGGGGTGGTGATAGTGGCGGTGGTGGCCATGCTCGGCCTGATCGTCCACAGCACGCTGCATGAAAAGCGCTTGGCCAACCCATTGGCGGCGGGCCTGTGCCTGGCGGCGCTGGGCACCCTGCTGATCGGCTGGCCGCACCTGCAGGCGCTGGACCAGGGGCTGATGGCGCTGGTCCAGGAGCAGCGCCACGCCAGCCTCGACCGACTGATGGTGCTGGTCACCCGCCTGGGCGACTTCACGACCCAACTCCTCGCCGGAGCCCTGCTCGGCGGCCTGCTGTTGCTGCTGCGCCAATGGCGCCCCGCCTGCTTCGCCATCGGCACCCTGGTGGCGACCGCGCTGTCCAATACCGGACTCAAGCAGTTCTTCGCACGGGCGCGGCCGGAAGTGCTCACCGAGCCCCTGACCACCTTCAGCTTCCCCAGCGGGCACAGCTCGGCGGCTTTCGCGTTCTTCCTGGTACTGGGGATTCTTGCCGGCCGCGGCCAGCCGGGACGCCTGCGCCTGACCTGGCTGCTGCTGGCCTGCCTGCCGGCCCTGGTCATCGCCCTGTCGCGGGTCTACCTCGGCGTGCACTGGCCCACCGACATCCTCGCCGGCGCCCTGCTGGCAGGTGGCATCGCGGCGGCGGGCCTGGCGCTGATGCAGCGTGCCGCGCCGCTCACGGCGATGGCGCCGCGCATCTGGCTGTTGGTGCTGCCGGCCTGCCTGGCCCTGCTGGGTGGCGCCTCCGTCTGGGCGCTGCCCGAGGCCCTGGCGCGCTACAGCTACTGACCTGCTGAATCCCGCCTCAGGCGATGGATTCGCCCTGCAGCTGATCCAACAACCCCTGGAGGAAATCCAGGCGTTCGTCCGGATCGCTCAGGGTCAGCAGGTGAATCTTTTCCTTGATATTGAAGGGCAGCAGATAGGACAGCTGGTTGGCCAGCGCCTGCTGCCCGTGCACCACGCCGCCCATGCCCAGCCCCTGGACCATCGGATGCTCGGCCAGGGCATTGAGCAAGGCCGCGAGGTCGGCGTGCTCCGGACGCAGCGGCCGCTCCGGTTCGTCATCCAGCCATTCCACCTCCGCGAGGGTCAGCTGGTCGTGCAGCACTTCCGCCTTGCTCACATGGAAGCGCCGGCCGCCCTCCACGCGAATACCCAGCAAACCATTGGGGCGCTGCTGCCAGTCGCGGACCAGCGCCTCGCAACCGATGGCGGCGAAGCGGCTGGCGGCCTCGCCCACTTCCTGGCCTTCGAGGATGCACACCACGCCGAAGCCTTCGTCTCGCTTCATGCAGCGCCCGATCATGTCCAGGTAGCGCGCCTCGAATATCTGCAGATCCAGGGTGCAGCCCGGAAACAACACGGTGTTGAGCGGAAACAGCGGCAGCTTCATGCATCGACCTCAAGCAATCATGGCAACGGCGAGCGGCAGCAGCACCGCAGTGGCAACGCCCATCAGGCTCATCGCCAGGGCAGCGAAGGCGCCGCACTCCTCGCCTTCCTGCAATGCCCGCGCAGTACCCACGGCGTGGGCGGTGAGCCCCAGGGCCATGCCCTGGGCAGCCGGATGGTGCACACCACAACGGCGCAGCAGCTCCGGCCCGAGCATGGCGCCAAGCACGCCGGTAATCAGCACGAACACCGCCGCCAGGGCGGCCACACCACCAAGCTGCTCGGCCACCAGCATGGCGATGGGCGAAGTCACCGACTTCGGCAACAGGGTCATCAGCACCATCTGCTCGGTGCCGAACCACCAGCCCAGCGCCGCTACCGACAGCGTAGCGAAGAGCCCGCCGAACACCAGCGTCAGCAGGGTGGGCCAGAACAGCTGGCGAATCCGCCGCAGATTGAGGAACAACGGCACCGCCAGCGCCACCGTGGCCGGGCCGAGGAACACCGTCAGCAACTGGGTACTCTGACGGTACTCCTGATAGGTGATACCGAACGCCAGCAATACGCCGATCAGCAGCAGCATCGACAGCAGCACCGGCTGCAGGAACACCCAGCGGGTCTTCTCGTAGGCAGCCAGGGCCAGCTGGTAGGCCGCCAGCGTCACGCCGAAACCGAACAGGGGGTGATGCACCACCGCCTGCACGGCGGCCTGCCAGTCGAGGTTCATGCGTCCTCCTCGCGGCGTGCCTGGCGCTCGATGAGTTTCTGCATCAGCCAGCCACAGAAGAGGAAGGCGGCCAGCAGGGACAGCACCAGGACCCCGACAATGGCCCAGAAGTCCGCCCAGATGGCCTGGGCATAGACCATCACGCCCACAGCCGGCGGCACCAGCAGCAGCGGCAGGTAACGCAGCAGGCTGCTGGCGGCCAGGCTCAGCGGCTCGCTCACTTCGCCACGCGCCAGCAGATAGAGGAAGAGCAGCACCAGGCCGATGATGGGCCCGGGCAGCATGGACAGGAACAGGGCATTGAGCCCGCTACCGATCAGCTGGAACAGCACCAGCCAGGTCAGTCCGCGCAACAGCATGAGGTTCTCCACGGGTCAGGTCCGGCCAGGCGGGCCTTGGCCGGGACGGGGGCATTATAGGCTTGCCCGCCGCCGCGCTATAACCCGCCATTCGCAGGGGGCATGCTGTCTTGACCCGCCCCTTCCGGCGTGTTGATCTACGCCGTGCACGCAAGCGAGGGGCCAAGCCCCCCGAACCAGAAGAATTACAACACTGCATCCACGGAGGATGACGTATGGCGTACGTACCAGTAGCGGAACTGAAGAACTACGTTGGCAAGGAATTGGGCCACTCGGACTGGATAAGCATCGACCAGAACCGCATCAACCAGTTCGCCGAATGCACCGAAGACCACCAGTTCATCCACGTCGACCCTGAGCGCGCCAAGCAGACCCCCTTCGGTTCCACCATCGCCCACGGCTTCCTCAGCCTGTCGCTGATTCCGAAGCTGATCGACGGCCTGCTGGTCCTGCCCGAAGGCGCGAAGATGGTCGTCAACTACGGCCTCGACAGCGTTCGCTTCATCCAGCCGGTGAAGGTGGATTCCCGCGTGCGCCTGGCCGTGAAGGTCATCGACGTCAACGAGAAGAATCCCGGCCAGTGGCTGATCAAGGCCCTCTGCACCCTGGAAATCGAAGGCCAGCAAAAGCCCGCCTACATCGCCGAATCCCTGAGCCTCTGCTTCGTCTAAGCCGCGGCAACGCAACAAAAAAAGCCCGCAGCTGCGGGCTTTTTTGCGCCAAACTGAAGGGCAGATGCCAGGAAAAGGACACCCGATGAAGCCGCTTCTGCCCCTCACGCTCGCACTGCTACTTGCGGCCTGCGGCGAAGGAGAACCCCTGACCCCGCCGGACGCCCGCCTGCCGGACGGGTCCCGCTATCGTGGCGAGCTGGTCGACGGTCTGCTGCAAGGTCCGGGGCGCCTGGACTACAACAACGGCACCTGGTTCGAGGGGCAGTTCAAAGATGGCCAGCCGGATGGCCGGGGCGAATGGCACGGCCCCAACGGGCTGGTCTACAGCGGCGAGTTCAAGGCCGGCCTGTTCCACGGGCAGGGCCGCCTCGACTATGGCAATGGCACCACCTACGAAGGCGGCTTCGCCCACAACCAGTTCGATGGCGAAGGCACCCTGCGCCAGGGCGGTATCACCTATCGCGGCCAGTTCCGCAATGACAAATACCAGGGCTTCGGCAGCCTCGAGTGGCCCGATGGCAGCAACTATCAAGGCCTCTTCAGTGCCGGCACGCCGGACGGCGAAGGGGTCCGCACCGACGAAGCCGGCAACCGTTTCAGCGGCCGCTTCAAGCGCGGCCAGCTCCAGGGGCAGGGCGCCTACCAGGGCGAAGACGGCTCCCACTACATCGGCGAATTCAAGGACAGCCTGTTCGACGGCAAGGGTCGCTTCACCAGTGCCGACGGCGATATCTGGAGCGGCAGGTTCAAGGAGGGCGACCTGGTTGGCGAGGGCGAATTCATCGGTGCCGACGGCAGCCATTACCAGGGCCACTTCAAGCACTGGCGCTACCAGGGTGAAGGCAAGCTGTCCCTGGCCGACGGTAGCCGCTACCAGGGACACTTCAACGACGGTCTCTACAGCGGTACCGGCAAGCTGACACTGGCAGACGGCACGCATGAAGCGGGCGTCTGGCAGGACGGCACGCGCATCCGCGACGAACAGGGCAAGGCCCTGCCCGATCCCCTGGAAGTCGGCCTGCTGGCCCAGGGCGGCCTGCTCCAGCGGGCGATCGACGCCGTGCCGGCCTCCACCCCGGAGGTGGAGCTCTACTCCATCAGCCTCGCCGGCGACGGCCGCCAGAGCGTGTTCCTGCGCGAGGCGGACTATGTTTCCAGGCTCCTGGCCGAACGCTTCGGCGCCCACGGCCAGATCACCCTGGTCAACCACCGCGAGCACATGACCGATCGCCCCCTGGCCACCCGCGAAAGCCTTGCCCGGTCCATCCAGGCGGTCGCCCGGCGCAGCGGTCCGGAAGACCTGGTGTTCATCTACCTGACCAGCCACGGCTCGCCGACCCACGAACTGGCCCTGGAGCAACCCGGCCTGCTGCTGGACCACCTGCCGGCACAGGAACTCGCGAACCTGCTCGAGCCTCTCGAGGACAGGTACAAGGTGCTGGTGATTTCCGCCTGTTACTCCGGCGGTTTCATTCCCCCCTTGAAGGATGAGAAGACCCTGATCATGACCGCAGCCCGCTCCGATCGCGTGTCCTTCGGCTGTTCCGAAGAGAACGACTTCACCTACTTCGGCCGCGCCCTGTTCGCCGACGCCTTCAGCGAAACCGATGACCTGGAACGCGCCTTCAGCATCAGCAAGGAGAAAGTCGCCGAACGTGAGAAAGCCGACGACTTCGAAGCATCGGAACCGCAGATCTGGGCGCCTAAGGCCGTCATCGCACGCTGGCGGGCACTGCGCGAACACCAGGCGGAGCAAGCCCTGACCGCGCAGAGCAGCGCGAACGCCGACAAAACCGCGCGCAACCACTAAGCTCAGCGTGTATCAGCGGAGAAACAACATGCATTTGACGCCCCAGCACATACTGCTCGCCGGCGCCACTGGACTGACCGGCGAGCACCTGCTCGACCGCCTGCTCAACGAACCCACGGTCGCCAGGGTCGTGGCGCCGACCCGTCGCCCCCTGGCCGAGCACCCGCACTTGCAGAACCCCGTCGGGCCACTGGTCGAACTGCTGCCGCAATTGCAAGGCCGGATAGACGTCGCCTTCTGCTGCCTGGGCAGCACCATCCGCCAGGCCGGTTCCCAGGAAGCCTTCCGCGCGGTCGACCTGGATCTGGTCCTGGCCTTCGCCCGGCGCGCCCGCGAACTGGGCGCACGGCACTTCATCGTGATCAGCGCCCTGGGTGCCAGCCAGGCGTCGCCGATCTTCTACAACAAGGTGAAAGGCGAGATGGAAGAGGCCTTGAAAGCCATGGACTGGCCGCAGCTGACCATCGCCCGCCCCTCCCTGCTGATGGGACCGCGCAACGAGTTCCGCTTCGGCGAGCGCCTTGCGGCGGCCGTCATGCGCTGGCTGCCAGGCAAGTACCGGGGCATCGACGTCTGCACCCTGGCCCGCGCGCTCTGGCGCCTGGCGCTGGAGGAACAGGACGGGGTTCGCATCATCGAGTCGGACGAACTGCGCCGGCTGGGCCGCTGAATCCGGATTGACGCAGGCCCCGCGCCTGCACAAGGATTCGTGCCTTGACCAGGAGGGATCGCCCATGAGCCTTGAATCGGTCCGCGCTTTCTTCGCCGGCAAGGCGCCGGAAATCGACATCATCGAACTGCATACCAGCACCGCCACCGTGGCACTGGCCGCCGAAGCTCATGGCGTCGAGCCGGGCCGCATCGCCAAGACCCTGGCCTTCCGCGTTGGCGAGGACGCCGTGCTGGTGGTGGCCCGTGGCGACGCGCGGATCGACAACCGCAAGTTCAAGGAAGCCTTCGGCACCAAGGCCAGGATGCTGGATGCCGAGACAGTGGAAGCCCTGACCAGCCACCCGGTGGGCGGCGTCTGCCCGTTCGGGCTGGCAACCCCGCTGCCGGTCTACTGCGACCGTTCCCTGCAGGCCTTCGACGAAGTGGTGCCGGCAGCCGGCGCCGTGCACAGCGCCGTACGCATCGCCCCGGACTACATGGCCGAGCTGGTGGAAGCGAAATGGGTGGATGTCTGCCAGGAACCGGCGTAGGCGATTGCTGCAAGACCTGTGGGAGCGAATTCACTCGCGAATGAATTGGCTTCCACAAATACCCCGTCCATCACCCCCAGGTGTTCAATACCCGCCCGAAACCCCGAGCACCACCCCCATCTCCGCCGCCACCGCAAAGGGCAACAGCAGCGTGTCCAGCAGCGCGCTGGCCGGCAGGTCCAGGGCCGGATAGGCCGGCGGCTCGACGCCGAAACGGTCCACCGGGCAGCAGCCGCCATTGAGCGAATACCAGTCCAGGCGGGTGCCGGAATAGATGATCGGCGCCCCGGGCTTGGCGGCATTGAGGGTGCCGACAGTGGCGCAGCCCTGCAGCAGGGCCAGCGCCAGGACGGCCGACGCAAGGCGCTTAGTCATCGACGCCCTGATGGTGTTCGCCCCAGCGCGGCAGCATGTCCTGGGGGATGTCCAGCAGGTTGAGGATGCGCGCCACCACGAAGTCCACCAGGTCATCGATGGTCTGCGGCTGGTGATAGAAACCCGGCGAGGCCGGCACGATCACCGCACCCAGGTTGGAGAGCTTGAGCATGTTCTCCAGGTGGATGCTGGAATACGGCGCCTCGCGCGGCACCAGGATCAGTTGGCGGCGCTCCTTCAGGGTCACGTCGGCGGCGCGCTCGATCAGGTTGTTGCAGGCGCCGGTGGCGATGGCCGAAAGCGTGCCGGTGGAACAGGGCACCACCACCATGGCCGCTGGCGCGCCCGAGCCGGACGCCACCGGGGACATCCAGTCTTCCTTGCCGTAGCAGCGAATCTGTCCCGGCGCGGCGCCGGTGTATTCGCTGAGGAACGCCTGCATGGCCTGGGGCTTGGCCGGCAGGGTGACGTCGGTTTCGGTGGCCATCACCAGCTGCGCCGCCTTGGAGATCAGGAAGTGCACCTCTCGGTCTTCCTGGATCAGGCAGTCAAGCAAGCGCAGGCCGTACTGGGCACCGGATGCGCCAGTCATCGCCAGGGTGATGCGGGAAGGTCCAGTCATCGCCAGTTCCTTACTGTTCGAGCGCCTTGGCCAGCTTGCCGTGCAGGCCGCCGAAACCGCCGTTGCTCATGATCACCACCTGAGTACCAGGGCGAGCCAGTGCCTTGACCTCGGCGATGATGCTCTCCAGCGAGGTACAGACCTGTGCAGGCACCGGACAGGCCATGGCGGTTGCAGCCAGGTCCCAGCCGAGGTTCGGCGGCGCGTACCAGAACACCTGGTCGGCCAGCTTCACCGAGTCCGGCAGGCCGTCGCGGTGGGCACCTAGCTTCATGGAGTTGGAACGCGGCTCGATCACCGCCACCACGGGTGCGTCGCCAACGCGTTTGCGCAGGCCGTCGAGGGTGGTGGCGATGGCGGTGGGATGGTGGGCGAAATCGTCGTAGATGGTTACGCCGTTCACTTCAGCCACCTTCTCCATGCGCCGCTTGACGCTCTTGAAGGCGGACAGCGCAGCGACGCCCAGTTCCGGCACCACGCCGACATGGCGGGCGGCGGCCAGGGTGGCCAGGGCGTTGGCGACGTTGTGCTGGCCGGTCAGCTCCCAGTCCACGGTGCCGGCGACCGCACCTTCGAACAGCACTTCGAAGCGCGAGCCGTCCTCGGCCAGCAGGCGCGCCTGCCATTGGCCGCCTTCGCCAGTGGTCTGCACCGGGGTCCAGCAGCCCATCTCCAGCACACGCTTGAGGGCGGTTTCGGAGGTTGGGTGGATGACCAGCCCCTCACCGGGAATGGTCCGCACCAGATGGTGGAACTGGCGCTCGATGGCGGCGAGGTCGGGGAAGATATCCGCGTGGTCGAATTCCAGGTTGTTGAGGATGGCGGTGCGCGGGCGGTAGTGGACGAACTTGGAGCGCTTGTCGAAGAAGGCGCTGTCGTACTCATCGGCCTCGACCACGAAGAAAGGCGTGCCGCCCAGACGGGCCGACACACCGAAGTTCTGCGGTACACCGCCAATCAGGAAACCCGGGCTCATGCCGGCATGCTCCAGCACCCAGGCCAGCATGCTGGTGGTGGTGGTCTTGCCATGGGTGCCGGCCACTGCCAGCACCCAACGGCCTTGCAGCACGTGGTCGGCCAGCCACTGCGGGCCGGAGACATAGGGCAGGCCCTTGTTCAGCACGTATTCCACGGCGGGGTTGCCGCGGGACAGCGCGTTGCCGACCACCACCAGGTCCGGTGCCGGATCCAGGTGGGCGGGCTCGTAACCCTGCATCAGCTCGATCCCCTGAGCCTCCAGCTGGGTGCTCATGGGCGGGTAGACATTGGCGTCGGAGCCGGTGACACGGTGGCCAAGTTCCTTGGCCAGCACCGCCAGCGACCCCATGAAGGTGCCGCAGATGCCGAGGATGTGGATATGCATGGATGACCTCTGAAACGGGCCGCCCCGGCCCGGAAAAAACTTGTCGCAGGTTAGCACAGCACCCCTGCCACCCCTATTTCCGTGGAAGCGAATTCATTCGCGAATGGGACGCGAAGCGGCCCCCAATGCCGCATCGCGAATAAACTCGCTCCCACAGTGAAGAAGAAGCCTGCCGCTAGCCGCCGTTCGACCTCACGATGGCGAAAAAGGTCTCGATGATCCGCCGCGAGCCCTGCTCCCGCAGGCACACCAGCGTCTCGGTCATGCGCTGCAGGCAATCGCGGATCGGCAGCACATGCACGTTGGCGCTGGCGCCCACTTCGGCCGCCGACACCAGGCCGACGCCAAGGCCGGCGGCGACCATCTCGAAAGTCGCCTCGCGGCCTTCAACCTCGATGGCCGGACGGATGGCGATGCCGGCGCGGCGCATCTCCTCTTCGAGGATCTGCCGGGTCATGGAACCGCGCTCGCGCAGCACCATCGGCATGTCCTCCAGGTCGGCGAGGACGATGGAGTCCCGCGTGGCCCAGGGGTGCGAGTGGGCGACGAAGGCCACCAGCGGGTCACTGCTCAGCACCTGGGTGATCAGGCTGTCGTCCTCGACCACCCGCCCCAGCAGCGCGAAGTCCGCCTTGTACTCCTGCAACCGGCGCAGGCACTCGTCGCTGTTGCCGGTGACCAGGCTCACGCGGATGCCGGGAAAACGCTCGCAGAAGCGCGCGATATGCCCCAGCAGGTGCACCGGCGAGTCCACCGCCAGGGTCAGGCTGCCGGTCTCCAGCGCCCGCGAGGTGGACAACAACTCCTCGGCTTCGCCCTCGGCGGCGAACAGCCGCTGAGTGATGGCCAGCAGCCGCCCGCCCAGGTCGGTCAGTTGCACGGCGCGCTTGTTGCGGTGGAACAGAAGGATGCCGAAGCGCTCCTCCAGCTTGCGCACCTGGTCAGAAACCGCCGGCTGGCTGAGGAACAGCGCCTCGGCCGCGCGAGTGAAATTGCCGTGCACCGCCACGGCATGAAAGGCCTTGAGCTGTGCCTGGGAAACCGCCATTCGCCTGCACCTCGATAAATAAGCTCAACTTATTTTTGAAATACTATAAATCGATTTTTTTTATTTCCAGGGAATTGGTTTTATCTCTCCATCGCAACGCGCCCTCACCAGAACAACGCTGGAGACGACCATGACCAAAGCCGAATTCCCCACCAACACCCAACCGCTGGCAGCCCCCGCCCTCGGCGAGCCCTACCTGCTGACCCCCGGCCCGCTGACCACCTCCAGGGCCACCAAGGAAGCCATGCTGCGAGACTGGGGCTCGTGGGACGGCGCCTTCAACCTGGTGACCGCCGAAGTGCGCCAGGAACTGCTCTCCATGGCCGGCGTGCAGGACGACAGCTTCGCCTGCGTCCCCCTGCAAGGCAGTGGCAGCTTCTCGGTGGAAGCGGCCCTGGCCACCGCCATCCCCCGCGACGGCAAGTGCCTGGTCCTCATGAACGGTGCCTATGGCCAGCGCGCCGCCAAGACCCTGGACTACCTCGGCCGCGCCTGCATCACCCTGGACAAGGGCGACTACCTGCCGCCGCAGCCGGCGGAAGTCGACGCCCTGCTGAAGGCCAACCCGGACGTCACCAACGTCTTCCTGGTCCACTGCGAAACCAGCTCCGGCATCCTCAACCCGCTGCGCGAAATCGCCGACGTGGTGAAGGCACACGGCAAGAGCCTGATCGTCGACGCCATGAGCTCCTTCGGCGCCGTACCGCTGACCGTGAATGAAATCGCCTTCGACGTAATGGTGTCTTCGGCCAACAAATGCATCGAAGGCATCCCCGGCTTCGGCTTCGTGATCATCCGTCGCGCCGTACTCGAAGCCGCGAAGGGCCGCGCCCACTCCCTCGCCCTCGACATCTACGAACAGTGGCTCTACATGGAGCGCACGGGCCAGTGGCGCTTCACCCCGCCGACCCACAGCGTCGTGGCCTTCCGCTGCGCGCTGGAACAGCATGCCGCCGAGGGTGGCGTACCGGGCCGCCTGGCGCGCTACAGCCGCAACCGCGACGTGCTGGTGGCCGGTATGCGCGACATCGGTTTCCAGACCCTGCTGGAGGACCGGTGGCTGTCGCCGATCATCACCACCTTCTTCAGCCCGGAACATCCGAACTTCGAGTTCAAGCGCTTCTACGAGGAGCTGAAGTCCCGCAATTTCATCATCTATCCCGGCAAGCTGACCGTGGCCGAGAGTTTCCGCATCGGCTGCATCGGCCAGATCGACGAGCACATCGTCCGCCAGCTGCTGCGCGCCATCGCCGACACGCTCCAGGTGATGGGCGTGGACATGAAATGACCCGCGATTGAAACGGCTACCCACGTCGAAGGGCTGGCCCATTCCAGGTCACCCACCGTCCTGAGACGGTTCCCGCTGCGGGTAGCGGGGCCGGGGTGCGGTGACCTTTTTCTGAAACATATCCGTAGTAAACCGACCGCTCGGAAACGCCGGGCAGGGAGCTTCCGTAGCGCAGAACCTCATCCATCCGCCTGACGCCACGACCGCTGCCATCTGACCAAGGCCGTGCGTTTAGACAGCCCAGCAGCAAAACAACAACAACCTCCCTATTTGCACTGTCCGGCATACCCACACGGGGTCAGAAATCCATGAACAACAACGCAGGTGCCTTGCACAGCGGCTGGAAGTCCCTCCAGCGCTGGCGCGTCCAGATCTTCCTCATCACCTGGCTGGCTTACGCCGCCTTCTACTTCACCCGCAAAGCCTTCTCCGTCGCCAAGCTCGGCATCGGCGAGGACCCGAGCTTCGAACTCGACAAGGCCGCGATGGCCAACCTCGACGCCCTCTACCTCACTGCCTACGCGGTGGGCCAGTTCACCTGGGGCATCTTCGCCGACCGCTTCGGCCCACGAGTCGTAGTGCTTGGCGGCCTGGTGATCTCCGCCCTGGCAGCGGTCGCAATGGGCACCTTCGCCACCTTGCCGATCTTCGCCACCTGCATGGTGGTCCAGGGCCTGGCCCAATCCACCGGCTGGTCGGGGCTGTGCAAGAACATCGGCAGCTTCTTCGCCACCCGCGAACGCGGCCGCGTGCTGGGCTACTGGAGTACCTGCTACGCCTTCGGCGGCCTGGTGGCCACGCCCTTCGCCGGCTGGTGGGCCTATGACGTATTCCACGACTGGCGCATGGCGTTCATCTCCTCCGCCCTGGTGGTTGGGGCCGTCGCCGTGCTGTTCTTCTTCCTGCAGCGCAACACGCCGGAAGACGTGGGCCACGCCCCGGTTGAAGTGGAAGCCACCAGCAGCGGTCCGCGTGAAAGCCACTGGAATGCCCTGCGCAAGGTGATCAGGAACCGCACCGTGCTGGTCCTGGGCCTGGCCTACTTCCTGCTCAAGCCCGCCCGCTACGCCATCCTCCTGTGGGGCCCGGTGATCGTCTACGAGCGCATGCCGGCCATCGGCAAGGTCGCCTCGGCCATCGTCCCCACCGCCTTCGAGCTGGCCGGCCTGGTGGGCCCGATCCTGATCGGCATCGCCTCGGACAAGCTCTTCGGCGCCCGCCGCATGCCAGCCTGCGTATTCAGCCTGATCGCCCTCACCGTGTGCCTGGCGCTGTTCGTCCCGGCCATGCAGAGCGGCAGCCTGTACCTGGTGGTCGGCCTGCTGTTCATGATGGGCATGACCCTCTACGGACCGGATTCGATGATCAGCAGCTCCGCCGCCATCGACTTCGGCACCCAGGAAGCCGCCGGCACCGCCGCGGGCTTCGTCAACGGCTGCGGCTCGGTAGGCGCCATCCTCGGCGGCCTGCTGCCGGGCTACTTCGACACCACCACCGTCTTCCTGGTGTTCACCGCCGCGGCGCTGCTGGCCAGCCTGATGCTGGTGCCCTTCTGGAACAGCCGCCCGCAAACCCTGAAAACGCCGGAAAACCTCCCGGCCAACGGTCAACCGGCCATCGCCGGGGCCAGAACCTGAATTCCCTTGGCCAACCTGCAATCCGCTGGAGTCCTCACCATGCACTACAAGCAACCCACTCAACTCAAAGCCGCGATCCTCGACTGGGCCGGTACCGTCGTCGATTTCGGTTCCTTCGCGCCGACCCAGATCTTCGTCGAGGCCTTCGCCGAGTTCGGCGTCGCCGTCTCCCTGGAAGAAGCCCGCGGCCCGATGGGCATGGGCAAATGGGATCACATCCGCACCCTCTGCGACGTGCCGGCCATCGGCGAACGCTACCGCGCCGCCTTCGACCGCCTGCCGACGGACGATGACGTCACCGCCATCTACGAACGCTTCATGCCGCTGCAGATCGAGAAGATCGGCCTGCACTCGGCGCTGATCCCCGGCGCCCTCGACGCCATCGCCACCCTGCGTAGCAAGGGCCTGAAGATCGGCACCTGCTCCGGCTACCCGGCGGTGGTGATGGCCAAGGTGGTGGAACTGGCCCGCGAGAACGGCTACACGCCGGACCACGTGGTGGCCACCGACGAAGTGCCCAATGGGCGTCCGCACCCGGCCCAGGCCCTGGCCAACGTGATCGCCCTCGGCATCGACGACGTCGCCGCCTGCGTGAAGGTGGACGACACCTGGCCCGGCATCCTCGAAGGCCGTAGCGCAGGCATGTGGACCGTTGCCCTGACCTGCTCGGGCAACGCCCTGGGCCTGACGTACGAACAGTTCAAGGCGCTGCCGAAGGACAAGCTGGACCAGGAGCGCGCGCGCATCGGCCAGATGTTCGAGGGTTCGCGCCCGCACTACCTGATCGACACCATCGCCGACCTGCCGGCGGTGATCGACGACATCAACAAACGCCTGGCCCGCGGCGAAACCCCGCAAGGCGCCTGATTGGAACCGGGGTCTGCCGTCGGCCCCTCCCCCGGCGGGCAAGGATGCCCGCACCTGAAAACGAAAAGCCCGGTCCCTCGAATGAGGGCCGGGCTTTTTTGCGCCGGATGTAGCGGCAAACCAGTGGGGGCGATTTCATTCGCGAAGGGATGCACAGCATCCCCCTGCAATCCCGAAGGCCGGCCCTGCGGTCCGGTGGGCGAATGAATTCGCCCTTACAACGGTTTCGCGATGTCCTAGCCCCGAGTCGCGATGGCGTGCTTGCGCAGCTTCCGGTACAGGGTATTGCGGCTGATGCCGAGCTGTTCGGCGGTGCGGGTCATGTGCCAGCGCTGGCTCTCCAGGGCATTCAGCAATGCCGTGCGCTCGGCGTCGTCCAGCGGGCTGGCCACGGGTTCGGACGTTGCAGGTGTGGGCGCCGCGCGCAGCACTTCACGGGGCAGGTCGGACAGGCGAATGATGCCGTCCTCGCACAACGCCGCCAGGGTACGCAGCACGTTGCGCATCTGCCGCACGTTGCCCGGCCAGTGGTAATCCAGCAGCACCTGGCGCGCCTCTTCGGTGAGCACGACGCGCACACCCCGCGCCTCTTCCGCCAGCAGGTAGTGCAGCAGCTCCGGCTTGTCGCTGCGCTCGCGCAGGGGCGGCAGGTCGAGGATCAGGCCGTTGAGGCGATAGAACAGGTCCTCGCGGAAACCGCCGCTCTGAACCCGCTCCTCCAGGGCGCGGTGGGTGGCACTGATGATGCGCACATCCACCGGCAGCGGCTCGCCGCCAATGGGCACCACCTGGCGCTCTTCCAGCACCCGCAAGAGGCGGGTCTGCAGCGCCAGCGGCATGTCGCCGATCTCGTCGAGGAACAGGGTGCCGCCGTCGGCCTGCTGCAGCTTGCCGCGCATGCCTTCCTTGCGCGCACCGGTGAAGCTGCCGCCGCGATAGCCGAACAGTTCGCTCTCGATCAGGGTTTCCGGAATGGCCGCGCAGTTCAACGCCACGAAGGGCCGCTCGCTGCGGGAGCTGGCCTGGTGCAGAGCGCGGGCGAAGGCCTCCTTGCCGGAACCGGTTTCGCCGTTGATCAGCAGTGGCACGTCCCGTTCGTACACGCGCAGGGCGCGGCGAAAGTCATTCTGCAGCGCAGCATCGCCCAGGCAGATTCCGGGGCGTGCTGCCTTCGGCAACTCCAGCGGAATCGGTTGAGGAACGCTGCGAGCCTGGCCGCGCAAGGCGGCGAACAGGGAGCGGCCATTACGCGTGCGCAGCGGCCAGCTGGTCACCGGTTGCGGCGTGGCGCGGCCCAGCAGATCGTCCAGACGGCAATCGAAGAAGGCTTCCACCGGCTGGCCGATCAGGCGCTCGCGTGGCAGGCCCAGCAGGTTGATCGCACTCTGGTTCACGGCACTGATCCGCCCTTCCCCGTCGAACGCCAACAGGCCCTCGCTGAACAGCCCGATGTACTCGGCCTGGAGATGGAAGCGCAGCAGCCATTCGCCTTCGAATCGGCGCAGGAAGTAGCAACTCTCGATCATCTTGGCCGAGAGATTGACCAGTGCCATGGTGTGGAACTGGCTCTGGCGCGAGACGTCGTGCCGCGCGGATGACACATCGAGCACCGCCATCAGGTCGCCCTGCGGGTCGAAGACCGGGCTGGCGGAGCAGGTGAGGCCGGTGTGGCGGCTGCGGAAATGCTCGTCCTGGTGAATGGTCAGCGCCTGGCGCTCCACCACGCAGGTGCCGATACCGTTGGTGCCCTCGCTGGACTCGCTCCAGTCGGCGCCGAGCCAGAGCCCGGCGCGTTCGAAGGTGGGGCGCTCGGCGTGGGCGGTCACGCAGTTGAGGATCACCCCGCGGGAGTCGGTCAGCAGCACGGCGTGGCCGGCTCCGGAGAGCTGGCGATAGAGGTTGTTCATCTCGCCATTGGCCACTTCCAGCACCTGCTGCATGCGCTCACGGCATTCGAGCATGCGCCCGTGCTCCAGCACCGTGGGCGCCACAGCCTGGGCCGGATCCAGGTGGTAGTCCTCCAGGCAACGCAGCCAGGAGCGGGCGATGGACGGGTCGGCGGCGGGCCCGCTGGCCTGCGCCTTTCCCTGTGCCAGGGTCATCACCTGTTGGGCGTGACGACTGAGAGGATTCTGCATTGTTGTTCTTCTCCAGTGCGGGCTTCCCGGGAGGCAGCCCTGGCCGTGGAACGGCACCCGCATCGACGCAGCATCCTCCAGCGCTGATGCCTTTGCAATGGTTGCCTGACCCACTGGTCACCCGCTGTGCCAGATGCGTGACAAAGTGTCACCCTCAGTTGTACCGGGCCTGCCACATCCACTCCCAAGCACAGGTACATGCCAGCCACAAAACCGCTCTGGAACGGCACTTCCGGCACTCTGGCCCAGCCCTTGCTCCAGTAGGAACAAACGCCAACCGCGTCTTTGCAACTACAACAAGAGACAGGAGAAACACCATGCGTTACGCCCAACCCGGTACCCCCGGCGCTGTCGTTTCCTTCAAGTCCCGCTACGGCAACTACATCGGCGGCGAATTCGTCGCCCCGGTCAAAGGCCAGTACTTCACCAATACCTCGCCGGTGAATGGCCAGCCGATCGCCGAATTCCCCCGCTCCACTGCCGAAGACATCGAGAAAGCCCTGGATGCCGCCCACGCCGCCGCCGATGCCTGGGGCCGCACCTCCGTACAGGACCGTTCGAACATCCTGCTGAAGATCGCCGACCGCATCGAGCAGAACCTCGAAGTCCTGGCCGTCACCGAAACCTGGGACAACGGCAAGCCGGTTCGCGAAACCCTGAACGCCGACATCCCGCTGGCCGCCGACCACTTCCGCTACTTCGCCGGCTGCATCCGCGCCCAGGAAGGCGGCGCCGCCGAGATCAACGAAAACACCGTCGCCTATCACATCCACGAACCGCTGGGCGTGGTCGGCCAGATCATCCCGTGGAACTTCCCGCTGCTGATGGCCGCGTGGAAGCTGGCCCCGGCCCTGGCCGCCGGCAACTGCATCGTGCTGAAACCCGCCGAGCAGACCCCGCTGGGCATCGCCGTGCTGATGGAGCTGATCGGCGACCTGCTGCCGGCTGGCGTACTCAACGTGGTGCAAGGCTTCGGCAAGGAAGCGGGCGAAGCCCTGGCCACCAGCAAGCGCATCGCCAAGATCGCCTTCACCGGCTCCACCCCGGTGGGTTCGCACATCCTCAAGTGCGCCGCCGAGAACATCATTCCCTCCACCGTGGAGCTGGGCGGCAAGAGCCCGAACATCTACTTCGAAGACATCATGCAGGCCGAGCCGGCCTTCATCGAAAAGGCCGCCGAAGGCCTGGTGCTGGCCTTCTTCAACCAGGGTGAAGTCTGCACCTGCCCATCCCGCGCCCTGGTGCAGGAATCCATCTACCCGGCGTTCATCGCCGAGGTGATGAAGAAGGTCAAAGCCATCAAGCGCGGCGACCCGCTGGACACCGACACCATGGTCGGCGCCCAGGCCTCGCAACAGCAGTTCGAGAAGATCCTCTCCTACCTCGACATCGCCCAGCAGGAAGGCGCGGAAGTGCTTACCGGCGGCGCTGTGGAGAAACTGGAAGGCAGCCTGTCCACCGGCTACTACATCCAGCCGACCCTGCTGAAGGGGCACAACAAGATGCGTGTGTTCCAGGAAGAAATCTTCGGCCCGGTGGTGGGCGTCACCACCTTCAAGGACGAAGCCGAAGCCCTGGCGATTGCCAACGACACCGAGTTCGGCCTCGGCGCCGGCCTGTGGACCCGCGACATCAACCGCGCCTACCGCATGGGCCGCGGCATCAAGGCCGGCCGCGTGTGGACCAACTGCTACCACCTGTACCCGGCGCACGCCGCCTTCGGTGGCTACAAGAAGTCCGGCGTCGGCCGCGAAACCCACAAGATGATGCTCGACCACTACCAGCAGACCAAGAACCTGCTGGTGAGCTACGACATCAACCCGCTGGGCTTCTTCTGATCCCCGGCACCTGAATAAAAAAACGCGGCCTCGGCCGCGTTTTCTTATTCCTGTAGCACCCAATTCTTCCCGTAGGTTGTGGCAGAGCGCAGCGAAGCCCAACCTACGATTCGGCTCTTCCTGTGGGGGCGATTTCAATCGCTAACCGGACCGCAGGTTCGGCCATAGGGGTTGCGGGGAGATGCTGCGCATCCCATCGCGAATAAATTCGCCCCCACGAATAAACACCTATCTGGCGTGACTCGACCTCAGCGCTCATCCCCCCGCCACTGCCTCGGGCTCACGCCGAACCAGCGGCGGAAGGCGCGGGAGAACGCGCTGGTTTCGGAGTAGCCGAGCAAGGGCGCCAGTTCGGAGATGGGCCGCTGCCGTTGGCGCAGGTAGTGCAGCGCCAAGTCGCGACGGGTCTGCTCCACCAGCTGGCTGAAGCTGAGGTTCTCTTCGCGCAGGCGGCGCTGCAGGCCCGCCGGGGTCATCTCCAGGCGCTCGGCGATCTGTTCCAGGCTGGGTTCGCCGAGGCTCAGGGCCAGACGAATCTGCGTGCCCGCCTCTTCCAGCAGGCTCGGCCCGCAGCCCTGCTCGCCCAGGCGACGGATCACGTCCTGGAACAGGAACAGCAGATTGGGATCGGCCTCGGGCATCGGCTTGCCCTGCACATCGCCCTTGGGCACCAGCAGGAAATTGCACGGCCGGCCGAACTGCACCGGCGCACCGAAGACCTGGCTGTGCTCCTGCCAGCCCTCCGGGCGGTCATGCTCGAAGGCCACCGCGCGCGGGGACCAGTCGCGGCCCAGCACATGGCGGATCAGGTTGAGCGCCATGCCCATGGTGAGCTCGGCGTCCTGGCGGCGATCGAGGATCGCGCCGTGACGAACCTGGTAGTCGAAGCGGAAGCACTCGCCGCAATCCACCAGGCGGATCAGGGTGCTGTGCTGGTGATAGGGAAAGGCCGCGGCGAAGTTCTTCAGCGCCTCCTCCAGGGTCGCCGAGCTGAGCCCGACATAGCCCAGCAGCCCCAGCGCGCGGGGCTGGAACTGCTGGCCATAGCGCAAGCCGAAGTTGTCGCAGCCCGACTGCCGCGCGGCCTCTTCCAGCACCTGGCAATAGTTGGGCAATGCCAGGCTCAGGGTCGGGTGCAGCAGCTGCTCCGGGTCGATGCCGGCGCGGCCGAAGATGCGGTCAAGGTCGCCGCCCTGATCCGTGATGAAACGGTCGAGACCGCTGGCGGCAGCCGACAGCACACCGACGTTGCTGGCCATGTTCGCCTGCAGGCTGGCACTGGAAAACAGGGGCTGGCTCATCACGGACTACCAAGTCTTTTTTTGATCACACGTCCAAGCAAAACCCATGCCCTCACGCCGCGCCTTCCAGGCATTGGCCGCAGCCCGCGCGCGAGGGCCATTTACGGGCCAAATCCGTGCATTTCTCCGGCCTCTGCCCCACGCCGGAGCAGGGCTCGTGGGGCGATGGGTAACAAAGCGACACAACTTGACCGCACAGGCCGCACATGGCGTTCCACGGTCAAGTCCTGCGGAGGGTCGCTGGATAAGATCGAGCCTGGTCATCCACCAACGACGCCCTCTGGGGCGAGGAGTCCCGATGAGCACAACACAACTAAAACCAACGCTCGGCACCCTGCACCTCTGGGGCATCGCAGTCGGCCTGGTGATCTCCGGTGAATACTTCGGCTGGAGCTACGGCTGGGGCACGGCCGGCACCCTCGGCTTCCTGGTTACCGCCCTGCTGGTCGCCACCATGTATACCTGTTTCATCTTCAGCTTCACCGAACTGACCACCGCCATTCCCCACGCGGGCGGCCCCTTCGCCTACAGCCGCCGCGCCTTCGGCGAGAAGGGCGGGCTGATCGCCGGCATCGCCACCCTGATCGAGTTCGTCTTCGCCCCACCGGCCATCGCCATGGCCATCGGCGCCTACCTCAACGTGCAGTACCCGGAGCTGGACCCGAAGCACGCAGCGGTAGGCGCCTATATCGTGTTCATGACCCTGAACATCCTCGGCGTCAGCATCGCCGCCACCTTCGAGCTGGTGGTCACCGTGCTGGCCGTGGCCGAGCTGCTGGTGTTCATGGGCGTGGTAGCGCCGGGCTTCAGCTTCTCCAACTTCGTCCTCAACGGCTGGGCCGGCTCCAATGAATTCAGCGGCGCGGCCATCTCCGGCATCTTCGCCGCCATCCCCTTCGCCATCTGGTTCTTCCTCGCCATCGAGGGCGCGGCCATGGCGGCCGAAGAAGCCAAGGACCCGAAACGCACCATCCCGCGTGCCTACATCGCCGGCATCCTGACCCTGGTGTTCCTGGCCATCGGCGTGATGATCATGGCCGGCGGCGTCGGCGACTGGCGCGCGCTTTCGAACATCAACGACCCGCTGCCGCAAGCGATGAAAGCCGTGGTCGGCAATGACTCCACCTGGATGCACATGCTGGTGTGGATCGGCCTGTTCGGCCTGGTGGCCAGCTTCCACGGCATCATCCTCGGCTACTCGCGCCAGTTCTTCGCCCTGGCCCGCGCCGGCTACCTGCCCCGTGGCCTGGCCAAGCTGTCGCGCTTCCAGACCCCGCATCGCGCCATCATCGCCGGCGGCGTGGTGGGTATCGCCGCCATCTACAGCGACGGCCTGGTGAACCTGCAGGGCATGACCCTGACCGCCGCGATGATCACCATGAGCGTGTTCGGCGCCATCGTGATGTACATCATCAGCATGCTCAGCCTGTTCAAGCTGCGCGCCAGCGAACCGAACCTGGAACGCACCTTCCGCGCGCCGGGCTATCCGGTGGTTCCCGCCATCGCCCTGGTGCTGGCCGTGGTCTGCCTGCTGGCGATGGCCTGGTTCAACACCTTGATCGGATTCATCTTCCTTGGCTTCATGGCGGCGGGGTATATCTACTTCCAGTTCACCGCCCACCATCGCGCCGATGCTCCGGCGGATGCCCTGCTGAACCGCGCCTGACCCTCCCGCGCCCCAGTGCAGGAAGGCTGGGGCGCCTCACCAAGGAGAGCTTCGAGTGAGCAGTTTTTCCCATAGCGTCGGCGGTGAAACCTGGCGCTTCGACAGCCTCAAGGAAGTCATGGCCAAGGCCAGCCCGGCGCGCTCCGGTGACTACCTGGCCGGTGTCGCCGCCGCCAGCGACGGCGAGCGAGTCGCCGCGCAGATGGCCCTGGCCGACATTCCCCTGAAGCACTTCCTCGACGAGGCGCTGATTCCCTACGAGGAAGACGAAGTCACGCGGCTGATCATCGACAGCCACGACCGCGCCGCCTTCGATCCGGTCAGCCACCTCACCGTCGGCGGCTTCCGCGACTGGCTGCTCAGCGAGCATGCCGACGAAGCCAGCCTGCGCGCCCTGGCCAAGGGCCTGACGCCAGAGATGGCCGCTGCCGTGTCGAAGATCATGCGCGTGCAGGACCTGGTACTGGTGGCGCAGAAAATCCGCGTCATCACCCGCTTCCGCAACACCATGGGCCTGCGCGGCCGACTCTCGACCCGCCTGCAACCCAACCACCCGACCGACGAACCTGCCGGCATCGCCGCGAGCATTCTCGACGGCCTGCTCTATGGCAACGGCGATGCCATGCTCGGCATCAATCCGGCCACCGACAGCATTTCCTCCATCTGCGCGATGCTGGAAATGCTCGACGCGATCATCCAGCGCTACGAGATTCCCACCCAGGCCTGCGTGCTTACCCACGTCACCACCTCCATCGCCGCCATCGAGCGCGGCGTACCGCTGGACCTGGTGTTCCAGTCCATCGCCGGCACCGAGGCGGCCAACGCCAGCTTCGGCATCAGCCTGAAGATTCTCCAGGAAGGCTACGAAGCCGGCCTGTCGCAAAAGCGCGGCACCCTCGGCAACAACCTGATGTACTTCGAGACCGGCCAGGGCAGCGCGCTTTCAGCCAACGCCCACCACGGTGTCGACCAGCAGACCTGCGAGACCCGCGCCTACGCGGTTGCCCGGCACTTCAACCCGTTCCTGGTGAACACGGTGGTGGGCTTCATCGGCCCGGAATACCTCTACAACGGCAAGCAGATCATCCGCGCCGGCCTGGAAGATCACTTCTGCGCCAAGCTGCTGGGCGTGCCCATGGGCTGCGACATCTGCTACACCAACCACGCCGAAGCCGACCAGGACGACATGGACACCCTGCTGACCCTGCTGGGTGTCGCCGGGATCAACTTCATCATGGGCATTCCTGGCTCCGACGACGTGATGCTCAACTACCAGACCACCTCCTTCCATGACGCCCTCTACGCCCGGCAAAGCCTCGGCCTGAAGCCGGCACCGGAATTCGAGGCCTGGCTGGAACGCATGGGCATCCTGGTGCAGAGCGATGGCCGGGTCATGCTCGGCGACCAGCTGCCGCCCGCCTTCCGCCAGGCCATCGCGCGACTGGCCTGACCCCGAGGAGAGATGTATGAAAACTCCACGCCCCATCTCCGGCCACACCGCCAACCCCTGGGAGGAGCTACGCCGCCTGACCCCCGCGCGCATTGCCCTGGGGCGCGCCGGCATCAGCCTGCCCACCCACGCGCAATTGAACTTCCAGTACGCCCACGCCCAGGCGCGGGACGCGGTACACCTGCCGTTCGACCACGCGGGCCTCGGTGCCGCGCTGGCCGAACGCGGCCGCGACACCCTGCTGCTGCACAGCGCCGCGACCGACCGCGACACCTACCTGCAACGCCCGGACCTCGGCCGGCGCCTGGATGCGGCCTCGCGGGAAAAACTGCAGGAGCACGCCCGCGCCCATCCCGGCGGCTATGACCTCGCGGTGGTGGTGGCCGACGGCCTGTCCGCCCTGGCCGTGCAGCGCCACAGCCTGCCCTTCCTGGAACGCATGGAAGAACAGGCCACGACCGAAGGCTGGTCGCTCTCGCCGGTGGTACTGGTGCAACAGGGGCGCGTGGCGGTGGCTGACGAAATCGGCGAACTGCTGGGCGCGAAGATGGTGGTGATCCTGATCGGCGAACGCCCCGGCCTCAGCTCGCCGGACAGCCTCGGCCTGTACTTCACCTGGGCGCCGAAAGTGGGCCTCACCGATGCCTATCGCAACTGCATTTCCAACGTGCGTCTGGAAGGCCTCAGCTACGGCATGGCCGCCCATCGCCTGCTCTACCTGATGCGCGAGGCCTGCCGTCGCCAGCTGTCCGGGGTGAACCTGAAGGACGAGGCCGAAGTACCGAGCCTTTCCGGCGAACCGGACCGCGCCCTGGCCGGTAATTTCCTGTTGGCCACCGACCACCACTGAACCCGCGGCGCAGATGCGCCGCCGTGATCTTCTCGCTCCTGCTCCAGTGCTCGCTGCATTCACCGGCAGCCCCGATGGTCGTTGACCGCACCCGGACGTCCTTGCAACCGCTCTGAACCGCTGGTCGCCGCGAAGCGCGCGGCGCCAGATCGTCGGCTAGACACAAATCAAGCCGTCCCAGAAGTCGGCAGCCTCGAACACCATCAGGAGCACCGCGATGCAAGCGACCCAACTGAGCGCCCTGGCGCTGGCGGTTTGCGCCGCCATCAGCCTGCCCGCCCTCGCCAGCGAGCAGTCCGAATCCAAGGGTTTCGTCGAAGATGCCAGCGCTACCCTGCTGCTGCGCAACGCCTACTTCAACCGTGATTTCAAGGACGGCGCCGCCGACGCCAAGACCTGGGGCCAGGGCTTCATCGGCACCTTCGAGTCCGGCTTCACCCAGGGCACCATTGGGTTCGGCGTCGACGCCTACGGTTTGCTCGGCGTGAAACTGGACAGCGGTCGCGGCCGCAACTACAGCGCCTTCTTCGACACCGACAGCAACGGCCACCCGGTGGATGACCTCTCCGAAGCCGGTGGCGTGGTCAAGTTGCGCGCTTCCAACACCGTGCTGAAATACGGCAACCAGTTCCCCAGCCTGCCCGTGCTGGCCCATGACGACAGCCGCCTGCTGCCCCAGGCCTTCACCGGCACCCTGCTCACCAGCAAGGAAATCGAGGGGCTGGAACTTAACGTCGGCCGCTTCACCGGCGACAGCCCCATGGGCGACCCGGCGCGCGACCCCAACCACCTGAAGAGCATCGACGTGGTCGGCGGCAGCTACGCCGTCACCGACGATTTCAGCGTGACGCTCTACCACTCCGACGTGGAGGACATGTTCCGGAAGTACTACGCCAACCTGAACTACAACATCCCGTTCAATGAACTGCAGGCGCTGAACTTCGACTTCAACATCTACCGCACCAGATACGACGACGGCTCCGTGGCCGCCCTGGCCTTCGGTGGCGATGGCCAGGACGACCGGAACACCCTGTGGAGCCTGGCGGCCAAGTACAGCATCGGCGCCCACGCCTTCATCGTCGCCCACCAGCGCAACACCGGCGACGCCGGCTACGCCTACGACTTCGGTGACGGCGGCAGCACCATCTACGTGGCCAACTCCTACTACTCCGACTTCAACCTGGAAGACGAGCAGTCCTGGCAGGCCAGTTACGAGCTGGACTTCGGCGCCTACGGCGTGCCGGGCCTGACCTACAAGGTCGCCTACGTGCGCGGCACGGACATCGTCGCCGGCGGCGAGAACGATGGCACCGAGCGGGAGCTGTTCAACCAGTTCAAGTACGTGGTGCAGGACGGCGCGGCCAAGGACCTGTCCTTCAAGCTGCGCAACTCCATCTACCGCGCCGACAACCAGGTGGGGCCGGACCTCAACGAGGTGCGCGCCTTCATCGAGTACCCGCTGAACATCCTCTGACACGTACCCGTCTCGTGGCAGTAACGAGTAGTCACGAGACGACCCAACCGTTCAAACGCTTGCTTGGATTGCGCTTTCCACATTTTCTGGTGCAGCATCGAGTGCGTTGGCTGGCACAGCCCCTGCATCGCCAATCACGTCAATCCACAGATACCGAGGCCCATCATGCGCATCGTCCAAGCCACCCTGGAGCACCTGGACCTGCTTACGCCGCTGTTCGTGAAGTACCGTGAGTTCTATGGTGAACTGCCGTTCCCGGAGTCCTCGAAGAAGTTTCTGGAAAAGCGCCTGAGCCGCAAGGAGTCGGTGATCTACCTGGCCCTCGCCGATGACGACGACAGCCGCCTGCTGGGTTTCTGCCAGCTCTATCCGAGCTTCTCCTCGCTGGCCCTGAAGCGCGTATGGATTCTCAACGACATCTACGTCGCCGAGGACGCCCGCCGCCAGCTGGTGGCCGACCGCCTGCTGCAGACCGCGAAGAAAATGGCGCGGGAAACCAACGCCGTGCGCATGCGCGTGTCGTCCAGCGTGAGCAACGAAGTGGCGCACAAGGTGTACGAATCCATCGGTTTCCACGAAGACACCGAGTTCAAGAACTACATCCTGCCGATCAGCAGCGACTGACCCCGCTCCCAGGGCCCGGCCAGCGAGCCGGGCCCCTGCCTCCCCCCTGCACCAGCCATGGCGCGACCGCGAAGGCCGCCTGCTGCGCCGCGCAAGTCGACAGATGTCCTTTCCTGCGATTACAAGTGCGTGGATACGCATCCTTGCAAGGGAAATCACCCGAAACAGTCGTAACCTTTATGTCGTCCGCGGTTCGGACAACCGCTCACCGTCGCAGGGAAACTTCCCCCTATAATGCGTCGACAAGCGCCCTCACCCGCCGCAGTCACCCACAAGGCGTCTCATGGATTTCAACCCGATCGACCTCATCCTGCACCTGGACCAATACCTCAACCTGCTGGTCACCAACTACGGAACCTGGATCTACGCCATCCTATTCCTGGTCATCTTCTGCGAGACGGGCCTGGTGGTAACGCCCTTCCTGCCCGGCGACTCCCTGCTCTTCATCGCCGGCGCCGTCTGCGCCACCGGCGGCATGGACCCCTGGCTGCTCGGCGGCCTGCTGATGCTCGCCGCCATCAGCGGCGACAGCACCAACTACCTGATCGGACGCACTGCAGGCGAGCGCCTGTTCAGCAATCCGGACTCGAAAATCTTCCGCCGCGACTACCTGCAGCGCACCCACGAGTTCTACGACCGCCACGGCGGCAAGACCGTGACCATGGCGCGCTTCCTGCCCATCGTGCGGACCTTCGCCCCCTTCGTCGCCGGCGTGGGCCGCATGCCCTACGCCCGCTTCCTGGCCTTCAGCGTGCTCGGCACCCTCCTCTGGGTGGGCGGCCTGGTGACCCTGGGCTACTTCTTCGGCAACGTGCCCTTCATCAAGCAGAACCTTTCGCTGATGGTGATCGCGATCATCGGCGTGTCCCTGCTGCCGATGGCGATCGGCTTCGCCCGGAGCCACTTTCGCCCCTCCGGCAAAGGCGCCGAGCACTCGAGCTGACCCGCGTCCCATGTGGTCCTATCGCAGCTGGCGCCGCCGGCGCATCCTCGCCCGCAACCCGTTCACCGCCCAGCAGTGGGCGGCGGTGCAGCAACGCCTGCCGATCCTCGACGGCCTGGACGAAGCGGAAAACCAGCGCCTGCGCGAGCGCAGCGTGCTTTTCCTGCATGAGAAGCGCATCACCGCCCTGCCCGGCGTCGAGCTCACCCGCGAAGACCGCCTGACCCTCGCCGCGCTGGCCCAGCTGCCTCTGCTACACCTCCCGGACCTCAACTGGTACCAGGGCTTCCACGAACTGGTGCTCTACCCCGATGACTTCGTCAGCCCCCAGCGCCACCGCGATGCGGCGGGCGTGGAGCACGAATACGACGACGAGCGCAGCGGCGAATCCTGGCAGTACGGCCCGGTGATCCTCGCCTGGCCCGGCGTGAAGGCCAGCGGTGGCTGGGATGGCTACAACCTGGTGATCCACGAGCTGGCACACAAGCTCGACATGCTCAATGGCTCGCCCAATGGCCTGCCGCCGCTGCACCGCGACATGCGCCAGTCCGACTGGGCACTCGCCATGAAGACCGCCTTTGATTCACTGAACGCCCAGCTCGACCAGGATCCGGACGCCGAAACGCCGATCGACCCCTACGCGGCTGAAGATCCGGCGGAATTCTTCGCCGTCGCCAGCGAGTACTTCTTCACCGCACCGGACCTGCTGGAACAGGCCTTTCCCGCCGTCTACCGCCAGCTCCAGGCCTTCTACCGCCAGGATCCACTGGACCGCCTGAAACACTTGCAGGACACCCATCCCGACTATCGCGACGCGACCAATGGATGAGCACAACGGCGTGGCATCGGCCTCGGAATGTGCCTATAATCGCGCCCACTTTTTTGGCCCACCCCCTGGGAGTTGACCATGAGCTACAGCAAGATCCCGGCTGGCAAAGACCTGCCGAACGACATCTACGTCGCCATCGAAATCCCGGCCAACCACGCGCCGATCAAATACGAAATCGACAAGGACAGCGACTGCCTGTTCGTCGACCGTTTCATGGCCACCCCGATGTTCTACCCGGCCAACTACGGCTACATCCCGAACACCCTGGCTGACGACGGCGATCCCCTGGACGTACTGGTCGTCACCCCCTACCCGGTCGCTCCGGGTGCCGTAATCCGCGCCCGTCCGGTCGGCGTCCTGCACATGACCGACGAAGCCGGTGGCGACGCCAAACTGCTGGCCGTGCCCCACGACAAACTGAGCGTCCTCTACAAGGACGTGAAGGAATACACCGACCTGCCGGCCCTGCTCCTGGAGCAGATCAAGCACTTCTTCGAGAACTACAAGGACCTCGAAAAAGGCAAGTGGGTGAAAGTTGAAGGCTGGGGCAACGCTGACGAAGCCCGCGCTGAAATTACTAAAGCGGTTGCGGCCTACCAAAAGTAAGCCCCGACCTCTCATGAAAAGCCGGCCACAAGCCGGCTTTTTTATTGCCCGGAAGAAAGTCTCATCGCCAACTCGAGGAGCTCCCCGCGCTGCTCCCGAGATAGCCTGTGGAATAGCTGCAGGAGCAACGCCACCTCGTCATCAGCGGCGTAGAAGTACGCGTCCGGCAAATCGAGGGCTGCAGCGATCTGGCGCACGACGACGATGTTGGGCTCGTGCTTGCCCTTCTCGTACTGATTCATCCGCGCACTGGCGGACATGGGATCAATCTCCGCCAAAATGCCCAAGCGTTCTTGGGACAAGCCTGCGGCCTTCCGCGCTTCTTTCAGCCTCCTAGCGAATACGGACATTTCCTAGCCCTCAAAAGGCTAAGAGATTCTTAGATCAGGCTCGAAAAAATACTAAGATATGCTTAGTTTTTGGCATTCACAGCGATTCAGGAAGCAAACGCGATGTCTGATTTCAGGCCAATGCCTCAGCCCTGCAAGGACGTACTCTTCTTCAACGCATCCGCGCCAGCGGGCGATCTCTTCGATACAGCAGACCTTCGTATGGACGCTGCACTCAATCTCCTGCGCCTCTTGGAATTCAGCGACAACCTGGACTTCACCCAACACCAAGCCGCGAGGCTGTCTGCTGCCATCAGCGTACTGCTGGATGACGCCCGAGTACTCTACGAAGCTTCGCACCAGCGGTGGATGCAAGCGATGCAGGGTCTTTGAGGCCGAGCATCCGGGTGAGTTGCAAAGGCTCGCACCAGACGCTTGACCGTCAGGGTAAACAGCAGCCACAACCCATTCATGCGTGGTCTGGTCGGGCGCTGGCGCCTTTCTGGCGTTTCCATCGCATTATCGCGTCCTTGCACGCGCCGAATACCCGCCAATGGCCGCGCACCGTGCCACGGCGCCGGTGGAATGCTCGGGTTAGAATGCCGACCCTCGTTTCCCCTCGAACCGCCCGCCATGAATCCCGACGCCATTACCACCCTGGAACAGCAACTGACTTCCGCCCTTGAGCATTTGCCGGACGAAGTCCGCCGCATCTTCCACGGCCGAGGTCGGCGTTGGCCAGGGCTGGAGCAGGTCACGGTCGACTGGTTGCAGGGCGTGGTGCTGGTGTCGTTGTTCCGCGAAGTCGCGGAAGACGAGCTCGCTGCGCTGCGGGCCATGTTGCTGCGCCTTACCGAATCGCCGGTCTGGCAGCGCAGCGGCGCGCGGAGCCTGTTGTTGCAGCATCGCTATCTGCTGGAGAGCACGGTCGAGCTGCTCTGGGGCGAGGCGGTGGATGAGTGCGTGGTCAGCGAGGGCGGGCTGCGCTTCAAGCTGGACCTGGGCAAGAAGCAGAACAACGGCCTGTTCCTCGATATGCGCTATGGCCGCGACTGGGTTCGGGCCAATGCGCAGGGCAAACGCGTGCTCAATCTGTTCGCTTACACCTGCGGCTTCTCGGTAGCGGCCATCCAGGGCGGTGCGGAGCATGTGGTGAACCTGGACATGGCCAGTTCGGCGCTCAGCCGGGGGCGGGAGAATCACCGGCTCAATGGCCATGATCTCGGCCGGGTGAGTTTCCTTGGCCATGAGCTGTTCAAGTCCTGGGGCAAGGTGAAGAAGACCGGCCCTTACGATCTGGTGATCATCGACCCGCCGTCGTTCCAGAAGGGCAGCTTCGCGTTGACCCGCGATTACCAGAAGATCCTGCGTCGCCTGCCGGAGTTGCTGACCGAGGACGGGGTGGTGCTGGCCTGTGTGAATGACCCTGCCATCGGGCCGGACTTCCTCGTTCAGGGGATGGCGGTGGAGGCTCCGGAACTGCGGTTCGTGGAGCGGTTGGAGAATCCGCCGGAGTTTGCGGATATCGATGAGGATGCGGGGTTGAAGGCGTTGGTGTTTCGGCGGGGGTAGTTGCCGGGAGTCCGAGCGGGGTTCCATTTACCTCACCCCCGGCCCCTCTCCCAGAGGGAGAGGGGAGGAAAAGCCCTAGAAAGGCACGGTCAGCTTCAACCAATAGGCATCCCCTTCCGCGCGGTTGCGCACCTGGGTCTCCTGTTCCCATTTGGCGGTGAGGAACCAGCCCTCCTGGTTGCTGTACATGATCGACGGGCCGATGGAGAGGGCGCGGCCCTTGTTGTCGTCGATGGTCTCGCCGTCCTGGCGGTCGTCGGTGGTCTGGCGGTAGTAGTAGCCGCCCACGCCCAGCACCCAGCCATTTCCGAGCCCCCAGCCGACGGCATAGTCGAAGTGGAATTCCTGGCCGGAGCGGTAGTCGGTGGCGGGGTTTTCCTGGTTGAAGTCGTACATCAGCTTCACGCTGGCGTTGAGCCCGGCGGGGTCGACGTAGGAGATCGCCCACACCGGCTCGACGGTCCAGTAGTTGCGCCCGATGTTGGCCAGGTCGCCGCGGTCGTACTCGCCCGAGGGGGCGATGAAGTCCAGGGCGAAGATGCTGTGCAGCTTGTCGCTGTGATGAAAGCCCAGGGCCGGGCCGAAGATGATGTCGCCCAGGCCTTTCTTGCTCTGGGACTGGCCGTTCACTTCCACCCTCAGGTCGACGAAGGGAAACAGCGCCGCGAAGGCCAGGTTGCCACCGAACAGTTGCTGCTCGCTCACCCAGATGAGGCGTGGCGCGATGACGTTGGCGCGCACGCGGAAGTCCACCGGCAGGCTGTCGCCGTCGTTGCCGCGCAGGGTGTCGGCCTCGTAGTGAGTGGAGAACACCTGGCCGTAGAAACCGGGTGGCGGCATGGCGCCGGACATGTAGTTCTCGGCGCCCAGCGGGTAGGTGGAACCGCCGCCTTCGGTGGCGTGAGCCACCTGGCCCAGGACGGCGATGATGCAGCAGGAAAGAACACGCAGTTTGGCACTCATCAGCAATACCTTCTTGTTTTTATGGGCGTGAGCCGCCGCCCGCACGCGTGGCGCGGAGCGGCGGATGAAGCGGGGTCAGATGCGTTTGAGCTCAGATTCGTTTGAATAGCGCTGAGCGGGTGCTCTCGCCGGCGCCGTCGGCAGCGGTGAGGAAGCGCTCCATGAAGATGTCGCGCTCGAACAACCGCCCCTGCATCAGCGCGGTGATGGCGGCGTCGATCATCGGCGGCGGGCCGCAGAGGTAGGCCTTGTTGCCGGAGAAGCGACCGTCGAAGTGCTTCTTCGCGGCGTCGTGCACGTAACCCCGGAAGCCGGTCCACTCGGTGTCGTCGGCAGCCTGGCTGAGGGACGGCACGTAGGTGAAGTTCTCGTGCTGCTCGGCCAGGCGCTCGAAGAGTTCGCGGTTGTACAACTCGGCACGGGTACGCGCGCCGTGGAACAGCACCATGCGCCGCGTATCGCCCTGCTCCAGCAGGTCGAGGATCATCGACTGCGGGCTGGAGAGGCCCGAGCCGCCGGCGATGAAGATCAGGTCGCCAGCCTGGGACCCACGCACGAAGAACTGACCGTAGGGGCCGGAGAGTTCCAGCGCATCGCCCACCTTCAGCTCGTTGTGGATGAACCCGGTGGCCTGCCCGCCTTCGACCAGGCGCACATGCAGCTCCACCTCGTCGGCACGGCTCGGCGGGTTGGCCAGGGAGAAGGCGCGGGTGCCCTCGATGCCGGGAATCTGCAGGTTGATGTACTGCCCGGCCTGGAAGTCCATGGTGCGGTCCAGTTTCAGGCGCACGCCCTTGATGGTGGGCGAGAGGTCGTCCAATGCGACCACCGTTGCCTGGAAGTCCTGCACCGCGTGGCCGGCGAAGTCGGGGTCGACGTCGATGTCGGCCTCGATCACCAGGTCGCTCTGCGGGATGGCGCAGCAGGCCAGCACCTTGCCCTCGTCGCGTTCCATGTCCATCAGGGCGAAGGGCGAGGCGGCACCGACGTCCACTTCCCCTTCCAGCACCTGCAGCTTGCAGGTGGCGCAGGTGCCGTGGCCGCAGGCGAAGGGCAGCCAGACGCCCTGGCGCAGCGCGGCCTGGAGAATGGTCTGGCCCTCTTCGACGTCGATCTGTTCGCCAGTGGGTTCGATGGTGACCTGGTAACTCATGGCGACCTCCTCAGTTGAAGCTGCCGTTGAGGCCGTCCAGGCCGGGAGTGGAAAGGTGCAGGAGGCTCTTGTGGCCGACGCCGTTGGCGGCCAGTCCGGCTTTCAGGTCGGGCTGGAAATCGGTGTCATCGAGGCGCCAGAGCACCTTGGCGAAATCCACCTTCGCCGCGTCCGGATGCGGGGCGATGGAGGGCTTGACCACGTTCTCGATGAAGTCGCCGAAAGGCATGTCCGGCGGCAGCGGCAGGGTGAAGGGGGCGCAGAACATCAGGTGGCGTTCCCAGCAGAGGTACACCAGTTGCAGGCCGTTGAAGTTTTCCTGGCGGTCCAGGGATTGCGCCGCATAGGCGCCGATGGCAGTCACGGGCATGACGCTGTCCTTCTTGTAATGGGGTGGAAGGCGGGCACGCGGTGCCCGCCGTGGACTCAGCCGGCCTTGGCGAGGTCGGCGGGCTTGTCGCCCTGCCACTCGCGCCAGCGCTGGTGCTCGGGCGAGTCCTGGTAGTCGAAATTGTCCTGGCCGAAGGCGATGTTGTAGTACTCGCGCACCACCGTCTCGACGTCGCCACCGCCGCAGTTGCCCTGGAGAATCTGGTGCACCGGCAGCCAGGCCTGGACGTACTTTTCCGGTTCGTGCTGGAAGATGTCGCAGCAGCCGTCGGAGCAGAAATGGAAGCGCTCGCCGCCATGCATCACGCTGCGGTGGCTCAAGGTCGTATCCGCGTCCGGCTCGGTGAAGGACAACGGGATCTGGCAGATCTGGCAGAGCATCGGCAGCGCGTTGTTGTAGAAGCGCTCGCCGCGGGCCTGCATCTCGCGCCAGTGCTCGTAGCGCGGGCGGTAGATGCGGTCGAAGGTGTCCGGGTACTTGGCCGAGAGCCAGTCCAGTTCTTCGTCGGTGGGCATCCAGGTGTGGAAGTTGGTGGCCTGGCTGTACTGGTAGAAGATCGACCAGGCCTGATGGCTGATGTGTTCCTTGCCGATGGTGGTCTGCTCGACGTACTTCGGCGGACGGATGCCATAGCGCTCCAGGTCCTTGAACAGCGCACCGCCGGCCTGCTCGTAGTACACCTCCCAGGCCTCGGCCCAGGACATGACTTTGTTCGGCAGCATGTAGTCCATCATCATCCCCACCAGCGTCAGCAGGCGGTAACCGCGCCAGAACCACTTGTCGATCCAGCGCTGGATGATCGGCACGTTGTCTTCGTGCTGCTCCAGCAGGAACTTGATCACCTCCAGCCCCAGGGTCATGTGCCGGGCCTCGTCGGACTGCGCCGAGAAGCCGAAGGTGACGGTGGCCATGTCGCCGTTGTAGGCGGCGCCGGACATGAAGGGCACGAACAGCAGGTTGGTCAGCACGTACTCGAACGAGAACGAGATGGCCGTGAGGAACTCGAACGGGCCGGCGGTGCGCGCGTCTTCGAAGAAGGACTTGGGCACCGAGAGGAACCACACCCGGTCGTGCATGTGGGCGAAGTCATGCAGGCCGTTGAAGTGCTTGTTGTAGTGGCTCATGGCGTGGATCTGGGTCTGCACGTGGCGCAGCTCGTCGATTGCCTGCATCTGGCAGGCGACCCGCGCACCGGCGCCGCCGAAGTGCCGGCCGACACGGGCGAAGCCCTGGTAAGCCTGGTACTCCAGCGGGGTCACGCCGCAGAGGAACAGCTTCAGCGCGTTGACGTAGCGCGCGTCGGAGAGGTTGGTATGGCCGTTGTTCTGGGCGAAGGCGTCGAAGATGGCGTAGAGCTTCTTCTCCTTCTCGGCCTGGTATTTCCAGTAGGCGTCCATGGTCAGGCGGAAGGGGTCCTCCCACTTGTCCCAGTCGGTGATCTTGATGCCCTCGAAGCGCTCGTAGGGGTAGATGTCGTCCTTGCTCTGGTAGCTCGGCTCCCAGGCCAGGTCGCGGGTCAGGCAGCGGTACTTGTCTTTCTGGTTCAGGCGTTTGGCGGCCATGGTGGCTCTCCCGATTCTTGTCGTTATGCGCGGGTTCAGTTCCAGTGCAGGGCGAAGCGGTCTTCGTCCTCCTCGACGTTGCCGCCGAGGGTGATGACGTCGATGAGCATTTCCTGCACATCCCATTCGCGGCCGAGCTTTTCCTCCACCGTGGTGCGGTTGATCTCCAGGCGGCCTTCGGCCTGGACGCGGATCATGGCCGGCTGGTGCTGGATCTCGGCGTGGGGGTTGTCCTGGACGATGGCGTCGACGATGTAGCGGGCGTTGTCGTTGTCCTGGAAGGCGATGTAGACGAGGGAAGTCATTGCGCGGCTCCTGCAAGGCCGAGTTTCTTCAGGCGGGCGGCGAACTCGCCGGCCACGGTGTCGAGAGCAGCGGCACCCGGGCCGATGGCGGCAAGGGGGGCCAGGGCTTCCAGGGCGCGGGCCTGCCAGTGGCCGACCCAGCCCTCCACCAGCGCGCGGTTATCAAAGCTTTCGGCCACCACGGTCTTCACCAGGGCATCCACCCAGCGTTGGGTCTCGGCGAACCAGAGGCGCATGAATTCGGTGAGCATCCCCACCTGGCCGGCCCCCTGGTCACACAGCTGCTCATCGAACTTGTGGAACACCAGCGGATAGAGCAGCCCGTCGCTGACCAGGTTCTGCGCCAGGGTCAGCTCGAACCAGTCACGCACCACCAGCGTGTCTTCCACGTAGCGACGCAGGCCTTGCCAGGCCGGGTCGTCCAGCCACTGGCGCTTGGCTTCGGCGAGCAGGTCGGTGCCGCCGTCGTCGAGCATCAGGCCGATGCGCGACAGGTACTGGGCGATGCCGAGTCGGTCCATCGCCTGGAACATGTGCAGCTGGGTCAGGCTGGTGCCGAAGCCGTCGGCGGCGATGCCGCTGTTGTTCATGTTGGCGCCGAGCTCCGCATGGCGCAGGGGCAGTAGCAGACGGGCGATCTGCTCGCGGCTGGTGGCATCGAGGCCGGCCAGCAGGTTGCGCTTCTCGCAGAAGGCGTAATCGTGCTCGGCGTTCTCCTGCATCCTGGCGCGGGTCTGCACATAGGCGCCGTAGTAGAACTGGCGCGGGTCGCTGACGGCGTACCAGTCGGCCATGCGCACGGCGGTGCGGGAGGCGTCGTTGAGCAGCTTGTCGGGCTGCCACAGCGGACGGTAGTGGAAGTTGGTGGCGGCCTCGATGTCGAAGCTGGCTTCCTGGTAGCGGCTGGCAGGCTTGTCGCCGAAACGCCGGCGGATGTGGCTGAAGGTCTGGCGGATCGGCTCGGCCGTCGCCGTCTTGATCTCGATACTCATGCAGGGCGTCCTGTACTTGTTGTTGTGAGGAACCGACGCGTCGTTGCGGGGCGGTCAGTCGGCCTGGCCACGGCTCTCGCCGTAGCGCCACTTCTCCATGTCGGCGTCGATGGCGTTGGCCATCTGCGCGTCCATGTGTTGAACCCGGTTCTGTTCGCAGAAGCTGGCGAAGGCCGCCCGCGGCAGGACGAGTTCGACGAAGAGGTCCGGATAGCCGATGGCGAAGTCGAACTCGACGAAGGTGGCGTCGGGCTCGCTGCGCACCCGGACGTAGCGCGGCAGTTGGTCGAAGCGGGTCACTGGCTGGCTCATGCAAGGCAACTCCATGGGCGGGTTGCCTGGGTCAGAGCAACGGCTGTGCCAGAGCCTTGAAAGCCCGCCAACAAACATCGCAACCTGTTGTTTTTATTTGCCTTTCATGAAACCCAATACGCGGAAGGCGCAAGCTGAGCAGACCCGTCCGGACGGTGGCCCTTCACCATTTGCTCAATTGCCTCGGGCCGCTTTGAGCAAATCGCCAATCGACCCCCCCCTGCCACATGGCCGATTGACTTTTGATCGGCTTTCAGGCCGCTTAGAAAAAAGAACGCGGCCCTTCCTTGCGTCCACCGGCCGCCCGCTCGAACCGTCCAGACCGCCTGCCTGAGCGGTGGTTCGCCGGCCTCCCCGCACAAGAACAATCTGGGGTGCAGCACGATGAAAGTTGATTACAAGGCGTCGGAACACAGCCCGACCCTGAAGGACCTGACCGACCGGGTCCGCTTCCTCGGCAACGAGGGCAAGATCTGGCTCGACGAGCAGCGCATGCTGCTGCTCCAGTCCGCCGCCATGGGCTCGTTCCGCCGCGAGCTGGTGGAGATGCTCGGCGAGGAACGCGCCAAGGGACTGTTCCTGCGCCTGGGCTACCAGTCCGGCCTGAAGGACGCCGAACTGGCGCGCAAGCTGCGCCCCGACGCCGATGCGGTGGAGATGTTCCTCACCGGCCCGCAGCTCCATTCGCTGAAGGGCATGGTCAAGGTCAATCCACTGGAGATGAACATCGACATCGAGAACGGCGAGTTCTACGCCGACCTCGAATGGCAGAATTCCTACGAGGTGGAAAACTGCCGCGCCGAAGGCATGTCATCCGACCAGCCGGTGTGCTGGACCCTGCTCGGCTACGCCATCAGCTACTCGTCGTTCTTCCTTGGCCGCCAGGTGCTCTACAAGGAAGTCAGCTGCCGCGGCTGCGGCGACTCGCGCTGCCGCATCATCGGCAAGCCGGTGGAGGAATGGGAGGACGCCGAGGCGTTCATGCGCTACTTCCAGAGCGACCCGATCATCGAAGAACTCCAGGCCCTGCAGCTTCAGGTCGCGACCATGCGCCAGCGCCTGGAGCAGGACGCCGGCCAGTACTACGGCATCGGCAAGGCGCCGCTCTACCGCAAGGCCTGCACCCTGATCGACAAGGCGGCGCCGGGCAAGGCTTCGGTCCTGCTGCTGGGGGAAACCGGCGTCGGCAAGGAAGTCATGGCGCGCAGCCTGCACCTGCGCAGCGAGCGCGCCGGCGGGCCCTTCGTCGCGCTGAACTGCGCGGCCATTCCACCGGACCTGATCGAGGCCGAGCTGTTCGGTGTCGAGCGCGGCGCCTACACCGGCGCCCAACAGTCGCGCATGGGCCGTTTCGAGCGCGCCAACGGCGGCACCCTGTTCCTCGACGAGGTGGTGGAGCTCACGCCGCGCGCCCAGGCCAGCCTGCTGCGGGTGCTGCAGGAGGAAGAGCTGGAACGGGTAGGCGATTCGCAGACCCGCAAGGTGGACGTCCGGGTGATCGCGGCTACGCATGAAGACCTGGCCAAAGCGGTGAAGGACGGCCGCTTCCGCGCCGATCTCTACTACCGGCTGAACGTCTACCCGGTGTTCATTCCCTCCCTGCGCGAACGCAAGGAAGACATTCCGCTGCTGGTGGATCACTTCCTCGCGCGCCTGCACACCGCCTACGGCAAGCACACCCTGGGCCTCTCCGACCGCGCTCTGGAAGCCTGCATGCGCTACGACTGGCCGGGCAACATCCGCGAGCTGGAGAACCTCGTCGAACGCGGGGTGATCATCACCGACGCCAACCAGAGCATCAGCGCCGACGCGCTCTTCCCGCACCTGTCCCACGAGGCCCAGAGTATCGGTCTTTCCAGCAGCGGCTCGCTGGTGGAGGCGGTGCCGAGCGTCGAGCCGGACTGGGTGGAACGCCTGATCGACAGCGGCGTCAGCCTGGACTCGGTGGAGGAAGCGCTGATGCAGGGCGCGATGAAACGCGCGCAGAACAATGTGTCGGAAGCCGCCCGGCTGCTGGGCATGACCCGCCCCGCCCTGGCCTACCGACTGAAGAAGCTGCCGACGGAGGATGCGACGGGTCAGCGCTGATGCATCCGCGCAGGGTTTGCCATGGCAAACGCCGGGGCATCCACTAGAGTTCCAGCAGCACTTCCGCTTTTGCGCCCAAGGAGGGCTCCATGCGTCTGATCTGTGCCGCCGTTTCTCTGCTCCTGCTCGCTGGTTGTTCGTCCTACCGCACGGAACCGGGCCAGATCACCCAGGTCCCCGCCGACCGCCTGCTGGCGTTCCAGGAACCGGTAGCGGGTGGTGGACAGATTGTGGTGAACCGCGACATGGGCGGGCTGGGCAGCGGCTGCTACATCGCCGTGCATGTGGACCGCCAGTTGGCGGCGCGCATCGGCATAGGCGAAGTCGCCAGCTTCCAGGTTCCGCCGGGCGACCGCATCGTCGGCATCGGCATCGACGAAACCGACGACACCCTCTGCTCCAAGGGCCGACTCCGCCGTGAAAAGGCCGCGCATATCGAAGCGGGCCAGAGCGAGCGCTTCCGCATCGTCAGCGACAACCGCGAAGGCTTTGCCTTGCTGGCGGATGAACCCCAGGGCAAGTAGGCACGCTGGTGCGCGCGGCGCACCCTACCCGACAGGCCTCGTAGGATAGTTTCCTACCCACACATGAAAAAGACCGGAAGCGGGATTGCTGAACCCGATTCCGGTCTGACGCTAATGCGTGGAACCTAACCTGTTCGCCTTCCGCCATTACTGCTCGGGAAGGCTTGTGGAGTGGGCTTCCGTGCGGTTACTGCCCCCGCCCCATACGGTTGTTGACAGCATACTGCTACCGCGATTTCGCGTATTTCCACTCATCAGCGATTCGGCTCACTGGTCGGCGGGCAGTCAGGCCGGCAACCGTTCGCCCCTTCTTTGCCACCGCTCACCCCCAGGGGTAACCTGCCCGCTTTTGCGCGTCCGAACATGAGCCTTCACGATTTCTTCCTGCTGCTGGTCGCCGGCTTCGCCGCCGGGGGCATGAATGCACTCGCTGGCGGCGGCACCTTCTTCTCCTTCCCGGCCCTGCTCGCGGCCGGCCTGCCACCGGTGACCGCCAACGCCACCAATGCCGTGGCCCTCTGGCCCGCCAGCCTGGCCGCCAGCTGGGCGGCGCGGGAGCAGCTGCGTCCGCTGGGGCGTTACGTGGTGCCGCTGGTGCTGCTGTCCCTGCTGGGCGGCCTGGGCGGCGGCCTGCTGCTGCTTGCCGGCGGCGACGAAACCTTTCGCCGGCTGATTCCCTGGCTGTTGATGGCCGCCACCCTGCTGTTCGCCACCAGCCCCTGGCTGAGCAGGCTGATCAATCGCGGACTTCAGGCCGGAAACCTGCCGCCTCATGGCATCGGCAGCAGCCTGAGCCACACACTGGTGGCCATCTACGGCGGCTACTTCGGCGCCGGCATGGGCATCCTGCAACTGGCGGCCTTCTCCATCGAGGGCCATCCGCTGCTGCGCGCCAACGCACTGAAGAACCTGCTGTCGAGCACCATCTACAGCGTGGCGGTGGTGACCTTCGTGGCGGCGGGCCGGGTGAGCTGGGGCGAGCTGGCGGTGCTGCTGGGCGCGGCCAGCTGCGGCGGCTACTGTGGCGGCGCGCTGGCGCGGAAACTGCCGACCCAATGGCTGCGCTGGCTGGTGATTGCGGTAGGAACGGGGATGACGGCGTATTACTTCGCTATCACTTGAGCCCGAATCCCTTGTGGATATCCGGATTTGTGGGAGCGAATTCATTCGCGAATAAATTCGCTCCCACGGGAACGCCGAACCTCCGATGCTGGGCTATGAGCGGCCGGTAGTTCGCCCCCACAATTGATCCTGCCCCCGGCAACCATCCGCCCCCTTCATTTGCCCGCAGGGTACGGCTCTGCTAGTGTCGCGCCCGATTCGACCGCCGCGAGACAGCATCATGGCCCGCAAGAAAGCCACCCCCGATTTCGAACAGTCCCTCGCCGACCTTCAGGCCCTGGTGGAACGCCTGGAAAGCGGCGAACTGTCGCTGGAGGACTCCCTCAGCGCCTTCGAGCAGGGTATTCGCCTGACCCGTGAGTGCCAGACCTCGCTGACCCAGGCGGAGCAGAAGGTGCAGATCCTGCTGGAGCGCGACGGCCAACTGGAAGAAGCGCCCTTCGACGCGGACGAACAAGCATGATCACCAGCTACCAGGCCCGCTGCCAGGAGCGCGTGGACGCGGCCCTCGCCGAGCTTTTCATCCCCCCGCTCACCCCGCTCGAACGTCTCTACCAGGCCATGCGCTACAGCGTGGTGAACGGTGGCAAACGCGTGCGCCCGCTGCTGGTCTACGCCGCCTGTGAAGCCCTCGGCGGTGACGTGGCCCGTGCCGATGGCGCGGCCTGCGCGGTGGAGCTGATCCACGCTTATTCCCTGGTCCACGACGACCTGCCGGCCATGGACGACGACGACCTGCGCCGTGGCCAGCCCACCACCCACATCGCCTTCGATGAAGCGACCGCCATCCTCGCCGGCGACGGCCTGCAGGCGCTGGCCTTCGAAGTGCTGGCCGATCCCCTACGCAACCCGCAGGACGCCGAAACCCGTCTGGCGATGGTCGCCAGTCTCGGCCACGCCGCCGGCCCCGCCGGCATGGTTGGCGGCCAGGCCATCGACCTCGGTTCGGTTGGCCTGAAACTCGACCAGGGGGCCCTGGAGGCCATGCACCGGCACAAGACAGGCGCGCTGATCGAAGCCAGCGTGCGCCTCGGCGCCCTGGCCAGCGGACAGGCTGACCCGGCCTCCCTGGCAGCCCTGCGCATCTACGCGCGGGCCATTGGCCTGGCCTTCCAGGTGCAGGACGACATCCTCGACGTGGAGAGCGACACCGCCACCCTGGGCAAGACCCAGGGCAAGGACCAGGCCCACGACAAGCCCACCTACCCTTCCCTGCTCGGCCTCGATAACGCCAAGGCCTATGCGCTGGAGCTGCGCGACCAGGCCCTGCGCGCCACCGCCAACCTGGGCGATACCGCCGAGCCGCTGCGAGCCCTGGCCCGCTACATCGTCGAACGACGCAGCTGACCGCCCTCCCAGGCCTGTGCCGATTTCGTCACGGGCCGGCATGAAATCCCTCAAGCCGCCAAGGCTCCTGCGGCGCCACCCTTGCCAGGAAATTTCCACAGCAGGGGCAGGCGTCCATGAAGAGCATCCGCGTCATCGATTCGCACACCGGCGGCGAACCAACCCGCCTGGTGATCGACGGTTTCCCTGACCTAGGCCAGGGCAGCATGGCGGAGCGCCGGCGTGTTCTCGCCGAGCGATTCGATGCCTGGCGCGCCGCCGCCGTGCTCGAACCCCGTGGCAGCGATGTACTGGTGGGCGCCCTGCTCTGTGAACCGCAGGACCCGAGCGCCTGTGCCGGAGTCATCTTTTTCAACAACGCCGGTTACCTCGGCATGTGTGGCCACGGGACCATCGGCCTGGTCGCATCCCTGGCCCATCTGGGGCGCATCCAGCCCGGCACTCATCGCATCGAAACGCCGGTCGGCACGGTGGAAGCCACGTTGCATGAGGACCGTTCGGTCAGCGTGCGCAACGTGCCCGCCTATCGCTACCGCAAGGACGTCCAGCTGGAGGTGCCGGGCATCGGCCGGGTGGTCGGCGACATCGCCTGGGGCGGCAACTGGTTCTTCCTGATCGCCGATCACGGCCAACGGGTGGCCGGCGACAATCTCGATGCCCTCACCACCTATACCTGCGCCGTGAAGCAGGCCCTGGAGGACCAGGGCATTCGCGGCGAGGACGGTGGGGAAATCGACCATATCGAGCTGTTCGCCGAAGACGCCGATGCCGACAGCCGGAACTTCGTGCTCTGTCCGGGCAAGGCTTACGACCGCTCCCCCTGCGGCACCGGCACCAGCGCCAAGCTGGCGTGCCTCGCGGCCGACGGCAAACTGGCCGCAGGCGAACCCTGGCGCCAGGCGAGCGTCATCGGCAGCCAGTTCGAGGGACGCTTCGAGTGGCTGGAAGGCGGTCGCATCGTGCCGACCATTCGCGGTCGTGCCCACATGAGTGCCGAAGCCACTCTCCTACTGCAAGAGGACGATCCGTTCGCCTGGGGCATCCGTCTGTGACAGCGGACATCATCGTCGTCGGCGCCGGGATCGTCGGCAGCGCCTGCGCCTTTGAGTTGGCCCTGCGCGGTTTGACGGTGCTGGTGCTGGACAGTGGCCAGGGTGGCGCCACCGGCGCCGGAATGGGGCACCTGGTGGCCATGGACGACAGCCCCGCGGAACTGGCGCTGTGCAGCTACTCGCTGGACCTCTGGCGGCAATGGGCGCCTCGGCTGGATGACACCTGCGCCCACCGCAACTGCGGCACCCTGTGGCTGGCGGCCAATGAGGCGGAGATGCACGAAGCGGAGCGCAAGGCCGCCACCCTGCGCGAGCGGGACGTCGCCTGCGAGATGCTCGACGCGAACCGGCTCCAGGACCTGGAGCCCACGCTGCATCCGGGCCTCAAGGGCGCCCTGCGGGTCAGTGGCGACGGCATTCTCTACGCGCCGAACGCCGCACAGTGGCTGCTCCGCCAGGGTGGCAACGGCATCACCCGTGAGCGTGCCCGCGTCAACACCATCCGGGGTTCCCGCGTGCACCTGGACGATGGCCGTCAACTCGACGCCGGCGCCGTGATACTGGCCAACGGCATCCAGGCGCCAGCGCTATGTCCGGGCCTGCCGGTCGCGCCGAAAAAAGGCCACCTGCTGATCACCGATCGTTACCCCGGCCAGATCCATCACCAGTTGGTGGAGTTGGGCTACGCCAGCAGCGCCCACGCAAACAGCGGCACGTCCGTGGCCTTCAACGCACAACCTCGGCCCACCGGGCAGATCCTGTTGGGCTCGTCGCGCCAATTCGACACGCTGGATCCCCGGATCGAAGGTCCGGTGCTCGGCCGCATGCTGGCCAGGGCGCTGGATTACCTGCCAGGGATCGGCAATCTCAACGCCATTCGCTGCTGGACCGGCTTTCGCGCAGCCACGCCGGATGGTCTCCCCATCATCGGCCAGCACCCCGACCAGCCGGGCCTCTGGCTCGCCGTCGGGCACGAGGGCCTGGGCGTGACCACGGCCCCCGCCACCGCGCGCCTGCTGGCGGCCGGGCTGCTCGGCGAACGCCCCCACATAGCCAGCGCAGCCTACAGTCTGGAGCGTTTTTCCCGTGCGCTCACGGCAGGAGCAGAAGGATGATCGAACTCAGCCTGGACGGCCGCAGCGTGGTCGTCGCGGCGGGCACCACCGTGGCGGCCGCGCTCGCCCGATGCGGCGATGGCAGTTGCCGCACCTCGGTCAGCGGCCAGCGCCGCGCGCCTTTCTGCGGCATGGGCATCTGCCAGGAATGCCGGGTGACCATCGACGGCCGGCGCCGACTGGCCTGCCAGACCCTGTGCCAGGCCGGCATGCAGGTGGAGACGCAAGCATGAAGGTCGACCTGCTGATCATCGGCGCCGGACCCGCCGGCCTGGCGGCGGCCCTGGCTGCCGCACCAAGCGGCGCAGGCATCGCCGTGATCGACGACAACCCGGCCCCCGGCGGCCAGATATGGCGCGACGGACCGCAGGCGCACCTGCCCGAAAGGGCCCGGACACTGCGCCAGGCCCTGGCGGAAGCCGGTAACGTCCAGGTGTTCAGCGGCAGCCGCGTGGTCGCCCTTGCCGGCGCCAGGCGACTGCTGCTGGAAGGCGCCGAACGCGGTTGGACGCTGGCCTACGACAAACTCATCCTCTGCACCGGCGCCCGCGAGCTGCTGCTGCCGTTTCCCGGCTGGACGCTGCCCGGTGTCACCGGTGCCGGTGGCCTGCAGGCGCTGATCAAGGGTGGTCTGCCAGTGGCCGGAGAACGCGTCGTCATCGCCGGTAGCGGCCCGCTGCTGCTGGCCGGTGCGGCGACCGCCCGCAGCGCCGGCGCCACCGTCCTGCGCATTGCCGAGCAGGCCTCCTTCCTGGCCCTGGCCGGGTTTTCCGCCCGCCTGCTGCGCTGGCCGGGCAAGGCCATGCAAGCGATGGAGCTGCTCGACGCCGGCTATCGCGCCTCCAGCCATGTGCTGGCCGCCCTGGGGCGCGAACGCCTCGAAGCCGTGCGGCTGCAGCAAGGCAACAGGGTGGTGGAAATCGCCTGTGATCGCCTGGCCTGCGGTTTCGGCCTGATCCCCAATACCCAGCTCGGCGAGCTGCTGGGGTGCCGCGTGGAGCAAGGGGCGATCGCCGTGGACGACTGGCAGGCTTGCAGCCTGGAAGACCATTTCGCCGCGGGTGAATGCACGGGCTTCGGCGGCAGCGAACTGGCCCTGGTCGAAGGTGCCATCGCCGGCCATGCCGCCGTCGGCAATCGAGACCTGGCCCGCGCGCTCTGGCCGCAACGTCGCCACTGGCAGGGCTTTGCCGAGGCGCTGGCGCGAGGTTTCGCGCTCGATCCGAAACTCAAGGCCCTGGCGCAACCCGATACCCTGGTCTGCCGCTGCGAGGACGTGGCGTTTGCCGAGCTGGCCAACCGCCGCGACTGGACCGAAGCCAAGCTGCACAGCCGCTGCGGCATGGGCGCCTGCCAGGGGCGGGTGTGTGGCGCTGCCGGCCAGTTCCTGTTCGGCTGGACACCCCCCGCGCCACGTCCGCCGCTATCGCCGGCGCGAATCGAAACACTGCGCTGCCTGGAACCGGAGGGCTGATCGCGGGATGGGGCACGTTCTTTCGACCCACCATCGAAGCCGGAACGTATCCCTGATGGTGGATGTAAATCGCGACACCCACCCCCACGGATTGACCTTGTAGGATGACAACGTCGACAGAGGCACAGTGCGCCATGAAGCTCGAACACCTGCCCACCGCCCGCAACCTGCCTACGCTGCTCGACAGCCTGGAGCAGATCGCCCCGCTGCTGGATGCCATGCCCGACGTGGTGTTCTTCATCAAGGACCCGCAGGCGCGCTACGTGCTGGTCAACCAGACCCTGGCCCAGCGCTGCGGCCTGAAGAACAAGGATGCCCTGCTCGGGCGCACGGCCGAGGACGTGTTCCCCACGCGCTTCGGGCCGCATTACACCGCGCAGGACCGCCGTGTGCTGGAAGGCGGTGAGCCACTCAGCGACCAGTTGGAGCTGCACCTCTATCCCGGCCGGCAGCCCGGCTGGTGCCTGACCCACAAGCTGGCCCTGCGCGACATGCAACAGCGGGTGATCGGCATGGCGGGCATTTCCTACGACCTGCAGGCCCCGCAATCCAGTCATCCCGCCTACCAGCGGCTGGCGGCGGTGGATGCCTACATCCGTGAGCATTACGCCGACCCCGTCAGCCTGGAGCAGTTGACCGCCATCGCGGGGCTCTCGGTCGCGCAGCTGGAGCGCCTGTGCAAACGCATCTTCCAGCTCACCCCGCGGCAAATGATCCACAAGGCGCGTCTCGGCGCCGCCAGCCAACTGCTCGCAGGCGACCTGCCCATCACCGAAGTTGCGCTGTGCTGCGGCTACACCGACCACAGTGCCTTCAGCCGCCAGTTCAGGGCCCTTACCGGCCTTTCCCCCAGCCAGTACCGCGACACCTGCCGCAACTGATCCGCTCGCCCCGACCGCTCCAGCCATCGGCATGGCCGCCTCGTGCGCCATGCCTGTTCGCGCGCGCCCGGTGAAAACCACGCTGTGCTGATTTCGTCATGACCCCAACGGAAATCCATCAAGCCGCAACCGGCCCTCCAGGGCGACGCTTGAGCCATCGATTCGACTTCAGGAGTCCAGCCGAAAAACGCCGTACCGGGAGAAAGCGACGCCCTTCTCAACCACCCGTAGCACCTACACAGACGACTTACGAGGCCCACGATGAACAACAATAAAGCCCTTGTCCTGACCCTCAGTGCCGTACTTGGCTCGACCCTGGCGCTCACCGCCCAGGCCGACAAACTCGACGACATCATCGAATCCGGAAAGCTGCGCTGCGCCGTCACGCTGGACTTCCCGCCCATGGGCTTCCGCGACGGGGACAACGCCCCGGCAGGTTTCGACGTCGACTACTGCAAGGACCTCGCCAAGACCCTGGGGGTGGAGGCCGAGGTGGTCGAAACGCCGTTCCCCGACCGCATCCCCGCGCTGGTTTCCGGCCGCGCCGATGTGATCGTCGCCTCGACGTCCGACACCCTGGAACGGGCCAAGACAGTCGGCCTGACCATTCCCTACTTCGCCTTCCAGATGGTGGTGCTGACCCGCGAGAACGCCGGCATCAAGGGCTACGATGACCTCAAGGGCCGCTCCGTCGGCGGGCCGGCGGGCACCTACGAAGCCATCGCCCTGGAGAAGGACGTCAAACAATGGGGCGATAACAAGGGCGCCTTCCACGCCTACCAGTCGCTGGCTGACGCCGTGCTCGCCCTGAGCCAGGGACAGATCGACGCCACCACCGTGACCTCCACCGTGGCCTCCTCGCTGATCAAGTCCGGCAAGTACCAGGGCCTGACCATCGCCGGCACCGCGCCGTACGACATCGACTACGTCTCCCTGGGCGCCAAGCGCAGCGAGTACGGCCTGCTCAATTACCTCAACCTGTTCGTCAACCATCAGGTGCGGTCCGGCCGCTACCAGGAACTCTTCACCCAGTGGGTCGGCGGCGATGCCCCGGTGCTGACTGCCAACGGCGTCTACCGCTAAGCGCGAGGAGCTGGCCGGCGGCACGGCCTCCGGCCGGCTCCAGAGAGGAGTTTCGGATGTTCGATTACACCTTCCACTGGCGATCCGCCTTCCTGGCCCTGCCGGAAATGCTCGGTGGCGCACTGGTGACCCTGGAGATCGCCGTGCTCTCGATGCTGCTCGGCACAGCCATCGCCATCGGCCTCGCCCTCGGCCAGCAATCCGGCAGCCGCCCGGTCAGGGCGGTCGCCATGGCCTGGGTCTCGATTGCACGCAACACCCCGGCGCTGTTCCAGGTTTACATCCTGTACTTCGGCCTGGGCGCCTTCGGCCTGCACATGGGTTCCTGGACCGCCCTGCTGGCCGGCATCACCTTCAACAACGCCGGCTACCTGGCCGAGACCTTCCGTGGCGGGCTCAACGCCGTGCCCCACACACAGTTGCGTGCCGCGCGCTCGCTGGGCATGGGCGCCTTCCAGGCCTACCGGCTGGTGGTGATCCCGCAGCTCTTGCGGGTGGTGTTCTACCCACTGACCAACCAGATGGTCTGGGCGCTGCTGATGACCTCGCTGGGCGTGGTGGTGGGCATGACCAGTGATCTCACCGGTGTCACCCAGGCGCTGAATGTGAAGACGTTCCGCACCTTCGAGTACTTCGCCCTGGCCGCCGCCCTCTACTTCGTCCTCGCCAAGCTGATCGTCCTCGGGGCGCGGCTGATGGCCTGGCGCCTGTTCCGTTACTGAGGAGTCCGGCATGTATAGCTCGAGCTTCACCTGGAACGACATGCAGTTCCTCCTCCAGGGCGCGTGGACGACCCTCACCCTGACCGCCTGGGCCATGCTCATCGGCACCCTGCTGGGCGTTGCCTGCGGCCTGATCCGCGCCCTGTTGCCACGCGCCAGCCTGCCGCTGGCCTGGGTACTGGACGTGTTCCGCAGCGTGCCGCTGCTGATCCAGTTCGTCCTGCTGAACGCCTTCAAGACCATCATCGAGCTGGACTGGTCCGCCTTCACGGTGGCCTGCGTGGTGCTCGGCACCTACGCCACGGCCTACTGCGCAGAGATCGTCCGGGGCGGCGTGCTGGCCGTGCCGCAGTCGACCCGCCGTGCGGCCCGTTCACTGGGCATGAGCCATACCCAGGACCTGCTGCACATCGTGCTGCCCATGGCCACGCGCGTGGCCTTCCCCGGCTGGATCAACCTGACCCTGGCAGTCATGAAGGACACCTCGCTGGTGCTCTGGATCGGCATCGTCGAGTTGCTGCGCGCCTCGCAAACCATCGTCACCCGGCTGCAGGAGCCGCTGTTCGTGCTCGGCATCGCCGGACTCATCTACTTCGTCATGAGCCTGGTGATCGCCCGCCTGGGCACCCAGCTGGAAAAAAGGTGGCAGGAAAATGATTGAGATCGACAACGTGCACAAATCCTTCGGCGCGCTCGACGTGGTCAAGGGCGTCAGCCTGACCGTGAACAAGGGCGAGGTGGTTTCGATCATCGGCGGCTCCGGTTCCGGCAAATCGACCCTGCTGATGTGCATCAATGGCCTGGAACCGATCCAGGGTGGGCAGATCCGTGTCGACGGCACCGAGGTCCATGCCCCGCGCACCGACCTGAACAAACTGCGGCAGAAGATCGGCATCGTCTTCCAGCAGTGGAATGCGTTCCCGCACCTGACCGTGCTGGAGAACGTGATGCTGGCCCCGCGCAAGGTGCTTGGAAAGCGCCGCGAGGAGGCCGAGGAAGTTGCCGTACGCCAGCTCACCCACGTCGGCCTCGGCGACAAGCTCAAGGTCTTCCCCAACAAGCTGTCCGGCGGCCAGCAGCAACGCATGGCCATTGCCCGCGCGCTGGCCATGTCGCCGGACTACATGCTGTTCGACGAAGCCACCTCGGCGCTCGACCCGCAGTTGGTCGGCGAAGTGCTGGACACCATGCGCATGCTCGCCGCCGAAGGCATGACCATGGTGCTGGTGACCCACGAAATCCGCTTTGCCCGCGATGTGTCGGACCGCGTGGCCTTCTTCCGCAACGGGCGCATCCATGAGATCGGCCCGCCGGAGCAAGTGATCGGCGCGCCGCAACTGCCCGAAACCGCTGACTTCCTGAAATCGGTGAACTGACATGCGCAGCTCGAAAATCATTCATGTAGTCAGCTGCCACGCCGAAGGCGAAGTGGGCGATGTGATCGTCGGCGGCGTTGCACCGCCGCCCGGCGCAACCCTGTGGGAACAGTCGCGCTGGATCGCCCGGGATGAAACCCTGCGCAACTTCGTCCTCAACGAACCGCGTGGCGGCGTGTTCCGCCACGTCAACCTGCTGGTGCCGGCCAGGGACCCGCGGGCGCAGATGGCCTGGATCATCATGGAACCGGCGGACACCCCGCCCATGTCCGGCTCCAACTCGTTGTGCGTCTCCACCGTGTTGCTGGACAGCGGCATCCTGCCGATGACCGAGCCGCAGACCCGACTGGTGCTGGAAGCGCCGGGGGGGCTGATCGAGGTCACTGCCGACTGCCGCGATGGCAAGGCCGAGCGCGTGACCGTGCGCAACGTGCCCTCTTTCGCCGACAAGCTGGACGCCTGGATCGAAGTGGAGGGCATCGGTTCGCTGCAGGTGGACACCGCCTATGGCGGCGACAGTTTCGTCATCGCCGACGCCTGGAAGCTGGGCTTCACCCTGACCGCCGACGAAGCCGCCGAGCTGGTGGCCACCGGCCTGAAGATCACCCAGGCGGCGAATGAGCAACTGGGGTTCGTCCACCCGCTCAACCCGGATTGGGACCACATCTCCTTCTGCCAGATCGCGGCGCCCGTCGAACGCGAACAGGGCGTGGCGGGCGCGGCCAATGCCGTGGTGATCCGGCCGGGCAAGATCGACCGCTCCCCCTGCGGCACCGGCTGCTCGGCGCGCATGGCGGTGCTGCATGCCAAGGGCCAGCTGGAGCTGGGCGAAGCCTTCATCGGCCGCTCCATCATCGGTTCGCAATTCCATTGCCGGATCGAGGCACTGACCGAAGTTGCCGGGCGTGCGGCGATCATCCCGAGCATCAGCGGGCGTGCCTGGATCACCGGCACTCACCAGCACCTGCTCGACCCCGGCGATCCCTGGCCCGGCGGCTACCGGCTTTCCGACACCTGGCCGCGCGAGCCCATGCAGTAGCACGCCTCACGCGGCACAAGGATTCCAGATCCACCCCGGCGCCCGCCTCGGCAGGCGCAAACGGTTTCGGCTTGCCTGCATTCCCGTGAGCGAGCCGGCCCCACCCATCGAAATGGAGTTACCCATGAGCAAGCACGTCAACTGGAGCGGTGTATTCCCCGCAGTCACCACCCAATTCAACAGCGATTTCTCGGTGAACCTGGAGGCAACCCACAAGGTCATTTCCAACCTGGTGCGAGACGGCGTATCCGGGCTGGTGGTGTGTGGTAGCGTCGGCGAGAACACCTCGCTGACCATCGAAGAAAAGATGGCCGTCACCGAGGTCGCCAAGGATGCTTCCGGCGGCCGTGTGCCGGTCATTTGCGGGATCGCCGAATTCACCAGCGCCGGTGCGTGCAAGGTGGCCCAGGCGGTGGAACGGGTCGGCGTCGACGGCATCATGGTGATGCCGGCACTGGTGTACTCCTCCAAGCCGCATGAAACCGCGGAGCACTTCCGCACCGTGGCCAGGAGCACCGACCTGCCGGTGATGGTCTACAACAACCCGCCCATCTACAAGAACGACGTCACCCCGGACATTCTCATTTCCCTGGCCGATTGCGAGAACGTCGTCTGCTTCAAGGACAGCTCCGGCGACACCCGCCGCTTCATCGACGTGCGCAACGAAGTGGGCGATCGCTTCATCCTCTTCGCCGGCCTGGACGACGTGGTGCTGGAAAGCATCGCCGTCGGCGCCCAGGGCTGGATCTCCGGGATGTCCAACGTATTCCCGAAAGAAGGCGAAACCATCTTCCGCCTGGCCACGGCTGGCCGCTTCGCCGAGGCCATGCCGATCTACGAATGGCTGATGCCGATCCTCCACCTCGACGCCCGCCCGGACCTGGTGCAGTGCATCAAGCTCTGCGAGGAAATCGCCGGCCGCGGCAGCGCGCTGACCCGCCCGCCGCGCCTGGCCCTGCAAGGCGCCGACCGCGAGCACGTGGAACGCATCATGGCCAAGGCCCTGGCCAACCGCCCGCAGCTGCCGGACGTAGGCCTCTGAGATGAACGCCGGGCGACGAGAAGTCGCCCGGCCACCAATTTCCTCAAGCCACCAGCAACGCCTGGATTTCCTCGTAAAGCGCACGGGGAATCCGCACCCCCTCCCGCTCACTGAGCACCCGCGCCTCGTAGCGCCGCTGCGACGGCAGGCGCGCCCCCTGTCCCAGGATGCCCTCGAACACAGCCTCGGCGCGTTGCAGGTGCCGCGCCGCTTCCGCACCGAGAATGCGCTGCGGGTCGATGGCGATGATGAGTTCGCCACCATAGGGCGACGACTTGGTGCCCTCGTCGAAGGCCAGGGACTCGGCGCTGGTCAGGTCACCGATCATGGGCCCGGCGATCAGCTCCACCATGGCCGCCAGGGCCGAGCCCTTGTGGCCGCCAAAGGTGAGCATGGCGCCGTTGAGGGCGGTCAGTGGGTCGGTGGTGGGCTGGCCGTCCTTGTCGATGCCCCAGCCCAGGGGAATGGGCTTGCCGGCACGGCGGTGCAGGTCGATCTCGCCACGGGCGGCGGCACTGGTGGCGAAATCGAAGATGAACGGCGGCTTGTCCGCGCGGGGCCAGCCGAAGGCGATGGGATTGGTGCCGAACAGCGGGCGGATGCCGCCAGCCGGCGCCACCCAGGCATGGCTGGGGGTGAAAGCCAGGGCCACCAGGCCCCGCTCGGTGAGCGGTTCGACTTCCGGCCAGAGGGCCGAGAAGTGCACGCAGCGATTGATCGCCAGCATGGCAATGCCCTGGCTGCGGGCCTTCTCCACCAGCAATGGCATTCCGGCGTGGAAGGCACACTGGGCAAAGGCGCCGTGGGCATCCACCCGCACTACCGACGGCGCACTGTCGAAGACCTCGGGGGCGGCATCCGGCGAGACCTTGCCCGCGCGCAGGGTGGCGATGCAGCCAGGCAGCCGGTACACCCCGTGGGAGGTACAGCCGTCGCGCTCGCCGGCCACTATGGTGGCCGCTACGGCCTGAACGTGGGGTTCGCTGAAGCCATGCCGGCGCAGCACCGTTTCCACCAGGTGGCGGACGTCTTCAAGGGTCATGTGGATCATGGGGCATCTCTCCTCTGTAGCCAGCCGCTACAGTGGCCCGGATGCCCCACGCCCGCTTGGCCCTATTCCCCTCCGCCGATGCCGAATTCGGCACAAACCAGCATCAGGCGGCGGACCCGGCCAGCGCTTCGGCCTCTGGCTTGTCGACCGGTTTCAAGAGGCCCAGGCGAACCAGAGTCCAGGGCATGACCGCAGCCACGAACAGGCCCATCAGCAACCCTCGCAGCCCTTGCCACAGCTGCGGGTCCAGCGCCCAGGCCGTGCCGGCGAGCTTGAGCGCCTTCTGCAGCAGGATAAAGCTCAGCGCACCAACGGCGGCGGCGAGCAGGCGACGCCAGACGGCCACGTCGACGGAGAATTCCATCCGGCGGTAGCCGAACAGCACACCGACCATCAGCCCCGCCAGCAGCGGCACATAGCTGGGCGCAACACCTGGCCAGGTCAGCCAGCCGGCGAGGAAAACCAGCAGGATCAACGCCAGGTGCCAGAGGCCATGAGCCTCGCGCCACCAGTTCCAGTGCTGCACCTGGGCGAACGCCAGCAGCGTGGCGATGCCCAGCAAGGAGCCGCCCAGCACGTCTTCCACGTCGTGGGCGCCCAGGTAGAGGCGGCTGAAGATGATCCCCGCCACCACAACGCCGCTGACCACCCAGGCCCAGGCGCGGCGCAGCTCGAAGGCCAGCCAGAACCAGATGACCACCGCGATCTGCGCATGGCCGCTGGGCAGGCCGAAGCTGTCGCCCACCTCATGGTCCATGCGCAGGGCGAGGTCCGGACGCGGGTCCTGCCAGTAATCCTTGAGCCAGGCGTTGAGCAGCGCGGTCACGGCCACCAGCACCAGCAGGCGCAGGAACACGCTACGGTGCCAGGCCCAGTAGCCCAGCGGCAGGAAAAACAGGATGAACTTCTCGTAGCCCAACAGGGTGAAGAAACGCATCACCGGCGTCAGCGTCTCGCTGCGCAGGGGCAGCACCCAGTCCAGGCTGTGCAGCAGCTCGTTCATGGACGGTCCTTGTGGGAGAAATGAAGGCGCCACAGATACTGCACGGCATCGGGCCACCACAAGGGCCGATTCGGACAATCCATGTCACCGGATCATCATCCGCCATGAGAGGTGGGTATTCGTCACGGCACAGTTGGCTGCGGCAATTGGCCCACGCTGCCTAAGATCACTGGATTGCACGCCAAGGATCTTCGCCGTGACCACAGCCATCCAGTCCCTGCTGATCGCCAACCGTGGCGAGATCGCCATCCGCATCGCCCGCGCCGCAGCGGAACTCGGCATTCGCAGCGTCGCCGTCTACGCCGAAGACGACAGCCAGTCCCTGCACCCGCGCAAGGCTGACCTCGCGGTGCCGCTCAATGGCCGGGGCGCGGCAGCGTATCTGGACGCTGCCCAGTTGGTGGAAGTGGCACGCCAGCACGGCTGTGATGCCGTCCATCCCGGCTACGGTTTCCTCAGCGAGAACGCCGCTTTCGCCCGCCAGTGCGAAGCCGCCGGCATCCGTTTCGTCGGCCCATCTGCCGAAGCGCTGGAGCTGTTCGGCGACAAGGCCCGCGCCCGCTCACTGGCCGCGCGCAGCGGCCTGCCCCTTGCTGCCGGCAGCAATCGCGCCACCTCCCTCGACGAAGCCCGTGCCCTGCTGGAAGGCGGCCCGATCATGCTCAAGGCCCTGGCTGGCGGCGGTGGTCGCGGCATGCGCGCGGTGCGTGAAGCCGGCGAACTGGAGCAGGCCTTCGAGCGCTGCCAGTCCGAGGCACGTGCGGCCTTTGGCAATGGCGACCTGTACGTCGAGCGGCTGATCGAGAATGCCCGGCACATCGAGGTCCAGGTGCTGGGCGACGGTGAACGGGTCACTCACCTCTGGGAGCGCGACTGCAGCCTGCAACGCCGCCACCAGAAGGTGATCGAGATCGCCCCGGCGCCCGAACTGGACGCCGGCCTGCGCCAGCGCATCCTCGACGCCGCGCTGACCCTGGCCGCCGCCGCCGGTTATCGCGGCATCGGCACCTTCGAGTTCCTGGTCGACACCGGCCGTGGCGACTTCGTGTTCATGGAGGCCAATCCGCGCATCCAGGTCGAACACTGCATCACCGAGGCGGTCACCGGCATCGACCTGGTGCAGACGCAATTGCGCCTGGCCGAAGGGTTCAGCCTGGCCGACCTGGGCCTGCTGGAACCCATCTCTCCACGCGGCTTCGCCGTGCAGCTGCGGATCAACCTGGAAAGCATGCAGGCCGACGGCAGTGCGCGACCGGCCGGCGGCCTGGTCAGCGCCTACGAGCCCCCCAGCGGGCCGGGCATCCGCGTCGACGGCTATGGCTACGCGGGCTACCCGACCAGCCCCAGCTACGACTCGCTGCTGGCCAAGCTGATCGTCCAGGGCGATGACCTGCCGGCGACCCTGCGCCGAGCCTATCGCGCCCTCTGCGAATTCCGCCTGGAAGGGGTGGCGAGCAATATCCACTTCCTGCAGAACCTGTTGCGCCGCCCGGAACTGGCCGGGGGCGTGGATACCCGCTTCATCGAACGGGAAATCGGCCAACTGCTGGCCCCGCAGCAGACCGCCCACCCGCACCTGTTCGTCAGCGGTGCCGGTACCGCCGCGGTTGCTGGAGCCGGGCAGGTGGAAGCGCCCGCCGGTTGCGTACCGCTGAACGCCCCCAGCCAGGGGGCGCTGGTGAGCCTCGACGTGCAGGAGGGCGACGCGGTTGCCGTCGGGCAGCCGGTGGCGGTGCTGGAAGCGATGAAGATGGAGTTCGTGGTCAAGGCAACCCGGGGCGGCATCGTCCGCGCCCTGGCCGTGGCGCCGGGTGACAGCCTGTTCGAAGGTGCGCCGCTGCTGTTCCTGGAGCCGGCGGAGGTTGCCGGCGATGCGGTGCAGAGCGAGGAAAGCCTCGACCTCGCGCATATCCGCGCCGACCTCGCCGAAGTGCTGGAGCGCCACGCCATCACCACCGATGAACGCCGTCCGCAGGCCGTGGCCAGGCGGCGCAAGACCGGTCAGCGCACCACCCGCGAGAACCTCGACGACCTGCTGGATGAGGGCAGTTTCATCGAGTACGGCGCCCTGGCGCTGGCCGCCCAGCGCCGGCGCCGGTCGCTGGAAGAACTGATCGAGCAGAGCCCGGCGGATGGACTGGTAGCGGGCATCGGCACGGTGAATGCCGCCCGCTTCGGCAGCGAGGCCGCGCGCTGCATGGCCATCGCCTACGACTACACGGTGTTCGCCGGCACCCAGGGGGTGATGAACCACAAGAAGACCGACCGCATGCTCGGCCTGGCCGAACAATGGCGCCTGCCGCTGGTGCTCTTCGCCGAAGGCGGCGGCGGCCGGCCGGGGGATTCGGACTTCGTCGGGGTGGCCGGGCTGGACTGCCACACCTTCGTCGGCATGGCGAGGCTGTCCGGCCTGGTGCCGCTGGTGGGTGTGGTGTCCGGCCGCTGTTTCGCCGGCAACGCCGCCCTGCTCGGCTGCTGTGACGTGATCATCGCAACCCGCAACGCCAGTATCGGCATGGCCGGCCCGGCGATGATCGAGGGCGGCGGCCTCGGCAGTTTCGCGCCGGAGGACGTCGGCCCCACCAGCGTCCAGGGTCCCAACGGGGTGATCGACGTGCTGGTGGAGGACGAAGCCGAGGCCGTGCGCGTGGCGCAGCAATACCTGTCCTACTTCCAGGGTGACCTGGCGGACTGGCAGTGCGCCGACCAGCGCCTGCTGCGCCACGCCATCCCTGAAAACCGCCTGCGGGCCTACGACATCCGCTCGCTGATCGAAACCCTGGCCGACCAGGACTCGCTACTGGAACTGCGCCGACAGTTCGCGCCGGGCCTGATCACCGCTTTCATCCGCATCGAAGGCAAGGCGTTCGGCCTGATCGCCAACAACCCGATGCATCTCGGCGGCGCCATCGACGCCCAGGCCGGCGACAAGGCCGCGCGCTTCATGCAGCTATGCGACGCCTTCGACATCCCCATGCTCTCGCTCTGCGACACACCCGGCTTCATGGTGGGGCCGGATTCGGAGAAGCAGGCCACGGTGCGCCACGTCTCGCGCATGTTCGTCGCCGCCGCCGGCCTGTCGGTGCCTTTCTTCACCGTCGTGCTGCGCAAGGGCTACGGGCTGGGCGCCCAGGCCATGGCGGCGGGGAGCTTCCATTCGCCGCTGTTCACCATCGCCTGGCCCAGCGGCGAGTTCGGCGCCATGGGCCTGGAGGGCGCGGTGCGCCTGGGCTACGCCAAGGAACTGGCCGCAGTGGAAGACCCGGCCGAGCGACAGAAGCTGTTCGACAAGATGGTTGCCAAGGCCTATCAGAACGGCAAGGCGATCAACATGGCCAGCTTCCTGGAAATCGACGCGGTGATCGATCCGCAGGAAACCCGCGCCTGGCTGCTGCGCGGGCTGAACGCCGCACCGCGGCCGGCTCCGCGCTCCGGCAAGAAACGCCCCTTCGTCGATACCTGGTAAGCCTGGAGCTCGCCATGCCCAACTTCGAACACCAACTGCTGCCGGTCAACGGCATCACCCTGAGCCTTTACAGCGCCGGGCCGGCCGATGGACGCCCAGTCTGGCTGCTGCACGGTTTTCCCGAGTGCTGGTACTCCTGGCGCCAGCAGGCAGAGCCGCTGGCGGCGGCCGGATATCGCGTGCTGATGCCGGAAATGCGCGGCTACGGGGCAAGCAGCGCCCCGGAAGCGATCGAAGACTACGCCCTGCTGACCCTGTGCGGCGACATCCAGGCGGCGATGGACAGCCTCGGCCAAACCGATGCCTGTGTGATCGGCCACGACTGGGGCGCGCCGGTGGCCTGGCACCTGGCGTTGCTGGAGCCCGAGCGCATCCGGGCGCTGGGCGCCATGTCGGTGCCCTTCGGCGGCCGTCCCAAGCGCCCGGCCATCGAAATCATGCGCGAGGCCAACGCCGGGCGCTTCAACTACATCCTCTACTTCCAGGAGCCAGGGGTGGCCGAAGCGGAGCTGGATGCCGATCTGGAGCGCAGCCTGCGCCTGCTGTTGAGCGACCTGGGCGACGCCGTGCTGCGCGAGAGACCAGCCGACTCGCGGCTGCTCGACGGCCTGAGCGAATCGCCGGCCCTGCCGGGCTGGTGCGATGCCGGGGAGTTCGCCGTCTACCAGCGCACCTTCGCCGCTGGCGGATTTCGCGGGCCGCTGAACTGGTACCGCAATTTCACCCTGAACTGGCAGCAGACCGAGCACCTGGCAGGCCGGCAGATCCGGCAACCCACGCTGTTCATGGTCGGCGACCATGATCCGGTGGCCCGGTTGGAGGCCTACACACTCAAGCGCATGGCCGAACTGGTGCCCCACCTGGAGCAGCATCGCCTACCCGATTGCGGCCACTGGCTGCAGAACGAACGACCTGAACAGGTGAACGCGCAACTGCTGGATTTCCTGGCCCGCCATTATCCGGCGTAACCGATCCCACAGGTTGCTACGAACCGACTGACAGCGTGTTTGGGCACTGAGGGGCGCATCAGGTAAACTTGCCCATCTTTTTTTGCCCATAACGATTAGCCTGATGCCCACGACGTTCCACGAGATTCCCCGCGAACGCCCCGTCACGCCCCTGCTCGACCGCGCGGCGACGCCGGATGCGCTGCGCCGGCTTGGTGAGGCTGAGCTGGAAACCCTGGCCGACGAACTGCGCCAGTACCTGCTCTATACCGTCGGCAAGACCGGCGGCCACTTCGGTGCCGGCCTGGGCGTGGTGGAACTGACCATCGCCCTGCACTATGTCTACGACACGCCCGACGACCGGCTGGTCTGGGACGTGGGCCACCAGGCCTACCCGCACAAGATCCTCACCGGCCGCCGCGAACAGATGGGCAGCCTGCGCCAGAAGGACGGCGTCGCCGCCTTCCCGCGCCGCGTGGAGAGTGAGTACGACACCTTTGGCGTCGGCCACTCCAGCACCTCCATCAGCGCCGCCCTGGGCATGGCCATCGCCGCCCGCATGCAGGGCTCCAATCGCAAGTCGATCGCCGTGATCGGTGACGGCGCGCTGACCGCCGGCATGGCCTTCGAGGCGCTCAACCACGCGTCGGACGTCCAGGCCGACATGCTGGTGATCCTCAACGACAACGACATGTCGATTTCGCGCAACGTCGGCGGCCTGTCCAACTACCTGGCGAAGATCCTTTCCAGCCGCACCTACGCGAGCATGCGCGAAGGCAGCAAGAAGGTGCTCTCGCGCCTGCCCGGCGCCTGGGAAATCGCCCGCCGCACCGAGGAATACGCCAAGGGCATGCTGGTTCCCGGCACCCTGTTCGAGGAACTGGGCTGGAACTACATCGGTCCCATCGACGGCCATGACCTGCCCACCCTGGTGGCCACCCTGCGCAACATGCGCGACCTCAAGGGCCCGCAGTTCCTCCATGTGGTGACCAAGAAGGGCAAGGGCTTCGCCCCGGCCGAAGCCGACCCCATCGGCTATCACGCCATCACCAAGCTGGAACCGATCAACGCTCCGGCCGCCCCGAAGAAGCCGTCCGGCCCGAAATACTCCAACGTGTTCGGCCAGTGGCTGTGCGACATGGCCGGGCAGGACCCGCGCCTGGTGGGCATCACCCCGGCGATGAAGGAAGGCTCGGATCTGGTGGCCTTCAGCGAGCGTTTCCCGGACCGTTATTTCGACGTCGCCATCGCCGAGCAACACGCCGTGACCCTGGCGGCCGGCATGGCTTGCGACGGCGCCAAGCCGGTGGTGGCCATCTATTCCACCTTCCTCCAGCGCGGCTATGACCAGCTGATCCATGACGTGGCGGTGCAGAACCTCGACGTGCTGTTCGCCATCGACCGCGCCGGCCTGGTGGGCGAGGACGGCCCGACCCACGCGGGCAGCTTCGACCTCTCCTACCTGCGCTGCATCCCCGGCATGCTGGTGATGACGCCGAGCGACGAGAACGAACTGCGCCTGCTGCTGACCACCGGCCACCACTTCGAAGGCCCGGCGGCGGTGCGCTATCCGCGCGGCAGCGGCCCCAACGCCACCATCGAGCGCGAATTGAAACCGGTGGAAATCGGCAAGGCCGTGGTTCGCCGCCGGGGCTCCAAGGTCGCCATGCTGGTGTTCGGTGTGCAACTGGCCGAGGCACTGCAGGTCGCCGAAGGCCTGGATGCCACCGTGGTCGACATGCGCTTCGTCAAACCCCTGGACGAAGCGCTGGTGCGCGAGCTGGCCGGCAGCCACGAGTTGCTGGTGACCATCGAGGAGAACAGTGTGATGGGTGGCGCCGGTGCCGCCGTCAGCGAATTCCTCGCCCGCGAGAGCCTGGTAAAACCCGTGCTGCACCTGGGCCTGCCGGATTACTACGTCGAACATGCCAAGCCGGCGGAAATGCTCGCCGAGTGCGGGCTGGATGCGGCGGGTATCGAAGCGTCGGTGCGCAAACGCATGGCCCTGCTGGGGCTCTGACCTGCGCCTGAATCTGTGGGAACGAATTCATTCGCGAATGAATTCGTTCCCACAATCAATCCGTAGCCTCGGATTTCGCTGGACTACACGTTTGCAGGGTACGCCGCGCGCATCAGGCCTCTACCTCGCCGCATCCAGCAACCGGCAGAGCTTCCCGGTCGCCGCCAGCATCTGGAAGCTCGGGCGTTCCAGCCCCCGGTCCGGCACTGGCCAGACCTGTCCCCGTTTCACCGCTGTCAGCTGCGGCCAGGCCTTCCAGGCATAGGCCTGGCTCGGTTCGCTCACCAGGATCACCGCGGGGTCGCGCTGCATCACAGCCTCGATGCCCACCTGGGGCGCCGGCAGGGAAAGGTCGGCGAAGACGTTCTCCGCCCCGCAGACCTTCAAGGCATCGCTGACGATCTGCTTGCCGCCGAGGGTATAGAGCGGCTTGTCCCAGACCTGGTAGAAGACTTTCAACGGCACGTCGCGGTGGTGGTGTTGGCGCAGTGCCGCCAGCCCCGACTCGAAGCGCGCGGCCATCTGGCGGCCCTGTTCGGCGCGGCCGACCCGCTCACCGATCTCGGCGAAGGCATTCGCCAGTTGTTCCAGGCTCCGCGGCTCCACCACCAGCTGGGGAACCGGGAATTTCTTCAGTTGCTCGCGTCCGGCCGAGCCCACGCTGTCGGGCCAGAGCAGCACCAGATCGGGCTTGAGGGCGAGCAGGCTTTCCGGTTGCAGCTGCCCGTAGCGCCCCACCGACGGCAGGCCGGCCAGGGCTGCGGGGCGATCACCGCCGTCGAGCACACCCACCAGAAGGTCACCGGCGCCGAGATCAAGCATGATTTCGGTCAGGGAGGGAGCCAGGCTGACGACCCGCAGCTGCGCCGTGGCGGGCAGCGCCACGGACAGCAGCAGGAAGGCGAGCAGCCGGCGCATCAGCCGAGCTGGCGGGGGATTCGGTAGAGGTAGAGCAGCACCAGGCTGCTCATGGCCAGGAGGAACAGCGCCACAGTATTGAGTCCGACCAGCACCGCCAGGGCGGCGATCCAGGCTGGCAGGCCGGCGGCGAGGAAGCCCCTGTCGCGACGGCGGGTCAGTTCCTGCCAGGCACCGGGCTCTTCGGCCCGACCGAGGGCGGCCTCGGTGGCCACGAGGGCGCGCTTGTAGGCGGAGAACATCGGCAGGCTGAAAAACAGCGAGACCAGGGCGCCAATGAAGAGCGGCATCTGCAATACCGGCAGCACCGGTTCCCCATCGCCGAACAGGTAGCCCATGACCAACAGCGGCACCAGCGTGAAGCCCACCTGGCGCCACCAGGTCATGGCCAGCCGGCGACGGACTTCCTTGCGGGTCACGATTCGGATTCCGCCTGATGCAGGTTGCCGAGCATGTGCCCGAGCTTGCCGGCCTTGGTCGCCAGGTATTTGCGGTTGTGCTTGTTCAGGCCGGTCTGCAGCGGTACGCGCTCGGCGACGTTGAGACCGTAGCTTTCCAGTGCCTTGACCTTGCGCGGATTGTTGGTCATCAGCTTGACCGCGCCGACACCCAGGTGCTTCAGCATCGGCTGGCACATGGCGTAGTCGCGCTGGTCGGCGCCGAAGCCCAGGCGCTCGTTGGCTTCCACGGTATCGGCGCCGGCGTCCTGCAGCTCGTAGGCGCGGATCTTGTTCAGGAGACCAATGCCACGGCCTTCCTGGCGCAGGTAGAGCAGTACACCGCAGCCGGCTTCAGCGATGGCGCGCAGCGCCGCTTCCAGCTGGAATCCGCAGTCGCAGCGCAGGCTGAACAGGGCATCACCGGTGAGGCACTCGGAATGCAGGCGACCCAGGACGGGTCCGCCGTTGGCCACATCGCCCAGGGTCAGGGCAACGTGTTCCTTGCCGCTGGCCTCATCGAGAAAGCCGTGCATGGTGAACACGCCGAACGGAGTCGGCAGCTGGGAGGCGGCGACGAAAACGACAGACACCGTGTAACTCCTGGAAATTGGCAAGGCCGGCATTGTAGCAGCAGCGCTATCCGGCGGGTCAGATTGAATAGTTGGGGATAAGTATCGAATGGCTCGAAGCAAGCGGCCTCAGAACTTGGACTCCAGCATCAGCACGCCCTGCTCCTCGCGCCAGCGCACGCGGTTGAGGAAGCTCATGCCCAGCAGCACCTCCACAGGCGCCTCGCCTTCGATGACCGCGCCTTCCACGCCCAGCACCTCGAGGCTGCCGACCTTGATGCGATCGAATTTCACCCGCCAGGCGTTGACCGTTCCACTGGCGGTACTGGCCTTCATCGGCAGTCCCTTCACCCGGTAGTCGATGCCCAGGCGGCGCGCCTGGCTCTCGTTCATGGCGACGCTGGTGGCCCCGGTATCCACCAGGAACTGCACCGGGTGGCCCTCGATGGAACCTGCGACCTGGTAGTGCCCGTTATTGCCCCGGGCGATGCTCAGTTGCGCCTTCTGCGGTGCCGCGGGGCTGCCGGGGCTGTCGGTGCTGGTAGCCGGGTTGTACTCGCGGCTGAGGCCGTAGCTGCGCTCGACACCATCGACCCGCAGCACCGCGCCCTTGCTGTCGGCGCTGATCACCTGGACGCCACCAGGGCCGGTCTGGCCGACCTTCACCAGCTTGCGCTGGCCGTCGACATTGATCACCGCGGCGCCGGGGAACAGGCCGACCACCTGCACCTGGGTGGCTGCGACGAACAGCGGAGCCAGCGCCAGCAGGCAGGCGGCGATACGCAGGTCAGGGCGCGACATCGGGTTTCTCCGGTTCCTTGTCGAAGGCATACGGCTGCTTCCAGCGCTTGAACAGTGGCCTCAACTCACCGCTGGTCACCAGGGCGGTCATGCGGCGGTCGAAGATATCCGCCAGGCGGCGACCGCGCGGCGTATCGGCAAAACCCAGGTAGAGCGGCAGGCGTAGCAGCGGGGTTACGCGGTAGCGGCTGCGGTCGGTGGCGGTGTCCAGCACGTCGTCCACTTCGGTCCGGGCGTCGATGTAGAAGTCCACATGGCCCAGTTCGAGCATCGAAAGGATGCCACTACGGCGCTGGATTTCCGTGAAGTGCTTCAGGTTCGGCAGGTAGTTCTGGTAGTCGTAGCCACGGATCCAGGCCAGGCGGTAGCGGCCCAGGGTGGCCAGGCTGGGGACGGGCGTTGAGTTCAGCGAGAGCGCGCTGACCTGGTCCACGTCGTAATGCCATCTCGGGTAGTAGGCACCCTCGGCTTCGTTGCGGTAGGAACCGACCCAGGCGTCGGCCTCACCTCGCTGCACCAGGCCGATGGAACGGGTGTAGGGCACGATGTGGACCTTCAGCTGGATGCCTTCGGGCTCGTAGACCCGCCGCAGGATGTCCCATCCGAGCCCGGTGCCGTCGGCTTCGGTGTGCCCGGGCCAGACGTCGCTGGCGAGGTGGATTTCATGGTCCGGGAACGGCGCCGCCCAGGCCGCCGGCAGCAGCAGACAGCCGATCAGGAACTTCAGTAACCAGCTCCGCATCACGCGTCCCTCCACCCGCCCTTCGCCGTTGCGGGTCCAACCAAGATTAGGCCAGGCCCCAGACAATGAGCTGCATTGCCAGCCAGGCGAAGACACCGGCCAGGACGTCGTCGAGCATGATGCCCACGCCACCGTGGACATGGCGGTCGATCCAGCGGATCGGCCAGGGCTTGAGGATGTCCATCACGCGGAACACCAGGAAGCCGATCAGCAGCCAATGCCAGCCCTCGGGCACCAGCCAGAGGGTGATCCACATGCCGACCATTTCATCCCAGACGATGCCTTCGTGGTCATGCACGCGCAGGTCGTCGGCCACCTTGCCGCACAGCCAGAAGCCGAACAGCATGGTCAGTCCCAGCATCAGCCAGTAGCCCCAGTCCGGCAGCATCTGCCAGAGCGGAATGAACGGCAGCGCTACGAGAGAGCCCCAGGTGCCCGGAGCCTTGGGCAGGGTGCCCGAGCCGAATCCGAAGGCGATGAAATGCCAGGGGTTGCTCCACACCGAATGGGGGATAGGTTGCGGCGTGGCCGATTCGTGATCAGTCACCTTGACTCCCGAAATGTTGATAACCCAATGCCGGCGGCTGCAGTTCGACACCGGCGGCGTCCAGCAGGTGAACCCCCTGCCCGGCTTCCACCCGGCCGATCACGGCCACTTCCGGCCACTGCGCCTGAACGGCGGCCAGCTCTGCGGCAGGCAGGGTAAAGGCGAGGCGGTAGTCGTCGCCACCGGCCAGCGCACATTTGCGCGCGAACTCGCTGGGGAAGAGTCGTTCGAGTGCTGGCGACAGCGGCAGTTTCTCCGCTTCCACCAGCAGCGCGACGCCGGAGGCCCTGGCGATGTGGCCACAGTCGGCGAGCAGGCCGTCGGAGATGTCCAGCGCCGCAGTGGCCCGCCCGCGCAACGCCTGGCCCAGGGCCAGTTGCGGTTGCGGCGCCCAGTAGCGCTGCAACAGGTATTCTGCATCCGCGCCGCTGTCCTGCATTTCGCCCAGTACCAGCGGCAATGCGCCGGCACCATCACCCAGGCTGCCGCCCACGCAGAGCAGATCGCCGGGGCGTGCGCCGGCGCGGGTCAGCGCCAATCCGGCGGGCACCCGGCCGAACACCGTGAGGGTCAGGCTCAGCGGGCCTCGGGTGGTATCGCCGCCCACCAGGCCGATCCCGCAATCCCGCGCCATGGCGCAGAGGCCACGGGCGAAGCCGTCCAGCCAGTCGGGCCGGGCGTCGGGCAGGGTCAGGGCGAGGGTGAAGGCGACGGGCTTGGCGCCCATGGCGGCCAGGTCGCTGGCGGAAACCGCCAGGGCACGCTGACCGAGGAAGAAGGGGTCGGCCTGTTGCGGGAAGTGCACGCCGGCCACCAGGGTGTCGGTGGAAATCGCCAGTTGCTCGCCGGGGGGCAGTTGCAACAGGGCACAGTCATCACCGATGCCAAGGGCAATGCCTTCGCCCCCGGCCGCACAGGCGGCGGAGGCGAAGAAACGGCGGATCAGCTCGAACTCACCCATTCACTGGGCTGCAATCAGCGCTTGCCGCCACGGACTTCGGCGGCACGCAGGCGCGGCGCCAGCTTGTCCAGCACGCCGTTGACGAACTTGTGTCCGTCGGTGGCGCCGAACACCTTGGCCAGCTCGATGCCCTCGTTGATCACCACGCGGTACGGCACGTCCACGCGATTCATCAGCTCGTAGGTGGACAGGCGCAGTATCGCCAGCTCTACCGGGTCGACTTCCTCGAGCGCGCGGTCCAGGCAGGGCAGGAAGGCCGCGTCGATCTCGGTCTTCTGGCGCGGTACGCCGTGGAGGATCTCGTGGAAGTAGGCGCCGTCGACGCTGGCGAAATCGTTGTCGACGCGGAACTGCGCCTCGATTTCGTTGAGCGGCTGACCGGCAATGTGCCAGGAGTAGAGCGCCTGCATCGCCAGGGTACGAGCCTGGCGACGGGCTGCGATCTTGCCTTTCGGAGCCTTGGGCGCCGAACCGTCTGCGTTGCTCACTTGGCCTCCAGGGCAGCCAGCAGGCTTACCATCTCCAGAGCGGACAGGGCAGCTTCGGCACCCTTGTTGCCGGCCTTGGTGCCGGAACGTTCGATGGCCTGCTCGATGGAATCGACGGTCAGCACGCCGAAGGCGACCGGTACGCCGAATTCCATGGAAACCTGGGCCAGACCCTTGGTGCACTCGCCGGCGACGTATTCGAAGTGCGGGGTGCCGCCACGAATGACCGCCCCGAGGGCGATGATGGCGGAGTACTCGCCTTGCTGGGCGACCTTCTGGGCTACCAGCGGGATTTCAAAGGCGCCGGGCGCGCGGATGATGGTGATGTCGTTTTCGCTGACACCGTGGCGAACCAGGGCGTCTACGGCGCCGCTCACCAGGCTTTCCACGACGAAGCTGTTGAAACGGCCGACCACCAGGGCATAGCGGCCTTTGGGGGCGATGAAGGTACCTTCGATGGTCTTCAGGGACATGGGCGAGTTCTCGTCAATTAAAGAGCGAGGGCCCCGGCCTTGACGGCCGGAGCCCTGCGGGATCATTCAGCGGGCAGGTATTCTACAACTTCCAGGTCGAAACCGGATATCGCGTTGAACTTCATCGGCGAGCTCATCAGGCGCATCTTGCGCACTCCGAGGTCGCGAAGAATCTGCGATCCGGCACCGACGGTGCTGTAGGTGGTCGGGTTGGTGACGCGGGTCTCGGCCCCCAACTGGCGCTCCAGGTGCGCCAGCAACTGCGGACCGGTGAGCGGGGTGCCGAGCAGCAGCACCACGCCGCTGCCGGCGGCGGCCACTTCCTTCATCGCGGCGCGCAGGCTCCAGCGGCCAGCCTGGTTGACCATGAACAGGTCGCGCAGCGGGTCCATGTTGTGGACACGCACCAGGGTCGGCTCTTCCGGGCAGATCTTGCCCAGGGTCAGGGCCATGTGCACATCGCCTTCCACGGCATCGCGGTAGGTCACCAGGTTGAAGTGGCCCAGTTCGCTGTCCAGCGGCTGCTCGGCGATGCGCTCGACGGTGCGCTCGTGGATCAGGCGGTAGTGGATGAGGTCGGCGATGGTGCCGATCTTGATCCCGTGTTCGGCGGCGAAGGCCTCGAGCTCAGGGCGACGGGACATGGTGCCGTCGTCGTTCATGATTTCGCAGATCACGCCGGAAGGCTCGAAGCCGGCCATGCGCGCCAGGTCGCAAGCCGCCTCGGTGTGGCCGGCACGGGCCAGCACGCCGCCCGGCTGGGCCATCAGCGGGAAAATGTGCCCGGGGCTGACGATGTCGTCGGCCTTGGCGCCCTTGGCGGCGGCCACCTGCACGGTGCGTGCGCGGTCGGCGGCGGAGATACCGGTGGTCACGCCTTCGGCGGCCTCGATGGACACGGTGAACTTGGTGCCGAAGCCCGAGCCGTTGCGCGGCGCCATCAGCGGCAGCTTCAGCAGTTCGCAGCGCTCGCGGGTCATCGGCATGCAGATCAGGCCACGGGCGAACCGGGCCATGAAGTTGATGTGCTCGGCCTGCACGCACTCGGAGGCCATGATCAGGTCGCCTTCGTTCTCGCGATCCTCGTCATCCATGAGGATGACCATCTTGCCCTGGCGGATGTCTTCGATCAGTTCTTCGATGCTGTTGAGAGCCATGGGCCCTCCTTCTGAATTCAGTGTTTGAGGTAGCCGTGTTCGGCGAGGAAGCTTTCGGTCAGGCCGGAGGACTGGGGCTCGGCCGCCTTGTCGCCGAGCAGCAGGCGCTCCAGGTAGCGGGCCAGCAGGTCGACCTCCAGGTTCACGCGGCGCCCCGGGCGGTAGTCGGCCATGATGGTCTCGGCCAGGGTGTGCGGGACGATGGTCAGCTCGAACTCGGCGCCATTCACCGAATTCACCGTCAGGCTGGTGCCGTCGACGGTGATCGAGCCCTTCAAGGCGATGTATCTGGCCAGGTCACGTGGCGCGCGGATGCGGAATTGCACGGCGCGGGCGTTGTCCTCGCGCATCAGGATCTCGCCGATGCCGTCGACATGGCCGCTGACCAGATGGCCGCCGAGACGGCTGGTGGGGGTCAGGGCCTTTTCCAGGTTGACCGGGCTGCCGGGCTTGAGGTCGTCGAAGGCGGTGCGGGCCAGGGTCTCGCGGCTGACATCGGCCCAGAAGCCGTTGCCGGGCAGCTCCACGGCGGTGAGGCAGACGCCGTTGACGGCGATGCTGTCGCCCAGCTTGACGTCGGCGAGGTCCAGCTTGCCGGTTTCCACCAGGACACGGACGTCACCGCCCTTGGGCGTGATCGCTCGGATGGTACCGATGGCTTCGATTATGCCGGTGAACATGGGACCTCCAGAGCTTGCAGCGAGCCGGTCGATACCGGCGAAAGACGCATTATAGGCACCCGCCCCTCACCCGCGCGCGGGCACGCCGCCGACGCCGGAAGGAAGTGGACTGTTGCATTTGACATCGATGGAACTCCTGTTTCGTGAAAAACAGGGCGTATCGGATCGAAAGGGATCTGACGGACACAGGCACGGACGCACCCTGGACCAGGCAGGCAATCCCGTTCTCTCTTCATCCGGACTGTTACCGTCGGCCTCGGGATCGCACCGAGTCTGCTGACCTTGCTGGATGGATTGGCTGCGCGTCGGCGATACGGCGTTAAAAACCGCCTTGTCTCGCTCTAGCTCGCTCAATCCAGAAAAGACTTTTCCCAGCAAGCGCTCGCGGGCTATGCGCATTTCGCGCAATTACCGCCGGTGGGGACTTGCACCCCGCCCTGAGAACGTTTCAGCCAGCATCGAACTGGCTGGCAGGCGTTTTATCACAGTCGTGGCGAACTTGCATCGGCCTTTGCGGCCATGCCGATGGCGCGTAAATCAGGCAGTGGCGCGGGGTATCGCGATGACTCGCCAGTCGTCGCCCACAGCACGCATTTCGACGATGTTCAGTTCCTGGGCTTCCGCCATCCGCGCCAGGGGCCAGTCCAGCAGCGGGCGGGCGCTGGAGCCGAGGAACTTGGCGGCGATGAAGATCTGGTACTCATCCACCAGTCCGGCCTGGGCGAAGGCACCGGCCAGGCGCGGGCCGGCTTCCACCAGGACTTCGTTCACGCCACGGCTGGCCAGTTCCTGCAACAGCTTGCGCAGGTCGACATGGCCATCGGCGCCAGGCACTGCCAGTAGTTCATGGCCCGCATAGGCGTCCCGGCTGCAATCACTGGCGGTCGCCACCAGTGCCGGCCCTGCCTGGAAAAAGGGCGCGTCCAGCGGCACCCGCAGGCGGCCATCAATCAGCACCCGCAAGGGCGGACGACTGACCGCCAGGGCAGTGAGTTCAGGATCGAGGCCCAACTCGTCCGCGCGGACGGTGAGGCGCGCGGCATCGGTGAGCACGGTATCGGCGCCGGTCAGCACCACGCTGGCGCGGGCGCGCAGGCGTTGCACCGCCGAGCGGGCAGCCGGGCCGGTTATCCACTGGCTTTCGCCGCTCGCCATGGCGGTGCGCCCGTCCAGGCTCATGGCCAGCTTGACCCGCAGGAAGGGCAGACCCTGCTCCATGCGCTTGATGAAACCGGCATTCAGCGCCCGCGCCTCGGCCTCCAGCACGCCGCTTTCGACAGCGATGCCAGCATCGGCCAGCCGCTTCAGACCACGGCCGGCCACCTGGGGATTGGGGTCCTGCATGGCTGCCACCACGCGTCCCACCCCGGCGGCCACCAGTGCATCGGCACAAGGCGGCGTGCGGCCGTGATGGCTGCAGGGTTCGAGGGTGACGTAGGCGGTGGCGCCATGGGCCAGCTCGCCAGCCTGGCGCAGCGCATGGACTTCGGCGTGGGGCTCGCCGGCGCGGACGTGCCAGCCTTCGCCGACGACCTGGCCATCGCGAACGATGACGCAACCGACGCGCGGATTGGGATGGGTGGAATAGATGCCTTTGCGCGCCAGCTCGAGGGCGCGGGCCATGCAGGCCTGGTCGCTGGCGGCCATCAGTCTTTCGACGGCTCTCGAGCCAGGCGCTCGATTTCCTCGCGGAACTCGTTGAGGTCCTGGAAGCGCCGGTAGACCGACGCGAAACGGATATAGGCAACTTCGTCGAGCTTCTGCAGCTCGGCCATCACCAGCTCACCCAGCACCCGCGACTTCACTTCGCGCTCGCCGGTGGCGCGCAGCTTGTGCTTGATATGGGCGATGGCCGCTTCCAGGCGCTCGACGCTCACCGGGCGCTTCTCCAGCGCACGTTGCATGCCGGCGCGCAGCTTCTCTTCGTCGAAGGGCTGGCGGCTGCCGTCCTGCTTGATCAGCCGGGGCATCACCAGTTCGGCGGTCTCGAAGGTGGTGAAGCGTTCTTCGCAGGCCAGGCACTCGCGGCGACGGCGCACCTGGTCGCCCTCGGCTACCAGCCGCGAATCAATGACCTTGGTGTCGTGGGCGCCGCAGAAGGGACAGTGCATGGGTTCGAAGGGGCATCGGCGGAAAAGGTGGTCCATGGTAGCGCATCCCCCGGGCAAGACAAGCCGGCAGCTTTGCGCTATAAGGCCCGCGCACCAGTATCAGGAAGCCCAGATGCGCCCACTCCTCCCCCTGCTCCTGGCCGCCCTGCTCGCGGCCTGTGCCAGCGAAGAGCCTGCCCCGCAACTGCCCGCGCCGACGCAGAAACCCAGGGTGGAAGCGACGCCGGCCCATATGCGCGAGCTTACCGGCGTATTGCAGACGCCACCGTCCGGCAGTGAAGTCGAGCTGGCGCTGATGTCGATCGATTCCCGCGACCGCCCGCAACGCCTGCTGGGCAGCCTCGTACTGAACGGCAATGGCGGCCCGCTGCCCTTCCGCCTGCTGTTCAACCCGAAATCCTTCCCCCGTGGCGAGCGCGTGGAACTGCGTGGTCGCGCCAGCCACTCCGGACGCCTGATCCTCAAACTGCAACCACGTCTCATCCTGCAGCCGGAAAGCCAGACCCTCGGCCCACTCCAGATGGTGCCCGCGCCATGACCGCCCCGAAAGTACTGCAACAGGCACTGAGCCAGTTGCTCGGCGACGCCAGCCTCAGCGCGGAAGCCCTGCCCGGCACCGACCTCAGGCTCTGGCTGATCGACGCCGACAACATGGACCGTGCGTTCAGCCCGGAAGAGACCCGACGCATACTCGAAGAGCCGCCCTACTGGTGCTTCTGCTGGGCAAGCGGCCTGGCCCTGGCACGCTGGCTGGCCGAGAAACCCGAATGGGTCGCCGGCAAGCGCGTGCTGGACTTCGGTGCCGGATCGGGTGTCGCCGCCATCGCCGCGGCCAAGGCCGGTGCGGCTGAAGTGGTGGCCTGCGACCTCGACCCGCTGGCCCTGGAAGCCTGCCGCGCCAACGCCGAGCTGAACGGCGTGGCGCTGAGCTACTCGGCGGATTTCTTCCAGGAAGAGGATCGCTTCGACCTGATCATCGTCGCTGACGTGCTTTACGACCGCGCCAACCTGCCGCTGCTCGACCACTTCCTCACCCGCGGCCGCCAGGCCCTGGTGGCCGACTCGCGGGTCCGCGACTTCCAGCACCCGCTCTATACCCGCCTCGCCGTGCTGGATGCCTGCACCTGGCCGGATCTTGCCGAGCCAGCGGAATTCCGCAATGTGAGCCTGTATCACGCGATTCGCTGAAGCCCTGCTTCGCTGGTGGGGCAAGGCATCGTGGGGGCGAATTCTTTCGCCAAGCAGGCCGAAGGTCTGCCCCTTGGGATTTCAGGGGCTGCTGCGCAACCCTTGGCGAATGAATTCGTCCCTACAGATGAAGAAGGCCGTGCCATCTGCAAGTTCCGGGCTCGTGCAGGCATATTCATCACCGGCCGGCAGCCGTATGATTCGCCCATTCTTTCGTGCTTCCGAGAGCCCAGATGAGCGACATTTCCTACATCTTCGATACCACCGGCGCCGACTTCGACCAGGCGGTGATCCAGAATTCCTTCCACAAGCCTGTGCTGGTGGATTTCTGGGCCGACTGGTGCGCCCCCTGCAAGGCGCTGATGCCGCTGTTGGCGCAGATTGCCGAGTCCTACCAGGGCGAACTGCTGCTGGCCAAGGTCAACTGCGACATCGAGCAGGACATCGTGATGCGCTTCGGCATCCGCAGCCTGCCCACCGTGGTGCTGTTCAAGGACGGCCAGCCGGTGGACGGCTTCGCCGGTGCGCAGCCGGAATCGGCCATCCGCGCGATGCTCGAACCCCATGTGCAGATGCCGGCCACGCCCCAGGGCAACTTGCTGGACGCCGCCCAGGCCGCCTTCAGCGAAGGCCGCATCAGCGAAGCCGAAAACCTGCTCAAGCAACTGCTGACCGAAGACAACACCAACGCTGCCGGGCTGATCCTCTATGCCCGTTGCCTGGCCGAACGCGGTGAACTGGGCGAAGCGGAAACCGTGCTCAATGCGGTGAAGAGCGACGAACACAAGCAGGCGATCGCGGGTGCCCGCGCGCAGCTGACCTTCCTGCGCCAGGCTGCCGACCTGCCGGAAGTCGCCGACCTGAAATCGCGCCTGGCACAGGATGCCGGTGACGACGAAGCGGTCTACCAGCTGGCGATCCAGCAACTCTCCCGTCAGCAGTACGAGCCGGCGCTGGACAGCCTGCTCAAGCTCTTCGTGCGCAACCGTGGCTACGACGGCGGCCTGCCCCACAAGACCCTGCTGCAGGTGTTCGACCTGCTGGGCAACGACCACCCGCTGGTCACCACCTACCGCCGCAAGCTGTACAACGCCATCTACTGACCCGCTCTATCCTGTGGGAGCGAATTCATTCGCGATTGAGATCGTTCCCACAGCCCCTCATCCCCGCCAGATATAGAGAGGCGCGTCTTCCCGCACCTCGACATGCACCTGCTCGCTGTGGCGCAGACGCACCAGCAGGCGCTTGCCCATCGCCACGCCACCGGTCAGGGCTTCCAGCTCAGCCAGCAATCGGGGGCCTTCCATCTGTCCGGCTTCGCGCAGGAGCTGCTGGGCGGTTTCCCAGAGTGCATCGGTGCGCGGGGCGCTTGGGGCTTTCGCCGCGGCCGGGGCCTTGTCCAGCATCTCCGGCGACAGGCGACTGGCCAGCTGGTCCCAGTCCTCGGCGTCCATTTCGACCGTCAGGTCCACCGGCCAGTCGCCGATCTGTCCGCGTATGCGCAGCATGTCCAACTCCTCCGGAAACGAATGCGCAATGCTCCCATGGCGCTGGCGGGCTGCCTACATTTGTTATAACGTAACAACGTATTTTCACCCCCTCCGGAGACCTCCATGCGCCGCCTGCTGCTTGCCCTGCCCTTCGCTTTGCTGCCCCTGGCCGCTGTCCAGGCCAATGAGCACGATCATGATCACGAGCACGACAGCCTTGGCGCCCACGAGCACGGCGTAGCGCGCCTTAACGCTGCGCTGGACGGCAATACCCTTGAGCTGGAACTGGAAAGCCCGGCGATGAACCTGGTGGGCTTCGAGCATGCCGCCAGCAGCAATGCCGACAAAGCCAAGGTCGCGGCCGTCCGTAACGAGCTGGAAAGTCCCCTGGTGCTCTTCGGCCTTCCCCAGGCGGCCAGCTGCAAAGTCGCGTCCCAGGAACTGGAAAGTCCACTGTTCGGCGCTGACGAGCACCATGACGAACATGCCAAGGGCCATGACCACAAGCACAGTGAAGTCCACGCCCATTACCGGTTCGAGTGCGCCACCCCCGATGCGCTGAAGTCCCTGGATCTCGCCGGGCTGTTCAAGCGCTTCCCTGCCACGCTGAAAATTCAGGTACAACTGATCGGCCCGAACGGGCAGCAAGGCGCGGAATTGAGTCAGTCCAACGCCACCCTGAGCTTCTAATTCCCTAGAACCGGCCGGGGCAACCCGGTCGTTTTCCCATGAGCCAGACACTGATCGAACTCCAGGGGCTGGGCTTTGCCTGGCCCGGTCACGCGGAACTGCTGGATATTCCCGAGTTCCGCCTGCAACGCGGCGAAAGTCTCTTCCTCAAAGGCCCCAGCGGCAGTGGCAAGACAACCCTGCTGGGTCTTCTCGGCGGCGTCCAGAAACCCGGCCGAGGCAGCATCCACCTGCTCGGCCAGGACCTGGCCAAGCTCTCGGCCAGCGCCCGTGACCATTTCCGTGTGGACCACACCGGCTACATCTTCCAGCAATTCAACCTGCTGCCATTCCTCTCGGTGCGGGAGAACGTCGAGCTGCCGTGCCGCTTCTCGCGCCTGCGTGCCGAACGCGCGCGCCAGCGCCACGGCAGCGCCGATGCGGCCGCCGCCACCCTGCTGCGCCACCTGGGCCTGAGGGAGGAACTGCTGCAACGCCGCGCGGATTCCCTGTCCATCGGCCAGCAACAACGGGTAGCCGCTGCCCGCGCGCTGATCGGCCAGCCGGAACTGGTGATCGCCGACGAACCGACCTCGGCGCTGGATGCAGACGCCCGCGAAGCGTTCCTGCAACTGCTGTTCGCCGAATGCCGTGAAGCCGGTTCCAGCCTGCTGTTCGTCAGCCACGACCAGAGCCTGGCGCCGTTGTTCGACCGCAGCCTGTCACTGGCGGAACTGAACCGCGCCGCACGCATCGAGGAGGATTGAGATGTATCTGCTGCGCCTGGCCCTGGCCAGCCTCGCCAACCGCCGTTTCACCGCCCTGCTGACGGTGTTCGCCATTGCCCTGTCGGTCTGCCTGCTGCTGGCAGTCGAGCGCGTGCGTACCGAAGCCCGTGCCAGCTTCGCCAGCACCATCAGCGGCACCGACCTGATCGTCGGCGCCCGCTCCGGCTCGGTGAACCTGCTGCTCTATTCGGTGTTCCGCATCGGTAACGCCACCAACAACATCCGCTGGGACAGCTTCGAAACCATCAGCAAGGACAAGCGGGTGAAGTGGGCCATCCCCATTTCCCTTGGCGACTCCCATCGCGGCTACCGCGTCATGGGCACCAGCGCGGCCTATTTCGATCACTACCGTTTTGGCCGCGGCCAGCCGCTGCGACTGGCCGAGGGCAAGCCTTTCGCCGACATGTTCGAGGTGGTGCTCGGTGCCGAAGTGGCCAAGGCCCTGCACTACAAGCTGGGGGACAAGCTGGTGCTGGCCCACGGCGTCAGCAGCGTCAGCCTGGTACGGCACGACGACAAACCGTTCACGGTGGTCGGCATCCTCGCGCGCACCGGCACGCCGGTGGATCGCACCCTGCACATTTCCCTGGCAGGCATGGAGGCACTGCACGTCGACTGGCAGAACGGCGTGCCCGCGCGCGGCGCCGGCAAGGTCAGCGCCGACCAGGCCCGCGCCATGGACCTGCAGCCCAGGGCCATCACCGCCTTCATGCTCGGCCTCAACAGCAAGATCGCCACCTTCGCGCTGCAACGGCAGATCAACGAATACCGTGGCGAGCCGCTGCTGGCGATCCTGCCTGGCGTGGCGCTGCAGGAGCTCTGGAGCCTGATGGGAACGGCGGAGAAGGCGCTCTTCGTGGTCTCGCTGTTCGTGGTACTGACCGGCCTGATCGGCATGCTCACCGCCATCCTCACCAGCCTCAACGAGCGTCGCCGGGAAATGGCCATCCTCCGTTCCGTGGGCGCCCGGCCCTGGCACGTCGGCAGCCTGCTGGTGCTGGAAGCCTTCGCCCTGGCCTTGGCGGGGACGGTGCTGGGCGTGGGATTGCTATACCTCGGCATCGGGCTCAGCCAGGGCTATGTGCAGGCGAACTACGGGCTCTACCTGCCGCTGGCCCTGCCCAGCCCCTATGAGTGGACGCTGCTCGGCGCTATTCTGGCCGCCGCCCTGCTGATGGGCGTGGTGCCAGCCTGGCGTGCCTACCGGCAGTCGCTGGCCGACGGTCTTTCCATTCGCCTGTGAGACTCCCATGACACGCATCCTGCTGGCCCTGTTGCTTACCCTTTCTTCCCCGCTCTGGGCCGGCGAGGCACGTGAGCTCACCTGGGCGGAGATGATCCCGGAAGGCGCGCCGCCACCCGCGCCGCCCGCCCCCATCCATGACCTTTCGCAGCTGTCCGACGCCCTCAACGCCGAGGCCGGCCCGGCCGCCAGCCAGCAATCGCCTGCGGCGCCGGTGGTCAAGGCGCTGGATGGCCAGGAAGTGAAGCTGCCGGGCTACATCGTGCCGCTGGATGTGACCGAGGAAGGCCGCGTTACCGAGTTCCTCCTGGTGCCCTACTTCGGTGCCTGCATTCACGTCCCGCCGCCGCCGTCGAACCAGATCGTCCACGTGAAGAGCGAGCTCGGCGTGCTGATGGACGCCCTCTACCAGCCCTTCTGGATCGAAGGTCCGCTGCAGGTGAAATCCAGCAGCAGCGAACTGGCGGAAGCGGGCTACCAGATGGAAGCGAGCAAGATCTATCCCTACGAGTCCACCGGCAGTTGACCCAGGACGCGCGCAACCTGGATGCACAAAGGCCCGGTCTTGCCGGGCCTTTTGCTGTCGACCACCCGCGACATTGCTCTGGATCAAGATACTAAGCTTCCTAATTACCGAAACTGGCTCCAGTCCAACACTTTTAGAACTCATTGGAGCCTTCCATGCGCAAGCCACTTCTCGCTGCCTCCCTGCTCGCACTTGCCGTTGCCTCCCCCCTGGCCCAGGCCCACAAGGCCGGCGACGTGATCGTCCGCGCAGGCGCAGCCACCGTTGCCCCGAACGAAGACAGCTCCAACCTGTCCATTGCCGGCACCAAGGTCGGTGGCACCAAAGCCACCCTGGACAGCGACACCCAGCTCGGCCTGACCGGCACCTATATGCTGACCGACCATGTCGGTATCGAACTGCTGGCAGCCACCCCGTTCCAGCACGAAGTGGGCGTGAAAGGCCTCGGCGGCGCCCTTGACGGCAAACTGGCCGACATCAAGCACCTGCCGCCGACCCTGAGCCTCCAGTACTACCCGATGGACCCGAACTCCGCGTTCCAACCCTACGTCGGCGCAGGCCTGAACTACACCCTGTTCTTCGACGAGGACCTGACGAGCTCGCGCAAATCCCAAGGTTTCAGCAATCTGGACCTGGACGATTCCTGGGGCCTGGCCGCTCAGGTCGGCATGGACTACATGCTGACTGACAAGATCCTGCTCAACGCCGCTGTCTGGTACATCGACATCGACACCAAAGCCACCACCGACCTGGCAGGCGTGGGCAAGGTAAAGGTCGATGTTGACGTGGACCCCTGGGTATACATGGTCGGCCTCGGCTACAAGTTCTGAGCGGGCTATTCTTCGAGAGGAACACCCCGCCAAAAGGCGCCTTCGGGCGCCTTTTTTTGTGCCTGGAGATTTATGAGGTAACGGAGGCCGATTCCATTATCGGGACCGACGCCAGGGTGCGCCGCGCGCACCGATCCTCGCTCAGGTGCGCACAGCACAGCCTACAGGGTCAGACCAACCCGCAATCGGGTGCTCAACGCCCCATGAGACGCGCCACACCCTCGCGCAGTGGTGTGGCAACGGGAAACTCGTAGCGCAGCAGCAGGCGGGCATTGTTGGCCCGTGAATGGCGGATGTCCCCGGCGCGGGCTTCCGCGTAGTTCACCGTTGGCATTTCGCCCAGCACCTCACCGATGGCGGTGAGCAACTGCTTGAGGCTGGTGGCGCGGTTGAGGCCCACGTTCACCGGTCCGGCTTCCAGCCAATCCGCTTCCAGCGCCTGCACCAGCACCTGCACCAGATCGCCGACGTAGACGAAATCCCGGGTCTGCTCACCATCGCCGAATACGGTGATCGGCAGCCCGGCCTGGGCGCGTTCTGTGAAGATGCTGATCACGCCGGAATAAGGTGAAGACGGATCCTGGCGTGGACCGAAGATGTTGAAGAAGCGGAACACCGCCGGCTCCAGACCGTGCTGCCGGCGATAGAAATCCAGGTAGTGCTCGCTCGCCAACTTGTCCGCTGCGTAGGGGGTCAGCGGCGCCTTGGGTGTGTCTTCGTCGATGGCCATGCCTTCGCCGTTCTGGCCGTAGACCGCAGCGCTGGAGGCGAAGATCACCCGTTTCACGCCGTGCTCGCGCATCGCTTCGCAGACGTTCAGGGTGCCAATGAAATTGCTCTGGTGAGTCGCCACCGGATCGTCCACCGACGCCTGTACCGAAGCCACTGCGGCCAGGTGCGCCACTGCCTTGCAGCCGGACATGGCGCGTGCCACCAGGGCAGCGTCGGCCACATCGCCCTCGATCAGCTCCAGGCGCGGGTTGGTCAGCGCCAGGTTGGAGCGCTTGCCGGTTGAGAGGTTGTCCAGCACACGCACGGCGTGGCCCCTGGCGAGCAACGCATCAGCCAGGTGCGAACCGATGAAACCGGCGCCGCCGGTGATGAGGATGGGGGAATCAACCATGACGATAGTAACGGTCCAGCAGGGTTGGCAACGCAGCACGCCAGGCGCGCGGCTTGATGCCGAAGGTATGGAGGATTTTCTTGCAGGCCAGCACCGCGTTCTGCGGTTCGTCCGCCGCATCGGGACGGGCGGCATGGGCCTGCGGGGTGATGTCCTGCACCTTCAACGGGTGCAGGCTGCGAGCCTCGCTGAGCAGCGCCTGACCAAGGGCCAGGGGCGTCGTGGCCTCGTGGCCGCCGTAGTGATAGGTGCCCCAGAGCGGCGCCTGGCAATCCAGTTGTTTGATCACAGCGAGCAGCACTCGCGCGGCATCGTCCACCGGAGTGGGATTACCGCGACGGTCATCCGCCAGGCAGATTTCGTCCGCTTGTTCGGCGCGGCTGAGGAAGCGCCCCAGGGAGCCGTCCCGGCTGTCGTCCAGCAACCAGCCGAAACGCAGCAGCACATGCTTGGGGCAGGCGGCACGGACACTCTGCTCCATGCGCCAGATGGCCTGGCCACGTTCACTGAGCGGGGCGGATTCATCCTTCTCGCTGTAGGCGGTGGCGCGGGAGCCATCGAATACCCGGTAGCTGGACGGTTGCAGCAGGATGATGCCGTGGTGCTGGCAAAGCTCGGCCAGTCGCTCCACTCCGCGTTCCTGGGCCGCCAGGCGAACAGCACTGACTTCCTCGGCCTGGAACCAGTCGAAGTAGTAGGCGAGGTTGATCACGGCGTCAGGCCGGGTGTCATCGAGCAGCTGGGTCAGGCTGGCGGCGTCCCAGCCCTGCTCGGGCGGACGCGGAGCGAGAAAACCTATGTCTTCCTCGGCGCCCAGGCGAATCAGCGCCTGTCCGAGTGAATTGCCGCCACCCAACAGCATCAAGCGCATTCGCATAGAGAAATAGGTCGCTTAAAGCCGGTTAGAGGGAGTTGGCGGGAAGATTGCCCGCCACATAAGAGCCGCATTCTGCGGGTTTCACCGGCTCACGTCACTAGCCGCGTAGCGGTTACGCCTGGCCTGGGCGGTAGAGATGGGCATGACTGGCGCGGTAAAGGGACGAATCGGTGAAGCCATCGGCCGCCAGCACCTTGCCCACGAGGATCAAGGCCGTGCGGCGGAAGTCCCGCGCCGCCACCTTGGGGAGAATGTCGCCGAGGGTGCCGGTGACCTGCTCCTGGTCCGGCCAACTGGCGCGATGGATCACGGCAATCGGGCAATCGGCGCCGTAGTGCGGCAACAGTTCTTCGACGATTTTCGCCAGTTGGCTCACGCCCAGGTGGATGGCCATGGTCGCGCGATGCCGGGCCAGGTCGCCCAGCGCTTCCCCTTCGGGCATGCGCGTTTTGCTGGCGTAACGGGTAAGGATCAAGGTCTGTGACACGTCCGGCAAGGTCAGCTCGCACCCCAGCAACGCGGCGCAGGCGGCGGCGGCGGTCACCCCCGGTACCACTTCGTAGGGGATGTTCCGTTCGCGCAAGTGGCGGATCTGCTCGCCAATGGCGCCATAGAGCGACGGGTCGCCGGAATGCACCCGCGCCACGTCCTGGCCCTTGGCGTGCGCTTCGGCGAGCAGGGCGACGATCTCGTCCAGGTGCAGCTCGGCCGTGTTCACCACTTGCTCGGCGCCATGCCCGGCCAACACGGCTTCGGGCACCAGGGAACCGGCGTAGAGGATCACCGGGCAGGTGCGAATGAGGCGCTGCCCCTTCACCGTGATGAGCTCCGGATCGCCAGGGCCGGCGCCGATGAAATAGACCGTCATGGCTGTTCAGCCTCCTGGGGGATACAGGCCAGGGCGCAGGTGGCGCTGGCGCTGCGGCGTTTATCGATGAGCAGGCTGGCGTGACCGTCGAACAGCGCCTCGGCCTGGGCCAGGGCAGCCGCCTCGGCAACTCCCGGGCTGCCAACGGCTTCCTGAACCCGTTCGGACGGCCGACTCAGGCATGCCTCACGGGCTGCGAGCATATCCACGGGCAGAAAATACAACGACAGGCCCAGTCGCTCGGCCAGGGCGCTCAGCCCCGGCTCTGCCGCCTTCACCTCACTGCTGGCCAGGGCGACCAGCTCATCGAGGGAGGCCCCGGCCTCCGCAAGGCACTGCAGCAGCAGGCCTTGCAGTTCATCCGCCGGGCAACCGCGTCGGCAGCCCAGCCCGGCGACCAGCTTCAAACGGAGGGCGAGGCGTGGCGCTGGTACAGCCAACCGGCCGCCCAGCCCAGTACGGCCCAGAAAGCGGCATTGGTGATCAGCGAAGCGGCGATGAACTCGTGTGCAAGCGCTTCCGGCGCCAGGCTGGAATGCACTTCCGGCTGCGGCGCGCCCACTACATGGGGGATCACCAGCAATACGACGCCCGCCACGCGCAGCCCCCAGTGACGGCCGAACGCGATCAGCGCGAGGCCAACGGCCGTGGAGGCGGCGGTGCCGATCCACCAGGTCTGGCGCTGGGCCAGCTCGGCGGCGGCGGTGCCCGGCAATTCCGGCGGCAGGCCGAGGGACGGCGCCAATGCGAAGGTGGCGAAACCGCCCAGGCCCCACAGCAGACCGTGCCACGCACGGGTCGGGCCGCGCAGGCTGAACAGCCCAGCGAGGATCAGGGCGAAGCCCACGGCCACCACCAGGTTGCTGCCGCCTGTGGACAGGGTCCGCTGCCAGCCATCTTCCGGGGCCCAGGCTTCGTCACTGTGCTCATGGACATGGGCAACGGCGGCGCCACCGTGTTGATGGGCATGGGCCTGCTCGACAGGGGCCGGCTCGGCGCTTTCATAGGTTTCCGCCTGGAGAATCAGCGGGGTGACCCACAGGCTCTGCAGCAGGGTCAGCACCAGGGCCGCGATGAGGCCGGCGAACCCGGCGGTCTGGGCGATGCGCTTGATCATGGATGCATCACTCAGTGGCAGGGGAAGGCGGCGCTGTGGCGGGTGTCGTGGGCGGCGTTGTGCACGGCCTCGATGTGCGAGAAGCCGGCGAAGTACACCAGGGACAGGCCGACCAGGCCGGCACCGATGGCCAGTACCAGGCGCTGGGCCAGGGTCGAGGAGGAAGCGGCGGAATGGGACAGGGTGCGGCTGGACATGGAGGTTCCCTCTGCGTTGCTAGTGATACCTGCAGGAGGAACGCGCGCGAGGGAAGCGGGCGCAGGGGCACCCAGATTTCCGGCTTGCGCCCGCCCACCGCGGGTTGCCAAAACGTGATCAGGCCGGTCTCCGGGCTTGCGACGCCGGCCGTGGCCGGATGGGCATGCCTTCCCATGCCGGATCGGCACAGTGGCGTACTTAACCCTACGATCGCTTACCGTTGCGGGGGCAGCGCCGGACTTGCCCGATGAAGGACGCACCGACTTCCCGTTTCACCTCGCGTACGGCGACGCGAGGCACCTGAAAAAACCGTGCTAGGACATCACGAGTCCGACCAAGCGTCAACTGCCGCGATTGACCGCTGCCGGCACGCTGCGTAGCCTTCGCCCTTTCGAGGTTCTCCGGATGTACGCCGGAGCTAAGAGGGAACGTGGTCAAGGCCACGGCTGCCCCCGCAACTGTGAACGCCCCCAAGGCCCTTCGAAATGCCACTGCGCAAGCGGGAAGGCGAAGGTGCCGCGCAAAGCGCAGGGTCGTGAGCCAGGAGACCTGCCTCGACGACATTCCAGACAACCGGGCGGGGTGATCCGGTGGCGAATCCGTTGCGCGGGGCCGGCCCCGCTGCGTTCGTCATGCCCGCCGACCGACCACGCAGAGGCGCGCATGAAAACCCTGGCCAAGCTCCCCGTCACCATCGTCACCGGCTTCCTCGGCGCCGGTAAGACCACCCTCCTCCGCCACATGCTCGACAACGCAGAAGGCCGCCGCATCGCGGTGATCGTCAACGAGTTCGGCGAACTGGGCATCGACGGCGAGATCCTCAAGCAGTGCTCCATCGGTTGCACCGAGGAAGAGGCCGCGGGCCGCGTCTTCGAGCTGGCCAACGGCTGCCTCTGCTGCACCGTGCAGGAGGAATTCTTCCCGGTGATGCGCGAGCTGGTGGCGCGCCGTGGCGACCTCGACCAGATCCTCATCGAAACCTCCGGCCTCGCCCTGCCCAAACCACTGGTACAGGCCTTCCAGTGGCCGGAAATCCGCAGCGCCTGCACCGTCGACGCGGTGATCACCGTGGTCGATAGCCCGGCGGTGGCGGCCGGCACCTTCGCCGCCCACCCCGAGCAGGTGGACGAACAGCGCAAGCAGGACCCGAACCTCGACCATGAATCGCCCTTGCACGAGCTGTTCGAAGACCAGCTCGCCAGCGCCGACCTGGTGGTGCTGAACAAGGCCGACCTGCTCGGCGCCGAAGCCCTCGCCGCCGTGCGCGCCGAAGTGGCGGAGGAACTGCCGCCGGCAGTGAAGATCGTCGAAGCCCGCGCCGGCAAGCTGCCGCTCGATGTCCTGCTTGGGCTGAACGCCGAAGCCGAACTGCACATCGACAGCCGCCCCACCCACCACGACCACGAAGGTCATGAAGACCACGACCACGACGAGTTCGACTCCTTCCACGTCGACCTGCCGGAAGTCGAGGAAGCCGCGCTGCTCGCCACCCTCGGCCAACTGGTGGAACGCCACGCCATCCTGCGCATCAAGGGTTTCGCCGCCATTCCCGGCAAACCGATGCGCCTGCTGATCCAGGGCGTCGGCAAGCGCTTCGACAAACACTTTGACCGCAAGTGGCTGACCGACGAAACCCGCAGCACCCGCCTGGTCGTCATCGGCCAAGAACTCGACCAGGCGGCCATCGCCAACGAACTGCGTACCGCTCTCTCCTGACCCACGACCATAGGGTGGGTGGAGCGGAGCGATACCCACCATTCGATATCGATGGGTATCGCAAGCTCACCCCATCCTACGGGGCCTCCGAGTAAAGGATATGCACCTCCTACGCACCCAACCCGGCGGCTTCGTTCCCGACGACGGCATCGCCCACCTGGCCCAGACACCCGCCGAACTGGTGATCCTGTGCAGCGGCGATTCGCACCTGGCCCTGCTGGCAGAAGCCGCCCGCGAACTGCCGGATGACTACCCGAGCCTGCGCCTGGCCAACCCCATGCAGTTGCAGAACCACGCCTCGGTGGACCTCTATGTCGACGAGGTGCTGCAGCACGCCAAGGTCATCCTCATCTCGGTGCACGGCGGCGTCGGCTACTGGCGCTACGGCATCGAACAACTGGTGGCGCTGGCCGAGCGCGGGGCGACGCTGATCCTGGTGCCCGGCGACGACCGTCCCGATCCGGAGCTGGCGGGCCTCTGCAACGTCCCGGGTGAAGATGCCGAACGCCTCTGGCAGTACCTGCGCCAGGGCGGACTGGACAACGCGCGACAACTCTTCAATTGCCTGGCCAGTCGCTGGCTGGGGCGTGACTACCCCTGGCGCGAGCCGCAGGTACTGCCCCGTGTCGCCCTTTACCATCCGCGCATCCGGCCGGCGCAACTGCAGGACTGGCAGGCCGAATGGCTGCCGCACCAGCCCGTGGCCGCCCTGATCTTCTATCGAACGCACCTGCAGGCGGCGAACACCACTTTCATCGACGCTTTCTGCGAGCGACTGTCCAGCCGGGGGCTGAATCCGCTGCCCATCGCGGTTGCCAGCCTCAAGGAAGCCGAGTGTCTGGAGGTTGTGGAAAACTGGCTGGACGCCGCGGGCGCCGGGTTGATCATCAACACCACCGGCTTCGCCCAGTCCAACCCCGATGCCCCCAGCCTTCGCCCGTTCCGCCGCGACATCCCGGTGCTGCAAGCCATCTGCTCGCTGGACAACGAACCGCTCTGGCGGGAAAACCCACAAGGCCTCGGCCCGCGCGACCTGGCCATGCACATTGCCCTGCCGGAGCTGGACGGCCGCATCATCACCCGCCCCATCAGCTTCAAGGGCATGGCCTGGCGCAGCGAGCGCAGCCAGAGCGACGTGGTCTGCTACCTGCCGCACGTAGAACGCATGGACTTCGTGGCCGAACTTGGGCGGCGCTGGTGCGAACTGGCGTGCAAGGCCAATGCAGACAAGCGCATCGCGCTGATCCTGGCCAACTACCCCACCCGCGATGGCCGCATCGGCAACGGTGTGGGCCTGGACACCCCGGCCGCCGCGCTAAACATCCTCCGCGCCCTGGAAGACGAGGGCTATCCGGTCGCGGGTCTGCCGGACAACGGCACAGCACTTATCCACAACCTGCTCGGTGGCGTCAGCAACGATCTGGACAGCCTCGACCTGCGCCCTTGCGCTCAGAGCCTCGCGCTCACCGATTACCTGACCTGTTTCGCGCGCCTGCCCGAGGCCAACCAGCGCGCCGTGCTCGAACGCTGGGGCGATCCGCAGCAGGACCCGATGTTCCGCAGCGGCCGCATGATGATCGCCGGCCTGCGTTTCGGCCTGACCTTCGTCGGCATCCAACCGGCCCGCGGCTACCAGCTCGACCCGGCGGCCATCTACCACGACGCCGACCTGGTGCCGCCCCACGGCTACCTCGCCTTCTACTTCTGGCTGCGCGAAGTGTTCGCCGCGGATGCGCTGATCCACGTTGGCAAGCACGGCAACCTGGAATGGCTGCCGGGCAAGGGCGTTGGCCTTTCCGCCGAATGCTGGCCGGACGCGGCGATGGGTCCGCTGCCGAACATCTACCCCTTCATCGTCAACGACCCGGGCGAAGGCGCCCAGGCCAAGCGCCGCGCCCAGGCGGTGATCATCGACCACCTGATGCCGCCGCTGACCCGCGCCGAGAACTACGGACCGCTGCGCGACCTGGAACGCCTGGCCGACGAGTACTACGACGCCTCCCTGCTGGACCCGCGCCGCGCCGTGCAGCTGCGCGGGGAAATCCTCGAACTGGTGAAGGCCACTTCCCTGGACCGCGAGCTGAACCTCGTCATCAGCGACGACCCGGAAAGCTGGCTGCCGCAACTGGACGCCTACCTCTGCGACCTCAAGGAATCGCAGATCCGCGACGGCCTGCATGTGTTCGGTGAATCCCCCGGCGGGCGCCTGCGCGACGACACCCTGCTCTCCCTGGTGCGCATTCCGCGCGGCGACGGCAAGGGGGCCAACGCCAGCTTGCTGCGCGCCCTCGCCAGCGACCTGCAACTGGGCACCGACCCACTCGACCTGAACTGGGCCGAGCCCTGGCAAGGACCACGCCCTGCGGTGCTGGAAACGCTCAACGACGAACCCTGGCGCAGCAACGGCGACACCCGCGAGCGCCTTGAGCGACTGGCGCTGGGCCTGATCGAAACCAGCGACTTCGGCTCCATCGGCCCCGCCAGCGATGCGGTTATCCACAACCTGCGGGCCGTGATCGCCCCCACCCTGGACGCTTGCGGCAGCGCCGAGATCGGCGGCGTACTGGCGGCACTGGAGGGCCGTTTCGTGCCGCCCGGCCCCAGCGGCGCCCCCAGTCGCGGACGCCTCGACGTCCTGCCCACCGGGCGCAACTTCTTCACCGTGGACGTGCGCAACCTGCCCACGCCCACGGCCTGGCGCCTGGGTTTCCAGTCCGCCAGCCTGCTGCTGGAACGCCACCTGCAGGACCATGGCGACCACCTGCGCCAACTCGGCGTTTCCGTCTGGGGCACCGCCACCATGCGCACCGGCGGCGACGACATCGCCCAGGCCCTGGCGCTGATGGGCGTGCGACCGGTGTGGCAGGCAGGCAGCCAGCGGGTCGAGGACTTCGAGATCCTGCCGCTGTCCCTGCTGGATCGGCCTCGCGTGGACGTGACCTTGCGCGTCTCCGGCTTCTTCCGCGATGCCTTCGCCAACCTCATCCGCCTGTTCGATGCCGCAGTGCAGGCGGTGGCGGAGCTGGACGAGCCCGAGGACATGAACCCGCTGGCCGCGCGGGTGAAACAGGAAAGCGAACGTCTCGCGGCCGAAGGCCTTGCCGTGGTGGATGCGCGCCTGCAAGCCGGTTGGCGGGTATTCGGCGCCCAGCCCGGCGCCTACGGTGCAGGGGTGCAGGGCGTTATCGAAGAGCGCCAGTGGCAGGACCGCTCCGAGCTGGCCGAGGTCTACCTCAACTGGGGTGGCTACGCCTACGGCTCCCAGGACGCCGGCACCCCGGCGCGGGAGCGCTTCGCCCAACGACTGCAACGCTTGCAGGCCGTCCTGCAGAACCAGGACAACCGCGAGCACGACATCCTCGACTCCAACGACTACTACCAGTTCCAGGGCGGCATGCTCGCCGCCGCCGAAACCCTGCGCGGCGAGAAGGTCGCCAGCTACCACGGCGACCACAGCCAGCCGGACTTGCCACGCATCCGTTCGCTGAAGGAAGAACTGGCCCGCGTGGTCCGCGCCCGCGCCGCCAATCCAAAGTGGATCGCCGGCATGAAGCGCCACGGCTACAAAGGCGCCTTCGAACTGGCCGCGACCGTGGACTACCTGTTCGCCTTCGACGCCACCAGCGAGCTGGTGGACGACCACCAGTACCAGTTGCTGGCCGATGCCTACCTGCTGGACGAGGACACCCGCGAGTTCATCCGCCAGCACAACCCCGAAGCCCTGCGTGACATCGCCGAGCGGCTGGTGGAAGCCCAGCAGCGCGGGCTGTGGGAGAGCCCCGGGGAATACCGCGAAGCGATCGAGAATCTGTTGCTGGATATCGAGGAGCAGTGATTCGCACTGAAGCCCAGGCAACTTGTGGGAACGATTTCATTCGCGATGGATCGCGCAGTAACCCTGTAAGCCGCGGGTGGATCACGCTTCGTCGATCCACCCTCGTTGGTTGGCCTGACCTCGTGGGTGGATGTGAAAAACGACATCCACCCTGGCTGGCTCTCAGCATTCCATCGGCACAAACGCTGTGGGGGTGACTTCAATCGCTATGGCAGGACGCAGTCCTGCCTATCTACAGGGAAAAAACTGTCGGGTCCTCACCCTCGCAACCGCTCCGCCGCCTCCCGCAGGATGCGCTCGGTGCCTTCCCAGCCCAGGCAACCATCGGTAATCGAAACGCCGTAGCGCAGGTCGCAGGACAGCGATTGCGCACCGTCGAACAGGTGGCTCTCGATCATCACGCCGCGCAGCGCGTCCTGGCCGGCCAGGCGCTGATTGACGACGTCTTCCAGCACGGCGGGCTGGCGCAGCGGGTCCTTGCCACTGTTGGCGTGACTGCAATCGACCATGATGCGCGGCGCAATGCCAAGCTTCTCCAGCCCCTCGCGGGCCGCCTGCACACTGGCGGCGTCATGGTTCGGCCCTTTGTGGCCGCCGCGCAGCACCAGGTGGGTGTCCGCATTGCCGGCGGTCTGCACCAGCGCCGGACGCCCCAGGGCGTCGATGCCGAAATGCTGGTGGGCATGGGCGGCCGAGCGCATGGCGTCGGTGGCGATGCCGAGGCTGCCGTCCGTTCCGTTCTTGAAGCCCACCGGCAGGTCCAGCCCGCTGACCATCTCGCGGTGGATCTGCGACTCACTGGTGCGCGCACCGATGGCGGCCCAGCTCAGCAGGTCATCCAGGTAGCCGGCCACCAGCGGTTGCAGCAGTTCCGTGGCAACCGGAAGCCCCAGTTCAGCCATCTCCAACATCAGCCGGCGGCTCAGGGCCAGGCCGCCGGCCATGTCGCCGCTGCCATCCAGATGCGGGTCGTAGACCAGCCCCTTCCAGCCCACGGTGGTGCGCGGCTTCTCGACGTAGGCGCGCATCACCAGCAGCAGTTGGTCACTGACTTCCGGCGCCAGCCTGGCGAGGCGACGTGCGTAGTCGAGGGCGGAATCGGCATCGTGGATGGAGCAAGGGCCGACCACCACCAGCAGGCGCGAATCCTCGCCATCCAGCACGGCGCGCACGGCTTCGCGCTGGGCGTTGATCTGGCGGGCGAGCTCATGGGACAGCGGCAGGCGCTGGCGCAGTTCGGCGGGAGTGGGCAGCGGCTGGGTGCTGCGCGATGAGGGAAGAGCAGCCTCCAGTGCCATGGCATGGAGCGGCTGTGCAGCGGTGGGCAGAACGGATTGGTGCGAATTCATGACTGGCGTCCTCAGCCGGCGCGGCTCGATCCGCGCGCGGCGCTATCTGGGTGTTCGATTCAACGGTGTCTGAGCGGTGCCTGCGCGGCTAAATCGCCAGTCGGAGTTGCGGTAATAGGTCTGATAGGTGCGGTAGCTGATCATGGTGCGATCCTCGAATCTCATGTGTTTGGCCTTGTGGGCCGGAAAACAAAAACCCCCGGTCGGGTTGCCGACCGGGGGTTTCGTGGAGCTTTGGCGGCGACCCTGCTGGAGTGGGCCGCCTGATTGGGTATCAGGTCAGCCCGTGGCTAAACCAATACCCATAGAAATAGCTGGCCGCTGCGGCCACACGCGCACGCGCCTGGGCGTGAGCCTGGCGAGCGGTGAGCGAAGTGGAAGCGAGTTGCGGCATGACAATCTCCAAAGCGAATGCTGGCTAACCTACTGGATCGCCGCGCGCCGTTCAATCACTGATTTCTATCGGCCACCCCGACCTTTAGCTACCATGCGCGACACGCTTTCCCAGGATCCCGCCATGTCCGACCTTCTCCACTTCCCCCTGAGCGCGGTCGTCGGTTCCGACGAACTGAAGCTGGCGCTCTACCTCGCTGCCATCGACCCCGCCATCGGCGGCGTGCTGATCGAAGGTCCGCGCGGCATGGCCAAGTCCACCCTGGCGCGCGGCATCGCCGACCTCCTGGCGGAAGCCACCTTCGTCACCCTGCCCCTGGGCGCCAGCGAAGAGCGCATCGTCGGCACCCTCGACCTCGACGCCGCCCTCGGCGAAGGCCGCGTGCGCTTCTCGCCCGGTGTGCTGGCCAAGGCCCACGGCGGTGTGCTCTACGTGGATGAGGTGAACCTGCTGCCCGATCACCTGGTGGACCTGCTGCTCGACGTGGCCGCCAGCGGCGTGAACCAGGTGGAACGTGATGGCGTTTCCCACCGCCACCCGGCTCGCTTCGTGCTGATCGGCACCATGAACCCGGAAGAAGGCGAACTGCGCCCGCAACTGCTGGACCGCTTCGGCCTCAAGGTCCGCCAGGACGGCCAGCCGCAACCGGCCGAACGCGCTGAAATCGTGCGCCGCCGCCTGGCCTTCGATGCCGATCCGCATGCCTTCATCGCTCAATGGGGCGACGAACAGCAGGCCCTGGCCCGACGTTGCCAGGACGCGCGGGCACGCCTGCCCGGCATTCCCCTGGACGATGCCGCCCTCGATGACATCGCCCAACGCTGCTTCGCCGCCGGCGTCGACGGCCTGCGCGCCGACCTGGTCTGGCTACGCGCCGCCCGCGCCCACGCCGCCTGGCGCGGCGCCGAGCGCATCGAAACCGAAGACATCGACGCCGTCGAAGATTTCGCCCTCGCCCACCGTCGCACCCACAGGCCGCCACCCGCCGCGCAACCGCCGCAGGCCCCACCGGCCGCCTCGCAGTCGCAGGCTTCCGGCGGTGAGGGGCAATGGGGTGAACTGCCCGCGCAAGCGGTACCCATGGGCGAGCGACGCGAGCTGCCGCGCTGGCCAAAAAAGCCCTGAGCATCCGCCCGCGCATGGTCACAGGGGCGGGTGCCCGGCCCAGACCCGGCACTCTTGGCAACGGTCGCAGCGGTGCTCGCCGTGCGGGGGCCAATGGCGCAATCCAGTGGTTGCCCACGCTCCTGCGTGGCCGCCCGCGCAAGGCCGCCGACCTGGTGCGCGCACCGCGCAGCCAGCACCCCGACCAGCTCTGGCTGGTGGTGGTGGATGCCTCTGCCTCCACCCGCCGCCACGGCGCCCTGGCCCAGGCCAAGGGATTGCTCGCCAAGCTGTTCGAAACGGCCTACCGCGAGCGAGCACGCCTCGCCGTACTCCACGCCACCGGCCACCAGCCCCGATGGCTCTGGCAGGGCCAGAAGGCCTCTCCCGCCCTGCATCACTGGCTCGCCGAACTCGGCGCGGGCGGTGGTACGCCCGTAATCGAGGCACTGCAGCAATCCACCCACTGGCTGGCCTGCCGGCAGCGGCAGAAGCCGGCCGAGGAACAGCGCTTGCTGGTGCTCACCGATGGGCGTTTGAAGGACTGGCCGTCACTGCAGCCGCCGGGTTGCCCGACGCTGCTGGTGGATATCGAAAGCGGACCGATCCGGCTGGGGCGGGCAAGGAAGCTGGCGGAGGAATTGGGGGCGGAGTACCGGGTCATTTCCGAGCTGTGAGTCGATGGGGTTTGTTCCTCAACGGAACCCCACGCCCCTTCCGGCGAACTAGATCCCGGTAATCAGCAGGCCCGGAGCCGCGATGATTTCATTGCGCATGGCAGAGAGATCGGCGACTTGCTTGCCCAGTGCTTTCCTGGACACCCCGGCCAGCTGTGGGGTGAACATGACGACGGGCGTTCCCTCCACCTCGAAGACTGGCATCAGGGTCTTCAGCACCTTGTCCTTCATTACCTCGGCCGTATAGAGAGGCGCGACGACGCGGGTACTCAACTCGGCGATCAGGTCGCTCTGTACATCGAGCAAGTAAGGAATGGTCGTACGGGTCGCTGGATTGGCGTTCAGGTAAACGGCGAATTGCGGCATCAGAAGCTCCGCAGATCGTCGCTGAAGACTCCTTCGTCTTCCACGTACTGGTTGTAGGCGGCAATTGCCGCGCGATTTTCAGCCAGCCAGGCTTCACGCTGCTTGAGCCTCAACTGTTGCGCCAGGGCGTGTTCAAGTGCGGCGGACAGATTGATATCCAGCGCCCGCGCCTTGTTGAGCAGGTCGCTGTTGATACTGAGGTTCGCGGCCTTCTTTGGAGCATGTGGATCGTAGATGGGACGCATGAGCAGGTTTCCCAGGCAAGCTATGCGCATAGCAATACAACAGTCAAAGTCGTGGGCCGGACGGTCACTGAGAACGCATCAACAGCCCCGGCACCTGCTGCCCTTCGACGATCCGCTCCTGCACCCAGCGCAGCACCTCTTCCTCGTCGCGAATGCGGTACCACTCGCCTTCCGGGTAGAGGCTGGCGGTTGGGCCTTCATCGCAGGGGAACTGGCATTGGGTGCGGGTGATGTGCACGCCACCCTCGCACTCCAGCTTGCCGGCGGCCTTGAGGGTTTCCCGCAGTTTTTTCCACAGCGGCAGCGCACCGCGGCGGGTGCAGCGCGGGCCGTTGCACAGCAGCAGGCGGCGGGCGTGGGGCGGGATGCAGGACCAGGAGTGGCTCTCCGGCAGTGCCGGTACGTCCACGCAGGCCAGGTGCAGTTCGCGGCGTTCGGCCAGGGTGCAGGCAGCACCCGCCGGGTCGGCGTCGAACTGGCCCAGCAGGCTGGCGGCGAAGACCTGCTCAGGGGCATCCAGCCGTCCCAGCTCACTGCGTAGCCAGTCCAGATGCTGGGACGAGGATTGCGGTTCGAGGTCGATCACCAGCAAGGGGCGCGGGCTCGCCTGAACGCGCTGCCACAGCTGGTCGTGGCCGGCGCTGGTGTCGACGATGTCGGCCAGGGCCGCCTCGCCACGCAGAGCCAGAAGTTGACGGCGGAACAGCTCGGCGAAGGAACCTTCAGCGAGGTCCGGCCCGGCGAACAGCACGCGGGCGTAGGGTGTTGCGTTCATGGGTTTTCCAGGTAGGTGGCGAGGGCCTGCCAGAGGCCTTCGACGGATTCGAATTCGCGGGTAACGGCAGGCAGAGCCGGCCGTTCGAGGATCAGCACCGGCAGCCCGAGCTCGCGGGCGACCTGCAGCTTGGGTTCGGTGGACTGGCTGCCGCTGTTCTTGCTGATCAGCACATCGCTGCGCAACCGGCGGAACAGGTCACGCTCACCGTCGAGGCTGAAGGGGCCACGGGCACCGATCACCTCGTAGCGTTCCCCGGCCGGTTGCCCTTGCAGGCAGCGCACGGTCCAGTGCTGCTGGGGCGGGATCTCCTGCAGGTGCTCCAACGGTTCGCGGCCGAGCGTGAAGAAAGGCCGGCGGAAGGCTTTCAGGGCCTCGATCAGCCCGGCCCAATCGGCCACGTTGCGCCAGTCGTCATCGGGGCCGGCCTGCCAGCCGGGGCGCCGCAGGGCCCAGCAGGGAACACCGGCCATGCCGGCAGCCGCAGCTGCGTTAAGGCTGATCTGTGCGGCATAGGGATGGGTGGCATCCACCAGCAACCCGATGCCCTGGTCGGCGATGAAACGTGCCAGCCCCTCGGCGCCGCCATAGCCACCGACGCGAACCTGGCAGTCGAGGTCGTCCGGCACTTTGCCGAGGCCGGCAAGGCTGTAGACGTGTTCAGGGCCCAGGCGGCGCGCCAGCGCCAGCGCTTCGGCTACCCCGCCCAGCAGCAGTATGCGCTTCATCGCGGCTCCACCGCCTCGCCGACGATGTTGCCCTGACGGTCGATGGCGAAGACCTCCAGCGCCACGCTGGCCGGCACCGTCTTGCGGGCGAAGGCCAGGGCGTGTGCGCAAACCGCATTGCCCAGCGGGATGCCGGCGTCGTGGGCCATGACCAGCGCCAGCTGGCTGGTATTGGCGCCGCGCATGGCGTCCTGCAGCTCGGCGCTGGCGCCCAGTTCGGCAGCCCATTGCGCCAGCAGCGGCAGGTCGATGCTGGAGCTGCGGCTGTGCAGGTCCATATGGCCGGCGGCGAGTTTGCTGATCTTGCCGAAGCCGCCGCACAGGCTGAGCTTGGCCACAGGCGCCTTGCGCAGGTGCTTGAGCACGGCGCCGGCGAAGTCGCCCATCTCGATCAGGGCGGTGTCGTCCAGGTGATAACGACGGCGCATGGCATCTTCGCTGGCATTGCCGGTGCACGCCGCGAGATGGGTGAAACCGTTGGCGCGGGCGACGTCGATGCCCTGATGGATCGAGGCGATGTAGGCCGAGCAGGAAAAGGGCCGGACAATGCCGGTGGTGCCGAGGATGGAAATCCCGCCGAGGATGCCGAGGCGCGGATTCATGGTCTTCAGCGCCAGCTCGGCACCACCCTGCACGCAGATGGTCACCTCGAAACCGCCGGGGTAGTGATGCTCGGCGGCGAGGCGGTTCAGGTGTTCCGTCATCATCTGCCGGGGCACCGGGTTGATCGCGGGTTCCCCCACCGCCAGGGTCAGGCCCGGCTTGGTGACGGTGCCGACGCCAGGGCCGGCGTGGAAGCGCACGCCGGGCGACGCGGCCAGGCGCACCTGCGCATAGATCAGCGCGCCGTGGGTCACATCCGGGTCGTCGCCAGCGTCCTTCAGGGTGCCGGCCTCGGCACCACCTTCGCTCAGACGGCAGAACTCCAGGCGCATCAGCACCTGCTGGCCCTTGGGCAGGACGATCTCCACCGCATCGGCCGCCTCGCCGCCCAGCAGCAGGCGAGCCGCCGCCAGGCTGGTGGCGGTGGCGCAACTGCCGGTGGTGTAGCCACTGCGCAAGGGCGCGGGTTGTTCGGGGGTTTCGTCACGCATGGCGCTAAGGTCTGCTCAGGAGGTTACGTCGGTTGGCGCCGGAAGGACGAGCCCCAATGTCGGAGTAATCCCGTACGCCGATACGTTGGGCTTCGCTGCGCCCTGCACCAACCTACGCATCCTTGACTACATCCAGCAAGGTAATCGGCAGCGCCGCACGCCAGGTGTCGAAACCGCCCAGCGGCTGGGCCTGGGCGATGGAGATGCGGGCTAGCTCACCACCGTGACGCTCACGGAAAGCCACCAGCGTGGCTTCGCTTTGCAGGGTCACCGCGTTGGCGATCAGCCGGCCGCCGGGCTTGAGCTGGTTCCAGCAGGTGTCCAGCACGCCGGGTTCGGTGACGCCGCCGCCGATGAAGATGGCATCCGGCTCGGGCAGCCCGTCCAGCGCTGCCGGAGCCTGGCCGGCCACCAGTTGCAGCCCGGGCACGCCAAGGGCATCGCGGTTGTGGCGGATGTGCGCCTGGCGGCCTTCGTTGGCCTCGATGGCGATGGCGCGGCAATCCGGGTGCGCACGCATCCATTCAATGCCGATGGAACCGCAGCCGGCCCCCACATCCCAGAGCAGTTCGCCGGGACGCGGCGCCAGGCGCGCGAGGGTAACGGCGCGGACGTCGCGCTTGGTCAACTGGCCGTCGTGGCGATAAGCGTCGTCCGGCAGGCCGGTGGTCAGCGGCAATGGACGGGTGCCTTCACCGGGCAGAACTTCGACGGCCACCAGGTTGAGTGCGGCGACCTCACCGAGGGACCAGTCACGGGCAATGCCGTCGATGCGTCGCTCACGCTCGCCACCCAGGTGCTCCAGCACGGTGATTCGGCTGGGGCTGAAGCCACGCTCGGTGAGCAGTGCAGCGATGGCCGCCGGGCTGCTGCCGTCATTGCTCAGCACCAGCAGACGGGCGCCGTCGTGCAGATGGGCATTGAGGGCCGCCAGGGGACGCGCGACCACCGAAAGCAGGGTGACGTCCTGCAATGGCCAACCCAGGCGAGCCGCCGCCAGGGAATAGGACGAAGGGGCCGGGATCACGCGCAGTTCTTCCGCCGGCACCTGCCGCGCGAGGCTGGCGCCTACACCGAACAGCATGGGATCGCCACTGGCCAGCACGCAGATCGGCGTGCCGCGCCGTTCCAGCACCGGAGCCAGCGAGAAGGGGCTGGGCCAGGGCGTACGGCGAGCGCGAATGCAGCGCGGCAGCAGGTCGAGCTGGCGCAGGCCGCCCACCACCTCGGCGGCGCCCAGCAGGGCATGACGTGCGGCCTTGCCCAGGCCCGCGTAACCGTCTTCGCCGATCCCCACCACTGTCAGCCAGGGCTGCATTTGCTCTCCTCGATTCTGAAAACGCCAAGGTCGTCCGGCTTCCGACAGGCAGCCTTTTCCCCGGTCCGGGCAAAGCGGGCATAATAGCGCCCTTCATCGGTCGCTGGCGCTCACCTGACGAGCCCCAGCCTAAGAGGGAACACGGTCGAGCCGTGGCTGCCCCCGCAACTGTAAGCAGCGAGTCCATGCATTCTGGCCACTGAATTATCGGGAAGGCCGCACGGGACGACGACCTGCCAGCCAGGAGACCTGCCGGTGGAACCAGTCGCGTGTGTACGCATCGAGCGGGGTGTATCGGTGCAACGTTGTCCCTAGCCCAGGGAACCGGGTCGCCGCGACGCCAACCATGGTGACCTGAGTGAAGCACGCCCAGCCCACATCGTTTTCCGTCCGCCCCTCGGCCTGCCCGGGGTTGCTGCGCATCGTCCAGGCGAAGGACGGCGGCATCTGCCGGATCAAGCTGCCCTGCGGCCGCCTGGGTTCGATGCAGGCCCGCGCCGTAGCGGCCGGGGCGAACGCACATGCCTGCGGCGTGATCGAGGCCACCAACCGCTCCAACCTGCAGATCCGTGGCGTGAAGGCCGGTGCCGAGCAGGCACTGATCGATGCCCTGCTGGCTGCAGGCCTGGGCGCGGGCTCTCCCGGTGCCGACGATGTGCGCAACCTGATGGTCAGCCCACTGGCCGGCCTCGATTCCAGCGCCCTGGTGGATGTCTCGCCACTGGCCACACAGATCCTCGGCCTGTTGCAGGACAAGTCGCACTTCCACGCCCTGTCGCCCAAGTTCGCCCTGCTGCTGGATGGCGGCGAGGCCATGGCGATGCTGGAACACCCCCACGATCTCTGGCTCTCGGCCATGGGGAACGGCAACCACGCGCAATTCGCCTTCGGCCTAGCCGGCTGCCCGCCCCGATCCGGCGACGACACGCCCGCCCTGGCCGCCGTACCGCGCGCCCAGGCCCCCGCCCTGGTTGAAGCCGTGCTGGAACTGTTCCTCGAACTGGCGACGCCCGAGCAGACACGCATGCGCCACCTGCTCGCCGGGCACCCACCGGGCGACCTGCTGCTGCGCCTGCAACAACGGCTGGAATTTCCCCTGCTGCCGGCCGGCGACTGGCAACGCCCTGCCCCGCAGCCCTTCGCCCACCTGGGGATTCGCGAGGGCCGCCATGTCGGTGGCGCGCCAACCCTCGGCAGGCTCAATGCCGCGCAACTCATCGCCCTCGCCGATCTCGCCGACCAGCAGGGGGACGGCAGCCTGCGCCTGACGCCCTGGCAATCGATAGTGCTGCCCAACGCCGAAGATGCCGGGGCGGTCCTTCGAGCCATGCAGGACCTGGGCTTGGCCACCGACGCCCAGGAGCCCCTGGCCCGGCTGATTGCCTGCACCGGTTCCGCCGGCTGCGCCAAGGGCCTGGCCGACACCAAGGCCGATGCCCTGGCCCTGTCGCCGCTGCTGCCGCCCGGTGCGGTGGCCCACCTCAGCGGCTGCCCGCGTTCCTGTGCCGCCGCCCATGTGGCGCCCTTTACCCTGCTGGCCGTCGCCCCCGGCCGCTACGACCTCTTCCAGCGCGGTGGCGAAGGCTTCGGCCGCTTGCTGTCGCGTGACCTCAGCATTCAAGAGGCCGGCGAACGCCTGGCCGCCTCTCCTGACACCTGGAGTTCCACCCCATGATCGAGTACATCCGCGATGGTCAGGAGATCTATCGCAACTCCTTCTCCATCATCCGCAACGAGGCCAACCTCGCCGACATTCCCGCCGACCTGGAAAAACTCGCGGTGCGGGTGATCCACGCCTGCGGCATGGTCGATGTGGTGGAAGACCTGCGTTTCTCCCCCGGTGCCGGAGCCGCCGGCCGCGCCGCCATCGCCGCCGGAGCGCCGATCCTCTGCGATGCGCGCATGGTGGCCGAAGGCATCACCCGTGCGCGCCTGCCGGCCAACAACCAGGTCATCTGCACCCTCAACGACCCCGGCGTACCGGAACTGGCCCGCGAGCTGGGCAATACCCGCTCGGCCGTGGCCCTGGAGCATTGGCGCGAGCACCTGGAAGGCAGCGTGGTGGTCATCGGCAATGCCCCTACCGCGCTCTTCTACCTGCTGGAAATGCTCGACGCCGGCGCACCGAAGCCAGCGTTGATCCTCGGCTTCCCGGTGGGCTTCGTCGGCGCGGCGGAATCCAAGGACATGCTCGCCGCCGACAGCCGCGGCGTGCCCTATGTGATCGTGCGTGGCCGTCGTGGCGGCAGCGCCATGGCGGCGGCGGCGGTCAACGCCCTGGCCACGGAGGTGGAGTGATGACTGGCAAAGGACGGCTGATCGGCCTGGGCGTGGGCCCCGGCGACCCGGAACTGATTACCCTGAAGGCCCTGCGCCTGCTGCAATCGGCGCAGGTGGTGGGTTACTTCGTGGCCAAGGCGAAAGCCAGCCAGGGCCAGGGAGGCAATGCCTTCGGCATCATCGAACAGCACCTCACCGACGCGCAGCAGCGCATGCCGCTGGTGTACCCGGTGACCACCGAGAAACTGGAACCGCCGCTGACCTACGAAACCGTCATCAGCGACTTCTACGACACCGCCGCCGAGCAGGTGGCCCGGCATCTGGAGGCCGGCCGCGACGTGGCGGTGATCTGCGAGGGCGACCCCTTCTTCTACGGCTCCTACATGTACCTGCACGACCGCCTGGCCGAACGCTACGAGGTGGAGGTGGTGCCCGGCGTCTGCTCCATGCTGGGCAGCGCGGCGGTGCTCGGTGTGCCGTTGGTGTACCGCAACCAGAGTCTTTCCGTACTCTCCGGCGTGTTGCCGGAGGGCGAGCTGAAGGCGCGCCTGGCCGACGCCGAAGCGGCCGTGGTGATGAAGCTCGGCCGCAACTTCGACAAGGTGCGCCGCGTCCTCCAGGACCTCGGCATCGCCGGCCGCGCCCATTACGTGGAGCGCGCCACCATGGCCAACCAGCGCATCGTGCCGCTGGATGAAGTGGACCCGATGGCCTCGCCCTACTTCTCGATGATCGTCATACCCGGCCAGAAGTGGAGAGGATGATGCCGCGCGGGATATCCGTGTCCCTGGGGTGCGCCGTGCGTACCAATGAATTCCGGTGCGCACGGCGCACCCTACCCGTGGAACTCCGCAATGCATAACCCACCAGCCATCGTCTTGCTCGGCAACGGCGGCCTGCCCGTTGCGCGAAGCATCCAGGCGCTTTATCCACAGGCGCGCATCCTTGGTCTGGCCGGGCGTGTCGAGGGTGCGGACGGCGCCTACGCGGAGTTCGGCGACACCCTGCGCGAGCTCTACCGTACCGACACGCCGATCATCGCCCTGTGCGCTGCCGGCATCGTCATCCGCACCCTGGCGCCGCTGTTGGCGAGCAAGGGCGCCGAGCCGCCGGTACTGGCGGTCGCCGAAGACGGAAGTGCCGTGGTGCCGCTGTTAGGCGGTCTCGGCGGGGTGAACCGCATGGCGCGGGAAATCGCTGCCGCACTGGAGGTGGCACCGGCCATCACAACGAGCGGCGAACTGCGTTTCGGCACCTGCCTGCTGGAGCCGCCGGCGGGCTTTGCCCTGGCCGATATCGAGCAGGGCAAACGCTTCGTCTCCGACCTGCTGGGCGGCCAAACGGTACGGGTACAGGGCGAAGCGCCCTGGCTGGACGACGTTCGTCTGCCCCTGGCGGATGAGGCGCAACGGGTCATCCACGTCACGGCCCAAGCGCGTGCGGCGGCAAGGGATGAGCTGCTGATCCATCCACGCGTGACCATTGCGCGCATAGATGGCGAGGCCAGCGCGCAAGCGGTGCGTCAGGCGCTGACCGACGCCGGACTGGCGCCTCTGTCCCTGGCCTGCCTGTTGGCGGATCGCTCGCGAATGGTCGATTCCGGACTGGCCGCCACCGCCGTCGAACTGGGCGTGCCGCTGCGTTTCATCACCGACGAGACCGCGCTGCCGCCGCTGCACCAGCAAGTCGCCGGCATCCGCCTCCATCTCGCCAACGAACCGCTGGACACAGCCCTGATCGGCCAACCGCGCGGGCGCCTCACCGTGATCGGCCTCGGTCCCGGCGCCGCCGAGTTCATGGTGCCGGCCACGCGCCAGGCCCTGGATGAAGCCGAAGACCTGCTCGGCTACGAAACCTACATCCGCATGGCCGGGCCGCTGCGTCCCGATCAGGTGGCGCACTGCACCGACAACCGCGAAGAGCTGCAGCGTGCCCGCCATGCGTTCGAGTTGGCCGCCAGCGGTCGCCGCGTGGTGGTGGTGTCTTCCGGCGATCCGGGAGTGTTCGCCATGGCCGCCGCCGTGCTAGAGGCGCTGGATGAATCCCGCGATCCAGAGTGGCTGCAGGTCGAGCTGCAGGTATTCCCCGGTGTTTCCGCCGCTCTGGCCACGGCGGCCAAGGCCGGAGCACCGCTGGGCCACGACTTCTGCCTGATCTCGCTGTCGGACAACCTCAAGCCCTGGGACGTGATCGAGGATCGCCTCGACCACGCCGCCGCCGCCGACTTCGCCATGGCCTTCTACAACCCCATTTCCAGGGCGCGTCCCTGGCAGCTGGGGCGCGCCCTGGAAATCGTCGCCCGTCACCGCAAGCCGGAAACACTGGTGGTGCTGGGCCGGGATATCGGCCGTCCGGCGGAGAAGCTGACCCTCACCACGCTCGGCGAACTGACGCCGGAACAGGTGGACATGCGCACCCTGGTGATCATCGGCTCGTCGCTGACCCGCCGCGTGCCCAAGGGCAACGGCGAGGATTGGGTCTATACGCCGCGCTGGTATCGCTAGAGGTAGGAGCGAGCTCTGCTCGCGAACAAAGGCTTCGCTCGATGCTTCGCGAGCAAGCTCGCTCCTACAAACGTGCCGTATTTCGACGACTGCATCTGGCAAGACCTACGACCGCTGTTGCAAAAGCCGAAGTGCACCATGAAAATGCGATTAATTTTCATTTGTTATCGCATCTCGCGGTGGCCTCCATGTCGTCTCCCCCGATTTCCCTCCAGGCGCTGTACAGCGAGCACCACGGCTGGCTGAAGAACTGGCTGCGCAGCAAGCTGGGCAATGCCGCCGATGCGGCGGACCTGGCCCAGGACACCTTCCTGCGCCTGCTGGGCAAGGGCGGGAGCCTTGAACTGCGCACACCGCGCGCCTTCCTGCGCACCGTGGCGCGGGGCCTGGTGATCGACCACTGGCGCCGCGAGGAACTGGAGCGCGCCTACCTGGAAGCCCTGGCGCAACTGCCTGAAGCCGAGGCGCCCTCCCTCGAGGAACGCGAGCTGATCCTTGAACTGCTGGAGCGCATCGCACTGATGCTCGACCGGCTCAAGCCCAAGGCACGTGCTGCCTTCCTGCTCGCCCAGTGCGAAGGCCTCACCCACCAGGACGTCGCCACGCGCATGGGCATCTCCCTGCGCTCGGTGGAGCGCTATGTGGCCGACGCCCTCTATCACTGCTACCTGCTGCGGTTCGAAGAATGAGTGCCCCGGGCCAAATCGCCGCTCTCGATGAACAGGTGGTGCGCCAGGCCATCCAGTGGATGATGCGCCTGCGCGGCAATGGCGACGCCGAGTTGCAGAAGGCGTGCGAACACTGGCGTGGCCAGGACACCAACCACGAGCTGGCCTGGCAGCGGGTACAGCAACTCGACCGCGAACTGGGCATGGGCCTCAAGACGCTGCCCGGCGCAAGCCTGGTACTGGATAACGCCAGGGCCGGCCTGCGCAGACGCCAGGCGCTGAAGCTGCTTTCCGGCGCTGCCGTGGGTGGCGCCGCACTCTGGCTGACCCGCGACATCACGCCCTGGGAACGCCTCACCGCCGACCTCGCCACGGCGACCGGCCAGCGCCGCGGCCTGGCACTGGCCGACGGCAGCCAGCTGCAATTGAACACTGACACAGCGGTGGATATCCGCTTCGATTCCCAGCAGCGGCTGATCGAACTGCGGCGCGGAGAAATCCTCGTCAGCAGCGCCATCCAGCCCACGCCCATGCGCGTGCGCACCGCACACGGCCTGGTGGAGTCCCAGGCCGCGCGCTTCGTGCTGCGCCACGGGAAAGCCGCCTCGCGGCTCAGCGTGCTGCAGGGCAGCGTGGTGCTGAATCCGGCCAGTGGCCTGCAGAAACAGGTGGTCGAAGCCGGACAGAACTTCGACCTGAGCCGGGATGGCATCCATCCCGTGCGGGAGCTGGGCATGGAGGCCGGGGCCTGGGTCGACAGCCTGATCGTCACCCGAGACATGCGCCTGGCGGACTTCCTCGCCGAGGTCTCGCGCTATCGCCACGGCCGCCTGGCCTGCGCCGACAGCATCGCCGACCTGCGCCTGTCCGGCGTGTTCCGCCTGGACGACACCGACAAGCTGCTGGCCCTGCTACCCCGCACGCTACCGGTGCAAATGCATTACCGCACGCGGTGGTGGGTGACGGTGGAGGCGAAGGTCTGAGCCAGGAAATCGCGATTGAAATCGCTCCCACAGGTGCACGGTCCAGGCTGTCGTGGGAGCGAATTGATTCGCGAAACAGGCCATTTTCATGGGGCAGCTGCGCCGCCCTTGGCGATTGAAATCGCCCCTACAAGTTCTGTGCGTCTCCGGTCTCCCCAACAGTCAGCACATTTTTTTGGCGGGTTTTTCCGCCTGCCCCGGCAAGGGGAATGAATCCCATTAACCTTTGCCGATCCCCATGGATGTTGTCATGACTTCACCCCGCGCTTCCCGCCTCGCCCTCGCCGTTCATGGCGCCCTGCTGTGCACCGCACTCGCCGCGCCACTGCTGCCCGCCAGCGCCATCGCCGAAGAGGCTGCTGCCGTCGCCGGCCGCAGCTACGCCATCCCCGCCGGAGCCCTGGATGAGGCGCTGAATCGCTTCGCCCGCGAGGCCGGCATCAACCTCTCCGCCACCCCGGCGCAGACCCGTGGCCTGAACAGCAATGGCCTGAACGGCACCTTCTCGGTGGAAGCGGGCCTCGCGCGCCTGCTCGACGGAACCTCCCTGCAGGCGGAGAACCTCGGCGACGGCAGCTTCGTGCTGCATGAAGTACCGGCCGGTAGCGCGCTGGAAGTGCCCAGCACCCAGGTATTCGCCCTGGGTAACGCACTGGGCAGTGAAGACGGCTACCTGGCCACCCACAGCCAGATCGCCACCAAGACCAGCAAATCGCTGATGGAAACCTCGCAGAGCGTGTCGGTGATCACCCGCGAGCAGATCGACGACCAGGGTTCCCGGACCGTCCAGCAATCCATGCGCTACACGCCCGGCATCTTCACCGGCCAGGTGGGCGCCTCGAACCGCTATGACTACATCGTGATGCGCGGTTTCGCCGACAACAGCGTCGACAACGTCTACCTCGACGGCCTGAAAACCATGGGCGACAGCGGCACCTTCAGCTCGATGCAGGTGGACCCGTACTTCCTCGAACGCATCGACGTGCTCAAGGGCCCGTCCTCGGTGCTCTATGGCCGCAGCCTGCCGGGCGGCCTGGTGGCGCTGACCAGCAAGAAGCCGATGTATGAGGATTACCACCAGGTGCAGGCCACCGTGGGCAACATGAACCAGAAAGGCGTGGGCTTCGACTTCAGCGGCCCGCTGGATGAGGAGAAGCGCATCGCCTATCGCCTGGTGGGCCTGGGCAAGGGGGGCGATACCCAGTTCGACCACACCGGGGACGAGCGCTACGCCATCGCCCCGACGCTTGCCATCGATTTGCGCGAAGACACCACCCTGACCCTGCAGGGCTACCTGCAGCACGACCCCAATGGCGGCTACCACAGCGGCGTGCCGGCCGACGGCAGCCTGTTCCAGCACAACGGCCAGCGCATCAGCCGCGAGTTCTTCGACGGTGAGCCGGGGCTGGACGACTTCGACCGCATGCAGCGCATGTTCGGCTACCAGTTGGAGCACCGCTTCAACGACGTCTGGACCGCCCGCCAGAACTTCCGCTACCTGAGTTCGGACGTGGAGCTCTCGCAGGTCTACGGCTACCAGTGGACCGCACCCGACAGCAACGAGCTGAACCGCTACTTCTCCGGCGCCAGCGAAGAACTCGAGGCCTACATCATCGACAACATGGTGCAGGCCGAATTCGACTGGGGCAGCGCCCGCCACACCCTGCTCACCGGCCTCGACTACCAGCGCCGCCGCACCCATGTGGACTGGACCAGCGGCGTTTCCACCCCGCTCAATGCCTTCGACCCGGTGTACGGCAACGAGAGCCTGAGCTTCCTCTCCGAGGACAACCACACCCGCCGCCTGGAGCAGACCGGCCTGTACATACAGGACCTGATCGACCTGGACCAGTGGCGCTTCTCGCTGGGCATCCGCCAGGACTGGGTGGACGTCTCCGACGAGAACCGCACCGCCCATACCAAGAGCGACGAGCAGTGGAGCAGGTTCACCGGCCGCGCCGGCGTGCTCTACCTCTTCGAGAATGGCATTGCGCCCTACATCAGCTACTCCGAGTCGTTCAACCCGAACGCCTACTCCGACGCATCCGGCAAAGCCCTGGAACCCACCGAGGGCAAGCAGTGGGAAGCCGGCCTGAAGTTCCAGCCGCAAGACAGCAACAGCATGTACACCGCCTCGGTGTTCCACATCACCCAGGAGAACGTCGCCTCCAAGCTGCCCCAGGACAACTTCTTCACCTCGGTGGGCAAGGTGCGCTCCCAGGGCTTCGAGCTGGAAGCCCACACCCGGGTCACGGAGAACTTGAAGTTCCTGGCCAGCTACACCTACACCGACATTACCTACGCCAAGTCGCTGGACGGCAATCAGGGCAACACCCCTAACCAGGCGCCCAGGCACATGGCCTCCATCTGGGGTGACTACGACTTCAATGCGGGCGCCCTGGATGGGCTGCGCACCGGCCTCGGCGTGCGCTACGTCGGCAAGACCTGGGCGGACAAGGAAAACACCCAGCACGTGCCCTCCTATACCCTGGTCGACGCCCTCATCGGCTACGACCTCGGCAAGCTGGGCATGCAGGGCCTGGACCTCAGCCTGAACGCCAACAACCTGCTGGACGAGGACTACGTGGCGTCCTGCTACAGCCTCGACTTCTGCTACTTCGGCGAGAAGCGCAACGTGACGGCGACGCTGAGTTATCAGTTCTGAGGGGACCGACTTCCAGCTCTGGATCGGCATTCCTCCAAGGGCTGGTGATCGGCCTCAGAAAAAAAGGCGCAGCCCGAGGGCTGCGCCTTTGTCTTTCCGCTTGCGCGATTCGACTCAGAACGGGATGTCGTCGTCGAAGCTGTCGTAGTCCGGAGCCGGCTGGGCGGCGGGCTGCGGAGCCGGGCGCTGCTGCGCAGCGGACTGCTGCGGCTCACGCTGCGGGCGCGGAGCACGCGGGGCGTCGCCTTCGCTGCCAGGACGGCCGCCGAGCAGTTGCATCTGGCCGTTGATGTCGACCACGATCTCGGTGGTGTAGCGCTTCACGCCGTCCTTTTCCCACTCGCGAGTGCGCAGGGAACCTTCGACGTAGACTTGCGAGCCCTTGCGCAGGTATTCGCCGGCGATTTCGGCGAGGCGGCCGAAGAACACCACGCGGTGCCATTCGGTACGCTCCTGCTGCTGGCCGGTCTGCTTGTCCTTCCAGGACTCGCTGGTGGCCAGGGTGATGTTGGTCACCGCGTTGCCGTTGGGCAGATAGCGGGTTTCCGGATCACCACCGACGTTACCAACCAGAATGACTTTGTTAACCCCACGGGCCATGACGTTCTCCTAGGCTTCAGCGCGTTCCGGGCCCGATTCGATCAGGCGCTCCAGGGACGCGCGGTCCAGTTTTTCAGAATCCACTTTGATATAGATGGCCGCCTCTTCGGCCACCACGACGGCATCCGCCACTCCGGGCATTGCCAACAATCGCGCAACCAGGCCGGTATCGGCTACAGCGGCGGCGCCCAGCGGCAGGCGCAGACTGGTTACGTACGGAGGTTCACGCATAGTAACAGCAATGGCCAACCAAATCGCACAGACCACTGCACAACCGACGAACACCGTCGACAGGCCGCCGTGCTGGAACAGCCAGCCGCCGAAAATGCCTCCAACAGCCGCACCGAGGAACTGGCTGGTGGAGTACACCCCCATGGCGGTGCCCTTGCCGCCAGCCGGCGCGACCTTGCTGATCAGCGACGGCAGCGAGGCCTCCAGCAGGTTGAACGCAGTGAAGAAGACGATGGCGCCGAACACCAGCGCACGCAGGCTGTCGCCGAACTGCCAGAAGAACAGTTCGCAGGCACAGAGCACGGCGACCGCGCCGACCAGCACACGCTTCATCTGGCGCTTCTTCTCGCCATAGATGATGAAGGGAACCATGCCGAAGAAACCCACCAGCAGCGCGGTGAGGTAGACCCACCAGTGCTCTTCCTTGGGCAGGCCGGCCTTTTCCACCAGAGCCAGCGGCAGGGCGACGAAGCTCGCCATGAGGATGGCGTGCAGGGCGAGGATGCCGAAGTCCAGGCGCAGCAGGTCCGGGTGTTTCAGCGTCGGCAGCAACGCCTGCCGCGCCACGCCGGATTCACGGTGCTGCAGTGGGTGGGCGGCACGCGGCACCATGGTGGCGATGATCACGATACCCAACAGCGCCATGACGGCGGTGGCCCAGAACAGCCCGGACAAGCCGAAGGCGCGGGTCAGCAGCGGCCCGACTACCATGGCGACAGCGAAGGACACGCCGATGCTCATGCCGATCATGGCCATCGCCTTGGTACGGTGCTGCTCGCGGGTGAGGTCGGACAGCAGGGCCATCACCGCTGCGGAAATGGCGCCGGCGCCCTGCAGCACACGACCGGCGATCACGCCCCAGATGGAGTCGGCATTGGCCGCCAGGGCTGCGCCGGCAGCGAAGATCAGCAAGCCGATGTAGATCACCGGCAGACGGCCGATGCGGTCGGAAATGACGCCAAAGGGAATCTGCAACATGGCCTGGGTCAGGCCGTAGGCGCCGATGGCCAGGCCAATCAGCGCAGGAGTGGCGCCGGCAAGGTCCTGACCGTAGGTGGCCAGCACCGGCAATACCATGAACATGCCGAGCATGCGGAATGCAAACACCAGGGCCAGGCCGCTGGCTGCGCGCGTTTCGCTGCCGCTCATGCGTTCTGAGTGGGAATCGTGCATAGGTGCCTCGAGGGAAAGCGATCGGGAGCTGCGTCATGCGCCCCTGTCTGGCTGGCCACCCGTCCTGGGTGCCCGGCTGTCGCCGGTGCCTGAAAAATGCCGCGCATTCTAGCAGTCCCGGCGGATTGCGACACGCTTGTGACGCTTTGCCGCGCTCAACCGGCGGGCCGTATAATCGCGGGTTTCCGCCCGCCAAGTGAGGCCGTTGTGGACAAGATCCTGATCCGTGGGGCACGCACCCATAACCTGAAGAACGTCGACCTCACCCTGCCCCGCGACAAACTGATCGTGATCACCGGCCTGTCCGGTTCGGGCAAGTCGTCGCTGGCCTTCGATACCCTCTATGCCGAGGGTCAGCGCCGCTATGTGGAGTCTCTGTCGGCCTATGCCCGGCAGTTCCTGTCGATGATGGAAAAGCCCGATGTGGACACCATCGAGGGCCTGTCGCCGGCGATCTCCATCGAGCAGAAGTCCACCTCCCACAACCCGCGCTCCACCGTCGGCACCATCACCGAGATCTACGACTACCTGCGCTTGCTCTATGCCCGCGTCGGTACGCCGCGCTGCCCGGACCACGACGTCCCGCTGGAGGCCCAGACCGTCAGCCAGATGGTCGACCAGGTACTGGCCCTGCCCGAAGGCCGCAAGCTCATGCTGCTGGCCCCGGTGGTGCGCGAGCGCAAGGGCGAACACCTGGCCGTGTTCGAGGAGCTGCGCGCCCAGGGCTTCGTGCGCGCCCGGGTGGACGGCAGGCTGTACGAACTGGATGAGCTGCCCAAGCTGGACAAGCAGAAGAAGCACTCCATCGATGTGGTGGTCGACCGCTTCAAGGTCCGCGGCGACCTGCAGCAGCGCCTGGCGGAATCCTTCGAGACGGCCATCAACCTGGCCGACGGCATCGCCCTGGTGGCGCCCATGGATGACGAGGAAGGCGACGAGATCATCTTCTCCGCGCGCTTCGCCTGCCCCCATTGCGGCCACTCCATCAGCGAGCTGGAACCCAAGCTGTTCTCCTTCAACAACCCGGCGGGTGCCTGCCCCACCTGCGACGGCCTCGGCGTAAAACAGTTCTTCGACGCCAAGCGCCTGGTCAATGGCGAACTGACCCTGGCCGAGGGCGCCATCCGCGGCTGGGACCGCCGCAACGTCTACTACTTCCAGATGCTCGGTTCCCTGGCAGCGCATTACGGCTTCAGCCTGGAGAAACCCTTCGACCAGCTCTCCGCCGAGCACCAGAAAGTGATCCTCTTCGGTAGCGGCCGCGAGGACGTCGACTTCCGCTACCTCAACGACCGCGGCGACATCGTCAAGCGCTCCCACCCCTTCGAGGGGATCATCCCCAACCTGGAACGCCGTTACCGCGAAACGGAATCGGCCACCGTGCGCGAGGAGCTGGCCAAGTTCCTCAGCACCCAGCCCTGCCCGGACTGCCGTGGCACGCGTCTGCGCCGCGAGGCGCGCCATGTCTGGGTTGGCGACAAGACCCTGCCGGCGGTCACCGGCCTTCCGGTGGGCGAGGCGGCCGACTACTTCGGCGTCCTGAGCCTGACCGGCCGACGTGGCGAGATTGCCGAGAAGATCCTCAAGGAAATCCGCGAACGCCTGCAGTTCCTGGTCAACGTCGGCCTCGACTACCTGACCCTGGATCGCAGTGCGGACACCCTCTCCGGCGGCGAGGCCCAGCGCATTCGCCTGGCCAGCCAGATCGGCGCCGGCCTGGTGGGTGTGATGTACATCCTCGACGAGCCTTCCATCGGTCTCCACCAGCGCGACAACGAGCGCCTGCTGGCCACCCTCACCCACCTGCGCAACCTGGGCAACACGGTGATCGTGGTCGAGCACGACGAGGATGCGATCCGCCTCGCCGACTATGTGGTGGACATCGGCCCGGGTGCTGGCGTGCACGGCGGCCAGATAGTCGCCGAGGGCACGCCGGATGAAGTCATGGCTCACCCGAACTCCCTGACCGGCAAGTACCTCTCCGGGCGGGTGAAGATCGAAGTGCCGGCAAGCCGTACCCCTCGCGACAAGAAGAAGTCCCTCAAGCTGAAGGGCGCCAGCGGCAATAACCTGCAGCAGGTGAACCTGGAGATTCCGGTGGGCCTGCTGACTTGCGTGACCGGCGTATCCGGCTCGGGCAAGTCGACCCTGATCAACAACACCCTGTTCCCCATCACCGCCACCGCGCTGAATGGCGCCACCTCGCTGGAAGCTTCGTCCCACGAGAGCTTCGATGGCCTGCAGCACCTGGACAAGGTGGTGGATATCGACCAGAGCCCGATCGGCCGGACCCCGCGCTCGAACCCGGCCACCTACACCGGTCTGTTCACGCCGATCCGCGAGCTGTTCGCCGGCGTTCCGGAGTCCCGCTCCCGTGGCTACGGTCCGGGGCGCTTCTCCTTCAACGTGAAGGGCGGCCGCTGCGAAGCCTGCCAGGGCGATGGCGTGATCAAGGTGGAGATGCACTTCCTGCCGGACATCTACGTTCCCTGCGACGTCTGCAAGGGCAAGCGCTACAACCGCGAAACCCTGGAGATCCGCTACAAGGGCAAGAGCATCCACGAAGTGCTCGAAATGACCATCGAGGAAGCCCGCGAATTCTTCGACGCGGTGCCGGCCATCGCCCGCAAGCTGCAGACGCTGATGGATGTGGGCCTGTCCTACATCCGCCTGGGCCAGTCGGCGACCACCCTGTCCGGCGGCGAAGCGCAGCGGGTGAAGCTGTCCCGCGAGCTCTCCAAACGCGATACCGGCAAGACGTTGTATATCCTCGACGAGCCCACCACCGGCCTGCACTTCGCGGATATCCAGCAACTGCTGGACGTGCTGCATCGCCTGCGTGACCACGGCAACACGGTCGTGGTCATCGAGCACAACCTGGACGTGATCAAGACTGCGGACTGGCTGGTGGACCTTGGGCCGGAAGGCGGCTCCAAGGGCGGCCAGATCATCGCCACCGGTACGCCGGAGGACGTCGCGGAGATGCCACAGTCCCATACCGGACGCTTCCTCAAGCCGTTGCTGGAGCGCGATCGGGCCTGATCAAGACGACGCTACGAGAGCGGCCGGGCAGCGATGCCCGGCCTTTTTTTTGAGCGTGTAATGCAGCTCAGTTGCCGACTGCCAGTGCCGAGCGAACTCCGTTGCCGTAATCCGGGTGCACTTTGTCGAAGTGCGCCAGCTGACGGTCGATGATGAACTGTGGCACACCCGCCATGGACGCGGCGATATTTGCGAACAACCTTTGCCGCTGGCCTTCGTCGAACAGCTGGAACAGTGCGCGTGGCTGGCTGTAATCGTCATTGCCATCACGGTGGTCATAGCGATCGGCAGCGCCGTCGATCGCCAATGCCGGTTCGGCATACTCCGCAGCCTGCGCCGGGCCACCAAATGAATTCGGCTCGTAGTAGGCGTCCGGATTCTGGCCGTTGGCGAAGAAGCGCATTGCGCCATCCTTGTGGTAGTGGTGGACCGGGCATTTCGGCGCATTTACCGGCAGCGCCTCGTAGTGGGTGCCCAAGCGGTAGCGGTGCGCATCGGCGTAGCTGAATACACGGGCCTGGAGCATCTTGTCGGGCGAATGGCCAATGCCGGGCACTACGTTGGAGGGCGAGAAGGCAGCCTGCTCGATCTCGGCGAAGTAATTTTCCGCGTTGCGATTCAGCTCCAGGATACCCACCTCGATCAGCGGAAACTCCCCATGCGGCCAGACCTTGGTCAGGTCGAAAGGGTTATAGCGGGTGTTGCGCGCCTGCTCTTCAGTCATGACCTGGATGCAGAAGCGCCATTTCGGGAAGTCGCCGTTCTCGATGCTGTAGAACAGATCCTCCTGGGTGGTTTCCCGGCTGCGACCAACCACCGCGGCCGCCTCGTCGTTGGTCCAGTGCTGGTGGCCCTGCAGCGTCTTGAAGTGGAACTTGACCCAGAAGCGCTCGCTGGCTGCGTTGATGAAGCTGTAGGTGTGCGAACCGTAGCCATTGATATGGCGCACGTCGGTGGGCAACCCACGGTCTGACATCAGCATCGTCACCTGGTGGAGGCTTTCCGGCGACAGCGACCAGAAGTCCCAAGCGGCGGTGCTGGATCTCAGGTTGGTTTTCGGATGACGCTTCTGGGTGTGAATGAAGTCGGGGAACTTGAGCGGGTCGCGGATGAAGAAAATCGGGGTGTTGTTACCCACTACGTCCCAGTTGCCTTGCTCGGTATAGAACTTCAGGGCGAAGCCGCGCACGTCGCGCTCGGCATCAGCAGCGCCCATTTCGCCTGCTACGGTGGAGAAGCGCGCAAGCACCGGGGTCTTCCTGCCAACCTCGGAAAATACCGAAGCCTTGCTGTAGTGGGTGATATCGTTCGTGATGGTCAACGTGCCATGGGCACCCCAGCCCTTGGCATGCACGACGCGCTCTGGAATGCGCTCACGGTTCTGGTGGGCCAGCTTCTCGATCAGGTGGTAGTCCTGGAGCAACAGCGGCCCGCGCGGCCCGGCACTGAGGGAATTCTGGTTATCCGCAACCGGATTACCGGCGGTCGTGGTGAGAATCGGCTTCTGGCTCATGCAACATCTCCTTTTGGGCTCTTTTGATTCCGGCGTGACCGGATGAGCAGGAGTATCGATTCAGTCAGAAACTGGCTCCAATTTATTAACGACAACCAATCGATAGATATAGACCAATTGAACAGGCATAAAAAAACCGGGCACAGGGCCCGGTTTTTCATGCAACGACCGACTTACTCGGCAGCAGCTTCGACTTCACCAGCGACCGGACGGTCAACCAGTTCGACGTAAGCCATGGGAGCGTTGTCGCCAGCGCGGAAACCGCACTTCAGGATGCGCAGGTAGCCGCCCTGACGGTTGGCGTAGCGCTTGCCCAGATCGTTGAACAGCTTGCCTACGGCAGCTTTCGAACGGGTACGGTCGAAAGCCAGACGACGGTTGGCAACGCTGTCTTCCTTGGCCAGGGTGATCAGCGGCTCGGCAACGCGACGCAGTTCCTTGGCTTTGGGCAGGGTGGTTTTGATCAGTTCGTGCTCGAACAGCGACACTGCCATGTTCTGGAACATGGCCTTGCGGTGTGCGCTGGTGCGGCTCAGGTGACGGCCACTTTTACGATGACGCATGGTTCAATTCCTTACCAAACTTCTACGTTCGGTGATTACGACGATCAGGCAGTCGCCTTGTCGTCCTTCTTGAGACTTGCCGGCGGCCAGTTGTCGAGGCGCATGCCGAGGGACAGACCACGGGAGGCCAGGACGTCCTTGATCTCGGTCAGGGACTTCTTGCCCAGGTTCGGAGTCTTCAACAGCTCTACTTCGGTGCGCTGAATCAGGTCGCCGATGTAGTAGATGTTCTCCGCCTTCAGGCAGTTGGCCGAACGTACGGTCAGCTCGAGGTCATCAACCGGACGAAGCAGGATCGGATCGATCTCGTCTTCCTGCTCAACTACTACCGGCTCGCTGTCGCCCTTCAGGTCGACGAACGCAGCCAGTTGGTGTTGCAGGATAGTAGCGGCACGACGGATGGCCTCTTCAGGGTCCAGCGTGCCGTTGGTTTCCAGATCGATGACCAGCTTGTCCAGGTTGGTGCGCTGCTCCACACGGGCGTTTTCAACCACGTAGGCAACACGACGGACGGGACTGAACGAGGCGTCGAGCTGCAGACGACCAATGCTGCGGCTCTCGTCTTCGTCGCTCTGGCGCGCATCGGCGGGCTCATAGCCACGGCCGCGGGACACCTTGAGCTTCATGTTCAGGACGCCGTTATCCGCCAGGTTGGCGATCACGTGGTCGCCGTTGACGATTTCGACATCATGATCCAGCTGAATATCGGCAGCAGTGACCACGCCCGAGCCTTTCTTCGAAAGGTTCAGCGTTACTTCGTCACGGCCGTGCAGCTTGATAGCCAGGCCTTTGAGGTTCAGGAGGATCTCGATGACATCTTCCTGAACACCCTCGATGGCGCTGTACTCGTGGAGTACGCCGTCGATTTCGGCCTCGACTACTGCACAGCCAGGCATGGAGGACAACAGGATGCGACGCAGCGCGTTGCCCAGGGTATGGCCGAAACCACGCTCGAGAGGCTCGAGCGTGATCTTGGCGCGGGTCGGACTGACCACCTGCACATCAATGTGGCGGGGGGTCAGGAACTCATTTACCGAACTCTGCATGGATGCACCTATTTTCTAGCCCTTACTTGGAGTAGAGCTCGACAATCAGGTTTTCGTTGATGTCGGCGGACAGATCGCTGCGAGCCGGCACGCTCTTGAACACGCCGGACTTCTTGTCTGCGTCGACCTCGACCCACTCCACGCGGCCACGCTGGGCGCACAGTTCGAGGGCCTGGACGATACGCAGCTGGTTCTTCGACTTCTCGCGAACGGCAACCACGTCACCAGCTTTGACCTGGTAGGACGGAACGTTCACGGTCTGACCGTTCACGCTGATGGCCTTGTGGGAAACCAGCTGACGGGACTCGGAACGAGTAGCGCCGAAGCCCATGCGATACACGACGTTGTCCAGGCGGCACTCGAGGAGTTGCAGCAGGTTTTCGCCGGTAGCGCCTTTGCGGGCAGCAGCTTCTTTGTAGTAATTACCGAACTGGCGCTCCAGAACACCGTAGATGCGGCGTACTTTCTGCTTTTCGCGCAGCTGGGTGCCGTAGTCGGACAGACGGCCACGACGGGCGCCATGCTGGCCAGGAGCGGATTCGATGTTGCACTTGGATTCGAGCGCGCGAGCACCACTCTTCAGGAAGAGGTCGGTACCTTCACGACGGGACAGTTTGCACTTGGGACCAATGTAACGAGCCATTTCTCACTGTCTCCTTTTACACGCGACGCTTCTTCGGCGGACGGCACCCGTTGTGCGGGATGGGCGTCACGTCGGTGATGCTGGCGATCTTGTAGCCGCAGGCGTTCAGTGCACGCACAGCGGATTCGCGACCCGGACCCGGGCCCTTGACGTTCACGTCGAGGTTCTTCAGGCCGTATTCCAGAGCAGCCTGACCGGCGCGCTCGGCAGCAACCTGGGCTGCGAACGGGGTGCTCTTACGGGAGCCGCGGAAACCGGAACCACCGGAGGTCGCCCAGGACAGAGCATTGCCCTGACGATCAGTGATGGTAACGATGGTGTTGTTGAAAGAAGCGTGGATATGGGCGATCCCATCCACCACTGTCTTTTTGATTTTCTTACGAGGACGAGCAGCAGGCTTAGCCATGACTTAATTCCTGTCGATTCGCGGGCGCAATTACTTGCGGATCGGCTTACGCGGGCCCTTACGGGTACGCGCGTTGGTCTTGGTGCGCTGGCCATGAACAGGCAGACCGCGACGATGACGCAGACCGCGGTAGCAGCCCAGGTCCATCAGACGCTTGATGTTCATGTTGATTTCGCGACGCAGGTCACCTTCAGTGGTGAGCTTCGCGACTTCGCCACGCAGCTGTTCGATCTGCTCGTCAGAGAGATCCTTGATCTTTGCCGCCGGGTTTACGCCGGTGACAGCGCAGATTTTCTGCGCAGTGGTGCGACCAACACCGTAGATGTAGGTCAGCGAGATAACAGTGTGCTTGTTATCTGGAATGTTGACGCCTGCAATACGGGCCATTCAGTGAAACTCCAGTTGACAGCTACCTACGCCCCGGAAGCCAAGAAAAGGGCGCGAGATATTAGCGCTGTAAAAACGAATAATCAACCCGGCAGCGCACTAGCTGCCGGGCTCATAACGCGTGAATCACACTCAGCCTTGGCGCTGCTTGTGACGCGGTTCCGCGCTGCAGATCACGCGAACGATACCGTCGCGACGGATGATCTTGCAGTTGCGGCACAGCTTTTTCACCGATGCACGAACTTTCATCAGTAACTCCTAGAACCTTACGGAACCGGGTCAGCGGAGCATGCCGCTGCCGTAGCCCTTCAGGTTGGCTTTCTTCATCAGGGATTCGTACTGGTGCGAAACGAGGTGGGATTGTACTTGGGCCATAAAGTCCATCACAACCACAACCACGATCAGCAACGAGGTCCCGCCAAGGTAGAACGGTACGTTCGCTGCAACCACCAGGAACTGGGGCAGCAGGCAAACAGCCGTCATGTACAGAGCACCAAACATGGTCAAACGAGTCAGTACGCCATCGATATAGCGCGCCGACTGCTCGCCCGGTCGGATACCCGGAATAAAGGCACCGGACTTCTTCAGGTTCTCCGCCACGTCTTTCGGATTGAACATCAGAGCTGTGTAGAAGAAGCAGAAGAATACGATCCCTGCACTAAACAGCAGAATGTTCAACGGCTGACCAGGAGCGATAGCCTGTGCGACGTCCTGCAGCCAGCCCATGCTTTCGGACTGACCGAACCAGGCGCCCAGAGAGGCCGGGAACAGCAGGATGCTGCTGGCGAAAATAGCCGGGATAACGCCGGCCATGTTCACCTTCAACGGCAGGTGGCTGGTCTGCGCAGCGAAGACCTTGCGGCCCTGCTGACGCTTGGCGTAGTGCACCGCAATGCGACGCTGACCACGCTCGATGAACACCACGAAACCGATGATCGCTACTGCCAACAAACCGATGGCGACCAGAGCGAAGATGTTGATATCGCCCTGGCGTGCAGACTCGAAAGACTGCCCGATCGCCCTCGGCAGACCGGCCACGATGCCAGCAAAAATCAGCATCGAGATACCGTTGCCGACACCGCGCTCAGTGATCTGTTCGCCCAACCACATCATGAACATCGCACCAGCCACGAAGGTGGTGACAGCCACGAAGTAGAAGCCGAAATCAGTCGAGAAAGCGACGCCTTGACTGGCCAGACCAACGGACATGCCAATGGCCTGGACCAATGCCAGGACTACAGTGCCGTAGCGGGTGTACTGGCTGATCTTGCGACGGCCAGCTTCACCTTCCTTCTTCAACTGCTCCAGCTGCGGACTGATAGCGGTCATGAGCTGCATGATGATCGACGCCGAGATGTACGGCATGATCCCCAGTGCAAAGATGCTCATCCGCTCCAGCGCGCCGCCGGAGAACATGTTGAACAGGCTAAGAATGGTCCCCTCGTTCTGCCGGAACAGCTCGGCCAGCCGGTCAGGGTTGATACCGGGCACTGGGATGTGCGCGCCGATCCGGTAGACGATGATCGCCAGGAACAGGAAACGCAGTCGAGCCCAGAGCTCGGACAACCCGCCATTGCTGAGCGCGGAGAGAGCACCTTGCTTAGCCATTTAGTCCTCGAACTTACCGCCAGCTGCTTCGATAGCCGCACGCGCACCTTTGGTGGCGGCGATACCTTTCAGGGTGACCGCGCGAGTAACGTCGCCGGACAGCATGACTTTCACACGCTGTACGTTCTGGTTAATCACGTTCGCATCCTTCAGCGCCTGCAGAGTGATGACGTCGCCTTCGACCTTGGCCAGCTCGGAGGTACGCACTTCTGCGCGATCCATAGCCTTCAGGGAGACGAAGCCGAACTTCGGCAGACGACGGTGCAGCGGCTGCTGACCGCCTTCGAAGCCCGGAGCAATGGTGCCACCGGAGCGGGAGGTCTGACCTTTGTGACCACGGCCACCAGTCTTACCCAAACCGCTACCGATGCCACGGCCCGGACGGTGCTTTTCGCGACGGGCACCCGGCGCGGAACGCAGATCGTTCAGTTTCATGGATTAACCCTCGACACGCAGAAGGTAGTAAGCCTTGTTGATCATGCCGCGATTCTCAGGAGTGTCCTGAACCTCTACGGTGTGACCAATGCGACGCAGGCCGAGACCCTTGACGCAAGCCTTGTGGTTGGCCAGACGGCCGCTAACGCTCTTGACCAGCGTCACTTTGACAGTTGCCATGATTAGAGAATCTCCTCGACGCTCTTACCACGCTTGGCCGCAACGGACTCAGGGGACTGCATGTTCTTCAGACCCTTGAAAGTGGCGTAAACCACGTTCACCGGATTGGTAGAGCCGTAGCACTTGGCCAGAACGTTCTGCACACCGGCCACTTCCAGAACAGCACGCATGGCGCCGCCGGCGATGATACCGGTACCTTCGGAAGCCGGCTGCATGAACACCTTGGAGGCGCCATGGGCGGACTTGATCGGGTACTGCAGGGTGGTGCCATCCAGATCAACCTGGATCATGTTGCGGCGGGCAGCTTCCATCGCCTTCTGGATCGCAGCCGGCACTTCGCGGGACTTGCCACGACCGAAGCCAACGCGGCCTTTGCCATCACCCACCACGGTCAGTGCGGTGAAGGTGAAGATACGACCACCTTTTACGGTCTTGGCAACGCGGTTAACCTGAACCAGCTTCTCGATGTAGCCTTCGTCGCGCTTTTGCTCGTTATTTGCCATAACTTAGAACTCCAGCCCGCCTTCACGAGCAGCATCAGCCAGCGCCTTGACGCGGCCGTGGTACTTGAAGCCAGAACGATCGAATGCCACCTGAGTGACGCCAGCGGCCTTAGCACGCTCGGCAACCAGCTGACCAACCTTCTTGGCCGCGTCGACGTTGCCAGTGGCGCCGTCACGCAGTTCTTTGTCCAGGGTCGAGGCGCTGGCCAGGACCTTGGCGCCGTCGGCCGAAATGACCTGGGCGTAGATGTGCTGGGAAGAGCGGTACACGCAGAGGCGTACGGCTTCCAGCTCGCGCATTTTCAGGCGTGCCTTGCGAGCGCGACGCAGACGAGTTTCTTTCTTTACGCTCATTTGCTATGCCCTACTTCTTCTTAGCTTCTTTACGACGGACGACTTCGTCGGCGTAACGTACACCCTTGCCTTTGTAAGGCTCCGGCGGACGGAAGTCGCGGATCTCAGCGGCCACTTGACCAACCAGCTGCTTGTCGATGCCCTTGATCAGGATATCGGTCTGGCTGGGGGTTTCAGCGGTGATGCCTTGCGGCAGTTCGTAATCCACCGGATGCGAGAAGCCGAGAGCCAGGGACAGCGTTTGACCTTTGGCCTGAGCTTTGTAACCAACGCCGACCAGCTGGAGCTTGCGCTCGAAGCCCTGGCTGACGCCGATCACCATGTTGTTAACCAGCGCACGGGTGGTACCGGCCATGGCGCGGTTCTGCTGATCACCGTTGCGAGCAGCGAAGCGCAGCTCACCGGATTCTTCCAGAACTTCCACAGACGGATGCACTTTCAGTTCGAGAGCGCCCTTGGCGCCCTTCACCGAGAGCTGCTGACCGGCGATCTTGACTTCTACGCCAGCGGGCAGCTTGACGGGGTTCTTAGCAACGCGAGACATGCTTTCAACCCCCCTTAGAACACAGTGCAAAGCACTTCGCCGCCAACGCCAGCAGCGCGGGCAGCACGATCAGTCATCACACCCTTGTTGGTGGAAACGATCGATACGCCCAGACCGCCACGTACTTTCGGCAGCTGATCGACGGACTTGTACTGGCGCAGACCAGGACGGCTTACGCGCTTCAGCTCTTCGATTACCGGACGGCCTTCGAAGTACTTCAGCTCGATGGACAGCAGAGGCTTGATGTCGCTGCTGACTTGGTATCCCGTGATGTAACCCTCGTTCTTCAGAACGCTGGCCACTGCCACCTTCAGCTTGGAGGACGGCATGCTTACGACAGACTTTTCAGCCATCTGGGCATTACGGATACGAGTTAGCATGTCCGCTAACGGGTCCTGCATACTCATGGGCTAGATGCTCCTGATACAAAAAGAAATAGCCTTGCGGCTAGTGTCACACGCGAGCACTGGACGAATTTTGGCCAGACTCGGCGAGCCGGACATTCTAGAGATACTCCAGAAACGAATCAAGCCCCAAAAGGGGCTTGATTCAGATGACCTGGGCTAGGCCGACCGGAGGGGTCGACCCAGCCGACGATCATTACCAGCTGGCTTTCACCAGGCCGGGCACATCACCGCGCATGGCAGCTTCACGCAGCTTGTTACGGCCGAGGCCGAACTTGCGGTAAACGCCGTGCGGACGGCCAGTGATGCGGCAGCGGTTACGCAGGCGCGAGGCGCTGGCGTCACGTGGCTGCTTCTGCAGGGCTACCTGGGCTTCCCAACGAGCTTCCGGAGTGGAGTTCGGGTTGGCAATGATAGCTTTCAGCTCAGCGCGCTTCTTAGCGTACTTAGCAACCGTCAGCTGACGCTTCAGCTCGCGGTTTTTCATGCTCTGTTTGGCCATATTCCTACTCCAATCAGTTGCGGAACGGGAAGTTGAAGGCGCGCAGCAGAGCACGACCTTCATCATCCGTACGGGCGGTGGTGGTCAGGGTGATATCCAGACCGCGCAGCGCATCGATTTTGTCGTAATCGATTTCCGGGAAGATGATCTGCTCTTTCACACCCATGCTGTAGTTGCCACGACCGTCGAAGGACTTGGCATTCAGGCCGCGGAAGTCACGCACGCGCGGCAGGGAGATGGCCAGCAGACGATCCAGGAACTCGTACATGCGATCACGGCGCAGGGTGACCTTGACGCCGATCGGCCAACCTTCACGAACCTTGAAGCCTGCAATGGACTTGCGGGCGTAGGTCACGACGGCTTTCTGGCCAGTGATCTTTTCCAGGTCAGCTACAGCGTTCTCGATGATTTTCTTGTCACCGATCGCTTCGCCCAGACCCATGTTCAGGGTGATTTTGGTGATGCGCGGAACTTCCATCACGTTCGCAAGCTGAAGTTGTTCCTTCAGCTTCGGCGCGATTTCTTTCCGGTAAATCTCTTTCAGTCGTGCCATGGTTATCTACCTAGCAGTTCTCAAGCATCAACCGGTTTTTGGGTCGACTTGAAGACACGAATTTTCTTACCGTCTTCAACTTTGAAACCAACGCGATCAGCCTTGTTGGTTTCGCCATTGAAGATGGCCACGTTGGAGAGGTGCAGAGGCGCCTCTCGCTCGACGATACCGCCCTGAACACCGGCCATGGGGTTAGGCTTGGTGTGGCGCTTGATCAGGTTTACACCACTGACCAGCACGCGGCTGTCAGCGAGAACCTTGAGCACCTTGCCACGCTTGCCCTTGTCCTTGCCGGCGATGACGATGATCTCGTCGTCACGACGAATCTTTTGCATGACGGCTTCTCCTTACAGCACTTCGGGGGCGAGCGAGACGATCTTCATGAACTTCTCGGAACGCAGTTCACGGGTCACGGGCCCGAAGATACGGGTGCCGATCGGCTCCTGCTTGTTGTTCAGCAGGACGGCGGCGTTGCCGTCGAAGCGGATGATCGAGCCGTCAGGGCGACGAACGCCATGCTTGGTACGAACCACAACAGCGGTCATTACCTGGCCTTTCTTCACCTTGCCACGCGGAATCGCTTCTTTCACGGTCACTTTGATGATGTCGCCGATGCCGGCGTAGCGACGGTGCGAACCACCAAGGACCTTGATGCACATAACGCGACGAGCACCGCTGTTGTCAGCGACGTCGAGCATGGATTGAGTCTGAATCATATCTTTCTCCGACCCTTAGTCCTTAGACTTCCACGGCACGTTCGACGACTTCCACCAGGGACCAGGATTTGGTCTTGGCCAGCGGACGGGTCTCACGAATGGTGACCTTGTCGCCGATGCGGCACTGGTTGGTTTCGTCGTGGGCGTGCAGCTTGGTCGAACGCTTCACGTATTTACCGTAGATCGGGTGCTTTACGCGGCGCTCGATCAGAACGGTGATGGTCTTGTCCATCTTGTCGCTGACGACGCGGCCGGTCAGCGTGCGGACGGTTTTCTGAGCTTCAGCCATGATTACTTACCTGCTTGCTGGTTGAGCACAGTTTTCACGCGAGCGATGTCGCGCTTCACTTGCGAGAGCAGGTGAGACTGCCCCAACTGGCCAGTTGCCTTCTGCATGCGCAGATTGAACTGGTCGCGCAGCAGGCCGAGCAGTTGCTCGTTCAGCTGCTGTACGGATTTTTCACGAAGTTCATTCGCTTTCATCACATCACCGTCCGCTTAACAAAGGAGGTGGCGAGCGGCAGCTTTGCAGCGGCCAGGGCGAATGCCTCACGCGCCAGCTCTTCGGAAACACCCTCGATCTCGTACAGGACCTTGCCCGGTTGAATCTGGGCTACCCAGTACTCGACGCCACCCTTACCTTTACCCATACGTACTTCCAGGGGCTTCTTGGTAACGGGTTTATCCGGGAACACACGGATCCAGATCTTGCCGCCACGCTTCACGTGACGGGTGAGGGCACGACGTGCAGCCTCGATCTGACGGGCAGTGAGACGACCACGGCCAGTAGCCTTCAGCGCGAACTCGCCGAAGCTGACCTTGCTACCGCGCTGAGCCAGACCACGGTTGTGGCCGGTCATCTGCTTGCGGAACTTCGTACGCTTTGGTTGCAGCATTTGGCGTACCCCTTACTTAGCAGCTTTTTTACGAGGAGCGGGCGCTACCGGCTTCAGCTCTTCCTGGCGGCCACCAATGACCTCACCCTTGAAGATCCAAACCTTCACACCGATCACACCGTAAGTGGTGTGCGCTTCATAGGTTGCGTAGTCGATGTCGGCACGCAGGGTGTGCAGGGGCACACGACCTTCGCGATACCACTCGGTACGGGCGATTTCAGCACCACCGAGACGACCACTAACCTGGATCTTGATGCCCTTGGCACCAATGCGCATGGCGTTCTGTACAGCGCGCTTCATGGCGCGACGGAACATCACACGACGCTCCAGCTGCTGAGCTACGCTCTGCGCAACCAGCATACCGTCGAGCTCCGGCTTACGGATCTCTTCGATATTGATGTGCACCGGCACACCCATTTGCTTGGTCAGGTCCTGACGCAGCTTCTCAACATCTTCACCTTTCTTGCCGATCACGATGCCGGGACGAGCGGTGTGGATGGTGATGCGTGCGGTTTGAGCCGGACGATGAATATCGATACGGCTTACGGACGCGCTTTTTAGTTTGTCTTGGAGGTACTCACGCACCTTCAGGTCGGCAAACAGATAATCGGCATAAGTGCGCTTATCGGCGTACCAAACGGAGGTGTGCTCCTTGACGATACCCAGGCGAATGCCAGTGGGATGTACTTTCTGACCCATCTGATCGACTCCGTTACTTGTCCGCAACCTTGACAGTGATATGGCAAGACCGCTTGACGATGCGATCAGCACGGCCCTTGGCGCGCGGCATGATGCGCTTCAGCGAACGTCCTTCGTTGACGAAGACGGTGGAGACCTTCAGGTCATCCACATCGGCGCCTTCGTTGTGCTCGGCGTTGGCTACGGCCGACTCCAGCACTTTCTTCATGATTTCAGCGGCTTTCTTGCTGCTGAAAGTCAGCAGGTTGAGCGCTTCGCCCACCTTCTTCCCGCGGATCTGGTCGGCGACCAAGCGGGCTTTCTGGGCGGAGATTCGAGCGCCCGACAGCTTAGCGGCTACTTCCATCGTTCCTTACCCCTTAACGCTTGGCTTTCTTGTCCGCAGCATGACCGCGATAGGTGCGGGTAGCAGCGAACTCGCCGAGTTTGTGGCCGACCATGTCTTCGTTCACGAGGACCGGGACGTGTTGACGACCGTTATGAACAGCGATGGTCAGACCAACCATCTGCGGCAGTACGATGGAGCGACGCGACCAGGTTTTCACCGGCTTGCGATCGTTCTTTTCCACCGCCACTTCGATCTTCTTCAGTAGGTGAAGATCGATAAAAGGACCTTTTTTCAGAGAACGCGGCACTGTCGTATCCTCAGTTATTTACGGCGACGGACGATCATGTTGTCGGTGCGCTTGTTCGCGCGGGTCTTCGCACCCTTGGTCGGGAAGCCCCACGGAGACACCGGATGACGGCCACCAGAGGTACGACCTTCACCACCACCATGCGGGTGGTCTACCGGGTTCATCGCCACGCCGCGAACGGTCGGGCGAACACCACGCCAGCGCTTGGCACCAGCTTTACCCAGCGAACGCAGGCTGTGCTCGGAGTTCGAGACTTCGCCCAGGGTCGCACGGCACTCAGCCAGGACTTTGCGCATCTCGCCGGAGCGCAGACGCAGGGTTACGTAGGCACCTTCACGGGCAACCAGCTGAACGGAGGCACCAGCGGAACGGGCGATTTGCGCGCCTTTGCCGGGCTTCAGCTCGATACCATGAACAGTGCTACCAACCGGAATGTTGCGCAGCGGCAGGGTATTACCGGCCTTGATCGGTGCGTTTACGCCGGAGATCAGCTGGTCGCCAGCGCTCACGCCTTTCGGCGCGATGATGTAGCGACGCTCGCCATCAGCGTACTTCAGCAGAGCGATGTGAGCAGTACGGTTCGGATCGTATTCGATGCGCTCTACGGTGGCAGGGATGCCATCCTTGTTGCGACGGAAGTCGACCAGACGGTAGTGCTGCTTGTGACCACCGCCGATGTGGCGAGTGGTGATGCGGCCGTTGTTGTTACGACCACCGCTCTTCGATTTCTTCTCGACCAGCGGGGCGTAAGGAGCGCCTTTGTGCAGCTCCTGGTTGACGACCTTGACCACGAAACGGCGGCCAGCGGAAGTCGGTTTGCACTTAACGATTGCCATGATGCACCCCTTTACTCAGCGCTGCTGGCGAAATCGAGATCTTGGCCCGGCTGGAGAGCGATGTACGCCTTTTTCCAGTCGTTACGCTTGCCCAGGCCGCGAACGGTACGCTTGGTCTTGCCCTTCACATTGAGGGTGGTGACGCGAGCGACTTTCACGCTGAACAGGCTTTCAACGGCCTTCTTGATTTCCAGCTTGGTTGCATCGGTGGCAACCTTGAAGACGAATTGGCTCTTGCCGTCGGCCAGCATGGTGGCCTTCTCGGAGATGTGCGGGCCAACCAGCACCTTGAATACGCGTTCCTGGTTCATGCCAGCAGCTCCTCGAATTTCTTCACGGCGGACACGGTGATCAGCACCTTGTCGTAGGCGATCAGGCTGACCGGGTCGGAACCCTGAACGTCACGAACATCAACGTGCGGCAGGTTGCGAGCAGCGAGGTACAGGTTCTGATCAACGCCTTCGGAAACGATCAGCACGTCGGTCAGACCCAGGCCATTCAGCTTGCCCAGCAGAGCCTTGGTTTTCGGGGCTTCAACGGCGAAGTCCTCAACCACTACCAGACGATCCTGACGAACCAGCTCGGAGAGGATGGAGCGCAGAGCAGCGCGGTACATCTTCTTGTTGAGCTTCTGGGAGTGATCCTGTGGCTTGGCAGCGAAGGTGGTACCACCGGAGCGCCAGATGGGGCTGCGAATGGTGCCAGCACGAGCACGACCAGTGCCCTTCTGACGCCACGGCTTCTTGCCACCACCGGAAACTTCGGAACGGGTCTTCTGCGCGCGAGTGCCCTGACGGCCACCGGCCATGTAGGCAACAACAGCCTGGTGAACCAGGGTCTCGTTGAACTCACCGCCAAAAGTACGCTCGGAGACTTCGATAGCCTGAGCGCCATTTACATTCAGTTGCATCTCAGCTTCCCCTCTTAACCGCGAGCCTTGGCTGCCGGACGCACAACCACATCACCGCCGGTAGCGCCAGGAACGGCACCTTTGACCAGCAGCAGATTGCGTTCTGCATCGACACGCACAACTTCCAGGGACTGAACAGTCACACGCTCGGCACCGAGGTGACCGGACATTTTCTTGCCCTTGAAGACACGACCAGGAGTCTGGCACTGGCCAATAGAACCCGGGGCGCGGTGGGAAACGGAGTTACCGTGGGTGTTGTCCTGACCACGGAAGTTCCAGCGCTTGATGGTACCGGCATAGCCTTTACCCTTGGACTGACCGGTAACATCTACCAGTTGACCAGCCTGGAACAGCTCCGCAGTAACCTGATCACCGGCCTGGTACTCACCTTCTTCAAGGCGGAATTCCCAGACACCGCGACCAGCAGCCACGTTAGCCTTGGCGAAGTGACCGGCTTGCGCCTTGGTCACGCGAGAGGCGCGACGCTCACCGACAGTTACCTGCACGGCGCGATAGCCATCGCTTTCTTCGGTTTTGAACTGGGTCACGCGATTCGGCTCGATCTCAATGACCGTAACCGGAATGGAGACACCTTCTTCGGTGAAAATGCGGGTCATGCCGCACTTACGACCGACTACACCAATAGTCATGTTGTAAACCTCATGAGTGTACGGGGCTTTCACCCGCTATGGCCGCCCATTTCAGAGCGTTACACGACTAAAACCCGAAGGTTATTAGCCGAGGCTGATCTGCACTTCCACGCCTGCCGCAAGGTCGAGCTTCATCAGCGCATCGACGGTTTTATCCGTCGGCTGGACGATGTCCAGAACACGCTTGTGGGTACGAATTTCGTACTGATCGCGCGCGTCTTTGTTGACGTGCGGGGAGATCAGAACGGTGTACCGCTCTTTGCGAGTAGGCAGAGGAATAGGACCACGCACCTGAGCACCAGTACGTTTCGCGGTTTCCACGATTTCCTGGGTGGATTGATCGATCAGGCGATGGTCAAAAGCCTTCAACCGAATACGGATTTGTTGGTTTTGCATTTTGACCTCAGACTCTATCTCTGCTATCCCCAACGGACGGACTACGCCCGTTAAAAGGAGGCGTGATTGTACGGATGCTCTTGTAGGGTGTCAACTTTTGACCAACCAAAAGAAAAGGGCCCCGGAGGGCCCTTTTCTCTTAGCGAGATCTTCGATTACTCGATGATCTTGGCAACCACGCCGGCACCAACGGTACGACCGCCTTCGCGAATCGCGAAGCGCAGGCCGTCTTCCATGGCGATCGGAGCGATCAGGGTGACAACCATCTTGATGTTGTCGCCCGGCATTACCATCTCTACGCCTTCCGGCAGCTCGCAGTTACCGGTCACGTCAGTGGTACGGAAGTAGAACTGCGGACGGTAGCCCTTGAAGAACGGGGTGTGACGACCACCTTCTTCCTTGGACAGGACGTACACTTCGCACTCGAACTTGGTGTGCGGCTTGATGGTGCCCGGCTTGGCCAGGACCTGACCACGCTCTACGTCGTCACGCTTGGTGCCGCGCAGCAGGGCGCCAACGTTCTCACCAGCACGACCTTCGTCGAGCAGCTTGCGGAACATTTCCACACCGGTGCAGGTGGTCTTGGTGGTCGGACGGATACCGACGATTTCGATTTCCTCGCCCACCTTGACGATGCCGCGCTCAACACGACCGGTTACCACAGTACCGCGGCCGGAGATGGAGAACACGTCTTCGATCGGCATCAGGAACGGCTGGTCGATGGCACGCACCGGCTCCGGAATGTAGGAGTCCAGGGTCTCTACCAACTTACGAACGGCGGAAACGCCGATTTCGTTGTCGTCCTTGCCTTCCAGCGCCATCAGAGCGGAACCGACCACAATCGGAGTGTCGTCGCCCGGGAAGTCGTAGGTGTTCAGCAGGTCGCGAACTTCCATTTCGACCAGTTCCAGCAGCTCGGCGTCGTCAACCATGTCGGCCTTGTTCAGGAACACGACGATGTAAGGAACACCTACCTGGCGGGACAGCAGGATGTGCTCGCGGGTCTGCGGCATGGGGCCGTCAGCAGCGGAGCAAACCAGGATCGCGCCGTCCATCTGGGCAGCACCGGTGATCATGTTCTTCACGTAGTCAGCGTGACCGGGGCAGTCAACGTGAGCGTAGTGACGAATGGCGGAATCGTACTCAACGTGGGAGGTGTTGATGGTGATACCGCGAGCCTTCTCTTCCGGAGCGTTGTCGATCTGGTCGAAAGCGCGAGCCGAACCACCCCAGGTCTCGGAGCAGACCTTGGTCAGAGCAGCAGTCAGAGTGGTCTTGCCATGGTCAACGTGACCGATGGTGCCAACGTTGACGTGCGGTTTGTTACGTTCGAATTTTTCCTTAGCCACGACAGTAAACCTCTTACTTAAAGGGCTGAATCAACCTTGTTTTTTAACCAGTGCTTCGACGATGTTCGACGGAGCTTCGGCGTATTTGGAGAATTCCATGGAGTAGCTCGCGCGACCCTGGGACATGGAACGCACGTCGGTTGCGTAACCGAACATCTCGCCCAGCGGAACCTCGGCACGGATAACCTTACCGGAAACCGAGTCTTCCATCCCCTGAATCAGACCACGACGACGGTTCAGGTCACCCATCACGTCACCCATGTAGTCCTCGGGGGTCACTACCTCTACCTTCATGATCGGCTCAAGCACCTTACCACCGCCCTTCTGGGCCAGCTGCTTGGTCGCCATGGAGGCAGCGATCTTGAACGCCATCTCGTTGGAGTCGACGTCGTGGTAGGAGCCGTCAAACACGGTAGCCTTCAGGCCGATGAGCGGATAACCGGCAACAACGCCGTTCTTCATCTGCTCTTCGATACCCTTCTGGATTGCCGGGATGTATTCCTTCGGAACCACACCACCCACGACTTCGTTGGTGAACACCAGACCTTCGGCAATGTTGCCCTTCTCATCCACATCAGCGGCGGAGAAGCGGATCCAGCAGTGACCGAACTGACCACGACCACCGGACTGACGAACGAACTTGCCTTCGATCTCGACATTGTCCTTGGAGATGGTTTCGCGGTAGGACACCTGCGGCTTACCGATGTTGGCCTCAACGCCGAATTCGCGCTTCATGCGGTCGACGATGATGTCCAGGTGCAGCTCACCCATACCGGAGATGATGGTCTGGCCGGATTCTTCGTCAGTCTTCACGCGGAAGGACGGGTCTTCCTGAGCCAGCTTGCCGAGGGCGATGCCCATCTTCTCCTGGTCAGCCTTGGTCTTCGGCTCTACGGCAACCGAGATCACCGGCTCCGGGAAGTCCATGCGCTCGAGAACGATCGGCTTCTCGATGTCGCACAGGGTGTCACCAGTGGTGACGTCCTTCATGCCAATCAGAGCAGCGATGTCACCAGCGCGGCATTCCTTGATCTCTTCACGCTGGTTGGCGTGCATCTGCACCATCCGACCAACGCGCTCTTTCTTGCCCTTCACCGAGTTCAGAACGGAGTCACCGGAGGTCAGGACGCCGGAGTAAACGCGAGCGAAGGTAAGGGTGCCCACGAAGGGGTCGGTCGCGATCTTGAACGCCAGAGCCGAGAAGGGCTCTGCGTCGTCGGCGCGGCGCTCGTCCTGGATCTCGTTGTCGTCAGTGCTGTCCGGATGGACACCCTGAATCGGCGGGATCTCGGTCGGAGCCGGCAGGAAGTCGATCACGGCATCGAGAACCAGGGGCACGCCCTTGTTCTTGAAGGAAGAACCGCAAACAGCCGGAACGATCTCGCTGGCGAGAGTACGAGCACGCAGACCGGCCTTGATTTCCTCGGCAGTCAGCTCACCCTCTTCCAGGTATTTGTTCATCAGCTCTTCGTTGGCTTCGGCGGCAGCTTCAACCATGTTGTTGCGCCACTCTTCGGCCAGGTCCTGAAGCTCGGCAGGGATCTCCTCCTCACGGTAGGTAGTACCCTTGTCGTCTTCGTTCCAGTAGATCGCCTTCATCTTGATGAGGTCGATCTGGCCCTGGAAGTCGTCTTCAGCACCGATCGCCAGCTGAACCGGAACCGGGGTGTGACCCAGGCGGTTCTTGATCTGACCAACTACGCGCAGGAAGTCGGCACCGGCACGGTCCATCTTGTTGACGTACACGACGCGCGGCACACCGTACTTGTTGGCCTGACGCCATACGGTTTCGGACTGAGGCTCAACGCCGGAAGTACCGCAGAACACAACGACAGCGCCATCGAGTACGCGCAGCGAGCGCTCTACTTCAATGGTGAAGTCCACGTGGCCGGGGGTATCGATCACGTTGACGCGGTACTTGTCGTACTGGCCACGAGAACCCTGCCAGAAGGTGGTTACAGCAGCGGAGGTAATGGTGATACCGCGCTCCTGCTCCTGCACCATCCAGTCGGTAGTGGCGGCGCCGTCGTGCACCTCACCCATTTTGTGGCTGAGACCTGTGTAGAACAGGATCCGCTCCGTAGTGGTGGTCTTACCGGCATCTACGTGGGCGCAGATACCGATGTTACGGTAGCGGTTGATAGGGGTTGTACGAGCCACGAAAAAATCCTCGCTAGATTAGAAGCGATAATGCGAGAAGGCCTTGTTGGCCTCTGCCATGCGATGCACGTCTTCACGCTTCTTGACAGCAGCGCCTTTGCCATCGAAGGCATCCAGCAGCTCGCCTGCGAGACGCAGAGCCATGGATTTCTCACCACGCTTGCGCGCGGACTCGACCAGCCAACGCATAGCCAGGGCATTACGACGGGACGGACGAACTTCGACCGGAACCTGGTAGGTAGCACCGCCCACACGGCGGGACTTAACTTCGACCAGCGGAGCGATGGCGTCGAGAGCTTTCTCGAAGATCTCCAGGGGATCGCTGTTCTTGCGGGATTTAACGGTATCCAGAGCACCGTAAACGATGCGCTCGGCTACTGCTTTTTTGCCGCTTTCCATCACGTGGTTCATGAACTTGGCGAGAATCTGGCTTCCGTACTTCGGATCGTCCAGGATCTCACGCTTTGCTGCTACACGACGTCTTGGCATTGATAAGCCCTCAAACGGTCTTCAGGTTAGCCCGGGACCATAACCATCTGGTTACGCCCGACCTTACTCTTATCGACTCAATGAATATGAAAATTGGTCAGGCACCGAATTACTTCGGACGCTTGGTACCGTACTTGGAACGACCCTGCTTACGGTCTTTAACGCCGGTGGTATCCAGCGAACCGCGAACGGTGTGGTAACGCACACCCGGAAGGTCCTTTACACGACCGCCACGGATCAGCACTACGCTGTGCTCTTGCAGGTTGTGACCCTCACCACCGATGTACGAAGTCACTTCGTAGCCGTTGGTCAGACGAACACGGCAAACCTTACGGAGTGCGGAGTTCGGCTTCTTCGGCGTAGTGGTGTAGACGCGGGTGCAAACGCCGCGACGCTGCGGGCAGTTTTGCAGCGCAGGTACGTCGGATTTCTCGACGATACGGCTGCGCGGCTTACGCACCAGCTGGTTAATAGTTGCCATCTAATTGCTCCACTGTTGTCTTTCGACGCTATTGCCTTACAAAGAAAGCAAAATGACAGGGCAATGCGCCCTGCCAAATTTAGGGGTGCATGAGTCTAAAGAGACTGAATGCCCCCGTCAAGGCAAAGCCCCCTGAAGGCCGGAGCCTTCAGGGGGCATTGCTCTTAGTTGCTGCTGGAATTCAGCGCTTCGGTCAGCGCCGCTTCCACTTCGCTGGCGCTTACGCGAACCGGCTTGCCGGCGTCGCGCTGACGCTTGCGCTCGCTGTGGTAGGCCAGGCCGGTACCGGCCGGGATCAGACGACCCACCACCACGTTTTCCTTCAGGCCGCGCAGGTAGTCGCGCTTGCCGGTAACCGCCGCCTCGGTGAGAACGCGGGTGGTTTCCTGGAAGGAAGCCGCGGAGATGAACGACTCGGTGGACAGCGAGGCCTTGGTGATACCCAGCAGAACACGCTCGTACTTGGCAACGAAACGGTCCTCGGTCGCCAGACGCTCGTTCTCTTCCAGCACCTGGGTCAGCTCCATCTGGTCGCCCTTGATGAAGCTGGAATCGCCGGACTCGGCAATCTCCACCTTACGCAGCATCTGACGCAGGATGGTCTCGATGTGCTTGTCGTTGATCTTCACACCCTGCAGGCGGTACACGTCCTGGATCTCGTTGACGATGTACTTGGCCAGCGAGCTGACACCCAGCAGGCGCAGGATGTCGTGCGGGTTGCTCGGACCGTCGGAGATCACTTCGCCACGGTTCACCTGTTCACCTTCGAACACGTTCAGGTGACGCCACTTCGGAATCAGCTCCTCGTAAGGATCGGAACCGTCGTTGGGGGTGATGACCAGGCGGCGCTTGCCCTTGGTTTCCTTGCCGAAGGAGATGGTGCCGCTGATTTCCGCCAGGATCGAAGGCTCCTTCGGACGACGGGCTTCGAACAGGTCGGCAACGCGCGGCAGACCACCGGTGATGTCGCGGGTCTTCGAGGTTTCCTGCGGGATACGGGCGATAACGTCACCCACACCCACCTGTGCGCCGTCAGCCACGCCAACCAGGGCGTTCGCCGGCAGGAAGTACTGAGCGGGAACGTCGGTACCCGGCAGCAGCAGCTCCTTGCCATTGGCGTCGACCAGCTTCACGGCCGGACGAATGTCCTTGCCGGCAGCCGGGCGATCCTTCGGATCCAGAACCTCGATGTTGGTCAGACCGGTCAGTTCGTCGGTCTGGCGCTTGATGGTGATGCCTTCCTCCATGCCGACGAAGGTCACGGTACCCTTCATTTCGGTCACGATCGGGTGGGTGTGCGGATCCCACTTGGCAACAATCGCGCCCGGATCGACCTTGTCGCCTTCCTTCACGGAGATCACGGCGCCGTACGGCAGCTTGTAACGCTCGCGCTCGCGACCGAAATCGTCGGCAACGGCCAGCTCGCCGGAACGGGACACCGCCACCAGGGCGCCGTCGGCACGCTCTACGTGCTTCAGGTTATGCAGGCGGATGGTACCGCCGTTCTTCACCTGGACGTTGTCAGCTGCCGAGGTACGGCTTGCGGCACCACCGATGTGGAAGGTACGCATGGTCAGCTGGGTACCCGGTTCACCGATGGACTGGGCGGCGATTACACCGACTGCTTCACCGATGTTCACGCGGTGACCGCGAGCGAGGTCGCGACCGTAGCACTTGGCGCAGATGCCGTAGCGGGTTTCGCAGGTGATCGGCGAACGCACGACCACTTCGTCGACGCTCATGCGCTCGATGAACTCTACCCACTGCTCGTCGATCAGCGTGCCGGCAGGAACGATGATCTCGCCGTCGTCGCTGCCCGGCTTGAACACGTCACGGGCGATCACACGACCGAGGACGCGCTCACCCAGAGGCTCGACCACGTCGCCGCCTTCGATGTGCGGGGTCATCAGCAGACCGTGCTCGGTACCGCAGTCGATCTCGGTCACTACCAGGTCCTGCGCGACGTCCACGAGACGACGGGTCAGGTAACCGGAGTTCGCGGTCTTCAGTGCGGTATCCGCCAGACCCTTACGAGCACCGTGAGTGGAGATGAAGTACTGGAGTACGTTCAGGCCTTCACGGAAGTTCGCGGTGATCGGGGTCTCGATGATGGAGCCGTCCGGCTTGGCCATCAGGCCACGCATACCGGCCAGCTGACGGATCTGGGCCGCGGAACCCCGCGCACCGGAGTCCGCCATCATGTACATGGAGTTGAAGGACTCCTGATCGACTTCCTTGCCTTCGCGATCGATGACCTTCTCTTTCGAGAGGTTGGACATCATCGCCTTGGACACTTCGTCGTTCGCCTTGGACCAGAGGTCGATCACCTTGTTGTACTTCTCGCCCTGGGTTACCAGGCCGGAGGCGTACTGGGACTCGATCTCTTTCACTTCCTCGGTGGCGGCATCGATGATGCGGGCCTTCTCGTCCGGAATGACGAAGTCATTCACGCCGATGGACACACCGGAAATGGTGGAATAAGCGAAACCGGTGTACATCAGCTGGTCAGCGAAGATGACGGTGTCCTTCAGACCCACCACGCGGTAGCACTGGTTGATCAGTTTGGAGATCGCCTTCTTCTTCATCGGCTGGTTGACCACGTCGAAGGACAGGCCGGCCGGCACAACCTGGAACAGCAGCGCGCGGCCGACGGTGGTGTCGACGATGCGGGTGTTCTTGTTGATGCTGCCGTCCTTTTCCTTGACGGTCTCGTTGATCCGCACTTTCACGCGGGCGTGCAGGGACGCCTCGCCCGCGCGGAACACGCGGTCGACTTCCTGCAGGTCAGCGAATACGCGACCTTCGCCCTTGGCGTTAACGGCTTCACGGGTCATGTAGTACAGACCCAGAACCACGTCCTGGGACGGCACGATGATCGGCTCACCGTTGGCGGGCGACAGGATGTTGTTGGTGGACATCATCAGTGCGCGCGCTTCCAGCTGGGCCTCGAGGGTCAGCGGGACGTGAACGGCCATCTGGTCACCGTCGAAGTCGGCGTTGTACGCGGCGCAGACCAGCGGGTGCAGCTGGATGGCCTTGCCTTCGATCAGTACCGGCTCGAATGCCTGGATACCCAGACGGTGCAGGGTCGGCGCACGGTTCAGCAGTACGGGGTGTTCGCGGATGACTTCGGCGAGAACGTCCCAGACCTCGGGCAGTTCGCGCTCGACCATCTTCTTGGCCGCCTTGATGGTGGTGGCCATGCCGCGGGCTTCCAGCTTGCCGAAGATGAACGGCTTGAACAGCTCCAGAGCCATTTTCTTGGGCAGACCGCACTGGTGCAGGCGCAGGGTCGGACCCACGGTGATTACCGAACGACCGGAGTAGTCAACGCGCTTACCGAGCAGGTTCTGACGGAAGCGACCCTGCTTACCCTTGATCATGTCAGCCAGGGACTTAAGCGGGCGCTTGTTCGAGCCGGTGATGGCACGGCCACGGCGGCCGTTGTCCAGCAGGGCGTCAACAGCTTCCTGCAGCATGCGCTTTTCGTTGCGCACGATGATGTCCGGAGCAGCCAGGTCGAGCAGGCGCTTCAGACGGTTGTTACGGTTGATGACGCGACGATACAGATCGTTCAGGTCGGAAGTCGCAAAGCGACCGCCATCCAGCGGAACCAGCGGACGCAGGTCCGGCGGCAGCACCGGCAGGACGGTCAGCACCATCCACTCCGGATGGTTGCCGGAGTCCTTGAAGGCTTCCATCAGCTTCAGGCGCTTGGACAGCTTCTTGATCTTGGTTTCCGAGTTGGTCTGCGGAATCTCTTCGCGCAGGCGGCCGATCTCGTGCTCCAGATCGATGGCGTTGAGCAGCTCGCGAACGGCTTCGGCACCCATGCGGGCATCGAAGTCGTCACCGAACTCTTCGAGGGCTTCGAAGTACTGCTCGTCGTTCAGCAGCTGGCCTTTCTCCAGGGTGGTCATGCCCGGATCGATCACCACGTAGCTCTCGAAATAGAGCACGCGCTCGATGTCACGCAGGGTCATGTCCAGCAGCAGGCCGATACGGGACGGCAGGGACTTCAGGAACCAGATGTGAGCAACGGGCGAAGCCAGCTCGATGTGGCCCATGCGCTCACGGCGCACTTTGGCCAGAGCGACTTCAACGCCGCACTTCTCGCAGATCACACCGCGGTGCTTGAGGCGCTTGTACTTACCGCACAGGCACTCGTAGTCCTTCACCGGGCCGAAGATCTTGGCGCAGAAAAGGCCATCGCGCTCCGGCTTGAAGGTACGGTAGTTGATGGTCTCCGGCTTCTTCACTTCACCGAAGGACCAGGAACGGATCATCTCGGGCGAGGCCAGACCAATACGGATGGCATCGAACTCTTCGATTTGACCCTGGTTTTTCAACAGATTCAGCAAGTCTTTCAAGGCCTTTCCTCCTCACGGACCCGCTACGGCCGGCCTTGACCAGCCGTAGCGTTTTGGGCGTCGCGTGTTATTCGGTTTCCAGTTCGATGTCGATGCCGAGCGAGCGGATCTCTTTGATCAGCACGTTGAAGGACTCGGGCATGCCGGCCTCCATGCGGTGATCGCCGTCCACGATGTTCTTGTACATCTTGGTCCGGCCGTTCACGTCGTCCGACTTCACGGTCAGCATTTCCTGCAGGGTGTAGGCGGCGCCGTAGGCTTCCAGTGCCCAGACCTCCATCTCCCCGAAACGCTGGCCACCGAACTGCGCCTTACCACCCAGCGGCTGCTGGGTAACCAGGCTGTAGGAACCGGTGGAACGTGCGTGCATCTTGTCGTCGACCAGGTGGTTCAGCTTGAGCATGTACATGTAGCCGACGGTGGTCGGACGCTCGAACTGATTGCCGGTACGACCGTCGAACAGGCGCATCTGACCGCTCTCCGGCAAGTCAGCGAGCTTCAGCATGGCCTTGATCTCGCTTTCCTTGGCGCCGTCGAACACCGGGGTGGCCATGGGTACGCCGCCCTTCAGGTTCTTCGCCAGGTCCAGGATTTCCTGGTCACTCAGCTCGTTCAGGTTTTCCTGACGGCCACCGATCTCGTTGTAGATCTCGTGGAGGAACTCACGCAGTTCAGCAATCTTGCGCTGCTCTTCCATCATGCGGTTGATCTTCTCGCCCAGGCCCTTGGCTGCGAGGCCCAGGTGAGTTTCGAGGATCTGACCGACGTTCATACGAGACGGTACGCCCAGCGGGTTCAGAACGATATCCACCGGAGTGCCATTGGCGTCGTGCGGCATGTCTTCGACCGGCATGATCACGGAGACCACACCCTTGTTACCGTGACGGCCCGCCATCTTGTCGCCCGGCTGGATGCGACGCTTGATGGCCAGGTAGACCTTGACGATCTTCAGCACGCCCGGAGCCAGGTCGTCGCCCTGCTGCAGCTTGCGCTTCTTGTCTTCGAACTTGTCGTCCAGCATCTGGCGACGGTCGGACAGGTAGGCCTGTGCCTTCTCCAGCTGCTCGTTAAGAGCGTCTTCCGACATGCGCAGCTTGAACCACTGGCCGCGCTCGAGACCATCGAGGTACTCGTCGGTGATTTCGGTGCCCTTCTTCAGGCCCGCGCCGCCTTCGGCAACCTGGCCGACAAGAGCGGAACGCAGACGCTCGAAGGTGGCGCCTTCGACGATACGGAACTCCTCGTTCAGGTCCTTGCGGATCTCATCCAGCTGCATCTTCTCGATGGACAGGGCGCGCGAGTCGCGTTCGACGCCATCGCGGGTGAAGACCTGCACGTCGATGACGGTGCCCTTGGTGCCGGTCGGCACGCGCAGGGAAGTGTCCTTCACGTCGGACGCCTTCTCGCCGAAGATCGCACGCAGCAGCTTCTCTTCCGGAGTCAGCTGGGTTTCGCCTTTCGGGGTGACCTTGCCGACCAGGATGTCGCCAGCCTGTACTTCGGCACCGACGTAAACGATACCGGCCTCGTCCAGCTTGTTCAGCGCAGCCTCACCCACGTTCGGGATGTCCGCGGTGATTTCCTCTGGGCCGAGCTTGGTGTCACGCGCCACACAGGTCAGTTCCTGGATGTGGATGGTGGTGAAGCGATCTTCCTGCACCACACGCTCGGACAGGCAGATGGAGTCCTCGAAGTTGAAACCGTTCCAGGGCATGAACGCTACGCGCATGTTCTGACCCAGAGCGAGTTCACCCATGTCGGTGGACGGACCATCGGCGAGGATGTCGGCACGAGCGACCACATCACCCTTCTGCACCAGCGGACGCTGGTTGATGCAGGTGTTCTGGTTGGAACGGGTGTATTTGGTCAGGTTGTAGATATCCACACCTGCTTCGCCGGTCTCGACTTCGTCGTCGTTGACGCGAACCACGATACGGCTGGCGTCGACGGAGTCGATCACGCCGCCACGACGGGCCACGACGCAGACACCGGAGTCACGGGCGACGTTGCGCTCCATGCCGGTACCTACCAGAGGCTTGTCGGCACGCAGGGTCGGCACGGCCTGACGCTGCATGTTCGAGCCCATGAGTGCACGGTTGGCGTCGTCGTGCTCGAGGAACGGAATCAGCGAGGCAGCGACGGAAACGACCTGCTTCGGCGACACGTCCATCAGGGTCACGTCTTCCGGCGCCTTGACGGTGAACTCGTTCAGGTGACGTACGGCTACCAGCTCGTCCACCAGTTGACCCTGTTCGTTCAGGGTGGCGGAAGCCTGGGCGATGACGTGGTCAGCCTCTTCGATAGCGGAGAGGAAGACGATGTCGTCGGTGACCGTACCTTCCTTGACCACGCGGTACGGGCTTTCCAGGAAGCCGTACTGGTTGGTGCGGGCGTAGGTCGCCAGGGAGTTGATCAGACCGATGTTCGGACCTTCAGGGGTTTCGATCGGGCACACGCGGCCGTAGTGGGTCGGGTGTACGTCGCGGACTTCGAAGCCTGCACGTTCACGAGTCAGACCGCCCGGGCCGAGTGCGGAAACACGGCGCTTGTGGGTGATCTCGGAGAGCGGGTTGTTCTGGTCCATGAACTGGGACAGCTGGCTGGAGCCGAAGAACTCCTTGATCGCAGCAGCCACCGGCTTGGCGTTGATCAGGTCCTGAGGCATCAGGCCTTCGCTTTCGGCCATGGACAGACGTTCCTTGACCGCGCGCTCTACACGCACGAGGCCGACACGGAACTGGTTCTCGGCCATTTCGCCAACGCAACGTACGCGACGGTTACCCAGGTGGTCGATATCGTCGACGATGCCCTTGCCGTTACGGATGTCGACCAGGGTCTTCAGTACGTCAACGATGTCTTCCTTGCTCAGCACGCCGGAGCCTTCGATCTCGGTACGACCGATGCGGCGATTGAACTTCATGCGACCGACGGCGGACAGGTCGTAACGCTCGGCGCTGAAGAACAGGTTGTTGAACAGGGTTTCGGCGGCTTCCTTGGTCGGCGGCTCGCCAGGACGCATCATGCGGTAGATCTCGACCAGGGCTTCCAGCTGGTTGCCGGTGGAGTCGATCTTCAGGGTGTCCGAAATGAACGGACCGCAGTCGATGTCGTTGGTGTACAGGGTCTCGATGCGGACTACCTGGGCCTTGGCGATCTTCACCAGCAGGTCGGTGGTCAGCTCGGTATTGCACTCGGCAATGATCTCGCCGGTAGCCGGATGCACGATAGCCTTGGCGCTGGTACGGCCAAGCACGTAGTCCATCGGGACTTCCAGCTCCTTGATGCCAGCCTTTTCCAGCTGGTTGATGTGGCGGGCGGTGATACGACGGCCCTGCTCAACAATCACCTTGCCACTCTGGTCCTTGATGTCGAACACGGCGATCTCGCCACGCAGACGCTGCGGAACCAGTTCCAGGTGCAGGCCTTCGCCCTTCACGTGGAATACGTTGGTGGCATAGAAGGCGTTCAGCACTTCTTCAGTGCTGTAGTTCAGCGCGCGCAGCAGGACGGTAGCCGGCAGTTTGCGGCGACGGTCGATACGGACGAACACGCAATCCTTCGGATCGAACTCGAAGTCCAGCCAGGAACCGCGGTAGGGGATGATTCGAGCGGAGTACAGCAGCTTGCCCGAGCTGTGGGTCTTGCCACGGTCGTGGTCGAAGAACACACCCGGAGAACGGTGCAACTGGGAAACGATGACGCGCTCGGTACCGTTGATGATGAAGGTGCCGTTCTCGGTCATCAGGGGGATTTCCCCCATGTAGACTTCTTGTTCCTTGATGTCCTTGATCGCTTTGTTCGACGACTCTTTGTCGAAAATGATCAGACGGACTTTTACCCGCAGCGGCACGGCGAAGGTCACGCCACGCAGCACGCATTCCTTGACATCGAACGCCGGCTCACCCAGGCGATAGCCGACATATTCCAGAGCGGCGTTGCCGGAATAGCTGATGATCGGGAAAACAGACTTGAAGGCCGCGTGCAGGCCGATGTCACGGAATTGCTCTTTGCTGACTCCCGCCTGCAGGAATTCGCGATACGAATCCAGCTGGATGGCCAGGAGGTAGGGTACATCCATGACGTCCGGCAACTTGCTAAAGTCTTTGCGGATACGTTTTTTCTCAGTGTATGAGTAAGCCATCAGCGTTCCCCAGCTTGGTCACCTGCTTGTTTGGCCCCTCCGACGGGAGTAGCCAGAAAATCGTGCAAACCCCTTGGTTTGCTCCGCCTCCCACTGGAGGTCGGGTCACGTCCCAGGCGGCGTCCGGAGACAACCACCTAGAACGGAAAAAGGCCGGTGGCATAAGCCACCAGCCGTCAGCCTTGCGCGAAGCGCGGAGGCTGTTGACGCAAGGTCGTCGCTTACTTGAGCTCGACTTTGGCGCCAGCTTCTTCCAGGGCCTTCTTGGCAGCTTCAGCTTCTTCTTTCGAAGCGCCTTCTTTAACAACGCCCGGGGCGCCGTCAACAACTGCCTTGGCTTCTTTCAGACCCAGACCGGTCAGTTCGCGAACAACCTTGATCACGTTCACTTTCTTCTCGCCGGCTTCGGCCAGAACGATGGTGAACTCGGTTTGTTCTTCAACAACAGCAGCGGCAGCAGCCGGGCCAGCGGCAACGGCGGCAGCAGCGGTAACACCGAACTTCTCTTCCATCGCCTTGATCAGTTCAACGATCTGCATGACGGACATTTCGGATACGGCGTTGATGATGTCTTCGTTGGTCAGAGCCATGACTCTAATTCCTGTATTGGTGGACAGCCTTCGCGGCCATCAAAATTTAAAGATTCAGCTGAAAGAGGGTTATGCGGCCTGAATCAGGCAGCAGCGCCTTCTTTCTGGTCGCGAATAGCCGCCAGAGTACGAGCCAGCTTGCTGGTAGCGCCTTGGATCACGCTCATCAGCTGTGCAACGGCTTCGTTGTAGGTCGGCAGGGTCGCCAGTACGTCGATCTGATTGGCTGCGAGGAACTGGCCCTCGAATGCAGCGGCCTTGATCTCGAACTTGTCCTGACCCTTGGCGAATTCCTTGAAGATACGGGCAGCGGCGCCCGGATGTTCGTTGGAGAACGCAATCAGGGTCGGGCCTTTGAACACGTCGTTGAGCACTTCGAACTGAGTGCCGGCAACGGCGCGGCGAGCCAGGGTGTTACGTACGACACGCACGTATACGCCAGCTTCGCGGGCCTCTTTACGGAGTCCGGTCATAGCGGCTACGGTCACGCCACGGGCATCGGCCACGACAGCGGACAGGCCAGCTTTGGCAGCCTCGTTGACTTCAGCGACGATGGCCTTCTTGTCTTCGAGTTTAATTGCCACGGGTCTAACTCCTGGATGTTACCGTTTCGTCCAGCCGGGGCCGGACGGCGTTTTGGTGTCTGATTCGGTAAACGAATCGGGAGCACCATCTGCGTAGGCCTGGGAATCGCTTCCCGGTTTAAGGCTCCTGCCGCCTACGGTCTTGGATAGCCCCCGCCAGGCAGGGACCCCAATACCTGGCGCGACGGACGAATCCGTCGCGCTTTTATCACTTAGCCTTCGAGGGAAGCCTGATCGATCTGCAGACCCGGGCCCATGGTAGTGCTCAGGGTCACGCGCTTCAGGTACACACCCTTGGAGGTGGACGGCTTCAGACGCTTCAGGTCAGCCAGCAGGGCTTCCACGTTCTGCTTCAGCTTGATCGGCTCGAAGTCGACCTTGCCAACGGAGGCGTGGATGATGCCGTTCTTGTCGGTACGGAAACGCACCTGACCAGCCTTGGCATTCTTGACAGCGGTAGCGACGTCCGGAGTAACGGTGCCGACCTTCGGGTTCGGCATCAGGCCGCGCGGACCGAGAATCTGGCCCAGCTGACCCACAACACGCATCGCGTCCGGGGAGGCGATGACGACGTCGTAGTTCAGGTCGCCGGCCTTCATTTCGGCAGCCAGCTCGTCCATACCGACTTTCTCAGCGCCGGCAGCCAGAGCAGCTTCCGCAGCCGGACCCTGGGTGAACACGGCAACGCGGACGCTCTTGCCGGTGCCGTTCGGCAGAACGGTGGCACCACGAACGACCTGGTCGGATTTACGCGGATCGACGCCCAGATTGATGGCGACGTCAACAGACTCTTTGAACTTGGAGGTAGCCAGTTCAGCCAGCAGTTTGGCGGCGTCTTCGAAAGCGTACTGCTTGCCAGCTTCTACTTTCTCGGCGATAGCCTTTTGGCGCTTGGTCAGCTTAGCCATTACACACCCTCCACGTTCAGGCCCATGCTACGCGCGGAACCGGCGATGCTACGCACGGCCGCATCCAGGTCAGCTGCAGTCAGATCAGCCTTCTTGGCTTTGGCGATCTCTTCCAGCTGAGCACGGGTAACGGTGCCTACTTTCTGGGTGTTCGGACGCGGCGAGCCACTGGTGATGCCGGCTGCTTTTTTCAGCAGCACGGAAGCCGGGGTGCTCTTGGTCTCGAAAGTGAAGCTGCGGTCGCTGTATACGGTGATGATCACGGGAGTCGGCAGACCCGGCTCGAGGCCCTGGGTCTTGGCGTTGAACGCCTTGCAGAACTCCATGATGTTCACGCCGTGCTGACCCAGAGCGGGGCCGACCGGCGGCGACGGGTTGGCCTGACCGGCCTTCACTTGCAGCTTGATATAAGCTTGAATCTTCTTAGCCATGTATAACTCCAGTTACGGGTTCTAGCGCCCGAAGGCTCCCCGATTGCTTTCGCGTTTATCCCAGTGACGACAAAACCCCGCAACCTAGGGCTGCGGGGTTGGGATGCCATTGTCAGTTAAGCCTTCTCGACCTGACTGAACTCCAGCTCTACCGGGGTAGAGCGGCCGAAGATGAGCACGGCCACCTGGATCCGGCTCTTCTCGTAGTTGACTTCTTCAACGACACCATTGAAGTCCGCAAACGGACCATCGATGACTCGCACAGTTTCACCCGGCTCGAACAGAGTCTTCGGCTTCGGCTTGTCACCGCTGTCGGCAACGCGACGCAGGATGGCCTCGGCTTCTTTCTCGGTAATCGGCGCAGGCTTGTCGGCAGTACCGCCAATGAAACCCATGACACGAGGCGTATCCTTGATCAGGTGCCAAGTCGCCTCATTCATCTCCATCTGGACCAGCACATAGCCAGGGAAGAACTTACGCTCGCTCTTGCGCTTCTGGCCATTGCGCATTTCCACCACTTCTTCAGTGGGAACCAGAATCTCGCCGAACTCGTCTTCCATGCCAGCCAGCTTGACGCGCTCGATCAGCGAGCGCATGACATGCTTCTCGTAACCCGAGTAAGCATGCACAACGTACCAACGCTTAGCCACGGCGCACCTATTAACCAACAATCAACGAAACAAGCCAGCCGAGCAGGGTATCAAGCCCCCACAACAGCAGCGCCATTACCAGCACGACAGCCACGACAATCAGAGTGGTCTGGGTGGTTTCCTGACGGGTCGGCCAAACAACCTTGCGAATTTCTGCGCGCGCTTCCTTGGCAAGAACGAAGAAAGCCTGACCCTTGGCAGTCTGCAGAGCCACAACAGCAGCAACAGCAGCAAGAGCGAGCAGCGCGAGAACACGGTACAGGATCGGCTCAGCGGAGAAATACTGATTGCCGACCACACCAACAGCGACAAGAGCCACCACAACGACCCACTTCAGAACGTCGAAGCGTGTTTCTTTGGCTTCAGCCTTGGCATTCATCAGCTAGGATCCTGTGAGGAAAAATGCCAGATTCTCTTTCTTGGAATCTGGCAGGCCAGGAGGGAATCGAACCCCCAACCTGCGGTTTTGGAGACCGCCGCTCTGCCAATTGAGCTACTGGCCTGTAACAAAGTCAGGCCGACCATTATGCCGGCCTGACAGACCAAGATCAAGTCGTTATTCGATGATCTTGGCAACCACGCCGGCACCAACGGTACGACCGCCTTCGCGAATCGCGAAGCGCAGGCCGTCTTCCATGGCGATCGGAGCGATCAGGGTGACAACCATCTTGATGTTGTCGCCCGGCATTACCATCTCTACGCCTTCCGGCAGTTCGCAGTTACCGGTCACGTCAGTGGTACGGAAGTAGAACTGCGGACGATAGCCCTTGAAGAACGGGGTGTGACGACCACCTTCTTCCTTGGACAGGACGTACACTTCGCACTCGAACTTGGTGTGCGGCTTGATGGTACCCGGCTTGGCCAGGACCTGACCACGCTCTACGTCGTCACGCTTGGTGCCGCGCAGCAGGGCGCCAACGTTCTCACCAGCACGACCTTCGTCGAGCAGCTTGCGGAACATTTCCACACCGGTGCAGGTGGTCTTGGTGGTCGGACGGATACCGACGATTTCGATTTCCTCGCCCACCTTGACGATGCCGCGCTCAACACGACCGGTTACCACGGTACCGCGGCCGGAGATGGAGAACACGTCCTCGATCGGCATCAGGAACGGCTGGTCGATGGCACGCACCGGCTCCGGAATGTAGGAGTCCAGGGTCTCCACCAGCTTACGAACGGCGGAAACGCCGATTTCGTTGTCGTCCTTGCCCTCCAGCGCCATCAGAGCGGAACCGACCACGATCGGAGTGTCGTCGCCCGGGAAGTCGTAGGTGTTCAGCAGGTCGCGAACTTCCATTTCGACCAGCTCCAGCAGCTCGGCGTCGTCAACCATGTCGGCCTTGTTCAGGAACACGACGATGTAAGGAACACCTACCTGGCGGGACAGCAGGATGTGCTCGCGGGTCTGCGGCATGGGGCCGTCAGCAGCGGAGCAAACCAGGATCGCGCCATCCATCTGGGCAGCACCGGTGATCATGTTCTTCACGTAGTCAGCGTGACCAGGGCAGTCAACGTGAGCGTAGTGACGAATGGCGGAATCGTACTCAACGTGGGAGGTGTTGATGGTGATACCGCGAGCCTTCTCTTCCGGAGCGTTGTCGATCTGGTCGAAAGCACGAGCCGAACCACCCCAGGTCTCGGAGCAGACCTTGGTCAGAGCAGCAGTCAGAGTGGTCTTGCCATGGTCGACGTGACCAATGGTGCCGACGTTGACGTGCGGTTTGTTACGTTCGAACTTTTCTTTAGCCATCGAGAACGTCTCCCATCAAAGAATTGAGCGAGTCACGCCACCATTAAAACAAAGGCAGATATTTTCATATCTGCCTTTGTTAAGATGGAGCTCATGAGCGGATTTGAACCGCTGACCTCACCCTTACCAAGGGTGTGCTCTACCAGCTGAGCTACATGAGCCAAACACATTACGAAAACAGCAAACCTGGAGCGGGTAGCGGGAATCGAACCCGCATCATCAGCTTGGAAGGCTGAGGTTCTACCACTGAACTATACCCGCGGAGCTCGCAGCTCTCGCTTTGAATCTGGTGGAGGGGGAAGGATTCGAACCTTCGAAGTCTATGACGTCAGATTTACAGTCTGATCCCTTTGGCCGCTCGGGAACCCCTCCAAAGTGAGGCGGCATTTTCAACATCTGCCACCCTACTGTCAAGCTTTTTCTCATTAAAATCTTGAGGTTAGCTTCATTTGACAGCAGCTTCGCATTTCAGCCTTCTGGGCCACCCTGCGAAGCGGGCGCCATTCTATTCAAGCTAACGAGGAGATGCAACACCCTCGCACGGCATAAGTTGATGTTTTAGCCCAAAAAAATCTCGAGACAGCTGTTCGAGCAACGGATCAGCAATCAGCCTGCGGCTTTCAGGGGCCACGCGAACCCAGTAATCACGGTGCGCGCGAGACAATTCCCGCATGAAAGGCTCATAACCCGCGTCTCGCAGACGCTGCATTACGCTCGCAGCAGAATCCATACGCGGGAAGATTCCAAGAGAGATTCCGTTGACCAGGTCACCCTGGGTCACGATATAGCTGTCGATTTTCCGCGCCTGGAGCTCCTTGAGCTGGCGCAGGGACGCTTCCCTTGAAGCGAGAGGGGCTAGGTACACCCAATAATCCGTCCCTGCAGCGGCGTCGACAGGTTGAACCGCAGAACGAACATCCAGACTGATAAGCCGTTGCTCGACTTCGCGAGCCTGTTCTTCACGCTCGAATCCACCCAGGAACAGACATACGGCCTCCTCGGCGGGCGCGGCCGCAGGAGCACTGCGCCGCGGCTGGGCGTTCCCGGACTCGCTGAGCAGCCGGATGTCCTGCTGCCCGCCCTTATAAAGGGAAAGAGTCTCCACCTCCTTTGGCCGCAGAGGTGCCTGCTGCTGATGCCAGACGTAGTAGAAGAGATTGAGAACCAGGAGAAATAGAAACAACCAACGCATGGAACGACCTCAATGCAATGGACAGGCGATCGCCAGGCCGGCGAACACCAGATCAGGCAACACTCTGGCGCGCGGCAGCACATCCCTGACAAGGAGCGCATCACCACCAGTAAGGAAGACTTCGAACTCTTCCCCAAGATACTCGGAGGCCAGTTCTATCTGCGCCTGAACAAAACCGCGAAGCATCAACAGGCACCCCCGCTCCACCGCCTCGACTGTCGAGCGCCCGGGCGCCATGTCGAGCAACGCCTTTTCCGCAGCCTCATCGTCATAGCGAATTCGCCGGGTATGGGTACGCAGCTGATTACGCATAAGCGGCATCCCCGGGCAGATGAATCCGCCGAGATGCTCCCCACCCGCAGTCACAAGGTCGGATGTCACAGCTGTACCGAGATCGAGGACCAGGCAAGGCTTACGAGCGATGTGATATGCCCCGAGGACGGCCACCCAACGATCCAGTCCGAGACGCTGATATTCAGAGTAACCATTGCGAACTCCCGCCATCTCAATGGCAGGCGACGCACAGACACAGGACACACCAAAGACTTCGTGCAGCCGACTGGTCAGCACTCGAGTTTCGTCGTCGGAACGAACGCTCACCAGTCGGCATTGGCGAAGCGCCAAGCCAGCAGTTGCCTGCAGCGCAGATATAAGCTCCTCATCGGAACCGACGACACCCCCCGCAAGCGCAACCAGCTGCTCATTGTCGATTACACGCCACTTGATAAAGCTGTTGCCGCAGTCAAGCTCAAGAATCATCACTCAACCTCAAACTGAGCTCTCCACCGCTATAAGCTCGCTCTTCGCCATCGACACTGAGGCGCAAGGCGCCTGTCGCATCGATCCCCATGACCCGTCCCTGGATGCTCTGTGTACCTGCGGTCAGATTGACCAGTCGTCCTTGCCAGAGATGGGCGCCCTCCCACTCCGCGCGCAGGGCAGCGAACCCTTCCCTCTTATGACGCCCAAGGTAGTCTTCCAGGTGTTCATTCAAGCGGGCAACCAATGCATTTCTGTCGACGAGAACCCCGGTCTCCGTACGCATGGATGTCCAGGGCTGATCGATATCCTCAGTGGCCAGTTGCATGTTCACGTTGACTCCAATGCCAACCACCACATGACAGATATCAGCAGGATCCCCCAGGAGCTCGAGGAGAATCCCGGCAATCTTGCGATTACCCACCAGGAGATCGTTTGGCCATTTGAGACCAGCCTCGGCCAATCCAAATGAACGCAATGTCTTCAATACAGCCAGGCCAACGACCAGGCTGAGGCCTTCGAGCTGGCGAGCACCGCCATCGACGCGCAATGCGAGACTGTAGTAGAGGTTCTGGGCATAGGGACTCACCCATCGACGCCCTCTTCGCCCCCTGCCCTCTGTCTGCCGCTCAGCGATGACAGCAAAGGGTGGCACGGCGCCCGCGCCCAAACGACGCATCGTTTCGGCATTGGTGGAATCCAGCGAATTGAATATCTGATGCGACCAAGGGCAGCCCTCCCTCTCCAGGATGCTTCGGTCGAGCAGACTCAATGGGCTCTGCAACCGATAACCTCGGCCACGAACCTTATAAATCGGAAGACCGAGATCCGCCTCCAGTTGCTGCAGCTGCTTCCAGACAGCACTCCTGCTCACACCAAGAGCGTCACCCAAGGCCTGACCTGAATGGAAGCATCCGTCCTGCAGAAGTTTCAATAACGTCAGCATGTGCTGGATCCGGCTCACAATGAGGCACGCATCATATCCATGCACATCCTGATTGCATAGAAATCCAGCCCGCGCCGGGCGGGCGGATCAAGCAACAGGACACCTGCCGCAGTGAACCTGAATTTTCTCGGGCCAAAGACAAACCCCCGACACGCCTGGGCGTATCGGGGGTTTAGGATAGAAGCTTGACGATGACCTACTCTCACATGGAGAAGCTCCACACTACCATCGGCGATGCGTCGTTTCACTGCTGAGTTCGGGATGGGATCAGGTGGTTCCAACGCTCTATGGTCGTCAAGCAATTCGGTTGGGGCATCGTCTGGGACGCTACCCCGAATCAGGTATGTGACAGTCTGTTTGCGGTTCAGGCCAATTTTCGGTCTGTCGACTTCACCAGTCGCACCCACAATCACCAGATTGTTTGGGTGTTATATGGTCAAGCCTCACGGGCAATTAGTATTGGTTAGCTCAACGCCTCACAGCGCTTACACACCCAACCTATCAACGTCGTAGTCTTCGACGGCCCTTCAGGGGATTCAAGATCCCAGTGAGATCTCATCTTGAGGCGAGTTTCCCGCTTAGATGCTTTCAGCGGTTATCTCTTCCGAACATAGCTACCCGGCAATGCCACTGGCGTGACAACCGGAACACCAGAGGTTCGTCCACTCCGGTCCTCTCGTACTAGGAGCAGCCCCTCTCAAATCTCAAACGTCCACGGCAGATAGGGACCGAACTGTCTCACGACGTTCTAAACCCAGCTCGCGTACCACTTTAAATGGCGAACAGCCATACCCTTGGGACCGGCTTCAGCCCCAGGATGTGATGAGCCGACATCGAGGTGCCAAACACCGCCGTCGATATGAACTCTTGGGCGGTATCAGCCTGTTATCCCCGGAGTACCTTTTATCCGTTGAGCGATGGCCCTTCCATACAGAACCACCGGATCACTAAGACCTACTTTCGTACCTGCTCGACGTGTCTGTCTCGCAGTCAAGCGCGCTTTTGCCTTTATACTCTGCGACCGATTTCCGACCGGTCTGAGCGCACCTTCGTACTCCTCCGTTACTCTTTAGGAGGAGACCGCCCCAGTCAAACTGCCCACCATACACTGTCCTCGATCCGGATGACGGACCAGAGTTAGAACCTCAAGCATGCCAGGGTGGTATTTCAAGGATGGCTCCACGAGAACTGGCGTCCTCGCTTCAAAGCCTCCCACCTATCCTACACAAGCAGGCTCAAAGTCCAGTGCAAAGCTACAGTAAAGGTTCACGGGGTCTTTCCGTCTAGCCGCGGATACACTGCATCTTCACAGCGATTTCAATTTCACTGAGTCTCGGGTGGAGACAGCGCCGCCATCGTTACGCCATTCGTGCAGGTCGGAACTTACCCGACAAGGAATTTCGCTACCTTAGGACCGTTATAGTTACGGCCGCCGTTTACCGGGGCTTCGATCAAGAGCTTCGCTTGCGCTAACCCCATCAATTAACCTTCCGGCACCGGGCAGGCGTCACACCCTATACGTCCACTTTCGTGTTTGCAGAGTGCTGTGTTTTTAATAAACAGTCGCAGCGGCCTGGTATCTTCGACCGGCATGGGCTTACCGAGTAAATCGTTCACCCTCACCGGCGCACCTTCTCCCGAAGTTACGGTGCCATTTTGCCTAGTTCCTTCACCCGAGTTCTCTCAAGCGCCTTGGTATTCTCTACCCAACCACCTGTGTCGGTTTGGGGTACGGTTCCTAGTTACCTGAAGCTTAGAAGCTTTTCCTGGAAGCATGGCATCAACCACTTCGTGTTCTAGAAGAACACTCGTCATCAGCTCTCGGCCTTGAACACCCGGATTTGCCTAAGTGTTCGGCCTACCACCTTAAACTTGGACAACCAACGCCAAGCTGGCCTAGCCTTCTCCGTCCCTCCATCGCAGTAACTAGAAGTGCGGGAATATTAACCCGCTTCCCATCGACTACGCATTTCTGCCTCGCCTTAGGGGCCGACTCACCCTGCGTCGATTAACGTTGCGCAGGAACCCTTGGTCTTTCGGCGTGCGAGTTTTTCACTCGCATTGTCGTTACTCATGTCAGCATTCGCACTTCTGATACCTCCAGCAAGCTTCTCAACTCACCTTCACAGGCTTACAGAACGCTCCTCTACCGCTCGTCTTACGACGAACCCGTAGCTTCGGTGTCTAGTTTGAGCCCCGTTACATCTTCCGCGCAGGCCGACTCGACTAGTGAGCTATTACGCTTTCTTTAAAGGATGGCTGCTTCTAAGCCAACCTCCTAGCTGTCTAAGCCTTCCCACATCGTTTCCCACTTAACTAGAACTTTGGGACCTTAGCTGACGGTCTGGGTTGTTTCCCTTTTCACGACGGACGTTAGCACCCGCCGTGTGTCTCCCACGCTGACACTTCCAGGTATTCGGAGTTTGCATCGGTTTGGTAAGTCGGGATGACCCCCTAGCCGAAACAGTGCTCTACCCCCTGGAGTGATACGTGAGGCGCTACCTAAATAGCTTTCGAGGAGAACCAGCTATCTCCGAGCTTGATTAGCCTTTCACTCCGATCCACAGGTCATCCGCTAACTTTTCAACGGTAGTCGGTTCGGTCCTCCAGTCAGTGTTACCTAACCTTCAACCTGCCCATGGATAGATCGCCCGGTTTCGGGTCTATACCCAGCGACTAAACGCCCTATTAAGACTCGCTTTCGCTACGCCTCCCCTATACGGTTAAGCTCGCCACTGAATATAAGTCGCTGACCCATTATACAAAAGGTACGCAGTCACCTAACAAAGTAGGCTCCCACTGCTTGTACGCATACGGTTTCAGGTTCTATTTCACTCCCCTCTCCGGGGTTCTTTTCGCCTTTCCCTCACGGTACTGGTTCACTATCGGTCAGTCAGTAGTATTTAGCCTTGGAGGATGGTCCCCCCATATTCAGACAAAGTTTCACGTGCTCCGTCCTACTCGATTTCACTTCCTGGACCCTTTCGCGTACGGGGCTATCACCCACTATGGCCGCACTTTCCAGAGCGTTCCGCTAAAATCCAAGAAGCTTAAGGGCTAGTCCCCGTTCGCTCGCCACTACTAAGGGAATCTCGGTTGATTTCTGTTCCTCAGGGTACTTAGATGTTTCAGTTCCCCTGGTTCGCCTCTTGCACCTATGGATTCAGTACAAGATACCTAGGTTATCCTAGGTGGGTTCCCCCATTCAGAGATCTCCGGATCAAAGTCTGTTTGCCGACTCCCCGAAGCTTATCGCAGGCTACCACGTCTTTCATCGCCTCTGACTGCCAAGGCATCCACCGTATGCGCTTCTTCACTTGACCATATAACCCCAAGCAATCTGCCTGCGATCATAGGGGTGAAGACGACATTCGCCGAAAATTCGCGCTTGAACTCGCAAATTTTGCCTTGAATTATTGAGTGCAGTGAAACACCCAATAAGTCACTTCTATCACATACCCGAATTTTTAAAGAACGATTCTGAAACAAAGTTCAGAATTCAATATCCAACCACGGATATTCAATTCTGAGCTCTTGGTCTGCCTAACTGAGAGTGGTGGAGCCAAGGAGGATCGAACTCCTGACCTCCTGCGTGCAAAGCAGGCGCTCTCCCAGCTGAGCTATGGCCCCAATGTCAACCGGTCATTCGACCCCGCGACAATTGGTGGGTCTGGGCAGATTCGAACTGCCGACCTCACCCTTATCAGGGGTGCGCTCTAACCAACTGAGCTACAGACCCAATCGCCTTCGCAATTGAATCAAGCAATTCGTGTGGGAACTTATGAAGAAGCTGATGTCTTCGATTAAGGAGGTGATCCAGCCGCAGGTTCCCCTACGGCTACCTTGTTACGACTTCACCCCAGTCATGAATCACTCCGTGGTAACCGTCCCCCTTGCGGTTAGACTAGCTACTTCTGG